>CAYUYE010000004.1:0-253315 GCA_964449255.1 uncultured Nitrospira sp. | reverse complement strand
CCGGCGTGGATGGTGAAATAGTCGACCCCTTGTTCCGCTTGCTCGATCAGCGTATCGCGGAACAAGTCCCACGTGAGGTCCTCGGGCTTCCCTCCCACTTTCTCGAGCGCCTGATAAATGGGGACCGTGCCGATGGGCACCGGCGACTTGCGCAGGATCCACTCGCGCGTCTCGTGGATGTTCTTGCCGGTCGAGAGGTCCATGACCGTGTCGGCGCCCCAGCGGATCGACCAGATCATCTTCTCGACTTCTTCGTCGATCGACGACGCGATGGCGCTGTTGCCGATGTTGGAATTGATCTTCACCAGGAAATTGCGACCGATGATCATCGGCTCGCTCTCGGGGTGGTTGATGTTCGAGGGAATGATCGCCCGCCCCCGAGCGACTTCGTCGCGCACGAACTCGGGGGTGATCACACGGGGAATCTTTGCCCCCCAGGCCTGTCCCGGGTGTTGGGCCACGCCGCCCCCATGCGAGGTGCCGTTCCCGTTGGTGGCGCTCAGGCCGACCAGCCCGTCACGATGTTGATTTTCCCGGATGGCGATGAATTCCATTTCCGGTGTGATGATGCCCTTGCGGGCGTAATGCAGTTGCGTGACGTTCGCTCCAGGTTTGGCACGGAGCGGCTTGCGGAGATGGTGAAAGCGGAGATCGGCCAATCGTGGATCCCGGGCCCGCGCGCGTCCGTATTCCGAAGTGAGATCAGGCAACTCCATGACGTCGCCGCGCCCAAGCACCCATTCGCGGCGAAGTGCTGCCAGACCCTCCCGGATGTCGATTGGCACGGCCGGGTCCGTGTAGGGGCCTGACGTGTCGTAGACAGTGGTCGAGCCGTTGGCCATCGTCTCCTGACTGCCCATCCGCTGTGTGGGGGAGAGGGCAATTTCGCGCATGGGGACACGGACGCCGGGCTGTGTGCCAGTCACATGAATCTTTTTCGAGGCCGGGAATGGCTCAGTCGTGATGGCCGAGGTCGAGCCGGGTTTGGTGCTGCCGTTCGTTCCTGTATGGGATGGATGGAGCAAGGGTGTCGTCATGGTGGAGTCGATCCTCCTCAATGTGCAGGATGTTGAAAAAGTCCGCCAGCTTTGTTCCCGCGTCGCCTAGGGGCTCGATGTACCCGGAAACGTACGCCTCGCCCCTGCGCTTGCTGCGGCCTCGCCGGACGGCCATTTTGAACATCCTGCGACTTCTTCATGGTTCCGTCTGTGATTTTTCTGAGGTCATGTGTTCCGAGGGCAAGCATCGCTTTCCACGAGTTTGCTAGCGTGTCGAGGCCGCAACGCCGTCCACAGAGAATACTGGGCACAAAAAAAGCCGCCAGGATTGGGGCGGCTTCACTCACGGAAGGCTCGTGCTCACCGCTTCCCTACGCTGGCATTATCCAGGTCAGGTTCCAAGGGTCGTCCGGTTCGCCGGACTCTCAGCTCTGGTCAGGATGGCGCACATCCCGACCTCTGGCTCCCCCAGCTCTATGTCACGATCATCATAAACTTCAGGTTTTAGGGGTGTCAACCGCGCGAGGGCCAGATGAGGTCCATGGTGATCGCCTCACTGAGGTGGCGACTGGCCGAGAGGGCCAGGCTCTCGAATCTGGTGGCCAGGGGACCTACCTCCCAGGCATAGGGCTTCTGGGGTCGTTGATTGTTGCCGGACCGTGACGTAGAATTTCTACTAGCATTGTCCTCAACTTGAGGCCTGGATGGCGGTTCCTCTACTGGTCCTGAATACTGAACCTACCAACGCTGGTCATGGGTCCGTCGGGGTTCGCCCGATTGCCGAGTACCAGAATCTGGCGCCGTACGAATTGGCGGCGCGGATCACCACGGCGCGACACACGCTCGGCGAGCGCGTCCTCATTCTCGGGCACAACTATCAACGTGACGAAGTCATCGAGCACGCCGATCTCCGAGGCGATTCGCTCCTGTTGGCGAAGTATGCGCAGCAATACGCTGAGCGTCCCTACGTCGTCTTTTGTGGCGTGCACTTCATGGCCGAAACGGCGGATGTGCTGAGCCGGTCTCAGCAGACCGTGATCCTGCCCGACATGGCCGCAGGCTGTTCCATGGCCGACATGGCGGCGATCGAGCAGGTCGAACAATGTTGGGAGGCGCTTGGGCGCATCCTGCCCGTCGATGAGACGGTTATGCCGGTCGTGTACGTGAATTCGGCGGCGATATTGAAAGCATTCTGCGGCGAGCACGGCGGGTTGACCTGCACCTCGTCCAACGCGCGGGCGGTTATTGAATGGAGTTGGGCGCGCCGCGAGAAGATCCTGTTCTTTCCCGATGAACATCTCGGCCGCAATACGGGCAACAAGATGGGGCTGCTGCCGGACCAAATGATCGTCTGGGACCCGGCCTTACCCAACGGTGGAAACACCGTGGAGGCGATTCTCAAGGCGCGGTTGATTCTCTGGAAGGGGCATTGCAGTGTGCACCAGATGTTCCAGCCGGCGCACGTCGAATACTTCCGAAAACAATATCCCGGCATCCAGGTGATCGTGCATCCCGAGTGTCATGAAGCCGTCGTCAACAAAGCCGATCTCGTCGGTTCGACGGAATACATCATCCGGACGGTGCGCTCTGCTCCGGCGGGCAGTCTCTGGGCCGTGGGAACCGAGTTGAACCTCGTGAATCGTCTCAAGCACGAGCTGGCGGACAAGCAGGTGTTCTTCCTGTCCTCGACTGTGTGCCAGTGCGCGACGATGTATCGCATCGACGCGCCCCATCTCTGCTGGGCGTTGGAAAATCTGGTCGACGGGCACGTCGTCAATCACATCGTGGTTCCCTCCGATGAAAAGCAGTGGGCCAAGGTCGCGCTCGACCGCATGATGGCGCTGAGCTGAGTGGTTCGCTCCCGTCTTCGCGTTCCTTCTCCCTGCACACCCCTGTAGACATCGCCACGGATCTTCGTGTATTTGCTAGCGAAGCTATGGACTATAAGGCCACCCTGAATCTGCCCCAAACCCCCTTTCCGATGAAGGCGAATCTGCCTCAACGGGAACCCGACATGCTGTCCTGGTGGTACGAGCGTCAGCTCTACGCCAAAATTCAGGAGGCCGGCCGCGGCCGTCCTCAGTTTGTGCTGCACGATGGTCCTCCTTACGCCAATGGGCGAATCCACATCGGGCACGCGCTCAATAAGATCCTCAAGGACATCATCGTCAAGTCGAAAACGATGTCGGGCTTTCAGGCTCCCTATGTCCCCGGGTGGGATTGCCACGGCTTGCCGATCGAACATCAAGTCATGAAGGAGTTGGGCGATAAGAAGAAAGGCATGGACGCCAGCACGATTCGCAAACTGTGCCGGGAGTATGCCGAAAAGTATGTGGCGATTCAGCGGGAAGAGTTTCAACGGTTAGGAGTCTTAGGGGAGTGGGGCGATCCGTATCTCACGCTCACGCCGGCCTATGAGGCATCCATCATCCGCGAATTCGGGGCATTCGTCGAGCGCGGGGGAGTGTACAAAGGTCTCAAGCCGGTGCTCTGGTGCACACACGACCAGACCGCGCTGGCCGAGGCGGAAGTCGAATACGACGATCATGTGTCACCGTCGGTCTATGTAAAGTTTCCGGTCGCCGGGTCGCCCTCGACCGTCGCCGAGCGGTTTCACGGGGTCAAAATTCCTGCGGGTGTCACGTCTGTTTCCGTCGTCATTTGGACCACGACGCCGTGGACGCTTCCGGCGAACCAAGCGGTCTGTCTGCACGCCGAGATCGACTATGCGTTTGTCCAGGTGGGGCACGAAGTCTTGATTGTGGCGGAGAAGCTGCTTGAGCCAACTGCGAAAGCCTGCCGCCTGGAGTCGCCGACGGTCTTGGCCGTGCGCAAGGGCGCAGCGGGGTTTGAGGGGATGGAGTTGCTCCGGCCGCTCACGACGGGTCTCTCTCCCGTGCTTCTCGGAGACTTTGTGACGCTGGAACAAGGCACCGGCTGCGTCCATATCGCGCCGGGGCACGGTATGGAGGACTACATCCTGGTCCTCCATCATAATGCCGGCGCATCGGTCGGGGAGCGGCTTGAGATTGTGGCGCCGGTTGATGACGCCGGCCGATTCACGGCCGCCGTGACGGAATTCGCGGGGCAGCACGTCCTGAAGGCCAATCCGAACATCGTCGAACGGTTGAAGGCGAACGGGCGGCTCTTGGGCCACGCCTCGTTGAACCATTCCTATCCCCATTGCTGGCGCTGTAAGAATCCCGTGATTTTCCGGGCCACGGAACAGTGGTTCGTGTCGATGGACACCAACGACTTGCGGCGAGAGGCGTTGGCTGAGATTGGCCGGGTCCGATGGATTCCGGCCTATGGACGTGACCGGATTAACGGCATGATCGAGAATCGTCCGGATTGGTGCCTCTCCCGGCAACGGGTGTGGGGGGTGCCGATCCCTGGGTTCACCTGCCTCGGCTGCAAAGCCCTCATGGCCGAGCCGCGCATTATCGATCATGTGGCGTCGCTCATGGAGACGGCTGGCGCCGACGTGTGGTTTCAGCGCACGGCAGGGGATCTGTTGCCGCCGGGAACGGCCTGTGCCAAGTGCGGCGGGACCGCGTTTGAAAAGGAAAAGGATATTCTCGACGTGTGGTTCGAGTCGGGTGTGAGTTTCGCGGCCGTGCTGAAGCCGCGGAAGTGGTGGCCGGCCGATCTGTACCTGGAGGGGTCCGATCAACACCGCGGGTGGTTCCATAGCGCCTTGCTGGCCGGCGTCACGACGGATCGGCGTGCGCCGTACAAGGCCGTGCTGACGCACGGCTTCGTCGTCGATGGGGCCGGGAAGAAAATGTCCAAGTCGGCCGGGAACGTCGTGGCGCCGCAGGATGTGATCAAGCAGCATGGCGCGGAAATTCTACGACTGTGGGTCTCGGCGCAAGATTATCGTGAAGACGTGCGCATCTCACCCGAGATTTTGGGACAGCTGGTCGAGGCGTACCGGAAGATCCGCAATACCTGCCGGTTTCTCCTCAGCAACCTCTACGACTTCGAGCCGGCCCGTGACCGGGTGGCCTATGCGCAACTGCCCGAGCTCGACCGATGGGCACTGGTACGGCTGAACGAATTGGTGCCCAAGGTACGGTCGGCGTACGACGAGTATGAATTTCACGCCATCTTTCATCTCTTGAACAACTTTTGCTCGGTCGATTTGAGCGCGGTCTATCTGGATATTCTTAAGGATCGGTTGTACACCTTTCGGAAAGACTCGCCGCAGCGCCGGGGCTCACAAACGGTGCTGTTCGATATATTGGTGGCTATGACCAAACTGATGGCGCCGATCCTGAGTTTCACGGCCGAAGAGATCTGGCGTCTGTTGCCGAAAGACGGCTCGGCAGGCACCGACGCCTGGAGCGTACACTTGGCCCAGTTTCCGGAGGCGACCCCGGCATGGAGCGATCTAACTCTCGCGGACCGGTGGGACACCTTGCTGGAACTGCGCGCGATGGTTCAGGCCGCCCTGGAGGCCAAGCGCCGCGATAAGGTCATCGGTGCACCGTTGGAGGCCAGGGTGGCGCTCCAGGCAACGCCCGAGCGCTGCGCCTTCCTCAAGCCGTACATGAAGGATCTCCCGGCGCTGTTTATCGTGTCCGAGGTCTCGTTGCAGGAAGTCACGGATGTTACTGAGCAGCTTGGTGTGCGGACCGATGTGCAGAAAGCCCATGGCGTCAAGTGTGAGCGATGCTGGAATTATCGGCCCTCCGTCGGCGCCGACCCCTCGCATCCGACGCTGTGCGACCGCTGTGTGGACGCGATTCGATGATGGGGGGACACGCGCGATATTTCCTCCTGTCGTTGGTCACCGGAGCGGTGGTGTTGGTCGACCAGCTCACGAAGCTCGAAGTCATGCAAGCCATGCAGTTGCACCAGTCGGTCCCGGTGATTCGAGATCTGTTCAACCTGACCTATATTCGCAATCCTGGCGCGGCCTTCGGACTACTGGCGGGGAGCAGCACGGCGTTTCGCGCGGTGTTTTTCGGCCTCACCTCGCTCTTTGCGCTCGGCCTGTTGGGGACCATCCTGATGCGATTGCCGGAGTCCGACTGGGTTGGCCAGTACAGTATCGCGGGGATCTTGGGTGGAGCGATTGGGAACCTGCTCGATCGGGTGCGATATGGCGAGGTGATCGACTTTTTGGACTTCTACGTCAAGAACTACCACTGGCCGGCATTCAACGTGGCCGACGCGGCCATCTCGGTGGGCGTCTTCTTCTTGATTCTGCACTTTACGTTCGAAAAAAAGCATCCTCCGGCGGCTCCCGAGCCGCAACCAACTCGGCCGCAATAAGACTGCAATCTCCGGGCTCACGCACAGCTCGGTCGGCGTCGGACCCGGGATGGGGAACTAGGCCGGCAACTCCAGAATGAACCCGCCTTGTTCTCGAAATTGCCGTTGCTGCTCGGCGCTGAAGAACACCAAGGGCTCGTTGTGGCAGAATTGACATTCCTTCACGGTCACCTGGGCCGTCGGCTCTCCGATGCTGACCAGATACTGCCGGGCCAAGCGAAGCGCGGTGTCTTGATCGGTCGTCATCACATCGAAATGAATGGTGCCCTTGTTGCCGTTGATCCAGGTATCGAAGACTTTCACGGTATCGGGGAGGGGGGCGGTCATCGAAAGTTCCTTTGGTTAGGCAAAGAGGTGCAGGACGATCGCGCCAAGCAGAATCCGGTAATACGCGAAGGCGCGCAACGTGTGACGCTTCACGAAACTGAGAAATAGTGCGATCACGGCCCAGGCGGTGACGAACGAGACGAGCAAGCCGATTCCCAGCGCCGCGAGATCGGCACCGGTCATCGCTGATTGGGATTTCAGAAACTGATACACCGTGGCGGCGATGAGCGTTGGGAGCGCGAGAAAAAAAGAATACTCGGTGGCGACTTTCCGCTCCATCCCGAAGAGGAGCCCGCCAATGATCGTCGCGCCTGAGCGTGAGACGCCGGGGATCAGCGAGGCGCATTGCGCAAGCCCGACCAACAGGGCGGTGTAGGGTGTGACCTGCCCGAGTTCCTTGATTGTCGGTTGGTGCTTCCGTCCCTCGACGAGGAGGATGATCAGTCCGCCGATGATGGAAGACCAGGCGACGGTGCGCGGCGTGAAGAGCTCGGCCTTAATCCATCCGTGGGCCAACACCCCCACGAGTGCGGCAGGCAGGAAGGCGATCCCGACCCCGATGACGAACCAGAGGTTGGAGTGGAGCGCGAACGATTCGCGCAAGGTGGCCGCCCACCCTTGTGAGGTCGGACGCGCAGCCAGCGCGGCAAACTCCCGTTGCTCGCGCACGGCGCCGGACATGAGGCTCTTAATCTTCTCCCATTCGTAGACGATGACGGCGAAGATGGCGCCCAGCTGAATCGAAATTTCCACGCTTGAGGCCACGTCGCCGGTGAATCCGAGCGCATACCCCGCCAGAATGAGGTGTCCGGTCGAGGAGACGGGCAGATATTCCGTGAGCCCTTCGACGATACCAAGAACCACTGCCAACTCAGGGCCCCATTGCGCCACGGCCACCGTCCCTTCTCATGTGTGGGGAAATTGGTTGGATAGAAGCCGATCGTGGGCTCATCATCACAAAGCCGCCGGGGTCCGTCAAGCGCGCGGCGCTTTTCGCCTGGAGCGTGAACGGCCGTTGCAGGGCGTGGCTGCGTAAAGCGGCAAATTGGTTGACAAACCACAGGGCATGCACTACACCAAGTAACATAGTCGACCCTCGTGAGCCCTAGAGCAGACCACCCTTCCGTATGATCGAGGCGTGTGAAAGGAGACCCTCCATGAAGTCCTATGTGGCGATGAGTGGCATGTTGACCGCGGCGCTGTTGGCGGGCGGCTGCGTGAGCACCGGGAAGTATAACGAGATGACGGCGGAAGCCGAGGCGGCCAAAGCCGAACTCGCGCGCTCGCAAGCGCAGAAGAGCGCGCTGGAGCAGCAGCTCAAAACCATGAAGGATTTGAACGTGAAGTTCAGCAACGAGGCCCAGTCGGCCCGGGATGAACTGTCACGGATCGAGCATGGCCGCGACAAAGAACGATCGACCATCGACGTCAAGACCAAGGATCTGGAACAGAAGGTGGCCCAGTTGACCGCGCAGCAGCGGAACATGCGTCACGAATACGAGGACGTCAAACGCCACAACGAAACGCTGAAGTCATTGGTTGCCCGCTATCAGAAGGAACTCAAGGATCGGTCGCATCTCTCCGGTAGCCCGAGCATCGGAGCTGCGCCGAGTTTGGCCCTTCCAGGGGCCACCGCCCCGACGAATGCAGCTCCGGCGAGTGCGGCCCCGAAGATGGCGGCGCCCGCCCCTGCGGCCACTCCCGCAGTCGCCCCGCTCGGTAGTTCGCTGCTGAACTTGAACAAGGCGACCGCCGGCGAGTTGGTCGAGCAGTTGGGTGTCACCAAGGACGTGGCCGACAAGATCGTGAGCAACCGGCCCTATCGGTTGAAGGGCGAGCTGGTCGCCAAGAATCTCGTGCCGAAGGATACCTATGATGTCATCAAAGATCGCGTGACCGTGACGCCTTAATCAGGCTTGACCCCGATCTGGGGTGTGAGTCGAGGGGGCCGCCTGCCGAACTTCGGCAGGCGGCCCTTGTCGTTTCAGCCGGTGAGGTCACGGTGGTTCCGCCTGAGCGCTCCTGATACAATGCTGACCATCGGGGGAAACATGCGTCGACCGGTCGTCTGGATCGTCGGAGGGTTGTTCCTGGGGATCATGCTCCTGGGATACTTCCTTTTCAGCAACGATACGAAGTCGGAAGTGCGCTACCGCACGGTAGCGGTGGAACGGGGGGCCGTGGTGTCCGTCGTGACGGCGACGGGGACCGTCAATCCGGTCGTTGCCGTGCAGGTCGGCAGTCAGGTGTCCGGCTACATCAAGAGCCTGAGTGCGGACTACAATTCGGTCGTCAAGGCCGGCCAGATCATCGCGCAGATCGATCCCGCCCCCTTCCAGGCCCGGCGCGATCAGGCCGGCAGCAATCTCCAAATGGCGCGGGCGGCCGTCTCCAAGGCCAAGGTGGACCTGGCCCAGAAAAAGCGTGAGCTCGAGCGGATGAAGCGGCTGCTGGGGCAACAATTTGTCTCCCAAAACGACGTCGATTTGGCGCTGACCAATTCAGAAAATGCAGCGGCCCAACTCGAATTGACCGAAGCGCAAGTTAAGCAGGCGATGGCGTCGCTCAGCGCCACTGAACTGGATTTGAAGTACACCACGATCCGGTCGCCGGTTGACGGGATCGTGATCGCCCGCAACGTCGAGGTGGGGCAGACCGTCGCCGCGAGCTTTGCGACGCCGAACTTCTTCTTGATTGCCCTCGACCTCACGCAAATGCAAGTCGATACCAATGTGAGCGAGGCGGATATCGGGGGGATGACCGAGGGACGGGACGCGACCTTTACCGTCGATGCCTATCCGAACGAGGTCTTTCACGGGAAGATCCGTCAGGTCCGCAATGCACCCGTCGCGATACAAAACGTCGTGACCTACAACGTCGTGGTCGGTGTCCAGAACAACGACCAGCGCCTCAAGCCCGGCATGACGGCCAACGTCTCCATTGTGGTTGCGCAGCGTGATCAGGTGCTCAAAGTGCCGAACGCCGCCTTACGGTTCACGCCACCGCCGGTTGGTCACGGAGGGCAAGGTCGCGCGGTGGCGGCGCCTCCAAAACAGGCGACAGCCGGTCAGGCGGGAACGGCCGCTCAGGCGCAGGACCCGCAGGCCAAGACCGTCTGGCGGCTCGGATCTGGTGACGTGCCGGAGCCGGTGCTCGTCCAGGCCGGGGTGTCGGATGGAACGGCGACCGAAATCTCGACCAAGGAGTTGCAGGAAGGCGATCGGATCATTCTCGGGCTGGATATGCCGAGGGCCGAGCGGGCCGGAAGCAGCCTCCCGCCGGGCTTTGGTGGAGGACAGCGTCGTGGAGGTCGCGATCGCGGCTTGTAGTCCCAGCCGGTGCTGCCACGCATGACCGACCTTATCGTCTGTCAGGATCTCTGGAAGATTTACCGCGTCGGCGACGTGGAGGTGCAGGCCCTCCGGGGGGTGAGCCTCACATTCCGACAAGGGGAGTTTATTGCCATCGTCGGGGCCTCCGGATCGGGCAAGTCCACCCTGATGTACATTCTGGGCTGTCTCGACAAGCCGACCCGGGGGCGCTATTGGTTGAACGGGCAGGCGATCGAATCGGCCAGCCCGAACGAGTTGGCCGAGATCCGCAATCAGCAAATCGGTTTCGTGTTTCAGAGCTTCAACCTCATCCCGAGAACCAGCGCGGTCGAGAACGCTCAGTTGCCATTGTTCTATCGAGGGCTGTCGTTGCGCGAGCAACGGGCGCGCGCCGCGGCCGCGTTGGCTCGTGTCGGGCTTGCCGGGCGCGAGCACCACACCCCCACGCAGTTGTCGGGCGGGCAGCAACAGCGGGTGGCCATCGCCCGGGCGCTGGTGACGGCGCCGGCGATCTTGTTGGCGGACGAGCCGACCGGGAACCTCGATACCGAGTCGAGCCAGGAGATCATGGCGATTCTCGAGCAACTGAACCGGACCGACGGGTTAACGGTGATCGTGGTGACACATGAGGCAGACATCGCAGCCCGTGCCTCTCGCCAGATCGTTGTCAAGGACGGTGAGATCGTCAGCGACCGTCCGACCGCCAGTCCGCACGTCCAAGTCGTGCCGACGGCCTCCACCACGTAATGTTCGCCTTTCTCGCCTTGACCCTCACGACGGCGCTGCGCATCTTGGCGCGCAATCGGCTGCGCGCCGGGCTCACCATGCTCGGCATCATCATTGGGGTTGGCGCCGTGATTGCGATGGTGGGGATTGGTCAGGGTGCGCGGGACGCCATCCATTCGCAAATTGCCAGCATGGGGACCAACGTCATCATCATTCTCCCGGGCGCCACGACCGTCGGGGGAGTGCGCGGCGGCCAAGGCGCCGCGACGACGCTGACGGTGGCTGATGGACTGGACCTCAAGAAACGCATTCCGTTGTTGACCGATACCGGGTGGGGCAAACGGGACGTGATGCAGATCGTGAACGGGAACAAGAATTGGAACGGCCCGGTCAACGGCATCTCACCGTCGTATCTAACGATTAGGGACTGGGCCTACACGAGTGGTGGGCCTTTTTCCCAGACCGAGGTGGAAACGGCGGCGCGTGTGGCGCTGGTCGGGCAAACCGTGGTCGAAAACCTCTTTGATTCCGGCGAGGAACCGGTTGGCGCCACCATTCGGATCAAGAATGTCCCGTTCAAGGTCGTCGGCGTCTTGGCCCCAAAGGGGCAGTCCGCGCAGGGATCCGATCAGGACGACATTATTTTCGTCCCCTTCACCACGGCCGAACGCAAGGTGTTAGGGACCTCATTCCTCGGATCGGTGGGTGCGCTCTTTGCCTCGACGGCCGATCCGGACGATCTTCCGGACGCCGTGGAGCACATCCGCGAGGTACTGCGCGCGCGTCATCGGTTGGTCGGGGATCAGCCAGACGACTTTACCATCCGCACGCAGGTCGATATCGGGAAGGTTCAAGAGGGGATCACGGCCACGATCACCAACATGTTGTTCGCCGTGGCGTCGATCTCGCTGCTGGTAGGTGGGATCGGCATCATGAATATCCTGCTGGTCTCGGTCACCGAGCGCACGCGTGAGATCGGCGTGCGGATGGCCGTGGGGGCGAAACGATGGCATATCATGCTGCAGTTTCTGGTCGAGGCGATGACGTTGAGTCTGTGCGGGGGGCTGCTGGGGATCCTTCTTGGGGTGGGCGCGTCGAAGCTGACGACGACGGTGGCGGGATGGCCGACGATCATCTCCGTCCAGGCCATCATTTTGGCCTTCTTCTTTTCGCTGGCAATCGGCCTGTTCTTCGGGCTCTACCCGGCCAATAAGGCGTCACACCTCAACCCAATTGAGGCGCTTCGGTACGAATAGGGAGGGGGGGTGCGTTAGTGCCGACGGTCGGGGTGAGTGGTCCGCTTCGCTGGAGGCAGGGTGGAGGCCGCAGATGGGAGACCGCCGGTCAACTTCAACATAGTTCGACCTGAGAAGGCGAGGATCGTGAGCATACCGGCTAGTTCTATCAAGCCGCCCATACGGTCACCTCACAGGTTGATAGTACGAGGATAGCAGTGGCCGTCTCCTTTGTTAGACCTACTTGCGGGGGGGAACCGCGAGGAAATACCATCGCAAATACCTATGAATCGACTGCGCTAAGGCCTTGATAATGTTGGATGAATCTGTGGATCGGTGACGTGCAGTGTGGGGCGATCGGGGTAACTGACCTCGTCAGGGGTGCGATGGTGTGGGGGCCGGACGATCTGCGTCTCCCCAGCTGAGGCTAATTTCGGTGCGTGGGCGAACCTTATCCTGCTCTTTGTAGAGATGAAGCTCGACAATTCGGTTGTCGTTCAATCCCAGGCCAAGGCACAGGGCGTCCTGAGTGATCTTGAGCCCACTATCGACATCCCGCCGTAGCGCCGACGCGAAGAAGAAGCGCACCGTGAGTACCAGGGGAGAAATCCGGAGTTGATGAAGAACGTGCGCCTTGTGGGGGGAGCGAGACAGCGTCACCATGACCTGGTGTGCGACTTCCGCTTTGAACGACCGACCTTCGGCGGCGAGAACGCGGCGGTCGTTGACGGTTGTGTACTGGTGATTGATGCTCGGGGGGACCGGGAGGGTGAGCTGCAACCTCGTAGGTTCGACCTTCCCAGGTGTGAGGGGGACCGTCGATAGCCGGCACGCGGTCACACGCCGGGGTCGTCCGATGATGGTTCGATCAGAGCCGACGGAAGCGCGCGGTGTGAGCCGAGGGGCGTCGGCTACCGCCGGTCTTTCGGCGGGGCGGTAGGAAACCAGACGCACGCTCACCGCTTTTGATGAAGCCTTGCGTCTCACCGCGGTACGGATGAGTCACACTCAGAGAAGATTGAGAATCTTGCCGAGGTTCTGCTCGTAGTGGTCCTCGGTCTTGCTGACGTACCGCCGCCACTCGGACGGGTTCCACAATTCGAGGCGGTGGTACATGCCGACCAGGATTACTTCCTGTTCTTCGTCGAGGGGAATGAGCTTTCGCAAGCGAACCGGAATGAGGACGCGTCCGGCCTTGTCGATGTCGGAGGTGCCGGCTTCTGAGACGACGAAATGCATGAAGAGCCGGCTCTGATCCTCGTCGAGCTTGTTTTTCATCCGATCGAGGACTTTCTCCCATTCGCTGGTGCTGTAGATCCAGAGCGACTGTTCGGGGCCCTTGAGGAAGACGATGCCTTGGTTGTTCGATTCCAATTGGTCGCGCAGCGGTGTGGGGACGATGAAGCGTCCCTTTTCGTCGACTTTGCAGAGGTATTCGCCGGCGAACATCATGAGTGCCTCCCCCAGGCTGAAGGAGATCGACCGCCAGTCTCAGTGGGCACCAGGGTCGGAGACTGATCTTGAGCGACCAGGCCCGTGTGTGAAGCGAGCACGGGGAGAATCCTGTGCGATCGTATGGAGAAACGCCAATTTTGTCAAGTGTTTACCGGCTCGATGCGCGCCGGTCGATCTCACGGGGTCTCAGGTGATGGGTCGGCATCCATCGAATTGGCTTCCATGGCCGCTTCCAAGTCCTCTCCCACATCCTCACCCATCTCATCCCCGAGGTCCTTCATCAGCCGGGTTACGCCTTGTGGATTGTTCTCATCGAGAGCCGCCACCTGACTTGGGTCGGCCAGGGCGGCGAGCCTCGCTGCTTCAGTCTTGGGGGAGGCAAACCGGGAGAGCAGCCGCTCGATCTGCCGACCGTGGCACGTTGGGCAGGTGATCGTATCAGTTTGGGCGCGACGGAGGATCAGCACGCTAAAGGCTTTCCGACAGGCCAGGCATCGGTATTCGTAGATCGGCATGGGGGCTTAGTTCCTCCCGCCCTTGAGGCATGCCTCGCGGGGTTACGCGATGGTGCGGGCCAGTGTGGCCACGTAGACGTCCCCGCTTCCGGACTTTCTGAGGATTTTGGCGCATTCGTTGACTGTGGTTCCGGTGGTCATCACATCGTCCACGAGGAGAATGCGTTTACCCTGGAGTGCGGCTGCGTGCTCCACCCGGAATGCCCGCCGAAGGTTGAGTAGCCGGGCACGTCGCGACAGCGACGTTTGTGGGGGACTGTCGAGGCAACGTCGGAGGTTTGTATAGTCAAGTGGGACGCCCAATGCGTGCGCGACCTCGCGGGCGAGCAACAGCGATTGATTGAACTCTCGCGAACGTAAGCGGGCAGGCCCCAAGGGGACCGGGATGACACAGTCGACCGGCAGCGGCCGCGGAAGCGCGCTGACGAACAGATCACCGAGGGCCTGCGCCAGCACGAGTTTGCGCTGATATTTCAAGGCGTGGATGGCTTCTCGCAAGGGCGATGCATAGGCATACAAGGCATAGGCTCTGGTGTAGGCTGGCTTGCGGCTGCGGCAGGCCCCACAGTGGTGGGTGGGGCTGTAAGCCAAGGCTGCGGTCGAGACAAACGGACGTCCGCACCGTGGGCAGCGGGGCGCGCTCGACGGGAGGGGAGTGATCTGGGCACGGCAGGGATCGCAGAGGAAGGGAATTCCATCCGTGGACAGCGGGCTGTTGCAGCTCGCGCAGGACGCGGGCAGAATCGCATGCAGGCACGCGCGGACGAGTTCGCCCAGTCGGCTCAATCGGAGCGGTCCCGTTCTGGGAGGTCCCATGAGGACGCGTACGGTCATGCAGAAACAGTCCGGCGCAGTTCCCTGTGGGAGCTGCATTGTTGCCATGCCCAAGATGTGCTATAGCAGGCCGCCGCGATGACAACATCTCCCGACATGGTCACCTTGCGGCAGGTGTCGAAGGTCTATCACCGCGGTGCCACTCCTGTCCAGGCTCTCCGGGAGGTGGAGCTGTCCGTTCGAGCGGGGGAGATGGTGGCGATTCTGGGCCCAAGCGGCTGCGGAAAAAGTACGTTGCTAAACCTGCTGGGCGGGCTCGATCAGGCAACGAGCGGGGAAATCTGGCTGGACGGCCACTGTACCACCCCCTGGAGTTCCGGAGATTGGACGAGGGCCCGCCGCGAGCTGATCGGGATCGTGTTTCAGGCGTTTCATTTGCTGCCGGGGCTGACGGCGGCCGAGAACATCGCGTTGCCGCTCATCCTGCGCGGCGAGTCACGCCCGGAGATTGCCACACGTGTGGCCACCCATCTCGAATGGGTCGGGCTGCCGGCCAGAGGAAACCATCGCCCGAGCGAGATGTCGGGCGGCGAGCAGCAACGCGTGGCCATCGCTCGAGCACTCATCCATCGGCCCAGGCTGATCCTGGCGGACGAGCCGACGGGCAACCTTGACTCTCAGACGGCCGCGGACATTGTTGCCCTCCTCCGGACCTTGCCCCAGCGCGCGGGCTGCACTATCATGCTGGCCACTCACAGCCAGGCGGCCGCGGATCAAGCCGACCGCGTATGCCTGATGCGCGATGGGCGGCTCCTCGAACCAAAGGTACCCAGTCTTGCCTGATTCCGATTTGGGCGTCGATCTCTCCACCACCATCGGCGGGGTGCGCTTCCCCAGTTGCTTCATGAACGCGTCCGGTGCGTTGTGCGTCACGCGCGCGGAGCTTGACGCGTTGGGCAACTCACACGCGGGCGCCATCGTGACGAAATCGATGACGGTCGAGCCCCGCCAAGGAAATCCCGAACCGCGGTATTACGGCTTCCCCTCCGGCTCGATCAATTCGATGGGCCTGCCCAACTTGGGTTACCAATTTTATGCCGAGGTGATTCCGCAGCTCCGGCGCCACGGGAAACCGATTGTGGCGAGTGTGGCCGGGCTCTGCGAGGACGACTTCGTGACTATCGCCAAGGTCGTGAACGCCGCGAGGCCGGATCTGATCGAAGTGAATCTTTCGTGCCCGAACATTCCCGGCAAACCTCAAATCGGGTATGACGCGGAGGCGTCCGAACGGCTGCTGAAGCGCGTCCGTCCCCTCATTACCGTACCGATGGGGGTCAAGCTGCCGCCCTACTTCGACCCGGTGCACCACCAGCAGATGGCGCAGGTCATTGGTCGGATCGGGGTCGATTTTCTATCCCTGATTAATTCCGTCGGCAATGCCCTCGTGGTCGATCGTGAGCGGGAGGCGGTCGTGATCAAGCCGAAGGGAGGGTTTGGCGGTCTCGGCGGGGCCATCATCAAGCCGGTGGCGCTGGCGAACGTCCGTGCCTTTTGGAAACTCTTCGAAGGACGCCTCCCGATCGTCGGCACCGGTGGGATCGTGGATGGGGGTGATGCCTTCGAACACTTCCTGTGTGGAGCTTCAGCCGTGCAGATCGGCACGGTTCTGGTTGAAGAGGGGACCGGAGTGTTTGCGCGCCTGGAACGCGAACTTGCCGCCGTGCTCATCCAGCATGGCTACAGATCCGTCGAGGCCTGCCGCGGGCGTCTTAAAGAGCTGTGATGTGACGGGATCGGCGCCGAGCGGTTATTGACGAGGGGCTACACATGGGCGGCTCACGTACGGTGAAGGAACACCGAGCGGAGCCTTCGGCGCTCGGGCCTATTCAGCGTCTCCCGTCCTCGCCTTAGCCGGCCAGGAAGTTTTTTGGAAGGTGTTTGTAGGCCAGGGCCTGCCGCAGCAATTGCGCCACGTTCCGCACCCCTAGGCGCCGCATGAGATTGAACCGGTGCACCTCCACGGTGCGTACGCTGATCTTCAGCCGATGCGCCGTTTCTCGGTTGGTCATTCCCTGTGCGACGCAGCGCAGTATCTCCCGTTGCCGTGGAGTCAGCGACGGCCCCGTGGAGGCCGAGGATTTCGCCGAGCGCCGAGGTGTCTTGGACTTGGTACGTGTTCGTGCCATGAGGTCTCCTCGTACGTCTTTCTCGTATTCACCCTAGCATTTCCGACGGGCCTCTGTAAACCATCTGCTGGTAAAATCCCTAGGTGGTCGCGACATAGATAGTCTAATTGAGCCAGGTGCAGTTTGCGGGTGGTACGTAAGTGAAGTTTGGCTAGGAAAGGAGTCTGGTGACGTTCGTCCTACGTATGGCCCGGACCGTGTGGTTGCTTGCGAAAAGCCACATCCGCGACCATCCGGTGCGCGTGTGCTTGACGATTCTAGGGGTGGGATTGGGTGTGGCGGCGCCGGTGGCGATCGACTCAGCCAACGATCACGTGATGCGCTCCTTTTCAGCCAGTGTGCTGGAGGCGGCCGGATCAGCCACGCTCGAGATTGCGGCGGGAGAGGAGGAGTTTTCTGAAGACCTTGTCCTGCATGCCCGCGCCGACCCGCAGGTCCGCATCGCGCTGCCGATTCTGGAACATCGGGTCCGGGATGTTGCCTCGGGACGCGTAGTCTCGGTCATCGGCACGGATCTGCTCGATCTCGCCCGCGTGAAACAACTCCGAGGCAACGTGCCGGACGGGCATGAACTGCGAGCCACGTTGTTGGACGGTGGGGTCTTGATCGGTCGGCAACTGGCCGAGACATGGCGCGCGGCAGTCGGGGATCGGCGACCCATGGATGCTGGATTCGGAGCGCGGGACATACGGGTCGCGGCGGCGCTGTCGCTGGAGAAGGGGGCCTCGTCGGTGTGGGATTCGATGGCCATCATGGACATCGCCGCGGCTCAAGAGTGGTTCGAACGAGTCGGCGTGCTGAGCCGCATTGACGTGGTCACCGAGCCCGACGCCGACGTGGAAGCCGTTGCCGAGCGCCTGCGCCGCACGCTCCCGTACGGTGTGACGGTTCAGCGTCCGGCGCGACGTGGAGAACAGGTAGCGGCCATGGTGAGCGCCTTCCGTTTGAACCTTCTGATGTTGAGCGCCGTCGGCCTGCTGGTGGGCGGCTTCCTCATCTACAACACGCTGGCCTTCTCCGTGGTCCAACGGCGCCGCGAAATCGGAATTCTTCGTGCGATCGGCTGCTCCTCCCGCGGAATCTATGCGCTCTTTCTCTGCGAAGGTCTGTTGGGCGGTCTTTTGGGTGGGTTGTTGGGTGGCTGGTTCGGCTTGGCGCTCTCCCATGCGTTGGTGGACATGGTGAGTCGGAATATCACGGAATTGTATGCCTCGGTGGAATCGTCCGCGGGGGTGTGGCGAATCGGTGATGGGTTGAAGTCGGTAGTCGCCCAAGGGCTCCTGCTCGGGACGGTCATGTCGCTACTGGGCGCTCTCATGCCCAGCCTGGAAGCCAGCCGTACTCACGTCGTGGAGGCCCTGGCAATCGGTGGCTATGAATTGCGGACCCAAGGGCACGCCGCGTGGTGGGCATGGGCCGGCCTGCTCTTGCTTGGGCTGTCGTCGCTCCTCGCCCTGCTTCCGCCGCAGGCTGAGCGGCCGCTGTCCGGCTATGCGGCGGTGTTGTGTTTGCTCTTGGGATTGGCGGCCGTCACTCCGTGGGTGGTTCAAGGACTGGCTCCGATACGTCAGCGGCTTGTCAGCGGCGTCTCGAGGGGGCCTGGCAACGTGTCGCTTGCAGGATTGGCGGCGGTGGCCGCCGCGCGCGCCCCCCATCGCAATGGCGTCACAGTCTCGACCCTGCTGATCGGCCTTGCGATCATCGTCGGAGTCGTTTTGATGATTCAAAGTTTTCGCCAGACGGTGGAGCGATGGATCGACCAAACAGTGGTGGCCGATGTCATTGTGTCGGCCGATGGGTGGCTGCGAGGGGTTTCGGAAGGAACGGTCACCCGGACGATGCCTAGCGCCTGGTCCACACTCATCGCGCAAGTGCCCGGGGTCGCCGCGGTCGATTCCTATCGCGAGGTCAGAATTGAATTGGCCGGCCGCCCGCGTTCGCTGGTGGCCCGTGATGTGCTGCTGCACGCCGAGCGGAGCCGCTATTGGTTTGTGCAGGGAGATTCCCAAACAATCCTTCGCAAGGCGGTGACGGAGCGAGGCGTGGTGGTGTCCGAAGTGCTGGCTGGGGCCGCAGGTTTGTCAGTGGGCGACGACCTCCTCTTGAGTACGCCCTCGGGGCCGAAAGCCTACACGGTGTTCGGGATCTTCTACGACTACGCAACCGACGGCGGGAAAGTCGTGATGGACCGTGCGCTCTTTCAAGAAGCCTGGGGCGATATGGGGGCGACGGTGATCCCCATCTACTTGGCTCTCGGAGCCGAGGCCCAGGCTGTGGGGCAGGCCGTGGTCGAGAAGATCCGGCAGGCGGAGGGACACGAGCCGCGTCTTACACTCATCCGGAACGGCGAGCTCCGGAGAGAAATCTTGGCCATTTTTGATCGTACGTTTCGCGTCACCTACGTGCTCGAGTTCATCGTCTTGGTCATTGCCATGTTTGGCATCGTCAATACGCTGCTGACCGCGGCCCTCGAAAGGCGACGTGAGCTGGCCACACTGCTGGCGCTGGGCGCGAGCGAGGGCCAAGTGACCCGTCTCCTGTTGTGGGAGGCTGGCTACCTTGGCGGAATCGGCGGTCTGCTGGGAATCGTGGGCGGAGTCTGGCTGGCCGGCCTGCTCGTGTGGGTGATCAATAAGCAGTCGTTCGGATGGACGATTCAGTTCCTCGTCCCAGGTCATGTACTGGTGCTCGCGGTCGTAGGAGCCGTCGGGACGGCACTGGCCGCGGCCTATTGGCCGGCGAGATGGATTGCTCGCCAACCGGTGGTGGAGGGGCTACGCTACGAGTAGCGCCAAGGAGTCGCCCAACGGCGGGTCGCTGAACGAAGGGTCGAAACGCGTGATCCTCACGTCACGGGAGCGGCGGTAGGCTGCTGCACCTCAATCTCAAAGCCCAAATCCTCGACCATTTTCCAAACGTCCGGCGCCGGTTGGCCGGGGGTGGTGAGATACCCATTGACGAAGACCGAATCCGCCGGATAGAGCGCCAACGGTTGAAGCCAACGCAGGTTGTGTTCCCGTCCGCCGGCGATACGGAGTTCCGTCCGGGGGTGGAGGAAGCGGAACAGGCAGAGCACCTTGAGGCAGCGCGACGGCGTGAGTTCGTGGCAATGCTCAAGGGGAGTACCGGACGCGGGGTGCAAGGTGTTGAGGGGAATGGAATCCGGTTTCAGTTCGCGCAAGGCGAAGGCCAGGTCCACGAGGTCCTCATCACGTTCACCCATCCCAACGATTCCACCCGAACAAATCTCGAGCCCGGCCGCACGCGCGTTCCGAATCGTGGTCACGCGATCCTGGAAGGTGTGGGTCGTGCAGATCGAGGCGTGGAAGGCTTCGCTGGTGTTGAGGTTGTGGTTCACGCGATCGACGCCTGCCGCCTTCAATCGATGCGCCTGTCCTTCGTCCAAGAGGCCCAGCGAGCAGCAAATCTGAAGTGGGAGCTCCCGTTTGATGGTGCGGACGGCCTCGGCAATCTCGGTGAGTTCCCGGTCGAGAGGACTTCGTCCGCTGATGACGATGCAGTACCGCTGCGCCTTGGAAGCCGCCGCCCGCCGTGCCCCCTCCAACATGGTCTCTGTCGGGACCATGCCGTACCGCTCGATCGGCGCGGTGGAGGCCGCCGACTGGGAACAGTAGTGGCAATCCTCCTGGCACGCACCACTTTTGGCATTGAGCAACATCTGGAGCCGAACTTTGCGGCCGAAATACTGTCGCCGCACTTGAAAGGCGGCGTCCAGTAACTGCAACAGATCGTCGTCTGGCGAGCTGAGGATCGAGAGGGCGTCGCGCTTGGTCACAGGTTCATCACGCAGTGCGTGATCGGCAAGTCTCTGGTACGGATTCACGGGGCCTCGCGTGGGTCGTGCGAAACGGAGCGATGAAACGTCGGGGGGGAAGCCTACACCGTTTCAAACGGTGATGCAACACCTTGATAGGACGGACGTGAGGCAGGGCCTGGGCTCTGGCGGTCGGATGCCGGCGGCGGCGTGCCCAACCAGGGCAGGGCGACGAAGGTGTTCCAGTGCCGACAGTCGCGACAGCGGCCAGCCCACTCGGTGGATTCGGTCTGGCAGTTGAGGCAGCGGTACGGAACGACGACGCGTTTGCGGAACCCAAGGGCCTTCTTGAGCTCGAGCACCGCTTCCTCCATGTTGTGACGGCGGAGCTGGAGGTTGGCCATGATCTTGTGAAAATCGGCGAGTTGGTCGTGCGGGCCTTCGAGGCCGCTCAACAAGTCATAGGCTTCGTCGACCATTTCCAGACGGTAATACAGCTTACCCAGATAGAACTGCAGCGCGGGGTTGTGCGGGTCCTGCTGAATCGCCTCCTGGTAGACGCGGATGATCTCGCTGGGTTCGCCCAATTCGAGATAGAGCTCCTCAAGGCGGTGCAGCAGAATGATGTTTTTCGTCTTGCTGTACACGCGCTCGAGAATTTCAGCGGCGTTCTTCGTCTTGCCTTCGTGGAGAAGAATTTCACCCAATCCGATGTACGCGGGGAGGAATCCGCGATCCTTCTTGATGGCGCCACGGAAATATCGTCGAGCTTTCTCAGGATGGCCGCGTTCGAGCAGCTGGCGCCCCACTTCATAGAGGCATCCGACCAACAGTTCGGATTGCGTCTGAGATTCGGGCGCCGGCATCGTCGCTTTGGCCAGCCGGTGCTGGATTTCCAGCGCATCGGCCCACTTCTCCAGGCGGATCAACAAGTCGCGCCGACGGATGAGCGCCGTCAGGTGATCCGGGTCGATGCGAAGAATATCTTGGAGGGACTGCAGCGCGTCCTCGTAGCGTTTGGCCCCTTCCAAGTCGGTGGCCAATTCCAGAAGGACCTCGATATTCCGCGGTTCCACGCGGCCGGCGGTCTGATGGAGGCGGATGGCTTCGACGAAGTTGTTTTCCGAGCGGTACAAGTTCCCCAACCAGACGAGGGTATCCACGCGGTGGGGATCGATCGCCAGTGCTTTCTGAAAGATGACTTTTGCGTCACCCAGTCGCCTGGAGAGGAAAGCGTGGGTGCCTTCCTGGTGCAGGAGGGTGACCTTCTCCTGGCGGCGCTGCTGTCGCGTCGTGCGCCAGCTGCCGATCACGTGCGAGGTTTCCCGAATGCCGACCGTGATCGTAACGATCAAAGCCCCGATTGCCATCGAGACCAGCACGAGGGTGACCGGGCTCAACTGGATGGCCCCGGACGGGCTGGTTCTAATGGTAATGGTCTCGGGGTTCAGCTCACGAAAATATCCGTAGAACAGGAGCCCCACGGTGACGAGAAAGATCGTGAGGAGGAGTCGTAGCATGCGGTGCTAGGGCCGTCGTTTGGTCTGTGAGACGCGCGCCCGGCTCGTCCTGGCCGCCGGTTTCGGTGTCGTGTCAGGGCCGTCGCTCGGGATTCGGAGGCGTTTGGCATCCGTCCAGAGTTTTTCCAACCCATAATGCGGACGAACCGCCTGATGGAAAATATGAACGACGACGTCGCCGAAGTCCATGACAATCCACTTTGCCGTGGATCCGCCTTCCATGCTGAGCGGGGGGCTTCGCAGGCTCGACAGGGTGCTGTCGATGCCATCCGCGATGGCCCGAACCTGCCGTTCTGACTCACCTGAACAGAGCACGAAATAATCGGCCACGGAGGTCAGTTTCGCGACGTCGAGCGCGAGGACATCGACCGCTTTCTTGTCCAGCGAAGCCTTGGCAATCGCGAGCGCTTTAGCCTTCGAATCGAGTGGGATTGTGTCGCTCCTGATAGAGATCGTGGTGAATTATATAGCGTTCCACGGGAGGCGGCAAGAGACCGGCCAGGCTGGCACCTTCGCGGACACACTGGCGAACCATCGAAGCCGAAACAATACACGGGGCCATTGAGAGAAGCGAGAGGCTGCGGTCGGCCGGCAAGGCCAGCGTGGCGCAATCGAGTGCGCCGTGATCCAGTGCCGTCAGCACGGTGGGGTCGAGCCGCGGAAGCAGGGACACCGCGGCGAGCTGTGTAAAGCGGGCCCCCGGACGCGAGACCACGATGAAGTGGCAGCTCCGCAGCAGGTCCGCTGCGCGCCGCCAACTGCCGAGTTCTAAGAAGGCGTCCAGGCCGAGAATAAAATAGAGCGCGGTCGTCGGCCCTTCAGAGGCTTGGAGGCTCGTGACCGTGTCAATGCTGTACGACAGGCCGGAGCGGCGCGTTTCGAGATCGGTCACGGAAAAGCTCGCCTCGCCCTCGATGGCCAGGCGTACCATCTCCAGGCGGAGCGAGGCGGGCGCCAGGTCCGCTTTCGCCTTGTGGGGAGGGTCTCCTGTTGGAATGAACAGCACCTGGTCGAGGTCCAGCCGCTCGAGCACCGTTCGTGCCAACGTCAAGTGACATCGATGGATGGGGTTAAAGGTGCCCCCGAGCAAACCAAGCTTTCGAGGAGGAGGGGAGGGCGTAGCCGGCAGGTGGGCATTCACCAGTTCGGCCTATCGGAGAAGGACCAAGTTGTCGCGATGGATGACTTCCTCGTATTCCTGCTGACCCAATTGGCTACGGATATCGGCGGTCTTCATCCCCTTGATCCGTCCGAGCGTCTCGGATGAAAAATTGACAAGGCCTTTGGCGAATTCGCGGCCTGCGGCATCGTGACAGGTGACCGCATCACCCACGTCAAAGGTGCCCCCGACGGAGACGATGCCGGAGGCAAGCAAGCTCTTCCCCCTCGTCACAAGCGCGTCGACCGCCCCGTCATCCAACGTGACCTGGCCGCGGGGCCTGAGCGTGAAGGCAATCCAGTGTTTGCGACTGGAGAGCGGTTGCGCCTGGGGGTAAAAGAGGCTTCCGCCTGCGGCGCCCGCGAGGACCGTGGCGAGCAGCCCCGGTGTGCTGCCGTTCAACAGGAGCGTGGCCACGCCATACTCGGCGACTTTCTTCGCGGTGCGGACCTTCGTGATCATGCCCCCTGTGCCTTCGAAGGTCGACGAATCGCCCGCCAGGCGCTGGACCGCCTCGGTCACCTCGGGAATCTCCGCGATCAGCGTGGCATCGGCGTGTTGTCGTGGGTCGGCGGTAAAGAGTCCATCGACATCCGAAAGAATCACCAACAGATCGGCGTCGACCAGATGCGCCACTTGGCCGGCCAGGGTATCGTTGTCCCCGAAGCGGATCTCGTCCACGGCGACCGTGTCATTTTCGTTGATGACGGGAATCACGCCGAATTCCAGCAGGGCCAGCAACGTGTGGCGGGCGTTGAGAAATCGGCGGCGATCCGACAAGTCCTGGTGCGTCAGGAGGATCTGCGCCACTCGGTGCCCGTGCTGTTCGAATGCCTTTTCGTAGGCCCACATCAGCCGGCTCTGGCCGACCGCGGCGGCCGCTTGCTTGACCGGCAAACTTTTGGGATAGCTGGCCAGCCCTAGTTTCTTGATGCCGGAGACGATCGCGCCGGAAGTGACGAGGATCAACTCCCGTCCCTGTTGCGTGATCGCGGACAACTCCGCCGTCACCCGGCCCAAGCGGTCTTCGAGCAACCCCTGTTCGCGGGAGGCGATCAAACTACTGCCGACCTTGACGACGATGCGCTTGGCCTGAGTCAGGAGTTGCTGGCGCATGGCACTTTCCGCAGCGCGTCAACCTGGTGGCCGAGATACTGGAGGAGTTCGGGCAGTCCTTCGCGCGTCGCCGCCGAGATGGCAAAACATTGAATCCGGCGCTTCTTGCAGTAGGTCTGCAAGGATTTCAAGCGCGCCCCATCCGCTTGCACGTCGAGCTTCGTTGCGACCACGGCATAGGGGCGTTTCGTCAGGGGCGGATCGTAGGCCGCGAGTTCACGCCGCAGCGTTTCCAATGTGGGGACCGGTTCGTCGGGAGTCCATTCCGAGACGTCGATCAGATGCAAGAGCAACGACGTCCGCTCGATGTGCCGCAGAAACTGCTGCCCCAGCCCCTTCCCTTCGTGTGCACCTTCGATCAGGCCGGGGATATCCGCGACGACGAAGGACTGGTCCTCGTTGACCCGGACCACGCCGAGGTTCGGGACGAGCGTCGTAAACGGATAATCGCCGATCTTCGGTCTGGCCGCCGAGATGGCCGCAATCAGGGTGGATTTGCCGGCGTTGGGAAAGCCCACCAGTCCGACGTCCGCCAATAGCTTCAGCTCCAGCTTCAGCCATTGGGAATAGCCCGGTCGTCCGGGGGTGCAGCGGGTGGGTGTCTGGTTCGTGGAGGTGGCAAAGTTCGAATTGCCCAGGCCCCCGTGGCCCCCTTCTGCAGCGACAAACCGCTGACCGTCTTCGGTTAGGTCGGCCAACACCTCACCCGATTCATCGTCCATGACAAGAGTGCCGACTGGGACAAGAATGCTGACGTCCTCGGCCGTTTTCCCATGTTTGTTAGAGTCTTGCCCCGGATCACCCGGTTTGGCCTCGTAGCGTTGTTGATAGCGGAGATCCAGCAGCGTGCTCAGTCGATGAGACGCCTGGAGCACCACCGAACCGCCATTTCCCCCATCTCCGCCGTCCGGTCCTCCAAAGGGCACAAACTTCTCACGGCGGAAACTGCAGATGCCGTCTCCGCCCTTTCCAGCCTTGACGAAGATGCGTGCGTGATCGACAAACATGGCTTACATGGTCTCCAAGTGGGGCCTCGTCCGGCGTAGGCGGACGGGCATCCGAGAGATTGAATCAGAATGGAGCGGAGCTTGTCTAGCGTGGGAATCCGGCCGCGGCAGCTACCGCCAGGCCGGTTTACGATGAGACGGGAAGAATGCTCACGCGCGGGCGCGCGCGGCGACTCTCGAACTTCACGACGCCGGCAATCTTGGCAAACAGCGTATGGTCCCGGCCCACGCCGACGTTAAACCCCGGGAAGAACTTCGTGCCGCGTTGGCGGACGATGATCGTCCCAGCGGACACTGTTTGGCCGCCGTAGGCCTTGACGCCGAGGTACTGTGGATTGCTGTCACGCCCGTTTCTGGATGAGCCGCCGCCTTTGTTTGTTGCCATGGTTCGAGCCTCTGATGCTAGCTGGCTACAATGCCAGTGATGCGTAATTGGGTGAACGATTGGCGGTGGCCGTGGGTGCGCTTATAGTTCTTGCGGCGTTTCTTTTTGAACACCATGATGGAACGCGTGCGGCCCTGACGGATGATTTCTGCAGTGACCCGGGCTTTGTCCACGGTCGGTTGCCCGACCACGATGCCTTGGTCGCTATGGACCAAGTTCACCGCCGTCAGTTCGACTTTGGCGCCGACGTCTCCGGCCAATTTCTCGACCTGGACGACCTGTCCAGGTTCCACGCGGTACTGTTTTCCCCCACTCGTGACGATCGCGTACATGTCAGGATTTCCTTCGCAAAAAGAGAGACCGACACACTTACCACGGGCTGGACTAACCTGTCAAATTCGACCCTTCCGATGGACTCGGTGTGTTGCCGGAGCAGGTTCGTTGACAGGGCAATGGGGCGCTGTTATACCAACTCACGCTACGCCTATAGATCCCCTTCCGGGCGAGGAGTCATTTCCATGCAGCCCAGCGAAAAAATCTGGATGGACGGCAAGTTGGTCAATTGGCAGGACGCCTCCGTTCACGTCCTCACCCATTCCTTACACTACGGCTTAGCCGCTTTCGAGGGCATCCGTTGCTATAAGGGTGTGACTGGGTCGGCCATCTTCCGGCTGCAGGACCATGTCGATCGGCTGTTCGAGTCCACGCATATCGGCATGATGCCGATGCCCTATGACAAGAAGCAGATGGCCGACGCCATCGTCGAGACCGTCCGCGCCAACAAGCTGGACAGCTGCTATATCCGTCCGCTCGTCTATATCGGATATGGCGCGATGGGGGTGTACCCAGGTGACAATCCGATCCGTGTGGCTATCGCCGCTTGGAAGTGGGGTGCCTACCTCGGGGATGAGGCGCTCGCGAAGGGGATGAAGGCTTGTGTGTCATCCTTTACCCGCCACCACGTGAACGTCTCGATGACGCGCGGCAAGATTTCGGGCTATTACGTCAATTCAATTCTTGCCAAGCGTGAAGCAAAGGCTAATGGCTATGACGAAGCCATTCTCCTCGACCCCGAAGGGTATGTGGCGGAGGGGACCGGCGAGAACGTGTTCATTGTGCGGCGCGGGCGATTGATCACCACGCCCCTCACGTCGATTCTCGAGGGCATCACGCGCAACTCCATCATGCAGTTGGCTCGAGAGAGGAATATTCCTGTCGCAGAAGAACGGTTTACGCGTGATGCGATGTACATCGCGGATGAAATGTTCGTGACGGGAACGGCGGCCGAACTGACACCCGTGCGTGAAGTGGACGGGCGTACCGTCGGAGCCGGCCAACCAGGTCCGATCACCAAAGCCCTCCAACAAGCCTTCTTTGCCATCGTGCGTGGAGAAGATCGATCCCACGCCGACTGGCTCACTCCCGTTTAGCGGGACGCGCCAAAAATCCGCCGGCTGTGTTCTCGTGGCGGTGGACCTCTCTCAGCGTAGTGAAAAGCATCCGCCTCGGAAATGTACTCGCACCGGCCGCGCCGGTCGAGTTGTTTGACCGCCCCTGCTTCGAAGACAAGGAAGTACTTCTGCGAAAGGTTACTTGCTGGCTGGGGCTGGGTCGGAGGATTTCGGCGCGCTCTCGGCCGGCTTCGTTTCCGATGGTGGTGTGGACGTAGGCGTGCTGGTACTGGAGGACTCTTTTTTCTGCAGATCAATCACGGTCGAAGAGAATTTGTTTTCTTTGGCCAGGATGGCCAACGTCAGTGACGTGACCATGAAGACACCGGCGAACACAATCGTGAGTTTGCTCAGGAAATTGGCCGGTCCCCGGCTGCCGAAGACGGTTTGACTCGATCCACCGAATGCGGCACCGATCTCCGCTCCTTTTCCGCTTTGGAGCAGAATCGCGCCGATCATAAACAGACAGGTGATGATGTGGATGATGATGACGAGCACGTACATGTGCGGGGATCCTTCTTAGGTGGTCGAATCGGCAATCGCGACAATCTTAGCAAATCCCTCTGGATCCAGACAAGCGCCGCCAACTAATGCGCCGTTGACCTCTGGTGAGGTCAGGAATTGCGAGACGTTGCTCGCCGTGACGCTCCCTCCGTACAAGATGCGCAGATCCGTCGCGATCGCGGCGTTCCACTGCGAAGAGACCACCCTGCGAATGTGGCGATGGACGTCAGTGGCTTGGTCCGGCGTGGCCGCGTCACCTGTGCCGATGGCCCAGACCGGCTCGTAGGCGAGGGTCACCAATTTCATCTGCTCCACTGTGATCCTGTCGAGCCCTTGTGTGACGTGGCGCGCCACAATCGCGTGAGTCTGCCCCTGTTGGCGTTCGGCCTTGGTCTCTCCCACACAGAGAATCGGCCGGAGTCCGTGTCGCAAGAGC
The DNA here is from genome assembly GCA_964449255.1 of uncultured Nitrospira sp. GTDB lineage: Bacteria > Nitrospirota > Nitrospiria > Nitrospirales > Nitrospiraceae > BQWY01. Next base: position 225,134 of record CAYUYE010000004.1, on the reverse strand, counting down.
GCATGGACTTTCTTATTGACCATGTCGTCGGTTTCGCCCAGGAGATGGCGGCGCTCGGAATGTCCGACGATCACATAGCGACAGCCGAGATCGGCCAGCATGGGGGCTGAAATCTCTCCCGTGAAGGCTCCGCGCTCCTCCCAGAATACGTTCTGAGCAGCGAGAGCGAACCGACCGGCTTGTGTCGAGAGCACATGGGCGACTGCGGGGAGTGCGGTAAACGGCGGAGCCAGGACGACGTCGACGCGCGAGGATGGACCGGCAAGTGCCGCAAATTTCTCGACCAGCGGTACGGCCTCGGCGGCCGTCTTGTTCATTTTCCAATTGCCGGCGATGAGAAAGTGGCGCATCGGACTCAGGCTAAGCGTGCCGTCTCACGCAAGGGTCCACGCTAGTCCTGGCGCTCGGGGAGGGCCGTGAGGCCGGGCAGTTGTTTGCCCTCCAGCAACTCGAGCGCGGCGCCGCCGCCTGTGGAGATAAAGGACATACTGTCGGTTTCACCGGCCCGATGGACGGCCAGCGCCGTGTCGCCGCCGCCGACGATCGTGAGGGCATAGGCATTGGCCACCGAGTGTGCAACGGCCAAGGTTCCACGGGCGAACGCGTCGATTTCAAACACTCCCATCGGTCCGTTCCAAAGAATCGTCTTGGCGTTCTGGACGGCCTCGCTGAACAGTTTGACGGATGCCGGTCCGATATCGAGTGCGTACCAGCCCTTCGGGATTTCCTGGATGGGCACGATCTTGGTTTCGGCGGCCGGCTCGCGGCTGGCGGCCACGACACAGTCGACGGGCAGGTAGAACTTCACGCCGCGGGAGAACGCATGCTCCTGAATTCCGCGGGCAAAATCCAGCATGTCGTTCTCGACCAGCGAGTTCCCGATCTCATAGCCCATCGCCTTAATGAAGGTGAAGGCCATGCCGCCGCCGATGATGACTTTGTCCACTCGTTTGCCGAGATTTTCAATAACTCCGATTTTTCCCGAGACCTTGGCCCCGCCGAGGATAGCCACGAAGGGTCGGACCGGGTTCTCCACCGCGCCTTCCAGGTATTCGATTTCCTTTTTTAGAAGGTAGCCGGCTGCGGAGGTCTTGATGTGTTTGGTGATGCCGACAATGGACGCGTGCGCGCGATGGGCTGCGCCGAACGCATCGTTGATGTAGACGTCGCCGAGCGAGGCGAGCGATTGTGCAAACTGGTCATCATTTTTCTCTTCGCCGGCGTGGAAGCGGAGGTTTTCGAGCAGCAGGACGTCGCCCGGCTTCATCTTCGCCACGAGGCTTTCTACGCCTGGTCCGATGCAATCGGGCGCGAAGACGACCTCCTTGCCCAGGAGCCGCTGCAGTCGCTTGGCAACCGGGGCCAAGCTGAAGTGGGGGTCGGGTGTGCTCTTCGGACGGCCCAAGTGTGAGCACAAAATGACCTTCGCGCCTTCATCGACGGCGCGATTGATCGTCGGCAGCGTGCCGCGAATGCGCGTGTCATCTGTGATCTGCAGCGCATTATCCAACGGCACGTTGAAATCAGTTCTGATGATGACTCGCTGGCCCTTGAGACTGATGTCGTCGATCGTTTGCTTGTGCAGGTTCATCGGGGCTCCATCGGCGCGAGTGTCGGAGTCAAGGATGCGCCGGTGTTAGTTCTTTGATGCCATCCACTTGATCAGATCGCGCACGCGGCACGAATAACCCCATTCGTTGTCGTACCACGCGATGACTTTGACCATACGCCCTTCGATGACGGTCGTGAGCGAGGCGTCGAGCGTGGCCGAGTGGGCGTCGCCCTTCTGATCGATCGAAACGATCGGCGCGTCGCAGTATTCTAGGACGTCTTTGAGCGGGCCTTCCGCCGCTTTCTTGAAGGCGGCATTGACGGCGGCGGCATCGCAGTCCTTCTCGGTCTCGATCGTCAGATCCACGAGCGACACGTTCGGCGTTGGGACGCGGATGGCCATGCCGTCGAGTTTGCCCTTGAGCTGCGGGAGGACCAGATGGAGCGCTTTCGCGGCGCCGGTGCTGGTGGGAATCATCGACATGGCCGCCGCCCGGGCTCGGCGCAAGTCCTTGTGTGGCAAATCGAGCAGCTGTTGGTCGTTGGTGTACGAATGGATCGTGGTCATGACCCCGTGTTTGATACCGAAGGATTCCAACAGCACTTTTGCCACGGGGGCCAAGCAATTCGTGGTACAGGAGGCGTTGGAGACGATGGCATGCTTCTTGGGGTCGTAGCTCTGTTCGTTGACGCCCATCACGACCGTCAGGTCCGGGTCTTTGGCCGGCGCGGAAATAATGACCCGCTTGGCGCCCGCCGCCAGGTGGCGTCCGGCTCCCTCACGATCCGTGAACCGTCCGGTCGATTCGATCACATAGTCCACACCGAGATCCTTCCAAGGCAGTTCTTTGGGGTCTTTCTTGGCGAGGACGGCGATCGACTTGCCGTTCACAATGATGGCATCTTCTTTGTGCGAGACGGGCACGGCCAAGCGGCCGTGGATGGAATCGTATTCGAGCAGGTAAGCCAGCGTCTTGGCGTCGGTAAGGTCGTTGAGTGCGACAAAGTCAAACGAGGGGTCGTTGAGACAGGCGCGCAGGACATTGCGCCCGATCCGCCCAAAACCGTTGATGCCCACGCGAATTGCCATGACGTCCAACTCCTGGAAAATTCGTGAATAAAATCAGTGCACTGGGCTGGATACTACTGAGCCGATTCAGACGAGTCAACCTCTCCGATAGTAGGGGGCTTTGGACGCGATGGGATGCGGCTTCACGAGACGCGATCCGGTGCCTAGAATTTTGCTAGGATGAACAACTTCTCTCCTGGGGATCGACTAATGAAACGCGAAGTGTGGCTCCCAGCCGATGCACAATCCGCCTTGGAATGGCCGCTGGTGTTGGAACGCTTGGCGCAACACGCCACCTCCGCGCTCGGCGCCGCAGCCTGCCGAACGCTCCCATTAGAAACCACGCTGCAAGCAGCGGAGCGCCGAATGGCGGAGACGTCCGAAATGGTGGCATTACGGGCCGGCACGGAAGGTTTTCCAAGCCTTTGTGCGCCGGATGTGCGCGACCACTTGGGGCGCACGCTCAAGGGCGGAGCGCTGGATGCGCTCGAATGCCGGGATGTCGGCTTGGTGGTGCAGGTGACGGAGGAGGTCGTGCGTTACGCAGCAGGCCATCGTCAGGAGGCGCCAGCACTGACGGCGCTGGCCGCGCCGCTTCCCCCGCTGGCGACCCTGGCCGCCTTGCGGGCGGACATCGAATGGGTGGTCGATGCCGACGGTGTGATGAAGGAGTCTGCCTCCCCAGAACTGAAGCGTCTGACTCAGCAGGTGCACGACCTGAAGGAAGCCATGCGCCGGCGGCTCGAGGCGATTCTGCACTCGAAACGTTATGCCGACGTACTCCAAGACCGGTATTTTGTCCAGCGTGAGGGGCGTTACGTGCTGCCCGTGAAGGCTGAACTGCGGACGAAGATTCCGGGCATTGTGCACGACGTGTCGTCCAGCGGCGCCACGGTATTCTTCGAGCCGCGGGAATTGGTCGAACTCAACAATGCGATCCGTGTCGGTGAGCTCGCGGTTGACCGTGAGGTTCGGCGCATCCTGCAAGAGCTGTCGGGGCAGATTGCGCAGCATGCAGAAGCGTTGGCCCATGCACAGGAGATTCTGGCCACGCTGGACGTGGTGGGTGCCAAAGCCGCATTGGCGCTGCAGCTTCGGGCGCAGCCGGTGCCCTTAAACGAACGTGGGCGTGTGCGATTGCTACAGGCGAGACACCCCCTCTTGGCTCTGTCGCGGACGAACGTCGTGGCCAACGACATTGTGCTCGATGAACCCGTCCAGGTCATGATCATCTCCGGCGCCAACACCGGCGGAAAGACCGTCACGCTCAAACTTGTCGGCCTGTATGCGCTCATGGTACGGGCCGGTCTCTGGCTGCCCTGCGACGCCGGCTCCGAGATGGCGTGGTTCGCGGAAGTCTTCGCCGACATCGGCGATGCGCAGGATCTGGCGAAGGACCTCTCCAGTTTTTCCTCGCACGTCGTGCGCATGATCCAGCTGCTTCAGATGTTGGATGACCAGCGGGAACCCGGTGGCGGGACGCAGGGACGGTACCTCGTGCTGCTGGATGAGCCGATGACCTCGACGGATCCTGTGGAAGGGGCCGCCTTGGCGCAAGCGTTGTTGAGCCGGTTGGCGAGCCGCGGAGCGAAGGCGATCGTGACGACGCATTACACGGAGCTCAAAGCGATGGCACAATCGAGCGCCGGCTTCGTGAATGCCAGCGTTGAGTTCGACGTGGCGAGATTGGCGCCGACCTATCGGCTGCTCGCCGGAATCCCCGGCGGGTCGTCCGCGATCGAAATTGCAGGACGACTCGGCATGGATGAAACGTTACTCGAAGATGCCCGTGAACATGTGCAATCCGATGAGCTCGATTTGGAGCGCTTGTTAAGCGACGTTCAGTCCAAGCAACGGGCTGTGGCGGACGAGTTGGAACGAGCCGAAGCCTTGCGCAGGGAAACAGAGCAGCTCGCTCAGGAAGCGCGGCTCGTGACTGAACGGGTGCGGCAGGCCGAGCAGGCCGAGCAACGGAACGCGCGAAGAAAGATGGCGGACGACTTGCAACGTGCACGCGCGACGATTCAGGACATTGTGGACGGCCTCAAGCGTGAAAAAACGGTGGAGAAGGCCAAGGCGGCCAGGGTACGACTGGCCACCGTCGAGGTGGAGGCGTTGCCGCCTGTGGCGCCCGCCGTGCCACGCGTGCCGCTCGATCGATTGAACGTTGGCGACGTCGTGGCCCTTGCCAATCTTGGAACACAGGCCATCTTACTCGAAGTACCAGTGGGGCGCCCTCGCGTGCGCGTCCGGGTTGGGACCACCGAACTCTCGGTCCCCGTCGACGGCTTGGTCGGGGTGGGACCGGCCACATCGAAGTCGCAAGAGAACAGGGGCGGCGGAGCGAGCGACCCCTCCCGGGGGCGAAAGACAAGTTGGAGTCGCGGGCCTACCGAAGAGCCGCCCGTAGTCGTTGACGTGCGGGGGAGGGCGGCGGACGAGGCCCTCGATGTCGTCATTGCGGCACTTGATCAGGCGACGCTTGGCGGATCCCCCGTTTTACGGATCATCCACGGTCACGGGACCGGGAAGTTGAAGGCCAGTTTGCGGGACTACTTGAAGAATTCTCCCTACGTGACGGGATTTCGCGCGGGGGACAAGTCAGAAGGGGGCGATGGGGCGACGATCGTGGAACTTAAGCGGTAACCTGCGAGCCATGTGATCGCGCAGGAGGAGCCCAACGTCTCGAACGCCTGTTGCGCCGATCGACCGTGGCATACTTGAATCGGCAATAGAGGCCACGCCTCCTTGTTGCCAGGACGGAGCAAGGGAGGTGGCATCGGTGAGAGGAGACGTGCAATCAAACCACGGCTGGTGCTAATGTAGTTCTGCGGGTCCTTTCGTTCTCGATCCCGGTTTTCCGCGGCGCGATGCACTCGGTTTCGTTCCACCTGTCACCCGGCCGCCACGGCTGAGGTTCCTGCTTCGTGAGCGACCGGTTCCGGAGGCTTCCCATGAAGCCACGGGCCAGCCTTCAGCGTTCCCTGACCGTTTCCGTTCTCCTGCTCGGTCTGCTCTTTGGCACAGTTGGGCTCGGCTTCGCGTATTGGCACGCGAGACAGTCGCTTCGCCACACGATCGGTCAGACCTTTCTCGAGTTGGCTCGGCAAGGAGCCGACAAGATGGGACTCATCTTGTCGAGAGAGGTTGAATGGGTCGGACGGTTGGCAGCGATGCCCGAAGTGACAGAGGCCTTGCAAGATCGAACGCCGCTTGCCTTTCGATCACCTCGCATCCAGCGCTGGCGGGAAGAACAGGAGCGCTACTTTCGTTCATTGGTGCTCATCGATCGGCGAGGTCAGCTGGTCGGAGGAGTGAACACCGAAACCACCCAATCACACTATCAACGGCAATCCTGGTGGTCGGCTGTGATGCACGAAGGCCGTGCCTGGTCGGGACCCATTGCCGTGGATGACCGCGGACGCAGCACGTGGGAAGTGGTCGTGCCGATTCGCGGTTCGAAGGACGCGGTCGTGGGGGCTGTCAAAGTGGTTGTCGAGATGGAACGCGTGCTCGCGGCCATGCTGCGGGCAAGGATCGGTGAGACGGGGCATCTCATGCTGGTTAGTGAGGATGGGCGTGTGTTGGCTTGCCCGTCTCTCGTGCCGCGTCTTCACCACCTCCTTACGTTGCCTCGGGACTCGGTGCGGACGGCGACCTGGTGGACCGATGTTCCCGAGGATTCGCATGGCCAATCCGGCGGGATGCTCGGGGCCGCGCCGGTTGGATTGCCAGAGTCGGTTGTCCAGGATCAACTCTGGTACGTCGTCGTCCGGCAGGCTCCTGAGGAGACCGATGCCCCGGTCGTGGCGCTGCTGTGGAGGGTGTCTGCCTTTTGGGTCTTGGCCGTCGGCGTGGTCATGTGGCTGTGTTGGCGGCTGGCGAAACGATTGGTGCGGCCACTCACGGCGCTAATCGAGCGGGTGCAGGCCGTGGAAGTCGGCCGGCCAGTTCCACGCCTGGATTTGGACCTGGCCGAACGCATCGAAGAAATCGAGGCGCTGATTCATGGATTCAATGTCATGGCCGATCGGCTGGAAGCCGCTTCGCGGGAAACCAGCCGGTATGTGGAGGCGTTGGAGCACAGCAACCGGGAGCTGGTCGAATCAGAGGAGCATTACCGTACGCTATGGAACTCTGCGGTTGATGCCAAGTTGATCGTCGACGCGAACGGGATCATCCGGCATGTGAACAGGCGGGTCGAGTCGACGCTGGGCTGTACCTCGGAGGAACTCATTGGCCGGCCGGCCGACGCGCTGTTCCTGGAGCCCGATCAGCTGCGCGTCCGCGACGGTCTATGCCACGTGCTCAGCACGGCAAGCGAGAGTTCTGTGTTTGAAGCGCACGTGGCCGCACGTTCGGGCACCGTGCTGACGGTGGAAGTCGACATCGTGCCGCTCGAACACCGGGTGCCGGTGAGGCGGGTGCTGGTGCAGTTGAGTGACGTCACGGAACGGAAACAATTGGAACAACAGCTCGTCCGGTCGGAACGGTTGGCTTCGCTCAGTCAGTTTGCCTCGATGTTTGCGCACGACATTCGCAACCCGCTGGCCGGCATCAAGAAGACGCTCGAGGTGATGGCCCAGACTCCCGAAGCGCGACATCCTCCGCTACGATCGCTTTTGAACGACCTCCAGTTCACGACGCTGCTTCTAGTCGGAATGATCAATGACATGCTGGACGTCTATCAGGACAGTTACTCGGGGCTCCCGCTTCTGCGCTCCCGGTTCTCAATCGTCGACCAGCTCGAAGACGTGGCGCGACTTTTCCAGCCGGAAGCGGCCGCTCGCGGAGTGACGATACGCACGGTGTGCTCGGAGGGCGACGTGGTGGTGTCGGGAGATCGGCGGCGCTTGGAGCGGGTGTGGATCAACGTGGTCCACAACGCGCTCAAATATTCACCCTCCGGCGGCGAGGTCCTCCTGATCGTGCAGACACAAGCCGGCGTCGCCGCGGGGGCGGCGACTGCGCAGGAAGAATCGCTGACGGCTCTGGTGGAGGTCCAGGACAATGGACCAGGTGTCGACCCCGCTGATCTCCCGCACCTGTTCGAATTGTTCTTCCGCAAGAAAGATGGGACCGATTGGCGCATCGGCCGCGGACTCGGCCTGCATTTTTGCCGTTTAGTGGTCGATGCGCACCACGGCAGTATGGCGGTCGCGAACCGTCCCGGTGGTGGGGCGGTCTTCTCAGTCAGGCTTCCATGCCAGGAGGTGTTAGCATGCCCATCTCCCTCGTGATTGCAGAAGACCAGCGCCTGTTCCGGCAAAGCCTTCGTGCGCTCTTGGAGCGTGAGCCCGACATCGTCGTCGTTGGAGAAGCCACCGACGGGCGTGAAGCGTTCAATCTGGCGACGACGCATGCCCCCGAGGTGGTGTTGATGGATGTCGACATGCCGCATCTCGATGGGGTCACGGCGACGAAACTGATTCTCGGCTGTGTGCCCAAGACGAAGGTGCTCATGCTCTCCGTACACGACGAGGATACGCGAATCGTCTCAGCGGTCTTGGCCGGGGCGTGCGGCTACATCCTCAAAGACGCCGATCACCAGGAATTCCTCCGGATCATTCGGGAGACCGCGTCCGGTCGCCACGTGGAATCGCCGTTCATGCCGGACGGATTCGCGAGGCATGCCTCCGCGGCGCTTCACGCCGGCAGTCAAAAGGTCGCCACACGGTTGCCCTCCCTCACCGAGCGTGAGCGGGCCATTCTGGCCAATGCGGCAGCCGGCCGTGGCAACAAGGAGATTGCGGATCATCTGTGTGTCTCCCCCGAGACGGTCAAGACCCACCTGCACCATATCTACGACAAGCTTGGCGTATCGGGCCGCGTCGAGGCCATCCTGGCCTATTTGGGCGAACGCTAGGGCTGTTTCACGGAGCCGCTCCTTCCAGACGGACTCACCCGATCGGTGTAGGCAAAATCCACCGCTTGGGCGATCGCCAGCCCTAGGTGTTTGGCCTAGGGTTTGGGCAATAGCAAGCGGCTTGTCTAGACGTGGCGCATTCGCAGCTCCGGAAAACCAGGAGGTGACATATGAAAAGTGGATCAGTTTCACCCGAGCGCGTGTGTCTGGGAGTCCTCATGTTGGCCGCACTGTGTTTCGCGCCGTCTGCCCGCGCCGACCAGCGGTTCAGTGATCAAGGTCTGTACGAAGAGGCGACTTCAGATCTGCTGAAAGGCGACGATCATGGTTCGATCGGCAAGTCGCAGGACTCGACGGCGACAACGGAGGACTTCAACAAGATTCGTGAAATGCCCATGCGGGTGCCTGACACGGGAAGAATCGGGACCGTGGATCCGCCGGAGATCCAGCCATTTCTCGGGCCGAGTGGTGACGACATGGAACGTGTCCGGATCGATGATATCCAATCCTCCACGGCGTTCTAGGGTTGAGCGCACCGATTCGAGGTCGTGCTGCGAAGAAAGGAGGCTTGTTATGGAAACGTGGACGCAGAACGAAGGCATGTGGAAACTGCTGGTCCTGGTGAGTGTGTTTGGTCTGGTGTTGATGGGGTCAGTCCCAGCGTGGTCGATGGACAATCCGTGGATCGACGAGCTGGCCAACTCACAGAGTTTCTACAAGACCAACTATCCGAACGGAAACTGGGCGCCATATGAGCAGAAACTGACGCTGGTCCGAGAGGCCGTTCACAAAGGTGACGCGCGCATCGTACGCACCGAAATGGGCACGTGGTTCAAGATGCTCCGCAATCGAGACCATGGTATCAACGACGTTGCCGCGGACGAGCTCTTCAATTTCGGAGTCCTGGTCACCCCCGTTCAGGAATACGGGATCATGGTGCCGGCCGTGACCACGTCGACTCCGTAGGCAACCCAGGTGGGCCCGGGGGCGCACCACGTTCCACGGTGTGCGCTCGGGCCACCATCGAGAGACGAAAGGGGGTGAGCCCGAATGGAGCAAAATATTGTGAGGGTCGGGGTCGTCCTGGCGTTGCTCGGGTTGTTGTGGGTCGGACTGTCGTTGGCGGATGAGACCGGGATGGTCGATGCGACCCACTATTTCGGAGTCAACGGTGTGATCACCCATATCCAGTCAGGTATGTTGTTTGTGAAGCCTGAGGCCGGGCTCCAATTGCGGACGATCAGTCCGGCCCGGGCGGATCGTGTGGGATTGCATGAGTCGAAAGTCGGACAACACGTCACGCTCTGGGTCGATGCGGGCAATGTCCTGGTCAACGTCCGCCGGAGCGACTTGCCCGTTCCCGACCATCGGATCGTATCCGGTTCGCTGCGGTACACCGATCCCTATTGGAGCGAGATCCAACTGTCGACGCCTGACGGCATCGCCGAGTTCCCGGTCGATAGTCTTGCCAGCAGCAAACTCTCGGTATTTCCTCAAGGGGCGCGGGTGGAGGTGGAACTTGACGCCGACAACGTGCTGATCGACATCCATCGAGCGCCTTGACATGCCCCGCACCTAACCGTACCATCCTCACCGATACCGTCCCCCTGAGCGGCAACACCGCCAGGGGGACGGGTGGCTAATCGTCAGCTTCCCAATCCTCCTCTGCTCCCAAGCCTGGGGTGCCACACATGTGGAGAGCCCTGTTGTGGGTGCCAGTGATGCTCCTCATGGGGTCCGAGCCGGCCGGGGGCCGCGCGGCCGGTCCCCAGGGGCGCCAGACCGATCCGAGCCCCAGTCTCCAAGAAGTCCTTGAGGTGGAAGCGGTCGCCAGACTCCTGGCTATTCTGCTCGATTCCGGGCGGGCCGTGATCAACGAGAATCAAAACTTCTTTGACAAACCGACGAGGGGAGAGAACACTTTTTCTACAGAGCTCTTTGAACGTCAAGTGGCCGACGTCTTCCGCAGCCGATCGGGGATTGATCTGCAGGACTTGGGAGCGACCAAGGTGCCCGTCAAAGCCAAGGACTTGCTCACGCATCTGATGAAGGTCAGCAAGCACGTCGTGGAAGCCGCACAGCAGAACCTGGACCGAAGATCCGGTTCCTCGCCTGGGTTCGTGCCCGCGGTCTTCGGCGCGCGTGTCGCGGCCCAATTCTCCAACGCGACAGGTGTGCGGTTGAAACAGACGGCCTTGTCGCCACGGAATCCCGCGAACGCACCGGATGGATTCGAACAAGCGGCCTTGCAGGAGTTCTCCGACCCGGACTATCCGCGGGAGAAGTCGATCAGTGAGGTGACAACGGAGAGTAAGGCGTTGCGGTTGATGTTCCCCCTGTACCTCACTCGCCAGTGCCTCGACTGTCATGGTGAACCGAAAGGCGACCGGGACCGCACGGGGTTTCAGAAAGAAGGGCTTCAGTTGGGACAAAATGCGGGTGCCATCAGCGTGATCATCCCGGTGCACAAATGATGGCGCGACGTCTCCTGGCGCTCCTCATTTCCCTGTCGCTTCCGCCATTGATCGGGGTACCAGTGTGGGCAGCGGACTCTACGGCGTCGAGTGAACGACCGGCTGGCAGCGGCGTCATCGTCCATCCGGACGGCTACGTCCTGACCGCGTATCACGTTGTGGCCGGTGCGAAACGGATTGCGGTCGTCACCTCAGGCGAGTTTCGCGCGCCGGCGGTGATCGTCAGTGCAGATCAGGAACATGATCTGGCGTTGCTGAAAATGGACACCGTCGGGCTGTCCGAGGCTGTGATCGGCTATGCGGGCGCCGTTCGTCTGGATCAGGAGGTCATTGCTGTCGGATTCCCGTTCGGCTTGCGTGACGTGTCGGTGACACGAGGGCGGATCGCTGCCGTGCGAACGAAAGGCGTCAAACGCGTGTTCCAGGTGGACGCGGCCATCAATCCCGGCAACAGCGGTGGGCCGGTCTTCAACCAGCGGGCGGAAGTGATTGGATTGCTCACCACGAAGTTCAGCCATCCGTCGGGTATTGTGCCGGAAGGTATGTCGTTTGCCGTGCCAATCAGTTACGCCACCCCGCTTCTGGCCAACATTCCGGACTTCGACTTCACCACTCTGGGGAAGATGCGCAAGGAGTCGAAATCAAATGGCAAGGCCGCCGCGGTGGCCAGTGAACTCGCGCGTACGACGGTCAGGATTGAGACCGTACGGGCGACGGACGGCGGGCCTCCCGGGAGTGCGCCAGTGGCACCCGCGGCCAGTTCGAAGCCACAGGGGCCGATTACCCCAGTCCCGCACACCCAGACGCCGCCGCCGTCGGCTCACATACCGAAAAGCGACGGGCCCGTTGCACCGGGAGCACTGCCCGATGTGAAGCTGGCCGCGGTCCAGCTGGCGGAGCTGGAACGTCTTGCGCAGCGGGGGATCGAGGTGCCTCAGGGAATGGCGCTGATTCCCGAGGGCGAATTTCTCATGGGGGCCGAAGACGGCCTCCCGGACGTCCGGCCGATCCGTCGCGTCCATTTGAGTTCCTACTGGATCGACACCTACGAAGTGACCAACGGCGAGTATCGACGATGCGTCGATGCCGGCGTCTGCACCGCACCTAAGGTGCGTGTATCCTTCGACACACCGGAGCAGAGTCGGCATCCGGTGGTCAACGTGACCTGGATGCAGGCCCGCAACTATTGCCAATGGATTGGGCACCGGTTGCCGACTGAGGCCGAGTGGGAAAAGGCCGCCCGAGGAGTCGATGGTCGTCGCTATCCGTGGGGCAACGGCGATGGCCCTCTGTTGAGCCGCCTCAGGAATGGAGATACTCGCACCGTTCACCGTGAGGTGGAACCAGTGGGGTCGTTTCAAGAGGGGGCCTCCCCCTACGGGGTATTCGACATGGCAGGAAACGTCTGGGAATGGGTTCGAGATTGGTATGCCGAAGATTTCTACGCGACCGCCCCCACCCGTGATCCGCAGGGACCGCTGCGCGGTTCATTTCGTGTGCTCCGGGGTGGAGACTGGGGCGCGGGGCCGGTTGAACTTCGTGCCAGTTTCCGTGGCTGGGATGAGATGACCTACTGGGGCCCGACACTCGGGTTTCGCTGTGCGGGAGACGTTCCTTAGAATTCCGCGCTTTCGTCCGCCCTTGCCCCCACGATCTGCCCGCTGCCCGCTTCGTTCTCGTTCGGCTGAATCCCGACCGTCGGAAAATACACTGTGCAGACTGTGCCGACCGCTTCGTGGCTGGCGACGTGCAACGATCCTCCGTTGTCTTCCACGAGGCGCTTGACGTTGGTGAGTCCGAGGCCCGTGCCATACTCTTTGGTCGTAAAGAACGGCTCGAAGATGCGGCGTAGATGGACCTCTGAAATACCGCAACCGGTATCTTCCACCGTCAGCTCCACGGCGCCGCTGGGCGCCTGCCTGGTGGCGATCGTCAGCATGCCGCCGCCGGGCATGGCTTCGCGCGCGTTGATCAGCAGATTGACCAGCGCCTCCTTCACCTGTGACGGGTCGACCCAGATCAGCGGGAGGTTCGGTGTGAAGTGGGTGTCCACGGTGATGTGCTGATGGCCGCCTTGTGCATGCCACTGCTCCAACGCCGCCAGCGAGAGCGCATCCGCCGCCACGGCGACCGGTTCCGGTGGTTTCTGGCGCGCGTATCGGAGGAAGTCATTGATGCGGTGGGTGAGTCGATCCACTTCCTCGATAACGTAGCGGGCGACCTCCTCTTTGACGCGGTCGTCGCGTTGCCGATCGAGGATGAGTTGCGCAGAGCTCCTGATCACACCCAGCGGGTTACGGAGGTCGTGCGCGAGGGCGGCCAGCAATTGTCCCACCGAGGCCAGCCGTTCCCGCCGCACCAGCTGCTCTTGCTGCGTCTGAATCGTCGCGAGGCTCTTTTCGAGCGCCGCCCGCATGGTCTCGAAGGTCCGGGCCAGGTCCTGGATTTCGTCCGTGCCTTGTGAGGCGGTGGCGAGCGAGGTGACCGGCTCCGGGTCGACGTCCAGCGGAGACTGCGCCACATTGTCGAACCGCCGCCGCAGTTCTTCGGTCTCGTGGCGGAGACTGACAATCGGGGCCACAATGCGGTGGCCGATGAGGTAGCCAAGGGAGGCCAAGCCGAGGACCAGTGCGAGCCCGATGGCGCCCACCGTCGTCAAGAGCGAATAGATGGGCGCATAGGTTTCTTCGGCCTGCTGGCGGACGAATGCGAACCAGGAGGTCCTGCCGAGGCTGTTGTCGGTGAGCGGGTGAATGAAGCGAACGGGAGCCGCGCCGACGATCGTGTGGTGATCGCCGTGGGCGTCGTCTTCCGCGACGAACCAAGAAGCCGTCTCCGACGAAAATTGATTCAGCAGGGCCTGGTGGATGAGATGGCTCGTTGGGGGAAGAACCGGGCAGATCAGCGGCGTCCCCTCCGTATCGACGAGCATGCCATGGCCCGTGTCCCCGACGCGGATCGTGAGGATGGTTTTCATCAAAGCGTCGCGGCGAACCAGCAGGTTCACGACGCCCATGGGTGTCCGCCCATCCCTTCCCATGATCGGGACGGCGACATCGAACACGTATTCGTTGGCATCCGGGCTCAGCCGGAATGTGCTCACGTAGGCTTTGCCGCCGCCCTGCATCGCCTCTTGCCACCAAACTTGGTCGGACAATCGAAGCGGCGTCCCAGGGGGATCGCTCGTGCTCACCAGTCTGCCCTGTTGATCCGTGACCGTGACGCGCACGTAATAGTCGGTCTTGGCGGCCCAGGATTTCAGATAGTCGTCGGTCACGGCGGTCGTCGACCGGGATTCCCCGCGCAAACGGCTGGGACCGCCGTTGCGGGACCTCGGGGGACGCGGCGGCTCGGCGGTGCGGTGATTAGCCAGTTCGACCGCGCGGCGCACGTGGGTTGGGACGATCGCGAGCCGTTCCGCACGGTCGATCTCGCCGTCCACGGTGGCGGCGATCCGGAGCGCCGCGGAACGCGCGATCTCCTGGAACCCGCTCCCGATCGATTGTTTCAGACTGCGAGTGCTGGACCAGTAGGTGACGAAGAGCGCGGTGATGCCCGGCAAGATGCCAACGAGCAGCAGCGCAATCAGAAACTTACGCTGGAGACCGGTTCGCCACATCGTCAGGCGTCCATCAATGCGTCGCCGGGTCCAAGCCGTGTTTGGCAAGCCGGTAGCGAAGAGTATTGCGGGTCATCTTGAGCACACGCGCCGCCTCCGACACGTTGCCGTGGCACTGATCGAGCGCCTCCTGAATCAAACGCCGTTCGATGTCGTCGACTGACAAGCCGAGGCCCAGGAGGGACGACGGCGGACCCACTGGTCCCGGTTGGCGCTCGGCATAGGCGGCCAACGTGTGAAAACTTGGCGGCAGATGCTCCGCCCGAATGTGTTCCTCGCGGCATGTAATGGTGAGCCACTCGACCAGGTTATGCAACTCTCGGACGTTCCCGGGCCACGGGTGCCGTTCCAACACCGCCAAGGCGTCCGCGGCGAAGTGCTGGGGCCGTGTACCACGGTCGCGACGCGCCCGTTCGAGGAAGGCGTGCAGCAGGGCTGGAATGTCCTCGGGGCGCTCCCGCAGCGGCGGGATGGCCAATTGGCACACGTTGAGCCGGTAAAAGAGGTCCTCGCGAAACCGTCCAATCTTGATGAGTTCCAACAAGGGTTGATTGGTCGCGCAGACGACGCGGATGTCGACGCCGACGCTCCGGATGCCGCCCAGCGGCTCGACCTGATGCGTTTCCAGCGCGCGCAAGAGCTTCACCTGCGCCGCGAGGCTCAGCTCGCCGATTTCGTCCAGAAACAACGTGCCGCGATCGGCCAGCTGAAACCGTCCCGGCTTGGCCTTCTTCGCGTCGGTAAACGCGCCTTTTTCGTACCCAAACAGCTCCGACTCCACGAGGTGTTCCGGAATGCCGGCGCAATTGACCGTGACCAGCGGGCCGCGCGTTCTGGGGCTCGCCATATGGATGGCTCTCGCCAGAATGTCTTTGCCGGTGCCGCTTTCGCCCGTGATGAGCACGGTCGCGTCCGTCTGTGCGATTTCGGCGGCCAGCCGCTTCAAATTGGCCATCTGCGGAGAGGCGCTGATGATGTGGTCGAAACCGTTGTCCTGTTCCAAGCGGTCCCGCAGGGCCTGATGGTCTTGGGAGAGGCGGCGAAGCTCGATGGCGCGCGCAATGACGATCTTGAGTTCGTCGTTGTCGACGGGTTTCGAAATGTAGTCGTAGGCGCCCTTGTGCATGGCTTCGACGGCCGACTTCACCGTGCCGTACCCGGTCACGATGAGGACAGGGATGTGCGGATGCGAAGTCTTGGCGGCTTCCAGAACCTGCATGCCGTTGAGGCCGGTGCCCAGTTGAAGGTCGGTGATGATCAGATCCAGCGAGGGCGTGTCGGTGAGGAGCTGCAGACCCTCTTCGCCGTTCTTGGCGAAGACCACGTCGTAGCCCTCGGCAGTGAGGACCAGCTCGAAGAGGCGTCGCATGCGCTCTTCGTCTTCGATGATGAGTAGGGAAGGAGGACGCATGAATCGTACTCCTCACGCGCGCGCCACAAGTCGACCTCGTCCGGACGCAGGGGCGCTACGCAACCTTCCAGAAAAACACGGCGGTCATCCGTTTGGACATGTTGTCGTTCGACCAGCCAAAGTAGGCGGTCGCCGAATGCACTACATCGGACTTGTAGAAGAGGAGTCGATTGAAGACGTTGGGCACTTCGATGTCCTCTTCCCACATGCTCAGATCCATGTCTTTGAACCCGGGAATGTGGCTCAGACTTTCGTATGGCGGCGGGCAGGTATTGCCCCCGAGGCTGCCGTCGGGGAGGCGCAACCGGTAGAAGGACGTGCCCGCGTGTTTGGTCGGAGGATAGGGGTGCAGATACAGGACTGCCGCGTAGTCACAGAGCCGGCTGGAATCGACATGCGGGCGCGCCACAGCCTCCCCGCCGCCCACAAGCTGGACGAAGTTATGGCTGGAAGTGCCGTTCTCGGGGTCCGCCTGGGGCCGCAAGCCCCGCACGCCTGTCGCCCGCAGCACCGTCTGCTCGACCAGCGCGAGTTCGTGAGGCAGCAGTGCGTTGGGCGCACGCAGCCCCGGCCAGGGTTCCGGCCGCCAGGGAGCGCCCTGGATCCAGCTCGCTTTCTTGAGGCAACGTTCGGCCACCGCGAGCGGATCGTGCAGTAGATGATCGTGAATCCAATAGTCCTTCCCGAGTTCCGGTTTCCGGTAGGGCAGTATGCCAGGGGCGGGAGCCATCAGCGAGGCCTCGTTCGCATGGACGTGCGCTCGCACTCATCATACGCCGCTCCTCGTCGAAGTGCTACGGGGTTGGGATAGGAGGAGCGGCCGACGGCGCCCGGGTCGCGGCGTTGCGCCGGGCTTGCCGGACGTTGCGGAGAAACCCCAGGAATTTCGCCCGCCTGAGCGGACTGCCCTCGGTGCGCCTGAGGAACTCCGATTCGGTGAGGTCCTGCAGCTCCGTGAGAGCCGGCCGAAGGGTCCATGGCAGCGGTTGGAAGTCCGGTTGTGAGGTGGGCCGGGCTTGGGTGTTGTAGGGGCACACGTCGAGGCAATCGTCGCAGCCGAAGATGTAGCTCCCCAGGTGTGGCGCAATCTCGACGGGGACGTCGTCGCCCCGGTGTTCAATCGTGAGGTAGGAAATGCAACGTCTGGCATCGACTACGTAGGGATCCGCAATGGCTCCCGTGGGACAGGCGTTGATGCAGAGGGAGCAGGACCCGCAGAGGTCGCTCCCGGCCGGATCGGCGTCGAGCTCGAGGGTCGTCAGGATTTCCCCGAGGACCAGCCAGGAGCCGTGCTGAGGCGAGACGAGGTTCGAGTGTTTGCCGATCCAGCCCAGCCCGGCTTGTTGGGCCCAGGCCTTTTCCATGACCGGGCCGGTGTCCACGTACCACCGGTGTTGGTGGCCGGGAGCGAGTGCCGCGAGGTGCTCGGCCATGGAGGCCAGCCGTGTGCCCAGGATGTGGTGATAGTCTCGTCCCCAGGCATACCGCGCAATGCGTCCGATGTCTGCGGAGGCAGGCGCGTGGTGCCCCGTGTCGTAGTTCATGGCCACGACGATCACGGAACGGCATCCCGGCAACACCCGGCGTGGGTCGGCCCGACGATCGGGGTCGCGTGCGAGCCAGCTCAGCGTCCCGTGCCGGCCGGCGTCCAGCCACGTCAGGAGTCGTTGTCGAAGCTGCGCGAGAAAGCCAGCCGGAGGAGCAGGGACAGCCTCCGAGGGGCTGGGCACGGAGGCGATGCCAACGGCGTCGAAGCCGAGGGTTGTGGCGAGTCGTTTGATGTCGGAGGCAACGGGCATCGGACGCGCGTGCGTCGTAGTGCTAGCCCTGGGAGCAGTCGAGTTTCACATGGAACGACGCCGAGCATTGCTGCGACGTGCACTTCGTGCAGGCGCCGACGATGCGGGTCTTCCAATCCGTGGCTTTGGCGTCGAAGTGGCACGTCGTCTTGCCGCCGCGTGAAACGGTCGTCCACGGTTTGGTCGTGCCGGGAAATTTCGCCACGACGCAACCCGGGAGAATGGGCACGGCACACGATTGTTTTGCCTCACCTTTGGCCATCATGAAGCTGCAATAACGCTCTGTCGTCACATGGGTGTCTTCGGGGGCTTCCTGTGCGAAGGCCGAGGGAACGGCGCAACCTATGATCAGAAGAAACCCGCAAACTCCGACCGCGTGGCGTAGGGTAATCATGAGCGGCATCCTAGCACAGGGACTTGTCTTGCGACCACCTGGCCGACGGCGTACAATCCCGCCGCAATCCGCGTATTCGGTCAGTGAACCGTTGGTAGGAGGGGAGACGCATGCTCGCGACGAGGATCAAACAGAAGGAAGGAACCTTCTATTTCATCGCGTATAAGGCCAAGGATCTGCTCGAGAAAGTAAAGTTCACCAGCCGCTACTATTTCGAAGGTGAGGAAATCGCTGAAGGGCGGATTTCCGAGCATGACGAAGTGGCCAAGTTCATCTCGGGCATCGAGCGGAGCGAAAAGGGGTTCCAACGCCTCCTGAACCGTCAGAAAATCAAACAGATCGTGAACTTCTACGAGACGGTCGTGGCCCAGCCGATGATTCCCGGGACGGTCCTGCTGTTTACGGACGAAACGTTGCCGTTTCGCAAGCTCGATGGCCAGGAGTCCCTAGGCCATTTGAGTGAGCCGAAGGGGAAGTATTTGGTAATCGACGGGCAACACCGATTGGCCGGGCTGCATTTCTTCCACGAGAAGCATCCCGATCAGGCCGGACAGGTGGAGGTGCCGTGCGTGTTGTTTGATGGCCGGAGCGCGGACTTCGCCACAGAGATGTTCGTGGTGATCAATTCCACGCATACGCGCATCAATCGGTCGCATCTCGTCGATTTGTACGAAAAGGTCTCCTGGGAAAGTCCGGAGAAAAAGTTCGCCGCCAAGGTGGTGAACATGCTGTATGAGGAGGGGGACTCTCCGCTCCAATACAAGATCAACCGACTGGGGGGGCGAAGCAAGCAGGAGAAGTGGATCCTGCAATCCGAAATCTTCAACGAGTTGCTGAAGGTGGTGACGGTCCACAAGCGTTGGATGGAATCACATTTGGGCATGCGGCCCGACAAATGTTACGCCTTGGTGCGCGACTATCTCAGGGGCGTGAAGGACGTCATGGAGGACGTGTGGGGGCAGAATGAACGCTACATGTTCACGCGCGACGTGACGCTAAAAGCGTTGATGCGCGTCCTCGACGACATCATCGTCGACCGCAAATTGTTCAGCGATTGGGAAGAGCAGCGTTCGCACAAGCCCTTTGCGGAATTGTTGCGCCCGTGGGCCAAGCTCACGAAAGAATTTCGCGCCGAGGGATTCTATGAACGGTTCCCGGCAAAGGGGCAATTAGAACGCGTGCGGCGTATCCATCAGCGCTTGCTGGATGCACTCATGAAATTGGGGGCCTAGCGCAATGTGGCGTATGCTCGTCAGCCTGGGAGTCCTCGGCGTTCTATGGCTCATGCCTGGCAACTTCTTGGTCTTGGCCGCAGAAGCTATCTATGCACCCGGCTCGAAGTTGGAGACGAATACCGATCCTGATGGAGGCGTACGGGCCCATGCCGTCCTCCTCTTGCCCGCGAACCTTCCGTTTGTCCAGCGCGTGCTGACCGATTTTGCGAGGTGGCCGGAGCTGTTCGAGACTAAAATGCGAATGGCGAAGGTCGACCGGCGGGACGATCATGTCATCACGGAACTATTCATCGCGCATCCGATCCTGCCGAGCGAAAGCCGTCTGTTGAGCGACAATCGTCTCCATCCTGACGGCACGCTTACGACCACTCTCCTGGAAGGCGATTTCAAACGCTATGCGCGGACGTGGCGCTTGACGGAAGCGAGTGCGTCGGAAACGCGGGCTGAATTCGATCTTCTGATGGAGGCCAAGACGCTGGTACCCGATTGGGTGGTGGCCATCGTGCTGAAGAAAGAACTCGAAACGCACTTCAAGTTGTTGCGGGCACGGATCGTCGACGTGGCCAAGCAACCTTAGTGTGATGCGGAGGGCGGAAAGGTGTAGTCGACCAATTCGGCGCCGTCGAGGCCCTGTTTGGTGAAGGCTCCGATATCCAACCCACACTCGATCCGGCGAATCTGGTCCAGATTGGTTTTTGTGCTGGGGTGGGCGGGGACGAACAGTCGGCAACAATCCTGATCCGGCTCAATCGACGTCTCGAAACTCCCCAACCGGCGCGCCTCTTCCGTGATCTCAGTTTTGTCCATCCCGATGAGCGGGCGTAGAATGGGAAGCGTGGCCGCCTCTTGCACGACGCTCAGGTTCTCTGGTGTCTGCGAGGCCACCTGCCCCAGGCTATCGCCGGTCACCAAACCCCAACAACGTTCCCGATGCGCCAGTTCCTCGGCGATGCGCAGCATCATGCGCCGGTAGAGCACCACACGAAAGGGGGCCGGCGCTCCCACGACGATCTGTTGCTGGATGTCGCCGAACGGAATCAGATAGAGCCGGGATCCCAGTTGATAGGTGGTGAGGAGCTGGGTCAGCTCTCGAACTTTTTCCTCGGAGGCGCGGCTCACGTAGGGCCGGCCGTGAAAGTGCACGAAGACAGCCCGGCAGCCACGCTTCATCATCCGATAGGCGGCCACGGGTGAATCGATTCCACCCGACAGGAGACAGGCCACGGAGCCGCTGACACCGATCGGCAAGCCGCCCGGACCTGCCTCTCGCTCCACGGCGATGAACGCCTCTTTCGCGATCAGCTCGACGTAGACCGTCAGGTCAGCCGCCTTCAGATTCACACGCTTGCCGGTGAGCGCGCCCACATGCGCGCCCACCTGCTTCTCGATGTCCATCGAGGTCCAGGGAAAGCGCTTGTCGGCCCGTTTCGCCTGCACGCGAAAGGTGGCGAAGTCCCGGCCTTCCACGAGTTCTGCGGCAGCCGCCTGTATCGGAGTGAGGTCTGGCTGTGCCACGTCCATCTTGACGGCGCGGCCGAGGACGAAATGGGTGCAACCGAAGACGCGCGCCAGACGAGTTCGAGCCTCTTCCAGGGCGACACCCTCCGGCAACTCAATGCGAATGCGGCCGTTGAGCGCTTGGATCTGGCGGATCTTGAGATCGCGGAGGGCCTGGCGGAGATGATCGACCAGGCGCTGTTCGAAGAACGGACGGTTGCGTCCCTTCAGTGCCAGTTCATGGTAGTGGACGATGGCGACTCTCATGGAGGTGATCGATGAAGGCTGAGGCTACGGGTGAGTACGGGATGATCTCGGCACTCGGCCTCACGTATACCGCAGCTTCAATCGTGTCCTTCGAGGAAGCGTTCCGCGTCGATGGCGGCCATGCAGCCGGACCCCGCGGCCGTCACGGCTTGGCGGTATCGCGAGTCCTGGACATCGCCTGCGGCAAAGACGCCGGGGATGTTTGTGGCGGTCCCGGCCTGTGTGAGGAGGTAGCCCTTGGTGTCCATCGTCAGTTGTCCCTTGAAGAGCTCGGTGTTCGGCTTGTGTCCGACGGCCACGAACACGCCGGCGCAGGGGAGCTCATTGATCTCCCCCGTGAGGGCGTTCCGAAGCCGCACGCCCGTCACCACATCTTTCCCCAGCACGGACTCAACGACGCAGTTCCAGACGAACGCAATCTTCTTATTCTGCCTTGCGCGGTCTTGCATGATTTTGGACGCCCGAAGACTGTCGCGCCGGTGGACGACTGTGACCTTGGTGGCAAACTTCGTCAGAAAATTGGCTTCTTCCATGGCGCTGTCACCGCCGCCGACAACCACCAGTTCCTTCCCGCGAAAGAAGAAACCATCGCAGGTGGCGCAGGTCGAGACGCCGTGGCCGAGCAACTGTTGCTCACCGGGGACGCCCAAATGGATGGCCGTGGCGCCGGTGGCGATGATGAGCGCGCGTGTTTCGATCGTGGCGCCGCCCCCGTCAACACGGAGCAGCAATGGCCGTCGTTTCAGGTCTACCGACGTGACGTCGCCGGTCAGGAACTCCGCGCCGAAGCGTTCGGCTTGGGCGCGCATCTCTTTCATGAGCTCGGGGCCCATGATGGCTTTAGCAAAACCTGGGTAGTTCTCGACTTCCGTGGTCGTCGTGAGCTGCCCGCCGGCCTGCCAGCCTTCGATGAGCAGGGGCGAGAGGTTGGCGCGGGCCGCATAGATCGCGGCGGTCAGGCCGGCCGGTCCCGATCCGATGATCACCACATTGCGCATGAACCGGACTCTAACACAGGGCGATAGCAAACTTCACGGCGCGGAACTTTGGTAAGGCGACGCAGAGTGGGGCTGCGAGGAACGCCTGTTAGGTGAGTGCCTGCAAAGAGGTGTAAAGACGCCGAATGACGGTGCGGAGACGCAGCCGGGGCGTGCGCCCATCTACGACGAAATCGGCCATGGCCACTTTGTGCGTCAACGGGATCTGACTGCGGATGCGGCGGAGCGCCTCGGCGCGAGTGAGGCCATTGCGCTGCCTCAGGCGAACAATCTGCGTTGGTTGATCCGCGGTGATGACGATGAGGCGGTCCATCCGTTTGTGCGCGCCGGCTTCGATCAGCACCGGTGCGTCGTAAATGATCACGGCCTTGGGATCCTTCTTCGCAATCTCCCGAGTCAGGCGTGTTTGCTCACGGGCGACGTGGGGATGAATGATCCGGCCTAACCGCTTCAGTTTTCGTGGGTCGCGGAAGACGATTGCCCCAAGAGCGGTCCGGTTGAGTGTCCGGTCAGGATGCAGGATGTCTTTGCCGAACGTTTTGACGACCGCGCGCCAGGCGGGCTTGCCGGGTTCGACAACCTGGCGGGCCAGCAGGTCGGCATCGATCACGTAGGCCCCACAATCGGCGAACATCCGCGCAACCGTGGTCTTGCCGGTGGCCAGGCCGCCAGTGAGTCCGACGAGCAGCATGCGGCGAGAATACCATGCAGCCGGGGAGTGGTGCAGCCGGTGTCCTTCAAGAGTCTGCCCCAACAACCCACCCGCGTTGACTTCTGGCGCTCTGAGCCTGTAAGAGCACTGATCATGACGACTCGTCTGTGGCTCCTGATCCCGTTCCTGCTCGCTGCCCCAGCCTGGGGTCAGGAGGAACCTTCTGTTCCGAAGGGGCCGCGGACCATCAACGTGGCCTTGGACGGCACCGGTGAGTTCAGATCCATTCAAGAGGCCGTCGATCGAGCCGGCAAGGGCGACACGATTTTGGTCAAGGCCGGGGCCTACCCGGAGGATGTGACGATCCACAGCAAGGACAGCGTGAAGCTCATCGGCCAAGGGGTAGACCAGGTCATCATTCTCGGCAAGGACCGGGTGGGGTCGTTTCACGTCGGCAAGTGGCCCTACGGCGCAACGAACATTGAGATCAGCGGGATGACGATCAGTGATCGTGGGGGCCACGCCATGGGTATGTTCAACGGCAAGGGGATCACCCTTCGGCGCCTCAAGATCAAGGGGATGTTGTTTGCCCAGCAGGTTCAGGACGTGCGCGTGGAGGACTGCGACATCGGGGGCAGTGAAACCACCGGCGTCCAATTTGCCGATTCTCAGGGGATCGTGATCGGGAATTTTATTCACGACAGCGACCATGGCGTGAACGTGGCGGGCAAAAGCGTGGTCCGGGTCGAGCGCAACGTCATTACGCGGCAGTTGTTCGACGCCGTGGTGGTCATGGACCAGGGACAGGCGGTGCTCGTCAACAACACACTCGTTAA
This sequence comes from uncultured Nitrospira sp., assembly GCA_964449255.1. Classification (GTDB taxonomy): domain Bacteria; phylum Nitrospirota; class Nitrospiria; order Nitrospirales; family Nitrospiraceae; genus BQWY01. The sequence continues at coordinate 201,466 of CAYUYE010000004.1, read as the reverse complement.
GAACGGAGGGGGCGCGGCGTTCCTTGCCCGTTCGCGCAGTCAGGTGAGTGGGAACATCGTCAGCATGAACACTGTGGGCTTTACAGTTGCCCCCTCCAGCACGGTCGAGTTTGCGCACAACGCCCTCTTCGGGGTTCAGGCGAACTACGTTCGACCGGGTACGCCGCCGGTTCCGGCCCTCGAGTTGGCGGTCGAGTCCAATGTCACGGTCGATCCGGGCTTTTTTGACCCAGGTGCTGACGATTTTCGTCTGCGGGAGGACAGCCCGTTGCTGAAGATCGACGGCCATCCCTACTTGGGTGCCCTCGCCCCCGTAAAGTCCGCAAAGTAAACACTCCGAATCTCAAGCTACAATCGCTCGAAGAAACAATGGGTTAGGTCGTTCAAACGTGAAAATTCATTCATGTGCTATGCTTTCTTCAGGGAACATGTACGAGAGGCAGACAGTGGGCTCGAGAATTGCACGTTCTTATATTTTATAAGGTGGAGGGCAGGACGACATGGCGAGCTACCGACCAGACCTAGAGAAAGCCCGAGGCGTGAACGTCCCCTCCCTGGATGACATTGAGGCCGGCAAACTCGTCGGCGCGGTCGTGCCGATGTCGGAAAAGGCGCAAAACCAGCTCCGCGACAGCATCGAAGTCATCGACTACCTCCTCAATCAAGACAGCGTCACCTTCAGCTAGTCTTTCCTCGCTTCGGTTCTTTCTCCGCCGACAGATTCTCAAGACCGCTCCCCGCTCGATTCGTCTGCCCAGGCTCTTTTGCGGGCTCCTCACACCTGCGCTGTAAGTCTGCGCGAGGTCGGAAGACCAACGGTGGAAGGATCTGTATGGGCACCGACCACTGGGAGGTACTGGGCATGAGTCGTCCACCATTCGAAGAAGTCTTGATCGACATGTTGGGGGCAGGACCCTTGGAGCTCGAGGAACTGCTCGCGCGTTTTCCCAAGGCCGATCAGAACCGGGCGATTGTGGCGATCGATGGGCTGAGTCGACAGGGCCTGCTCCTCGTCCGACTTCATCGCAGGCCCGGCTACCAAATCAGCATAAGACAACCACTTGCGGCCGCTAGCTCTCTAAAGTTGGCCACCGTGGCTGATTGGCAGACACAGGTGAGGGGAATGTCCTCCCAGCCTGGCTTGGGCGCGCTGGCTGGAACGCCGATGACCAAGAGCATACAGTAACGCCGGAACAGGGAAGGGAGCCAACGGTCCAATGGCACGGACGCGAAAGCAGGCGGCATCAACGACCGGCGAGCCACTCGCCGAGGAACGACGGCTACAGGAGGACGCGCAACGTCGCGCGCACTGGAAGCGCTGGGGCCCCTATCTGAGCGAACGTGCATGGGGGACAGTGCGTGAGGACTATAGTCCCTCTGGTACGGCGTGGGAGGCGTTCCCGCACGATCACGCACGGGCCCGGGCCTATCGATGGAACGAAGACGGATTGGCCGGGATCTGCGATCGGCATCAGCGTATTTGCTTCGCCCTGGCGCTCTGGAACGGACGAGACCCCATTCTGAAGGAACGGGCCTTCGGCCTGACCGGCAACCAAGGGAACCACGGGGAGGACGTCAAGGACTATTACTTCTATCTCGATTCGACGCCCACCCACTCGTACATGAAGTTCCTCTACAAATATCCCCAGGCGGAATTCCCCTATCAACGGTTGGAGGAAGAAAATCGTCAACGCGGGCGGGGCGAGTCGGAATACGAGTTGGTGGACACGGGCGTCTTCGCCGATGGGCGCTACTTCGACGTCTTTGTCGACTACGCCAAGGCGACGCCGGAAGATCTCGTGATCCAGATCGAGGTGGTCAACCGGGGGCCCGACCCAGCGGAACTCACGCTGCTGCCGACCCTGTGGTTCCGCAACACCTGGTCCTGGGGATTGGATGTGCGCCGTCCTCGCATGCGCCAAGGTGACCCGGTGGGGAGCTGGAGTTCAATCGAGTTGACGCATGACCACTATGGCCATCGGCGCCTTTTATGTGACGGTCAGCCGGACCTGCTCTTCACCGAGAACGAAACGAATTCCACCCGATTGTGGGGCGATCCTGAAGGACCTCGCTACGCCAAGGACGCCTTTCATGATTATGTCGTCCACGGCAACAAGCTGGCCGTCAATCCCGACCGTGTTGGGTCAAAAGCGGCCGCGCACTATGTGCTCATGGTGGGGGCTGGTCAACGTCGTGTGGTGCGACTCCGGCTGACCGATCAGGCCGGCCCCGAGACGGTCACGAACCGGTTTGTCACTGACACGTTGGCCGCTCGCAAGGCCGAGGCTGATGAATTCTACGCCCCGCTGGCTCCGGCAGGGCTGTCGGATGATGCCAAGGCAGTCCAACGACAGGCGTTTGCGGGTCTCCTCTGCAGCAAGCAGTTCTATCACTACGACGTGTCCCGTTGGCTGAAGGGCGATCCCGTCGGGAGTCCGCCGTCGGTCAGCCGGCATTCCGGCCGCAACTCGGACTGGCCACATCTCTACAATGCGGATGTCATCTCCATGCCGGACAAGTGGGAGTACCCATGGTATGCCGCGTGGGATCTGGCCTTCCACTGCATTCCGCTCGCCTTGGTCGATGCCAAGTTTGCCAAAGATCAACTCATTCTCATGTTGCGCGAGTGGTACATGCATCCGAACGGCCAGATTCCCGCCTATGAATGGGCCTTCGGCGACGTCAATCCGCCGGTCCATGCCTGGGCGGCGTGGCGCGTCTACAAAATCGACAAGAAACGGCAGGGGGTCGGCGACCGGGTCTTTCTCGAACGCGTATTTCACAAGTTGCTGCTGAACTTTACGTGGTGGGTGAATCGCAAAGACGCCGAGGGAAAAAACATTTTCCAAGGCGGCTTTCTGGGCTTGGACAACATCGGCGTGTTCGACCGCAGCGCGCCGCTGCCGACCGGTGGCCACATCGAACAATCCGACGCCACGAGCTGGATGGGCATGTATTGCCTGAACATGCTGGCGATCGCGTTGGAATTGGCGCGCGACAATCGCGCCTATGAAGATGTCGCGAGCAAATTCTTCGAACATTTCGTCTACATTTGCCGGGCCATGAACAACATCGGCGGCGAAAAGATCGAGCTGTGGAACAAGGAGGATGGATTCTTCTATGACGTGCTGCACGCACCAGACGGCCGCGTGATGCCGCTGAAAGTAAGATCCATGGTGGGCTTGATCCCGTTGTTTGCGGTCGAGACGCTTGATTCGGAACTCATCGATCGGTTGCCGCGTTTTAAACACCGGATGCAGTGGTTCATCGAAAACCGCCCGGACTTTGCCGATCACGTCGAAACGTTGTCGGACGACGGGGAGGTGCGGCGATTTCTGTCCTTGGTCAATCGCCGGCGGCTGAAAAGCGTGCTGCGGTACATGCTGGACGAGCAGGAGTTCCTCTCACCCTATGGCGTTCGGGCGCTGTCCCGTTATCACAAGGACCACCCCTACCGCCTGTCTGTCATGGGCAACGAGCATCGTGTGGACTATGAACCGGCGGAGTCGGGGACGGGACTGTTCGGGGGCAACTCCAATTGGCGTGGACCGATCTGGTTCCCGGTCAATTATTTGCTGATCGAGTCGCTGCAGAAATTTCACTACTTCCTGGGGGACGCGTATCGGGTGGAATGCCCAACGGGTTCCGGTCGCCTGATGAATCTGTGGGAGATTGCCGCCGAGGTGTCCCGGCGGCTGACTCACATCTTTCTGCGGGATGACCAGGGCCATCGTCCAGTGTACGGCGGCACCGCGTTGTTCCAGGCCGACCCGCACTGGCGCGACCATATTCTGTTCTATGAATACTTTCATGGAGACAATGGCGCCGGTATCGGCGCGAGCCATCAAACCGGTTGGACGGGCCTGGTCGCCAAGCTGATTCAGCAGTCAGGTGAATAGCCGATCGCGGATCGCGGAACGATGATGAATCTCGAATCCAACACCTGCCAAAACCTGGACCGAGCGCTCAGTCTTGAGTGGCTCGAGGCTAATGGAAGGGGCGGGTTTGCCTCGGGGACCGTGGCGGGTCCGAATACTCGTCGCTACCACGCCTTGCTGCTCATGGCTCGGAACCCCCCGGTCGATCGAGTGGTGCTCGTCAATCATGTGGAGGAATGGCTGACCGTCGGCGACCAACGCGTCGCGCTGTCGACCAATCTGTATCCCGGCGCCGTCTATCCTGAAGGCTACCGCCTATGCGTCGGCTTCGCGTTGAATCCCTGGCCGACATGGACCTATGAGGTTGGGGGTGTTCGGCTGACGCGCGAAATCGCCTGCGTGCGTGGGCGTGATCTGGTGGTCGTGCGGTGGCGGATCGTTGAAGGAGCGCCGGGCGCAGTGCGGCTTGAGGTGCGCCCGATGCTGTCCGGACGCGACTATCACGGCCTCCACCGCGAAAACGGCGCCCTCGCTCCTCAGAGTGATGCCCATGACGGGGTGGTGATGTGGCATCCGTACGCCGGGCTGCCAGCGGTCGTGGCCCATCACGATGGCGAGTATCGGCATGGACCGGATTGGTTCCGCCGCCTGCAGTTTCCGGTGGAGCAGGCGCGTGGGCTCGACGGGGAGGAAGATTGGTGGTCGCCCGGGGAGTTGACGTGGTCCCTCTCCCGCACCGGCGCCGCGACGCTGCTCTTCACAACCGAGTCGGTCGAGGCCCCAGATCCCGATCTGCTGCTGGCAGGGGAGGCGGAGCGCCGTCGACGGTGGGTGCAGGTGGCTCCGTCACACGATCCGCTCGTTCGAACCCTCTGGGCGGCATCCGAAACCTTCATCTCCGAGCGTGGCGCGCAACAAACGGTCGTGGCGGGCTATCCCTGGTTCACCGATTGGGGACGCGATACCTTTATCGCACTGCCCGGATTGTGTCTGGTCACAGGGCGGCATGAGGTCGCCCGCCAGGTCATCGAGGCGTTTGCGCCGCATGTCTCGCGAGGCATGATTCCGAACCGGTTTCCAGATCAAGGCGAGCAGCCCGAGTACAACACTATCGACGCGTCGCTCTGGTTCGTCCACGCCGTCGGCCGCTACTGGGAGATCACGCGAGATGATGCTTTCGTGCAGCGTGTGGCGTGGCCGGCGGTGCGGCAAATCCTAGACGGATATCGTAATGGGACGCGATTTGGGATCAGACGAGATGCGGACGGCTTGATCACGGGCGGTGAACGCGGCGCGCAACTGACCTGGATGGATGCCAAAGTCGGGGATTGGGTCGTGACGCCGCGCCATGGGAAGCCGGTCGAAATCCAGGCGCTCTGGATCAGAGCCTTGGCGGTCGCCGAACAGCTGGCGGACCGATTCGACGAACCGCTAGTGCAGGGGCAGTGTCGGACGGATCGGCGGCTGGCCGAGCAATCGTTCAGCACCCGTTTCTGGTATCGGGACGGTGGGTTCCTCTATGACGTCATCGATGGGCCGGACGGCGACGATGCCACCCTCCGACCGAATCAACTCTATGCGCTGGCCCTGGTCGACGGATTGGTCCCCAAGGATCGGGCCGCCCAGGTGCTCGATCTCGTCCGGAGCCACCTCCTGACGCCGGTTGGATTGCGGACCCTGCCGCCGGGTCACCCCGCCTATCGCGGTCGCTACGAAGGGGGCGTGTGGGATCGGGATGGGGCCTATCACCAGGGGACGGCGTGGCCGTTTCTCCTGGGAATCTTTGTCGCGGCGTGGATCAAGGTGCACGGAAGCTCCGACCGGACGAGGCGTGACGCGAGAGGATTCTTGGGCGGGATCGAGTCGCACCTGCTCCAGGCCTGTCTTGGCCAGGTCTCCGAAATCTTCGATGCGGAGCCGCCGCATGTGCCTCGGGGGTGCATCGCACAGGCGTGGTCCGTGGCGGAGCCCCTGCGTGCATTGTTGGAGGATTGCCAACCCCCGCGTGCCGATGCCAACAGGCCCAGCTCGCGGCGACCCTCACAGAAGGTTGGGGTCAGGTCTCGCGCGCGAAAGTCCCGAGTATGATGTGAATGGGTGGCAAGTGAGTGGGTGGAAGGGCGCGATCCGGTCGCGGGACCTTCGAGTCGAGAAAATCTTTGCTTGCGATTCTCCCGCGCCTGTGATATTTCGCTCGGCCATCTATGCGGTCTCGAGTTTCTACAACAACTCCTCTCGTGGTCCTTCTGGTACCAGCACTCTCGCTCCTCTCCACCATTGGGTGTCAAAGCAGTCCGTCCAGTTCTCCTGTGCTGGCGACGGATCATGCCTCGTTTGATCGACTCTGGACGGCCTATACCCACTGCGTGGGAAGCTCCGATCTTGATACGGCGCGCAGTGAGGCCGACCTGCTTCACCAAGCGGCCTATCGGGAGCACGATTCGCGGACGTTCCTGCCTTCCACTCTCGATCGCTACGTCGAACGGCCTCCGATCCGACTCGCAGCCGATCCTCGCGAACTCGCGACAGCTTGCCGGTCTCATGCGGACCGTATTGAGCAGGCGCGAGCCAGCCGCTGAGTTTCTCCTCCGTACCAGTTCGAGACCTACGCCGGTCCCACAGTTCCCTGTAAGAATTCTTCTTTCTCGCTGACTACTCATTGTCGGGACAGCCTGTCCGACGGCGTCATCCAAAAGGAGGCCGTGATGCCGACCACCCCCCTGTGCAGATACTGTCGAAGCCCTCTGCTCAACAAGCCCGCCTACGATCTCGTGCGTCAGGATGGTCTGGTATGGTTCGGCCAGTGGCGATGGGTCTGGCGCTGTCAAAACTGTCAAAAGGCCGTGGAGGAGCACGATCAGGAATCTCAGCAACCGGGGCCGTCTGCTCCTCAACGAACCGAATCATCATTTCAGATGTTCTAGCCCTCAGGGGAGGAAGAGGCCATGCACTGTTCATCCTGTCAGGGTGTCATGATCTCGGAGCCGGCCTTCGAGAGCTTCGATGAGCATCTGACGCTGCACATCACGGTGTGGCGTTGTCGGACTTGCGGCGACACGGCTGAAGAAATCTGGGCCGACTTCATGGATGGACGCCGGATGACGCGGCGGATCAATTACGCCGTCCGGGAATGGTCGCCGCCGAAGCGGACGAGGCGAGCCGCTACGTCAAGACCTGGGATGGTGCCGCGGTATGCAGCCGCGTGAGGCGGTTCGACACAATTGGCCAGAATATGGAATGGAGGCCGCGGGACTTGGCCTCTTCATGGTGTCCGCCGCCTGTGTGACCACCGCGCTGGAATATCCCAATTCGCCGCTTCATGTCTTGATCTCGGATCCGACCGTCAGGCGTGTCCTGATCGGTCTAGCCATGGGGTTCACTGCCGTCGCCATCATCTATTCGCCCTGGGGGAAACAGTCGGGCGCTCATCTGAATCCATCGGTCACGCTGACGTTTTGGCGGCTTGGGAAGATCCAGCCGGTCGATGCCCTTTGCTATATGCTGGCGCAATTCGTCGGTGGGGCGCTCGGCCTCCTGTTGGCCTCACTCGTCATCGGGATGGCCATCGAACATCCGGCCGTCAACTATGTCGTGACGGTACCTGGCACGAGGGGCACGGCTGTCGCCTTGGTGGCCGAGGTCTGCATCTCGTTTGGCCTGATGTTAATAGTACTGACGGTCTCCAATCGTCCAACGTTGGCCCGATGGACCGGCCTGTGCGCCGGATGCCTGGTGGCCGCGTACATCTCGATCGAAGCGCCCCTCTCGGGAATGAGCATGAACCCGGCACGCACGCTGGCGTCAGCGCTTTCCGCCCGTCTGTTCACCGACCTCTGGGTTTATTTCTTGGCCCCACCGCTGGGAATGCTTCTGGCGGCTGAGGTGTATCGACGGGGTGATCGGGTACGGGCACTTGCGTGCCCCAAGCTCCATCACGAGAATAACCGGCGGTGTATCTTTTGTGGGAAACCGCGGGCGGCCTCTCCTGCCGCACGGGACCCATGGTCGGCGGTCGCGATAGACAAGCCATGACGCTGAGGGAAGACGTCATGTCGATCCGTTTCCCGCACGTCCCATGGGCGTCGAAGTAGCGGGCTTTCCGTCCCGCCTGAGATGGTCTTGCAGCATGGCGCGATAGCGGTTGAGGAGGTCATGCGCCGGCGACGTAGCCGCGTTCTATCGCGAGGCCAGAGGAGAAACTTCCGATGGACTGGTCGGTTGCTATGGCTCCTGGAGCTCAGCCTGGACTGCTCGCTCCCTCGTCAGTCGCCAGGGGGCGCGAAGCCAGGGCTCCCGGCCGACTTGATGCCAAGGATTTTGAAAGGGTTCTAGTCGTCTGCTAGATCCCCGCGTACCACTCGTAGCCTTGATCCTCCCAGTAGCCGCCTTTGCCGCCGCCGAACCCCGCGAGGCTGTCGGTGAGTTCCAGGCCCATCACGTACTTGGCATGTTTGTAGCCCAGTTGGCGTTCAATGCGCAGGCGGAGCGGTGCACCATGTGGGATATCGAGCGGGTGGTCGTTCATGTCGTAGGCCAGGATGGTCTGAGGGTGATAGGCGTCCTCCAGCGCGATGCTTTCGTAATAGGGGACGTTGTCTTCGTCCAGATCCGCACAGTGGAACACGATGAAGCGAGCTGAGGGCACTGGTTGGGCACGTTCGATCAGCTCGCGCAACGGCACGCCTCTCCACTTGCCGATCGCACTCCAACCCTCCACGCAATCGTGGCGCGTGATCTGGGTGCGAGCGGGGAGGATCTTGAGGTCCTCGAGGGAGAAGCGCGCGGGGAATTTCACCAGGCCAGTGACCGACAGGTGCCAATCCTTGAAGCCATTCTCTGCGAACGTGTCGTAGGCCCGATTGTTGGGATCGGTATTGCCGTTGGCTGGAAACACCGCCGATAGATCGGCGTCGGTATACTCTCGAGCCATGGCGCTCGTGGGCGTCAAAAGGCGTTGGACACGCTGCGTCAACTTTTCGGTCTTGCCCAACACGTTCCGGAAGGACTCGCTTCCGTTCAGGCCATCGCAGCCAGTCAGCGCGAAGAGACCGGCCATTTGCACGCCTCGCGCCAGGAACCGGCGCCGATTCCAGACGTGATTCACGCGGTGGTCATTGGACATGGGACGATTCCTCCCGTGGGACTTGGTACCAGCCTGTGATCATGGAGCGCAGATTATTGAAGAAGCCCGTGAGCATGACTTGCGAGACGTGAATCAGCACAAACGCGACGAACGAGAAGCAAGCGAGGAAGTGAATCGTGCGCGCGCCTTGTCGTCCGCCGAATAGATTTAAGAGCCAGGGCCAAGCGGTGTCGATAGTCGGCGACATGGTCAGACCGGTCAGGACAATGAGCGGGCCCAGCACGAGCAGCACGCCCACATAGGCGAGCTTTTGCAGCACATTGTAGTGCTTGGCCGCCTCGCCGGTTGGATGTCTGAACCGCAGATGGTCTGTGATCGATTGGCCGATGGTCTTGAGGTCACGGCCTTTCGGAATGAGATCGCGAGTGAAGTGTCGGCTGGCCCATCCGTAGGCCCAAAACACGAGGCCATTCACCACGAAAAGCCACGCAAAGAACAGATGCCATTGGCGCCCCATGGCCAGCCATTGGGGGCCAGGAATGGTCGCCCAAGCGGGGAACCCCCGCCGATGACCGTCTGAATAGCCGAGTACGCCGGTCGTCTGAAAATCATGCCCCAAAATGGTCGTGATGCCTGTGATGGTTCCGTCATCGGATCGCGTACTGTGAATCGACAGAAGCGGACGGTCGCGGTCCGACCGATCTCCCCAATAGAGGGCGGGGTGGGCGTTGAAGATCTGGAGGCCACTGCCGATCAAAATGAAGAGACAGAGGACGTTCAGCCAATGGCTCAAGCGGACCGGCAATCGATGCCGATAGATACGTGCCGCCGGCGGGGGCGTGGCTGGCGTCTGGGTCATCCCATCGGAAGGCCGAGAGGCCGGCGCGGGCTCCGGTGGCGGAGCCATGAGTAGGTTCGCTTGAGGGGCGACGGCCTGGTCGATCATGGCAAGTCCTCCTACCAATGAGTCCAGGTCGGAAGGAGAATCTTACAGGAGGGGGAAGAAGCGAAAAAAACAACGGCCTGCAGGGTGTGAGCCGCTGCAGGCCGTGTTGACAAACGGCTGGCGTCCGAGGAACTCGGGCGCTACCGGGACGTTTAGTGGGAGCCGTGCTTCAAGGCTTCGGCGGCTTCCTTGGCATTCTTGTACGACTTCGCCTTCTTGGCCTTCGCCTCGGCCTTCATCTTCTTCTTTTCCGCCTTCATCTGGTCCTTCTTGGCCTTGAAGTCGCTCTTCATCTGTTCGTGTTCGGCCTTCATGTCGCCCTTGGCTTCACTGGCCATGGACCCCATTTCGTGCTTCATGTCTGAACCCAGGCTGGCGGCCTCATCGGCCATGGCCAACGCGCCGGTACCGAACAGAAGGGCGGCGGCAACTGCTGAAACGACGAAGAAACGCATGGAAATCCTCCTCGGAAGTGGTGATGTCGACAAGGGTGGGGCCGGAACCCGGCGCCCAGTCTACAGGTATCGCAGGAAGGGGTTTCTGACAACCAAATTTGAAATTTCTAGCACTGGGTTGGAGGGGGGAAAGCGAAGGCCGGCGAGCCCTGGCGGGCCCCCGGCCTTTCTGGGAGGTAGAGAGAGGGGGAGGTCTGACTATTCTGTCTTGGCCTTCATCTCCCTCATCTTGCCCTTCGCTCGCTCGCCGGCGCCCTTCATCTTGCCCTTTGCTCGCTCACCCATGGCTTTCATTTTGTTGCCCTTGGCTTCATCCACCTTGGCCTTGGCTTCACCCTTGGCCTCTTCGGCGCTGGCCTTGGCTTCGCCTTTCATCGACTCCATGGTGGCCGCGGCTTCTCCGGCCAGCGAGAGCGCTGGCGAGACCAAGAGCACGGTGGTCAGCGAGAGGAAAGTCAGAAGTGACACACGCATACGATCGCTCCTTTGAGTTCGTCGGTGGGTAACGCTGAAAGGCTATTTTTTCATGCCTCCGCCCATCTTGTCTTTCATCTCATCAACCTTCTGCTTGCCCGCTTCTTTCTTTTCTTTGGCTTCGCTCTTCATGCTGTCGGGTTTGGACTTCATCTCCTCAACCTTCTGCTTCCCCTCGGTTTTCATTTTCTCGGCTCCCTCTTTCATCTTGTCTCCCATCTCACCGCCAAAGGAGACAAAGGGCACGAGTACGAGGCCAACGAGAGCGGCGGTCGATACGAGTATACGGTACATGACGGTCCTCCGGGTGTAGGGTGGATGGTGTGGGGCTTCTGTCTAAGTAGAGATCGTCAAAGCCTGCACCTATTCATGGCTGATGTCAACCCTGTTCGTGCGCACCCGGCCATTGGGTCTGTAAGTTTTGGGGCATTCCTCGCGACTCATCGGTACATGCGTGCCGAATGTTCGGTCCAACGCCGATTCGCGCCGCACCACACCACAACAACAGAAGGGGGAAGGCAATGCGCACTCAATCCACGTCATGGTCGCTGCGGATGGCGGTGCTCACCGGGGTTGCTGCCGTGGGTCTGTTCGGGGCGGCCCAAGCGTTTGCGGCGGATGCCCATACGACCTCGAAGTTCGAGGGAGCCAAGGCTAACAGTGGGACCGCCACTCACGGCAAGCAGGGGAACATGGACACGTTGACCTGGTCGGACGATTTCAAGATTCCCGATACCCCGGCCCCGCACTGGCAGGTCGTCGATTCGAAGGGCAACGTGTATTTGCTGCAACGCCTGAAAATCAAAGGTGACAAAGAGAATCGCACGATCGTGATTCCGTCGTATGTGCACGACGTCGCCAAGGTGCAAATCTATTGTGCTTGGGCGGAGGCCCTGCTGGGAGAAGCCTCTTTCCCGAAGCCGATTGCCCTGGCGGCCTCTGACAGCGGGATGCGATCCGAAGGGGGCATGAAGCACGACGGCATGGCGATGGGACGGTAATGCCGAGGCTCGGAAGGAGGCTGGGCAGGGGAAGAGATCGAACCCTGCCCGGCTTCACCGGATGCGGAGAAGGAAGGCATACCATGAACTGGCTGACAATGATGGGCGTGTGTGGCGTGACCTGTGCATTGAGCGCGGGCGCCTATGCCCAGGTGGTCGAGAAGAAGGCGTTGACCCTCGAGGGCGCAAAACGAATCGCGGGCGCGGCAGAAGCCAAAGCTAAGGCAGAAGGTGCCCGCGTCGTGATTGCGGTGGTCGACGACGGTGGGAGCCTGCTCCTGCTCGAGCGCTTGGATGATACGCAGGTGGCGAGCGTGAACGTCGGGATTGATAAGGCCAGAACGGCTGCGATCTTCCGCCGGCCGAGCAAGGATTTCGAAGATCAGGTTCGCAATGGTCGGGTGGCCGCGCTTGCGCTCCATGGAGCCGTGCCGCTCCAGGGCGGCATTCCCATCACCATCGAGGGGAAGGTGGTTGGGGCAATCGGTGTGAGCGGCGAAACGCCGCAACAGGATGAAGACATTGCCAAGGCGGGGGCGGCCGTGGCGGCGACGTTTGCCAATCAGCGGTAAGGACTGAGGACTGCATGGCGAGGGCTGAGCGGCGGATTCTACGTTGAGCTCAGTCCACAGTCCTCAGCAGCCAGCACTCAGTCCTTCAGGCGTGCACGCAAGGAGAACCTCTATGAAACACATCATGACAATGATCGGCATGGTACTGATCGGGTCGGCGGTGTTCGTACACGCCGAATCCGTCTCCGACAAACGTGGTCTGACGCTCGAAGGGGCCAAGAAAGTTATTGCCGCGGCGGTGGCCGAAGCGAAACGCGCGAATGCGCCGGGCGGTTCGATCGCAGTGGTCGATGACGGGGGGAATCTGCTTGCCTTGGAGCGATTGGATCAGACCTTCGCCGCGAGCGCCAACATCGCCATCGGGAAAGCCCGTACTTCGGCACTGTTCAAGAAGCCAACCAAGCTGTTCGAGGATGTCATCAAGGGTGGGCGAACGTCGATGGTGACGCTTGGAGGCGATCTCCAAAACTTTACGCCGCTTCAAGGGGGAGTCCCTCTCGAATGGGAAGGCAAGGTGGTCGGGGCCATCGGGGTCAGCGGTGCGGCCAGTGCCCAGCAAGATGAAGAACTCGCCCTTGCAGGCGCGAAGTCGTTGGAATCCATGAGTGCCACGGCTGATCTGCCTGGCGGACATCCATTGCCGGTGACCTACATTGAGAGTCAAAAAGTGTCGGCCTCCTTTGCAAAGGGAGCCGTGCTCGTCGGGGACGACGAAACGATGATGCATGCGGGGCGCAACTACATGGTTCATGCGAGCCATCGCGACAAGGCGGGGGTTGTGGAGGTGCACGAATTCGACACGGACATCGTCTATGTCTTGAAAGGCTCCGCCACACTCATCACCGGCGGGACGCCGGTGGGAATCAAGACGATTGCCCCCCACGAGTTCCGCGCGCCGACAGCGAACGGCGGGGAAATACGCAAATTAGTGCCGGGCGACGTGGTAATTATTCCCAACGGTGTGCCCCACTGGTTCAAGGAAGTTGAAGCGCCCTTCGACTACTACGTGGTCAAGGTGCGGTGAGATTGAGCCGCATGGGTCGAGCTTTGTACTCGCAGAGGCCGCACACTCAGAAGGTGCTCCCTCAATGCGCGCAGTGAAGCTCGCCCCACGCAGCTCATGGGATGAGGAGCGCGGAAGGTGAGCATGTTCGCAAAAACTCTCCTGGCAAGCCTGTTGGTTGTCCAGCTCTGTACCCACGGCCGAGGTAGCGCCCAGGTTACCGGCGATGCGCCGGGGGCGCGGCCGGATGCCATCGTGGACCTCAAAGCGGAGGAGGGCATGGCGCTAGTGCGCGGCCAATGGCGCTACCGTAACGCCAAAGTGATCGATGTCGATCACCAGAGCCCCGGCGCTGATTTGGGCCCGTCCGGACCGGCCAATCGCACCCAGGATATCGACGTGCATGCGGGGGCGGCGGACTTTGATGACTCCGGATGGGAGCGGATCAAGCCAGGCCAGCTCGAAGAGCGGCGATCCACTGGACGGCTCTGTTTTAATTGGTATCGGACGAGTGTCACGATCCCCCAGACAATTGGCACCTTCGATCCGACCGGGTCGACCGTCGTGTTCGAGATCGTGATCGACGACTATGCGGAGGTCTGGGTCGACGGCAAGTTACCACTCGTCCTCGGTCAGCCGGGCGGTCATTTGATCAAGGGATTCAACGCCCCGAATCGAGTTGTTCTCACCAAGGACGCGCGACCTGGCCAGACTTTTCAATTGGCGGTGTTCGGCATCAATGGGCCGCTGTCGAATCCCCCGGGTAATTTCATCTGGGTGCGCTCCGCGACCTTGGACTTCTACAAGAGTCATCAAATCGGGACGGCACAGGCTGTCAGGACTGAGATCGTCAAGGCCGATTCCGCCCTCGATCAGATTGTGCCGCCTGGCGCGCAGCTCGAAAAACTCGCGGGCGGCTTCTTGTTCACGGAGGGGCCGATCTGGGTGCCGGCGACCACCAATCACCCGGGATATCTCCTCTTCAGCGATCCCAACAGCAACAGGATTTACCGCTGGTCGCAGGACGGGCAGGTCTCCGTCTTCCGAACCAAGAGTGGCTACAGCGGGTTCAACGTCGGGGACTACCATCAACCGGGCTCCAATGGATTGACCGTAGACAAACAGGGGCGGTTGACGATCAATCAACACGGCAATCGCCGCGTGATCCGCGTGGAGCCGCGAGGCAATGTTACGGTCCTGGCCGATCGCTACGAAGGCAAACGTCTGAACAGCCCGAACGATCTCGTTTATCGCTCGGACGGAGCGCTCTATTTTACCGATCCCCCGTTCGGGTTGCCGAAGGTCTTCGACGACCCGAACAAGCAGTTGCCGTACAGCGGGGTCTATTGCGTCAAGGATGGGCACGTCAAACTGGTCAGCACCGACCTCGATGCGCCGAACGGCATCGCGCTGTCCCCAGATGAGAAGACGCTGTACGTGAACAACTGGAACGACAAGAAGAAGGTCATTCTGCGCTACGATGTGAGGCCCGATTGCACGCTTGCGGACGGACGGCTGTTCTATGACCTGACCGAAGCGCCGGGCCAGGATGCGCTCGACGGCCTCAAAGTCGATCAGCAGGGAAATGTCTATTCAACCGGACCAGGAGGACTGTGGATCTTTTCGCCGGAAGGGAAGCCCCTCGGCCTCATCAAGGGATCCGAAGATCCGCATAACATGGCCTGGGGGGACGACGACGGCAAGACGCTCTATATCACGGCCCTCACGAGCATCTACCGCATCAGATTGAATGTCCCCGGCGTACGACCCTAGCCGTCCAGTTCTTCCATTCTTTAGAACGGATTGAAGAAGATGGTTGGACCGGCGCTAGCGCGTAAAACGTCGCCGTTGGATACTATCGCCCCCGACAGATTCGTCACATCCAAACTGCTCGGTGACACGCCGAACAATTCAAAGAACTGGTCCTCGTTCTGGTCCGCGGCGTAGATGAGTTGAGTTCCGTCCTGCGACCATGTAAAGGCCAAGACATTCCCCCCCGGAGTGAGCTCGGGCGAGATCCGGTCAGCGGCTCCGGGTGAACTCAATGGTACGATGAACAACTCGGTCACATCGTTTGTAATGGCGTCTGCGAGAAAGGCGAGTCTTGTCCCATTGGGGGACCACGAGAAGCTCGTGACATTTCCGCCGACGGCCAACGTGCCTGAGTAGTGCGCATTAAGGGCGCCAGACGCTGTCAAGGTGCTGACAAACAGCTCGTGGACGCCGTCAGTCAGCTTATCGGCGACGTATGCGACTCGGGAGCTATCGGGCGACCACTGGTACAGCCCGCTCACGCTCCCACCGGAAGCGAGTGAACCAGAAATGGTGAGAGGAGCCCCGCCGACCGAGGGGACCACAAAAAGCTCGGATAAATTGACTCCCAAAGTCGTGGCTTGATAGGCGAGTTGAGAACTGTTGGGTGACCAGGCAAAGCTCAGCACATCAGCTGTCGAGGGGAGCCCCGTCGACACTTTGAGATTTTGATCGCCGGATGGCCGAACGGTAAAGAGCTCTATCTTGCCGACCTCCTCCTTGTCGGAGCGAAACGCGAGAAGGTTGCTGTCAGGTGCCCACGCAAACCCCGCCACGCTTCCACCAGCGACCAAGGATCCTGATACCTTCACATTTCCGGCGCCAGTTGGTTGGACGACATAGAGCTCCTGCGGAACTGTCGGGTTCGTTGAAGCCAGATAGGCGAGACTTTGGCCGTTCGGCGCCCAGGTAAAACTCGTCACATTGCCTCCCGCGCTCAACGGCAATGAGACCTTGAGGTGGCCCTGACCGTCCGGAAGGACGGTGAAGAGTTCCAACACTTCATCCACCGATTGGTCTGCGCGATAGGCCAGTCGCGTACTGTCTGGAGACCATGCAAATTGAAGTACGTCGCCGTTGGGAATCATCGGAGCGGATACCTTGACCGGAGGTCCTCCGAAGATCGACACGACGTACAGCTCGAATTGCTCGTTTTCATTCTTGTCGGCTCGGAAAGCAACCTTCGAACGATCGGGCGACCACAGGAAGGTGCTCACGTTCCCGCCTGCCACGAGGGGGCCAGACAGTTTCGCGCGCGCCGAGCCCGAGCTGTCCCCGACATAGAGTTCGCCGATCCCATCTTGCTCTTTGTCCGCCAGGAACAGTACCCATGGGTTGGTGACGATGGCACCGGAGGTGGCGCCGCCTCCAGTTCCCGTCGTGCTGCCTGCGCCGGACGGGGCACCTTGGGAGCACCCTGCCAAAATGGTGAGGAGTGGAGTGAGAAGGCAGAGGATTCCCGCGCGATATACATGGTGCCAAACGAAGAGTGTCAACGAGGTGGTCATGGTGGGAAACATAAAGGCCGGCTCCTTTGTGTCTGCGGATATGCGAACCTTCGCATGCAGTCGTCTCATGGCGGACGCTAGCATGCAGGTACTCATGTTTTATACCGTACGGAATGGGAGGATAGTGGTTCCGGGACGGCATGGTCACTGAGTGGGAGGTCTGCGAGCGACCTGCGCGCATCAAGATTTTATATACGTAGAGATACGTCAACTAACTCGTGGTCGAGCCCGGTTTTCAGAGAGATATGCGCAACGCCACTAAGGGCAAAGGTCCCTACCTGGGCGGAAGGGTGTTTGTCTTGCCAGGCCTTTGCAGTGCTTTCCCCCCATTCAGGGGGACTTCCTTGAAGACGGAGACTCCTTCTGGGCGGAATGTGCCACTTCCGCCCTCATTCTGCCGGAGACTGTCGGTGGTCGAAACCTGGAGTGAACGATTCAAGTAGGGAAGGCCGACAATTGCCGGACACGCGGAGTAAGTTAGTTCCGGTTGGGGGGACAATGCATCATGAGTAGGCAGAATCGCAAGGAATGTCCGCAGGCGTTCGGCCACCGCTTGTTCGTCGAGAGGGCATTGCTGCTCGCTGTCCTCCTGTTCAGCGCACCCGTGCTGGCTTTAGACAGTGCAGGTCGGGGTGCGATGATAGATCACGAGGTGAAGATTCGTTCGTTTGATGCTCGGTTCGATCAATTGGTGCCAAAAGACGCGAAGCTGGAAAAGATTGCGGATGGTTTCACGTGGGTTGAAGGCCCCGTGTGGAACAAGCAGGGTGGGTTCCTGCTGTTCTCCGATATCCCAGCGAACGCGGTGTACAAATGGAAACCTGGAGAAGGCGCCAGCCTCTTCCTGACAAACAGTGGTTATAGTGGCTCCACCGCGTTTGCCGGGAAGGAGCCGGGCTCCAACGGCCTGACCTTCGATGCTTCAGATCGGCTCGTCCTCTGCCGTCACGGCGATCGGCAAATCGGACGACTTGAAGCGGACGGACGGATTATGGTGCTGGCCGATCGCTTTGATGGCCATCGGATCAATAGTCCGAACGATCTCGTGTTTAGATCTAACGGCGATCTCTATTTCACGGATCCACCGTTTGGCTTGCCGAAGGTTTTTGATGATCCTGACAAAGCCCTGGTGCAGGGCGTCTATCGTCTGGCCAGGGATGGAACCGTGACACGCGTGATTGCGGACATCAGAGCCCCCAATGGTATTGCTTTCTCACCGGATGAAAAAATCCTCTATGTCTCAGATGTCGATCCAAAGCGGGCGGCGTGGTTGGCCTATGATGTGAAGGCGGATGGCACCGTGGCTAATGGCCGTGTCTTTTTCGATGCGACGCCCTGGCGGAAGGATCCGTTCTTTGGACCGGACGGTTTCAAGGTGGATCAGTACGGCAACTTGTTCGGAGCGAGACCGGGAGGCATCACCGTGATTGCGCCAGATGGGACTCTGTTGGGCACGATCGAGACCGGTAAGCCGACCTCAAATGTGGCATGGGGCGAAGATGGGCAAACCCTGTTTATCACCGGCGGGGATTCCGTCTACCGTATGCGACTCGCCACCAAAGGCGCTGGATACTAGGTCTTTCCCCCCGGGTTGTTCCGCTTTCCACTGTCTTACCTCTCATTGATTCAGGCGTTGGGTCGGCAACTGGTAAGGCAGACCTGCATACACTGACCGAAATAACAACGTCATATCAAAGGCTTACAGGAGCCATTCCGAGAAGACCTTTCCAAAGCCGCGAAGCCCCCCGCGTTTGAGGTCCGTTGAACACCCCCTTTGCAGAGTATCGGCAAGTGGCCATCAGGGGTACCTTTTTCTGAACAAGAGACGCGTGGGGGAACCTAGGGGAATTCACAATGGGCGCCGTCCAAAGCCAAACGGAATCTCCGATTCAGCTCATTGCAATTGAGAGTCGGAAGTCCGAGTCTCCAGCCCCTTCCTGCCATGTCCCACGTCCCGCCAATGCCCCAGCAACCAAGCGCCACAAATACCGCATGATCGCCCTGGCCCTCGTCCATGTCTATATCGCGGTCCATCTAATATCCTGGCATGTGTTCGGAATTCAGATTTGGGGCAAGACGGCCATGATGGGCGTGCCCTCGCTCGCGAAAGGCACCATCAATGCTGCGGCCATCATGGTGCTCCTGATTCTGGGATCCATCTTCATTTTCGGACGAGGGTTTTGCGGATGGGTCTGTCACATGCGGGGCGCGATTGAATTCGCCGACTGGATTCTGAAGAAACTCAAGATCAGGCGCTACCTCGAATTGACGCAAAAAAACACGCTCATCAACACGCCGCATCGGTGGCTCTTACGAGTCGGCGCGTTGTTCGTTCTGCTCCTGCCCGTTATCATTCTGATCCACAACGTCGGGTTTCAGTCCAGGGTCAACGTGATGTCGCCGCCCCCACTGGCGGATCTGCCCGGGTATCAGGGCAAGGCGTTTGCCGAGTCGGCCCCGTTCAACATTTCCATTCAACCCACATGGCATGATGCCATGCTGGCCTTCGGCATGGCGGTGTTTATCCAATTCACAATGAGCATCGTCCTCAATCTTCGGTACGGTCACGGCGCGTTCTGCCGAATTCTCTGCCCCTACGCGCCGATGATGACGCCGCTCATGAACATTTCCCCGGTGCAGTCGAAGATCACGCGCGTGGCCCAATGCACTGGATGCCGCGACTGCAGCAATGCCTGTCCACAGGGCATCGATGTGAGCCGGGAGATCTTCCACTTCGACGGCAAGGTGATCAATCGGGAGTGCATCAAATGCTATCACTGCATTGATGCTTGTGATGACGGCGTGCTGAAAGATACGTCCGCTCCCGCGGTGCCCCAAACCGATCGGCTCAAGCCGTACGAAAAGCGTCCGTGGCAACAAGAAGTGGTTCGGAAAGACGGCTTGCTGACCAACGCCAAACATATGCAGCTCTATGAGCCGCTGGGACCGGTGGCGGATTTCTCCTCGATTCTGGTCGCGATGATCGGTGGCGGGATCACCTCGCGGTTCGGCGGGTTCTGGTTCTATCCTGGTGCGATTGTCTCGTTCATCGTCTTCCGGCAGATCTGTTTGCTGGCGAAGAAGCACTCGGACGCGAAAAAGCAGGAATCAGTCAAAGCCGCCGCATAGGCAGTGAAACAACCGATAGCTTAGGTGAGGAGGACCTCATGCAAACGATCACTCGCGTGAAAGAGTACTCGGACATGACGGGGGAACTGGTGACTTACCTGAGAGAGCGGCAATCCTACTGGTTGGCCCCGGTGGTCTTCATGTTGCTGCTGTTGGGCTCGCTGATGTTCTTCCTGGAAGGCAGTACGTTGGCGCCAGCGATCTATTCCATCTTCTAGTCTTCGCCAGGTAAACCGCTCCACCGGATCCTCATCCTGCCGGTGGAGCGCTGAGATCCGTATCTCCCACGCCCGTTACCCTTTCCTGACAGGGGCCTGAGTCTGAGCTGGCATGAGCCGACGCTGTACCTGCGGGCGCAGCACTTCCGCAAAGCACTTCGCGAGGGCCTCGCTGGCTGGTGCCGCGTAGTGTCCTTCTGGCGCATAGCCCTCGATCATCTTGGCTGCGAGCAAGCAGGGCGACGCCGAGACGAAGTCGACCCCAGTTCGGCGCAGCACCGAAGCGCCGCGCGGGGGAAGATCGTCGAGTCCCGCAGCCGTGCGGCGGAGCTCGAAGTCGTAGGGCAGGTGGATGATCAAGGGAGTGGCCTCATCTGCCCGTACCTCAGCCACAAATGCCCGGAGCACGCCGCTCGTTAGCTCGGCCAATGCGTCATCAGAAAAACGTTCCGGAAGCCGTTCGGCAGGGGGGCGCAGAGACGTCGCCAGTCGAAACAAATACGAATGTTGAAGGAACCGCCAGGTATCATGACGGGCCCATTCCGAAGGGCGGTAAAAGCGATCCTGGTCCAGATGCGGAAGGCTTTCCAATGAGGAGGCTGCGAAGATCTCGCGAGGGGAAGGCACCGGAAGGTTAACAGGCTGCCAGGTGTCCCCTCCTAGTACCAAGCGGGGCCTGGCGAAGGGAAACTCGATACCGGTTGGGGAGATCAGAAAATTGTAGACGTTCATCATCCGCAGGATCTGCGAAGAAGTCACACCCATAATCACGAGGTCGGGGTGCCAAGCGCGCACCGTCTGTCGGTATTGAAGATAGGCCTGTGAGACGCTGTAACCAGACACACCGAAATTCAGTATTTGGACATCAGTCCCCAATGCTTCTTCCAGCCGGTGCGCCCACGACTCTTCGCATCGCACCTCATGTCCAAAGGTCATGGAGTCGCCGAGTAGGGCGATGCGAACGGCGGCGGGACGCTGGGCTACCCCGCTGATGCGATTGCGCCGATCCGTGAGCGAGAGTCCCGGTTGGGGACTTCTCAGTCCTTCAAGACTGCTCGCATAAAGTCCAGTGGCATTCATTCGGTTCGGACCAACGACCCAGCCGAGCGCGGGATCGTGTGTAAAGAATGGAGTCTCGTGCGCCATCCGCTCAAGAACGGGCCGGTGGCGTGCCACCACGCCGAACCATTCCATGGGATACAACAGGGTGCCTCGAAAGGTCGGTCCGTGGCGGGAATCAACGGTCTGGTGTCGAATGAGCGATTCCGCCACGGTCAGGGTCAGGACCAGGGTGACAACGTTGACCAAGAGCGCTGCGGAGAGCGATCGGCGCTGTGGGGTCGGAGTGCGGAGATAGGCTCGCACGGCCATCGCGAGCACGACTACAAGGAGAGCCAAGGCCGCCCAGAGGACGAGTCCCGGGCTGCTCGCAGCGAACGTGGCCCAATCGGGCTTGGTGGCGGCTCTATGGAGCCCCAACAGCGAGATGAACACCGCGCCGACGGCAACATAGAAGAGTGCAATGATCATGGGCGCCTCGATCGAATCCCGGCTCGGACCACCATTGAATGACCGGGGTGGCGAAGGGTGATTCCGGCTGCTCGTTCAGCATAGCTCGGAGTCAAAAAGGCACAAAACAGAATGTCGAAATGATGGACGGGGTGGGGTGTTCCCTCGAAAAGGGCCAGGGGCGTATCACTTTCGATACACTTGTATCGGAAAGCGCAGTGTGGCGCTCCTGGGCTCAAGTCGTGTCGGAAATGTCCGACATAAAAATGAGTGGTATAAAACAACATATCCGTGGCGTAACTGAACGTCGAAAGATATAGTTCGTGGGGTAGACTGTTGAGTAGGAGGCTCGCTGGCATCAAGCTTGCTCTCTTCTCAGGCAAGGACAGTCGAAGGGCGGATTAGAGGGGACTAAGAAGCACGGCTACCATTCACCATCGTCAGTTCAGGAGGTGCCACATGAGCCAGCAGAGCAAGCCAGTGGATTCCAACTTGAACCCCGTCGAACCTACACAGACGCCTGCGCCCCAGCCCCGCGCGCTCACCTACGATGAGACGAAGGCGGCCGAAGCGGCGTTCCGTGGTGAACCCTTCAACCCGGCATGGTCGGCCTCAGCTCGCAAGGTGTATGAAGGGATCCTGATGGCCATGGGAGAACGGCAACTGGCGGCTCTTGGCGAAATCGACCAGGAGGAAACGGAGTGTGTCTAGCCCGCTGCAGCGCTCCCTTCACGGTCCGTTTGCGGCGCACATCGGGGCGATCGTCAAGTCGCCGCGCCGCTCATCCCTCGTAACCCGTCTTCCGTAACCCGTCTGTCTTCGCTGGTCACCAGGCTCCTCGTCCCGCCAATTTCGCTCCCCCTCTGGCCTCGACAGACTATCCCACGTAGGCGTCAGCCGCTTGGGACCTCGTGTGTCCGTCCGTAGCCGTGCCCAGGACGGAGAACCGGTCGAACCGTTATGAATAACTAGGCGGGCGATGCGGAGGCTTCCGCAAAGCTGGACTGGTGAATGGGAAGCCGAATGGAAAACGTCGTGCCTTGGCCTTCCTGACTTTCCACGGAGATCCGTCCACGGTGGACGTCAACGGCGTCTTTGACGATTTTCAACCCTAACCCCGTCCCACCGGACTTGCGACTGACGGCCCGTACTGTGAACAGGCTATCGCGGACGGACGGTGGCATTCCCTTCCCGGTATCGCGCACCGTCAGGACGAGGTAGTCGGTGGGATCGTCGCGACGACCGCCAATCGTGATCGAGCCGCCCGATGGCACTTCCGGGATCGCATTGTGGACGAGATTGTAGAGCGCGGAGTAGAGGCGGTTCTCGTCGGCCATGATCGGAGGGAGGAGCTCGATTCCCTCGACGCGGATCGTCACCTGTGCCTGCTCGGCCACCACGCTGAGCGATTTCAGGACACTCGCCGCGACGGTCGCCACGTCGCAGGGTTCGAACTTGTGTGGTGTACGAGAGACGGCGACGTAGTCGGCGATCCCTTTCATCCGACTGTGGATGCGTTCGGACGTGTTGCGCAAAATGTCGATCACCTCGGTACATAACTGATGGCTGGCTTCGGTCCGCACCTGTTCCAATTCAGGCAGTGTTTTGAAGAGATCTTCGATCTCGTTTTTGAGAAGGCCGGTGCCCGTCACAATGGGCATCAGGAGATTCTTCACGTCGTGGCTGATCTCCCCCAGCAAATGCGTGATTTCGTCCCTGAGCTGACTTTGCTCCAACGCCTTGCCGATGACCGATTCCAAATGGCTGGGTTGAAAGGGTTTGGTGAGAAAATCGACGGCTCCGATCTTCATCGCATCGACCGCCAGGCCGATCGTGCCGTGGGCCGTGAGAATGATCACCGGCAAGTCCGGCCACCGGCGTCGAATCCGATCGAGGGCCTCGAGTCCGCTCAGTTTGGGCATGGCGACGTCGAGAAAGGCGAGGTCGTGGGGGTGGGCTTCCAAGGCGGCCAGGGCAGCCTGGCCATCTGTCACCGCGGTGACGTCATGTCCCAGCCAACGGAGCCGCTCGGAGAGTGTTTCAAGAAGATCCGGCTCATCATCGGCCACGAGAATTCGGATTCCCATCGGTGGCCTCCAGGCTTCACAGAGGGGTGGGAACTCGCCATGGAAGGCTACGCGTGGAGTGGAAGATTGTCAATGAAGAGGCCCGGAAATACTGGTATTTCAGGCGTCGGATTTGTTGTGCCGCCCGACATTCCAGATGGCTTCGGCTTTGGTCCCGAGGTACCAAAAGCTGATCCCCAGCAGGGCGAAGAAAATGGCCTTGTGCAGGGAGTCCCAGAATAGCTCGAAGAAGCGTGTGTAGAGATTGATGAACAGAAAGGTGAGTCCGAAGCCTTTGGTCATCCCATTGTCGTACTTCAAGCCATGATAGATCGCTCCGCAGGCGACCAGGCCGAAGAGGAGTGACCAATGAAAGAGTTCGATTTGTTTGACCCGCTCCCAATGATGCATGTCCCCGTAGTTTCCAAAAATAGACGTGATCCAGAGCGCAATGAACAGATACAGCAGGCCCATCCCCAGCGTGGTGCGAAAAAAGCGTCCTAGGGTCGGGTGCTCTTCAAGTGCCAGCGCGCTGGCGGTCAGGATCCCACCGAAGAGGACGAAGCGGAGCGGGTAGTTCATGCCCAAGTAGTAGGCCCCCCACCCGGACACGTAGCCCGTTTCCGTGCCCATCCACCCGCCGAGCGAGGCGAGGGCAAAGATCCAGATCAGGTTTGATTCGACGACGAAGGCCAGCACTCCATAGACTAAGGTCGAGAAGAGAATGAGCAACGAGAAATGACCGCTGCCCGTGTTGAGCGACTTCCCTAGTTGCGCGATGGCGCCGGCGGTGGCGAGCACGCCCAGGAAGAAAATGGCCTCATTGCGATAGACATGGCCGGGGTCGGTGGTTCGGCGGTGCATTCCCCAACGGTACAGCCCGGCTGCGACGAGCGACGAGCCGACGCATTTGGCCAGAGCGGGGGCCTGAAACAGTTTGCCGATCAACTCCATCAGGAATGCGTCGGAGAGGGCTGCACTGACCGCGCTCACAATCGAGATGACGGCGATCCAGAACGAGTATTTCGCGAGACGCCGCCAATCGAAGGCCTGGACTTCGATCGTGGCAGTCAACTGGGCCGCCTGAGAGGCGGGGAGTAGTCCCTCCTGCGCCCATTCCGTAATCGCGCCCTTGACGATCGTGGCCTGCTTCCGGGCTAGTTTCATGCGGTCCTCACGTGATGGTCGATCTAATCTTGCCGAGCGTCGGCTGTTACTTAGGTAGGCTACGGTGAGCTCGGTGGGGTGTCAACGAAACGAAGAAATGGGAGCAAGCTCTGGTTGGGTCCGGTTGAGACGCGAGGGGTGGCTCCGCGAAGTCTTGGCGTTCGACGACCCGGTCCTGTGAATCAAGCCTGATCGTCCAATGTGCAGGAAGCAGAAGGAGAGCGACTGCTGGCTATCAGCCGCGTTTCGTCGAGCACGCTCCTTTTTCTCGTTGGCCTACGAAGCATACCCGCCACATACCGCCGCCGCTCAGACGCTGGTTCCCTCTAGCCAGCCCGGCGCCGTTTGAGTTTGTGCCCCACCTGTACGATGGCTTCGATCGCCGGAGTGAGTTCCTGCCCGAGCTCGGTAAGTGAATACTCGACCGTTGGGGGTGAGGTCGGCATGACGCGGCGCGTCAGAATGCCATCGTGCTCAAGTCGTTTGAGGCGCGCGGAAAAGACTTTTGGCGACACCCCGGGAATATCGGCCATCAGTTCACTGAACCGTCTGGGCTCCTCCCGAAGATACCAGATCACATTGGGCGTCCACGCGCCTTTCAGAAATTGCATGCACACGGTGAGGGGGCAGCCCGGCGGCGGGGGGGCGACCTTCGATTTCCGACGTTTGACGGCCATCTCATC
This sequence comes from uncultured Nitrospira sp., assembly GCA_964449255.1. Lineage (GTDB taxonomy): Bacteria > Nitrospirota > Nitrospiria > Nitrospirales > Nitrospiraceae > BQWY01. Next base: position 175,962 of record CAYUYE010000004.1, on the reverse strand, counting down.
AGCCTCCCTGCGTGTGGCGACGACTTACCAAACGGAAAGTCTAAAGAGTAGTTACCAAACGATAGCATATTGCCATAAGACAGTCCATGCACTACCTTCGTCAATAAGCGATGCAACGTTCACGTCACTCTCACGACGAAAGGAGTCGTCTCATGGCAATGAAGAAGACAGCGATCATCACGGGCGCATCGAGCGGAATCGGGTTGGGCCTGACCACGTCGTTGATCGAGCGTGGCTACCGAGTCGTGGCCAATTCGAGGCATATCACGGAAGCGGGCACGCTGGTCCCCAGTGACGACGTGGCCTTGGTGGACGGCGACATCGCCAACCCTGAGACCGCGCGCCGGCTGGTCGAAACGGCCGTTCAGCGGTTCGGTAGTGTGGACCTGTTGGTCAACAACGCCGGTATCTTCATCCCGAAGCCATTTACCGACTACACAACGGAGGATTTCGAGCGTCTGGTTGCCACCAACCTCACCGGGTTCTTGTATGTGACCCAACAGGCGGTCCGGCAGAGGAAGCAGCAAGGAGCGGGCCATGTCGTGAACATCACGACGACGCTCGCCGATCAGCCGATAGCCGGCGTGCCGGCTTCCATTCCGGTCCTCACCAAGGGGGGGCTCAACGCAGCTACTGCGGCGCTTGCCATCGAGTATGCGGGGGAAGGGGTCCGGTTTAATGCCATCGGCGCCGGCATCATCGACACCCCGATGCACAAGCCGGAGACGCACGGATTCCTGAAGACGCTCCATCCAATTCAGCGGATCGGCAGAGTCTCGGAGATCGTCGACGCGGTGCTCTATCTCACCGAAGCCACGTTCGTGACCGGTGAAGTCCTGCACGTGGACGGCGGTGCCCATGCCGGGAAATGGTGAGCCACCCAGTCCGAGCGTTCCTTCCGAACGCTCGGACGATTCAAGAAAGGAAACCGACTATGCCTTACGTCCACATGCAGGTGACGCGCGAAGGCGTCACCCTCGAGCAGAAAGAAGCTTTGATTAAGGGAGTCACGGACCTCTTGGTTCATGTGCTGGACAAGAAGCCCGCGCAGACCTTTGTGGTGATCGAGGAAGTCGACACCGACAACTGGGGTGTCGCCGGTATGACGGTGACCAAGTATAGGCAGCAGGAACGTGTGGCAACGCCAAACCTGGCAGGGTAAACGGACGCTGATTATGCCCTTTGGGGGTCCTTACGCCCCCGCCCTTACAGGCGGATTCCTTTAAGGTTCGCTCCGTATCAGCCGGATATCTATTTCTCGATCCACATAGCGCCATTCTTCTGAGGCGCGCAATTCGGCCACGAGATTGTCGAATGCCTTCGCGTCCGACGGCCTGTATTCGAACCACGTGAGGAAATCGAATGGCTCCTGTTCACTCAAGTCACGACAATGATGCAGGCGACGGGCAATGGCCGGGATATACTTCAGCCCGATTGCGGTGTGGTGCGACCGTTCCTCAAAAATCTTGCGACGCTCGTCCTGTGATAAGCTCCACCACTGCGGGTTCTTGCGAATCGGAATCAGCGCTGCACAAGTCGCTTCCGGACGGCCAAGCACAGATGGTGCTGCCGCCAGTTGCTGCTTCTCCTGTGCCGTCACATAGCGTTCATTGCTCGTGATGCCCCGCAAGCACCACACGGCATTCATGGCCGTCCCGTTCTGGCCAGCGCTCACCGCGACTCGGGAGACTGTTGGCAGCGGCTCACCGAGAATGGCGTCTACCCGAAGGACTCGCCACTCACCGTGCGCGCCGCCGTTGAAACTGAAGAGTCTGGAATTCATTGGAAAGCCGGCCTTCGGGCCAACACTAAAAGGGTCAACGGGCGCGTCATCTAACACAAAAAGCGGGCTACGGCCATATGGCTGTAGCCCGACAGAAGAGAATCGAACTGATCACTCCTCAATGCTGATGATCGGGCAATTCACCACTACGCCAATCGGGCCCCAGGGCATGCCGCCCGGGCCTGTGACCTGACCGACATAGGCCTTCTTCTCGACTGTGTTGAAGTCCGTCAGTTGGACGTTGCTGGATGCCGGCATCGGCACCTGCGCCCAGACTGTGGCATGCACGTCCCACATCGGGCTGTAGGCCGACGCACGAGGACCGGTCGGGATCTCCTGTACGATGTTCAGCGGATCGCCCTCGCCCATCAGTGTGGAGCTGAGGCCCTGGCGCTGCGGATTCATCTTGCCTGTTGGCCCATTCACCACCGGAGCCAAGCCGGTCAAGGCCGAGGCGGGACCGTTCGAACCCTTGTTCGGCAGCGCTTTCAGATTCGGCGTATAGTTCGCCGCTTCGAGCGCGGCGACCGCCGGATCGGAGGCGTTGAACGAGGTGTAGTGGACGCGGCGGCCTTCAAAGAAGCCGTCCGTCATCTTGAACGTCGCGGTGCGCTTTTCCAGATCGATGCGGACCAGGCGATCGTGCGTGCCGCTGTTGTTCTTGATCTGGGGCGCGTTTAATACGATACCGTTCGGCAAGTGGATGAGCGGCGAATAGAGCGGCTCACCGATCGCGCCCGGTTTCGCTTCCTTCGGAGGGAATCCGGTCTCGCTCGGTACCACCACACGGTCCGGCGCGAAATCGACGCTGCCCAAAAACTGGACCTTGCCGTTCACCATGCCGACGGTCTGCACCCCCAAGGTGCCTTTGCCGTTCGCCATCTTGGGGCTGTAGTGCACGCCGCGCGCGTCCGCATCGGCTTTATCGGATGACTCCGTGACGACGAACCAGACGGTCTCACCACTGCGCTGGCCCTCGAAAATCGGGAGCGTGACTTCCGTGTAGGTTGCATTCTCGACGGCACTTTTCATCAGCAGCCGATGGCCGGATTTCTGCACCGCCATCCCTTCCGAACCGGGTGCCGCACACCCCACCGACAGCGCCGTCAAACTAAACGCCGCCATGGCGCCTAACGTTGTCAATTGCTTCATCTGCTCCTCCATAATCTCCTCCAGAGTAGTTAAGGTGGACCATTCCACCCTCTACGTAGGAGTCAGAGAAGCGTAAGAAACCTTACAATGAAGGGGATGCGCTGAAAGAGGTAGAACCATCTAAGCGACCACTATCCCGTCGGCTCACTGTCGAGCGTGTGTGCCTTGCGACGGCCGCCGGCTGTCCGAAGGTCCGTTGACAAGTGTCACAACGGACCGAGTTCAGCCGTTCGAGCAGTCGAAGGCCCGGCACGGTCAGGCCGAAGCGCCGGGGCGGGCAAGGTGCCGTCTCCAATTCTGATGCTCCCACCGAGCTTGCTGATTGTCTTTTCCCCCAGACGGAGGAGTAGGCGGCGGGTGAGCACAGTGCGTGCGTCGGTGCGTTCCTGATGGTTAGGGTCTTGGCACCAGGGGGCACCCGTCTTGGGTCGACTGCGGCCGTCGAGGGAGCACCGCCCTTATTTTAAGAATCTAATGGATCAAGTGTGCGGCCTCCGGGAGCAAAGGCCCAGGATGGGTGCCCCCTAGGCACTCCTGTAATATCCTCTCACTTCCCTAGACCATCTATTAGCATCGAGGTCGCCCATGGCTACCCACTACGACGTCATCATCATTGGTACTGGTCCCGGCGGCGGCACGCTCGCCTACAAGCTGGCGCCATCGGGGAAGAAGATCCTCCTGCTCGAACGGGGCGGGTACCTGCCGCGTGAGAAAGATAACTGGAGCTCGAAGACCGTCTTTATCGACAACAAGTACAAGGCCAAGGAAACGTGGCACGACAAAGACGGCAACACCTTCCATCCTGGGATTCACTACAACGTCGGCGGCAATTCAAAGGTCTACGGGGCCGCGTTGCTGCGCATGCGCGCGCAGGATTTCGGCGAGGTCAAGCACCACGGCGGCATATCGCCGGAATGGCCGATCAAGTATGACGACCTCGAGCCCTATTACACCCAGGCCGAGCACCTCTACTACGTGCACGGCAATAGAGGTGAAGACCCAACCGAGCCAAAAGCGAGTGCGCCTTACAAATACCCAGCCCTAAGCCACGAACCGCGTATTCAACAATTGCACGACGATTGGCAAAAATGCGGCTACCAGCCTTTTCATTTGCCGGTTGGAGTGATGCGCAACGAGCAACAGCCTGAGAAAGGCGCCTGCATCCGATGTAACACCTGTGACGGCTATCCCTGCGTGGTGAATGCGAAGGCCGACTCCCAGGTGGTCTGTGTGGATCCTGCGCTGGCCTATCCCAACGTCTCCATGGTGACCGGCGCTCGGGTCACGAGGCTGGGGACCAGCGCCTCGGGGCGTCAGGTCGCGGAAGTGATTGTCGAGCGAAACGGGCAGATGGAGACGTACAAGGCCGACATCGTGGTCGTCTCGTGCGGGGCGATCAATTCGGCGGCATTGCTGCTTAAGTCTGCCAACGACCAACACCCGAACGGCTTGGCCAATTCGTCCGACCTGGTCGGCCGCCACTACATGTGCCACAACAATTCGGCCATGCTGGCGATTTCAAAAACTCCCAATCCGACCGTCTTCCAAAAGACGATCGGGCTCAACGATTTCTACTATGCCTCCGCCGACTGGGAGTTTCCGATGGGCCATATCTCGATGATCGGCAAGTCGGACATGGAGACCCTGCGTGCCGGCGCCCCGGCGTTTGCTCCCGGTCTCGCCTTGGACATCATGGCCAAACACTCGCTCGACTTCTGGATGACGTCGGAGGACTTGCCCAATTCCAACAATCGGGTGCTGATCGGGAAGGATGGCTCTATCACGTTGGCCTACACGGAAAATAACCTGGAAGCCCATCGCCGCCTCGCGGCCAAATTGAAGAGCATGCTTAATCATCTGGGCTGTGAAGATCATCTGCTGCCGACGCATCTCTACCTGGGGAAGAAGATCCCGATTGCCGGCACGGCGCACCAATGCGGAACGGTCCGGTTCGGGCGCGATCCAAAGACCAGTGTGCTCGACATCACTTGCAAGGCGCACGATCTGGACAATCTCTACGTTGTCGACGCGAGCTTTTTTGTGTCGAGCTCCGCGGTGAATCCATCGTTGACGATCATTGCCAATGCCTTGAGGGTTGGTGATCACCTCCTGGAGCGACTCAGGTGAAGGGCATCCGCGGCTTCATCTCGTTGGCGATCCTTCTCACCCTCTCTTGTCCGTTCGCGTGGGCCGAATCGTTGATTCAATCTGTGGCCGCCGTCGGTTTCACCGTTTCCGATATGGATCGCTCTGTCGCTTTCTACCGTGACGTGCTGACGTTCACGCCGATCAGCGATGGGGAGGTCGACGGACCAGACTACGATCGGTTCTATGGGGTGTTTGGTGTACGGGCGCGCGTGGTGCGCATGCAGTTAGGGGAGCACACGCTGGAACTGACACAATTCCTGTCTCCACCAGACGTACGACCGATGCCGGTCCCGTCCTACAGCAACGATCTCTGGTTCCAACACATCGCGATCGTGGTGCGCGACATGGACCCCGCGTGGGCGCGGCTCCGCCACCATCATGTCCGGCAAATTTCGCCCCGTCCACAGACGATCCCTGCCTCGAACAACGCAGCGGCCGGTATCAAGGCCATCAAATTCCGCGATCCGGACGGACACAATCTGGAGCTGCTGTGGTTCCCGGAAGGCAAGGGGAATCCTCACTGGCACCGACCTGGCTCTGACCTCTTTCTCGGCATCGACCACACGGCCTTGACGGTGCGTAGCACGGAGAGCAGCCTCAAGTTCTATCGCGATCTCTTGGGATTCACGGTAGCCGGCGGAACACTCAACATGGGCGCCGAGCAGGAGCATCTCGATAGTCTCCCAGGCGCTCGTGCCCGAGTGACCGGTGTCACGCCGAAGATAGGACCGCCCGGGATCGAGTTCTTGGAGTATGAGCTCCCGACCGCCGGTCGGCCGATGCCGCCCGATACCACGCCGACCGATCTCTGGCATTGGCGCACGACGCTGGTGGTTCCTGATCTCCAGGCGGTGGGCGGGAGAGTCTGTGCGTTGGCCAGGTGTGCTTCGAACGGGGCGGTCACCTTGCCGGATGGAGCGCTGGGTTTCCACCAGGGTCTGTTGGTCCGTGACCCGGATGGACATGCCCTCGAACTGGTCTCACCATGATGAGCCCCGCGCTTGCTCCCCCTGTGCCGTCCCGCTCACTGACGAAATGGATCAAGATTGGGGCCTCCGCGGTGGCTGCTGCCTTGGTCTGGTGGGGGCTTTCCGCCGTTGATTATGAGCGCTACCTGACGCCGACGGTGATCGTCGAATGGTTGCAGGGCGCAGGCCCTCTTGCCCCGCTGTTATTGATTGCCAGCATGGCTGGCGCCGTCGTAATTCCTCCGATTCCGAGCCTGCCGCTGGATCTCGCCGCGGGCGCCACCTTTGGTCCCTTGTGGGGAACCGTCTATGCCGTGATCGGGGCGGAGATCGGCGCCATCGGCTGTTTTCTCCTGGCTCGGGCGCTTGGCCGGGAAACGCTGTCAAAGATCCTCAAGGCCGATGCCGTGTTCTGCCAGATGTGCACGGACCATCAGCTGATGGGTCTGATGTTCTTTGCTCGGCTGATCCCGGTGTTTTCTTTCGATGTGGTCAGCTATGGCGCCGGATTGACGAATCTCTCACTGAAAACCTTCGCGCTGTCGACCCTGTTGGGGATGATCCCACCAACCTTCGCGTTCACGTATCTGGGCAGCAGCGTAATTTCGGCCCAATGGCCGCTGATTGCGGCTGGAGTGGCCATGGTGGCGCTCTTCCTCATCACGCCAAAACTCCTGGCTACGCATCGGACCTCCGCCGTGGCTCGCCTTGTTCTTGGTCCTCCTCCCATCACCCCGCTGCCGCGCACGATTCCGCTCACTCCGCGCTGTGCCGGCTGCGGCGCCCTGCTCCAGTCGGCCACTGAGCGTGAGCTCCAGCGCAGCGCGCGCGGTTGACAAGCCCACTCTGCCGCCTGTAAGGTTCGTTAACCTAAATACAATGCAGCTCACGTGTGCCTGGGACCGCTGAGCGTGACCGTCCGGCGCCGTGCGGATGCAATCGGGAAAGCGCGATGACGGCGATCATTTTATACAGCGATCCGAACTGTCCGTTCTGTTACGCGCTTGGGGAACGATTGGAAGGGCTCGGCCTGGATGGGCAGATCGAATGGCGTGGGGTGCAACATGCACCCAGGTTGCCTATCCCGCGGGTCGTGCAGGCTGCACGGATGCAGGCGATGATCGATCAGGAGGTGCGCGCGGTCCAGCGCCTTGCGCCGGAGGTACCGATTCAGGCCGTAACCGGCAAGCCCAATACGGGTCCCGCGATTCGTGTGGTTGCCGTCGCCCTGCCAATCGACCATCAGCGCGCGCACCAATTGCGTGTCGATCTTTACCGTGCGCTCTGGCAGCGAAATGAGGATATTTCCAGTCCAGACGTCTTGACCACTCTTACTCAGGCATTGGGACTGCCGGATCTGTTGGTGGAGCTCTCCCGCACATCCGCGAGCGCGGCACGCGCCGCCGAGTGGGAACGAGCGTGGGAAGACATCGGGATCGGGAGCGTGCCGCTGCTGGTCCGCGCAGATGGAGAATATCTGTCCGGCCTGGTGGGGGCGGAGATGCCCAAAGGGTTTGTCAGCGGCGGGCTGGTGGGAAAGGAGCGGCCGTAGGTCAGTCGAGCGGGTAGTCATTCATTCACAAGGAGGACGTATGTCGATGTCGAGGGCACCAATCGTGGTTGGCGTGGTGGGGCTTCTGATGCTCAGTGCTTGTGCCGAAACGCAGATGGCGGCGAAACCATCGCTTTATCAGCGTCTTGGTGGAAAAGATGCCATCACCGCGGTGGTCGAGAAGTTTGTCGGTAACGTCGCGGCGGACAACCGGATTAACAAGTTCTTCAGCAGCACGGACATCCCGAAGCTCAAGGGACATTTGGTTGATCAGGTGTGCGAGGCGACCGGTGGGCCCTGCAAATATACGGGACGTACGATGAAGGCAACGCACGCGGGGATGAGCCTGACCGATGCGGACTTTAACGCACTGGTGCAGGATCTGGTTGCGGCGCTGGATCACTATAAGGTCGGCAAGACTGAGAAGGACGAGTTGCTCGGTGCGCTTGGGCCGATGAAGAAGGATATTGTCGAGCGATAGTTCTAGAGAGGCTGGGTACCAGGTCTCGAGTCGAGAGGGATTCACCAGGCGTTTCTATATGACGACCTGGTGAATCCCGTTGGTTTCCTCAGGGCAACAGCCCAATTGGGCGGAGTTCCTCGCACCGGTCTTCGTGGGTTGGTGGGGCGCTCGGGCAACCCTCCGTCGCCCCTACACGGTCACGGTGCTTTCCCACCTGTAGCTGCCGGATAAGCCCGACAGAGGCATCCTCGTTCTGACGCGCCTGGCGAATCTCGCGCTGTTCGCGCTCGAGTGCACCACGAAGGCCGGGGTTGAGTCTCACGGCCCGCGTGAAATCGGTTTTGGCTCGTCGGTCTTGCCGGAGATGAAAATAGGCGTGCCCACGGCCTGCATAGTGCTCCCAGGCTGTGGGCGCAAGCGCAATGGCGGTGGTGTATTCGGACACTGCGAGCTGATATTCTCTTAAGCGCGTAGCGACTTCGGCCAATCGGCTGTGGAGCGCGGCATCGTGGGGCCTCAGGGCGACGGCCTCCGCCAGATCGTCGGCCGAGGCACGAAGATGTTCGCTTGAATGTAGGCCCTGGCTGAGCTGGAGGTGGTAGTTCGCACGACGAATGTAGGCGCTCGCGTTTCTGGTGTCCTTCGCGATGGCCTTTGATTCCAGGACAATGCCCTGCTCAGGGGTTCGCCCATGGCTCTGCCCGTGCTTCTGATCGACGGCCCGTTTCTTGGCCGCGATTCCGATGTCTGGCCCAGACCCGAGCCAGAGGCCCAGGGTGAGGACACAAAGCCAGACGTGGCCTGAACGGCTGCTGCCTTGTCTGGGTGTTCGTAGAGCTTCGAGCATGGGGGGATCCTCGGAAAAGATGCAAAAACTGGGCAGGGGACTTGCTCGGGCTGAAGCCGTTGCTCCCCCGCAATTCCCCCTGGCAGGGGGCCCCTCGGCCTGCAACGGCCGCACGTTCCTGCACAGGAGAGACATTTCTCGCGCCCAGCAACTGCTCGGTCAGGGCGTCGGAAGGGTTCAAACCACGTGAGCTACACGAGACGGAGAAAACGGTTCGTTCTGGGTTTAAGTGTCCTGCTATGGATAGGTGTCTGGCAGGGGCTCGGAGCGCGCGCCACAGCGGAAGTCCTGCCCCCGATCGTCGTGTCGTTGGAAGGCGACGACCAGAATCCCGGCACAGACACGCAGCCTCTTCGATCGATTGAGCAGGCGCAGGCAATGGCGCGGGCACGCGCGGTCGGCATGACCGGCGACGTGGTTGTGCTGCTACGCGGCGGTCTCTACGAACTTGAGCGTGGGCTTCAGTTTGATGCCCGCGACTCAGGAATGAATGGGTTCCGCGTGATCTATCGGTCGTTTCCCGGAGAAGAGGCGATGGTCAGCGGTGGGAAGGCCATCAGCGGGTGGACGGGGACGGAGACCGGCCTCCAACGCGCCGAGGTCGGCGGCCGGCGCTTTCGGCAACTCTATGTTAATGGGGCACGCGCCACGAGGTCACGCCTGCCCAACGATCCGGAGTTCGCCCGGCTCGTGCGTTGGGACGAGCCGACCCAGCGCCTGGTGCTGACACCCGGTTCTCTTTCACCTTGGTCGCAACTCTCGGAGATCGAGTTGGTCGTGTTTAAACAGTGGACCCAGAACAATTTGCGGCTGGAATCATTCGTGGAGGCCGACGAAGAAGTGTTTCTCTCACCGAGGGAGCCAGACCGTACCAAAGCCTTTATGGGGCATCTGTTCCTTCGGCTGGAACAGCAACCGTATTTCTTGGAAAACGCCCTCGAGTTTCTCGATGCGCCAGGAGAATGGTATCTACGTCGTGCGACGGGGGAAGTGTTTTACCGGCCTCGCGCGGGCGAGGATTTGACGCCTGGTACGGTCATCGCGCCCCACCTTGAACGGCTGTTCGACGTGCGCGGAACCGCGAGCGAGCCGGTTCACGATTTGGCCTTCATCGGGCTGACATTCCAATACGCAGGTTGGACGCTCCCCAGCGACGAAGGGTTTGTCACGGGACAGGCCGATGCAATTTACGCGGGGACCACGCCGATGGCCGGACGTGTGCCGGCGGCGGTGCAGGTCGAACACGCGCACCATGTTCGGTTTGAACGAAACACGTTTCGACACCTTGGCGCCACGGGGCTGACCTTTACCACCGGTGTGAGCGACTCCGAGGTGGTGGGCAATCGATTCCAGGATCTTTCGGGCAGTGGAATCGTCATCGAGAGTTCGTTGGAACCCCGACCGATCGATCCTCGGCTGGCCTGTCGCGACAATCTCGTTGCGAACAATCTTGTCGAGCGCATCGGCCTTGACTACCGTTCGAGCGTCGGGATTTTCGCGGGCTTCGTCTCCCACACCCGGATCGAACACAATGAGGTTCACGATGCTCCCTACACCGGGATCAGTATCGGGTGGGGGTGGACCGACGCGGAAACTCGTCTTGGGCACAATCGCGTGGAGGCCAATCATCTCTACGGTGTCATGTCGTTCATGGCCGATGGGGCAGGAATCTATACGTTGTCGAAGCAGCCTGGCACGGTGATTCAGGATAACTACATTCATGATCTTGTCCGTTCGCCCTGGGCCGGCCATTCACCGATCCCTGGTATCTACCTCGATGAGGGCAGTAGCGGCATCCTGTTGTCAAACAACGTGCTTGAGCGGGTGCCGATGGGGATCTTGTTTCACCGGGCGTCGCACAATCACGTCATCAACACCGAAGGCACGTACGAAGAGCACAATGGCGCAGAGAGCAACCAATTCCGGCAGGAGCCGGGCTTTTCGGCGGAGGCGGTGAAGGCAGCGGCGGGCCTTGAAGCGGGGTACGCGGACTTGCGCTAAGGTAGGTGGAGAGGACTACCCTGGGAAAGGGGTGTCCGGCGTCTCGGATGACGTGCGGCACTTCTCTTGGCGGATCTTGAGGGCTTCAGGCATCCACTCCTGGAATTGTCGAATCCGGGTTTCATGACTCGGGTGGGTGGACATGAATTCTGCGGGCTGTCCCTTGCTGGCCTCGCCCATCCGTTCCCAGAGCTTCGGGGCTTCGGTGGGATCGAAACAGGCCCGGGCCACGAAGAGCAACCCCATGTAATCGGCTTCACTTTCGTGGTCGCGCGAGAAGGGCAGTAAAATGCCGAACTGTGCTCCGGCTCCCATGGCCCCCAAGACCATCCGCTGCGTGTCATAGTCGACCCCGCCCAGCGCCAGGCTCACCGCCATCTGACCGAGTTGAAAGAGCCGCTGATGCGCGATGCGCTCGGCGCCATGCCGGGCGATGGCGTGCGCGATTTCGTGGCCCATGACGACTGCGAGGCCATCGGTGTTCTTGGCGACCGGAACCAATCCCGTATAGACGGCTGTTTTCCCGCCCGGGAGTGCGAAGGCATTGGCCTGCCCGGATTCAATGACGTTGAACTCCCACTGGAAGCCCGGGTCGACGTCATGGGCGGCATTCGCCAGCCGCTGGCCGATGGTGCGAACGAGATCGACGATCTGCCCGTTTTCGACGAGGTGCGACTGCCGCAGGATCTCATGATACGACTGGAGCCCCAATTGAGCTTCCTCATCGCGGGAGATGTCCACCAAATGGCTCCGTCCCGTGATGGGGACGGGCTCCTGGTTGGAGAAGTAGTAGTACACCCCATAGAGGGCGAAGAGCAGGATGGGAAGCAGCCGAAACTTCCAGCTGATTCCGCCGCCGGTACTCTCCTGATAACTGGGGTGCGCGCGACGCCACATAGGGAGTACCGAAAGCATACCCGAAGGGTCCGAGCGAATGCAAAACGGCACGCATCGACCATGAGGTAGTCGAATCGCTGACAGGCAGGTCGACGATTACTGGCACAACGGATTCGCCTGCGGGTTAGGATGCCCGGATTCCGGGAACGGAATCAGGGCTCCAATGTTCAGCCCGGGGTCGCGTCCGAGTCCTTCGTATTTCCCGCTTCCCCGACGAAGGAAGCACAAGTTTTCAACGTTCGCCGGGTACAGCACCTGGCCGAATCCTGTGTTTTCCGGAAAAATGTACTCCGCAATCGGGGCTGTGTATTGAGCCGGTTCAAGGCCATTGGCAGCCGTGGTCGGCCCCGTGTAATCCTTAATCCGCAACTTCACCTCGCGTGGCGGTGGCAGCAAATTGACCGCCTCGAGCACCGTCCGGACACGGCCGAAGGGGGTCACCTGCGGCGTCATCGAGGTCAAGACACGTAGCTGCTCGGCATGCGTCACGGGGTTGTGATCGATTGCCACCACCTCGACCTGTCGGGAAGGATCCGTCGTAAACGCCACGACCTTGACCGCGGTGCTCGGCTCGCCATCGATTTTCTTGCCTGGGCCGGTTTCCACGTCGATATCAGGGAATGGCGCACCAGCGGTGCCGAACAGCACCTCTTCTAGATTCAAATAGGCGGGCGTGTTGCATCCCGCGTTCTGTGTTAGCGTGCAGGGCGAGGTATAGATGCCCATGGGTGAGTGCACCGAATGGGCCGACACGTAAAGTCCCTGCGTGTCCCGTGCCATGGTTCCGGCGTATGTCACGTAATCTCCGACGAGCAGTGGCGCTTGCTTGTTTGGATTGCACGTTGGACAGGCCGGCGCATCGGCGATGGCTGGCACCGTGCCGATGGTAAAACGGGTTTGGGGCTCTCCGGCCGCATTGGTGGGGCGGTTTGCCGCAGGACATTCGGCATCGCTTCCCGGCGGCGCGACACGAGGAATGCAGAGTGGATAGCCGGTCTCCGCTGTCACAGTGGGATTGGAGGTATCGGCCGTAAAGCGGTGATCTCCATTGGTGTCCCCGTTGCCAAAGCGGTTGTCGACGTCGTTGAGCTTCACTCTTGCTCCGGTCGCCCCTCCTTTTTGGCCGACCCGCAGTTCGCCCGCCGTAAAGTTAATTGCCTGAATAAAGCCGGCCCCCGCATTCAAGTCTTGTTGCGTGATCTTCATCAATCCCGCGATGTATTCGCCGTTGACGATGTTGCCCGTCACTTGTGCCTCAAACGGTACGACCGGCGGCGGTGTATCGGCCATCGCGAGTCCCGACTGGGGGAGCATCGGATCGGTGGCCGCCGTGGCCTTGGGCCCACGGAACATGTCCGCCGGTGTCAGCGCAGTTCCCGGCAGCACAATGATGAGGTGGCAAGGCAGCGTCACCATGATGCCGTTCACCTTCATGCGTGCTCCGCGAAAGGTATCGTTGATGCCGGGACAGCGGCTGGTCATGACCGCTGGAGTCCACAGTGTGAATTCTTCGATGAACCCCAACAGGGAAAACGGCGTGTTAGGGACCTGCGCCTGGGCGGGAGATATGCCCAAAACCAGGAGGAAGAGACCGGTGATCCATGCCTTCCGATGCGTGTTCATAACGCCTCCAGTGCGACTGCTTCGCTGAGTTCCTTAATGACCACGACTCACTATGGGCTGCTGCGCGCTCTGATCGCTGCTCCGTACCAGAATCGTGTGAACGGGTGATTTCGCAAACGGCACATCGAGAGAGGCACTGCCCATGGTGACCGTGAACCGGCCTGCGTGCGGGAACGTCACGCGTGCCTCATACAGACCATCGCCCTTGGGTGTCGCATAAATCTTCTGTTGCCAGGCTCCAGGCAGCTCGATCATCAGTACTTGGAGGTCGCCAATCTGAGGTACAGGCTTGTTCGTGTGCGGGTCGGTCAATCGCATCGTCAGGGTCAATGGCTGCCCAGGTGCGACGTGCGCAGGCAGGTCGAGAACCTCTAGGTGCATGGCAGCCGACTTGTCGCGCCTTGGACTCGCAGGGCCCTCTACCTGGATGGGATAACAGGCCACCTGACCGCGCTCATTGAGAGCGATCGCGAGGTCATAAAGACCACCATGCTCGAAGTGGATCGTTGCCTCATAGGTTCCCGGGCTAGTTTCCTTCAGTCCGAGGTCGAGCACGAGGAGCCCCCGAGGCGCACGGCTGTAGGTCTGGAACGCACCGGACATGGCCATCATGCCCTCATGATAGAAATACAGTTGGCGATCAGCGGGATTTGTCACGATGACGCCGCCGCCGCCCGGAATCGGCGCCATCATGTCGGCAACGCCGGGTTCCAACCGCGCCTGCGCCGCCTGTCCGGCCTGCACTTCGATCGCATTGAATTCACCCCGTCGGAGCCCAGTGAGGGCATACAAACGAATCTTCTCCGATCCGGCGCTCCGAACGTAGGCGTAAGAATCTGTGAGCAACACGTCGTCCGATTGGGGCAGGGCATCGCCCGTGGCCAACGCGCGCTGGGTGGTGGTGTCGAGAATACTCATGGTGTTGGTATGGGGTCGCAACAGCAGGCCGATGGTGCCTCTCGGATCAAACTGCAACGTCATCCCACCTCGAGCGGTTTCGATGCGGGAGACGACGCGTTGCGTGACCGGGTCAAGGACGGCCACCGTGTCTTCGTTCACATGGGCGACATACAATCGACTGGTCGCGACACTCCACGCCATGGCGAGAGGGGTTTGTCCCGTTCTGACAGTGCCCCGCGTTCGCATCGACTTCGTCTCGATGATGGACACCGTCCCATCCTCGCTGTTGCTCGCGAAGAGATAGGCTCCGTCGGCAGACTGGGCCAAGGTGTGGAGTCCCGCGCCGACGGTGAGTGAGGCGACAATGCGTCCGGTCCCGACATCGATCGCCACCACCTGGTTGTCCCGATCGAGCCCGACCCACATGCGGGAACCGGAGGCGTCGCGAAGAATGCGCGTCGGTCGCGTTTCGGGCCCCGTCTCGATGAGATGCGCGATTGTGCGCTTTTCCGTGTCGATAACGGCGACAGCATGGGCGTCGGGCATGGTGACGGCGAGTTTCGTGCCATCATGATTCTGCGCCCAATCCAACCCTTTGGCGGGAAGCACGATCAAACTTTCAAGCTTCGTCCGATTCAGGGCGACGTGCGGATTGATAAAGCTGATCGTCCCGTCATCATTCAATGTAACGAGCAGATAGGCGGTCAGGTCGATTTCGGCTCGATCGGCCAGACGTCCGGAGGCAAAGCGTTTGACTTTCTCGCGACAGGGGACTTCACGCGCCACCTGTTCGGAAAGGCGAGGGCTAATCCAGACAGCCGGGCGATGTGTCGCGTGGTCGTGGGAGTGGCGGCCTTGGATCTGGAGCGTTACTTGGGCGCGCTCATCTGTTCGAAGCAGCTCTGCAGATTCACCGTGGAGGTTAATGGTGAAGGCTGTTCCCTTCTCTGTGGACTGGAACGTGGCGGCAAAAGCTGGTGTCGGGCCCGAACAGAGCGCGAAAGCGGCAGCGAAGATTGGCACCAGAAGAGTTTTCATCATCATGTCCATTGGGAGTGAGCGGTTAGACCAACACGGTCAATGTGTTAATGGCGAAGCTGTCGATATCAACGCCAATCTTGCTCACGTCGAACTCCACTTTCAGAATAGATGGGACGTCGCTTTCAATGCCGAGCGTCACGGCAGAGTTGTCTACGACAACGGTGCTCTTCCCCTGGCGGCAGCCAGGCGTTCCGTTGGCGGAATCCGGGTCTGGGAATGAGACCGTATGGCCGGGATCAGTCTCGTAGCCAAAAACGAATCCCCAAAAATCTGCATCGTCTTCCTGTGTGATGACAGAAATTTGTGTGGCCACCGCTCGCACCGGTTTCCAGAAGGTGATGATCAATCCGGACTCTTCCTCGTCGACCCGGAGCAACATCTCCTTGTTAGCGAAGTTCAACCGGAATCCGCTTGAACGGTCGCTCACTTTCTGTAAGCGCACTCCTGGGCCGCTCAGATCCACGGCCGGCCCACTGGTTCCCTTTGCGAACACGCGTTTCCCGCCCATCAGACGATCGTTCGGCCCCTCGGGCCACCCGAATTCCACGACACCAGTTCCTTGAGGGCGCTGGGTGATGATTTTGTAGCTAGGCATGGAGTTCCCCCTTCTATGCTGACTCTTAGCGGCCAGCGACGCGCGAGCTGCACGCGATCGACGGATCCGTTTTGTCACACACCCGAAAAATGCCCCACAGTCCTTGATCGATCATGAAACTGGGTTGTGACCGGAAGAGATAGTCGCCGGGGACGGCCAACGCGCCACCCGCTTGAGTGACCACGTTGAGGTGACGGGCCGGACCGATGGCTTCAGTGGTTCCGTGTAACCGTCTCTGCTTGGTGTCGTCGATGGCGGTGGAATCGTCTTTCCAGGGGGTGTCGTCCCAGTTGTGGCCATGCAACGTGAACGAATGTTGCCGGGGATGACCGCCGGGATGGACGATGCGGAATCGGACCTTCGTGCCCGCCCTGGCCGTGAAGAGCGGCGCTTCGATCGGGCCTCTGGCGGCGGTAAAAATGTCGGTGTAGTCGTCAAGTTCCTGCTTCTCTTCAAAACTAATGGATGGGCCGGCATGGCCTGCTCGAGCCCACAGTGGATCGCTCCGATAGTTGAAGGCCTTGTGTCCGGAATCCTCGGAATCGTCGGCATCTTTGAGATTGCCCAGGGGCTGACGATTGTGGGCCAGATGCACGCTGTCTTGGAGGACGAGCACAAATTCGCGGAAGACCTCGTAAGCGGGATTCTGTTGCGCGGTTGAGATCAGATCGGTTGTGCAGTCCGCCTTGGGGATCTGCGCCCCGTCCTTGCGATAAATCACGGTGGCAGAGGCCGCCGATCCAGCGTCCTCGAGAATGCAGGCCCCCTTCGGTTCGACCACGAGGGCTCCGGCGCCTGCATGCGACGGTCGCGTGATCATGTCCCCCATGTCATCCAACGCCGCCACCCCGACTTCCACCGGAGCCGGCGCGAGTTTGCCGTCGGCGCCGATCTTCTGGCTCCCGGCATACCAGGTGTATTGATAGCCTTCACTTGGATGAACGTAGCTCCCTTGGTCTTCCTTTTTCTCTGCGTTGAGCCCCACCCGGCTATCCTGTGTGTACACCGACGTCGTGACAAGTTGCGGATGCAGGTTGATCGTACGTGACGGACGGATCTGGTTGAAATTGAACCCGTCGGCAATTGCCGGCAAGAGGTTGTGGCTGAGGCTGTCATCGCGCCGAGTTGGACTGCGCGGATCGTCTTGGTTGAACAGATGCGCGTCTTTCAGATTGGGCAGCTTGTTTGTCAGTTCGATTTTGACGCAGGCCCCGGCCGGCACGCGAAGAATGAGCGGTTCCGGTGTACGTGTCTTGGCGCGGACGGCTTGCTCGTGATCGTTCCGGATGAACAGCACGGCATAGGGGTCGGACAATCCGAGGCGCGCGTTATAGAGGAGGCCGGGAGCCGAGTCGCCACAGTTGTTCAGCATGTCACAGGCGGCTACCGCGTTGATCACAAACCGTTCCTTCGGAATTTCGTCGCCCAGTGGGCAGATCGGATCCGGGTCCGGGCCTGCCACCGGTTGCGGTGGCGGCATCAGAGAGTTGCCGAGGAGGCGCCTCAGGTCGAGACGCGTCTTCTTCTCGTGAAAAGAGCGCAGCAAGCCCCACATCCCATCCCACAGGTTATCCGTTGCCGATGACGCGTACAGATAGTCGGTCTGCGGTGTGCGATTGAGAACATCGATGTCCGTCGAAAATTCGAAATGTTCAGAAATCCCGATGTGCTGTCCATTGCGGAAACCCGATTGCCGGGCCGCCGGCATCGCCAGCCATTTCACGCCATGCATGGTGAACACGTGTTGTTCTTCCTGGGCCCCCTGGATCATCCGGATCTGAAGCGGGTCACCCTCATAGGCGGCCAGCAGCGGCGTCGAAGGATCACCCGGCGTACGCCAAGGTTCGGTCCTCGACAGGTTGGTCATAAACTGCATCCGCCAGCGCTCAAGGTTCTTCGCGATCCGCTCCAGGACTGGGTTGGGTTGGATCTTGAGTGACGTGAGAAATGGATGGAGTTGCGGTGAGGGCCGCAGTTGCGCCAATCGTTGACCGCATGTGCGATGCACGTGCGAGCTGAAAATATTGGCGAGATCTCCGGCAGCCCCCTGCTTTTGACTCAACTCTTCGGCGCGAACGCCGCAGGCATCGTCGACGGACGGCGAGCTGGTGGATGCGTGGTCGTCTCCTCTGCGTCTGCCGATCCGCAGTGGAATGGGCTCATTGCGATAGTTAATGAGCTGTGTGCCGGGATCCTCGGCTGAGATGCCTTCCGGGACGGGTTTTCGGAAGGGGTGGTGCTCCCCATGGAAAATGTCGCTCTCGTCGCGAGAGGTCGGGTTGATCGGTTGCAGGTCCTGGGTATACACGAGCGTGAAGTCGGCCACGGCCAGGTTGTATTCGCGGCGCGTGTCCGGCTCCCCGTTTCGTGCCTGCCAGAGGTCTTTGAAATCCTGTCCCGTGCTCTGCGCAAGGTCGCGCGTTTCCTGCTCGGCCTTGCGATGGCGATCGGCCAGCACAGCGTCATTGGCCCCCGCCTTCCGCGGGTTCGACGCCGGGTCGTCATGCAGGATTGGCGCGATGATATTCGCCGCATAGGATGTGGGTCCGCCATCCGATCGGAGGATGAAGCCCGGTTCGCAGTTCCCAGCCGTTGCTGCCTTGAACTTGTCCGGGTTGGTCTTGTCCTGACAGGTCAGGACGGGCGGTGATTCCTTGCCGGTGGACCAGGGCTTGTTCTTCGGTTCGGCCACGTGCGTCAGATCGGCACCGCCCATCGGACGCCCATCCACAAATTCCCAGACCGAATTTTTCGGTTCGACGACCAGGGCGGCATAGAATCCATGGTGTTGGTGCGAGCTGGGCCCCATGTGGTCATGGGTGAAGACGGTTCTGATCGTCCGATCGAAAGTGCGCTTGTCGTCAAACCGGAAGTTGAAGAGCGGGTCGGCCCACCATCGTTGCACAGTGGTTTGCGCCCCGCACCACGGGTGATGGATTCCGTCGTCGTCCTCGCCGCCAAAATCTTTACACAGGCCGAGCCGGCGGACCTCGGAGGCGAGCCCCTGTTGCGTCACGCCCGGAATCGCCTTGTCCAACGATCGGAACAACGGATGGGTGCGAGGCCGCAGGTGGCCGCTTACACAGACATCGGGGTTAGCACAGGCCCTGGCCAGGCACTGAGGATTGTTGTTGCAGGCGGCAATCCGTTCGCGGATTTCGTCGGGCGAAAACGTTCCGTCTTCATAATTCCAGCCGTTGGCGGAGCCGTCTGAGGACGTCACGTCAAACTTGACGAGGTGGATATGCTGCCCGATCGTGTCGGTCGGCGTGTACATCTGAAAATCATCTACATTGAGTGCGTTGGGAATGAGATTCGTCGCCTTGTACACCACGCACTCGCCGGAATTGGCGCGGATGAAGAGCGGTTCGACCTGGCGATGTCCGTTCAAGGAATGCGGTTCCTTCACCGTGTCCTTCAAGTCGCCTTCCAGGAGCAGAATGCGTGCTTGCGGATCGTGCCACCCGTACTTGTTGACGATGAGATCCCCTTGCAGATAGAGCGCGCGATACTCACGCGTGAGACTCTTTGTTTCGACAGGGCAGGGATCGGCGAAGGGGGCTCCCGGCTGCGGTTCGAGACTATTAACCGGGAAGTAGCCGTTCGCGGTCTTGACCTCAATGCCGGAGCCGACGGATTGCGCGACTTCCGCCTTGTACCCGACACCTTTCCAGCCATACTCGTTAACTGGCAGATCGACACGGTCGGATGGATTGCCGAAGGTGCCGGCGTGGAACTCGATCGCCGTCCGCTCGTCTGGGGTTCCTTTGGACGGTAAGATCTCAAGATCGATCTGTGTCCATTTACGGGCCAAATTGACTAGCTGAGCATTGCCGTTTTGCGAGAGGACCCGTTTGGCGTTGGTTTCTGCGATCTCCCCGCCCTTGTGGAGCGCCTCGTCTTTCAAGACATGTTCGAACTCCGGCCCGGAATCGGCCGTGAGCACACCGGACAACACACGATGTCGTGGGAGGCCGCCGTTGACCTCGAGGTCATGGTTGTCCGCCGTCTTCACCACGTCGATGTCGTAAGGCGCTTGCGGCGGGCGATGACCCGGCTGGCCGGGAATGTAAAATGGATAGCCGCCGAACGTGGCATTAGGCAGTCTCGCAAGTGCACGACCTGGAATTGGAACCACTCCCGGCGAGAGCGTTCCTTCAGTGAGTTCTCCGTCTGGAAGTGCACGGCCACGAGGACGCGCGGCTTTGTCATAGACACCAGGTGTCCCGTCCTCGAATACATCGTGACTGCGCCAGAGTTCCCACATGCCTTGGGCAAAGTGCGGATAGAGGTGGCAGTGAAAGATCGAGTCCCCGACCGAGAGATTGCGATTGCCTGAGCCGCCCCATTCGATGGCATAGCTAAACGTGGAGCCGGGGGGAATGGTCTGTGAGTCGAGATACGTTCCGTTCGGGTCGCGGTCGTCTTGCAGCCATTGATGCGCGTGCAGATGAAACACGTGGGTCTCTTTGGGGCCCGCATGAATGTTTCGGAACCGCACGGGGTCGCCCATATAGGAATGGTGGACGTTCGAAGGATCGTCGGGATAGGCGGTACCGATTGCATTGCCCGATTCCGGGTCCCGTGTGAGTAACAGCGCCGGATCGCCGTTGGCCCATGACGTCAGGAAGAATTCCTCGACACGGCATTCGACGCATTGATCGAGGGGCTTCAATCCTCGCTTGGCGGCGCCAAGCATGGCACCCAATCCCGCCGCTCCGTAGTTGATGGCCATGCCGTCCTTGAGCGAGGAAATCGGCTGGTCATCGTCGGCCAGTTCGGGGAAAGCCTGGACGGCCTGAATCTCATCGTGGAAGATTGCAGTGAACTCACGGAATGAACGGCCACAAGCACCACTGGTCGGACGGGTTACACAGTCGGCGGTGTCCTCGCCGCCGCCTGTCGCTTGTCCCGGGTGAGTCTTGAACGACGGGTCATGAGGCATCGCGACGATCGCGTTCAGGTCGCTGTGGCGAATGTGGTTGGATGCATCCAGGATGGCAAAGCGGCCGTAGTCGAGTTTGGCATAGGGGTGTCCACCTGGATTGCCTTGTGCGGCCTGGTCCAGTTCCGAATGGGTGACTTGCGAGCGATACCAGATGGAACCAGCCGGCTCCACGTTGACGGCGCCGAAGAGCCCGAGCCCGAGCTGTCCCCCGTTGCCTTCTCCTCCGACTGGGGCGCCCATCGAATAGAAGAAATAAGCACCTTCCTTTCTCGCGTACCAACGGTAGAGAGCTTTTTGACCTGGCGCGACCAAGGTCGAGGTGTTGTTGCCCACGAATGCGCCGTCGGACCCGCAGGCTTCGACGCCCGCTGCAGCGCAGGCATTCGTATAGTTGCTGTCGACCGGCACATAGTCGAGTCCATTTACGTGCATGGAGGCCGATCGCGTGCGTGGAAGATCCGCGCTGAAGATCTGCTCGTCGATGGTGAACTTGATCGAGGAGGATTTGGGCCCCGTGGCAAAGACCTGATATTCCGGCACCCGCCGCTCTACGTCGTCGGATGGCGGGGGAGGTGAGAGGAGATTCTCGAACAGGACCTCTAGACATTGCCCCTCATTGACGCGAAGGACGAGCGGCCGTGGGCGTTTTGTCGATCGAAGCTGGACGGAACCGGGTTTCAAGTGTGACGAATCCCCACCGGTCGATATGGAGACGACATCGTCGCGAAGGGCGAACATCATGCCCCCTGGGTTGAAGGCTCCGAAGCGATTCCACATGTAGACCTGTTCGAGGGCCACCACATCCGCATAGACGGTGTTGTCCGGGCGACATGTCGAATCGGCGGAACTTATCGTCGTCGTGTGAGCACAGGCTGTTCCCAGCAGCATGAGCGTGACGACACCCATCGTGAGGGTCGATCGATTCTGAATTGGAGACTGAAACGACATCTCGGGCTCCCTTGTGTGTGAAAGATGCGTCTGGTGATGAAGTCGGTCGCATTCCAGAAAGCAGCGTGAATGCCACGTGCCTGGCCGTCACCTCACGAGAAATGCAGCCATTTCCGAGAACCGTTTGTTACTCAAGCGACGGCGCAAGAATCGTGCGCAATCGGCGTGGCGAGACAGGAGATGAAGAACGAGCTTTTTTGCGGCATTCGAGAGGCGAGCGGAAATGTGAGGTTTATCCGATTGTGGACACCTGTATCTGGGAGTCGTATCTAATTGGATACCCTAGGCGAGAGACATGACTGTCTCGCGAGGAGTGGCATCGACAAGACGATGACAGGGAGTGGGGGGACCAATGACACCACCCGCCCTGCGGGTGCCGTTACATCAACAGTTCGACCAGGCCGTAGATGGGGATAGTCCGGCCGTCATAAGAAAGTTCGCCGCGGACGAGCGCCATCGCGAACCCGCCGATCACCCATCCCGCGATCTTGTTCCGATCGAACGCGGTGAGCCGCAATTGGGCCGGCCCCTTTGCTCCGGTCCAGGTCACCGTCCAAGCGGTTGGCCAACGATACAATCCTAAGGCCAAGTCACGATCGAGCACTTCGACGGTGAGATCCGTGAGGACCTCCGTCCTCTCTTCGAGAACGGAAAAGCCGACGAGTTTTCCCGCGAGGGCGGCGATCCGTTCGCTCTGCTGGCTGTGTAGATAGATGTCGCCGTTTGCGCCGGCCTTCAGGTACAGCCCTTGAAAGTCCTTCCAGAGCCCCCAATAGGTGCGTGTCAGCCGATTGAAGTTCGGCATCATGAGGTATTCATACAGGACGCGGCCGGGGATGGTGCGCCCCTGCCAGGTGAGCAGGGCGGCCGCCGAGCCCATCCAGGTTACGCTCCCTTCATGGGTCCGGCGGGTTCGCTCCACAAGCGGGTCGATCTTCAGCGTCAGTTGGCTCTTCTCACTGACGACGGTCAGGCCCGACTCTGGTGAGCCGTGAAATTGAAAAAATTCGGAGTCAGGGATGCGTGTCAGCTCTTGCTTGGAGTTGTCATAGAATCCGTTGCCCGGGATAGCCACCCAGCCCCGGCGTTCGTCGTGCAGCACGACGAAGTGCTCGGCCTGGAAAGCCTCTCCGTCGCGTCCGCGATTGTTATCCAACGCAAACGCCACGTGCCCCTGGTTGTCCGCGCCAACAAAGGAAAAGTAGTCAGAAACGTAGATCAGGGAGGATTCGGGCAAGTCGGCGCCAGAGGCTGGACCGGACCCCAGCGCCTGCACACTCACGCAGAGGAGAAGCAGGACCCACGCTCGGTGGACCACCAGCATCTGCACCCTCGTCGGTTACGTGCGGTCCTTGAACGTTAGCTCGGCGACGGCGGACTTGTCCAACTCGCCCTTACCCAAGGCGACGAGGCGTTGATACTGCGCCAGGGTCGCCGTGGCCACCGGGAGCTGCACACCTCGGCTCTCGGCCAGGGCCAGGGCGATGCCGGAGTCTTTGGCAGCGTGTGCCGCAGAGAAGTAACAGTCGTGCGCACGGTTCTGCATATCTTCCCCATCCGTCTCGAGCACCCGGGAATTGGCGCCGGTTTGAGCAAAGACCTCCCGGAGCATCGTCAGATCCAAGCCAAGGGCGGCGCCCAGTCCAAGGCCCTCCGCCAGCGCCGCGGTATTGGAGTTCATGACCATGTTCACGAGGGCTTTCACCTTTGCGGCCTCGCCAGCCTTCCCCACGTAGCGAAGCTTCGCGCTGAGGGAGGTTAATACCGGCTTGGCCCGTTCGAATGACTCCGGCCGGCCTCCACACATCAAATAGAGGGTGCCCTCGCGAGCCTGGGGAATGCTGCTGGCCATGCAGGCCTCGAGTGTGTCCCCGCCGGCCTGTGCCACGAGTTGATCAATTTCGGTGTGGATCCCTGGCGAAAGCGTGGCGCAATTGATGAATAGGCGGCCCTTGGCGTGGGAGAGCAAGCTCTCCCGGCTACCGCGGGCAAAAATCTGTCGCATGGCGCCATCGTCGGTGACCACGGTGACGATCGTATCGGCGAGGGCGGCGACCTGTGCGGGAGATATGGCGGCTTCGCAGCCAAGCTCATGGGCCAGGTCCGCGGCCTTGGGTCCGTCCGTGTCGAAGACCGCCGCGATGGTGTATCCTTCGTCCTTGAGGCGCCGCGCCATGTTGGCGCCCATGCGCCCCACGCCGACGAAACCGATGCGGAAGGCTCTTGGTGTCATGGGCTACTCGTGGTGTCGAGACAATGATGGTTCGGGAGGGGAGTGTAGCACATCATCCACGTGATGAGGATCTCGCAGAGGAGCGCAAGGATGGAGCGGAAGATTGTCGGGTATCACGTCGATGAACACGGGGACTGGGTTGCGGACTTGGCGTGCGGTCATGGGCAGCATGTTCGCCACCAACCGCCGATGACGAGCCGCCCGTGGGTGCTGACCGCAGAAGGGCGCACGCAGCACCTTGGAACCGTTCTCTTTTGCAAGAAATGTGTGGAGCCTCCGAGTCAATCCACATGACCCGGGGGACGCTATTGGACGATGATCGGCGAAGACGGGGTCGACAGAATCAGTGCCAAGCCAGGTTCGTCCCACGGCTGCAGGTGGGGTCCATGGTAAGAAAAGCCCCCCTCGATGGGGTCTTCGGCGAGGAGCAGAGGGGTATCGAGGTCCAAGACTTCGAAGCCGCCGAGTCCGAGGACCATCCCGAAGGAACAGCCCATGGCCAGGCGGGTTTCAACCATACCCCCGATCATGAGGTGGAGACCGGCCGCGCGGGCATAGGCCGCAATTTCCAGCGCGGGGATCACGCCGGTCTTCATGATTTTGATGTTGATGAAGTCAGCCGCCCCATAGTGGAGTACGCGTCGAGCATCCTCCACGCTCCGGACCGATTCATCGGCGGCAATGGGCGCCTTCCAGCCATGACGAAGGGCTGCCAGGCCTTCGAGGTCTTCACGCGCAAGGGGCTGTTCAAGCAGGACAAGTCGTCCTCCGCACCGGCGAATAGCCTCCATCATCGCGACGGCCTCGGCGCGGCCATACCCTTGGTTGGCGTCGATGATCAAGGACACCTCGGCAAGGCTGCGGTGAATCGCCTCCACCCGACGGATATCATTCTCGACATCATGCCCTACCTTCATCTTGAAGAGGCGAAAGCCTTTCGCGTACCAGGCGCGTGCCAGGGCGAGTGTGTGGTCGAGGTCGGCGATGGGGATCGTGATATCGGATTCATGGGGGCGGACGTCCCCACCCCCCCAGAGTCCCCAGAGGGGTATGCCGTTGGCATGACACAGGGCATCGAGCAGGGCGGTTTCGAGGGCACAGCGTGCGGCTGGAAAGTTGGGGGCCTGCTCAAGGAGCTCGTGGGCCAGGGACCGATATCGCAGGGCTGACTTGCCAATGAGCCCTTTGGACAGGATTTCCGCTTGCGCCAGGGACCTGTTGCGGTCTTCGCCCCCGACTTCCGGCAACGGGGCCATCTCGCCGTACCCCTTCGCCCCGCCAGCCAATGACAACCGCACAAAGGCATTTTGGGCGACGGTCCGGCTGCCGCCGGCCACCACAAAGGGGTCGGTGAGGGGGATGTCGAGGGGCCACAGTTCGATCGCACTGATGATATGCTGATTCGACGGCGCCATTCGACCCAGTGGCCCCCCCTTCCCCTGCTGTTTGCGGGACCTACATACATGGATGGGCAGGCCCTGGCAAGGGGGCCCGCGGGATGGTCGGTTCCCGCCTGTGATTATTGGCCTGGGGTGGGCGTACGCAGAGAATCGAAATTGACGGCCCCCTCGTCCCTGGTGTAGCTTCCACGCGATCCCACATTGGTGCCTGTCGGGAGTCCGGTGATGAATTATCGGCGTGCCGATCCTGCTCAGGGTCTTTCCTCTGGAACCGCGATGACGCGTGCGAAAGTCGTCACGATCGGGCTGCTCGCTCTGTTTGTCCTGGCGGTCTTGTGTGCGCAGCGAACGGCGACCACGACGGCAACCGCCGTGACTTCCACGGGTTCTCCGACGGAACCCGCATCGGGCAGACTCTCCTTCTCGATCGAAGACGGCAAGTTGGCGTTGCGCGGTGCGGTGCCTGATGCCGTGTTGAAGCAACAACTCGTGGCGAAGGCCTATCAGACATTCGGCGCCGGCAACGTCGTCAATCACTTGACCATCGATCCCGAGGTGAAGTCGGAGGACTGGTTGCCGCGAGCCAGCGAGGTCATTCAACGGCTGAAGGGATGGGGCAACGGCGCGGTGACGCTCGAAGGCCGCAAGGCGCTGGTGGCTGGAGAGGCGAAGACCGAGGGTGACCGTGCGAAGCGGTACGAAGAACTAACTAGCCTTCTCGGCACCACGGCCAAACTCGATGGCCAAATTCAGGTCAAGCAAGATTCCAAACAGGTCACGGTGGTGTCGAAAATTCGCGACGTGATGGCGGGCAAGACGATCGAATTCGAGATCGGGAGCGCGACGCTGGCGCCGCGGGGTATGAAAGTCTTAGATGAGTTGATCCCGATCATCCAGGGCGACAAGGACGTGCGGCTCGAAATCGGCGGGCATACCGATAACTACGGTGATCCGAAGTTCAACCAATTGGTGAGCCAGGCTCGGGCCGTGTCGGTGGCGCAGTACCTGATGTCGAAAGGCGTGGATGGCCGCCGACTTGCGTCGAAGGGGTACGGCGATACCAAGCCGATCGCGAATAACAAGACTCGGGACGGCAGACAGCAAAACCGCCGCGTGACCTTTGAGGCGCTGTAGTATGGCTGGCACCGTGGTTCCGTCGGCCTGCACGATCACTCCCTGGGCCCGACGGGCGGGGGTGCGAGGCGTGGGCGTGAGCGAGCGTGTCGTGAGCATCTTCCCGCGGAGCGGGGTCTAGATGGGGCCGATCATCCAAGAATTCCTCCTGTGCTTACTGCCCGCGGCGGCGATTGGGGCTGCGGTGGGATGGGTGTTGAAGAAACTGGCCCAGGAGGAACAGCACGTTGGCATCACGCGATTTGAGTTGGAGGTGAAGCTCACCGCCGCGGAACGGAAACTCGCGGCCTTGCATAAGGATCTCGAGATCGCCCAACAGGCGCTCCAGGACAAGACCGCGGAAGCCTCGTTCGGCAATGACGAACTGACGCAGGTTCGCGCGCAGCTGGGCGAGCGCGATGAGCTGGTGCACGGCTTGCGGACGCGCCTGTCCTCGCTCGAATCTCTGCCGGTCAAGCTGGCCACGCACGAGGCGACCATTGCCGATTTGCGGGCACGGCTGGTGACGCTGGATGAGTTGCCGGTCACGTTGCGTGAACGGGACTCCGAGTTGGCGATGCTCCGGATGCAGTTCGGCGAGATGGTGCCTAAATCGCAGTCGGATGACCG
The DNA here is from genome assembly GCA_964449255.1 of uncultured Nitrospira sp. Classification (GTDB taxonomy): domain Bacteria; phylum Nitrospirota; class Nitrospiria; order Nitrospirales; family Nitrospiraceae; genus BQWY01. Next base: position 148,720 of record CAYUYE010000004.1, on the reverse strand, counting down.
GGAACGCGAACTCAAAGGACTGATCGAGGAATTGGAAGCGCGGCTGGGCAACTTGAAGGCTACGGGGGAACAGGAAGAAGCATGGGCTCGCCAGGTGCTGGGCGAACGAGACGGGACGATCCAGCATCTCCACGAAGAGCTCGCGCGGATGCAGCGTTCGGTGGGGGAAGTGGCCTCGCTAAAGTCTGCCCTGGGTGAGCGCGAAGACACGCTTGATTCGCTCCGTGATGAGCTGAGGTCGCTGGAGGCCTCGGTGCGTGATCGTGAGCAACTGGCTCAGACGGTCCAGGCGCGCGATCGTGAGTTGCTCCGTGTGCAGGACCGGCTGCTCGACAGCGAGCAGGTAGTGATGAGCCTGCGCGCCCAGGTCGAGGGACTTCAGGAGACGGTGCACGATCTAGCAGGGGTGCGCCACGAGGCGGAGCGCATTCAGCAGGCCTTGGGCGAGCGCGACCAGGATCTCGCGCAACTGCGCGCGCAGATGGAGCAGATGGTCCCTGTCACCGAGGCCGAGCGGCTTCGGGCCAAGCTCAAGGCGATTAAGCAGCAGCACGCGGCGCCCGCCAGAACCAATGGGCCGGAGGTGCCGAAATGGGGCGCCCACCCGGCGGATCGGCAGAAGCTCGACGACCTCACGCGCATCAGCGGGGTTGGTCCTGCTCTGGAGCGCCTGCTGCACAAGCAGGGCGTCTTTTACTTCAAGCAGATCGCCTCATGGACCAAGGATGACGTCAAGGTGATCGATAGCAAGCTGGACACTTTCAAAGGCCGGATCCTGCGCGACAATTGGGTCAAAGGCGCAAAAACCGAGCACTTCCGCAAGTACGGCGAGCGGCTGTAGTCAAGCTCGTCACCTCGCACTTCGAAGATCTCCTCTATTGCAGCGGCGGCACGACTCCCGCCAATTGCAGAAGATCAGTGATCCGAAAATCTCCCGGCGTGGCCGACGGGAGCTCCGGCGTCCAATGGGGCTTCTCTGCCAGATAGGAATCCTTGTCCGCCTTCAAGAGTCCGACGAACACCTCTCCAACAATCCGCGCACCGACTGGGCCGAGTCGCAGCCCGTTCTCCAGGACCTGCGCTTCCTTCAGCACGTAAAACCAAAGGGGCGTGCTGCGGTCCATATTGAGGGGTTGGAGTTCGGCAAGCTGGTCGGGCGTCAACGGGGTGGCGCCAATGGCGCCCGCAATCGCTTGACCGGACGGGACACCGAAATTGACGTGGCGCATCAGATTGCGGGAGGCCAGGGATTGCACGCCGTCGTCCGGCAGGCCCGGCGCCGGACCCCGCGACCCGGGTAGGAGCATGACGACGCTGGAGAGTTTGGCGTCGATCTTCTTGTTGGGACGGACATTCCCGTCGCCAAAATTGAAGAACGTTTGCCAATCGACGAACCGGCGTGCCGCGCGTTTGCCACCGCGGAGATCGTTGGGGTCCGGATCGTTGGGATCGATTGTGTCGTCGAAAAGAAACGCAAAGAAGGGTGAGCCGCCGTCCGGACCGAAATTGAGCCGGTAGCTCGGGCGGATCTGCGAATGGCCGAAGCGGTAGGCCGCGACGGCGAACTCGACCGGGATCAATGGATCCTTACGCGAATTGCGAAAGGCCGATCCTTCTCTGCGGTTGTCGACGCGGTAGAAACGGGGGCCGTGACGGAGCAAATCATCCACGCGTTCCTGGCCGATGGTGAGCGGCAAGAACTCGTGCACGATGATCCATTGATAGTGCCAGCGCACGATCCGCTGCGCTTCTGCGAACACGCGTTTGGGTGAACGATGGGCAAACTCCTTGTCGGCCCGCAGTCGATCGACCACCGCGTTGTGAAATTTGAGCATGGCCACGTGGAATTGACTGAGGATGACGTGTTCGTCGTTTCGAAAATCGCCGAGGAACGCTTTGTTGGTGCCGTCTCGTGGGAGATCGAAGCGGATGGCGCCTTTGCGCGACACGAGCTCGGAGCCAGGAATTGTCTCGACCTTGAACTTACTGTCACCGGAGGTCGTGTCGTACAGCTCCGGTGAGTCATTGGGCCCCTCGCCATACACACTGTCGAGGTCGAAGGCCGCGGTGCGGAAATTCTTTGTCCGCCGGGGGCTGGTCGGTTCCAGCAAGGGGGCATCGCGCGCCAACGTCAAATCGTGATCCAGAAATTGTCCAAAGAACGTCACGCCGGCCGTCATGTTGGGATTGTCCGGGTTGTTCGGACTGAACACGGCCGGATTAAGAATGGATTGAATGGGATCGGTCAGGTTGTCGAGCGCATCGAGGACGCCACCTTTCTCTCCAAGTTTTTTCGCGCGGTCGCGCGCCTCGTCTGCTGGTGGGGCAAACGGAGGAAGCTCTGGGAACATGCGCGTAAAGCTATCGTCGTCGGCGTGCCTGCGCCCGCGTCCCTCGTCGGAGTCCAGGCCCTCTTCTGCCGAGGCGGGCGTCAGCGCAACCGGCAACATCGCAAAACCCAGCAACACGACAACCGTGAGTGTAGGCAAGAGTCGGAGATGAGCACGCATAGTACGCCCCTTTCTTCAATGGCAGGGAGTCACCAGGGCACAAGACACTCCGTACAGAGCGCCAGGTGTTTCGTTGCGTGGAACAGAGAGCAAGCATCATGCCCTTATTCACCCGCGCGCACCGTCATTGCCGATTTCGTAACACTATGCTTTGTAGTGAAAAGTAGTACGCGAGGAGAAATGACACCATTCTCCGACTAGAAAAGGTTACAGAGAGTTGCCAAACCCGTATCTCTCCGGATACACCGGCAGACTGCGAAGATACAGGAGAGGTGCCTATTGCGTGAGGAAGTAATCGAGGAGCGCGAGGATGCTGAAGCCGCCGGACGGGAGCAGTAAGGCTTGAAACACCGGGTGCTGAGTCCAATGGACGTGGAAGCCAGGGGACTTTCGTGGTACTACGACCTGGCGCATCTCAGTTCCGATCAGTTACTTGAACGGAGAGCATTGAGGATTTCCGGGTCTCTCGAGAAGGCACGGATGAATTCCGACAGCGCCCGATTGAGAAGGTCCTGGTAAGATGACTCGGAGGCAATCTGTCGGCTCTCCTCTATCGTACTCGATACTGGTCTGGTCGTGAGGGGCTTTCCGGTTTTCGAATCGGTCACAGTGATGTCTGCATGGGCCGTTCCGGAAACCGTAATATCGAAGAAGTTCATTCGGTTTTCTGACCAAAATCTCTTGATGGCAACTTTAATGCGCCGGTCACCCCCGTCTGCGGTCTCATTGCTGACCCGATGACCATTGTTTTGGAGCTCACTGCGAAGCGCATCTCGGAAGATGTCCGTAACCGGCTTCCCCGCTTGCACCGAGGCCGATACCCCGCCGTATCCGTTTCGTCGGTTCCCGACGCGGTCGCGTTCGCTCTCCGTGCGATGATCTTCGACATCGAGCGCCACCTGCGTGGAGGGCACGGACTGCAGGGGGCTCTTGCGCGCTGGATCGCTGGAATAGCTCGGCTGCACCTCAGCATTCATGTGGACACAGCCGCTCGTTGCCAATCCAAGTAACAGAATTCCACATAGCGTAAGACGACGAGAAAGCATCGCAGCCTTCCTTTCGGGCATTTGGGCTTGACTACGGATACAACATTTCGTTGACAAGCTTTCCAGCGGCGGAATCGATTGCTCGAGTCAAGCTTTCCGTCAGGAGCCTACTTTCTGACTGAAAAGCCGAGTAGAGATGGCAGGTCTGGTCCAAGGAAGTTTCCTCACGCTCCCAGACAACCTTATCCGAGCCTGGCAGATACAGCTTGCCCTCGAGTTGGACAACTGCCTGCATGTCCTCAGATCCCCCGCCGCCGAGGCATGGACGTAGTCCCCATTGTTCCAAGACGACGGTGAAATGGCCGTGGCTTGGTGGAACAGATTCTTTGAGTCGACCATTCTCCATTTGGAGTTGGTTGAAATGTCTGGATTGCGAGAGATGCTTTTTCAGAGACTCGGCCAATGTGTCTCCCGGCGAATACTTGGCCAAGCTCGGGGAAAACGACTCGGCCTTGCTGTTGTCTGACATCGAAGATGCCGTCGCTTCCACAAGAACACCTAGCAGGCCAAACGCGGGAGCGATAGGGGAATGCTCAGCTCTCGCCTTTTGTACGGAAAACGTGTCATTGACTGAGACCGACGCTGCAAGGGAACGAAGGGAATCGACCGTTGCCTGGACGGAGGCGTTCCGCGTTTCGGAAGACGAGGCACAGGCGGTACTTGTCAGAAGAAGGAGCAGGAGAATCATGTGGTTCATGGGCATGGCTCCAAGTGTGAAAACGTAGCATGCCCATCCTGCCACGGAGGATCTAAGGCGACAAAGACAATTGAGTTTTCCGGCCGGGACATTCGTCCTGATTGGAGGAGCGGTGTGAAGGATCAGCCAGCGCACTGGCGAGGACCCTATTGCGTCAGGAAGTAGTCGAGGAGCGCGAGGATGCTGAAGCCGCCCGACGGGAGCAGCAAGGCTTGAAACACCGGGTGCTGAGTCCAATGTGCGAAGGCACCCTGTTGAGTGCCTTGAATGTCTTGAAGCATCAGGTCGACCTGCGCGATTTGATGTGCGCAGCGGTCGGCGTTGCCGGGCTCCTGCGCGCGGCCTCGCAGTTCGAATAGGTGATCACGTAGGCGGCTCACCGCGCTGCGCCTGGCCTTTTCGGCCGCCATGCTGAGAAGGATTGCACAGATCAGGACATACGCGGCGCTCACGCCGTAAATGATGAGGAGGCCCGGTGGATAGGCCCAATCGTCGAAAATGCGGTTGCGGGCGATGACGGACAGAAACAGTCCGATGATGGGGTAGTGAATCAACGATCCGACGACCTGCGTCCGCTCGGCAATAAATCGAATGTCCAACCATTCGCTGAGAATTTCCGGCTGAACCTTCCGCAGCGCGCAGAAGGACTGGAGCACCGGCGCCGGCCACCGCGTGGGCTCAAGGGCGAATTGGTGGATGAAGCCGGTGCACACGCGGATGGCGTCGACGACATAAAAGATCAACAGGCCGAGAGAGAGGCTGGAAATCGAGAGGATGATGCCGTTAATCCACCAGGCGAACGCGCCTCGAGTCGGGGCGTAGGGGAACCCCAAGATCACCAGCAGGGCGAGGCTGAGCACGCCGAGCATGAGCGTTTGGGGAAGGATGCGGCGCCACTGGGAACCAATGACCTGATGCTGCTCGTGCCAAAGTTCAGTCAGCCTCTGCGCCTGCTCCGTAAACTCCACGCTCCATGAAGCGGGGCGATACCACGGTGGAGCCGTGCCAGGCGGTTGTTGCGGCGCTCCCTCCGTCGCTGGTACAAGTCCGTACGTCCGGGTCAGATGCCGTTCGTTCGCGTCGAGCATGTGCTGCGCGAATCGAAGAAACCCAATGCAGAGGCCGGCCGACAGCAGGCGGATGAGTTCAGTGGGCCAGACACTGACGCCCTCCAGCCAGTAAAACGGCTCGTTGTCTGGCCAGCTCCCGACCCACTGAAACAGCAAGGTCGCTAAGGTGCCATACAGGATAAACAGCATCGCCAGTTGAAGGGCAAACGTCCCGGTTTGCGGCGACAGCATCTCATCGGGAACCGAGCGGACGACGGGAATCGCCAGGGCCAAGATGCAGAGGAGTGCCAAGGCGGCCAGCAAAAACTGCCGAGTCGCAAATCGGGCCCGATGCCCATCGGGTTGGTCGGCCGTGTCGTTCATGCGAGCGACGGCCGCGCCGGCGCCGCTGTGACGACCATCGGGCAAATGAATGGTTTCGGTGCGCCCCAGTTCGTACAGGTGGGGCAGGAGGTCGTGGGTGGAGGCGACCGGGGAGTGCCCGTTGGCGGATGAATCGCAGGTATTGCACGGTGGGGGGACGCCTCCCAAGGCGTGCAGCATGGCGAGGAACGTGGACGATTGATAGCTGCTGCGAAAGGGCGGGATCGACTTCTGAATGTCCGGATGCAATTCCAGACCGAAATGTGACGCTACGATCAGATTATGCGTCCAATCGTATTGGCTGGGATGGAGGAGCCGCGCATCCAAATCGGTGGTAAAGAACAGCGTGTGCGGGAAACGTTTGCGGAGAGCTTGCAAGATCAGGAGCTTGTCATACACGTCGCTGCCGAGAATGCCGATGGCGCGAAACGGGCGTCCCTGCGCATCTGCTTCGAGACGATTCGCCAACCGTCGGACATAGTCCAATTGGCTCTCTCCTTCGGGCCGTTCAAGGTCCTCGACGGTCCGGTCCGCTCGTTTGAAGGGGCTCGGCTTGCCCTTCGCTCCGCCGGATTCTCCACCAGGGATCTCGCCGTCGAGGCCGCGGAGATAGCTGTACTGGTGGACCCACGGGATGTGTGTGCGCTGCACGTCTTGTTGCGAGAGCGCTTGCAGTCCCTCGAGGTGAGATGGGCAAGGCGCGTTCGGGTTTCGCTGAGTCCGGTGGGCAGCCATACAGGAGGCGACGATGAATTCGAAGGGGAGATTGCGCCCATAGAAGCTGTCCCATTCAGCCAGCAGGGCGATCGGATCATCCCAGGCGACCCCGCGGAGCGAGAGTTCGTGCACCAGGGCTTCGGTGAGCAGGAAATCCGAAGGAATGCGGTATCGCAGGTCCAGTCCCCCGGCCTTCAAGGCATGGTGAACCCATTCGTCGGCCGTTGCGTTGGAAAGCGTGGCGCTCCCATGCAAGCCAACGTACACGAGCTCCGACGACACCGTCACCCAGGGGGCAAACAGTTGCACGTCGTTGGCTTGGCCTTTCGACGTGCCGGAAGGCACACGAATGGTGTCGGAACCGGCGCTCGCCTGTTGAACCATGTCGCGAAACGAGCTGGAACTCGTCGGTCCGATGAGGGCATAGCTCAGTTGGCCCACCGGCGCCGGCGGCGTCGCGGTCGATCGTTGGACGTCGGCCAGACGGCCATTGAGCTCATTGAGGACACTCTGCAAATCTTTCAACGGCGCCCCCCCGACCAACTCGTCGCTCAGCCAGAGGACCAGCACGGCGTCGGGGGACTCATGGGTGGGGTCTGCCTTCGTGCACGTCCGGGTCTTCCGTGGCCGATACCATTCAAACGGGATGGCGTTCGGCGGATCAGAGCGGTTCCAAAGTAAGTACCCGACGCGATCGCCGTCCTCCGGCACGTAACAGGCCACACTTAGGGCCGATCCGATGGCATAGCGGTCGCGAATCCGCTGTTCCGTCCCCTCGACGTACGAACTCCCGTCGGTCATCACCAGAAAAATGGCGACGCGGCCGGCTCGCTTCGGCCCGAGACGTTCGTCCACTTCCTTGGCAAGATCTTGCCACCCGCGAACCGCCGCACCCGGCCGCTTGGCTGTTTGGGTTTTGAGATGTTCATCGACGGCCGCGAGGGGATCCTGCCAGAGTCGGGCCAGCGCCCGTTGCGCGATGACCGCTTCATGCCGCTCCAGTCCAGGGTTGGCCGGGCGCGCGCTTTTGAGTGGGGCCTGGTACCAGAGGTATCCACCGAGAGCGGCAATAAGGACGACTGAACCGGAAAGGAACAGCGCGGAGGTGTCTTTGTCGGGCGCAGCCATGAGGGTATCGAGGGGCGAAGGTGGTGACATGTTAGCGAGATCGATGGCCGGACGCCAGCGTTTTTCCGGCCTGTCGTAAGGCCGGATCCGTTCGGCGAGGTATCAAGGCGGCTCAGCCCCATAGCACAGGCGGCGAATTTAGCAACCGTCAAAATTGTTCGAATGTAGTGGCCATTGAGGTCATCGAGTCCGTCCAGCGGCCACCTAACCCATTGGTTGCAGGGGTCTTTCCACTCCTCGTGAGTGGCTCGTGCGGGGTACCGCTCTTGCTTGAGACCTAGGCATGCTGACAGGTCTCAACGCGGCTCACGGTGAGGGTTTGCGACCAGCTGACGGTTCGATGGTCGGGGCTCGTTTCTGGCTGATGACCGTGATCGGTTCCTGGGCGATCTCGTGGTTGCTGTGGCCGGCTTCGATCGAAGCCGCCGAGTCCGTTCGGCTCTTTCATTCCCTCGCATCCCATCCCCCTGCGCTTTCGGCACAGGCCGCTCGCAAACAGAAGCCGTGGATCCGTCGTCAGCAGCAGGTGGAAGTCAACGCGGAGGCCTTTCAGCAACTTGATCGTCGCAATCTGACTGACCAGGATCCTCCGGTCCTCGTGCTGGATTTATTCGAGCAAGCTGTCGCGGTCGACCTGTGGGCGGGGGAAGAGCGTCCACATCACGGTCGGACGTGGCGGGGGCGCATCCTGGGAGAATCGGAGAGCGACGTCATCTTGGTGGCTCACGATGGCGTTTATGCCGGCCTTGTGGAGTGGCACGGCCGACACTATGAACTCGACCACCTCGGCAACGGTCGGCATGAGCTGGTTGAACTCGACTTGGCCGCGTTGCCGCCAGACCATCACCCCATTGCGGTCGGAGACGAGGGAGGCGGCGTCATGTCGGCCCCCTTGATGGGAAGCGGTGGCGCCACCGCCGGGGACGATGGCTCGGTTGCGGACATCTTCGTGGCCTACACCACGGAGGCAAAGTCGGCCGCCGGTGGTCAAGCCGGGATTGAAGCCCAAATCATCCTCGGAGTGGACACGGCCAACCAAGCCTACGCCAACAGCCTGATTAATCTGCGGCTCCGGCTCGTGCATATGGCCGAAGTGGCCTATGCCGAGTCGGGGAGTCTCAGTACCGATTTGGGCCGCTTGCGCAATCAGAGCGACGGTTTCATGGACACCGTGCACTCGCTTCGCAATCAGTACAAGGCAGACCTCGTCGCGCTCATCACGGAAACCGGCGATGGGTGCGGCATTGCTTACGTGATGCTCGGAGGACCGCAACCCAGCTTTGAAAGCTCCGCCTTCAGCGTCACGCTGCGTAGTTGCATCCCGAACCTGACGTTGGCCCACGAAACGGGCCACAACATGGGCGATGCCCACGATCGCGCAAACAGTAGCGTGGGTGCCTATCCCTATTCGTTCGGGTATCAAGATCCGGTTGGTAGCTTTCGCACGGTGATGGCCTATGCGTGTTCGACGGGATCCTGCCCGCGCGTGCGCCACTTTTCCAATCCCAACGTCACGTACGCCGGCCGGCCGACGGGCATTGCCTATGAGGTCAATCCCAACATGGCGGCGGATAACGCTCGATCGATGAACAACGTGCGGACAACCGTGGCCAACTGGCGGGTCAGCGGGGATCCGGTCGATGGGAGTCCGCCCACCGCGCCACGCAACCTTCGACGGGTGCCCTGATGCCAGGTGCGCGTGCGAAGTGGCTCAGCATGATGCTGTCGGCTGGGCTGAGTCTCCTGCCTATGGGTTTGCGGGGCTGCGACTGTCAGGGGACGGTCTGGTTCAGTGACACAATGCCAGAAGCTGGTGCGCTGCCCTCCGCCGTGCAGCCGCTCAAACGATGGGAGTTGCGAGCACGCACTGTCCGGGTCGACACACAGCTTCTGCTTGCCGCAAGCGGAGAGAGCGTGAAGATCGGTTGTCAGGTGCCGGTCGAGTTTTTTGACGGTGAGCGGCGGACGGCGGAGAGCCTGACTGTCGAAGATGGGCCGCGAGACAGTCGGATCGTCCGTGGGCGGTTCCGCCATGAGCCCGGGAGTGAACTGACGGTGGTGATCGTGGGTGACGCCCTGTCGGGGACGATGCAGGTCGGCGGGAAGCGGTACGTGATTCAACCGGTGGAGGGCGCACTGCACCGGCTGGTTGAGGTCGACCCGCGCGCCTATCCGGAGGACTAGATCATGAGGGCCACAGCCACTCTCGGCGCCATGGTAGGGCTTGCAATGCTGGTTGTTGCGGGTTGCAGTGGAGGAGGGGGTGGGGGCGGCGGCTCGGCGGCCCCCATGGCATCGGCCACGATGGCCTGGGATCAGAACAACGAAGTGGATCTGGCGGGGTATCGAGTGTATCGAGCAACCGGGCCCGGTGCATACGGAGCGCCCGTCGCGACTCTTTCACCGCAGGCCTCAAGTTTTAGCGCGACCAATCTTCAATCGGGAACGACCTACTACTTTGTGGTCACGGCGTACGATACGGCCGGCAACGAAAGCCCACGCTCAAACGAACTCGTCCTCATACCGTAAGCTCACAAGTCGGCGAATCCTTGGTTTGTGCCACGGCCTCCAAGAGTTTTCGGTGGTGTGGAAGGCTGAGCGCTGAGTAGCGCACTGACATTGGCTTGTTGTTCCCAGTGTGTGAGTTGGATAGGGCCTAGGCCACCTGACCGTGCCTCCCACCAGCCCGATTCTTGATCCAATACGCGGACGCCACTGCTCGAGACGGCCTTCCGTTCCAGCTAGCGGGCAGATGTGCGAATGACCAACTTGAGGCCTGACCAGACGTCATCGATCGCGCAGACCTTGATGTCGACCAACTGAAGCGGAAAGGCCAGTTGCCGAATCACATCTTCCGTCACATCCGTCGGCACCTTCGACGCCTTCTTTGGCCAAGACACCCAGATCATGCCATCCGGTGCCATGTGACGTCGCGCACGGCTCAAGTCCTCTTTGAGCGACGCCTGCGTGATTGCAAACAGATGCACCACATCGACCGTGGTCGTCAGCTGGTTCTTGACGGCAACCTTTTCCGGAAGCGGACTGATCAAGTCGAGGTAATTGTCTGGCGGATTCTTCACATAGAGCCTGTGCCCTGGTTTGATTCCCAGTTTCTTGTTCAACGGAGTGCCGGAATAGCCTGCCATTGTGACCATCTTTCCTGTGGGCTAGGACCTCCGTTGACTCAGCGCGCGATCTACTCTAAACCTGCCCCTCCGGAGAGGCAACGGATGGTCGTGTCGTGGGGACAATCGTGCTCCGTCTGATGTTCAAAGTGCTGATGGTCGGCCTACTGCTCGTGGCCTGCCTGGGACTCGCGCTCTACTGGTGGTCTCCGGTGTTGGCCTCGCGCGCCGTAGCCGACTATCTCACCCGGCAGGGGTTCACGGCCGTCTCGGTCGAGCTGGGGCGTCCTGGCTGGACAGGGCTCGATGTGCCGTTGCTGGCGTTCGAGCATATGGTGGGCGGGCAACAGGCGCAGGTCCGGATTGAGCGGGCGCATCTGACCTATCGCCCGGAACGACTGCGGCACGGGATAGTGGATCGTTTGTTGATTCCAAGGGCGACCGTGACGCTCACACCGGTCAGTGCGACCTCCGTCGCCGCGCCTGCGACATCCGTTCCATCTTCAGTAGTCAGTTCGCTAGCGCTCTTGCTCCAACCGATTCCCACGTTACCGGTCGGTCACATGACCATCGAGCAGCTCCTGATTCGTCGTAAGCGCGAATCCGGAGCGCCCCAGGAGTGGACCGTGTTTGGGACGGTCGAACAGGCGGAGTCAGTGACCAAAGCGGCCCTCACGCTCCAGGGCTTGGGTGAGAGGGCGTATGACCTGCGTCTTGAGGGGAAAGGATTGGGGGCGATGACCGCGGAACTCCGAACGCCAGTGCAGGGGCATCCCCCCATTCTTTCGGTCTGCTCGGAGGCGACCGCCGTCAATGAGCAACTGCAATTGCGCGGGGCCGTGCGAGTTGATCTGCGTGAGCTTGCACCGCTTGGAGGTTTGCTAGGGGCGCAGGAGCTGGCCCTTAGAGGCATGACAGGCGTAGTTGAGGCAGAATGGACGGGTCGTGCGCCGATCCACGCGCCGATCGAGACGCTGTGGGAGAATCCCGCGCTGGTCGTCGCTGCGGCGATGCATGCCGACGCCGCCCTGCCTGAATGGAAGGGCATCGGACATCGCCTGGCGCTCAAGGCGGATGCAACGCTCATTCGTGAGGGCCAACAGGTCGAGTGGGCGGTGGCGCCTGGTACGATGCTCCGCGCGGAGGTGCCGCCGAGCCTTCTGCACATTCCCGAATGGCTTCTTGCGCCGAATGAGGTATTGCCGCTCGAGGCCGTCGCAACGTCAGAGGTTGCGGGGCGCCTGGACCTGGCGGCCGCATCGACCGTGGTGGAGGCGCGGGGACCTCTTCACGCCACCTATGGCTCCGTTGATGCGGGAGCGCGCGCGGCTGTCACGGGTGACGAGATCATATGGCGGCCAGAAGAGGGGATCTCCCTCCGCGGCAGTGCACGAGTCGAGGGGCGGGCGCGGCCGGCGTCCCGACAGATGCTCCATGCTGCAGATGCGCGCTGGACTCTGGACGGAACCCTTGCGCTGACTCCGGCCTCGCTCGATATCATCCTGGTCCAGCCGTCACACCTTGACCTAGCGCGAGTGCAGGTGGATTCGGTGACGGCGAAGACCGGGGTGATCTCGATCCACGATCCAACGCACATTGCGGTCGACTTCGGATCCGGTTCATGGTCGGTGGGGCCGGGCGCAGTGGCCTCTCGCCTGCCTGGGCTGAAGGTCTCGGGCACCCCTGTCGGATCGGATCAGATCTTGGTACACCTCAAGCAACTCAGTCCACAAGAGCAGGGATGGCTGGCAGAGGGAACTGCCCGAGTGACCGGACTGGCCCCAACGATTCCGAAATGGACGGTGCCCAAGTCGGACTGGACGGTTCGCTTGAATGCCGAGCCGGACCAGGTGCGAGCCGAGTTCGACGGCCTCACGACGGACAAGGTGGTGCATCTCACTGGCCAACTGCGCCACGAATTCGCTTCGAAGACTGGGAGCGGGCACTTCACGGTCGCGCCGATTCAGTTCAATCAAGCCCAAGCAAGTCTGAGCAAACTTGTGACGCCATGGAGCTATCCTGCCGACGTCGTGGATGGAACAGCCTCGGCATCCGCAGAGGTTGCGTGGGCACCTTCGACGGCGCGGGCGGAGGGTGCTCCGGCGGTGCGGGCGGGCAAGGCGATGGTTGTGCTCGATCGACTCTCGGGGCAACTGCGCGGCTATCCGTTTGCGGGCCTGACCACGTCGGCGTCGATCGGCCTGGAACAGGGGGCTCAGGTGATCATGGCTGAACCGGCGGTGATGTCGATCGTGTCACTCCAAACTGGCGTGCACCTGACCAACCTGTCCGCCCAGGTCCAGGCGGGATGGACGCCGTCATACGACCTGGCGTGGGTCGACCTGCGCCGGCTGTCGCTCTCGGCCTTCGGGGGGCGTGTCACCAGCGACGGCTTGCGCTACGAGTTCGTGCAGCCCCAGCAGACGACGGCAGTCAAGTTGGACGGCTTGCAGCTCCAGCAGATTCTCAATCTCGAGCAGCAGAAGGGATTGGAGGGAACCGGCGTCTTGGACGGCAACCTGCCGATTACCCTGGCGTCGCACGGGATTACTGTGCGCGATGGGGTGATCGAGGCCCGGTCGCCGGGTGGCGTAATTCGCTACCGCCCTTCCTCTGAATCGTCGCAGGCGATCGCCTCCTCGGATTCGCCGATGAATCTGGTTTTGCAACCGCTCTCGAATTTTCATTACAATGTGCTCCAAGCGACCGCGCAGTATCAGGAAGACGGCACGCTGCAGTTAGCGACACGTTTGGAAGGGCGCAACCCGGACTGGCAGAAGGGGCGCCCGGTGCATTTCAATCTAAACGTGCAGGAAAATATTCCGGCGCTCATGAAGAGTCTCGGCATCGTCCAGGGAATTCAACAGTCCATTGAGGACACGTTTGATCCGTCCAGCCGGTCTGCTGAACGTGAAGCCAAATGATCCGATGAGTGAGGTGCTCTTGTGACGACACGAATGTACGGGCTGGTGGTGGGTACGCTGGCGGTCGTGGGGTGGTGGGGCGTCGGCTGCACGCCGCGAGTGGAAGTGGCGCCTTCCGACAAACCGATCACGATCAACCTCAATGTCAAGATCGATCACGAAATTCGCGTCAAGGTCGACAAGGACTTGGACGAGGTCTTGTCGAACAAGAGCGGATTATTCTAAGGGGAGAAGGTCATGATGCGACGAGGCCGTTTCGCGATTAGTCTGCTCTTGCTCCTGGGGGGGCTCCTGTGCGCCGGACCGTTGTGGGCCCTGACCCTCGACGAAGCCAAGGCCAAGGGGATGGTCGGTGAGAAGCCCAACGGGTACTTGGGTGCCGTCTCCGGCGGTGGCGACGTGCAAGCGCTCGTGAACGACATCAATCAGAAGCGACGACAAGCGTACGAAGACATCGCCAGGAAAAATGGCACGCAGCTCTCTGCGGTTGAGACGTTGGCGGGAGACAAAGCCATCCAAAACACCAAACCTGGTCTCATGATTCAGGGCCCCTCCGGGCAGTGGATGAAGAAATAGCGGAGCGGGTGCTGGCCTCCTGAGACGCTGGTTGTCCTCCCACGATCCCCGCTGTTCGGTCTCCTTGCCACAGGGATGGGTGCACTCACCCGCCCTTTTCGCCTCTCCTTTGCCGGTTCCAGTCCATTGGTCTCCTCCATGCATAGGTCTGAGTGGCTCTACTGGCCCGTCTACGCCGGTTGAGGGCTCAAGGTCCTTGGTCGGTAGACCGATAGTCCAGATACGATGGCGTGGATTCCTATACAGGCGGCCGACCTCCAGATCGGTCTGTATATCCGCTTAGATCATCACTGGAGTGCACATCCGTTTTTGCGCTCGGTCTTTCGCCTCAACGCGGAGTCCGAGATTCAAATCATTCGCAGTCGAGGCCTAACCGAAATCAGCTACGACCCCGACCGCTCTCTCCCAGAGGCAGTGCGGGCCATCAGGTACAAGGAGCCCTCGAACGACCGCACGGTTCCGCCTGCCATGGCGAACGACGCTCACGCCCAACACGAGGTGCAGTTGGCCGCCGAGAAGAGCCAACACATCTGGGATGAGCGGGATGAACTCGCGACACTGGTCGCGACGGAGCAGGCCTATATCAACATCCTCGGGCATGGCGGCGTCATGATGGACCGAATCATCCAGGGGGATCCGGAGGGGCTCGCGATCGGCGAGCAGATACAGCACGACGTGACCAGTCGCTTGACGGATGGGGGCGCCCTGTCGTTGGTTGCCGGCTGTGGGGGCGATGCGCAAGTTCGCACGTCCATCAACACCTGTGCGCTGGCACTCAATCTGGGCAGGACGCTGGGACTTTCGTCCTCAGAAATGGCGGATGTCGGGCAGGCGGCCCTCCTTCACAATGCTGGGCTCGTGATGGCAACGCGAGAGGGGGCTGATGTTGGGGAAGTACTCACCGTCGATCCCCAGGAGTTCAAGGCGTATCCGACCCGGAGCCACCAGATTCTGTCCCGACTGTCGGCAATCAACCCAACTGTCCCACAGATCGTGGCCCAACATCGTGAGTATCTGGACGGAACCGGATTTCCCGCTGGACTGTACCGAGCGAATATCGGGCACTTGGCGAGAATTGTGGGGGTTGTGGTGGCCTATCAATCGCTGACCAGTCCTCAGCCCGGAAAAGCCTTCACGCCGGGTCAGGCCGCCGCGTATCTGTATCGGAAGATGGGCGGGAAGTTGGGCCTGGATATGGTCGAGCCGTTCCTAGCCAGCGTCACGGTCTATCCACCTGGGAGCCTGGTCGAATTGACCGACGGGACGGTCGGTGTCGTTATTCGCACGAACCCTGCGGAGCGGCTGAAGCCCACGGTCGCCATTCCTGAACCGGGAGGGCTGGCGCACGACCGCCATATCGTGGATTTAACCAAAAACGTCGGCCTGGCCGTCGCGCGGGCATTGGATGCAATGGCTGTCGAACGGTCGCTCCTCGCATTTCTGCTGCCAAGACGGGAGTTCGCGTATTTCCCAGCGGTGAAGACGAATGGAAACGGAGGGACCGCGGAGGGCGTTGGAAAGGCGACGTCGTCTGGCTGAGGTTGGCACGAACCTCCGAGCCATGGAAGCAGGCTCGTCGATCTTTCGATCACTCGGCGGGGCGAGACGTGTGAGCGGAGCCTGTGGCGAGCGGCGGGTCGACACGCGAGCCGCTCGCACAAGCCTGTGGGCCTATCCCATGGAATAGAAAAATTCTTCCTTCGCGACCTTGTCTTTGTCCACTGTGTAGACTCCGACCTCTTCCATAGTCATTCGCTTGCCGCTCTGCTTCGGTGTCACGTCGTACTTAAAGTAGACGGTGAATTGATGGCCGTTGTTCCCCTGTGGAAACGGGCCGCGGACTTCCGCGCCGTGGATCTGGTGGTTGTCCACCCACCATTGATTCTTGGCCTTGATCGCCTGGATCCCGTTCATGGTGCGGTCCATTCCCGGAGGTCCGCCTGCCTCGATGCTGACGACATTGGGGCTGTAGAACTCATCGATCGCCTCTTGGTTCTTCCCTTGCCGGCAGAGTTCCACGATTTTCTGGCCGAGTTCTTGCGGGGTCATGAGGGAGCCCTCCTTTCACGGCGTCTGATGTGGGTAGTGCCTCGGAACCTGCTGTGGCGACACCCGATTGGGAACCCTAGCACAAATCCATGGGTCCACAGCAAGGTGAAAGGGGGCTGGCCACTGAGCCCATCTGGCGGCCGGACGTCTGTCCCACCGGAACAAATCGATACACCGGTTTATCCGAAGCGATAATCGAGGAAGAGCCGAAGGGGTGATCTGATGGCCTCCACCGTCAGTCCAGCCAGCGGTGTGTTGCACCTAATTCCTTGAAAAACCAGGAGACCTCTCGATCAACCGCATTGGAAATGCTCCTGGCACCGTGTGGCCCGCTTGTTGCTTTGCCACGTAGTAGAAACAGCGAGTGCATCGAAGGGGGCTCCGATGAGTGGGAAGCTGACAAAAACATGGAAGGAAACGCAGCGGCTGGCCCTAATGGTGTTCCTGACGCGACAGTTGCTGCTGCGCGACCTCCTCGCGAGGGCGACCTCTTAAAAAGGAACGGTAACGAAGACCGACAACTGACAGCTGCCGCTGATGGTTCGGCGGCAAGGTCGCCGCCGAAAGTCGCAAGCGTTCGCCATCCCGCCTTGTTCGTTTCCTACCCATCGCCTCTGGGCCGTCCAAACCCGACACAACCTGCTTCGTCCAATGTGGACCTATCGACGGAGCCGCCTCGGCGGGATCGACGCTCGCGCGTAAGCGGTTATCCGCGAAGATACGATGACGCCACATGGCGGATGACCCGGCGCGCGCGATGCAAGAGCACCCAAAGATGGGTCTCGGTGATTCTCAAGCATTTGCAGATGTCGCGTTGGCTTTTTCCCTCCAGATCCCGCAGCCGTAGTGCTTGTCTCTGCAACTTGGGAAGTGACTCGAACGCGGCGTTCAAATGGCGGGTTAGCTCGCGGGCGGACAGCCACTGTTCTGGTGTCCACGGGGAGTCTTGAAACGAGCACGAGGACCCCTGTGGCGCCCGACTGGAGACCGATCCCGTCCGGTGATCGACGACGAGGGGTCCCGGCCTCGGCCGCACTCCGTTGGCAAATCGGGACTCGCGGACTCCAGCCGAGAGGGCCTTATGAATGAGGATGCCGAACAGCCAGGTCTTGAATGACGATCGAAATTGGTAGCGATCAACTCCTTCGATGACGCCGGCCCATGTGTCCTGCACGACCTCTTCCGCCACCTGGCGACTGCGAACGTAGCGACATGCCGTTCGGATGAGCGCGTGATGATAGTGGCGAACAAGGGCGGAGAAGGCGTCCTCGTTGCGTTCCATCAAGGCTGTGATCAGCGCGTCCGCGCGGGCTGGCTCCTTCTCTGTTCGGTCCGGACGTCGTGTGTCATGAGAGCGCCGGGACGGGGTCAACGGCACCGATGAGAGGTCCGCCGTGTGAGAGGTGTGTGCACCTCCGGTAGGATGGTTCCGCTGCACGACCTAGTGTGGCCGAGGCGGCCCGGCCTTGTCTGTAATCGTCATTACAGGCAAGGCCAGGTGGCGCTTTACACCGGCGCACGAAACGGGTAAGGAGGACTCCCAAGAGGAGGACGTACTCGATGACCACGATCGGAGGAGACGG
Organism: uncultured Nitrospira sp.; assembly: GCA_964449255.1. Classification (GTDB taxonomy): domain Bacteria; phylum Nitrospirota; class Nitrospiria; order Nitrospirales; family Nitrospiraceae; genus BQWY01. The sequence continues at coordinate 130,932 of CAYUYE010000004.1, read as the reverse complement.
ACAACCGCTGTGGTGTTTGGAGAAGTTCAGTCTCGCCGAAGTGCTGACGGAGGAAGAACATGCTCAATTGGTCAAGGTCATGGGGGCGCAGAGTTACAAGGCAGGGGAGACGATCCTGGCCATTGGCGAACCCACTAGCACGATCTACAAACTACACGTCGGGCATGTTCGCTTGGGACGGGTGTCCGCAGAAGGCCGACAACTGACGTTGGTGATCTTAGGGCCTGGTGAATTGTTTGGCGAAATGGCGTTTGTGGATGCAACCTCGAACCGATGGTCGGTGGAGGCGATTGAAGACTGTGTGGTGTGCCACGTGGAGAAGGGAGTGCTCCTTCGACTGGCGGAGAGAAATCCCCGGCTGACGCTCCGCCTCGTGAAGCATATCGGCGACCGGACAGTGGAACTCGACAACAAGCTCGAAGATCTGCTGTTCAGAACGGTCAAGGGGCGATTGGCCCACACCCTGCTTCGATTGGCTGAGCGCCACGGGCAGGCCGATGAAGGAGGATCGGTCCGGGTTACGGTGTCGATGACACACGAAGAACTGGGCGAACTCATCGCAGCGTCGCGAGAAGCGACATCGGTCGCGGTCGGCGAGCTCCGGCAGGCCTCGTTGATTGAGAGCAGCGACGGGCGCTTCACCCTCCGCAATCCTATAGGCCTGCGAGCCGTCCGATGAGCCGGCGGTGAGCCGTTCGCGGGCTGTTTGTCACAAACGAGATCGAATCACGATCGCGGTCCAATCTCGTGTGGTACATGCCAATGATCCACGCTCGGTCGTGCTGTAGGCTTTCTCAATTCAACGATCAGGCGCAGAGTCATCCCGCCAACGGCGATGCACGGAATCAGATCCAACCTCTGAATAGGACCCGTTATCCCTCACGATCCCGCGCGGGTGAAAGCGATCGATAGCCGCGCACCCTCGTGATCGTGGCGGCGAAAGGCCGGCGCCGAACGGCCCCTCGCCGTCTGCGAGAGAACTATTTGCCAACAATCTCAGGGCGCAGGCCCCCGATAATCCCGAGCAACTCGTCCTTCTCTGCTTTGGGGACTTTAAATTTATCGAGTGTGGTCACCAGGTGTCCCGCGACTTGGTCAAATCGGGCATTGTCGACCGCCATGCCTTGATGCGACGCCGGCATGGTGCGGCCGACGTAGGTGCACGGTCCTCCTGTTGCCGAACAGACCAGGAGCGTATTGAGCTGTTTGAAGCGACCCTGCTTCTCGGTGTTCCAGTTGCCGAAGAACGCCTCGAGTTTAGGGTCGGCGAACAACCGATTCGCGAACTCGTTGACCACGGCGCTGACGGCATCATATCCCCCGAGTCGGTCGTACAGACTTTTTGTCATCTCTCCGTGGCCAGATTCCGTCAACATGAGCGTGGCGGCCATGGCGATCATACAGCCGGCCCGAACCAGCCTTTGGTTTATCAGCAGTCTCATAGTTCCTCCTCTTGTGGATTCGACCCCGTTCGCATTCAGAGATCCGATGGACTCTTATCCTTCATGGTGAGCCAGTTTTTATTCCCCTTCGCAATGTAACCAGAAATGTCCTTTTCCCAACTCTGCTGGATTTTCGTGTCCAAGTTCAGATAGAGGGTGCCGTCGACGATTTTCCACACCTCCGGGCTTGCCACAAACTTCTTCCCGACGCCGAGACCGTAGGCGCAGTAGCCTCCGTAGGCCGGCAGATATTTCTGAGGATCCGCATCGAACAGTGTTTTGTTCTGAGCGCTGGCAAAGACGTACGTCACTCCGTCGAGGACGGAGACATAAAATCCGGTGCCGCGCACCGGACGGCCCTCCGTGAAATAGGCCACCGGATCATATCCGCTGATTCCAGGCGTGCTGTGCGTGTGTTGTTCAGTGGCAGTGGTCATCGGGAATCCTCCTTCTTGAGAAATGGGCGCACACTGCACCATTCGCGTGGACCAATCGTGCTTGTGTGGGAACCGGACGACGCGCGAGAGTTACACTCCGTGTCTTACGATTGGAGTCACCAGTCTGCGCCTGCAGTTGAATGCAAACTGGTCAATACTGCTCACATTCCAAGATTGTGTCGGGGAACACCGAAACCGTTGGGACAGATACATTCAATCGTGGAGGACAACGTTGAGGAGGGAAGACTGCACGGTCAGGCCGCCGTTGTACTTGATAAAGCCGAGCTTCCTGAACTTATTCATGAAAAAGCTGACGCGGGAGCGGGTGGTGCCAATCATCTCCGCCAGCGTTTCCTGGCTGATCCGCACAATAACAGGCTCGGGCTTGGCGTCTTTCCCAAAGTGGGCCAGTAACAACAGCACTCGCGCCAACCGCTTCTCGCTGGAATTAAACAGTTGATCCACGAGGTCCTCCTCGATCCGAAGGTTCCGTGACAAGACATAGGCCAGAAATAAGTCTGAGAAGGTGGGCTCGTCGCGGAGCACGCGCACCATTGCCACTCTGTCGATCCGAATAATCGTCGAGGGCACCAGGGCGGTCGCGGTCGCGAGACGATCGGTCTGCCCTGCCAAACAGGCCTCGCCGAAAAAGGCCTCCTGCTCCAAAATGGCTACCACGGCCTCCTTGCCCTGATGGGAAAGCACCGTGAGCTTGACCTTCCCCGCCTGAACATAAAACACGGCATCCGCCACTTCTCCTTGGGAAAAGACCACCTGGTTCTTCCGACATTGGAGAATGGTCTTGCCATTCCCGACTGTCGCAAGAAAGGCTTGTGCACTAAATGGCATGAGGGGTTTGTGTGGCATCGTGCGATATATCTGCAGTGACAGGTTGCCGCGCTCCTGAACCAGGCGAACAGAAGAGTCACGGCACGCCTATGCTGCATCAGTGAGTCGTGGCGCGGCGGCAACACTTACACGAGGTCGTGACGTCGATGAGGAAAGAAGAAGGCTGTCAGGTGGAAAGTTCTCTCGGGTGGGGGCAGGCAGGATGCGCGGGGAAGGTGGGTATCCATGACACGTTCAACCTGCCGCTAGCCATAGCGGTCGTTTTGCCAGGGGAGGGCCGTATTGGAGTAGCCGCGGACTTCCCAGAAGCCCTTCTCGTCCTTGTCCGAGAACGAGATCTCCTTCACCCACTTCGCACCCTTCCAGGCATAGCGCTTGGGCACGATCATCCGAACCGGGCCGCCGTGCTCCTTGGTCAGCGGTTTGCCGTTCCAACTGCGGCACAGCAGCACGTCGTCATCATCGCAAACCTCGAGCGGGAGGTTGGTCGTGTAGTCGTCATAGGATTTGAATAGGACGAATTTCGCCAGACTCAGCGGCTTGACCACCGAGATTAGGTGCTTGAAGCTCACCCCTTCCCACTCGTTGTCGAAGCGGCTCCAGGTCGTCACGCAGTGAAAATCGGACACGTCTTTGAATGCCGGCTGAGCCAGGAAATCCTGCCAGGTCCAACCGATTGGGTTGGCGACAAAACCGCCGACCGTTAGCTTCCAGTCCTCGAGCTTGATCTCAGGTTTGTGGCCGAGGTCGAGCACCGGCCAGGTTTCGACGAGGTGTTGCCCCGGGGGCAGGCGTTCGTCACCCTCGTGGAACACCTCCCGTTCTTCCCCCCCGCGCCGGGCCTTGGCCCACTGCTCTTTCGTTTTGATCAACCGCTCGTTGGTGTCCATACGGCAAAACTCCCCTCATCTGTCCCACGGGCGGTCGTCATCTTACACCGAGCGTCGGTGGAAGCTCGAATATGAGGTTATCCTGACAAGGATGGGGCACAAATAGATGAATATTCACCCGTTACCGGCAATGGAAGCCTGAGTAGGACCTTTGGCCTTGCCCACACTACGTAGTGAGTGATAGGGTTCTACCTTTCCGGGAGGTCGGTATGGCTCCCATGGTGGTGGACGGAGGAAATCCCCAATTCAAGACGGCCTTCGATGACACAGACCGTCTACGAGCATTGCATTCGTGCGCCATCCTGGACACTCCACCCGAGCCGGCATTCGACCGGTTGGCCAAGCTCGCCGCGACGATCTGTCATGCTCCCGTAGCTGCGATCTCGTTTCTCGACGGAACCAGACACTTTGTCAAAGCCCGAGTCGGAATCGGGGATGGCGATCTGTTCTCCTGCCAGGCGTTTTGCGAGGAAGCTCTCCGTCAACCGACACTCCTGACCGTGCCAGATGCCACGCTTGATGAGCGGTTCAACCAGGATCCGCTCGTCACCGGGGGACCTCGGTTTCGATTCTATGCGGGCGCGCCGTTGGTCACGGCTGAAGGGCATCGGCTCGGCACGCTCTCCGTTCTCGACACGGTCCCACGTCAACTGCGTACAGAGCACAGGGATGCGCTGCTGGTCTTGGCCGCCGAAGTCATGACCGAACTGGGACTGCGGCGCATGCGTAAGGACCTTGCGGACGGCACGGTACGGCAGGATCCTGCGCTCAGTGCGCGGTACAGGGCCGACGAATTTCTCCGTTCGCTCGTCGAGGGCACCGTCGCCTCTACGGGCGGCGATTTTCTCCGCCAACTTGTCAAACATGTCGCGGTGGCACTCGGGATTCGTTATGCCTTCGTGGGCTATCTGCTTCCGGAAAACCGCATCAAGAGCCTCGCGTTTTGGAAGGGAGACGGGTATCTCGAACATGTCGAATATGCCTTGGATGGAACCCCCTGCACCAAAGTCATTCAAGGTGAAACCTGCCTCTACGAACAAGACGTTCAGCAACTCTTCCCGCGCGACCAGGATCTGGCGACATTAAACGTCTCCAGTTACTTGGCGGTCCCCTTGAAAGATCCGAAAGGAAAGGTCCTCGGCCATCTCGTTGCCATGGATGTCAAACCCATGGTCATGACAGCAGAAGAGATTGAGGTCTTCAAGCTCTTCGGCGAGCGGGCTGGGGTTGAGATCTATCGCCAAGTGATCGAATGGTCGCTGCAGGACCGCGAGACGACGCTTCGGGCGATTACCGAAGCTACCGCGCCGACGGTGGGCAGCGAGTTTTTCCATTCTCTCGTGAAACACCTGGCGACGGCCCTTGGCGTGGAATACGCCTACATCTCCGAGCTGAAACCAGACGGATCGCAGTTTCAGTCCAAGGCCGGATGGGGCAAGGGACAAACGTTGCCCCAGTTCGACGTGCCTTCGAGAGGGCCGTGCGAGACGGTTCTGACCAAACAGTGCGTCCATCACCCGGAAAGACTGCGGGAGCTCTATCCCCACGTTCAATTGATCCAGGACATTGGCGTTGTCAGCTATTGCGGCGTGCCGGTGGTGGACTCTTCAGGCCGGGTGCTCGGTCATCTTGCCGTGATGGATTCTAAGCCGCTATACGATGAAGAGCGGGTCACCTCCGTGCTCAGGATTTTTGCGACAAGGGCGGTGGCGGAGTTGGAGCGCCTCAACATGGAAGCGGAATTGAAGGAGAATGAGGCACGTCTGCGGGATCTGTTTGATGAAGCGCCGATCGCCTACGTGCACGAGGGGCTCGACTCGAAATTCATCCGAGCCAACCGGACGGCGCTGAAGACGCTGGGCATCACGCCGGAGCAGGTCGAGGGGACCTACGGCAAGACCTTTATTCCCGACACGCCGGACGCGCAGCGCCGCCTGAAGGATGCCTTCGAGGCTATTGGACGCGGCACCGACACGGCCGGCGTCGTGCTGGAGCTGCGACGCAAGGACAATGGTAAACCGCTCTGGATCAAATGGTGGTCGCGTCCCGATCCTAGTGGGACGTACACCCGCACGATGTTCATCGATATTACGGAGCAGGTCTTGATGGAGCAGGAGAAGGCGCGGCTCGAAGCCGCCAACCTCTACCTGCAAGAAGAAATCAAGACCAGCTACAACTTTGAGGAGATTGTCGGGAGCTCCACCGCGATCAAGAGAGTTTTTCAGGCGATTGAGAAAGTGGCGCCGACCGATGCGACCGTCTTGATCACCGGTGAGACCGGGACCGGCAAGGAACTCATCGCGCGCGCCATTCACAATTTGAGTCCGCGGAAGGACAAGGCGCTCGTCAAGGTCAATTGCGCGGCCATCCCTGGCGGATTGATCGAAAGCGAACTGTTTGGTCATGAAAAAGGCGCCTTCACCGGGGCCTTAACCAGAAAAATGGGCCGATTCGAGTTGGCGGACAAGGGTACGATCTTCCTCGATGAAATCGGCGAATTGCCGCTGGACTTACAGTCGAAACTGCTCCGGGTGCTCCAAGAAGGGGAATTTGAACGGGTGGGAGGCACCCAGACGTTCAAGGTCAACGTGCGTGTGATTGCGGCCACGAATCGTGATCTGGCGCAACAGGTCAAGGCCGGGCAGTTCCGTTCAGACATGTACTACCGCTTGAATGTCTTTCCACTCCATTTGCCGCCCCTACGTGAGCGGACGGGCGACATTCCATTGCTGGTACAGTACTTCGTCCAGAAGTATGCCGCGAATTTGGGGAAGAAGATCGAGCGGATTCCGGAGCGCCTGATGACGACGCTTCAACGCTACCACTGGCCGGGGAACATTCGGGAGTTGGAGCATGTCGTGGAGCGTGCCGTGATTCTCACGGAGAGCCAAGACCTGATGGCGGTGGATTGGCTCCAGACACCAAGCCAAGCCAAGACCCTCGAGCATATCTCGTCGCTGGAGGAGGTCGAGCGCGACCATATTATCAGCGTACTCGATCGGACCGGCTGGCGAGTCAGCGGGGAGAAAGGCGCCGCAGTCCTACTCGGCATCAAGCCCACTACGCTCGAAGCCCGAATGAAGAAGCTGGGGATCGAACGTCCCGCCTGACGACCCCATCTCGTGATGCGCCTTCCATGAAGCGCAACCTAGAATAAGACCCTTCGCTCAACCTCGTTTCCCACTCCATTTTCCCAACCTATTGGGACGCTCCCACTATTTCGTGATTGTGTGTTTCGTCCTTCCCTGCATTCTTCCTCAGGCTTCGCAAGCACTTCATTTAAGAAATCAATAACTTAGGTGGCGTGCTCGCGGTCTGGTGCATGGTGGCATCTGGCTTGCGATAGGGACGGGAGTGTATCGGCGGAGTGAATGGGTGGCTCAAGCGTAGGGCTCAGGGCTAAAGAGAATGCTCCGGATTACTAAGAAGAAGACAGCGAACGGACCGAGGCTGATCCTGGAAGGCCGCGTGGTTGGGGCATGGGTGCAGGTGCTCAATCAAGAGTGCGACGCCATGTTGAACACAAAGGACAGGTTGTCGGTGGATCTCTCGCAAGTGAGTTTTGTGGATCGGGATGGTGCCGCCCTGTTGAAGAAACTCGCAGACCGCAACGTGCAGTTCATTCATTGTCCCGCGCTCATCGCGGAATTGTGTAAACGATAAGGAGGCCTCCATGTACACGAACGGTGATGTGAGTTCAGCCCGCCGCATCAAGAAGACAACCGTGAGCAAGCCGGCGGTCGACGAAGCCACCAACAATCCTCAACCGGATAAGCCGGCCCCGGCGGCGTCACCGGTCCCCTCTGAGGAGCAGCGCTTGGTTCTGGCGCTGGCCGTCGGGGACGAGGCCGCCTTCGCCCAGCTCATTCGCCAATATGAAAAGCCGCTGCTGCGCCACGCCATGACCTACGTGGCCAGCGAAGCGGTGGCCAAAGAAGTCGTCCAGGAAACGTGGATTGCGGTCCTGGAGAGTATTAAGCGGTTCGAGGGGCGGTCGTCGCTGAAGACCTGGCTTTTCCAGATTCTCATCCACAAGGCGAAAACGGCCGGCGTGCGTGAGTCGCATCAGGTACCGCTCTCGTCGATTGGCTCGCCGGACGAAGAGGGCGAAGCCGGGATGGCGGTCCTCGATGCCAAGATGATGGAAGGACGAGATATGGCCGAAGCTTCGAAGTATTGGGCGACGCGTGAGGTCGACGACCAATCGCCCGAGGTCGACCTGTTGGCCGAGGAATGCCGCCGTGAAATCAAGCAAGCCATTCGGGAACTGCCGGCCGCCCAGCGTCGAGTGGTGGAACTCTACCACTTCGAGGAACTGAGCTCGTCGGAGATTTGTGAGCGCATGAAGATCTCTGAAACAAACAAGCACGTCTTGCTGCACCGAGGGCGTAATCAATTGAAGAAGGTCGTGGAAGGTTATTTTGCTGGTGAGCGCCGCCGGAGCAGCACAGTCCGGCAAGTGTACCGCCTGGGTCTGGCCGCGTAGGCGAGCGATGAGAAGTCTTCTCTCTCAAGCGCTCCTGACGACCGTGGTCGCCCTCTGTCTCTCAGGATGCCAAGCCGGCGCGGTCGCTGAACGGTCCACCGAGCAGTCGTTTCAACGGATGTGGGCCCTCTACCAGCAGTGCCGCTCGGTTAACGATCCGGCAGAAGTGGTCACAGCAGCCGAGCGGCTGGACGAACTTGCCATGGAGGAAGAAGGGGAACGACGGCCGGCAGGCAGGCTGTTGCGGGCCGTGATTGCGCCGCCACCGGTTCGGCTCGCGGTTGATCCCAGGGCGATGGGTGCGGCTTGTTTGGCACGGGCCGATCAGATGGCGGCGACGCGGGGACGCGTAGCGGTGAGCGAGAAGCTCAGGGCCGTGCCTGGGCAACGAGTGACTGTGGGACTGACCGGCCACAAGGGAATGGCCTTGGGGGAAAGCTCCAAAAATGTTGAATGAGAAGGGAGGAGCCCATGACCTGTCCAACGTGTCGCGGGTTGATGGTGCAGCAACATACGCACGACCTGGTCAGCCGAGAAGGTCGTCTCTGGTTGGGAGAATGGCGCTGGGTTTGGTGTTGCCTCCGCTGTGAACAGGTGAGCGAGATTGAAACGGGAGTCCCCACGGGTGAGGGGATGTCGCGCCCAGCCGAAAGGCTATCCGAGGGACTGGGCCTTGCGGCGTAACCGCACGTCGTGAATGCCGGCGGATTGTCGGGCGAAGCCCTCTTTATTCTCGCTGCCAGATCAACCCCTCGACTGATTCTCTTCGCGCTAGTCTCTACGCCACCTGCACGGACTCTGTAATAACTGTTCAGTTTCGTTGACTCAGTCATTAGAGCGTAACATGTCTGAGGAGAGCACCATGAAAGCTGTGGCTGTCATACCAGGTCGAGCGCAATCGCTGCATTTGGCACAACTTCCCAAGCCGTCGATTCATGAGATTCCACACGGGCGCGGCGTCCTGGTGCAGGTCTTGCGTGTCGGGGTCGACGGGACGGACAAGGAAATTAACGCGGCAGAGTATGGGCAGGCGCCTCCGGGGCATGACTTTCTCGTGATCGGCCACGAGTGTTTTGGGCGCGTGGCTGAGGTCGGGATGAATGTGTCGGAACTGGCTCCGGGCGATTTCGTCGTGCCGACGGTCCGGCGACCCGGTCTGAGCCTCTACGATCAGATCGGGCACTACGACATGACGACCGACGACACCTATTACGAACGGGGGATCAATCTGCGGCACGGGTACCTGACGGAGTATTTCGTCGATGATCCGGAGTACCTCGTAAAAGTGCCCAAGGGGCTCCAACACGTGGCTGTGCTCTTGGAGCCAACGTCGATCGTCGAAAAAGGCATTCTCCAGGCATTCGAAACGCAGCGGCGGCTCCGAGTGTGGCGGCCCAAGCGCGCGGCCGTTCTGGGCGCTGGGACCGTCGGTCTCCTGGCGGCACTCTCCCTGCGGATGCGTGGCTTCCAGGTGACGGCATTTGGGCGGAAGATGCCTCCCTACCGCAACGCGGATCTGCTGGAGGAGATCGGAGTCCGCTATGTCTCGACAAAAGATCTCTCGATCAAACAGAGCGCGGAACGGTTCGGGCCGTTCGATCTCATGTTCGAAGCCACGGGATCGGCCCAGGTGGTATTTGAGGCCATGGAGTCTCTGGGCAAGAACGGTGTGTTGGTGCTCGCAAGTGTCACCGGCGGGTCCAAGCAGATCGAAGTGCCGGCGGACATGATCAACCTTGGGTTTGTGCTCGGCAATAAGGTGGCCATTGGGACCGTGAACGCGAATCGTGAATACTTTGAGGCGGGCGTGTATGATTTTTCGCGGGCCGAGCTGGAATATCCCGGGTGGCTCTCGAAGTTGCTGACTCATCCTGTGGACGGGCTCGAGCGCTATGGCGAGATGATGCGGTTGTTGACTCAAGAAAAAGAGGCGATCAAAGTGTTCGTCAATGTCGCAGCCCAGTCGTAAAAGGAGGCTTGTTGAACCCACGCAGTGACCCCTATCAGCCGATCGAGAATTACGGCCTGATCGGCAACATGCACACAGCTGCACTCGTGGGTCTGGATGGATCCATCGATTGGCTGTGCCTTCCGCATTTCGATTCTCCCAGTGTGTTTGCCGGTCTCTTGGATCACCAGAAGGGTGGCCGCTTTAAGATCTCAGCGGTCGACGGTGCCGTGCGGCACAAACAGTTCTATTGGCCGGACACGAACGTGCTGGTCACGCGATTTCTATCTCCCGATGGCGTCGGTCAGATCGTCGATTTCATGCCAGTGGGGCTTGGTGAGGAGCACGCGGCCGCGCACGCGCTGGTTCGCAAAGTCCAAGTTGTGCGCGGGGCCATGCGTTTTCGCTTGGAGTGTCATCCCGCGTTCGATTACGCGCGAGCCCCTCATCGCATCATGGTGCACAAAGCCGGTGCCACGTTTCATGCCGATGGTCTGAGCCTCGGCCTGTCCTCTGCGGCTCCGCTCCAACGAACCGCCGATCGGGTCACCGCCGAGTTCCGTCTGGACGAAGGCCAGACCATGACCTTTGTGCTCTGTCAGCTGGACAGCGACGCGCAATCGGTTCGCGAGTTTTCTGAACGCGAAAGCGCCGATCTGTTCGAAGAGACCGTTGAGTACTGGCGCCGCTGGCTGTCGCATTGCACCTATGAGGGACGATGGCGCGAGATGGTGTATCGCTCGGCGCTCGCCCTGAAGCTGCTCACGTTTGAACCCACCGGGGCCATCGTCGCCGCTCCGACCTGCAGTCTGCCGGAAAGCATCGGTGGGGAGCGGAACTGGGACTATCGTTACACCTGGATCCGCGATGCAGCCTTCACGCTCTACGGACTCCTGCGCGTGGGCTTTACACAAGAAGCGGGGCAGTTCATGCAGTGGCTGGAGGCCCGCTGCCACGAGCTGGAACCGGACGGGTCCCTGCAAATCATGTACGGCATTGACGGGCGTCACCAACTGACCGAGGAAACGCTCGATCATCTTGAGGGGTACCGCGGTTCGCGGCCCGTTCGTGTGGGAAACGGGGCGCATAATCAACTCCAACTCGATATCTACGGCGAGCTGATGGACTCCGTCTATCTCTATAACAAGTACGGCTCGCCGATCTCCTACGATCTCTGGGTCCATTTGCGGCGGCTGATCAATTGGGTCTGCGACCACTGGCAAGAGCCGGATGAAGGGGTGTGGGAAGTGCGGGGCGGGCGACAGCATTTCTTGTATTCGAAGCTCATGTGCTGGGTCGCGATCGATCGAGGGCTGCGGTTGGCCGACAAGCGCTCCTTTCCTGCCGACCGCGAGCGATGGCTGAAAGTCAGAGACGCTATCTACGAGGAGATTATGGCGAAGGGCTGGAATCCCGTTCGTCAGGCGTTCGTCCAGCACTACGGGAGCGAGGTGTTGGATGCTGCGAATCTGATGATGCCGCTCGTGTTTTTCCTCTCGCCGAACGACCCGCGCATGCTCAAGACACTGGCGGCGACCACCCGTCCACCGGAGAAAGGCGGCTTGGTCTCAAACAGCCTCGTGTTCCGCTACAACGTCGCGCACACGGCGGATGGCCTCACGGGGGAAGAAGGGAGTTTCAATATCTGTACGTTCTGGTTGGTGGAAGCGCTGACCAGAGCCGGGCGACACGATGCCGTCCACCTGCCTGACGCTCGCCTCATGTTCGAGCAAATGCTTGGCTATGCCAACCACCTCGGGTTGTATGCCGAAGAGACCGGTCACCATGGCGAAGCGCTGGGGAATTTCCCGCAAGCGTTCACGCACCTGGCCCTGATCAGCGCGGCGTTCAACCTCGATCGAGCCATAGATCGACGCGGCTGACGTCGTTGTGGGCCCAGGAAAAAAGGAGTGTGAGCGATGGAGCCGAACATCCGAAAGTCGCTGTTTGCGGCCTTGGTGTTGGCAACGGCTGGTCTGTCCGTTGCGTGGGCGGGAGAATTCTATGGGAAGGACGGCATGGCCATCAATGGCTATGATCCCGTCGGCTATTTCGACGAGGGGCGCCCGGTCAAAGGCTCATCCCAGTTTACCGTCCTTCATAAGGGGGCGCTCTTTCACTTTGCGAACGCCGCGAACCGAGAGGCGTTTGCGGCAAGTCCAGACCGCTATGCCCCCCAATACGGCGGCTACTGCGCGTATGGAACGGCCAAAGGGTATAAGGCGAAGAGCGACCCCGATGCCTTCTCGATCGTGGACGGCAAGCTGTACCTCAACTATAGCCTGGCCATTCGTGAGCAATGGCGAGCGCACATTCCGGAGTACATCGCGAAGGCCAACCACAATTGGCCTTCAGTTCAGCGCCTTTCAAGGGTCCAAGAATAAAACCAAGGGTTTGTGACCTATCGGAAACAGTTTGTTGCTGCCACCGACGGGAAGTAGCCCCTTGGCCGAGGGGCCACAGGATCGGTAGCTATTTCTCGAGCTGCACCGCCAGCACGAACCCGCCGCCGCCCGGCACATCCAGTGGTTGATCGTAGGGCTTGAACCCGTCCTTGGCGATCTGGAGCCGATGGCGCCCTTCGAGCAAGTTGACGACATAGCTGAGGTCGGGAAGCTGCTTCACCTCGTGGCCATCGATGAACACTTGCGCATCGACCGGGTCGATCACCAGTTGGATTTTTCCGGCTTTCGGGCCGGTGAAGGGCTCGTTGCCGAATCCCGGTGTGTATTGATAGGGAGCAGGGAACCCATAGCCCCCGTAGGGATAGGCCCCGTAGGGGTTGCCGCCGTAGGGATAGCCGCCGACGCCCGGCGCGCCATAACCGTAGGGCGAGGGGCCACCATAGTATCCTGGACCGGGGACAACAGGGACGGGGACCGGAACAGGGATGGGTTGGGGACCGCGGGTGATGCCGCCGTTGACAAACGGATTCTTGGAAACATCCGTCGATTGGCTGGCGCCTGCCTGCGCCATCAAGATGCCAGGAGCCCTCTGTAACGGTTCACTCCAGACGGTGGTGCTCGCGACCGTGATCAAGACGGTGACCAGGCCTAGGACGCCGAGTCGCCATCCCTTCAAGCGATCCAATTGCGTCATTCGTGTGCTCCTTCCTTGGATGCCTAAGAAGCCCTACTGGTTGAAAGCGCTTTCAAATCCAGGCGGTCCAGCGCGCCCCGCAAGGAATCGATCGACACGTTCTCACCCTTGACCGTGACGCCCGCATGCTCGTTGACGAGCACGGAAATCTCGCCGCGTTTGCGCGCGTTGTCGAATTGCTCAAAGGCCTTGAAGCCGCGATAGGTCATGGTCTTTTCATGCCCGCTGCCGGTGTCCTTGTCGATGACGACTCCCTGCGCGGCCCACGAGAACGCGGCCAGCCCCAGCGTGCCAAGGGCGCCGCCGACGTCCATCACTTCGACCGTGATGCGGCTGTTGTCGGCGCCGGTGTAGGTCGCCTTGGCTTCGCTCCGGTCGATCCCGAACATGGCTTCACGTCCGCCCGTGGCCTCTCCGCGCTCGAGGCCGGGCAGGGAGTCTGGGAGCAGTGCCTTGAGCTGACGGAAGTTTGTGGGTTCAACGTTTTTTCCTGCTGTCATCGTTTGGCCCATACCGGTCAGGGCGTCGCTGACGGTTTTCAAGGCTTCCTGTGCGCTCATCTCCGGACCCGAGCCGCCTGCGGCATCGTCTGCGGTCCGTTCCGCGGCGTTCGAGGCCCCAGCTGCCCCGCCCTGCGCCGCTTTTTCCAGGTTCTTGGTGAGGGCGTCCATGCCTTTGGCGAAGGATTCGAGGTGCTTCGACGTCTCGTCGACGCCCGAGTTGCCGGTCAACGCGACCGGGGCGGACATGAGGGGGCCTCCGACTGCCGCAAACACGGCGGTCAAGAGGATCCCCACGACGATGCCGACGAAGACCACCGACACGGTGTAGGCGAGGGAACGATCCGGCGACGACTTCATGATAATGGGCAGCCCCGTATATAAGAGATACAGGCTATAGAAGCCCGCGAGGAGGCCGAAGATCGCCAACGCGGGCATGAGCGAAAAGATTCCGCCGATCCAGGCGGCGGTGCAGGCGTAGGCGGCGACCTTGAGTGCTTGGGTCGAATCCTTAATCCCGCCGAACGTGGGGGCGAGGAAGTTGATCACTTTGGCCAGGAGGAATATTCCGACGAGCCCCAACCCATAGCTCATCAGGGTGGGGAGGATTCCGCTCAACAGCGGCGTGCGTATGCGGCCGACAAAGGGCAGCTCGATGCCGAAGACCGACATGCCGATCCAGGAGGCGAGTGGTCCGATCGCGGCGAGAATGAGAATATACTTCGTGAACAACTCTTGAGCCGAGGTCCGCTCGACGTCGATGACCGGCCATTCGATCTTGGGTTGAAGCAGGACGTTCTTCGCGCGTTCGATTAGGTCCATGGGCGAACCCCTTTCTGGAGCGGGTGGTATGGGCGGAGGCCCCAAGCTTACTCTCGCCGGTCCAAAGTCAGCAAGGCCGGCTCCTCCACCGAGCCCGCCGAGGGAATGAGCAATCCTTGTTCCGCGGGTGGGCCGACGGGGTATCTGGCTTGGCTGGCGAGCAAACTAAGAAAATCATACGGTTATGACGACCGCTTGGCCCCGCCCGCGTCGGAGGAACGCCAGGGCCGGCCGAATTATCCAATTGGATACGAACCATAATCACGAATGGATACGTAGTGCTGCCGAGATGCATGGTACCTGCCGCACCCCTCCCGTAAGGAAGGGCGTCCCCGGAACACTAATACAACAAAGGATAGTGGGTGCTCCCCTGAGAGAGCCCGCTCACATTGACAGACATAGGGAGAGTGACCATGATACAGGAGCACGTGATGAATCCGACTTCAGTGCAGGCCTCCACAACGTCAGGCACCAGCAGTTCAGGAAAAATTGTCGTTCTCGCTGCCCTGGCCCTCGGCATCGGGCTCTTCTTCTACTTCGATCTTGGCACGTACCTCTCCCTTGAGGCGCTCAAGGCCAACCGCGACCAGCTCTTGGCCTTCACCGAAGCCAACTTTGGCGTGGCCGCAACGCTGTTTGTGCTGGCCTATGCGGCGGTGGTGGGCCTGTCGCTGCCCGGCGGCGCGATCATGACGCTGGCGGGAGGGTTCTTGTTCGGTAGCGTCCTGGGTACGGCCTTGGTGAATGTGGGCGCCACGACGGGCGCCACGCTGGCCTTCCTCTCTGCCCGGTATCTTCTGAAGGACTGGGTCGAGCAGAAGTTCGGCAGCAAACTTGGCCCGATCCAAGAGGGTTTTTCGAAGAACGCCTTCAGCTACCTGATGACCCTCCGGCTCATCCCACTGTTTCCCTTCTTTCTCGTCAACATGGTGTCGGGGTTGACCAGAGTGAACGTGGGCACCTACGTGGCTGCCACGAGCCTCGGCATTATTCCCGGGAGCTTTGTCTACGCCTACGCCGGCCGTCAGTTGGGCACGATCAACTCGTTGAAAGAGATCGCCTCGCCGAACGTGCTATTGGCCTTCTGCTTGTTGGGCGCACTGGCTCTCGTGCCGATCATCTACAAGAAGTACGCGGCGCCCAAGGCCTAACATCCGTTCGAAAGCACGTCTCAGGCACCTGCGATTCACGATTGACAGCTCTCACGCAAGAGGGACACGATGCAGCCATCGGTGATGAGTACCCCATCGCAGAAAGCCCATGACACCGTGGTCGTCCACCCGATGGACGAACACAACACAAAACTCGTTCAGAATGTACACCCCCCGGACTGGGTCAACCCGCAGCCGGACGGCAAATACAATGTTGTGGTGATCGGGGCTGGCACTGCCGGATTGGTGACCGCGGTCATCGCGGCAAGCCTGGGCGCAAAAGTGGCCTTGATCGAGCGACATCTGATGGGCGGCGATTGCCTCAATGTCGGCTGCGTGCCCTCCAAAGGCATCATCCGGGCCGCACGTGCCTGGGCCGATGTGAAGCGGGCGCAGGAATTCGGCCTGCATATCCCACCCGGCGTCAAATATGATTTCGGTGAAGCGATGGCCCGCATGCGGAAGCTACGGGCGCGGATCAGCCACACGGATTCGGCGCACCGTTACAAGAGTCTGGGCGTCGACGTGTACATCGGCAACGCGCGATTTGCTGGCCCCGATACCGTCACCATTGAGGGGCCGGCCGGCAATCGGACCCTGCAATTCGTCAAGGCCGCCTTATGCACTGGCGCCCGGGCGACGGCGCCGCCTGTTCCAGGCTTGCAGGAAGCCGGCTACCTCACCAACGAGACGGTGTTTTCGCTGACCGAGCTGCCGTCGCGCGTCGGGGTGATCGGCGCCGGCCCTATTGGGTGCGAGCTCGCCCAGTCGTTTGCGCGCTTTGGCAGTCAGGTGTTTCTGATCGAGGCCATGCACGGCATCATGCCGAACGAAGATCGCGATGCGGCCGAGATCGTCCAGCAGGCGATGTTCCGCGACGGCGTCAAACTACTGTGCTGCGGAAAGGAACTGAAAGTCCAGAAAACCACCGAAGGCAAGCGGTTGATGGTCGATTCACATGGGAAGGGGTACGATCTCGTGGTCGACGAAATCCTTGTCGGGGCCGGACGGACCCCCAATATCGAGGGGCTTGGGCTGGAGCAGGTCGGCGTCGAGTTCGACAAAAACGGCGTCAAGGTCAACGAACGGCTTCAAACGAGCAATCCGAGAATCTTCGCGGCAGGCGACATCTGCTCGCGCTACAAGTTCACCCATGCGGCGGATGCGATGGCGCAGATCGTGATTCAGAACGCGCTGTTTCCCCATCCGCTGGGTTTTGGCTACGCCAGTGTCGAGTCACTGACCATGCCCTGGGCCACGTTTACTGAACCTGAAATCGCCCATGTCGGGATGTACGAGGCCGATGCCAAGCAGAAGGGGCTTGACGTCGAGACCTACACATTCAAGCTCGACGAAGTGGACCGCGCCATCCTTGATGGAGAAGACGAAGGCTTCGCGCGCGTGCATATTCAGAAGGGGACCGACAAGGTGCTGGGCGCCACGATTGTGGCGGCGCATGCGGGGGACATGATCAGCGAGTTCTCCGTGCTGATGAAGTCAGGCGCCGGGGCCAAGACCTTGGCGAGTACGATTCATCCCTATCCCACGCAGGCCGAAGTGAACAAGAAGGTCATCAACCTGTGGCGGAAGGCGCACTTTACCCCCAAGACGAAGAATCTCCTCACCAAATTGTTTGCTTGGATGCGGCGGTGACAACATGAAGCCAGGCGCGATTGCGGCCCTCTGTACGACCGCGTTCGGGGTCATGCTGGCGACCGGCTTTGCGCAAACGTCCGCTGTGCTGGAGGTCGGGAAGTTTTCAGCCTCGACCGAGGGGGCGGTGCTGCCTGATGGCTGGAAGCCGCTCACGTTCAAGAAGATTCCCAAGCAAACCCAGTATCAGGTCGTGAAGGATGGCGATCAGCTCGTCGTCAAGGCTGTGTCGGAAGCGGCGGCCAGCGGGCTGATCAAGGAGAGCCGCATCGATCCCAAGGAGTACCCGATTGTCCAGTGGCGATGGAAAGTCGTCAATGTCCTGCAGAAAGGCGATGTCACCAAGAAAGCCGGCGACGACTATCCCGCGCGGCTCTACATCACCTTTGAATATGATTCGGATCGGGCGAGCCTGTTCGAGGCGGCGAAATACAAGGCGGGGAAAGCCGTCTTTGGACCAGACCTGCCATTTCGCGCCTTGAACTATATTTGGGAGAGCAAAGCCCAGAAAGGCAGCATCATCCCCAATCCCTATACAGACTGGACGATGATGGTGGTGGTGGAGAGCGGCCCGGCCGACCTCAATAAATGGATCGTAGAGGAACGCAACATCTACGAGGACTTCAAGAAGGCCTTCAACGAAGAACCCCTCAAAATCTCCGGCGTCGCCATTATGAGCGACACGGACAACACCCTCGAATCCGCCACCGCCTACTACGGCGACATCGTGTTCAAGAAGGCCAAGTAACCAGGACCTCTCCAGCAGGGAGCCGCGTTCGTGCCTCGACCAATCGTGAGAGAGATTCTAATCCCGTAAGAAAGCGCGCTCGCGCAGGACCAATTCTCATTAGCCACAAGGAGGGTTGGTGTGTTCGGCAATCTCTCACGAACGTGCGCCCTGGTGTTCTGCGTAACGGCGGCGAGCGGCTGTTTATCTCCGATCGCGATGCATCGTGCCGTGCTCGAGTACGATCGTACCGTCCATCAAGTCGAGGCGGAGCTGCTCCTCCTCAATATCGCCCGTGCGCGCCACTATCGTCCGGTCCACTTTACGGCGGTTTCGAGTGTGGCCGCGACCTTCGATTTCCGCGCCAGCGCGGGGGTGATCGGCCGAATTTCCCGGGGGCCGCTGTCGGACGATCCGCTGGTGGATCTGTCCTATGGGACCGAAGTGGCGGAGAATCCGACCGTCACGATCGTGCCGATTTCCGGCGAAGAGTTCACCAAGCGCATCCTCCGGCCGCTCGAAGAAACCCATCTCGATTTTCTTGTTCGGCAAGGGTTCGACATCAGTATGGTGCTGCGCCTGATGGCGAGAGGGATCGCCATCGAGGAGGGGGAGCGACGCACGAGCGTCTTTAATACACCCTCGCGCCAGGCTGAATATCGCGAATTTCGGAGGCGATTGCTGCATCTAGCCGCGCTCGATGAGCAAAAGCTGTTGCGCGTGGGGCCCATTCTGTACGAAGAGGCGTTTCCGGTTGCGCTCGACAAGGGACTGACGCCGGCTGAAGTGGTTGCGGCGATCGACCGGGGCTACCGGTGGTTGGCACCGGACGCGACCAAGCCGGCTCTTCTGAGCAAGAAGGTGACGGGTCGGCTTGTGGTGACGAACTACGATCCGAATCGCCTACCGAACGCGGAACGCAAGCGCATGAACGAGGAGATCGAACTGGTTCCGCCGGATCATGTCTTCGTGGACATCAGGCCGAGCTCTCCCGGTGGGGAGTTTCCCCTGCGCGGGTATCTCCTCTTGCGGAGCTTCAACGCAATCATTTCGTTCGTGGCGCGCGGCATCGCCGAAGATGCCGGCTATCCGGTCGAGCCCGATCCGCGGACCGGACCGGTCCAGAGAAACCCGGCCCATGTGCTGGACATTGTGGAATCGACAAAGCCGCTCTCCGATGCGGAGTTCTCGGTGGAATTCGAGGGGAAGCATTATTCGATTCAAAAGTTTCCAATCAGTCAGGGCATGGTGCCCAGTTGGAATCAAGAGGCGTTCTCGGTGTTGGCTAATCTCTTCCAAATGACCGTGACGGATGTGTCGAATGTGAAAACGCCGATCATTTCCATTCCCAAAGGAGGGTGACCATGCTCAACCGGTGGATTGCCAGCCTCGCTGTCTGTGTCGCGACAGGGATGATTCTGCCACAGGGGGTTCGTGCCGCGGTCGGCATGGCGGCGCCAGACATTGCCAGCTCCACGTGGCTCAACAGTCCACCGCTGCAGTTGTCGGATCTCCGAGGCAAGGTCGTGATAGTCGAGTTCTGGACCTTCGGCTGTTACAACTGCCGAAATGTCGAGCCCTACGTGAGAGCGTGGCACGAGAAGTTTGCGGGCAAGGGGTTGACCATCATCGGCGTGCACTCGCCCGAATTCACCTATGAACACGACGTGGAGAAGGTGAAGCGATACGTGGCCGATCACGATATCCGATACGCCGTGCCGATCGACAACGACTTTGCCATTTGGAATCGTTACGGGAATCGCTACTGGCCGGAGATGTACTTGATCGATAGGCGCGGCGTCATCCGTGCGATTCGCATCGGCGAAGGAGGGTATACTGAGACGGAGCGGCTCATCCAACAACTGCTCGCGGAGCCAGCTTAACAGAGCCGCGAGAGCATTATGCCTACCGCGCTGTTATACGACCGGTTGCAGTTCGCCTTCACGGCCACGTTCCACTATCTGTTTCCTCAGCTCACGATGGGGCTTGCGCTGCTCCTGTTCTATTTCAGGACCAAGGCGCTCCGCAGCGGCACAGCGCACGATCACGGTGTGGCGGCGTTTTGGACCAAGCTCTTCGCCCTGAGTTTTGCGTTTGGCGTTGTGACCGGGATTCCGCTTGAGTTTCAATTCGGGACCAACTGGGCCCGGTTCTCCAACTTCGCGGGCGGTGTGATCGGCCAGACCCTCGCCATGGAGGGGATGTTCGCGTTCTTTCTCGAGTCATCGTTTCTCGGCGTCCTGCTGTATGGCCGGGGGCGGTTCAGTGATCAACTCCTGTGGCTCGCCTCGCTCCTACTGCTGATTGGGTCGTGGATGTCGGGCTATTTCATCCTGGCTACCAACGCGTGGATGCAGCACCCCGTTGCGTATAGGGTGGCCACCGATGGGCGCGTGCATGTGGAGAGTGTGATCGGTCTGCTCACGAATCCGTGGCTATTGTGGCAGTACACGCACAATATGACCGCGGCCGTCGTGACCGGCTCGTGCACGGTTGCGGCGGTCGGCGCCTTCTACCTGCTGGCCGGAGTGCATGTCGCCTACGGCAAGACGTTCCTGCGCACGGGGGTCCTCGCCGCCGCCGTGGCCTCTTTACTGCTCGCGTTTCCGACCGGGCATGGCAATGCGCAACAGGTGTTTGAGCACCAGCCGATCAAAGGCGCAGCGATGGAGGGATTGTTTCAAACAGAGCGGGGCGCCGGCCTCCTACTGGTCGGCCAGCCGAATTTGGAAACGATGACGATCGACAATCCTCTCGAGGTGCCGCGCGCGCTGAGTTTTCTCGTCTACGAGTCCCTGTACGCACAGGTCAAAGGGCTGGATGCGTTCCCGCGCCACCTGTGGCCCGACAACATCCCGTTGCTGTATTACGCGTATCACGTGATGGTCGGTCTCGGTACGATCTTCATAGGTATCATGGCCCTTGCGCTCCTGTTGCTGTGGCGCGGAATGTTGTTTGAGTCGAAATGGCTGCTTTGGATCATCATGCTGGCGGTGCCATTCCCGTGGATCGCCACCACGGCGGGATGGGCCACCGCCGAGCTCGGCCGCCAGCCGTGGCTTGTGTATGGCCTCTTGCGAACAGCCGACGGGGCCTCGCCGTTGGTGCATTCCGGCAACGCGCTCTTCACCCTTTTGGGATTCATGGGGCTGTACCTGTTGATGGGAGCGCTGTTTGTCTTCCTTTTTGTGGAAACCGTTTGGCATGGACCCGAGTCGAAACCTGAGCAGCCGGGCACGACGCAGACAGTGCCGGAATCGAGGCCAACTCCAGGTCTGGTGCGCTGACCATGGAAACCTTCTGGTTTGTCATTCTGGTCTTCATGCTGGCCATGTACGTGGTGCTGGATGGGTTCGATTTTGGCGTGGGGATACTGTACCTGTTGGTCGCCAAGACAGACGTGGAGCGCCGGACGGCCTTGTTGACGATCGGGCCGATCTGGAACGGCAACGAAGTCTGGTTGATCGCCTCGGGTGGGATGCTGTTCTTCGCGTTCCCGAGGGCCTATGCCGCCGGGTTTAGCGGCTTCTACCTCGCACTATTCATGGTCTTGTGGCTCTTCATGTTGCGAGGGTTGGCGCTCGAGCTGCGCATGCATTTCAGGCACTCACTGTGGACGACGCTGTGGGATGTGGGATTCGCCGCATCCAGTGGCATGCTGGCTCTGGTCTTTGGGGCGGCCTTGGGCAACCTTATCCGTGGGGTGCCGCTGAACGCAGAGGGGTACTTCTTTACCACGCTCTGGACCGATTTTGCGCCGGGACCGGAGCCCGGCATCCTGGATTGGTTTACGCTTCTGATCGCCGTGACCACCGTCAGCCTGCTGGCGCTGCACGGAGCACTCTATCTGGTGCTGAAGACATCCGGGGAGGTGGCAAGACGCGCCGGCAAGATCGCGGGTGTGGTGCGATGGCTTGTGGCGGTTTTCTTGTTGTGCTCCGCCACCGCGATCGGGTTCGTGCAGCCGGTCATCACGCGAAGTCTCCTCGCACATCCGCTTGGATGGTTCTTTCCGGTGCTGGCGCTCGGTGGCTTTGGGCTGTCCGTCATTGCAGCACGCCGGGGAGCCGAGGGAGCAGCCTTTGCCGGGTCCTCGACGATGATTCTCGGCCTGCTTGCTGCCGTGGCATGGGGTCTCTTTCCGAATCTGCTGATTGCCTCGAACGATTCCGTGCACAGCCTGACCATTCACAATGCCGCCGCCTCTCCACAGGGGCTTAGCATCGGCCTGAGCTGGTTCTCGATCGGCATCCTGCTGGTAGCGACCTACTCAATTGTGGTGCACCGGTTCTTTTGGGGGAAAGTGCACCCTCCGTCGGCAGCCGGTGAGCATTAATGGGAATAGTGCCAGACCCGGAGGGGAGGAATGGCCTATGATGTCACGTCGGCGTTTTGTGAGTCTGCTTGGGGGGATGGCGGCCTGGTCGGTCGTGGCTGGACCTCGCGCGGCCTCCACCAGCGTGCTCGATCGGCTGTTCCATGGACAGCCGGCAAAGCCGAGGACTCCCATGACGCCCAATGACGAGTTCTATCTCACGTCCTATCGCAGCCCCCCGACGGTACGAGTCAAGGACTGGCAGCTTTCCGTGACCGGTCTCGTCGAGCGGCCCTTCCTATTGACGTACGAACAACTGCTGGCGCGGCCGATCTTCTCCGAGGTCGTCACGCTGGAGTGCATCGGCAACTCGGTGGCCGGGGAGTATATCGGCACGGCGGAGTGGGGCGGCCTGTCCCTCAAAGCCGTGCTCGAAGAGGCGGGGGTGGCGAGTCAGGCGTATGACGTCGTGTTCCACGCCGCCGACGACTATTCCGACGGCATCCGGATCACGCGTGCGATGGCAGGCGACGTGCTGCTTGCCCATCGAATGAACGGGGTCCCGTTGCCCGCTGCCCATGGGTTTCCAGCCCGTGTGATCGTGCCGGGGCACTATGGCATGAAGAGTGTGCAATGGCTGACGGGCATCGAAGTGGTGGATCGCGACGATCAGGGGTACTACCAGCGGAAGGGATGGACGGACGACGCTACGGTGAAAACTATGTCGCGCATCGACATGCCAGTGCACGGGGCGCTGCTCCGCGGGCGTCGCCATCGCCTGGCGGGACTGGCGTTTGCCGGCATTCGCGGGATCGACCGCGTCGAGCTGAGCTTCGATGAGGGAGAGACTTGGCAAGCCGCTGAGTTGGAGCCTCCACTCTCATCTGCATCCTGGGTGTTTTGGCAGTACGAATGGGAGGCACGGTCGGTTGGACGACACAGCGTCCTCGTCCGGGCGACGGATGGCACGGGGCGCGTCCAAAGCGCAGAGGAGCAAGGCCCAGCACCTGACGGAACAACGGGACTGCACCAGATCACGGTTACTGTGGAAGCATGAAGGAGGTGTAGGTCGAGGTTCAGGCTAAGAAAGAGTGAAGGAATCCGAGGTCTGGTAACGGCTGAAGGTGTGGTGGTTCAACCTTAACCTGGGCCTCAACCTCAGTCTCCTTCAAGGGGCTAAAACACGAAGGGCTGGCCCCTGCATGGTAGCCAGCCCCTCGACTCAGGCGAGAAGAGCGCGTGCCCGCAATTACTGAATGGAATTGGCGTGGTGGCCCGCGGTGATCTCGGCCCGGATGGAGTCCCCAGGCTTTTTCGCGCCCTTGATCTTCTTGGTGTCTTTGCTGACGTACACATGGACCTCGTTGCCTTCGTAGTCTTCCACGGTGTACACCTCACCATCGATCTTGGTGACCTTGCCCTGGAGCATGCGATGGGCCGGCCCCGGCTTGGTATCCAGCTTCGGCTTCTTGTCCTTCTCGCTGGCGACGGCCACATTGGTGAGGCCAAACGCGGTGATCATGGCGGCAACGGCGGCAATCTTGACGACCTTCATGACGATCCTCCTTCGTGGCGGTTCCGGCATGGTTCATATGGTGATGACGGGGCGCCGGCTCCTGGCGGGATATATCGCAAAGGCTATGCCGATGGTCGGCGGGTGGATAGCTATGCAAAAGCAATGGGTTAGGTGAGGCCTCTATGTCGTGTCGGCTCTCCATCGCAGAAGGGCGTCAAAAAAATGGCCATGGCCGTGCAAATCTGCCCGATTCCTCGCCCGTCGTCGGTCGCGAGGCCGGCGTACGCCGGGGCATCCGAGCGGTGCTCATGGGACTCGTCTGTTTCGTCCTGGCCGGTTGTTCTACGGTTCCCACGGCCTATCACCCGTCAACGCCGATCCCTCCGGCTAGCGTCTCACATGTCCTCTGGGATGCGCTGGTTCGCGCCCATGTCGCCGATGGGGTAGTCCACTATCCGGCCTTGGCTGAGGACAAACGCTTCGGAGAGTATTTGAATCAACTCAATCACGTTGACCCGCAGGCGTTTGCGACCCCGCAAGAACAGCTCGCGTTCTGGATCAACGCGTACAACGCGTTTGCCGCCAAAGGCATTATCGATCGATATTCCCCCAAGTCTCTGTGGGGCAAATACCGGTACTTCATTGGTCGCGAATATAGTGTGGGCGGGGCGTTCCTCAATCTCTACGATCTCGAGCACGACATCCTCATCCCGAAATTCACAGAGCCGCGGATCCACTTCGCGATTGTCTGTGCGTCGGCCTCGTGTCCGAAACTTCAGTCCTGGGCCTATCAACCAAGTGAATTGGACCGGCAGCTCGATCATGCCGCGCGCGAGTTCATCAACGATCCGACACGCAACCGGTTCGATCGTGAGAAGCGCGTGGCGCATCTCTCGATGATCTTCAATTGGTTCAGCGAGGATTTCACTGCCCATGCCGGCTCGTTGATTCAGTACATCAAGCCCTATCTGAATGATGCCTCGCTGGTGAAGGAGCTGGAGATGACGCCGTATCGCGTCGAGTTTCTGGAATACGATTGGAACTTGAACGGAATCCCGCCGAAGGATGAGTGATCATGCTGATCAAGTCGGATGAACGTGAACCGATCGCGAGGTTGCTCTCGTTCTTGGAATATGGCGAACGGCTCGCGCATGACTGCGCGAAGGCGCAAGCGGCGTTAGTGGACGATCCGCGGCTGCGGCGCTTCTTGCTCACCCAGGCCCGCCAGGAGTCCATGCATGCGTGGGTGTTTCAAGGGGCGATCGCGTGGCTTGCGCCACGGCATCTCGGCGCGAACCCGTTCTTGCCCGCGTTGGAGCGGTATCGTGCGCTGCTGTGCGATGCCCTCGATCGCCGTGACTTTGCTGAGACACTGCTCGCCGAACAAATCATCCTCGAAGGACTCGGCGAGGCGATTCTCTCGCGGATCGAGGCCGGACTGGTCAAGCGTGAAGCTCCGTTAGGCCGGCTGCGGCGGGTCTTGCTGCATCAGGAGGAGGCGCACCATGAGTTCGGTTGTCGCCAGCTGGAACGGCTGATCGAGGCGGGCCTGGCATCGCAAGATCAGTTGCGGGCACGGGTGCCCGAGTATCTGGGGCTCACGGCCGACATGGTCACGACGCTGGCCGATGTCTTCGCCTCGATCAACGAGGATGCCGATGCTTGGGCTAAAGATGTGCCGAGGTTCCTGCCTGCCTGGCTCTCTCGGTCTGCCTCATGATCTCCGTCATCATCCCCACCTGGAACGAAGAGAAGGTTCTGCCGGGTACATTGGAGGCCCTCTTCACCCAGACAGGCGACTATGAGGTGATCGTCGCTGATGGCGGCAGCACCGACCGCACGCGTTGCATTCTCGAAGGGTTTGGGTTTTTGGATGGCCCGGCCGGCCTCACGCCTCACACCTCGCGCATTCTTCTCGCGGCCACAAAAGGCCGTGCCTCTCAAATGAATGCGGGGGCACAGGTTGCGACCGGTGAATGGCTCCTCTTTCTCCATGCGGACACGCTCCTGCCGGATGGGGCACTCGCCAGGCTCAACGCGATGGAGTCCGATTCCACGGTGCAGGCGGGTGGGTTTCTCCACCAATTCTCCGGCCATGACTGGCGGCTCAAAGCGATCTCCTTTCTCGACAACTTTCGTTGCACTCGTAGCCGCGTCATTTACGGCGACCAGGCCCTATTCGTTCGCCGATCGCTCTTTGAGCAGCTCGACGGCTTCCCGCAGCAACCGATTCTCGAAGATGTGGCGTTTTGTGAGCGGCTCCTTCGCGTGACGACACCGTTGTTGCTGTCGCCGCCGGTGGTCACCGATTCGAGGAAATTTATCCAGATGGGTATTGGGCGTAGCTTTGTCAGAGTCCTGCTCATCATCCTTCACGTCGAGTTTCGCCTGCCGTACCTCCCACGCGTGTTCTTTCAAGACGTGCGCTAAGCCGCTCCACGGCGCATTGGTCTTGCTCCTCACTTCTCGCCTCTAGCTGAGATTGTGTCTCTCAGGTGTGCGGGGACGCTGCTGGGCAGTGAGTTGAAACGGTCTGGAAGTGAGAAGGGCTGTGAGGAGCGCTGCGTCAACACATTGGTCGGAGGATGACGGGGGGCGTCAGTGAATCCTGTCATCGAAGGCTGCCGGTTGAACACTGGCACAATTATCCAGACTGGCACAATTATACGAGTTCTTGCCGTTCAGATGTGACGTTCCTTCGCTTTTCCTTAATCCTGCGCTGGGTTACGCGGGGCCGCGGCTCTACACCTCTCCCTCAGACATTCCTGGAAATCGTTGCCAGGAGCCAGTTGTCAGCGATTGTGACCTTGCCGATTCGAAAGAACAGGTGCTATATCCACACGTCATGGCCAGACGTGCAGTGGCGTTACTGGTGATGAGCCAAACCGGCTGAAAGGATCGAAAGGCACCATGAAGATGAGACGCGGTCGGTGGGGAGCGGGACGAGTGGCAGCTCTGACGATGATGGTGACTGGTGCGGCGATGGGGTTGGCCGCCTGCGCCAGCGACGAAGGGGGCGGGGGGGCAGCCGGGACGCCGCCGGGTCCTGTCATCGCTCAGTTGTCACAGGTGGGTGGACCACTTAAGGGCTTTGCAACTGGGCGAGGTGACGATTTCGGCTTGGCCCTGTCTATTTCCGGCGACACGGTTGCGGTCGGTCTGCCGGACGAAGATAGCGGTGTGAGCGGGAACCCGGCCGATCTCAGTGCCTCCTTGAGCGGCGCCGTATGGGTGTTTGTCCGGAGCGGTAATGGTTGGGCACAGCAAGCCTACTTGAAGGCTAGTACGCCCAAGGCGTTCGAATGGTTCGGCAACTCGGTGGCGCTCTCCGGCGATACCTTGGTGGTCGGCGCGCCGGAGCCGAATGGGCAGGGTGGGGGCTCGGCCTATGTCTTTATCCGCAGCGGAGGTGTTTGGACCGAGCAGGCGCGTTTGAAGGCAAGTACTCCAAACAAAGATGCAAAGTTCGGATGGAGCATTGCATTCAACGGAAACTCGATCCTTGTCGGAGCTCCGGGTCTCGATGTTGGGGTCGAGGAGGAGGGTAACGCCGCTTCGCCGATTAATGGAGAGGCATACGTGTTTGTGCCCAGCGGCACGGGGTGGACGCAACAGGCGCGACTGAGGCCTCACCACTCTGTGGTAGGCGACGGGTTCGGTACCTCGGTCAGCATCGCGGGAGGTACCGCCGTCATTGGAGCGCCCTTCGATGACAACGCCAGTTCGGGCGTGAACGCAGTCAGCCAAAACACCGCAGCGCCGAAAGCCGGCGCCGCCTATGTCTTCACGGAAAACGCCGGGACGTGGGTCCAGCAGACCTATTTGAAAGCCTCCAACACTGGGACGGATGATCAATTCGGCCGCGGTGTCGCCATCTCTGGCAGTCTGATTGCCGTGGGCGCACCTCACGAAAGTAGCCGCGCCGTTGGGATCAATGGGATACAGGGCGACAATAGCGCTGCGCGCAGCGGAGCCGTCTACCTGTTTACATCCACTGGATCCGGGTGGGCGCAAACCAGCTACATCAAACCCTCTAACACCGGAACCAACGATCTTTTCGGCCGTAGTCTTGCCCTTTCGGCGAAGACGCTTGTCGTTGGTGCAAACGGGGAAGACAGTGCCTCCATCGGTATCAACGGGAATCAAGCCGACAACAGCAGTGTCAATAGCGGCGCGGCCTATGTGTTTGTGGAAACCAGTCCCGGGACCTGGTCGCAACAAGCGTATCTGAAGGCCTCGGACACCCAGTCCAACAAGTTTTTCGGTACCGGGGTCGCCGTTGACGGGGACAAGGTCGGTGCGGGGGCGCCAGGAATCATTTTTTCTGACTCCCCCGCCGACGTAGGACTCGGCTATCTCTTCCAGCTCACCCCCTTGAACTAGATGGCGGGTTTCTCTCGACCGGCTGCCTAGGCAGCCGGTCGAGCCCGCCAGCGGCACGATCCGCCCCACTCGAAATTCCCCCTCATCGCCGCCTTGAGCCATCCTGGGACAAAATTTGTCCCGTTTACCATTGCCACCACGCCTCGTCTTACTTGTCAGCGTACGTCGCAGGGGTAAGACGGGATTCGGCGACAAAGGGGGGAACACCATGGCACGAATGGTTCGATGGGGCCTATGGGTTTTGATGGGAAGCGTGATGGGAGCGCCGATGATCGATAGGGCTCACGCCCAAACGGTCACGGTGCAAGGCGCGCAAGTCGAGATTCGCGGGCCGCTTCCTCGGGACGGCAATGGGGCGATCAATGTGACCCAGATTCACGAGGCGGTCGCCACGCATTTCAACACCGGTGTGCGGGACGTGCAATTTCGCGGTGCCGATCTCAGTGAAGCCGAGGCACATCAGCTCTTCCTCAGCACGGATCGCAATCAGAATCTTCTGAGTCGTCTCGGCACGGCCATGCCGGCCGATGGCCTTGAACGTACAGTCACGTTCCGGGGAACGGCGATCGGGGATATCCGGGTGCAGCGCGACGATGACCGTTCGTTGCGACTGCGAGGCGAGGGCGTGAATCTGGCAGGGCTAAGCGACGTCGAGCGTCGCGAGTTGGTCCAAAAGCTCGGCCAGCAAACTGGATTTGATCGCGTCCGACTCGCGGGGCTGGACTTTCGATCCGACAAGGGGCTGGTGAGCGCGGACTCACGCGGCGGCAATCGCGGAGGTGGAGGCCATCGTGGTCCAGGCTCAGCGAACAGCGGCCCGGGCTCACTCAATAGTGGATCGGGTCGAGGGGGAGACAATCCCGACGGAATTGAACATGACAACCGTCGGGTTGTGAACGGCCAGAACGACGTTCGCCGAGAGGACCGGCATGAAGGTCGTCGTGAAGATCGGCGCGCGGATCGTCGGGAAGACCGTCGTAATGATAGTGGCACGCTGCGCGGTTTGGACCGAGCTGATGAATCGGCCGGTGAACATGGCTTGCAGGCGCGCGACCACGCCCGCGACCGAATGGCCATCACCGGCAATCGTATCGAGCGCGTCGAACGAGTGCAACGTCCAGAACGGCCCGAACGGCCGCAGCGTCCGGAGAGACCGGAGCGGTCCGGCCGGGGTTGACGACATTGAATTGACCCAGGCAGTCCAGTACAACGGAGACGGTATCAGCCCCTAGGGGCGATACCGCCTCCGTTGGGTGTTGTGTGGAGTATGGGCCGGTGAAAGGATCTTCATGCGAGCGGTGTCATGGAAACGTTTAAGCCTCTGTGGCTGCGTCCTGCTGTTGGGGTCGGCGCCTCTTGTGGCACAGGCTGACGATGAGCGATGGCAAATCGGCACGGCCCCGACGTTTTCAAGCGGGAAATATGGGACCGATACGCGCACCGACATTCTCTATGCGCCGGTCTCGATCCGGCGGCTGTTTGACGACGGTGATCTCACGTTGATCGCTCCCTTCACCTGCATCTCGGGCAATGGCGGCGTGACCCTCGTGGGCGGGGTTCCGATCCGCAAGGAGCAAAGCGCGAATAGCGGCCCCGGCAACACCAATACTGCTTCGACGTCGGCTTCGGTGAAAGAGAGCGGGTCCTCGGGCAACAGTGGGTCTGGTCGATCCGGAGGCAGTGACGACGACTTGAGTCCGGGAACAGGTGCCCTTGGACGCACGGTCACAACCTGCGGAGCCGGAGATCTGATTCTCCGTGGCCGCTACTACCTCGTAGACGAACATGATTGGGTTCCCACCATTGCCGTTCGAGGTCACGTCAAAATTCCCACGGCTGATGCAGACCGCGGGCTTGGGACGGGGCGATTCGATGAAGGCGCCGGCCTCGAGATCAGCAAGAAACTCATTGGCGACCTCATGGGGTTCATCGATGGGGGCTATACCTTCATCGGCGACCCGAAATTGATCAACTTCAACAACCAATGGTGGTACGACGTTGGACTGGGATACGACGTCTCCACGAAGGTCAACCTCAGCGTCTTCTACGAGGAGTACCGGGCCATCGTGCCGGGGCTCACGAATCCACGGGACGTGTTGATCGCCATGAACGTGAAGGGTAGCGGCGGGTGGCGCTATCAGGCCTCGACGATGGTCGGTCTCTCCAACGGGGCGCCGGATTATGCGGTTACCGTGGGTATCAGCCGACGGTTTTGATCCCCCGATGGTAGAATCAGTTTACTGTCGCCTTTTCCCTACGTCTAATTCCATTGACAGCCCGAAAGGCCGACGGCATGACGGGTTGCTGATAGAACGATCATGACGCCGGACGCCAATGCCGACGACCGTGCCTTGATCCAAGCCGCCGTGGCTGGAGATCAGGCGGCCTTTGGCCTGTTGGTGACGCGGTATGCGCCGTCCGTTGTGAGCGTCACCACCCGTATGCTCGGACATGCCGCTGATGCCCAGGATGTGGCGCAGGATACGTTCGTCTCGGCCTATAAGGCGCTGCCGAAATTCGAATTCGGCGCGAAGTTCTCGACCTGGCTGTACCGCATCGCCGTCAACAAGTGCAAAGACTGGCTCCGGTCGCGGCAGCGATGGACGGTCTCCCTGGATACGGAGGATGAAGAGGGACAGCCTGTGTGGGAGGCGGTGGATGACCGCACGCCGCAATGGGACCTGGAGCAGATGGAACTGGCCCGTGCCCTCGATGCCGGTATCCATGCCCTTCCTCCCTTGTATCGTGAGTCGTTTATTTTGAAGCATGTGGAAGGGTTGGACTACGAGCAGATGAGCGCAGTGCTGGGCGTGCATCGCGATACCCTAAAAATGCGGGTGTACAAGGCGCGGACGATGCTTTGTCGCTCGTTGGCACATCTTCACGAGGACGATCGCTAACACGAGGCATCCCATGACCGAAACCGACCGGCTCATTCAACGATTTCTTGATCAGGAGTTGTCGTCGGACGAGCGCATCACCTTCTTGAAGCGCTTGGCGCGGGAGCGCGATCTGCACCAGCGCGTTCTCGATCTGGAGCAGGTGGTGGCGGAAGTCCAGCGTCTGCCCCGTCCGGTTGTGCCGCCGGGCTTTACCGACGCGGTGTTGCGTCGCCTAGCGACGCCGACACCGTCGCTGTGGCAACGGATCGGGACTGTATTGTGGGCTCCGCATGCGCTCCAATGGAATTGGGCCGGGGCCATGGCCGCGGCGTCGGTTGTGTTGGTCCTGGCGTGGGGAGTGCTGCGGAATCTGGGACCGATGCCCGTCCCTGTGATGCAGCCGGAGCGGGTTGCGTTACAGCCGGCGTTGGAGCGGGTGTTGGTACGGCTGGTCATTCTGCAGCCGGGGGCCAAGTCCGTGCAGGTCGCCGGTGACTTCAATGGGTGGAATCCGGCGCGGACGCCGCTGCAAGCCCTAGCGGGTGGGGCCTGGACGGTGACACTTCCGCTCAAGCCCGGGCGTTATGAATACATGTACGTGGTCGACGGGCAGCAATGGGTGGTCGATCCCTTGGCGACGGAGCAGACCGATGACGGCTTTGGATCGCAGAATGCCGTTTTGGAGATCGGCCCGGCTGCGGAAACCTTGCTATGACACGTTGCATCACGATGATGGCTCGGTTAGTCTCCGAGCATGCGGAACCTGAGCCGGCGCATGCGCGCGTCCGTGGCGGCCTCCAGCCTGCTGGTCAGCCTGGCCTGTGCAGACTCGAACAGTCTGCGCGCCCCCGCGCCCGTCTCGGGCGGCGTCTTGTTTGCCGTGGAGGCGGCCTCGGCCAAGACTGTCGCGCTCGCGGGCAGCTTCAATCAGTGGTCGCCATCGGCGCATCCTCTTCGCCGCCAGGGATCCGGCGCCGTGTGGTCGGGGGTTGTTCCGCTTGCGCCGGGCGAACACCAGTTCATGTACGTGATCGATGGGACCCGTTGGATGAGTCCACCGCTGGCCGAGGACTATGTCGATGATGGATTCGGGACAAAAAATGGCCTGGTCGTCGTCAAGTAGTGCACGTGGATGGGCGGTGTTGGCGGGGCTCTTGTGCCTCGGCATGCCGACGTCGGGTGAGGCGCAAGTCGTGACGGCTGAGGACCGCACGGAGCTGATTCGCATGCGCACCGCCCAGGGAGGGACGGCGGAGGAAGTCGATGCGCTCATTCGCCAGGCCACCGAGGCGGCTGCCAGAGGGTTGCCCGGGGAGCCGCTCGCCAACAAGATTCGCGAAGGTCTGGCGAAAGGCGTGGAGCCCAAGCGGATCGAGCCGGTCCTGCGGCAACTGACGACTCATCTGGAATCGGCCGATCAGCTCGTCACGGAATTGGGCGTGCCGCACGTCGGGACGGGGCGCACGGCCTCGGTGACGTTGTTGGCTGAATCGATGACGCGCGGTGTCACGCCGGAGGAAGTGCGAGAACTTCATCGTCACGGGCAGTCGGGCAGGCAGCCGCTGTCGTCCGAATCGTTGGCGAGCGCTGCTAAAAGTCTGTCGTTGATGAAGGAAGCAAAGGTTCCTTCTCAGCAGGGAGCGGCCGTCGTCAACGAGGCGGTTCGACAAGGTTATCGATCGAACGAGTTGCTCGAATTGGGGCGCGAAGTGAAGCGCCGGAGCGGCGACGTTCAAACGGGCCGTATGAATCTCCAGGTGTTGCGTGAGGGGATTGCCCGGGGAGACCACCCCGAACGGCTCTTTCGTGATGATTCCGGCGGCCACGGCGGGGGAGGCTCTCGCATCGAGCGCGGCGAGCGATCGGGATCCGGGCGTTCCGAACATGTCGAACGGCCTGAGCGGTCCAGCAAGCCGGAGCGGCCTGAGAGACCTGAGCGGCCAGACCGGTCCGGCGGCGGTCGCGACCACTAGGAACACGTCAATCGTGAATCGTTAATCGTCAATCGAAACAAAGCGTGACGCAATCTCAAGTGTTTTGACCTTCCCTGTTTGGCCTGTGACTCATTCGAGTAACGCTCTTCCTGCTCACTGCGGCCTCGCTGGACAGCCGTGTTGACCATCCGGTTATCTCCCTCCTTAGGTGAGTCCAGCGATGGACGGTCAGCGGCTGGGACTGTCGTCTGAAGCGGATTCGCTTGCCGCCGGGTCGAGGAATTTAGACGGGGCTTCGCGGCGGTCGGTGGGGCGGGTGCCGAGTTGAAGCAGTTGTTGGATGACGGTGGGGTCCGGCGAGGTTGCCTGGCTGCCTGCGGTCGCGTCCGTTTTGGTTCGATTGGGTGGCGCGTCCGGCGAAGGGGCGGTTCTACTCTGACGCTGGTCGCGGGGCAACGGTCGCGCGTGATCGCGGCCGCCAGGACCAGAACCGGCGCATAAGACCATGACGAGCAAGATCGCCATGGGCCTGTGATGATTCAGCATCGGGCATCCTATGCAGCCGGAGGCAGCAAGAGCGTCCCCTTGCTGCCCCGGTGGTCACACCAGTGTGGTTCTATTGTGGGTCTGCCGGTTCGCGATTACCGCACACGGACCGGTCGATCGGCCCGGCGATCGGCCTGCCGATCAGCCCGCCGGTCGAGCTGGCGATCCGCGCGACGATCTTCTTGCCGCACATCAGCCCCCACGTGGTTTTGCCGGTCTTGCCGGCGGTCAGCCTGGCGGTCCTCCCGTCGGTCTTGCTGTCGATCCGCCTGCCGATCCTGCCGCCGATCCACTTGTCGGTCTTCTTGTCGGATATCCAGTTGTGCAAAAGCTGGGCTGGCAGCCAGCGTTGCCAACAACACTCCCATCGAAAATGTGCTGGTGCTTCGTCTCATGATGTCCTCTTGAATACGTGAAGGGTGAATGAGCATCGGAGTCCGATGAAGCTGGTCCGATGATGGGGACCGGAGTGGGACTGCCACGGCTCGAGCTCGTGTCCGATCTATTCACTAGGACGAGTCGAAGGGGAGAACGGTAAACCGAAAAATGGGTCCGTTCTGGTTGTCCCCAGAATTCAGCTGGTTGGACTGTCCAGTGGTCGTGTCAACGAGCAGCTCCGCACTGCGTTGAACATGGCACGAGAAGGGGCCCCTGTTTACATGTCACCCGTATCGATCAAGGAGGTGTCCATGAAGACCATTACTACTCTTGTCCTGCTGATGCTGGTCGCCGTGCCGACTGCGTGGGCACAAAGCAGCCAAACGCCGGGCATCGATCAGCGACAGGCCAACCAAGAACGTCGCATCGATCAGGGGATCGCGAGCGGCGAACTCAATCGGCGTGAGGCCAGGCGGCTCGATCGTCAACAAAACCACATCGACAATATGGAGAATCGCGCCAAGTCCGACGGGGCCGTGACGGCAAGGGAGCGTGCGCGTATCGGCGCGGCGCAGGCGCGGGCCTCCCACGACATTTTCCGCGAGAAACATGACCGCCAGGGGGCGCGCGGACGATAGCTGGACAAACGTCGTACGATTCGGCTATGAGGTGCGGCTGGAGGCCATGCTCCGGCCGCATCCTGGTCGTCTGACGATTCCATGCCGACCCAACTCCGTGCTGTGGCCTTCCTTTTCCGTGTGGCACTCTGGTGCCTCGCGTTGGCGGTCGTCCTGCTGTGCGCCCTTCCGGATTTCTCGCAGGCGCAAAACGAAGAACAGCCAGTCCCCGATCGTTGGCAGACCAGTCTCGCAATGGGGTCGAGTACTGGTCAGTACGGGACCGCGAGTCCCACCACCGTTCTTTACGTTCCTTGGACTATCAGACGCCTCTTCGACCGGGGCGACATCAGCCTCGCCGTCCCCTTTGTGAGCATTACCGGCGATTGTAGTGTGACGCTCTTGAACGGCGTGCCGAATGCCACCGGGGGAACGTGTCGTTCGAGAACGATCTCGTTGTTGAACGGGCGAATCCAGCGCACCTTTACCTTGCCCCAGACGGTGACCAATCAAGGCCTGGGCGACGTCGTCTTGCAAGGACGCTACTACGTTCTTGAGGAGCAACAATGGATGCCGGACGTCGCCGTCACCGCGAGGGTGAAGTTTCCCACGGCCAATCCGGACGTCGGGTTGGGCACCGGGGAGTTCGACGAGGGCGTGGGACTCGAACTCACAAAGGAAGTCTTCCGCGACGTCTTGCTGCTGGGCACGGCCGGCTTTACGATTACCGGCAAGCCGAACACGGTGTCACTCCGCAACCAATGGAACTACAACGTCGGGGTCGGCTACTCGTTCACCGATCGATTGCTGGCAACCGTCTACTACGAGGAGTGGCGTGCGCTCATTTCGGGATTCCAAAACCCGCGCGACGTGCTTATGGGCTTGAACTATCGCCTGCCTAGCGGACTCTCGCTTTCAGGTTCGGTGCTCATCGGCTTGTCCGATGGGGCGCCGGATTGGGGGCTCACGGGCGGCGTCTCCATGCGCTTCTAGCCGAGCGGGGCAGGTTGAGGTTGAGGCTTGTGACGCGCCCTTCCCATTCCAACCGTGAGCCCTAACCTGAAACCCTTCTGCTGTTCGTGATTCATCCAGGCCGCTCTTGTTACAATCCCGCCGTGGATGTGATCACGACCCATTCGCAAGCCGACTTCGACGGACTCGCCTCCATGGTGGCTGCGCGGAAGCTCTATCCCGATTCGCGTCTCGTCCTAGCCGGCGGGGCGCAAGACGCGGTGAGGAAGTTTCTCGCGCGGTATGACCTGGACATCGCGCTGCTGCGCGATCTGGACCTCGCGACGGTCCGCAGGCTCGTGCTCGTGGATACGCAGGACGTCGAGCGGTTGGAACAACTGCGCCCTCTCTGGAACCGGACGGACGTGACGCTCCATCTGTACGATCATCACGGCGACCACGCAGAGGAGCTATCGCCGGAGAAGCGAGCCGGGCTCGTGGTTGAGCGGGCCGTCGTCGAGCCGGTCGGGGCGACCGTCACCGTAATGGTGGGGCAGTTGCAGGCCCGCGGTATCGGCCTGTCGCCGTTTGAAGCCACGGTCTTGGCGGTGGGGCTGTACGAGGAAACCGGGTCGCTGACCTACGGATCGACCACCCCACGTGATCTGGAGGCCGGCGCCGCACTGGTGCGCGCCGGGGCTGACCTCTCCGTGGTTTCGGAGATGGTGCGGAAGCCGATTGAACCCGGCCAGGTGGTGCTTCTCAATGAGCTGCTGACGTCTGCCGATACTCATTACCTGGCGGGGAGAAAAATTCTTGTCACGCACAGCGTGGCCGAACGCGACCGCGGCGATGTCGCGTCGGTCGTGGAATGGCTGATGCGTGTGGAAGGAATCGATTCGGTGCTAGCGGCCATTCCCATGGACCGCAAAATTGAGTTGGTCGGCCGCAGCCGGCACCCGGACGTGGACGTGTCGTGGGTCGCGCGCGAATTCGGTGGGGGAGGACATGCGGCGGCGGCGGCCGCGACCATAAAGGGCAAGACGTTGGTAGAGGTATGCGAGCGGGTGACGGCGCTGCTGCTCGAACGCTACCAACCGACCTTACTCGCGCGAGACGTGATGACCGCACCGGTGAAAACCGTGACCGCTGACGCGTCTGTCGCGGAGGTGGGGCGCGCCATGACGCAGGCCGGCGTCAATGTGTTTCCCGTGCTGGATCCCCGTGGGCGGTATGTGGGACTCGTGGACCGCGAAACCATTCAGAAGGCTCTGTACCACAAGCTCTCGCGTGCGCCGGTGGCGCAGGTGATGCGGACGGATCGATATGCGGGCGCCCCGGAGACGCCCTACCACGAGGTCGAGCGGCAGATGCTGGAAGGGCATCAACGGTTCGTGCCGATCTTGGTAGGGCCCAAAGTCGTCGGCGTGATCACACGAACGGACCTGCTGCGCACCCTGCACGACGATGTCCTGCGCGGCGCCCGTGGGCGCGCGCTGGAGCTGCGCCGCATGGAACCGGTCACACAGGCGCGCCACCGCGACCTGACCGGCACCCTCACGGAGCGGCTGCCGCGGACCGTGGCGTCGCTGCTTCGGGCAGCGGGTGAGCTTGGGCAGCAGTTGGGCGTGCAGGTCTATATGGTTGGCGGGATCGTGCGCGATCTGCTGTTGGGGATTACCAACTTGGATGTGGACCTCGTTGTGGAGGGCGACGGCATCGCGTTTGCCAGCCAATTCGCCACGCAGCAGCGTGCGCGCCTGAAGGTGCACGAACGGTTCGGGACGGCGCAGTTAGTGTGGCCCGATGGGTTCAAGGTCGACGTGGCAACGGCTCGGCTTGAATACTACGAATATCCGACGGCGTTGCCGACGGTCGAGCAGAGTTCGATCAAGAAAGACCTCGCTCGTCGCGACTTCACGATCAACACCCTGGCCATTCGACTCAACCCGCCGGCCTTCGGTCAGCTCATCGACTTCTACGGCGGCGAGCGGGACCTGAAGGACCGCATCATCCGAGTCCTGCATAGCCTCAGTTTTATCGAGGACCCGACGCGGATGTTCCGCGCCGTCCGATTTGCCGTGCGGTTCGGATTCGACATCGGGCAAGAGGCGAGGACGCTGATCCTCGGGGCGGTGCGGATGAAAGTCGTTCAGCGGCTCTCCAAACACCGATTGACCGATGAGTTGCGCCTGCTCCTCTCGGAGCGGGAGCCACGCGCGGGTCTGTCGATGCTCGCGGATCTGAGTATCTTGCCGACCCTGCATCCGCAACTGATCTGGTCGCGTCGGCTCGACGCGCTGGTGAAGTCGGCCGAGGAAGCTATCGATTGGTATCGGCTCTCAGTGGTCGACCGGCCGATGGAGGCGTGGCTGGTGTACCTCGTGGTGTTATTGGATGGCTTGCCAAGCAAAGCGGCGACGGCCATGTTGGCGCGTGTCGAGCTGTCGGCCCGCCAGAAGCTCATCGTGCGTCAGGGGCGGTTCTCCTCTCGCGGCGTGCTCAGTCGGCTCGTCTCGACCGCGGCGCCATCACCGGTCGCGGTCTATCGCTTGCTGAGCGGATGGCAGGACGAAACGTTGCTGTACGTGATGGCCAAATGCCCCTCTGAAACGGCAAAACGATCCGTCGTCGCGTACCTGACGACCTATCGGGCAACGCGGCCAGTCCTGACCGGACACGATCTGAAGCAGATGGGCGTGCCAGCCGGGCCGCTGTACAAGGTCATCCTGAACCGATTGATCGAAGCCCGTCTGGTCGGCGAGGTGGTGACGGCGGACGATGAACGACAAGCCGTACAGAATTGGTATCCTAAACTAGAGGACGAGACGGCTCGGTAATCGACCGGGAGTGTCGGCGAACGAGCTCTTTACCGGGACACCGGGGCTCCCATGAGCGCCTGAATCCGCTTATCATTTTCCAGTTTCGAGAACAAATCGTTGAGCGCTGCTTGTACAGCCTGATTGGTGGGCCCTTCGTCATCGCGCGGTCCCGATCGGCGGACCACTCCAGCGGCCTTGCCAAATCCCGTGAACTCTCCGAACGGACGAGCTTGCCCGTGTTCGAACAGTTGGGCTTCCGCACGCACGACGTAAATCGTGTCGAATTTGAAGCCCAAGCTGGGATCGATATAGATCGACAGGCGCACGGGAAGATCCAGCTCCGCCGACCCCTCGGTCACGACGCTGCGAAACGTGCGACGAGCCGATAAGTACTCCGCGACCGCCCGCTCCCACCGTCGCTTATCCTGCGTCAGTGAGGCCACCTGACCCGTGACACGGTCCTGGATGTTCGGGTCTGCCGACATGGTGGCGCCCGGGTTCACGGTGTAGGCGCCCAGATCCGTCAGGGTGACGCGGGCGGACTGTGCCAGCCGATGCTTGGTCGGGACGACCGGCGCCGGTTCGAACGAAATGGACTGACATCCTGCCGCCACCAGCAGCGCCAGGCTGGACTGCACGCACACACGGAACGGGCGAACGAGCTGGGCCACGAGCGGAATCATCGAGCACCTCCCCGTCAGTCAGGTCGTCGGCGAGTACCTGCCTTGCTTTTAGCTTACTGTCACGATGTATCGGCCCGCAAGGGACCGGGGATGGCTAGGAGGGCGTGTGCGCGCTGAGGGGGGTGGGCGAGGCGGCCATGGCGTCCTCCGGGCTGACCGGCAGGGTGACGAAAAAGGTGGTGCCTTTCCCGACTTCGCTGGTGACCTCGATGTAGCCGCGGTGTTCGTGCACGATTTGGTGGACGATCGTCAAGCCGAGACCGGTGCCCTCGTGATCGGGGCTCTCGTGCTTCGTGGTGTAGAACGGATCGAAGATATGTTCGAGGTTCTGGGGAGCGATGCCCGACCCCGTGTCGGCAATTTCGATTTGCACCCATTGGGACGCGGCCGTCTTCGTCAGCAGGCGGGTTCGGACGGCCAAGTGCCCGCCGCGTTCGGACATGGAATCCAGCGCGTTGATGAACAGATTCAGCAGTACCTGTTTGATTTGTTGGCGGTCCAGCGTCACGGAGGGGAGGCGCGGAGCCAGCTCCCGTTGAATTTTCACGCCCCGGGAGGTGGCCTTGATTTCGATGAAGTAGAGGCAGGAGGTGACCACCTCGTTCAGGTCTTGGTCGGTCAACTGGGGTTCCATGTACCGGGCATAGTCCAGGACTTCTTGCACCAACCGTTCAATACGATTCACGTCTTCCGCCACGACCAGGCTGAACTGCTCGACGAACTCCTGATCGTCCCGGCGGTCGGGGACCAACTGCACGAAGGTTTTGATGGACGTCAGCGGATTGCGCACTTCGTGGGCAAAACCACCCGCGATGGTTTCCAACGAGCGGAGTCGGTCGGTCCGCCGCATGAGGGCCTGAGACCGCTTCAGATCCTCGTAGAGGAGCGCATTGTCCAGGGCAATGGCGGCATGTTGGCCCAGCGTGGTCAGCAGTCCAAGATCCTCGGCGGAATACATGGCCTGATTGGTTCGCTCGCCCAAATTAAATAAGCCAACCAAACGCTCCTTGTTGATCAGCGGAATGCACACCTCGGTGTCGAGGGGTTTCATAGCTGCCACAAACGTCGGAAGATTCGGGTGGTGCCCGTCCCGCTCAAGCTCTCCCCTCACGATCGGTGTGCGGGTCTTGGCGAGGGCCACGGGGAGCGGGTCTTCCGCGCGGATGTTCGGAGGGAGGATGGGGATGCGGCCTTCCTCACGCTGGCGGGCGGCCGAGAGGACGTATTGCCGCTTTTCACTATCGAAGACATACAGCGAGGCCGTAGAAATATTCATCACCTCGGTCAGAGTGTGAACGATCTCTTTCGTCAACGACTGCAGATCCACGATCGACACCAAGGATTTCGAGAAATGCACGATCGTGTCATAGGCATCATATCGATCCCGCAGCAAGTGCTGTCCGATCAGGCGTTCGATGGTCTTGGGAAGGTCTGAGAGGACTCCGGAGGAGGCGACGAACAATCCCGCCAGGATGCCGCTCAACAAAAATTGCCACGAATCGGAAAAGAGGCGGGTCAGTCCGAGAATGGCGAGATACGTGAACAGCATGCCCGCGGCCTGGGTGTAGAGGGGCCGATTGGTCTCCCAGCCGGGAAAACTGAAAGGAATGAGTTGGTGGCGGATGATGGCGTATGAGATCAGGACCACCCACAAGCCGGCCAGCAAGGCGCCGATCGGATAGAAACCGAACCCATAACATTGAACGAAATCAATGGCGGCGGTCGACCCGACCACAAAGGACCAGAAGAAATACTTCAGCCTGGGGGTTTCGCCGGTGCCGTATTGGCGATTGATTCTGTAAGCCTGATACAGATAGGACAGGCTCATGATGAGGGTGATGCCGAAGTACACGAGAAAGAGCGGGTGGAGGAGCCCGGCCTGTGTAAAGTAGCCCCACGAGTAGTGATAGGGGCCGGTGACAATGAGTGACGTGGGCACGAAGGCCAGGAAGGCTGCGCTGAGGGCATAGACCGCGCGCAAAGCTCGGAGATTGGGAGGCTGTCCCACGAGCCGGATGCAGAAATGGAACAGCGCAGCCGGAATGAACACCACGCCTGCATAGACGACCTTCGACCAGGTGAGGGCCTCTTCGGGCGAAGAAGCCGAGTACACCATGAAGGTGCCGAGGAGCCAGAGCGACACGGCACCACAGAAAGTGGCGAAGGTGACGTGCAGCGGGGCGCGAGGGTTCGTGCTGAAGACGGAGACACCGCAGAATGCGACCAGCAGTCCGATCAACAATGGGGGCGCCGTCGCCAGTGTGGCGCGCGTACTGAGCGTCGCGCCGAAATACGAGATGAAAAAGATGGCGATGCCCAGGACCGCGTAGGCCAAGCCTTTGTTGAGCACCATGCTGATGTCCATCAGCCGATAGCGCAGAATCGCATAGGTCATGATGATGGGGTACAGACTAATGGCGAAGTTGCCATAGGGGTAAATATCGAAGCCGAATATCGGCAGATAGTCGAGCGAGCCGCCCGAATACCCAATCAGCGTCGCGAGGAAGAAGTAGTGAATTTGGGCCCGCTTCTGTCCGGCCGTGCTGGCTCGGGTGTGCCAGAGGGTGACGTGTGCGAGTGTGACGATGCCGATCCACCACAGGAAGAACGGCGTGAAGCTGGGACCGGGCTCGGCATAATAGATGCTGTCAAAGGCCAAACGGACGTCGGCGAAGAACTGCGGCGTGGCCATGACCGGCAGGAAGGCCAAGGCGAGGACATAGTTGAGTGCGAGAAACCGGCGGTGCTCGATCTCGCAAAAGACATACACGAAATGGAGGAACAGGACCGGGATCCACGCCACGCTGGTGGCGAAGGCAAGCCTCCAATGCCACAAGGCTTCGGCATCGTTCTGCGACGAGGCGATATACATCGCTCCGATGCCCCACATGCCGACGGAGAGCGTGAAGAGCAGCCAGAGGCGGTTGATGCGGGGGGTGCGACCCTTCAGATACACGAAGGTGCCGAACAGGAGGGAGGTCACGGCCGTGAGAAAACCTGAGAGGGCGAATGGATTCATGCAGCCGAAAGCAGGGACCCCCTGAGTGGGCCCTGATCCTGGTCTAGGACGCGCGCTGCGGCGTCAGGAGATGGCGGATGGCATGGCACGGGGGTTTGTGAGTGCACGGGCGACGGAACGGCCTCGACCGGATCGTGTCCGGGAGGCCAGCGAGCTATTCGTACGTCGTTTGGAGGCGCTCGGACTGCACCTGCCAGGCCTGTTGATCCGCATCCGCGGGGAAGCTCTGATAGCAGGCGTCAAGCGCCATACGGAGAAACTCCAAGCTGCGTTGGGCGGCGAAGATGACACGCTCCTCTTGAGCGGCGCTGTGCGTGTGCACCTTCATGATCTCAAGCGCCTGCACGGGGTGTAAGTCGTCGTATTTCGCGTGCGCTTCCATCCACCAGTACGTACGTTTGTCCAGTTGCACGCCCGGCTGGCCGTCGTATTTCGGGAAGCCCTTGACGACCATGACCGCAATGTCGTGCGTGACGCCTTCGATGGCGTAGCTGGTGGCGGCCACGCCTTCTGCAAGCGAGCCTTGTGTGTTGATGGACCAAAGCCAATGCGTAATGGCGTCGACGGCCGGAATGGCCCGAAGATCCTGCAACGACGCGTGGGGGATTCCGAAGCCCTGGGCCATGTGGAGCCATTGGTCGGCGTGTTTCTTTTCCACCCGGATATTTTCGATGAGGTAGCCCCGTGATCGAGGGTCCTCGGCTTTCGTGAGATTCAAGGCCAGCCATTTGGGAAACGTTTCGATAAACGGGTAGAGCTGGCTCATCCACGCGCGCATCTGGGTGAGCGGGAGTATTCCCGCTGAGGCCTCCTGGACCAGCGGAGATCTCAGTATCGCCTCCCAATAGGGGGTAATGTGGTGTTTGAGCCGTGCCACCCATTCAGGATCGGGCGTGAACTTGGCCCGTTTGCGTTCCGGCCGTCGCGACGGTTCGCTCGAAGCAGGGTCGGTGGTTAACCGGTGCGCTTCCTCGGCCACCACGTCATTACTCACCTCGATGGTCACCAGCGACCCCGCGTAGGCCGATGGGTCCCGACGGACCTCTTCCAAGGCGGAGCGCAGGATGGTCTGCTCAAACTCCCGAACGCCGGCGAGGCGAATCTCGATCGAGTAACTGCTCCCCGAGTCGGTGGAGACATGCGCGGACTCGACAACCTGACCGGCCAGTGCCAGGTAGCACACCTTGTTTCCGAATGTGAAATGAAGGGAAAGGGGCGTGCCGGTGCGGAGGGGAGAGCTCGCAGAAATCAGGAGTTGTTCGTGACTGCATGAAAACGTACGCCCCGAAACCTCGCGGGTCTGCGTTTTCAGCAGGATCGGAATGTCGAGGGCAATGGACGGATGACCAGAGGAGTCTGCCACGCCGCTACCTTTGTCGTTGTGCGCGGAACTACTCGCTCGTCCTCGTGGGGAGCTTCCTCGGGCACACGAGTTCGCCCATGCTGAAGGAATTGCAGAAGTCTTGTCAAGAGGGGTTGGAGGAAAACCTAGTCTCTACCGAGGATGTCTTCCCTACGGTTCTCCACGACCGTCCAACAGCAAGGACAACTCCCGCGGCAGCAACAGGGTGATGCAGGTCGG
This sequence comes from uncultured Nitrospira sp., assembly GCA_964449255.1. Taxonomy (GTDB): domain Bacteria; phylum Nitrospirota; class Nitrospiria; order Nitrospirales; family Nitrospiraceae; genus BQWY01. Next base: position 87,300 of record CAYUYE010000004.1, on the reverse strand, counting down.
GGCGCTCGGGCTGTCATGGAAGGCGGCCAGCAGCAACTGGGGCTGAGGTACGGAGTCCGGCGGAAACGTCAGGAGTGCCGGGAAGTCGATGACGGAACGATTGACGGGGCCCGACATGAGGCGAAGGCGAAGCGCTACGAGGATATCCCGGAGACGTCCTTCGTGCGCAGCGGGTGGAATACTGTCGGAGGCCGTCACGATGGTCTCCCAGGCGGGTCTGGTCATGCCGACGGCGTAGGGGACGCCAAGACTCTTGGCGAGCGGGGTGACTTCGATCAGGCCGCCGGCCTCAATTGCTCGTTCCCGGCTCAGCATGACGTCGGTGTCTTCCTGGTCCGACGGGGCTGCGTCCCCTTCCATGGTTTCGGGACGGAAGCGCACATCCGGAGAGTCTGACGTGATCAGGAGAGGCGCCTCGCTGGAAAGGTTCCGTGTGCCCTCCGGGTCGTCTTGTTGCGTGATGACCGCCGGTACGGTTTCAGGTGTGTCGAGGCTATCGCCCATCGCGTGGAGCATGCCGTCATAGACGGCCCGGGCCGCCTTGGACCACTTCGGATTGAATGGGCGGCCGGCAAACGCCGCCTCAGCGGCCAAGCGCTCGTCGAAACTCAGTGTGCGGGGTTCCTGGCGTGTCTCCATACTCTTAATGAATAGCGCGATCTCGCCCGTTGTCAAGGAGCGGGAGTTCCCAACCCGGGAGGCCACTACCTAAGTCATTCACAATCCAGAGCATCCGGCAAAGCCACAGTAGGAGCGTGTCCATTGGATGCCATTGTGCTCGAGGCTGGAGCGTCGAAAGTTGGAGCTGCGACTGGTGGGAGAAGGACAAAGCCTAGTCAGGTAATGGGCGGCCCCGTGTTTCGGGGGCGAAGGGCAAGATGCCGAGGCCCACGGCATAGACCAGGCCGACCGCGGTGGCGGCCGTGCCTACGTCCCCGAACGCAGAAACCAGCGCACCCGTGACAAAGGGGCCGATCGACGCAAAAACACGGCCGGCGTTAAAACAAAATCCTGAGCCGGTGGCTCGCAGCCTGGTTGGGTAGAGTTCCGGGAGATAGATGGGAAAGCCGCTGAAGATGCCGTTGTTGAAAAACCCCAGAATCGGGAGACACAGCATAAGATGGCCGTAGGAGCTGGATGACAAGAACGTGACGGGCAGCATCACCAGACTTCCCGCACACATGACAGCGAAGACGAGGCGTCGCCCCCACCGATCGGCGAGGGGCCCGAAGCTCAGGTAGCCGAATATCGCCCCGGCATTGAGCGTCATGATCGCATAACTGATATAGGGGGCCACCTCCGCGTGGCTGAGCGTTTGCATGCCGGGAAACGAATGAATCAACGTCGGGGTCCAGTTGGTGGTTCCCCACAAGCCAAACACGGCGACGAAGGCTAGGGCCGAGCCGGCGAGCGTCGACCGCCGAAGCGGAGGGCGGAGGATCTCTCGTAGCCCATCGAGGGCGGAGGCGGTCCCGTGACGCCTATGGACCTCCCTCCACCGCTCCGGTTCCTTCACCCAGAGACGCACCAACAACGCGACAGCGGCGGGCAGCACACCGACCAGGAACAAGGCTCGCCACCCGTATCCCTTCAGTAGGAGATTGCACAGCGCGGCCAGGAAAAAACCCACCGCCCACGCCGATTGGAGAAGGCCGGCGGCTTTGGCCCGTTTCTCGTCCGGCCAGACCTCCGCGACGAGTGCCGCGCCTGCCGCCCACTCGCCCCCAATTCCCACGGCCGTTAAAAAGCGGTAGATGGCCAGATGCCACCAGTCCTGGGCGAGCGCCGCCATGCCCGTGAATCCGGCATAGATCAGAATGGTGGCAATGAGCACCTTGCAGCGCCCGTACTGGTCCGCCAGGATTCCGAACGCGACACCACCCAACGCCCAGCCGATCAGAAACGTCGAGAAGATGATTCCGCCGTACCATCCGATGCTGGGGGCAGCAACCACGCCGGGCGATAGGCGTTGCAGGAGTTCCTCGAGCGCCGGGTGCAGGACGATGGCGTAGATGGTGGCATCCATGGCATCGAACACCCATCCCAGCCAGGCGACGAAGAGCACGAGCCACTGATAGCGGGTCACACCACGATACCAAAGCCTTGGCTGGTTGCTGAGAGAGGCGGTATCCACCATAGGAAGCGATTCAGCCGATGAGGCTAGGGGGCGCGACGGGGCTTGTCAAGGCGAGACTCCCCGCGTTGCCGCTTCGGAAAATCGAATGGTATAGTGCCACGCCCATGCCCCGCATCGATTTTTACGAGACGCTCGGCGTTCGCCGCGACGCGACGGACGAGGAAATCAAGAAGGCCTACCGCAAGCTCGTCTTTCAATTCCATCCTGATCGGAACCCGGGGAGCAAAGAAGCGGAGACGCGCATCCGCGAGATCAATGCGGCCTACGCCGTCATCGGTGACCCTGAATCGAGGCGGTCCTACGAACGGCTTCGATGGGGCGACGAGGTGCGGGACGAAGCGCCCAACACGGATGTGATCGTGGAGGCGATGGCCGCGAAGCTGGAAGACGAAGGGCGGAAGGAAGTGATGGCCCAACTCCTCGCACAATCGGCGCGCATTCGGGACGAGTTGGCCGTAATCCGCGAACGGACGGTGGCGGCGCAGGGTTACGACACCTTTCGGGATGATCTCGTGCTCAGCCGGGCGCGCGAGGTGTTGGGCGACTTCGTATCGGACGAAATGGAGGCGCGGAAAGCGCGGCTGTTGGACGTGGCCGTGCAAATGATGCGGTCACAGCGTGTCATCGGCCAGCACGATGAGCGCCAGGCGGCCGACCTCAGAGACCGGTTTGACCGACGGTTCATCCTCGGTCGCACGCACGGCTTCGCCGCGGCGCTGGAACTCTTCTATCAGAGAAGATAACGGGGTCAGGCTGAGGTGACGGTGGGGGAGAGGCCAAGTTGAATCAGGACATACACATCGCCCGCACCCGTTCCTTCAACTGCTGCTTCGGCCTCAGCCTGTGGCGAGAGGACCGCTCACCAGCCTGCCACGTTGCATCACGGCCAGCAATCGTTCCCGCCTCCGCAACACCTCGATCCGTTTGGAGGGATCGCCATCGAGGATCAGCAGATCCGCCAGCTTGCCTCGTTCGATCGTGCCGATCTCCCGCTCCAGACCCACGAGGGTCGCGGCCTGCGACGTGCCGGAGACCAGGGCCTCCATCGGCGTCATGCCCAATGCCACCATCCGCTCGAACTCCTGCGCATTGTCTCCGTGGAAATTAAACGGGGTGCCGGCGTCGGTGCCCATGGCGATGAGGAGGCCGCTCCGGTGTGCGTTGCGGAAGCTTCGCTGATGTCGGGCCGTCATGGCCTTGGCCTTCTCGCGTGCGCTGTCCGGGATGCCGCAGCCTCGGCGGCAGGCCGCCGTCGTGGCCAGGGCTGACAGTGTGGGCACCATATAGACGCCGTGCTGCTTCATGAGCTCCCCGGCCTCGTCGTCCAAGAGTGTGCCGTGTTCAATGGAATGGACGCCGGCGCGGACCGCCTGCTTCATGCCCGAGGCGCCATGGGCATGGGCGGCGACTTTGCGCCCGGCCTCCCGCGCCACGTCGACCGCGGCCGCCAGTTCATCCGGCGTCATTTGCGCCTGGTCCGGTGAGGTGCCGGGTGTGAGGACACCTCCCGAGGCGATGACCTTGATCACGCCCGCGCCGGCCGCCAACTGCTCGCCGACGACGGCGCGCACTTGATCCGCCCCGGCGACTTCTCGTCCGATGAAGCGGGCATGGCCGCCGATCATGCAAATCGCCAGGCCGGCGCCGACAATGCGCGGACCGGGCAGCAAGCTGGTGTCGATCGCTCGTTGGAGCGCGAAGATCGTGTGATCCCGCGATCCGACGTCGCGCACCGTGGTGACGCCGGCGTCAAGAGTCCGCCGCGCTTGCGCGGCTGCCTTCAGCAGGGTCTCGGCCGGCGATTCCTGCTCGAGTGCCGCTACGACGTCCGGTTCGCCGCCAAGACAGAGGTGAACGTGGCAATCGATGAGGCCCGGCAGAACGGTTGCGCCGGCGACATCGAGCGTCGGACAGCCGCGAGGGACGGGGATGGTACGACTGGGCCCCACCGCGGCGATCCGCTCGCCCCGGATGAGAATGGTCGCCCGGTCGAGGATCTGCCCCGTGCCGGTCAGCACCCGGACGTTCCGCAGCACGTATGTGGCGCGTTGAGCCGTCACGGGGATTCTTCGACCGGAATCGTGATGATGATCCCTCCCATCACGTCGTTGAGTTTGTAGTCGCGCCGCGGACTATTCGGATGGGAGTTATGGCAGTTGACGCAACTCGGCGAGACGGCTTTGTCGGGATAGATCGCTTGAAAAAACCGTTGCTTTCCAGTTTTCAAGAAGCCGGTGACGGGCCGGTCCGGGTTCTGCATGATGGTGTTCAGGCCGTGCCGCTCAAAATCCGAGTTGGGTGCATTCCAGACATACAGCGGGGTGAGGCTAGCTAAGCGGAACGTCATCTTGAGATCTTTCTGCGCAGTCAGCCGTCCGGATTCCATCAAGAACTGTGCGGGCAGCGGCAGACCTTTTTCCTCGCGCCAGTGCTCCACGGCCTCCACCACCTTCGCCTCGTGCATTTTATTGACGACGTTGTCGGTGTAGTTCGTCCGGTTGGCTTCGATGATGGCATGGATGTACGAGGCGGCCTTTTCCGGTGGGACTCGAGGGTACGATTCGGAGAGGTTGTTGTAGATGGACGCCGCCCCGGTCGCACCGACAATGCCGAGCAGAAGGCCGATCAGGAGGCCACGTAGAGTTGGTCCCATAGAGCTATGACTCCCGCTGGAGGTGTGCTTCACGCGAATACACGGCCGAGGCGGCGGCGAGTGCCTCGGAGCCGTCCACCGTGGAGGCCTGGTGCTGCTGCATCAAGGAGGGTAGGGCGGTCAACAGTTGTTGGACAGACGAAGCCTGCGCTGATTCTCCCATATCCAGATGGCCGGCCATCGGCGCGGAGAGCGCATCGAGGACGCGGGGGTGCACCTGACTTGGACCTGGGCCCAGCAACAGTCGCGTGGGCGGCGCCGAGGCCCTCACTCGAGTGGACTTTGAATAGGGTGCTGGATTGGAATGGGCCGTCATGTGTGCGTTGATCTCGACCGGGTCATGCAGCAAAAGAAATCAGTATAGCGGAGATGATGCGCAAGCGTCACGGGTCGATTTCAGGACTCAAGGCGCAGCGTGGTATACTCTGGCACTCCATGGATCACCCACCAGTCCCTCCTCCGCAAGAACAGCTTGTCGAGTCCATAGCTGTCGATCCTGTGGCATTCGTTTCCCCCCGATGGCAACACGATCCTGGATTCTCCCGCTGGGGGACGATGCTGGCCGCGCTCATCTTCTGCCTCTGCGTCGGGCACGTTGGGTATTTGGTCTGGACCTCCGACCGGTTGGATCGAGTCGCCTTGCCGGAGCGTGCGCTCAGTCACATGGTCAGCCGCACCCTAGATGTGGAGGAAGCCCTCGGGCGCGCGCCTGAATGGGAACGGACCCTCTATGAATGGCTGTCGGGCGGCGAGGTGTCCGCGCGTGACGACGCCATGGCTTGGTATCAGGAATTGGCAGAGCGTACGGCCGATCCTCTCGTGCATCTACAGTTGGCGATTTTGCAAGCCGAGTCAGGGGGCGTGTCCAAGGTCGATCGCCGAGTGAGGGAATGGCACAAACGGGAGGCCCCGTTCCCCACGTTCGCGCGGCTGCTCTCGGCGGCCTATTTCAAGTCGCCGGTCGATTCTGAAGGCTTGACTGAGCTTCAGGCGGAACTGGCGGATCTGTTGCCGGCGGGATGGTTCTACGACCGTCTGGCGATGCACTTGGCCGAGCGAGGGCAGGATCGAGACCTCCTCCTGCACCTTGAGCTGGCCGCAAAGACGAGGGCTGGACACCTATTCGCCTGGTCGCGATGGCTCTCTCTGGTGGAGCTGGTTGCGCTGATCATTGGTGGCGCCGTCCTTGTGCGATGGTGGCGAACGCGGGACCGAGATCACAATTGGCTTCGCTATGGGGCCGCGAGCCTTCCCCCGCTCTGGCCAGGGGGAATTGGAGCCCGCGTACTAGTGCGCGGGGGAGCGATCGGTGCCGTCCTCATGCTCGGCTACATGTATGCGAGCGTGCTCTATTCCGGGGGTGACCATCCGATTTTGAGGACGTTGGTCGTGCCCTTGACCAACCTGCCGTTGCTGGTGATGGCGCAGCGGCATCTGCTCGAACCGGCCGGCGTAGGTTTCCGTGACGGATTCGGGCTTCGGCCGTTGCCGGGTCGTTGGCCCAAGCTGCTGTTGGCTGTGCCCGCGCTCGCCGCTGCCGGGCTGGCAGGTGAGTGGATGGTGGGGCGTCTTGCCCAACCGCTCAACCTGTCCAGCCATTGGACCGAATGGTTCGACGGCGATTTGGTTTGGGCCCCCACCCCGGTGCTGCTTCTGAGTCTTGTCGAGTATGTCGTCTTTGCCCCGATATTCGAGGAGTTGGCCTTTCGCGGACTGTTGTTCGGCGTGCTCCGCCGGCGATTTAGCTTTGTGCCCTCAGCGCTGGCGAGTGCCGGCCTGTTTGCCGTGGCGCATGGGTATGGCGTGCTCGGCTTCGTTGGTGTCCTTTGGAGCGGCACGGTCTGGGCCTGGGGCTATGAAAAAACCGGGAGCCTACTGCCGGGGATGATCGCCCATGGGTTCAATAACCTCTTGGTGTGTCTGTCTGTCATTGCCCTCCTGCGGTCGTAGTTCCATCCTTCTCCGCGACGCCTCTCTAGGACCATCGTCCTGGTCCTTCAAGGCCTCCGACCCTGCCTTGTGCTTTCGCAGGGTGGCGAGTAGAATGCGCATCATCTACGTAAGCCCATTTGGCTAGCGTAACCCTACAAAATCAGTCGAGTCGTCTCTCTGCATGCGTCCGCAAAAAAGGAGGCAGTTATGGGCAACGTCGTTCGGGCGGGTGTGGTGGCGCTTCTGATCGTCGGTCTGGTCGCCACGGGCTGTGACAAGAAAAGTAGCGGGGGCGGCGGCGCCGGAGGGGGCGCGGCCACGTTCTCCAGCGCAACGACGCCGATTGCGGCGGTCGGTCAGGCGTACAACCATACGTTCTCGGCTAACGGCGGAGTGCCTCCGTTGACCTGGAGCGTGAGTCCTCCGCTCCCAGCAGGGCTGACGCTCGATGCTGCCACCGGTACCATTTCGGGGACGCCGACAACCGCGACCAACCCTGCGTACCAAGGGACGATCACGGTGACCGATGCCGCGGGTCAAGCCACGTCCAACCCGCTCACGATTAACGTTCGTCCACGAACCGATCTGGCGTCCGTCGGGACCAACGGCAATCCGGCCACAGGCGGGAACAGCAGTGATGTAAGTCTCAGTCAGGATGGTCGATACGCAGTATTTACCTCTGCCGCCACCAATCTGGTTGCCAACGATACGAATGGCGTGTCGGATATCTTCTTGCAGGATCGCCAGGCGGGGACAATTACACGTGTGTCGGTCAATGCGGCGGGGCAAGAGGCGAACGGAAACTGCTCGCGTCCGTCGATCAGCCCGGATGGGCGCTTTGTCGCCTTCCAGTCGGCGGCGACGAATCTGGTGGCAGGTGATACCAACTCAGCACAGGATGTGTTTCTCTTTGATCGTGATGCGGCTCCCGGTTCTGCTCAGCGGCTCGTGCTGGTGTCCGTCTCCAGCGGAAACGCGCAGGGCAATGCCGCCAGTGGCGGCGCTGCGGTCAGTGCGGATGGGCGGTTTGTCGCCTTCGATTCCGACGCAACGAATCTGGTTGCGTCAGATTCGAACGCTGACGCGGATGTGTTCCTCCGCGATCTCCAAGCGGGGCAAACAACCAGAATCTCTGTCGCGAATGGCGGCGTGCAGGCAACCGGTGGAGACAGTGTCAACCCAGCCATGAGCACCGATGGGAACATTATTGTGTTCGAGTCGGAGGCGACCAATCTGGTGGCAGGCGATTCCAATGGTGCACAAGACGTGTTTGTCCATGACCGTCAGGCCGGCACGACCACCCGAGTGTCCGTGGCAACAGGTGGGGCGCAAGCCACTGGAGCGAGCAACACTGTCGCGATGAGCGGGGATGGACGGTTTGTGGCGTTCCAATCGGTGGCGACCGATCTGGTGGCAGGGGACACCAACGGAGTGTCGGACGCGTTCGTTGTCGACCGTCAACTCAATCAAATCAGCCGGGTGTCCGTGGCGTCAGGTGCCCCTGGCACCGAGGGCAATGGCGCGAGCTCCAAGCCGACTATTAGCAGCGACGGGCGATATGTGGCATTCGAGTCAAACGCGTCCAACCTGCTGGCGGGAGGGGCGGATTCTAACGGGGTTGCGGACGTATTTGTCCGGGATCGGCAGACCAACCAAACTTCGCGGGTGAGCGTCGATAGCACAGGCGCGCAAGCGACCGGAGGCGCGAGCGGATCGCCTGGCATTAGCGGCGACGGTCGCTTTATTGGATACGTCACGGGCGCGACCAATTTGATTCCGGGCGATACGAATGGTGTTGTAGACGCCGTCGTCAGTGCCCGGCCGTAGGCGAGTTCAACGGCGAGGGTCAGGAGCCTCATCTCCTGGCCCTCGCTCGAGGCGATCTACCTCAACCATCAAGTCGGGGTGCTGGAGCGAGAGGCCGAACTGCCGAAGCAGCTTCGTATTCCTGATGCGCTTGCCGACCGCATCGATGGGGGCCACGTTCGTCGGCGTAATCTTCCACCACCGGGCGGCTTCCTGGCAGATAGATTCCCATGTCCTCGGCGTCCCATCGCTGACGTTGTAGACCTCGCCGGATGTGCCCCGTTCAAGTGCAGCCAGACAGATCGTGGCCAAGTCCTCCACGTGGATCAGGTTCATGTATTTCCGTGAGGGACCCACCCGGCCTTTCCTGATCCAATCCAGTGGGTTCCTGCCCTTCCCATAGATTCCCGCCACCCGCAGCACGATGGCCTTGTATTCTTTGCGGAGATGTTCCTCCCCAAGCACCCTCGGTTTGGTCAGGTCGATGGGCGCGCCTTCGTCAACCCAGGCAGGGGGGTACTCATTGATGCTGCCGAGCTGATAGGCCGAGGTGCTTCCCAGCACCACGAGGCGGCGTTGCGCGAGCGCGGAGGCCTCGGCGAACGCGGTGACGAGTTGGACGGGTTCCGCGGGGAAACACCAGAGGACATCTGCCCGGGCGGGGATCGCGTTCCACGTGTGAGGCTGGGCGAGGTCGAACGCCACCCGATCAGTGGCGTTGGCATACAGTAAGTGTCGATCGGGAATGCGGCTCGTCACGGAAACGAAACGCGCTCCTTCCCGTCTAAGACGGTTATAGACCGCCGCTCCGGTATAGCCGCCGCCGAGTATCACCAGCGGGCGAGTTGTTGAGGATGTCCCTGTCATGGGAGGGGGTATGAAGCGAGGGGTTGGTGCACTGTATCCAATTCGTCCCAACTCGTATCCAATTGGATAGCGTCGGAGTAACGACCAGGGCATCCTGCCTCAGCGCTGCGGCGTGATGCAACAGCCGAAAGTTCAGGAAACCTAGGAGTTATGAGGATTCTGTCAGGGGAGGATTACAACACGTTCAATTGGTACGCTCTTTGCGTAACGTGGATTCCAGCTAGCAGTTCCATAATGGATAAGAGTAATGTGTGCCATGGTGGCACAACAGATGGAGCAGGATTCGGCCAGGCGATCTACGGACGAGGTTGTTGGAGCAACGGGTGTCTCGGGCCTCGTCAAATGTCCCATCTGCGGTGAGCCTTGCCACCGGAGTATGAGACAGGGGATTGCCGATGCCATGCACCGTGTGCTCGGGAGCCATCCGTGGAGATGCCAGCGATGCCGCCATCGGTTTTACTTGAAACGACGGCAGTAGTTGTGGCATGTGAGTCCTGGCCAAGTGCGGTACGGAGGCAATGTGGGCGAGATTGTTGAGCGAGACAGAACGCAGACGAAGGTCCCGGGGGGCTGGGCGCCACCCATGGCCCATCCTGAGATCGAGGGGACGGCATCGGCCGTCCCGGTTCGATGCCCAAAGTGCGGTCATCCTTCCAACGGCTGCCAAATGTTGTCCTGGCCTGATGTATTCCGCCGAATCTTGGGGGCCCATCCCTGGCGTTGTCCGACCTGTTCCTGGCGTTTCTACCTGAAACGCCGTCGGTAATTCGCTTCTTTTCATTCTCCCTCGCTTAGTAAACGTCACCGTGATCGTGGACGCCCCGCTGGCCGTCGATGCAACGGCATGGTAGCATTCGGTCGCCATGCCGCTCTCGCAATTCCATCCTCTCATCGCAGAATGGTTTCGGACGAATGTTGGCGCGCCGACCGATGTCCAGGCGCAAGCCTGGCCGGCCATTGGCTCCGGGGCGGACACACTCATCGCGGCTCCCACTGGATCCGGCAAGACCTTCGCCGCCTTTCTCAATTGTATCGATCAACTCTTTCGCCAAGCGCTCGGGCGTGAGTTGGAGGATCGTACCCAGGTCCTATACGTCTCTCCGCTCAAAGCCCTGAGCAACGACATTCAAAAGAATCTCCAGCAGCCGCTGACAGGCATTGGTCAAGCCGCACTCGCGGCCGGTCTGCTCATGCCGGAACTGCGCGTCGTCGTGCGCACCGGGGACACCCCCATGACGGATCGGCAGCACATGCTGCGGCGTCCACCGCATATTCTCGTGACGACGCCGGAGTCGCTGTTCATTCTGCTGACGGCGGAGAAAAGCCGCGCGATCCTCAAAACCGTGCGAACGGTGATCGTGGACGAAATCCACGCCGTCGCGGCCACGAAGCGAGGCGCGCATCTGGCGCTGTCTCTGGAGCGGCTCGATGCCCTTACGATGACGAAACCGGTCCGGATCGGCCTCAGCGCCACCCAACGCCCCATTGAAACCATCGCGAAGCTGCTGGTCGGGGCCCGGCCGGCGCCGAGGATTATCGACGTCGGGCATCGTCGCAAGATGGACCTGGCGGTGGAGGTCCCGAAGGACGAATTAAGCGCGGTGGCGACCAACGCGATCTGGGCGGAGTTGTACGATCGTATGGCAGAACTCGTTCGCACGCACCGCTCGACCTTGGTCTTCGTCAATACGCGTCGTCTCGCTGAGCGGGTGGCTCATCATTTGGAGGAGCGGTTGGCCGATCTGGGTGCGGAGGCGGTGGCCGCGCATCATGGGAGTCTGTCGCGAGAGATTCGGTTGTTGGCGGAGGAGCGCCTCAAGTCCGGAAAGACGCGTGTGGTGGTGGCCACAGCTTCGCTGGAATTGGGCATCGACGTGGGGACCGTGGACTTGGTGTGCCAGATCGGCTCGCCGCGTGCGATTGCCACCTGTCTCCAGCGGGTGGGGCGCGCAGGGCACTGGGTCAAGGCGATTCCGAAAGGGCGGCTCTTTGCCACCACGCGTGACGAATTGCTCGAATGCGCCGCCTTGATTCGTGCCATCCGCGCCGGGGTGCTGGATTATATCCAGGTGCCGCCCGAGCCCTTGGACGTCCTGGCGCAACAACTCATTGCCGCAGCCGCGAGCCAATCCTGGACGGAAGACGAGGCCTACGCCATGTGTCGCCGGGCGTACCCGTACGGCAACCTGGCTCGCGAGCAATTCGAGGCGGTGCTGCGCATGGTGGCAGACGGAATCGCGACCTCCCGCGGGCGGAGCACCGCCTACGTGCACCACGATCGGATCAATCATCGCGTGCGGGGCCGACGCGGGGCACGATTGGCCGCGATTACGTCCGGCGGCGCCATCCCGGACACGGCGAACTACGCCGTGATTGCCGAGCCTGACGGCACCGTGGTGGGTTCGGTAGACGAGGATTTTGCCGTGGAGAGTCTGGCCGGCGACATCATGCTGCTGGGGAATACGTCGTGGCGCATCAAAGGGATCGAAATGGGCAAGGTGCGAGTAGAAGATGCCCATGGCGCGCCGCCCAACATCCCATTCTGGCGTGGAGAAGCCCCCTCGCGCACGGCCGAGCTCTCCGCCGAAGTGTCCCGTCTCCGCCAAGAAATTGCGGATCGCGCGGCCTCTCCCGCAGGACTCAGCACGGAGCACTCAGTCCTTCAGTTCCTCATGCAGGAGTGCAGCCTGGATTCGCGCGGCGCTCAGCAGGCCGTCGAATATGTCCTTGCGGGGAAAGTCGTGCTGGGAGTGGTCCCGACGCAGACGACCATCGTGGCCGAACGATTTTTCGACGAGAGTGGCGGCATGCAGCTCATTCTCCATGCCCCATTCGGCGGGCGGATCAACAAGGCGTGGGGACTGGCTTTGCGGAAGCGGTTCTGTGTGACGTTCGATTTCGAGTTGCAAGCTGCGGCGACGGATGAGGGGATCGTCATTTCTTTGGGCGAGAAACACAGCTTCCCACTGGCGTCGGTGTTTCAGTTCTTGCAGCCGGACAGCCTGCGCGACGTCTTGATTCAGGCGGTGCTCCAGGCCCCGATGTTCACGACGCGCTGGCGGTGGAACGCGTCGCGCGCGTTGGCCTTGCTGCGCTTTGCCAAGGGCAAGAAGGTGCCGGCCCAGATCCAGCGCATGAAAGCCGAAGATCTGCTCGCGGCCGTCTTCCCCGACGCGATCGCCTGCCAGGACAACTTTCGCGGCGCCCGGGTGGAGCGGGAGATACCCGATCATCCGTTGGTGCAGGAAACGCTTCGCGATTGCCTGACGGAAGCCATGGATGTGGACGGTCTGGCGGCCGTGTTGCGACGGATCGAGGCGGGGAGCATCCAGTGCGTGGCGATCGAAACCCCGACTCCATCGGTATTTTCACACGGCATCCTGAACGCCAATCCTTATGCCTTTTTGGACGATGCGCCACTCGAGGAACGGCGCGCACGGGCCGTTGAGATGCGGCGGACGCTGCCGCCGGAGTTGGCGACGCAGTTCGGCGGGCTCGATCCCGCGGCCATTGAGGAAGTCGCTCGGGAATCGTGGCCGGTGGTGCGCGATGCCGACGAGCTGCACGATGCGTTGCTGACGCTGGTCTGGGTGCCGCGGGAGGCTGCTGACCCGTGGGCCCTCTATGTGCCGCGTCTCTCGTCGGAGGGGCGCCTTGAGGACGTCACGCATGTCCATGCGCGGACAGGGCAGGCTCTGGCAGGATGGGCTGCGACGGAACATCGAACGACGGTGGAGAGGTTCTTGGCCGGCCACGACGAGGACGCAGTGGATGTGGTGGTCCAAGGGTGGATGGAGAGCACCGGCCCAACTACCGCCGGAGAGTTGGCGGACCGCCTCGGGGCACTGGAGCACGTGATTGCCGGGTCCTTTGTCCGCCTGGAGGGAAGGGGACAACTTATTCGCGGCCAGTACCGTCCGTCCTCGGTTGTGAGCCCTCAGCCCTCAGCACGTGCCGTCGAGTTCTGTCATCGGCGCCTGCTCGCGCGCATCCATCGGTTGACCATCGGATCGCTCCGGCGCGAGATCGAGCCGGTCACGGCGGCGGACTTCATGCGGTTTCTGCTGCAGTGGCAGCACGTGGTGCCCGGCTCGCGGCTCCACGGTGAGTCGGGGCTCTTCGAAGTCGTCTCACAACTAGCCGGGTACGAGGCGGCCGCGGCTGCGTGGGAACCGCACATTCTCCAGGTGCGTATCGGAAAGTATGAGCCGGAGCTGTTGGACCGGCTCTGCCTGAGCGGCGCCGTGAGTTGGGGGCGACTGAGCCCTCGGCTGTCTCGTACGGCCAGCCCTTCCCCTCGGCGAGTCACGCCGACCAGCGCGGCGCCGATCAGCCTCTTCCCCCGGGAGCATGCCGCATGGCTGCTCGGAGCCTTTGGAGAGGGGGTGCCCTCGTCCGAGGTGGGCTTGTCGGCCGTCGCCCAGGATCTGCAACGGGCTTTGCAAGCGCGGGGCGCTTGTTTTTATACCGATTTGGTCAGCGCGACGGGACACCTCAAGGCACAGGTGGAAGATGGATTGTGGGAGCTGGTGGCCGCGGGGATGGTGACGGCGGACGGGTTCGACAATCTGCGTGCGCTCATGGATCCACACCGACGCCGGGCCGAGGGGCGAGGACGTCTGCGTCGTCCGCGACACGCCGCCGGTCGGTGGGCACTGCTGAGACCAGCGGGTCCGTCGATCATGGCATGTCATCCGTACTCCGATTCGGCCTCAGCACGCACCACTTCCCTCGGCACTGCTCGGGACCCTGAGCTCGTCGAAGGGCAGTCCTCAGCACAGCCAAGCGAACATGTCGCTCGGCAGTTGCTGCGCCGCTATGGTGTCGTCTTCCGCGACCTGTTGGCTCGGGAATCGCTCGTGCTGTCGTGGCGAGATTTGTTGGTGTGCTATCGCCGTCTGGAATTGCAAGGCGAAGTCCGCGGCGGACGGTTTGTCTCAGGCTTTACGGGTGAGCAATTTGCTTTGCCCGAAGCGGTTGATGCCTTGCGTGGGATGCGTAAGGCCGGCCTGGGCCGGACCCCGATGCCGGAGGTCCGACTGTCCGCCGCCGATCCGCTCAATCTTTCGGGAGTCATCCTGCCGGGTGCACGCGTTCCTGCGGTGGCCGCCCAACTGGTGATCTTCCGGAACGGCTTGCCGATAGCGACACGGGATGCCACGCCGCTCACGCTCGAAGATCCCGTCCCGCCCTCCGTGTCCGCCCCACGTCTGCTCTAGTTTGTGGGGAGCACGAGAACCGGACACGGTGCCTGCCGAAGAACCTGCTCCGTCGTGCTCCCGCGCAGTGTATCGGCCAGCGAGACATGGCCTTCGGTGGTCATCACCAGCAGGTCTGGGGTGAGGTCGGCGCACGTGTTCAGGATCGTGTCGATTACTTCCCCTCTCAGGCGGGTGGCCTGCCAGGACCAGCCTGTGTGCTCCTGTGGACGGAAGGTCGGGGTGACATGGTCGTCGTCGACGTGCAGCAGATGGATGTCGAGCCGGTCGCACTCGAGGAGCGCGCCAAGGGTGGCGATGGAATCGGCGGCCACCTGAGTCGTGTCGGACCGTGCGGCGGGCAGCAGGATGCGCCGGAGACGAATGGCGCCATCGGCCTCCGCCACAAAACCCTCGTGGTCGCCCGGGACAAAGAGCGTAGGAATGTGGATACCGCGCGCCACGGGCTCGGCCACTGAGCGGTGGAGCCAGCGGGTGAGGCCTTCCCGGCGGTGCGAAGCCAGTACGGCGAGATCGGCCGGGTGGGTCGACAGGTGTTGGACGATGGCGAGGGCCTCGTTGGGGGCGGCTGCTCGGACCTTGCGCACGTACACCCCCAGCTCTTCGACGCGTTCCTTGGGGCTGTCTAATGGGAGCAGGCCCCACTGACTCAGCAGGGGGCGGATGCGCGGAAACTCCTCGAATCCCGTTGCGGTCGTGTCGGGATCGATGTGCAGGAGCGTGAAGTGCGCCCGACTAAGCAGGCTTAATTTCAACGCGTGGCGGAACGCCGGGTGTCCCCACGGCGAGAAATCGGACGGGTGCACGATGTGTCGGTGTGTGAGGTGTAAGCCGTGAAAGGCCTTGTTCATGGTGCGTGTCGGACGGCTAGGCCGAGGGTCACGGCGTTGCTTGGGTGGACAGGCGCTTCGCCGAGGACGTCATCGCCGTTGCGAAGAGTGACAGGTTGGGCCCCGACCGGTCGAGGAGCTGGACATGGTCGAGCGCATCCTGCCGAAACGATGTACGCTGCGATCCCGGCACGCCCAGGAGGTGTTCGAAGGAGGTCAAATACTCTCCCTCTGACCGAGCGATGTCTTGCTGCAGGTTCGACCAATTGGCGGCGACGAACACCTCCGTCTTGACATCGTCGCGGACCAGACCGTCCTCGGTCAGCCAGGAACGGCCGGTGGTAGACGAAAAGAAGTTGGTCAGGGTGTCGCTGGTGGTGTCGAGAGTCGCTTTGAGCGTGCATCCGCCTTGGATGAGCGCGACGACTCCGAAGGTCAGCAGGATAACGACTGGGTGTTGGGCGCGTGGCATGCGAGATCTCCTCGGTGGAGTGAGGTGCTGTGCCCATCATGCCCGGCCAGGCGCGGAGGGTCAATATTTCCTGGATCTTGTGCCGATGTGAGGAGCGCGCGGGGAGGGGAATCGACGGAACGTGCCGAAGTCGGCGGGGCCCTACCGGCGTCGTGGCGGTGGGGGTTTCACCGGGGTCGGAATATAAAACAAGGAGCGGGCATTGGTGATCGGACAGGTGATCATGAAATAGACGAGTTCGTCGTCGACTGGTCCGCTGGGCGCCTTTTTCTTCGATCCATTCGCCCACCGAGAATAGACCGAGTCTTCTTGTTTGGCGCTGCCGTCGGTTGCGGCCGCTTCGGGAGCCTCTTTGATGGATTCACTCTGACTCATTGTCCCGGGGCTCCTTGGAAACGGTCTCGATTCGGGGCGTCTGTCTCAGAAAACTATGCAGAGTCCTGATGGTAGGTATACCACCGAAGGCCTTCTTTGTCCTTGTTCCAGCCGTAGGGGACCGGCCCCCTGGATAGAGGACCGGTCGGCTAACCGGTTGATTAAATGGGTTCTTATGCGAGAACAGACCCTATGCTGTGGCCTTCGGCCACAGATTCTCGGCCACTAGTTCCGCCAGAGCCGTTGGTACCATTTCCGGTCTCCCGGAGCAGGGTGATCGAGCTTCATTGCCCCCCTGATGTCTTGAATGGCCCACCCGGTCAAGGACGCCAGGTTTTGGGCCTCTTTCTCGTATCGCTGGCGAAGTTGCTCGCGATAGGCCTTGGCTGCCGGACAGTCGTCGTTGCCTGTCCAGGGATGGCGTAGGATATATCGGGCCTGGAAATTTCCGCGATCTGACGTCTCTTGAAACATCAGGTCTTCCGGGAAGTGGGCGGCATCATAGCGGACGTGGAGCCGGGTCAAGTACACGTTCTGGGCCATCGGCATGGCCTTGCCCATCCGGCCGACTTCCTCGATCCAGAACACCCCGAGGCTCCGCAGTTCCTCCGATGACAAAGGATTCGCAGCGCAGGGGTCGCACCAGTTCATGTCCCAGGCATATTCGAGGAAGACGCCGCGCTCGCTCTCACGCTTGACCTGTTGCGCAAACATGTCCCGGTAGAAGTCGCCGAACTTGTCTTTGACGTAGAGCGGAACCTCCTGAGCCTCCGGCAATCGAACGGTTCGATAGTTCGTCGTCTCGACGCGGCCTTGTTTGGTAAGAAAGTAGACGAACAGCTCTTGCGGCCCATTCGCATTCACCGTCCCCAACCGGATTGGCAACATGAACTTCGGCGACTCAAACGCAATCTGGAGCGGGCGTAGATGCGTCAAGCCGAGCTTGGCCTGCTCGCCGAGATTGACCTTGGCGACAAAGAACTTCATGTTCTGTTTGAGATAGCTGTGGAGCACGGCCGCCGCCCCCTTTGGGATACGGTAGCCGTTCTCTGTCAGCCACGTTTCCAGCCCGGCGCTTTCCTTCGCGGACAGGATCAAGATGTCATATTCGCCCACCGTATACTGTGCCTCCACGGTCACGCCCAAGGCCTTGTCTCGCTCACGACTGGGGGCTGCAGCCGGCATCATGCGTTGGGCCGAGTCCAGGCTGCGCTTTTCCATCAACTCGTAACGGATGCAGGGGTTCTCGTCGTAATACTCAACCAGTCGCGGTGCCGAATAGTCGGCAAGGTGTTTGAGGACGGCCGCGTCTCCGACGTGGATCTGTTCCTGTTCGAGTACCGCCGGAACCGGCACGACCATCGCGAACTCCTTCACGTCTCCTTGGAAATCGTTGGCCATCGTGATGACGGTCTTTCCGTCCTGCCGTACGATGGCGACTTCCGAGGCCTTGTTGAATAACTTCGTGTCCGCTTTGGCGACATAGAAGCCGCAGAAGGCCGAGGCCTCGCCGGTCCACAGGAACAGAGTGAGCAGAAACGTGCACATGGGGCCGACAGCGCGTCTCATGAAAACCTCCTTTGTGGGTGGATGGACAGCGGCACAAGCACAGGGTTCACGGCCGGTGATTGATGTGGAGGCGAAGCCGTCCAGCGGTAGCGTGGTCCGGGCCACACGCAATCGATCAGCGGGACCAGCGGAGCACAGGTGATCAAGGCCCAGAGTGGGCCGTGAGGACGAAACAGGCCGTATTGGACGTAGAGCGCCATGAGGGCGACACATAACGCATACGCGACGCGACCCTTTCGAGCATCCGGTGTGGTTTTTGGGTCAGAGATCATGAAGAAGGCAAAGAGCAGCAGGGACCCGGTTTCGATTTGGTGCAGCGGAATCGCCAGCGGATCACCCAGCCACAATGCTCGCCCCACGAGTCCTCCAACATAGAAGCCAAGGAAGCTGAGCGTGACATCCGCGCGTGCGGCGCGCGTGACGACGAGTGAACCAAGGTTTGCGATCAGAAATCCCAGCCACACGGCTTGTCCCCATTGCGCGGGCGAGATCCAGCCGAGACCGGAGGCCAGCATGGAGGCGAGTGCAAGATTGGTCGGGTTGAAAAGGTGTTTGTCTCGCCAACGAAGGACGAACTTGCTGGCAATCGCAAGCACGGCAGCCAACGCAGGGACGGCGGGGTAGTCTGTGCGAAGAAGGAGACAGAGGGAGAGCGACGAAATCAGCGCGCTCTTGGGATCGAATGCTGCGAGACCGCCCCAGCGGCTCGCAGCGTATTGCGTGACCAGCGCGGACGCGATGGTGAGGAGGACCTGCCGCAGGGAGAGATCAAAATCGAGCCAAACGAGGCCATAGGCGAGCAGGACGGAAAGGCTGGCGATCTGGTAGAGGCGAGGGTCGCCCCAGTTCCGTTTGTGGGTGTCTGTGCGAACAGCCGTTTCTTGCCCCATGGAATCCCCCTGCTACAGGAGGATATGGAACGAGGCGGAGATTCCTTTCATGGGCGTGGGAAGGGTGCGGAGGCCCGATAAACCAGGGAGTTGGAGGTTCGGATGGCCGTCCACAAGAGGGGGGTGCGCGAGCTCACGGGCTCCCCCACCTGCGTCCGGCTGCTCCGATCTGTCTGTGATAAGGCGGTCTTGGCGAGTACCTGGCTGGGATCGCCTATTCGATCCGTTTCCGGATGTACGTGGCGCGGAAGTCTTCGGTCACATGATGCATGAGGGTGGGCACCATCTCCTTGCGAGGGTTGTCGTCGCCCAATCGGGCGTTCACGCCTTGCCTGGTCGACAGGCTGAAGCTGCCGAATTGCCGCGTGGCCCAGGCCGAACTGCTCCACACGCTCGCCCCAGAGCGAGTCTCTATCAGTTTGGTGGACACATCCCCTCGGATTTCGCTGCGCACTCCGCCGTCGAGTTTCTTGATATCCGTCATGCGCACCTCGGTTTTGGGTTCGGAGTAGACGAGGTCCCCAATGAACACCGCGGAGACGTTGTACTTCTTGCCGATCTTGGCCAGCGCGTCCGAATCGAGTTGGGCGGCCCCCACGGCCGCAAGCACCGCTTCCCGGTTGCCTAGCTCCAAAATCGGTGTGCCCGGCGCCGCGCCCTGGACATGCTCCTGGAATTGCTGCGTGGCATAGCTGGTGATGGCCTGATCCGAATTAGAGCTGAACTGGACGATGCCGACCGTGCCGTACGTTTTCAGGTCAATCCGCGGCGGCACCGGGACGAGGACCGTCTTGGAGCAACCCAATGGGACGGCGAGTGACAGCAGCAGTGCAACCAACGCATATTTATTCATCGGTGGTCTCCTCCCTGAGAGGGGTAACCCTCTGCTAGTAAGTATAGCTGAGGCATTGAACCGGTCAGGGTTGGGTCCCTCCGGCCTGGGGGTCGGAAGGCGCAAAGACAGTTCATTCTCCGCGGATGGGCCTGTTCGCCCTGATCCGCGCCCGGTTGGTTCGGCACCCTCGTCCGGCTGCGGCAATGTTGCCTGGGGATGAATCCGCTTGCTGTGGTCGTAGGCGGTGGTACTCTGGAAATGGAGGCGTACACCAGGAAGGAGAGGCTTTTCGTCCATGGCGACTATTCAGCCGGCAGACCCGCAACAGCGTAGGCGAGCCATAACGGCGGTGGCGCTGGTCTGTCTGCTCGGGGTGCCCCTCTCAATGCTCGGCCAACGCTGGTTGGCCACCGTCCACAGGCTCCCGGCTGAAGACGCACGCCAGACCGTCACGACGGTGTTCCTCACGTCCACCAGCTTGGCGGCGGCCGGTATTCTAGCCGTGGGGGTCCAGTCCTGGCGGGTCGGCGCACGTGTCCGCCACGCGCGACGATTTCCGGCGCCAGGGGCGAGAATGATTCGAGACACGCTGGTGTTTGAAGGGGCAGCCGCGGTCGTTCGTGGGAGATGGTTGCAAGCCGTGGGCGCGGCGCTGATGCTCGGCGCCCTCTGTCTTGTCGTGGCTTCGTGGATGGTCCTGGCGAAACGTGGCCTGTGGCCTGGTTAAATGACATTGAAATACCCGTCACCGTTGGTCGGCAGGGAGCAACGCGTCACGTGAGGCGGCTGCCCTAATGGAACGAGTCCCTCCTCGCATCTACTGTATCCCGGCGACTGAGGCGCCGATCGTCGCGGTGTTTCGTCGCGGACCGACGAGTTGGTCACACGTCGGACGTTGGGACATCGCCAATGGCTCCTACGAACCGGGGGCGTGGCTAGGTGGCCGCCTGTTCCCGCGTCGCTCGGATCTTTCGCCGGACGGGAAGTACCTCTGTTATTTCGCTCACCAACCGAGTGCGACGTGGGAATTGGGGGAGGCCTACGTGGCGGTATCGAAGCTCCCGTGGCTGACGGCCCTACACGCCTTCGCCACCTGCGGGACCTGGACGCGCGGCTATTCTTTTACCTCCGATGGGAGCAACGAAGGTTTGGCTGACTCTCCGCTCCCAATTCCCTACGGACTCAAGGCCGTCAGGGCCGAACAGTTCGCCGCGGAACGGCGTCGGGGGTGGGAGGAAGCGCCGGATTGTCCGCCGCGTGATCCGAAAGACACGTGGGACGAGCGGCGCAATGTGCGTCTGCGCAAGCGCCAGCCGGATGGTTCACGGTGGTTGTGTGTGGAGAGTGCCGGTACTGCCGGCGGGGAATTTGGCCTTGGCCAATCCGTCGACGGCATGCGCGTTGCCTATTCCCTGGAGGCCGACGGGCAGCTGACGCTGCTTGATGACTTCCAATGGGCCGATTGGGATCGCGACGGCCGGCTGCTCGTCGCCACCCGGTCCGGTCACCTACAGATCCATCGGGTCGAGCTAGCAGGGATGTCCGTTGAATGTGACGTTGATCTCTCCCACCTCGACCCAGCGCCTACCCCTGCTCCCGAGTGGGCTGCCTGCTGGTAGTCCGGGTGTCTGCAAGATTCATCGACCTGACACGAAACTCCCCTGGACGTAATGGATGCCGCAGCGAACCGGCTCCTAGGGGCGGGGTGGGATGCGATACAGGATTTCCGTGCGGGACGGCTGTACGGCATCCGCGACGTAGGTCACAGGCCCGGCCTTTTTACCGGCGGCAGCCTCCGCCACTTCCTCAATGACCAACGGATGGGCGGCAAACGCCCGGAGCAAGCCCGCGAGGAATTCATTCGTTTCCTCCACGGTCTCTGCACTATTGGACCTGCCAGGGGTAAATTCGAGCGCTTGTTCGAGCGGATACAAGGGGGTACGGGAAAACAGCACATAGGTCTTGTGCACCGGCGACGATCCTGCCTCATCTACCAACAAGATTTGATAGCTCGTCGCTTTCTGGACTGCCGATGTCGCGGGGGCAGAGGAGCGGAGTGACGCAGCCGGCGCACCGACGGTCCATGCGCCGGAAGCGTCCTGGGTCAGCACGTATAGGTAGCCCGATTGATTCACCTCGACGAACAGCTGCGGGAGCGCGAGCCCTTCAGGTGTCTGGTCGCCGAGCATACCCTGCAGCGGCAACCGACGGTGGTGCACGCGGATGCCGAGCGGGGGCGGTCGCCGAGCCTCTTCCCCGGTGTCCTTGGCTGTGGCATTCTGTGAGGCCTCGCCGACTGGCTCGTCGAGGCGACCGGCATTGGACAATCTCTCCATTGCGTCACTCGACTGAACGTCGGAAGCGGCGTCGCCTGCAGACGCAGTCCCGGAATCTTTGCGCGCCTCTTTCTGAGGGCTTGCGGCTTCCTTCGGCTCCTCTCCTATGAACAGCGCTCGAGCACTGATGCCGGGGGCCTGTGGTGGGGTTGGAGTTAGCTGAGGTTTCACGGTGGCGCGCTTGTTCATCGCCGGCGGGGGCGGCAGAGCCGGTGTCTGGGAATCGGGTTTTGAGAGGGCTTCGTCGCTTGGTGGCGGCCCCTCGGGCGTATCCTTGTGAGGCTGTGGACCACCCGGAGCTTTGGCGCGCTCGGAAGACGTGGCGGCTTCTGCCTGGGGTGGACGGTTGGCCGTCGGCGGACCGGCCTTGCCCTGAACGGGGCGATTTTGGGCTGGAGCCTTCGGCAATACCACCGGGGGACTGGTCTGGGGTGTGGCAAACGGTTGTGCTGGAGGTGCATCCGTCTCGCTCCCGGCTGTGGCCCGCGGTGCGTCTCCAGACCTGCCTGCGGGGGACGCGGCTCTTCTCTCTTGCCTCTGGACAGGCGACGCATCCTGGAGCATTTTGTCGGAGCGGGAGCGTTCCTCGAGCTTGGCGCGGCGTTCCATCGCCTCCGGGGGTGGTGAGGAGGTTGCACCCGGCGTTGCCGCTTGGGTCGGCGCGCCGGCGGGTGGCGGCGTTGCTGGAGGCTGCGCCTGGGAGGGCGCCGAAGGTTTGCTTGGGAGTTTCGAACGGACAGTTGGCTCCTTCAGTGTTTCCGAGAGTCCGGGACGATTCTGGTCTTGTTTCAAGAGTTCACGGCTTTGCTCCCAGAATCGTAGGCCGAACACAGTGGCCAACGTCACGGCCGCCAAGCTGCCGGCGATCGCGAGCGTTTCCGTACGTGTGAGCCAGGCCAGCGTGGGTGTAAACCAGCCTGGTTCCTCGGGTTCCTTCAGTTGCTGAAGCAGTCGGCGGCGGACCGCGGGGTCGTCCAGAAGCTCCTTGAGCGCCTCCTCATCCGCCAGCAAGTCGAACAAACGCTGATTGACCAATGAGGCTTTGAGCAACGCATGACGCTCCTCCTCCGTGAGGGTGTTCGTCGCATAGCCGCCGAGCAGATATTCGAGGTCGAAGTTCGACATGGGGTTAATTCGTCCAGCCTCCGCCCATCAATTCCAGCAGTTCCTTACGGCAGCGATGGTCCCAGGTATAGATCGTATTGATGGATTCCTGGCGCATCAAGATCTGAATCTGGGGAAAGGATTTCCCTTCCAGTTTCAGACGAAGCAGTTCGCGGCAGCGGTCGCCGAGTTGGTTCAGCGCGGTCGTCAGCCGTTCCTCCATCTGCTTGCGGCTGACGATGCTGTAGGGGTCGTCCCCGGGATCAGAAAGCGGCACCTCTTCGATCGGCACTTGCAAGGCTTCGCCCCGGCGGCGCGCCTTCCGTTGTGCGTCGACCATTTTGAAGCGCAAGATTTGAAAGCTTAGCGGAAGCAGCTCCTCCAACTTCACGACTTCCTCATACTTTTCGTGTAACAGCAACAGCACATCCTGCACGAGGTCTTGCGCAAGGTCCCTCCCTATACGGGATGTCGCGAAGGCCAAAATCCGTTCACGGAGATGCGCTAAGAGCTGGTCGCGTGTCATGGCCCTAGGTGTGGTCTCGGCGAACCTGACATTGTACACAATGGCGACGGCCGGAGACTAGGCTAGGGACGCCGGAGCAGGCGGTCGAACGAGTGGAATCCGACGCCGAGATCGCGGCAGAGCACGAATTGTCGGTCGAACCGGTTGGTCGTCGAGACGATCCGTCGGAGTGCGCCGAAGCCGACGCGACCCCAGGCGGCGAGGTGAGGGACGGAGAGCGGGTAGTCCGTGCCGAAGATGAGACGGTCATGGAGGTCCGGGTGCTTCCGGAGGTGCAGCAGCATGCGCAGTCGATTGGGCAGCGCCAGGGCCGAAATGTCGGCGTAAAAGTTTGGAAAGCGACCTGCCAGTTCGCGGAAGGTCGGGAGGAATTTCTCATAGACCAGGAGTCCGTAACTGCAGGCATGCGCGGCGATGACCGTGACGCCTTCTTCGAGCGGGAGGCGCAGGCGCGCCGGATCGCCGACGGATTGGTCTTTCCCGATCAGGCTGAACTCGTAGCCGACGTGGCTGAGGAAGGGAAGCCTGCGCTCGGCCAGGGCGCGGTAAAATGGCTTATAGGCGTGGTTGGCCGGGTCGAACTGCTGGGCGTTCGGCAACACTTTGACCAGCGCCGCGCCGGCGTCCGCGCAGCGATGGACTTCCTCGACGGCGTCGGCCCGTTGCGGGTTGATCGAGACCCCGGCCAAGAACTCTTGCGGGTATCGACGCGCCACCTCCAACACATAGCCATTGCTCACCATGAAGTCCGTATGGGATTGGTCGAGCTGGCCGTGCGCGCCGTACACGCCGTCCATGGCGAGCAACACCGCTTGCTTCACGAAACGGGAGGCGCGGAGTTCCGTCAACAGGTCGTCGATGTATTTTTGGTTGCCCTGTCGAGGACTGTCGCGGGAGATGGCATGTTTCCACAGCAAGAACCGAAACAAGGGGCTCCCGAGCATCTTGGCGGAGATGAAACAGCCGTTCGTGCCGTCCGGCAGGGCCGCCAGATGCACGTGGCAGTCGATGAGGGTCTTGTCGGTGGTCATGCGTCGCGCACCATGTCCTTGCGGAAGCCACAGTGGACGCGGAGCGCGTTAGGCGTGTCGTTCGGCAAGGCGCTCCATCGCGATGCGCTTAAGTTCGCGCAAATCGAGCTTTCCGGTCCCAAGCAGCGGAAGTTTGTCGACTTTGAAAAAGGCGTCTTTGCGAGGAATGAACAAGTTCGGCAGGCCCTTGGCGGATACGTCGGCGAGGATCTCCGGAATTCTGGATTCATCAATCGTGTACAAGACGGCCAGTTGCTCGCCTTTCTTGGCATCAGGCACACCGGTGACCGCAAAGACCTTGGTGTCGGCGTTGGCGGCATCCTGCAAGGCCTCTTCGACTCGTCCGTGCGGTACCATTTCGCCCCCGATCTTCGAAAAACGCGAGAGGCGATCGGTGATGTAGATGAAGCCGTCTTCATCGAGATAGGCGATGTCGCCGGTGATGTACCATCCGTCGCGCATGGTTTTGGCGGTCAGGTCTGGTTTGCCCAAATACCCGTTCATCACATTTGAGCCCTTGACCAAGAGCATCCCCGGCGTGCCGGCCGGCAGGGGGGCAAACGTGTCCGGGTCCACGATGCGGACGGAGACGCCGGGAAGCGGCGGGCCGACCGACCCGCGGCGGGACGCCGGTTGGAAAAATCCTGCGGCCCGGAAGTCCGGACAATTGACCGACACCACCGGCGCGCACTCCGTGACCCCGTAGCCTTCCAGAGGCCGGATGCCGAATCGTGCTTCGAAGGCGTTGGCGAGGCGCTCGGTGAGTTTCTCCGCGCCGGTGAGCACGACGCGGAGCGAACCGAATTGGTCGGGCGAGCATCCGCGCATGTACAGCTGTAGGAAGGTCGGGGTGGCGATGCAGACGGTGAGGCGGTATTTCAAGGTCATGTCTCCCACCGCGGCGACGTCCAACGGGGACGGTAGGTACACCACGCCGGTGCCGTAAATCATGGCCAGCCACAGCGGCAGCATGAATCCGAAGGAATGGAAGAACGGCAGGATCCCCAGGAGGCGGTCGCGTTCATCCACGTGGAAAATCTGCATGGCGCCTTCGATGTTGGAGTCGATGCTGAAATGCGAGAGCATGACCCCCTTGGGCTCGCCCGTGCTGCCGCTGCTGAAAATGATCGTCACGATATCGTCTATGCTCGGCGCCTTCGTCGCGCCGCAGGCTCGTTCCAGGAGTGAGAGGGGGGCCAAGAGGGCCAGGGCCATGGCTGTCAGGCGCTGCGGCGTGCCGATGGTTTTGGCGATGTCGTCGAGCCAGAGAATGTTCACGTTCGAGGGCAGCTCGAGTTTGGCTTTCTCGACGAACAGACGGCTGGTCACGATGCTCTTCAAATCCGCCAGCTTGATCGCGGCTTCGAGACCTGCACGACCGACCGTGTAGTTAAGGTTCACGGTCGTATGGCCGGCCAGCGTGGAGCCCAGGTTGACCAGCGCCGCGCCGACGCTGGGCGGGAGCAGCAGGCCCACGTTTTGCTGGCCTTTCCAGTGGGGCCGTAGTTGCCGGGCGAGGGCCACGGCTCCAACGATGGCTTGCCAGCAGGCGACGCGCGGTTTGGTGGGGTCGGCCATGGCGAAGCGGAACGGATGGCGGCGCATGGCACGGATCGCCGACCGGTGGAGCGGGGGGCGGTCGGGTTTTCTGAGTCGCCAGGCGGCTTCGCTCAATTCTTGAATGGCTTGGCGGACGTCCGTGGCCGACGCAGTAGGTGGCAGCGGCGTGCCGAAGGAAATGGTGACCGGGAAGGGCACACGTTGCGGCCACTTGGTGAGAAACCGTCCGGCGACGAAGCTGAAGATGCTCCCCCAAATGCGGTCCAGGTGGACCGGAACAATCGGCGCCGCGCGTCCCTTTAGGATTCGCTCAAAGCCTCGTCTGAACGGCAGGAGCCCGCCCGTGCGAGTGATCTGGCCTTCTGGGAAAATGCACACCAGCTCCCCGGCGTCCAAATTGCGTCCTGCTTCGCGAAGGGCCCGAAGAATCACGCGGGGTCCTCCGGAGGCGGCAATCGGAATGGCGCCGGCCAGCCGCATCAACGGACGAAGCAAGGGTGTGTCAAAGTATTGGGCGTCGACGACGAAGCGGATCGGCCGGTCGACGGTCGTGATCAACAAAATGGCATCCAGAAAGGACACGTGATTCGGGACCAGCAACGCGCCGCCTTCAGCCGGCACGGCTTCGCGCCCCAGGACGCGCACGCGGTAGAGGGTATTCGTCAGCAACAGCAGGAGAGCGCGGAGAAACGATTCAGGCAGTAGCCAAAGCGCGCAGGCGGCCCCCACAAAGGCGCCCACTCCGGCCACCAGAAAAATCGTGGCCGCGTGGAGCCCCAGTTGGCCCAGCGCGCCGGCGCCGAGCGAGCCCAGGAGCACGCCGGTGAACACCGCCGTGTTTTGCAAGGCGATGACCGCCCCGCGGCGGTCTTTTGGGGCGCGCCACTGCACGAGGGCGTTGACGGGGACCACGAAAAACCCGCTGGAGAGGCCCAGGATGCCTAGGATCAGCATGGTGCCCGCGAGTGGGGGGGCGACGAATCCTTGTAGGAACAGCGACAGCGTCATCCCGAGGACGCCGATCGGAATCAGGCCCAGTTCGATCTTCGAAGTTGAAAGCCGGCCAGCCAGAAAGGCGCCAACTCCAATGCCCGCGGCCAAGACGGTCATAGGAAGACCGGCCAGCGAGTCCGAGAGTGCGAGGGCGCTCTTGGCGTAGATGAAAATGTCCTGGCCGACGAGGCTCGCGAGGGTCCAGAAGAAGATGTTGCCCAGGATGGCCAGGCGCAACACACGATCTTCGCGAAGTGCGGACCAGGCGCCGGAGAGCGTTTCGATCAGGCCACCGGCTTGCCGCGCCGCTGGGACGGGCGGAACCCGAAACGAGGCTGCGCATCCGATGGCTGCGATGACGGACAGGATGGCGCCCGCGCGCCAGGGTTGGTCTCCCGAGACGTCGAGCAGGAGGCCCGCGGCGGCCGTTCCAGAAATGATCGCGGCAAAACTCCACAGCTCCAGGAGGCCGTTTCCGGCCGACAACCGTTCATGGGGAAGAATCTCCGGCAGGATGCCGTACTTGGCTGGGCTAAAGAAAGCGCTATGTACGCCCATCAACCCAAGAACGACTAGTGGTAGAAGCTGCGCCTTGGGATCCAGGAACAGGGCGGCGGTCCCCGCGCCCATCAACAAGATCTCCGCCAGCTTCATGCCCACGATGACCGTCCGTTTGCTCACGCGGTCGGCGAGCACGCCGGCCACAAGTGAACAGAGCATCAGCGGGAGGGTGAAGATTACGAAGGCGCGCGTAGTCAGCGCTTGCGCCATCGCTTCGGCGCCGGCGTCCGGCAAGGAGGCGCCGCCGACGACTTGGAGATCCGTGGGGCCGAGGTGCCGCATGGCCAGGAGCGCGACGATGAGTTTCCACGCGTTGTCGTTGAAGGCGCCGCAGAATTGGGCGATGAGCAACCCCTTGAGGGGATGGGGTGGCCGGACCGAGGGGGAGGGCGCGTCTGGCTTGGTCATCAAGAGATCGTGATAAACCCTATTTTTTGGTCAAGATCAAGATCGGGCCCCAGATCGGCGCGGTGATGATACCTAAGGCCAGCACGGCGATGGTCGGGTAGGCGATGATCGCGGCCGGCACTTCCCACAGGCGATGGGCACAGGATTGTCGTTTTTCCGCCGTCCATGAATCGGACAGGGCGGCAAAGAGAGAGGCACAGGTTCCAGTTTCCGGCTCGATGTTGTAGGCGCTGAGGTCCCAATCCTGGCCGACCTTCTGCACCTTGCCGAGGACCGAGACCTTGCCAGTTGGGCAGAAGAGCCGCGTGACATCCTCCCGAGGAAAGCCCCGCGCCATGTCGGGTTCCGCACAGGTGACATCCAGGACGGTTCCGTCCTGTTCCACACGCAGGATCTTTCCCGTTTTTGTTTCGTAGTACTTCGCGTATTGATCTTCGTCGAAGTGGGGTTTGAGAGGAACGCCCGTTGCACAGCCGTTGATGAGAAGCGCGGTCCCCAAGAGACCGCAGAGCAATCGCCTCACGCATCCTCCCTGACTTGAGAGTGGCCGAAGTCTCTGTCTGCCGCATGATGACCGAGGTCGCAAGAAAGATCAAACGGAACGCTGGAATGTGGCCGCTACGATGTGAGCGGGATCGACTGGAACGCGCCGACGGCAGGCGCCACGGGGTGGCTTCGGGGCCATTGCGTTTGCTCGCGTGAGGTCTGCGTCTCGGGGGCACGCATGGTGCGGACAGGTTCCCGGCAATAAGGCCTCGTCATCCTGGACCTACGTCCCGGTTCTCAAAGGGGTTCTCCACCTCGAAGCCTTCATCCGAAAGGACGGGTTCCACTCCCTAAGGAATCATGATAGGTTGCCCCATTTCCATGAAAGACACGCGAGCCACCCACCCGGGTACCCGACGGGGTGTGACCCTCAGATCGCAAGAAAGGTGTTGGCCTATGGAGAGACGTGGAAACAGGTTGCCGGCGCCATGGGGCTTTTTGGCTTTGGCCGGAATGGCAGTCGCAGGATGCAGCGGCGGCGGCGACTCGGGCCCGCTGCCGGCCCCAATCGCTCCGCCGCCACCACCAGCCGTGAACGGGATCGTGATTTTTGGGCGAAGCGACGGGCAGAACCCTGATCTCCACCTGACGAAGGTCGATGGGTCTGGTGAGGTAGCACTGGCGGCAGACCCTGCCGCCAAGGAGACCTTTTCCCGGCGGGTGGGCAATCGGCTCTTCTATCAAAAATCCGCGCTCGCCGCCTTCAGTCAACGGGATATCTGGGCGGTGAATGCGGATGGCACCGGGAACGGGCCATTGGTCGCGGCTCCCACCGATGAACTGCTGAGCGGGATTCTCGGCAACGTGGCCCTGTATGAAGTCCAGTCCGGCTTGGGGGGACAGCGGGACATTTGGAGCGTGGGCCTCGATGGGAGCAACCCCACCGCCATTGCGAGCAATCCCAACGACGACGAACATTTCATCGGGGTTGCGGGGACCCGTGCGATCTACGAGCAACGGGTTGGCGATCAGACCGACGTGTTCAGCATCAATCCGAACGGGTCCGGTCTCCAGCCGATCGCGAACACGGCGGATGAGGAGTTCGTCGGTGGGATCACCGGCACGCAGGTGATTTTTTCCCGACGGGCCAATCCGAGCTCGCAGGCAGACCTCTTCATCATGAACGCCGATGGGACCGGCACCGCCACCCCCTTGGGGCCGAGCCCCTCCAATGAGATTTTTTCCACGGTGGTCGGCAATCGTGCCGTCTTCCAACGATGTGCGCCGCAGGGCGGACAGTGCGACTTGTATAGTGTCCTCTTGGACGGGACCGGCGAGGTGCTGCTTGCGGATGGGCCAGGGAACGAGTTTTACATGGGCACGATCGGGACCCGCGTGTTTTATACCACCAGCATCGCCGTTCAGACCGATCTTTGGAGCGTCGACGTGACCGGAGGGAAACCGACGGCGGTCGGGCTGGCCACGGACAGCCGCTACAGCGAGTTTCCAGAGGGCGTGGTGGGGACCCGTGTGGTATTCCGGCGCGAAGTGGAGACCCCCAGCAGTCCATCGGGCATCCAAAGCGATCTCTATAGTGTCAACATTACGGGCGGACCTGAAGCCGCGCTTGCCACGGGGGCGACCTCCGAGTCCTTCGGGGGGGCGATCGGGAACATCGTGATTGTTGAACGTTCGTCGAGCGGGAGCGTCTCGAGCCCGCGCGATCTGTTCAGTCGCGTGGTGGATGGAAGCGGCCCGGAAGTACCACTGGCGACTACGACCGACGATGAGGAGTACGTCGGCGAATCAGGCGGCCAGGTGGTGTACGAGCGGAGGACGGGGCGGACGGGACCACGAAACCTGTTCAGTATTCCTCTTGGCGGAGGGACGTCGGTGCCGCTGGGGCAAACGGTGAACGACGAGTTTTTCGTGACCAGTTTTTGACGTGGGTGCGGTGGGCCGTCAGTGGTCAGGTTGCAGCTGTCGGCCCTGAGGATCTTGCGGTCGGCTGTTCCCCGGTCGGCAGCCCTTCCAGGGCCATGATTCGCAAGGCGTTAGTCGTCGGGCACGGCCCGGGCCGCAGTACGTAGTCGAACCGGAGTTGCCCCCCCGTTACGGTTTCCTGAAAGTGAACGTTGTTCAACGTGCTCACGCCCTGCTCTAAGTCCGCCAATTCGACGTCGTGGGTCGAGATCAACCCGGCGGCTGTCGTCCTCGCCAACTCCTGCACATAGGCGCGGCTGCCGATCAGCCGCTCACGATTGTTGGTCCCGCTGTAAATCTCGTCGATCAACAGGAAGACCGGCGCCTGCCGCTGGTCTCTTGCCGCATCAAGAATCGTTTTTAACCGCTTGACCTCGGCGTAGAAGTGCGAGAGCCCGGCCTCGATCGAATCCTCCACCCGAATGGAGCAGCAGATCTGCATCCATGAAAACTCGAATGAATCGGCGCACACCGGCGCCCCGGCCTGTGCCAGGCAGAGATTGAGGCCGGCGGTGCGGAGGTAGGTGCTCTTTCCCGACATGTTCGAGCCGGTGACCAGCAAGATCCGAATCCGGTCGTCTAGGTGCAGGTCGTTCGTGACGCGACGCCCAGCAGGTAAGAGCGGATGGCCGAGTCGCGCGGCCGCAAGATGCCCGGACGGCCTCGACCCGGTGTGGTCCTGTTGGTGAAAGGTCGGCCACGCATAGTCGGGATGTAACCAGGCAAAGGTGCCCAACGCGCTGGCGGCTTCCACTTCAGCCAGGATGTCGAGCCACATGGGCAAATGGTTGTACAGTCCCTGCTGAAGCTGTTGGAGCCGCCAGATGAAGTAGAGATCCCACGGGCCGGGGAGATTGGCCAGGATATGCGCGAGGGGATTCGCCCGGACACTGAGCCCCGCCACGATACGGGCGGCGCGTTGCATGTCCCGCGAGGGCCGACTTTCCCGCCGCGTCAATGCAAGACAGCGGGCACGCAGCGCGGCGGGCAGGTGGGGGGTGCGCCGCTCCACATACGCGAGCACGGCCCCTAGCTTTCGCAGCTCGTCCTGCAGCGAGAGCGCATGTTCGAACGCATGTTCGCTGCGATCCATGAACAGGAAGAGGAAGGCGTAGAGGCCGAAGGACAGCATCCAATAGTCCGGCATCGATCCGGACAGCCGCAGGGCCAGCAAGAGCAGCGTCAGCGCCGCCAGGGCGCTTTCCACCATCAAGAGGGGCACGAGTCCCGGCCACCCGGCCGGTGTCAGCAGGACGGCCTGCAGTCGCTCGCCGTTGATCTCGTGCTCCCCGGCCACCAGCCCTTCCAGGACCAGGCGGTCACGAAACAACGTCAAGGGCGCAAGCTCACGCGCCAGATGCTGCCGGCTGGCCCAGCCGGCCTCGTCGGGAGGTTGTTGAAGAAACCAGGAGGTGAGCCGTTGGCGGCCGTTGGACGACACGGTGGTGTCGATGAGCCGCAGGAGCGAGTGCGGACCGATCAGGTCGAGGTCGCGTGCATAGGGGTGGTCCGGCGGGGCCTCGTGCAGGCGCGTGGGGAGCGCCGCCCAATCCAGGTCTGTGCGGGCCAGGTGGGTGCGCTTGAGGTCGCGCCACAGGCGCCAGCGATGCATCCGCGCTTCGAGCCTGTTATGATAGCTCGCGACAACGGCAAAGAGCAGCACAAAGGCCGTCACCACGCCGTTCCCGAGCATGAACCACCCAAGTTTGAACGATATGACGGCCGCCACCACGCTGGTCAAGAACAGCAGCAGACGCCACTGTGAATATCGGGAGCTCAGCTGCCGCGCCTCCGCCAAACGTCGGTCCGCCAAGGCAACCAGGCGAGCCAATCGACGTGAGGGGGACGGCGCGTGCGAGGAGGGTGGAGACATGCGGTGGGCAGACCTTACTGAGTTCCCCTCCAAGGCGTCAATGCCCCTGCGGCATGGGGACAGAGGGGATAGGAACCGCCATGGCCGACGCCGGCTGGGTTGAAATTCAGATCGAATCGGGTCTCGATGCCGGTGAATTGTTGGGGATGTTGGATGCTCCGGCGGCCAGCGGCGCTTGGCAAGACAACGGGGTAATCCGTCTGTACTGGGCTGCCGACCGGTGGAATGCCGATGAAGCTGGCCGCTTGCGCGCGGCGCTTCACTGCATGGGTGCGGACCGGGCAGCCGAGACACTCACCGTGCAATCGATTCCGGCGCAGGACTGGAATGCGGTCTGGGCGCGGTCGGTCAAACCGATACGGATCGGGCAGCGGGTGCTGGTGCGACCTTCATGGGAACCCAGGCTTGCCGAGCCTGGACTCATCGATCTGGTCATCGATCCCAAGCTGGCGTTTGGCACGGGACATCACGCGACGACTCAACTCTTGATCGAGTGGTTGGAAGACGAGATCCGCGGGGGAGAGTTGGTGCTCGATGTCGGGACTGGGACCGGCATCTTAGCCATGGTCGCGCTGCGATTGGGGGCCGCACGAGCCGGCGGTTGTGACAATGATCCGCAAGCGATTGAGTATGCCCAGGCCTATGCGCGGGAGAATGGGTTTGGCTCGGAACTCACCCTTTGGGTCGGGTCGCTCGATGACCAGACACCCGGTCTCGACCGACGGTGGAATTTTATCTTGGCGAACCTGGATCGACGCACCTTGATGCAATGCGCCAGCGCCTTGGGACAAATGGCACGAGGGGGGGCCACGGTGTTTGTGTCCGGCCTCTTGAAGGAGCAGGCGCAAGAGATGCGCGCTGCCTTTGCGGAGGAAGGTCTCTACGTGCGCGCAGATCGGGAACGTGAGGGGTGGGTCGCGATGCGTCTGCAGGCTGCCGCATCCTGTGAAGGGGAAGGATAGGGTGGTCGTGCCGCGGGCCGGTGCATCCCTCGTTCAGATCAGCGTGTCCAACGGCGGGGTGCCGAAGAGGCCGGTGCAGGAGGCGGCCATTACCCTGTCCGGAGTGGCCGGCGATCGGCAACGCAACCGGTCCGTGCACGGGGGGCCGGACCGTGCCGTCTGTCTGTATTCGCTGGAACGGCTGGATGCGTTGCGGGATGAGGGACATCCGATCGAGCCTGGAGCGGCCGGCGAAAACCTGACGATCGCCGGGTTGGATTGGGCCAGGCTGAAAATCGGCGACCGGCTTCGGATCGGCGAGACGGTGGAACTCGAGGTGAGCAGTTACACGACGCCTTGTCGGTACAACGCCTGTTGGTTTGTCGAAGGGGACTTCAATCGCATCGCTCAGGAGCGGCATCCAGGCTGGAGCCGCCTCTATGCGCGCGTGCTGCGCGAAGGACCGGTGCGAACTGGTGATCGGGTGGAATGGAAGGCTCGGGCTAAGAGCAAAGCCAAATCCGGATAGTCGCATGAGGGTGGAGGTGGGAGGTCTGAGGCAAGCAGGACTTTCCGCTCTGGGCTCGCCCCTCGAGCCTCGTTCCTCAAGCACGTGCGTGTCACGTCGACCTTGGCCTCAACCTTAGTCTCTTCCATGCAACGCATTCTCGAACCCGAGCTGATGGACGATCCCGAGCAGGCCCGGGCCTATGCCCAGGCCGACTTTTCGCAGGAGAACCAGAAGTTCGTCGAGCTCTTTCGTGAGCATTTCCCGGACTTCGAGGAGGGCCACGTGGTCGATCTCGGCTGTGGTCCCGCGGATATTCCCATTCGGTTGGCACGGGCACTGCCCGGCTCCCGTGTGACGGCCGTGGATGCGTCCGAGGCCATGTTGGCACTGGGGCGTGCCGCGGTCGAGCAGGCCGGCGCGGCTGGGACAATTTCCCTCTGTTGCGAACGGGTGCAGACGCTGTCGATTGCGGAGCCCGCGGACGCCGTGATCTCGAACAGCTTGCTCCACCATATGCCCAATCCTCGACAGTTCTGGCATGCGGTGCGTCGTCTGGCCAAGCCGGGCGCCGCGGTGCTAGTCATGGACCTCCTGCGGCCGGAATCCGCCGAGGAGGCGCAGGCGATCGTGGATCGGTATGCGGCCTCCGAGTCGCCGATTCTCCGTCGTGATTTCTTCAACTCGCTCTTGGCGGCCTTCACCGAAGACGAGGTGGCCCAACAGTTGGCGGAGCTCAACCTGACGCGTCTCCTCATCGATGTGATCGATGATCGGCATTGGGTGGTGGGCGGGCGTGTCTAAGCACGTGGGGCGTCGCCTACTCGCGTGGGACCGCGTGATTGTTGCAGGTGCCCTGGCGCTTTCGGCCATCGACGTGGACAGTGCGGGCGCCCAGCTCGAGCAACTTCGCAAAGCCAGACCGGGTGGGATCTCAGGCGACACGATGGCGGTTGCGATGGTGGCCGTTCCCGCCGGGTTGTTTCGGATGGGACGCGATGGGGCGGAGGCCTTGGAAGATGAGCGGCCGGGTCACGAGGTGTGGCTGGATGCATTTGCCATCGATCGCCATGAGGTGACGACGCGGGCCTATGCGACGTTTCTCGCGGAGTTGCAGCGAGCCGCTCCCGCGTTCTGGGGCAGCATGGTGCTGCCCAAACATGGGGATCGCCCGGTGGTGGGCGTGTCGTGGGAGGACGCCCATGCCTTTTGTCAGTGGGCGGGTAAGCGCCTTCCCACCGAGGCGGAATGGGAAAAGGCCGCGCGCGGGACTGATGAACGCAGGTACCCGTGGGGCAATCAGGAGCCGACGCCGGACCGCGCCAACTTCGCCTTAGGCGCGCGATTCTCCTACGAACAGGTGCTGATTCCCGTCGGGCGATTTCCCGCCGGTGCCAGTCCCTATGGTGTGCAGGATCTTGCCGGGAACGTCGGGGAGTGGGTGCAGGACTGGTATGGTGGCAACTACTACGAGACGAGTCCTGCGAAAAACCCTCAAGGGCCAGAACAGGGACAGTTCAAGGTGTTGCGAGGCGGGTCTTGGTCGGATCTGCCGAAATATCTCCTGACCTATAGCCGCTTCAGGTTACCGCCCGAAACCCAGAACAGCTTCACGGGCTTCCGCTGCGCGAAGTCGCTTCCCTAGCGGCGTGATTCGTGAACCATCAAACGTTAACAGAGGAGTGACGCACACACGTGCATGTATGTTGCGTCGTGACGATCCACGATCAACGTCCTGTGGTCAGTACAGGCTCTTGCTGACTTCCGCTGAATGGGCGCTTTCGTTACCTGACAGGTCGTACGCCGTCGCGGCGAAGTAATAGGTATGGCCCTGCGGCAGGTTGTTGATCACCGTGCGGGTCGTATTCCCCACGGTGAAGGGGGAGCCGGGATAGTCATAGACTCCGGAGCGCGTCCCCAGATAAATCTTGTAGCCGCCGATATCAGCCTCGGCGTTTGGACTCCAGGACAAGGCGGCCGAACCCAGGGCCGTCGACGCGGGAGGCGTTGAGCCGCGCGAGGTGCCCGAGGACGGGGCTTCCGGATTCTGTGGAATAGGCGCGTTGATGGTGGGTATCGGTTCCGTCGGAATCGCTGGTGCCGAGGCTGCCTGTGTGTTGACGGCCTGGCCGAGCTGGGGAAACCGAGCCAAGAGATTGCTAAACCCGCGGGACGTTGCGGCACCGGCCGAGTGGCCGCTGTTGGCGGTGGCACCTGGGGCGGCTGATGCGGTCGTCGATCGATTGCTCTCACGGGTGACCAAGGGAATCGTCGGGACAGTGATCGAGGCAGCTGCCGAGCCAGGGTTGTTCCGTCCCGACGGGGACGGGGTGACACTCGATGCGGGGGAGGCGCTGGAAGAAATCGATGACGGAAGATCGCCTGCCGTATGGGCCTCTGGTCTTGTGGGCGCGGCGGAGACGGCTGATGCGCCACGTGGTTGTGTTTCCGCCGTCCGTGTCTTTGTGTCGACCTCGGTCGTGTGCGGCCCGGGTGATTTGGTGACGGCTTTTTTCTTGGGTCGCTGGATGAGGCTATGGCTGCCGGAAGCCTCATGCGGCTTCGGTGATGAAACGGTCGGCTCCTGCGGGCCTGCCCAAGCTGTTGAGTCCGGGGTCAGCCACAACAGCGTGCACAGTCCCAAAGCGATAGTCGTCACTCGCACTCGTTCATGCCCATTCATATTCGCGGTTCCTCCTGCCTAATCGATCTCGCAAGCTGCGTGCCCGGCTCCAAATCCTGGAGGGATGGAACGCGGAAACTCAGTGTAATCGATTCAGCCGGTCTTTCAAGAAGATACGCGTTTTGCTCGAAGACAGGCACAGACTCTGCTTGGGGCGAGGAGGGCCGATCGGCCGGTCGTTTTTGAACGGACTGGTACCTAGGGGAATCTGTGGCTCAGGAAAGGGGGCCCCCTGCCGCTGAGGTCGATCGAGCATCCGGTTCGGTCCGCGGGTGCGTCGGACCCAGATGCGTGGTGACCCAATCCGAGAGCAAGGCGATCATGCGGTGAAAGTGTTCGGCTTGCGAAAAGCCATGATCGGCTCCTTGCAGAATCTCGAGCCTCGCCACGCCTTGCAAGCTCGTGTGCAGACGCCGAGCCTGATGCAAGGGGACCAGTTCATCCCGGTCGCCCTGGACGATCAAGGTGGGGATGGTCATCTTCCGGGCAGCGGCGTACCCGTCGTGACGCTGGCAGTCTTCGAAAAAGCTGTAACGAAGGCGCAGGCGCCCAGGGCCCCCGGTGACGTCGGGAATGGTCTCGGTCTGTTCCCACTTTGCCATGCCTTCAGGGCCGAACTCGAGTCGCAGGAGCTCGGGGAAATCCGGCACGGGACATTTCAGGCCGAGGCAACGAAGCCGCGGCTCATCGGCCGCAGCCAGAAGAGCGACGAGGCCTCCGAAACTGGAGCCGACCAGGCCGATCGCGCGATATCCATGGTCGGCAGCCCATGCGACCGCCGCCAGGGCTTGTCCGTGGGCCGTTGTCACCGAGATGGCTTCGAAGGGCCCGTCGCTTTCGCCTTGCCCGAAAAAGTCGAATCGCAAGGTGGCGATCCCTCGCTCGACGAGTCTGCGGGTCAACGCTTTGTTGGTGGAGCTGTTCTTGTTCGAGAGAAAGCCGTGGCAGAGGACCGCGAGACGATCGGAGGGCTCGGCCGGGGTCGCCAGGACCGCGGCAACCTGATGCCCCGCGCCATCGCGAAAGCAGAGGGTGGTTTCCATGCAGGCGATCAGTCTGCGGCTTCCGCGTCAGTCGGTCCGGTACTCCACACCATAGCCAGCTTGGCGCTGAACAGTGCGAAGGCCGCCAGCAGCAACCCCACGCTGACCCACATCGCGCGTTGGACCTGCGGGGCGCTGAGCGGTTCGCTCCAGGTCAGGGCCGCAACGGCGCCGAGTCCCATGGTCCCGAACGTCAGTGTCCCGAGCTGCAGGGCACGCCATCGGTTGGCCACGGTACGCAGGCGATCGAGATAGGGCGCCTGTTTCTTGTGGCTCTTCACACGAGCGCGCGCCAATAGTTCGGGCAGGAACGCGGTGAGTCCGGCCCACACAAGGTGGAGCAGAAAACCCAGAAAGAGCACGTGCGTGTAGGCCACGAGATGGAGACTGCCGAAAGGCAGGGTGCGGGGCTCGGTCATGGTGTTGGCCGCCACCAACGAGCCGAGGATCATCGTCAGGAGGAGAAAGATGACTCCCAGCACCAGGTGATCCGTCGCGGCCGACTGCCGATCGCCGGCCTGGAGCCAAGTTCGGACCACATTGAACGCCATCGCGAGGCTGGCGCCGATCAGCAGCGCGCCCGCTGCCACCTGCACGGTCAGCAATTGCAGCGCGAATCCGCCGAGTAGCACCGCCAGTCCGACCGGGAAGCCGACCAGCGCGGCATGCGTAAAGCCGGGGTGCGCCAAGGGGGTGCGAAAAAGTGCCTCACCGAGCGGATGCACAAGACCGACCGCCGCGATCAGGACGAAGGCCAGGAGTCCCACATGCACATGGCCGAGTCGGGCATGGATCTGCCACTCATAGGGAACAAGCGTGAAGGCATAGGCGAGGCCGATGACTGTGCACAGGATCAGCGCCGCCAGAGCGATGGCGGCGTACCAGGCAGGAAGCAGCGCGCCGAAGGAACGGTTGCGAGCCAGACGGAAGCCGGCGGCGCAGATCGGCAATGCCGGGATGATCGCGAGCAAGCCGCCCAGTCCGGCAATCGGATAGTGCTTGGCCCAGAAGCCCGCCATCATGGCCACGGTGCCGAGATTCAGGGCCACCCAGACACCAGGATGCGAGCGGGAGGCGCGTTCATCCTTCGACGCGCCATAGGCGAGGACGGCGCCCATCAACAGTTGCAGCAGTCCGCCGATCACGGCGCCGTGGGCATGGGCAACACGCAGGGTGGGCGGCAGCGGGGTGCCACGGACCATGGCCACATAGATCGCGATGCCGCCCGTTGCCGCCAGGGCAAGCCAAGCAAATCCGGTGAGCAGAAACGTCGCAGGCCCGCAGCGGAAGGTGTGCATGCAAGGTCCTCCTAGGGAAGAAAGTAGAAGTGATTGGTGGGCCCTCGCCCATGTCCGATGGCCAGGCTGTGTCTGATGGCTTCCGTGACATAGGTTTTCGCCGCCTGCACGGCGTCCGGCATCGATTTGCCCCGCGCGAGCTGCGCGGCAATCGCGGCCGCGTACGTGCAGCCCGTCCCATGTGTATGGGGTGTGTCGATAAACTCGCCCTTGTAAATATTGAAGAACCGGCCATCGTAGAGCAGATCCGTGCCACGCTCCGCCAGGAGATGGCCGCCTTTAATCAATACATACCGGCACCCGAACTTGGTGATCGCCTTGGCGGCTTGTCGCGCATCGGCGAGCGTCTTGATCTCGATGCCAGACAGTTGTTGGGCTTCGTGCGTGTTGGGCGTCACGATCTCGGCCAGCGGGAGCAGTTCCTTCACCAGCATGTCCACGGCGTCGGGCTTGAGGAGTCGGTGTCCACTCTTGGAGATCATCACGGGATCGACGACCAAATGCGCGACCTGTTGGGCCTTCATGCGCCGGGCGACGAGCTGGACGATGTCAATCGATGAGAGCATGCCGGTCTTCACGGCCGCCACGTCGAAGTCGTCGAAGACCGCGTCAATTTGCGCAGCAATGATCGAACCCGGCAGCTCATGGACGGCGGTGACCTCTTCCGTATTCTGGGCCGTCACGGCGGTGATCACTGACATTGCAAACACGCCATTCGCCGACATGGCCTTGAGGTCGGCTTGAATGCCGGCGCCACCGCCGGAATCCGAGCCCGCGATGCTGAGGACTTGTTTGAGCGTCGACACGAGGTTCCTTTTCTTGGAGTACGTAGTATCTCTTGAGGGAGCATTATACCGAGACGGGAGCGGCTGTCCAGCGGCAATACGGGCGTGACGACGGCGGGCGACGGCCCTCAACGGGCGCAGGTCATCCGCTCCCAGTTGCGGAGGATGCCCTCCCTATCGAACGTGAGGTGGTATTCGCTGCAAGGATTCACGCGGCCATATCCACTGTAGCCGCTCATCCCGCTGCCGCGATCGAAGTAGGTCCATCGTTCTCGATCGGGGGCAGGATTGTCGACCTTGTGCGGCGGGCCGTAGCGGTTGACCACCTGCTGATGCGTGGCCGTATTGACTCTGCCTTCGAAATACCCCGTTTCCAGGGTTTCACAGGCCGTCACATTCAGGGTCAGGACGATCCCTCCGAGCAGAGTGGCCACACGAACGTTCATTCGAGTGCTCCGGCGACTTCGAGCCTTGCAATGGTGTTACCGCGATGCGCGATGCGGACCTGAAGTCCTTCACGGATCACACCGCCCTGACTGGCTGGGCGATTGTAGCCGCCGGTGGCGAGAAAATCAGAGTAATGGAAGCGTGTGCCGTTGATCGTGAAGGACTCGAAACCGTGGCCATCGTGCATTTCAAACGTATAGTTGTCGATGCGCCCTTCGGTGATCTGAATCTGCTTCGTCTCCATCGCCCGCATTGTGGAGAAATGGTCCGCCAGAGTCCAGAGCAGCCAGGCCGTCCAGATGAGCGAGAACCCGGTAAAGATCCACCCGAGCGCCTTCCACGTGAACGATTCGCTTGCCTCCCGCGAGCGCAACAGTGCCAGGCCAATGAGGAGCCCGGCCATGCTGAGGATCAGCAGTTGCCAGGGATAGGCGGCCCAGGTCATTTCAAACACGGTGCGATACAGCACGGTCAGGGCTCGCTCAGCGATGGAGACCTCACTGTAGCAGAACTAGAGGTGCCACATCAGCGGCGAACGTGCGGAGAGGGTGTCCCAGTGAGGGAGTAGAGCGATTGATAGAAGGCAAGCGTCCCGGCGGTTCCGGCGATGAGGAAATTAATCACCAGGGGGACGAGGCCGGTTGATGGGCCGATTCCTTGCTCGACGTCGAAGGTATAGAGCGGACTTAAGACCGAGATCATGAGCGCCGTGACGTTGATCGTGCTTTCCGCCAGGGTCACCGGCGCCGACCAGGTGGGGAACAGCCGCAGCAAGACCCCGCACAACGTCGCGACGAGATAGTAGACGGTCTTCAACTCGGGATGCGCTTCAAACCCTACTGCCCGCACATTCGCCCCGGCAAACCAATCAATCAGCGCAAACCCAATCGTCGCCAGGTAATACCACGGCACCCAGCCTAACTTGGTAACTCTCATGCTCTCGGACCGTCGTCAGGGGAATTGGGAGCCAAGGCTTGATCGGGAGTTGGAGGGCAATTGTCATCGACGGCAATCCCCCTACTGCGGAGTTCGGCAATCATCATGCGCAAGAATCTTCGGTCATGGCGTTTTTCGTTCTTTTTATCATCAGCAGGTGAAATGAATCGAAATTGCCCTTCGGTCCAATCAAGGACAAGCAGAGTTCGATCGGTGAGCGACTTAAGCGTAATAAAGACGACAAAAATTCCGAATACCCCGGGCACTAGAGCAATCCATGGGTGCCTGTCATGTAAGTAATTGCCGATGGCAATACTAGCAAATACTGGAGCGAGGAGTAGTGCTTTCCATATGTCGCCCGAAAATGGGGAGATTGTGGCCTGCTTTATGGTATCGAGAGGGAAGCGGAGCCATCTTCCTCTTTTAAAGCTTGGTCGTCTATAGAGGTACAACGCGCGATCAGAAATTGCTCCCGATAAGTCCACGGATCGGTGGAACGTCGATTGAGTCTCGGCCCAGAGCACCGTTTCGCCGGTTTCTATGGGGAGCTTATCAAATGGAGGTTGACTCAGCATCGAAGAGTCCATAGTTCGTTCCAATGGCGGTTCACTGGCGGCGAACGTGTGCGGCTGTCGAGCGAGCGACTTTCTGAAGGCGCGGGCTCCAGGACCACCGGAGCCGCCGAGAGCTCACCTTACTTACCCTCTCCTCACCCCGGGCTAGGACGAAGCTGCGGAACTCAAATTCTGCCAAGCTGGCGGCCTGCCTGGCCTAACGTGCGCGTGTCCAGCGAGCACATTCTGATCGTGCGGGCTGCACGAGCGCTAGGGCAGGCTGGCCGGCGGCGCCAACCCAGTGCAATCAAACAGGCCACTGTTCTTCCGTCCACGCCATCTCCCAGAACATCCACTCATACCTCGAACTGATCACGAACGCCTCTTCCATCCGCCTCTTCTCTTCCTTCCCCGCCGTCCTCGCCCACAGGTCGACTTTTGTGCGCATCCATTCCTGCACCTCGGCAAACTCCGGTGAAGCATACAACATGAGCCAATCGCGGTAGGGATGGTTGGGCTTAGGAGGGCCCTTCCTCAAGAGGTGCTGTCCGACCACGCAATAGATCCAGGCGCAGGGGAGGGCCACCACGGCAATCTCACAGGCGGAGCCTGAGGCCGCCACCGCCAACATGTGTCGCGTATAGGCAAAATTCGTCGGGGCCATGGGCACGGACGTCATTTGAGCCGCGGTCATCTTCCATAACTTGCCGTAGCTCTCGTGGAGGCTTCGCTCGACCACGATGGTATCCTCCGCAAGTTTGTTCAGGCGAAGGGCCGACTCAGAATCCGGCGCACGCTGAGCGCCGGCCGAAAAGACGCGCGCGAGGTCTCCGAGGAACCGCGCATCCTGCAGAATGTAATACTTGAATTGGCGAGCCGGTAACGTGCCCTTCCCCAGGGCCACGACGAACGGATGTTTCAATTGCGCGTCCCAGATCGGTTTCGCCAGCTTTCTCAAATGTTCCGAAAATGACATTCCTGTCTCCTCGATTCACAATTCACGAATAACGCTTCACGTTTTGGGAGCCCACGGCCTCGGGAGTCTGTTGAGTCCATCCAGCGCTGCCACTCGATAACACTCGGCCAGCGTGGGGTAGTTGAACACCGTGTCGATGAAGTAGTCGAGGGTGCCCTTGAAGGCCATGACGGCCTGACCGATGTGAATCAATTCGGTGGCGCCTTCGCCGATCGCGTGCACGCCGAGCAAATCCCGCGTCTTCGGGTCGAAGAGCAGCTTGAGCATCCCGGTTTCATCGCCGATCAACTGGCCGCGGGCAATTTCTCGGTAGCGCGCCACGCCGACGGCGTAAGGAATACCGGCCTGCGTGAGGTCGTCTTCGTGTTGCCCGACCATCGAAATTTCTGGAATCGAATAGATCCCGTAGGGAAGGAGGCGCGATTCCCGATGGGCCGGCACGCCGAACGCGTGGCAGGCCGCGAGGCGCCCTTGCTGCATCGAGGTCGAGGCCAGGGCGGGAAACCCAATGACGTCCCCAGCGGCGTAGATGTGGGAGACCGCGGTTTGAAAGTGCTCGTTGACCCTCAGGCGTCCGCGCTCGTCCGGCACGATGCCGATGGCGGACAGATTCAAATCCTGAGTGGCTCCGATGCGGCCGACGGAATACATCACCGTCGTGGCCGGGACCTCCTTACCACTTTTGAGCCGTACCACGACCTCGTCGTGGCCGGTCTTGTCGATGCCCACGACTTCTTCGTTCAGGCGAAGTGTCACGCCGATGTTCCGCATGTGGTACTGCAGCGCCTCGATGATTTCCGTGTCGACAAAGTCCAGCAGGCGGGGTCGCCGTTCGATCAACGTTACGATGATGCCCATTGTTGCCATGATGGACGCGTACTCGGTGCCGATCACCCCGCCTCCGATAATCGTGACGGACTTGGGCAGTCGTGTGAGGGAGAGCAAGCCGTCCGTGTCGACGATCGTGACCTCGTCGAAGGGGATATGGGCGGGCCGCGCAGGAGTGGTGCCGACGGCGAGGATGGCGTAGTCAGCCGTGTGTTCCACACTCTCGTGCGATTGCCGAATCTGGAGGCGATGGGGATCGACGAAGCGTGCCGCTCCGAACACCATCTCCACGCGATTGCGCGCCATTTGATTCTGCACGACCTCGATTTCGCGCTTGATCACATGGTTGGTACGGAACGCCAAATCCTCCATGGTGATGTCCTGCTTGACCCGATAACTTTGTCCATAGAGTCCCCGTTGGTGCAATCCAGACAGGAACAGGACCGCTTCACGGAGTGATTTGCTGGGGATGGTGCCGGTATTGAGGCAGACCCCGCCGACCACCTCGCGGCGTTCGACGATTGCTACTTTCTTGCCGAGCTTGGCGGCTTGAATGGCCGCCTTTTGCCCGGCGGGACCGCTGCCGATTACGAGAAGGTCGTAGTGG
This sequence comes from uncultured Nitrospira sp., assembly GCA_964449255.1. Classification (GTDB taxonomy): domain Bacteria; phylum Nitrospirota; class Nitrospiria; order Nitrospirales; family Nitrospiraceae; genus BQWY01. The sequence continues at coordinate 43,248 of CAYUYE010000004.1, read as the reverse complement.
GCCATAGTCCCCTAAGGAAAGCTGAGGTTGAGGTTTAGGCCAAGGCTAGGAGGATAGAACACAACGGGTCGTTGGTTCCTTAGCCTCAACCTGAGCATGCCAATCAGTGCGCCATGACGAGCTTCTTTGCCGCGCGGAAGGCTTCGTCCATGTCGGGAAGCTGGGCCAGTTCCGGCGTGAGCTGCAGATGACGGACGACGTTGTCTTGGTCCAGGACCATGACTGCGCGCGTCAAGAGGTGCGGACCTTTGAGAAATAGCCCGTGAGCCTTTCCGAATTCGGCCCCGCGGTAGTCGGAAAGAAAGGTCACGTTCGAGATCTTCGCTCCCTCTGCAAACCGCTTTTGCGCATAGGGCGTATCCACGCTGACGGTGATGAGCTCGATCATGTGGTCCAGCCCGCCGTTCTTTTCACTCAAGATATGTGTCTGCTGTTCACACACCTTCGTATCGAGCGAGGGGACGACGCTGATGATGCGGACTTTGCCCCTGCCGGTGGTTCCGGTGATCGGCACCAGCTCGAGGTCGGGCTTGGCCACGTTCACGGCCTGCAGCTTCTCCCCGACCTTGATCCCGTGGCCTGACAGGGGGAGGGCGGTGCCCTTGAGCGTGATCGAATGTCCATCCCCGGCGGCGGCGGACGTCTGAGCAATAGGCATGTCCTTGTACAGGAAGCCGGATGAAGCCTGATGCCCCATGTTGGCACAGGCGCTGAGTGCCACGAGGCATCCAATCACGAATGCACGGCTAATCATGTGGCGCGATGAGGGTATCATGGTCGGGATCCTCCTTCGATAGACTCTACCATGGGGGAGAGGCGATTCGCCTACGGATTCACGGCGACATGGCCAGAAAGCTGCGGATCGCGTGATTGACCCGTTCCGGACGTTCCCATTGAGGGATGTGGCCGGCATCGTTGATCGAGACAAATTGCGCGGCCGGAATGACTCCGGCCAATTCCTGGCCGACCGCCATCGGAAACACCTTGTCCTGATCGCCCCAGAGAATCAGCGTGGGGTGCCGGATGGTGGCCAAGCGCGGCGCATAGTCTGATTCCCACAAGGGTGCCGTGCGGGCCACGGCCAGAACGGGCCCGATGTAGTTCCCGGCGCGTCGGTTCCTGCTGGACCGGGCGAGGACCGCATCGGTCAAGAGAGAATGGTCGTAGACGATTTCGCGCAACACACGATCCGTGACGGACGACCCTGCGAACCATCCGGCCAGCCGCATGAGCCAGATCGGCGCCGAACTTTCCATCGCTTGCCGGACGACGGGACTGGCGAGCTTCTCCTTCACCCGTGCGGGCAGTCCGCTGATCAAAATGAGGCGATCCACGCGTTCGGGCACGGTCAGCGCCATGCCCAGCGCCACGCCGGCTCCCATGGAGTTGCCCACCAACGTCGCGCGATCGAGTTCCAGCGCATCCATGAAACCACGGAAAAACCGCAGCACCTCCTCCGGGCGATACTCGATATCGGGTTTGTCGGAAAAGCCGGAGCCGAGCAGATCCAGCGTGATCACGCGGAAGTCGCGCGCCAGTGCGCTGGACTGATACTCCCACTGCCACATCGATCCGCCGAAACCATGGATGAGAATAAGCGGCGGGCCTTGGCCTTCGTCGAGATAGGCGAGGCGTTGCCCCTCGACTTGTACGCTGCGCAAAGGAAGGCGATGGATACCGTCAAACCAGTGAGGCAAGTCGGGGTGGGAGCAGGCGGCCAGCATGACGCCAAGCAACAACAGTACGCTGGAGGTTGGAGATGTGAGGCTTGAGGCACGAGGTCGGAAAGAGAAGTGCAGTCTCATTCCTTTGCCTCACCCCTCAGGCTTCGAACAGGCCGCCGTGCAACGGTGGCTGCCTACTCCAACCGGATCAACGTCTCATCGGTCTTGACGTTGTCGCCCTCGGCCACATAAACCGTGGTGACTTTTCCGTCGATCGGGGCCGGCACGCGGCTTTCCATCTTCATGGCTTCCAGGATCAGCAGCGGATCGCCGGTCTTGACCTGATCGCCCACCGCAACCAGCACCTTGACGATGCGGCCCGGCATAGGCGGGGCGACGTCGCCCGGCTTCATCGGCTTGGGACGGCCGGCTTTTTTGCCGGATGCGTCGTCGGCGGATTCCGGGACGCCCGCCAAGACTTCCTGGATCGGCTCGAGTGTCACCTCTTCGAGCTTCTCGTTCACCCGAATATAGTAGGGCCGCTTGCCGTCGACCTTGCGGCCGGACCCGGACACGTGGATGTGATAGGTCTCGCCGTGCACGTTGACGTAGAACTCGGCGGGCGCGAGATGTAGTTCGGTGGCGCCGGATGGACCTTTCTCCTCCCGTGGCAGCAGAGGTTCTGGTTTCAATTGACCGCTGGCGCGTTCCTCGAAGAAGTCTCGGGCGATCGCCGGGAAGAGGACAAACGACAGTTGATCTTCCACAGTCGTCGCCGTCTCCGGAAAATCGTCCTTGAGTTTCTCGAACTCCGGCTCTAACCGGTCCGCTGGGCGTCCACGGATAGGCTCCTCGTCCCCGATGGCCTTTGCCTGGATCTCGCGGTCGACCGAACCTGGGGCTTTGCCGTAGAGCCCCAGGAAATAGTTTTTCGTCTCGTTGGTGATGACTTGATAGCGTTCGCCCGTGAGCACGTTGAGCGTCGCCTGTGTGCCGACGATCTGACTCGACGGCGTCACGAGTGGCGGATAGCCCATCTCTTTTCTGACCCGCGGAACTTCCTCGAGCACTTCCTTCATGCGATCGAGCGCATTTTGTTCCGACAGTTGCGCGGCCAAGTTCGACAACATGCCGCCGGGAATTTGCGACGTGAGAATTTCGGCGTCGACCCCGGTGAAATCGCTCTCGAACTGCGAGTATTTTCGTCGAACCGTGCGGAAATGATCGGCGATCGGTTCCAGCCGCCGAAGATCCATCCCGGTATCGTACGGGGTATTCTGCAGGGCCGCGACCAGCGTTTCGGTCGGCGGGTGCGACGTCCCGCCGGAAAGCGGAGAAATCGCCGTGTCCAACATGTCCAATCCGGCGACGATCGCCATCAACGACGCCATCGAGGCCATCCCCGACGTGTAATGGGTGTGCAGGTGGATCGGAACCTTGACCGCCGTCTTGAGGCGGCGCACGAGCTTGTAGGCGTCCAGCGGATTGAGCAACCCCGCCATGTCTTTGATGCAAAGCGTGTCGGTGCCCATGTCCTCGAAGCGCTTCGCCAACTCAATGAAGCGGTCCAGGCTGTGGACGGGGCTCACGGTGTAGGAGATGGCGGCCTCGGCGTGTTTCCCATTGGCCTTCACTTCCTGAATGGCTCGGTCGACGTTGCGGACGTCATTGAGGGCGTCGAAGATGCGGAAGACGTCGATGCCGTTGGCGGCCGACCGTTCAATAAACTTTTCGAGCACGTCGTCCGCATAGTGCCGGTACCCGACGATATTCTGACCCCGCAGCAGCATCTGCAGGCGTGTGTTGGGCATGGCCTCGCGCAGCGCGCGCAACCGTTCCCACGGATCTTCCTTCAGAAATCGCAGACAGGTATCGTAGGTGGCGCCCCCCCACACTTCCAGCGACCAATAGCCGACCGCGTCGAGCTTCTGCGCGATCGGCAGCATGTCCTCGGTGCGCATCCGTGTGGCCAACAAGGACTGATGTCCGTCGCGGAGGGCCACGTCCGTGATCAGCAGCGTCTTGCCGGGCGCGGATTGCAGGCGGATGCCGGGAATTTCTTTGGCCGCGCGCTTCGCGCTCGCTGGGCGGGCCGATTTGGCGGCTTTAGCAGGTTTTTTCTTGGATGATCGAGCCATGGTGTCGTGAGTGTGCCGTCGGTTAGAGTCCTTCGTAGGCCGCAATGGCCGCCGAAATCGCCAGCACCAAATCCTCGGGCTCGATATGTTCTTCGTAATCGAGCAGATCGGACCGGCGGTCGATAAAGTTGGTGTCGAAGCAGCCCGCGCGAAACTCCGGGTCCTGCATGATCGCTTGCATGTACGGAATGGTCGTCTTCACGCCGCGCAGCACGTATTCTTCCAGCGATCGGTGCATGCGGCTCACGGCCTCCTCCCAGGTCCGTCCGCGGACGGTGAGTTTAGCCAGGAGCGCGTCGTAGTACGGGGAGATCGTATAGTCCTTGTACACGGCGCCGTCGATGCGCACGCCGATGCCGCCGGGCGACAGATAGGCCGAGACGGTGCCGGTGCAGGGGCGGAAGTTGTTCTTGGGATCCTCGGCGTTGATGCGGCATTGAATTGCATGGCCGAGGAAGCGGACGTCGTCCTGGGTGATGTCCAACGGCTCGCCCGCGGCGATCGTGATTTGGGTGCGGACGATGTCGATCGCGGTGATTTGCTCCGTAACGGTGTGCTCGACCTGAATACGGGGGTTCATTTCGATGAAGTAGTACCGGCCGTCTTGGGCCAGGAGGAATTCGACGGTTCCGGCGTTATCATACGAGACGGCCTCGGCGATCTTGATGGCGGCCTGGCCCATCTCTGTCCGAAGTTCGGGCGTCAGGACCAGCGAGGGGGCGATCTCGATCAATTTCTGATGCCGGCGTTGAATCGAGCAGTCGCGTTCCCCGAGGTGGATGGTATGGCCGTGCCGATCCGCCAGGATTTGGAACTCGATGTGGTGCGGCCGTTCGATGTACTTCTCGAGAAAGACGCTCCCGTCCCCGAACGACGCCAAGGCTTCGCGGGAGCAGGTCTCCATCTGGTCGCGCAGTTCGTCGTCCGAGCGGACGACGCGCAGACCCCGGCCTCCGCCCCCGGCACTGGCTTTGATCATGACCGGATACCCGGTCTTTTTCGCGAAGGCCAGGCCGTCTTCCACCTTGGTGACGCCACCTTCGGTTCCAGGAACCACCGGAACACCGACCTTGATGGCGAGTTCACGCGCCTTGACCTTGTTCCCCATCAAGTGAATGGCTTGCGGGGAGGGGCCGATGAAGGTGATTTTCGACGCCTGGCACAGGTGGGCGAATTCGGCATTCTCGGCCAGGAACCCATACCCAGGGTGAATGGCGTCGGCACCCACCCGCTTCGCCAAATTGACGATCTGGGGACCGTCGAGGAAGCCTTTGACGGGACCGGGCCCGACCAGGTAGGCCTCGTCGGCCTTTTTCACATAAATTCCGCTGGAGTCGGCTTCCGAGTAGATCGCCACGGTGCGGAGATCCAATTCGCGGCAAGCGCGAATGATCCGCATGGCGATTTCACCCCGGTTGGCGACTAGGATCTTCTTGAACATCATGACGCTGACGCACACCCCACCTTTCCCGCGTGCGCGGCGCGCAGGAGTTCGGGAAAAAGTCGGCGTAAGTTAGCACAGCAACAAGGGAAGAGTCGAGGATGGGAGGCGGCAACACACAGCGGAGCAGAGGGAATACTGGGCCCCACATGAAGGGCGATCGGCCCTTCATGTGGGAGGCCTACGGGGCTACTTTGTTAACACGAGGACGCCCTTGGATTGGGCGCTGCCGCCCCCGGCGACCACAACCACGAAGGTCATGCCATTTTTCATGTCCGGGACGGTGGCCTCGATGGTGGTTTCGTTGACCAGGGTGTAATTCACTGCGGATTTCGAAGCGGCACTAAAACTAACGCCGTGGAAACATTCCTTGGTGCCGAAGTTTTCTCCCTTGATCGTGACCTTGTCACCGGGCTTGACCTCGTCCGGCTCGACTGCCAACACCTTCGGACGGCGGCTGCGATCGCAGACCGGATCCTTTTGAATCTTCTCGTCGTCCGATCCCTTGATGGACTCGGTCTCGAAGAGCGTAAACCCGGCCCCTTCCGTCATCTGGCCTTGCTCCTCCGCCAGTGACGACGGGGAGCCCTGCAGCAGGCCGAGGACGATCGCGGTGCTCAAGAGTACGGTAAAAAAGTGCGGCATGAGACCCTCCTTCATGGCTTCGGTTGAGGAGCCAGCGGCGTATAAAATTCGTCGATGATCTTTTGCCCGGCGGGAGAGAAACAAAACGCCTCGAACGCCTTGACGGTGGGCGAGGGCTCCGTTGCCGAGAGAAGGAGCACCGGTCGACGCAGCTTGTAGCGCCCATCCTTCACCGTCGGTTCCTCCGGGTCGACCTTGTCCACGGTTAGCAGGCGGATGGCGACGCCCGAATGGACCGCCGCCAGCGCCTGTTCCAGCGACAGGAAGGCAACCGCCGAGTTGGGCGGCAGCGTCCCGACGACCGCCTTGAGGACTTTCTCATCCTGGGCGATGACCTTGAGGCCCGAGGGAATGTTCCCCCTGATCCCGAGACGTGCCTCAAAGGCCTCGCGTACGTCTTCGTCCTTCGGCCGATCGATCAAGAGGATTTTGGTATCCGGTCCCCCAAGCTCGGACCAGGATTCGTGTTTGCCCGAAAAAATGTCCGCAATGTGCTGCGAGGTGAGATCCTTAGTGTTGTTGGAGAGGTGGACGACCACCCCGATGCCGTCCCAGGCGAGCTGCGTCGCACGCAAATCCGGCGCTGCGGTTCCCGAAACGGCGAGGTGAGCCTGGCCTTGGCGCACCTGGTCGGCGGGGTTGGTGTTGCCGTCCCACAGGACGTCCACATACACCGACGACTGGGTCTTCTCGAACACCTCCACCAACGCCTCGATCATGGGCCGTTCAGCGCCGTTGCCGGAAATGACCAACGTGCCGGCCGCGCTCGCCGAACCGACGACGGCCAGTGCCGCTCCAAGGGCCAACAGAATTGCAGCCAACGGTCGAAGTGGTGGGTGATGGGAACGAGGAGAACCGCAAACTCGGCCGGATGGCCGCTTGGTCCGGATGCCACTCATGACGGATACGATCGGACTGACGAGGCTCACGACAGGGGCAAGCTCCTACGCTCCACCTCCCGACGAGGCGTCACCAGCAGAGGAGCCGCCATCGAAGGTCATGTTCGGGGCCGGACCCGCACGGCGGCCGGTCAGCGGGGGGAGCTTGGCAAACTTGTCCTTCCGTTCGTTCAGCATGTCGTAAGCCTTCATTTCGGAAAAACCCGGCTTATGGGTGCCGACGATCTTGGAGGCGAAGGCAGACATCAGCCGCGTTGCCTTCTTGGCGTTGCACTTTGGGCAGGCCGTGTCTTCCGCCCGGGCATAGGTCGGCTGGATGAGTTCAAACTGCTCCTGGCATTGCTCACAGCGGTATTCGTAGGTCGGCATCGTGGTACCCTCAATCCTTCATGCCTGGAGTGGCCGTTCTCGCCACAGAGAATACCTTGACCACTCCGTGAAAATTGCTTTATTGTAGCACCTTTGCATTCGGTGCGACTAGAGGGTATCAGACGGTCCTCAGATAACTGAAGGAGAGGCGGCAATGGCGGTATTGATCAGGCGGTACAAACACGGCGGGTTCATGAAAGAGGAACGGATCGACGACGACGATCGGATTGATCGCTATATGGGCCTCTTCGAGAAGGAAGACGTCAAGAAACTGCAAACCGGCGTCAAAGTGATCATCGACAAAGATGAGTGGCAGTTACTCCCTTAGTGTCCGACTTGCATCCGCAATGAGTAATTTTTCGTGATTTATTGGATTCACATCGCAAGGTCGATTGATCGGACGACGCTGCATAAGGAACGGTGCTCGGAAGTGCCGTCCGTGCCCACAAAATCAGATTTCTGGGAAGGCGGATGGTTCGACTATCCCGATAAGGAGCGCGCGCTCACGGCGATGGAACAGGCGGGAACGACGGATACCCGCAAGTGCGTCCTTTGTAGGCCCTAGTCCGCAGGATTCATGACGGTACGTGCCCCGTCGATCTGCTGAGGGGCGCGAGCCCAGGCGGATAGTGCCGCCGCCAAGAGGTGGGCTCACGCCAGCATCGAAGCTGGGGACTCAGGGCTGAGGTTTCGCAGAACCGGGTCCGTTCCCAGCACTCAGCACGCCGTCCTCCGCGCTTATCACTCAGCTCCGACAAGTCATGCCGCACCTCGCGCTGCTTCTCACGACCGTGGTCTGGGGCGCGACGTTCCCGGCCACCAAGGCCGCGCTTGCGCAGATCGCCCCGCTCTCCTTTCTCATGACGAGATTTGCGCTCGGTGCCGTCGCGGCGTTGGCCGTCGCGCTCTTACTCGGGTATCGCCTCGAAACCAATCCCCGCTTGCTCAGGATGGCGCTGATCGCCACAACCTGGTTGGGGCTTGGATATCTCTTCCAAACGGTGGGGCTTCGATACACGACGGCATCCAACTCGGCCTTCATCACCGTGTTGTATGTCGTATTCGTTCCGCTGATTCTGCGGCGGTTCGGCACACAGACGTGGTTGGCGATCGGATTGTCGGTCATTGGCCTCTGGTTTCTGGTGAAACCATCCGTCGCAATCAATGTCGGCGACATGCTTAACCTGGCTTGCGCCGTGGCCTTTGCGGCCCACATCGCGTGTTTGGAACGGTTTACGCAAGCCGGACAGTCGGTGTCCCTCTTTCTCTGGCAACTGTTGCTGATGACGGCCGTGATGGGGGCGGCCTCCATCTGGGAACAGCCGACCGCCGAGATGTTTCGGCCGACCACGGCGTTTCTTGTGGGGTTGCTGGTGACGGGTTTGTTGGCCACAGGGGCCTTTGCGGTGCAAATGTGGGCGCAACGGATCGTGCCCGCTCAGCAGGTCGCGTTGATTTTTGCCTTCGAACCGGCCTGTGCGGCGTGGCTCGCATGGATGTTTCTTGGAGAGTCTCTTGATACGGCGGGGTGGATCGGCAGTGGGTTCATTCTACTGGCGACACTGCTCGGCACCTTCGGCAGTCACGAGGCGGCCACCTCCCCCGCGCCGTCGACCGTTGCGCAATCATCCGGATAAGGAGCGTGGATGGCACAAAAATTCGGGAATGGACGATGGGTGCGCGATGGTTTCTTGGATAATCGCACGCCGGGTCTCGTGGTGGGGCAGCTCTACGTGGCCTGTATCGGTGTGGCTGATGTGTGCCTGCGCGGCGACCTCAAGGCCGACATCCAGGGGCAGATGGTGGTCTTGCGAAACGGCCGTTATGAAGACGACGACATGGCTGGGCACGTGCTCGGGGATTTCGAACTCCCTCAGGTCGGCACCGTCAGTCTGATCTCCTTCGACCCGCATCCGCTCTTGGCGCCGCATCCGTATATCGAATGGTTCTCCGAACGCGGGAACCATTACCGGCTTGAACTCGGAGCGGGCGACGCGTGGATCGCGACGGGGGAAGAACTGCAGCAATGGGATACGGAGAGTCGGCGGATTCGGGAGACCTTGAGCGGCCGCGTTCTCGCGATGACCCGTGGCCGTAAGGACAGTGATTCAGAGTGGGTCTGACCGTCGTGAATTCAGGCCCATGACCGAATCGGGTACGGCGCTGACAAGCGGAGGCTAGACCGCGACCGCTTCCTGGCTCGGCCTCGAATCCCGCACATGTGCCGGGACCGGCCGCAAATCCCAGATCAGCCCCACCCAGGACATGACCTTCAAGACATAGAAGGAAATGTCGATTTCCCACCAGTAGAAGCCTTGCCGGGTCGAAGCAGGGTAGTAGTGATGGTTGTTGTGCCAGCCTTCGCCAAACGTAATCAGCGCGAGGAAGAAGTTGTTGCGGCTGAAATCGCCGGTGTCATACCGGCGCGATCCCCAACGGTGGGCGAGCGAGTTGATGGTATAGGTGCAGTGGCTGACGAGCACGGTCGAGATGAAGAAGCCCACAATCAACATCTGCATGCCGGATGTCCCCAGCTGTGGCCAGAGGGCATTGAGACCCGCACCGAAGAAGAAGGTCAACGTGCCCAGCGCGATGGGAATCACCAGATCAAAACGATCCAGCCAGCACAGTTCCGGATACTTAGCCAGGTCGTTGACGGTCTTGACGTCGGTCGGCGCGTTCACCGGAGCTAAGAACCAGCCGGTATGGCTCCAGAGGAAACTGTTCGTAATCGGGGAGTGCACGTCGGATTTCTGATCCGAAAACCGATGATGCTTGCGGTGATGAGCCGCCCACCACAAGGGACCACGCTGAACGGCCGACGCTCCCAGCAGGCCGAACAAGAACTGGCAGAAGCGGGACGTTTTGAACGTTCGATGCGAAAAGTAGCGATGGTAGAAGCCGGTGATGGCAAACATACGGACGGCGTAAAGCGCGGCGCAGACGGCCAGGGCCGGCCAGCTCACGCCGTACCAGATCACGCCCAAACACATCAGGTGCATGATGACGAACGGCACTCCCTGAAGCCAGTCGACCTTATTGGGGTCCTGATAGGGATTCGGTTTCTTGGGTTGCCAGGAGTCGAACCAATAGGCCGGGTACATCAGCAGCGAGGTGAGGCGTTCACCGATCGATTTCGTCATGCAGCATCTCCCTTCCAATCGGCCTCAGCACACACTTGCGCTCGCACCAGAATTGCTCAACTTAGCACTATGGCGTTGGTGTGGTGATAACCCAACAGCTATATAGAGGGCCCACGCGCCGATCGGGCTGCACCAGAATGGGGCCCAGTTCCCGTGTTGCGTGTAGGTCTATTTGTAACCGGGATGCCCACATGAAGTCAATCCCCAGGTGCCCGGCAGGGCATCTCAGCCCCCCTCTACCTCAGCATAGAACACTCGTCGCGAGGCGGCCAGAGGAATCGCCGAATCGGAGCTGCAAGGGTCCCTACCAAGCTGGCTAGTACCGGCGGAGGAGCCGTCTTCCTTGCGCCGCCGGAGAACCCCCTCCGACTTAGTCTGCTCTCAATTCGTTTGCTAGTGCCGGGCGCTTGCAGCGCCACGATCGCGCACGGACAGACAATCTCAGTGAACTACTCATGTATTGAGGAATTCATGGTGCGTATCCGGCAGCGCCAATGGGTTCTCCATGGACTGCGCGGGGCTGTTTGACTCCCGGTCGCGCCCCTCACTAAAATGCGCGTTCGTCCGATGAATGATCGTTTTCTGAAAGCCTGCCGGCGCGAGCCGGTCGATTGCACGCCGGTCTGGTTCATGCGCCAGGCGGGGCGGTACATGCCGGAGTATCAGAAACTCCGCGCCAAACATTCCATTCTCGACATCTGCAAGACCCCCGATCTGGCCGCGGAAGTGACGCTCCAGCCGATCGATCGGTTTCCGCTCGATGCGGCCATTATCTTTGCCGATATCCTGCTGCCCCTTGAAGCGATGGGCCTGAAGCTCGAGTTCGCGGAAGGCGAGGGACCGGTCATTCACAATCCCGTGCGGGATCGTGCCGCGGTGGATCGATTGGCAACGACCGGAGGCGAGGCGCTCCAGTACGTGGCCGATGCGGTGGGGGTAGCGCGCAAGGCGCTCAACAATCGCGTGCCGCTGATCGGGTTCGCCGGTGCGCCCTTCACGCTGGCCAGTTATGCCATCGAAGGCGGCGGCTCGCGCAATTACATCCTGACCAAGCAGTTCATGTACCGGGAACCGGAGGCCTGGCACCGGCTGATGGATAAATTGTCCCGCGAGGTCTGCGGGTATTTGCGCGCGCAAGTGCGTGCCGGAGCCCAGGCGATTCAACTGTTCGATAGTTGGGTCGGCTGCTTGTCGCCGAACGACTATGCCGAGTACGTGAAGCCGCATGTGCAGACGATTTTCGACGGGCTCACACGCGAAGGTGTCCCGCTGATTCATTTCGGCACGGGCACGACGACGCTGCTCAAGCATATGCGCGAGGCCGGCGGGACGGTCATCGGACTGGACTGGCGGATCCATCTCGACGAAGGGTGGGCCATGGTGGGCCATGACGTCGCCGTGCAGGGGAACCTCGATCCGGTGGCGCTGTTTGCGCCGCTCGCCGAGCTGGAGCGGCGGATCGAGGATGTGCTCAGGCGCGCCGCGAACCGTCCGGGACACATTTTCAATCTCGGTCACGGGATCCTGCCCAATACGCCGATGGATCAGGTCGTGGCGGCCATCGACCTGGTGCATAAACTCAGTGCCCGCTAAGATGACGTCATTCGTCAAGCGTCATCTGTTCAGAGAGCATTATCCCCTCGATTCGAGTGGCGATTGACGATTTACGGGGTTTCGGATGCCGGGACCACAACGACCGACTGCTGTGCTGCTGATGGCCATGGGCGGGCCCGATACGCTCGAAAACGTCGAGCCGTATTTGAAGGAAGTGCGTGGCGGGCGGCCGACCTCGCCCGAACTCGTGCATGAGATTCAGGAGCGGTACCGTCTCACCGGCGGAAAGTCGCCCGTGCTCGAGATCACGCGCGACGTCGCGCGAAAGCTCGAGCAACAGCTCAACGGCCCCGGCGGCGAAGGTTATCGCGTGTTCGTGGGACTGCGTCATTGGCATCCGTTCATCAAGGACACGTTCACCGAGTTGATGGACGATTTGCCCGAGCAGGTGATCGGCATCTGCATGGCGCCGCAGTATTCCAGCCTGAGCATCGGCGCCTATATTCAGAAGGTGGAGGAGGCCAGGGCGGCCGTCCGCGATAGCGCGCCGGTTAGCTACGTGAAGAGCTGGCATCGGCACCCGAAGCTCATCGCCGCCATTGCTGCCAATGTGCAGCGGGGCTTGGAACGCTTCCCGACGGATCGCCGAAGTCAGGTGCCGATCGTCTTTACGGCCCACAGCCTGCCCGCGCGGATTCTCGAGAGCAAGGATCCCTACCCCGATGAAGTCCGCGGCACGATGGACGCGGTCTGCGACCTCGTGAAACCCGCCGTCAGCCGACTGGCGTTTCAGAGCCAGGGGCGCACGAACGAACCGTGGCTGGGGCCCACGATCGAATCCGTGGTGGACGAGCTTGCGGCGGCCGGACATCGGGAGATCCTGGTCGCGCCGATCGGCTTCCTGTGTGACCATGTCGAGGTGTCCTACGATCTCGATATCGAATTGAAGCAACGGGCCCAGGCGTTCGGGGTGCAGCTCGAACGGATTCCCATGCTCAATGCCTCTCAAGCCTTGGTTGATACGCTCGCGGACGTCGTGCGCGAGCACAGCTCGGTCGCTGCCGTTTGAACGCACCTTCACCGCGCGCCGTGACCTCGAACTCCCAGACCGTAGTGGTCGTCGGCGGCGGCATCGCCGGCTTGTCGGCCGCCTATGAACTCACCGAACAGGCGCGGCAGCGCCAGCGTCCGCTCTCCTGCGTGGTGATGGAGTCGTCACGCGCATGGGGCGGGAAAATCGTGACCCATCGGGTGCAGGGCTGCGTGATCGAGGCCGGTCCGGATTCCTTCCTCTCGCAAAAACCCGCGGGCGTCGAACTGGTGCGACGCCTCGGTCTCTCCGATCAGCTCATCAATACCAACGAAGAGCACCGCCGGACCTTTGTCTACTCTCAAGGCGGCCTTCGCGAGCTGCCGGAAGGGATGGTCGTAATCCGGCCCGGGAACGTGGGCCCGTTCTTGCGTAGCGGGCTGCTCTCCTGGCCCGGCCTGGCCCGGATGGGCCTGGAATATATTCTTCCGCCCAAGGGCGACCGTGACGACGAGTCCCTGGCCGGATTCTTCCGCCGGCGTTTCGGGAAAGAGGCCACGGCGCGTTTGATCGAACCGTTGATGGCCGGCATCTATGCCGGCGACGCGGAACAGATGAGCCTCAAGGCCACCTTCCCGCGGTTCCTCGAACTGGAACAACAGCAGGGGAGCGTGATCCGAGGCTTGGTCGCGGCTGGCAAGGAGGCGGCGAGCCGTCCGCGCCAGGCCGGGGCGCTGTCTCTCTTCGTCACGTTGAAGAACGGCCTGGTCGACCTGGTCGATGCGCTGGTCGATCGACTCACACGCAACGGGGCGACGCTGATGAGCGGGTGTTCGGCCGAATCGATCCAGGTTCGGTCGAATCAGCCGGGGCGGTGGGTGTTCGATGTGAGAGTGAACGATGGCACCGTCCGGACGGCGGACGCCGTCATCCTGGCGACGCCGGCCTTTGCCGCCGCGCAGCTCGTTCGGCCCCTCAGCCCATCCGCCGCCGGGTTGATGGACCACATTCCCTATGCCTCGACGGCCACGGTCTCTCTGTTGTATCGCGCGGATGACGTGCGCGCGCACGTGAGTGGTTTCGGATTCGTGGTGCCTCGCGCCGAGCAACGGTCCTTGCTCGCGGTGACCTGGACGTCCCTCAAGTGGGGGCATCGTGTGCCGGGCGACAAGGTGTTGGTGCGTTGCTATGCGGGAGGGGTGGGCCGTGAGGCGGTCCTCGCGTTATCGGATCAGGCGCTGCTCGATGAGGTGCAGGCCGATCTGGCGCGGTTGTCCGGCCTGCGGTCGACGCCGGAGTATGCCGAAGTCAACCGCTGGGACCGGTCGATGCCGCAGTACACGATGGGGCACCTCGATCGCGTCGCTGAGATCGAGGCGGCGCTGACCCGTTTCCCCGGTCTTCATGTCACAGGGTCGGCGTATCGCGGGGTCGGGGTCCCTGATTGTATCCGCGACGGACAGGACACGGCCAAACGGGTGCTGTCGTACCTCGGCCGCGATTTGGCCGGGGTTGCTGGGGCTTCCGGGCGTCCCCTTGTCAGCCAGGCAAACGGGCCGCTATAACGATGCCGGTATTCGAGAATCGTCACACGTTATGCGTCGGTCGTCGGAGAAACAGGCCTTGCCTCGGAGCTGATCGCTTCACGGTTTGTCACGAATGACGATTCACAGGGAGCGACGTTGAGCCGATGGCTGAACCATTCACGATCCTGAGCACCAGCGGGCCGTACCGCGAGCCGCGCGAGCTGGTGTTTTCTTACGACTATTCGTTTCAGCGTCCGACCTGGCCCTTTCCACACGCGGTGCGGGTCAAGGTGTCGATTCCCGCGGAATTGGACGTGATGCGGCAGAAGCTATTGGGTTCGGTGCAAGGTACGCCGGGCCAGCAGTTGGTAGTCTCCAATCTCCTCTCGCGCCGTATCGCCGATCAGAAACTGGCGATCGCCAACGAGCAAGGGTTGATGGCTGAGCGCGCCGACGTCGTGATTCCCCCCTTCGCCGAAACTTTGTCCCCCTCCCCCTTGGCGTCGAGATTGGAGCAGTGGTTTGCCGACGCACAAACCAGCCTGCGTGAAGAAATCCGCCAACGTGCCAAACTCTGAGGAATCCCGGTCAATCGTCAAGCGTCAATCGTCAAACGGAACCGTCGATGATAGCTTGGCCTCGCTCGATTGACGGATGACGACTGGCGGATGACGCCGTTCTCAGAACAACTTGCGGTAGTGTTCGGAGTGCACGCCGGAGGGGTCGGCGAACCCGAGCGAGGCGGTGTCGGGGTGCTCAGCATTGGCCATGTCGATGCGGTAGTGGCCCCGGACATGCTCCATGGCCACCTCGAAGGGAACGTCCGACCCGAGCATGGTGGTCGGGGCCTTGGCCCCGCGCGAGAGCCGGGCAATGGTCTCGGCGGCGGCGTATTTCGGATCGCTGAAAATGTAGATGTCCGCATAGGCGTGGGGCCCGAGTTTGTGACCCTGCGTCGTCGGCGGCAGCATGGATTCCAGCTCATGCTCCTGTCGTTTGGTGCGCAGCGACTTGAGAAGATTCACCACTTGGCTGTGCGTCGCGCCGGGCGCAACGACGAGACTGATGGCTTTGTATTCCGAGGCCGTCGCGTGCACCTTGAACATGACCGGCGCCGCGTCCTTGTCCTCATGCCGTTCGGCCAGGTCGGGACGGGACAGCGTGGCATCCGGGCGGTCGCGCTTGTTGGCCGGCGCAAATACGTAAAACACCATGATCCACAGGCCGATAATGATGCTGAATACGACGACCAGCGGATGGGCGCCCGCGCGTTTGCCCTCTTCGTAAGGACCGTCTTGTGCTGGGGGTGGAGGCGCTGTGTCGGAAGGTGTGGAATCCGTGCTCATGGCGACGATCCTTCGGGCGGTTCGCCCAGGGCCACTTTCGCTTCGTCCCACAGGCGATCCATTTCCGCGAGACCCAATTGCTCCAGCGGGAGTCCCCGTCGGTGCGCCTCAGCCTCGATATAGTGAAAGCGATCGGCGAAGCGATTGGAAGCGGTGCGCAGGCTGTCTTCCGGATCAGTCTTGAGCTTCCGCGCCAGATTGACGAGCGAAAACAGCAGGTCCCCAAGCTCGGCAGCCACGGCGCCGGCGGGCGCCTCTGGGCCCAAGGCCGCACGCAGCTCACGGCATTCTTCCTCGATCTTGTCCAGGACCTGTCCGATCCCCTCACGCGAATCGGGCCAGTCAAAGCCCACGCGCGAGGCGCGTGCCTGCAGTTGATAGGCGCGCAGCAGGGCCGGCAAGGTTTTCGGCACGCCGGCCAGCGCCGAATGGGATTCGCCTTTGGCCGCCCGTTCCTGTTTCTTGATCTCCTCCCATTTGCCGTAGACCTGCTCCGGCGTCATGTCGGCCCCGCGGTCTTGGGCGGGGGCGAAGACATGGGGGTGGCGGCGGACCAGCTTCTCGGCGAGGGTCGTGACGACGTCGTCGATCGAAAACGTCCCGGTTTCCGAGGCGATTTGTGCATGGAAGAGGACTTGTAAGAGCACATCGCCCAATTCTTCGCGTAGCTTGCCGAAATCCCGCTGGTCGATGGTATCCAGCACTTCATAGGCCTCCTCCAGGAGGTGCCCCTTGAGGGACTCATGAGTTTGCCGCTGATCCCACGGGCAGCCATCCGGTGCGCGAAGCTTGGCCATGATGGCGACGAGCCGGCTGAACGACGTGGTGGTTGCGGGCGCTGGATCGAATTCCGAAGGCATGGGACGAGGCTGGAGCTTACCTTGAGGGCAGGGGGCGCTGCAATGTCCCTGTCTTGCGCCCATGGGGGGCCTGTGCTACGGTACGACCGGACTTTTCCTGAGCAATTTCGGGGTGATGCCATGAGCGCGGAGCAAGACAGCGGCTTTGTCGTGCGGGATCGTCGCGGGGGGAGTCGCCCGGAGGATGCTGCGCCCGCGCAGCAGAGCGTGCCTCCCCAGCCCGAGACGCGGGCGGCTGAGCAGTCGGCTGCAGCCGAGCCCTCGTCGCACGAAGGGCACCCGCAGATGCCGCTCACATTCTCAACCTTTGTCTTTTCCTTGAGCACCTCGGCTATGATGCTGATGGGGGAGCAATTGGATCCGCGGCAGAGTCCCGTCCCGGTTAACTTGGTGCAGGCCAAGGAGATCATCGACATTCTCTCCCTCTTGGAAATGAAGACGAAGGGCAATTTGACCGGTGAAGAACAGTCGGTCCTCACGGAAATGCTCTACGCCCTTCGGATGAAGTTCGTCGAACTCTCGAGTGGGAAAACCGCGGCCCCCTCTCGCTAGCGGGTGCGCGGGTCCGTCGGCCCGGCCTTGCCTCCTGACGCGGTCAAGTCGTTGGCGTCCCCTGCTGTCTCCGAGTACTGTGTGAGAACATGGCGAGGGAGGGCCTCGCGGCGCCGATAGGAGCCGTGGTGCACCCGCGCGAACACATCGTCGATGCCTGAACCAGTCTTCGGAACCAATGTCGGAACCACGAGGCCGTTGGCCCAGGCCCCGTCGGCCGAGCCGCGGCCACGCCATCTGCGTCCGGTGTGGATCGTTCTGCTCTTCCTTATTCCCTGCCTCGCGCTCACGCTCTATTACTACCAGTACGGGTTGACCGGCGAAAACCCGGACTCGGCGTTTGTGCCCAGCACGAGTTATGCCTTCGTGCTGCTCCTCTTGAATCTGGACCTGATTGGGTTGGTCGTCCTTACGCTGCTGCTCTCGCGCAATCTGATCAAAGCCTATTTCGAACGCCGGCATCGGGTGGCAGGATCCGGATTTCGCACCAAGTTGGTGGCCGCCTTCATCGGGTTCTCGTTGATTCCCAGTCTGCTGATGGCGTTCGTCGCCAGTCGAGTCGTCGACAAGGCGGTCGACGTGTGGTTCAGCGAACAGATCGACCGCGTGATGAAGGATTCGTTCGAGGTGGCCAAAATGCACCATGCGGGGCACATCACGCTGGCCACAAACAGCGCACGTGCAGTGAGCCAGGAGATCTACCGCGAAGACCTCATGGCGTCGGCGCAGCGCGACTTGCTGATTGCGGCGATGGCCCGGGAGCGGGCTGATCACAACGTCGCCGGCGTCGAAGTGTATTCCTCCAAGATGGAAACGCTCACGAAGGCCCTGGCGCAGGACGTGCCGCTGCAGGTGCTCGATCTGCCCATCGGACAACTCGTGCTGCAGGTCATCAATACCAAGCAGGAACTCACGTCCGTCCAGGAGGCCGAAAAGGGCCGCTTGGTTCGCGCCGGGGTGCCGATCTTGTCGAGCACACGGCAAGGAGAAGTCGAGGGCGTGGTCGTGGTGGACGCCTACGTGCCGGAATCGCTGCTGGCCAAAATGGAAGGCATTGGCCAACGCTATGCCGAATATAAGCAGATCAAGGCGATGAAGAATCCGATCAAGGCCGGCGCCTATCTGTTCGTCGCCATTGTCACTGTCATGATTCTCTTCGGGGCCACCTGGTTTGGGTTTTACGTGGCGCGCAGCATCACGGTGCCGATCCAGCGGTTGGCCGAGGCGACGGAGGCCATTGCGCATGGTGATTTGAACGTGCATATCGAGGCGAAGGCCACCGATGAAATCGGGACGCTCGTCGATTCCTTCAATCGTATGACCGGCGACCTCCGGACCAGCAAGGCCGAGCTCGAATCCGCCAACGTGTCGCTGCGGCGATCCAACGTCGAGATCGAACGCCGGCGGGCCTACACGCAAACCGTCGTCGATACGATTGCGGCGGGCTTGCTCTCGATCGATCGGCAGGGGATCGTGACGACGTTCAATCCATCGGCCGAGCGGATTTTAGGCATCTGGTCCGACCGCGTGCACGGCCGCCCAGCGAATGAGGTCTTCAAGGATTTCAAGCTGGATCTGTTTCAGACGGCCTATGACCGCATGCTCGCGGATCAGCGCGACACGCTGTCGCTCGAAGGCCAACTGGAAATGCAAGGGCGACCGCTGACCATCGGCGTGAGTTGTTCTCGCATGAAGGAAGAGGGCGGACGGGATCTCGGCTTCGTGCTGATCTTCGAAGACCTTACCGAGCTGATCAAGGCGCAAAAGGCCTCGGCCTGGCAGGAAGTGGCCAAACGCGTGGCGCACGAGATCAAGAATCCCCTGACCCCGATCCAGTTGTCGGCGCAACGGCTGCGCAAGAAGTATTATGAGCAGGCGCCGGATTTCGATAAGATTTTCGACGAGGCCACCCAAGTCATCGTGAACGAGGTCGGGAGTCTCAAACATATGGTGGACGAATTTTCCAAGTTCGCCCGCCTGCCGACGCCGCAACTGGTGCTGGGTTCGCTGAACGACGTGATGCGCGAGGTGATCGCGCTCTACCAGAATGCGCATCGGGATGTGGAGCTGATCGTCGACTTGGATGAGGTGCTCCCGAACATCAAGTTCGATCGCGAACAGATCAAGCGCGTGCTGGTCAATCTGTTCGATAACGGCATCCAGGCGATGAACCAAAAGGGCCGCCTGTGGGTGGGCACCAAGTACGACGGCAAACGTCGGAGGGCCGTGGTGACCGTGGCCGATGAGGGCATGGGCATCAGCGTGGAGGACCAGGAAAAACTCTTCGTGCCGTACTTTTCCCGAAAGAAGACCGGCACGGGACTGGGGCTCGCAATCAGCCGGCGCATCATCACGGACCACGAAGGGCAAATCAGCGCGGCCAACAACCAACCCAAAGGGGCGATATTTACATTCGAGCTTCCTGTGTAGGGTCTGAAGTTGAGGCTCAGGGAAGACTAAGGGGGCTGTACTCAGGGCTCAGGAGGACCAGAGGAAGGCATGGCGGAAACTATTCTCATAGTTGATGACGAAGTGGCGATTCTGAACTCCCTGAGCCAGATCCTGGAGGACGAGGGCTACCAAATCCAAGTGGCCAAGAGCGGTGTCGACGCGCTGAAGATGGCCGTGACCGATCCCCCGGACCTGACGATGCTCGACATTTGGATGCCCGAAATGGACGGGCTCGAGACGCTGAAGCGCATGCGGGAGGCGAATCCGCGGGCGCAAGTCATGATGATGTCCGGGCACGGCTCGATCGAAACGGCGGTGAAGGCCATCAAGCTGGGGGCCTACGATTACATCGAGAAGCCGCTCTCGCTCGAAAACGTCACGTTACGCGTGCGGCATGCGCTGGATCAGTATCGGCTCGAAACCGAAAATCTCACGCTGCGCACGAAGGTCGAGCGGAAATTCGAGCTGATCGGGCGCTCGCCGGCGATGCAGCGGCTGCGGGAGCTGATCGCGACGGCCGGGCCCACCAACAGCCGCGTGCTGATCGCCGGGGACAACGGGACCGGGAAGGAATTGGTGGCGCGGGCGATCCATCAGCAAAGCCCCCGGGCCAACAAACCCTTCATCGCCGTGAACTGCGCGGCCATCCCTGAAACGCTGATTGAGAGCGAACTCTTCGGCCATGAGAAGGGTGCCTTCAGCGGGGCCATGGCCCAGAAGCGTGGGCAGTTTGAGCAGGCCGACGGCGGGACGTTGTTCCTGGACGAGATCGGCGACATGAGTGTGGCCACGCAGGCCAAGGTGTTGCGGGCGCTGCAGGAACAGCAATTCAACCGCGTCGGCGGCACCAAGACCATGAAGGTGGACGTGCGGGTGCTCGCGGCCTCCAACAAGGATTTGCAGAAGGAAATCGAAGCCGGACATTTCCGCGAAGACCTCTACTATCGGCTCAACGTGTTGCCGATCACGGTGCCGTCGCTGCGCGCGCGGAAGGACGACATTCCGCTGCTCATCGACCACTTCATGCAGATTCATGCGGAGGAACAGGGGCTCAAACAGAAGCAAGTGACCGCAGCGGCCATGGAGCAGCTCCAGGCGTACGAATGGCCGGGCAACATCCGGGAACTCCGGAATCTCATCGAGCGGCTGATGATCATGGTGTCCGGCCCGACGATCGATGAAGGCCACGTGTCCTTGGCGTTGCAGGCGCGCCCGACCATCCAGGCTGCCAGCCCGGGGGTGACCCAGCCCACGTTGATCTTCAAAGACTTTGATTCACTCCGGGATGCGCGCAATGCGTTCGAGAAGGAGTACATCACCAGGAAATTGAAGGAGAACCGCTGGAACGTCTCCCGCACCGCCGATGAACTGAAGATTGAGCGCAGCCATCTGCATCGGAAGATTAAGTTGCTGGCAATCGACCTACGCCCCGAAAGCTGAATCGGCTGCTGAAAAAGGTCCCCAACTTCGTTCTCGGTCGTCCGTCCCCCTCAACGTATTGAGAGACATACGCCTCGGGAGCAGTCCTCCCTGCGGTCTTGTTGGAAACCTTTTTGAGCAGCCTCTCGAACGCTTGGCTTGAGATTCAGGGGGGATTCTCGGGCGGACCCGCTGTGAGGTTCTGTGGCCTTAGAAGATTGCCATTTGTCCTATGGCCACTTGTGGTAAGAATAGACAGCCATTCTTCCGGAGTTTTCCTCCAGAAGTTCCAGCCCACGACTCTCAAATTCGCATGGGCGGTCGTCGTCGATTGGATTTATTCCTGCTCCCATAAGTCCAAATCGGATGGGCCGTCCCTCTTTCCCTGCGCTTATCAAGGCCTGGATCGCTTTGATTTGCTCATCATTGGTCACAGGTGCTTTTCTCCAGAACTGCCACCATGTTGGGCGGGTAATTTGTATGTGGAGGATTCTGCAATCGACGGGAAAGTCTTTTCTTTGGTCCACTAGTTGTAGCGTCACAAGAGGTGTCGTGCTCGATGGATCTAGAACCTCTGAGACCAGAAATTCCCAGCTATCTCCACCGCCAAATACTGGATGCGTAGTGGTAAGCATTAATAGTATCGTTGCCACAATGCGACTGTAGGACATGGGCTGGCCTCCATCAACCTAAGGTCGTTGGCAGTATAGAATTTCTAGGCCGGACCGTCATCAAGGAATCCACATCAAATGCAGAAGCCGAAAACAGTGAAAATCGAAAAGCTGGTACAGGGCGGATACGGGCTGGCGCGAGAGGATGGGCGAGCCATCTTCGTGCGCGGCGCTGTGCCGGGTGAGACGGTCGAGATTGCCCCGGGCAAGACGCATAAACAGTATCAGGAGGCGACGGTTGCGCGCGTCATTGAGTCCTCGCCGGATCGCACGCAGCCGGTTTGTCCGGTCTACGGGCAGTGCGGCGGCTGCCACTTGCAGCATATCCGCTATGAGGCCCAGCTCCGCCTGAAGTCGGAGATGTTGGTCGAGACGCTCACGCGCGTCGGCAAGATCGCATTGCCCGAACTGCCGCCGGTTGTGCCGTCACCTCAGGCCTACGGCAGCCGTTCAGTCGTTCGTTTCGGCCTGCTGCGAACGAAGGGTGGGCTCGCGCTCGGGTTTCATGAGGAAGGGAGTGCCAAACTCGTCCCGGTCACCGATTGCCCCGTGCTCCCCGATCCGCTACGCAAGGTGGTCGCCGAGGTGGCTCGACGGCTGTCGACGATGGCAAAACCGCCCTGCCGCATCGAATCCGTCGAGTTGCGTGGATCGAGTTCGTTCGATCAGATGATGATGATAGTTCACTGTGAGGCCCGCGGGAAGTCACAGGCAACCGACCTGTTCGCGCTCGCCGAGGGCGTGCCGGGAGTGGTGGGGGTGATTGTAATCGGTTCGGCGACCGTGCGGGGAGCACGCTGGACACGCGGGCAAGACTGGATCGCCGAGCGGCTGGACGACATGGTCTTTCGCATCAGCGATCGGTCGTTTCAGCAATCCAACTGGGCGGTGAATCGCGCGCTCTCGAAAACCGTGATCGACTGGACGGCCCCGGAGGCTGGGCTGCGAGTCCTGGAACTCTACGCCGGCATCGGCAGCTTGGGGCTGCCGCTCGCGAAGCGGGGGGCCTTTGTGACGCTGGTGGAAGGCCACGCCGTTGCGTTGGCCGATGCGCGGCGGGCTGCGAACGGCAACCATGTCGGGCGCTGCCGCTTCAGAGTTGCCAAGACCGAGACGTTTCTGCCCGAGGTGCCTGCGGGCGAGTATGACGTTGTGTTGGCCGATCCGCCCCGAACCGGGTTCAGCCGTGAAGCGCTCACGGAGGTGATCCGAATCGCCGCACCGCGTGTGCTCTACGTCTCCTGCGATCCTCCCACGCTCGCTCGGGATTTGGGGCGTCTCTGTGCCGCCGACTACCGGGTCGTCCGCCTTCAGGCCTTCGATATGTTCCCGCAAACCGCCCACATTGAGACGCTCGTCGAGCTTCAGCGAGCCCCGCGTTGACCTCGGCTTCCCTCCCGGCTACACTGCGCCTCCCATGACTACCTATCGCGAAGCAGGGGTCGATATCGAGGCCGGGAACGAGTTCGTTCGCCGGATCACCCCCCTGGTTCGTGCCACCTTCCGCCCGGAGGTCTTGACGGATCTTGGCGGGTTCGGCGGGCTCTTTCGATTCGACCCCACGCGCTATCAAGACCCGGTGCTCGTGTCTGGCACCGATGGTGTTGGGACCAAGCTCAAAATCGCCTTCATGATGGATAAACACGATACGGTCGGTATTGACCTGGTGGCCATGTCGGTCAACGACATTGCCGTGAGCGGGGCCGAGCCGCTCTTTTTCTTGGACTACTTTGCGACGGGGAAGCTCTCGATCGGGACGGCTGAAAGTGTCGTGAAAGGAATCGCCGATGGCTGTCGGCAGGCGGGCTGTGCCTTGATCGGCGGAGAAACAGCCGAAATGCCGTCGTTCTACCCGGAAGGCGAGTACGACCTCGCGGGGTTTGCGGTGGGCGTCGTCGATCGCCCCAAGATCATCGATGGGCGAACGATCACGCCGGGAGACGCCGTGATTGGAGTCGCGTCCAGCGGTCTGCACAGCAACGGGTTTTCCCTCGCTCGGCGGGCGCTGCTGGAGCAGGGCAAACTGACCGTACGGAGCCGAGTGGACGAACTGGGGCAGACGGTCGGGGAGGCCCTGCTCACACCGACCCGGATCTACGTGAAACAGATCTTAACCCTGGCCGCGCAGTATCGGATCAAAGGCATTGCGCATATCACCGGCGGCGGCATCACCGAGAACCTGCCGCGCGTGTTTCCCAAGGGGAGCGTTGCGAGAATCCGACGGGGCGGTTGGGTGGTTCCGCCGTTGTTTAGCGTAATCGAACGGGTCGGGCGGGTGCCGCAGGAGGAGATGTATCGGGTGTTCAACATGGGAATCGGGTTGATTCTCGTCGTGGGAGCCGAAGAGGCAACCAGCGTCATCAAGGCGCTGGAGCGGCTCGGCGACCAAGCGTTTGTGATCGGGGAGATGGAACGAGGAACCGGCGAAGAGCGGAGCGTGAGGTATGTCGGTTAACGGAAAAGGGCGCCGTGTACGGATCGGCGTGCTCGCCTCGGGGCGAGGCTCGAACCTGCAAGCCATCATCGATGCGATCGAGTCGGGGAGTCTGCACGCGCAGTTGGTGGTGGTGATCAGCAACAAGCGGGACGCCCAGGCGTTGGAGCGCGCACGCCGCCACCGTATTCTGGACCTGTTTGTCGATCCCAAGCCGTTTGCCGGGCAACCCGATGCCCGGGAGGCGTACGATCGAGCGCTCTTGGACGTGCTGCACAAGCACGAGGTGGAATTGGTGCTGTTGGCCGGTTACATGAAGATCGTCACGCCGACGCTCATTGGCGCCTACGAAAACCGGATCATGAACATTCACCCGTCGCTGCTGCCGTCCTTCCCAGGGCTCGATGTGCAAAAAAAGGCCCTGGAGCACGGCGTCAAGCTGGCCGGCTGCACGGTGCACTTCGTCACCCCGGGCGTCGACGAGGGGCCGATCATCATCCAAGCGGCGGTGCCCGTGTTGGAGGACGATACGCCGGAAACTCTGTCGGCCAGGATTCTGGCGGAAGAGCATCGGATCTACCCGCGCGCGGTCCAACTCTATGCCGAGGGGCGGTTGCGTGTGGAGGGGAGGCGAGTGATCGTGGAGGGTGCTACGGCTGGAGCCGCGGCCTTGCACAATCCATGAAACGCGACGATGGAGTTGGGCGCTACGAATTCCTGGAAGAGCAGGTCCGGATGGCTTGCGTGCGTCTGCAAGTCGAGCGGACGACGATGCGCCTGCAGACGATGAGTATGACGAGAACCGATGCGGAGGCTTTGATCGAACAGACGCGTCGGCAAATCCTGGCGTTCTGTCCCGACAAGGAAGAAGTCTTCGAGTTGGTATTGCGCCCGCGTTTTGAGCGGCTGTTCCAGGAGCGCGTCTTGGCTGAATGGGGCCTCGCGGATGCGGTGAACTAGGCAGGGCTCGCGTCTCGCGGATCGGTTGTGTATAATCGGGTCTGTCGAGCGGGCGCCGTAGTTTTCCTCCCCGTCTCCTCCGCAGCATTCCAATCCTGGGCAATTGGGCCCAGGCCATCCTGCGGTCAATCCAAGCGGCGCCCGTCGGCAAAAATTTTGTTAGGTCTGGTCCGTTCGATGGGTGAGCGAGCGTCGGTGACTCGATCGCCGATGCCCGAGGTCGAGCTAAAGACCTAGATTAGGTTGGCTTCAACATTGTTCCGGGCGGGAGCGTAACGGCCTGTCCGATGGGTTAGCGAGCGTCGGTAGTGCGAATATCGATGCCTCTGGTCGAGCTAAAGACCTAGATTAGGTTGGCTTCAACATTGTTCCGGGCGGGAGCGTAACGGCCTGTCCGATGGGTTAGCGAGCGTCGGTAGTGCGAATATCGATGCCTCTGGTCGAGCTAAGGAGTTGGGTGGGGGGCTAGCTCAGTTGGGAGAGCACTACGTTCGCAACGTAGGGGTCGGGGGTTCGACTCCCCTGCCCTCCACCATTCGACTCGCGGGGAACGCGCTCGACGGAGCAGTTCCCCGCTCGCTCATGGCAAGCCATCCTGTCAATCGAATCTCTCACAACGGTCGTGAGTCGAATGGTGCCCCGAGCCGAGTCGCCCCCTCCACGCGTTCAGGGTCAATCCAGACGAGGGGCGACGGGGTCGAGGGGCGATTACTCCAAGAATTTTTCGTGTACATTCTCCGGTGTGCCGATGACAGCTTTTATGTCGGTTTGGCACAGGATGTTGATTCCCGGGTTAGCGCACATAATACCGGTCGGGGCTCTGCGTACACCTTCACACGCCGGCCTGTTCACCTGGTGTACTTCGAGGCGTTTGGCTCCAAAGTAGAAGCAGTGGAGCGGGAGCGACAGCTCAAAGGTTGGAGCCATGCGAAGAAACAGGCCCTAGTCTCTGGCGAACTTCAGCGGTTGAAGAATCTGAGCGCCAAATCACGCCGGTAGGGTCAGTATCTGCCGCCTCTTCAGGCGCAGCCTTCTTCATTGACAGCGGCGGAGAAAACCCACAAGCGTTGCCTTTCCGTTTTGCCCTTTGTTCACGCCGCCGAGGGGACATCTGTTTGATTCCATCTGTGTTTCCGATTTTGAGTCCAAGTCGTACCTGCCGTCCATAGTTTTCTCCTCCACTCATCCCCTCAGCCCTGCTACCATGCCCTCGGCATGACCTTCTCTCATCCCTCTATCGCGAGGCGCAAAGCCGCGGTTCTCTTCATTCTCATCACGGTCCTGCTCGACATGTTGTCGTTCGGCATCGTGATCCCCGTGTTGCCGAAGCTCGTCGAAGAGTTTCTATCCGGCGACACCGCGCGGGCGGCCGAGATCTACGGACTGATGGGCTCGGCGTGGGCGCTCATGCAGTTGGTGTGCTCGCCCATCCAAGGCGCGCTGTCCGATCGGTTTGGTCGACGGCCCGTGGTGTTACTGTCCAATTTGGGGTTGGGGCTCGACTATATCCTGATGGCGGTCGCGCCGACGGTGAGCTGGCTGTTTGTCGGTCGGGTCATTGCGGGAATGGCGTCCTCTAGTTTCAGCACCGCCGGGGCCTACATCGCCGATGTGACGCCGCCGGAGCATCGGGCCGCGGCCTTTGGGAAAATCGGCATGGTCTTTGGCCTCGGCTTCATCCTGGGGCCGGCCATCGGCGGATGGCTGGGAGCGATCGACGCGCGGCTCCCGTTCTGGGGAGCGGCCGCGCTCAGTCTCCTGAACGCCTGTTATGGATTCTTCGTCCTTCCTGAGTCATTGCCGCCTGCGACCCGTACACCCTTCACCTGGGAGCGGGCCAATCCGGTCGGTTCGCTTGTCTTGCTGCGCTCTCATCACGAGTTGCTCGGTTTGGCGGTCGTCGCGTTCCTCGGCTATCTCGCGCACGCCGTGCTGCCGAGCGCCTCGGTGCTCTACCTGGGGTATCGCTACGGGTGGGGGACCGCGGCCGTCGGGCTGGTGTTAGCCGGGGTAGGGGTGGCCGCCATGATCGTGCAAGGTGGACTGATCCGTCCGATCACGGCTCGATTCGGAGAACGGTGGGCCTTGCTGGCAGGCTTGCTCAGCGGGGCTGCCGGATTCGTCGTGTACGGAATGGCCCCGAACGGGTGGATATTCTGCCTCGGCATTCCCATCATGGCGTTCTGGGGGATGGCCGGGCCGGCTGCGCAGGCGTTGATGACCCGCCGGGTGAGCAGCGCGGAGCAGGGCCAATTGCAAGGCGCCCTCGCGAGTCTCAACGGCGTCGCCGGACTACTTGGCCCGGTGCTTTTCACGGAGATCTTTGCCTACTTCATCAGCCCCCACATCCAATGGCCGCTGCCTGGCGCACCATTCCTGCTTGCCTCGCTTTTGCTGCTGGGGGCGGCGGTCACGGCATGGCGGGTGACCAGGGTGACGTGATGCGTGATGTCGGAGGGCGCCCCAAAATTCCATCCCATTTCTAACGACAAGACCAACCAAACGCACCTAGACCAAGAGTACTAGTTGAGTATCCCTAGATATCCATGCTAGCGTGGCGCCTTATTTGTCACCAAGGAGCCCACAATGCATCCACAGGATGGCCACAGCGTCAAGGTGAGCGACCACAATCGCCTGCGGCAGGCGCAGAGCCGTGGAGTCTTCGGCGAGAAGCTACGCAAGAGTCCTGTCCCCGCGATTGCGTTCATCTTGGCGTGTGTAGTGCTGGGACTCTCGGTGCTCCTCTCGCCAGCCTCGCCAGAGCAGGGCATGCTGGAATCGTTCGGCACGATTATGCCGGCGGGGCTGACCTTTCTCGCGGCGGCGTGGGTTGCGTTGTCGGCCTTGTGGCCGTCGTGAGGTCAAGCTGAGGGCTGGCGTAGCGTCGTTACGAGACGAACGTGATGTCGAGGCGCGCGAGGTAGTCGGCGAGGGCCGTTGTTTGCCGTGCGATGCTGTCGGCGTCTCGTCGGGCCGCGGCTGCCTCGAGGACGGCACCGATCTGGCTGATGCCCTCGAATCCGTACCCGCCGCCGTCGCCCTTGAGGCGATGGCCGAGGATCTCGATCGTCTGAAAGTTGTGCTGGTTCAGTGCGTCCCGCAAGGTCAGGATGTCGCGTTCGCGGTTGGCCAGAAAATTCGGAATGAGATCCGCCAGCGCCGCATCGATGTGCACCACGATCTTGTCCGACGAATCGTGCGATGGAGAGAGGGCGCTCATGGCTGTTCAGTTCGATAGATCTCGAGGGCGGTCAGGAGCGTCTGCTTTCGAATCGGCTTCGCGAGATGGCTCGTGCATCCCGCGTCGGCCACCTTGGCCATCTCTTCCTTGAGCACGAGGGCGGTCAGGGCAATGATCGGCGTCGGCGGCCGGCCCTGGGCGTGCTCCCATTCCCGGATGGTGCGCGTGGCCGTGTAGCCATCCATCACGGGCATCTGCATGTCCATCAGCACCACGTCAAACAGGCCGGCAGTGAAGGCGCCCACAGCGAGCGCCCCGTTGTCCACCACCGTGATGTGGTCGGGAAGTTTCTTGAGATAACTTTGGATCAAGAGCTGATTGTCCGCCGAATCGTCGACGAGCAAAATGTGCAGCGGGCGGCTTGCGACGACCGGCGCCGGGAGCGCCGTTTCCACGGGCCCTGCCGCGCCATGCTTCGCGCGCCCCAGGGCGATGGTGAGCGACTTGTGCAGCTCCATGCGGCGAATGGGTTTCACGAGATATCCGCCGAGCTTCATTTCGTAGATCTTGGCGATATCATCCGCCCAGTGCTTCGAGACCAACATCAACAGGGTCGGCGAACCGTACTCGGGATGTGCGGCAATCTGGCGCGCCGCCTCGAAGCCAGACATGCCGGGCATGTGTGAGTCGATGAGTAACAGATCGAAGGTTTTACCCCCGCGATGGGCTTCCTTCAGGGCCGCGAGCGCCTCCGCCCCAGTGTCACACGTCGTGACGCTCACGCCCCATTCGGTGAGGAGGTCCCGGAGGATGTCCAGATTGATCGCCAGATCGTCCGCGACCAGCGCGCGCAGGCCCTGTAGGTCGGTGGAGGGGGCGGTCGGTGTTTTGTCGGGCTGCGGCTGAGCCCGCAACGGCAGCGTGCAATAGAACGTGCTGCCGATGCCGAGCGTGCTTTCCACCCAGATGCGGCCACCCATCAACTCGACGAGCCGCCGGCAGATTGAAAGCCCTAATCCGGTGCCGCCGTGTGTGCGGGTAATCGAGCTGTTGGCCTGCGTGAAGTTTTGGAAGACCGCCTCAAGTTTCTCCTCGGCGATTCCAATGCCGGTATCCTGCACAGCCACGCGCAAGGAGCCGGGGCGAGGGTTTTCGGGATCGCGCTGAACCGTGAGGAGGACGTAGCCCGTCTCTGTGAACTTAATCGCGTTGCTGAGCAGGTTCGTGATGATCTGCTGCAAGCGGGTGGGGTCGCCGATCAGGGACGTCGGTGTTCCTGCCATGACGCGGCAGGCGAGCTCGATGCCTTTTTCGTTGGCACGCAGCCCCATCATCTCGATGGTCTTGTCGAGTACCTCGCCGAGGTCGAAGTCGGCGGCTTCCAGTTCCAGGTGGCCTGCCTCGATTTTCGACAGATCCAGAATATCGTTGAGCAGCGTCAGGAGGGTGTTGCCGGCGCGTCGGAAGATGCGGACGTACTTGCGTTGCTCCGGCGACATCTCCGTTTCCCAGAGCAGATCCGCCATGCCGACGATGGCGTTCATCGGCGTGCGAATCTCGTGGCTCATCGTCGCCAGGAATTCACTTTTGGCGGAGTTTGCGACCTCGGCCGCGTCCTTGGCCACTCGCAGGGCCTGTTCCGTTTCTTGCCGTTGATGCTCTTGGATGGCGACGGTCACGACGGTGGCCAAGGAGCTCGCGAAGGAGATTTCCTCTGCCGACCACGTACGCGGCCCTCCGATATGTTCGTGGCAGAGCACGCCGATGACGCGCCCGTTCATGCGGATCGGGGCGTCGAGCAGGGCGCCGATTCCCTGCGGCACGAGATAGGGGTCGGCCAGCTCGCGAGTTCGGGAGTCGCGGCGGGCGTCGGCCGCATCGATGGCCAGCTCCTCGATCTCGATCGCATGAAAGTACGACGGGAATTCCGAGGCCTGGAGGATGGTGCCCGAGGAGTGGGTGGCGCGGTTGCGCTCGAAGAGGTCCTGGAGTGCGATCGCCGTCCGTTCTTGGTTGTACAGCCAGATGCCGACCCGACGCACGCGCATGAACCAGCCGGCCGTCTCGGCAATGACACGAAACGCCTCCTGGAGGTGGCCGTGATGCACCGCCGGGGTGCTCATGAGACGCATCAAGGCTTCCTGTTGCGCTTCAATGGTCTCACGCCGGAGCAGCTCCCTGATCTCGGCCTGCTTGCGATCGGTAATGTTGCGCACGAGGACGAGATAGAACGCCTCGCCCCGGTGCGTCACATAGTGCGCACTGACTTCGGCCGGAAACAACGTGCCGTCCCTGCGCTGGTACGACGATTCCAGGACGAAGGCCTGCTGCTTGGCATTGGCCCATGCCTCGGGCCAGGCCGTGCTGTGCACGTTCGGGTCGAGGTCGGGGAGGCGCTTGGTCAACAACTCGTCCCGCGTGTAGCCGAGCGTGCGGCAGGCGGCATCGTTGACGTAGACCAGCTCGGCCGCATCGTTCAGCCAAAAGGCGCAATCGCTGAGGCGTTCAATCGAAAACTGTGTCAGGAGCTGTTGTTCGGGCGGCGGCGAGCCTGGCCGCGAGTCCGAGGGGACTGAGCCGGTCGGGTCATCCGATGGGTCTGGTTGCGGTATGGGGCAAGCGTGTGCGCGACTCATGGCAAGTCCGGGTGGCCGACCGGCAGCAAGGGGGCCTCCTCGACGCCCCCTGCCCGGACGGACGGTCGATGGCTAGCGCCCGCGCACCATATTGCGGCCTTCCTCTTTGGCTTGATAGAGGGCCTGGTCCGCGGCGCGAATGAGATCGGTATGGTGCTTCTCCCGGGAGGGGACCATGCAGGAGATGCCGAGGCTGATCGTCACGCGATGCCCTTTCTTGTGCGTGATATCCAAGGCTTCGACACGGCGGCGTAGCACTTCGGCGACCTGGGTAGCGCCCTCGGCGGGGGTGCCCGGGAGGACGATGGCAAACTCGTCCCCACCATATCGGGCGACCAAGTCGCCTGGGCGGTTGACGGCGCCCATGAGCGCGGCCGCGACTTGTTTCAAACACTCATCGCCGGCTTGATGGCCGTGGGCGTCGTTGTATTCCTTGAAGCGATCGATGTCGAGCATGATGAGCGAAAGCGGGGTCGCTTCACGCGTGCCGCGCCGCCATTCCTGGTCGAGAAACTCGTCGAATTGGCGTCGATTCGTGATGCCCGTCAGGCCGTCCATACTGGAGAGCCGTAGGAGCATTTGGTTGGCTTCCTGCAACTGCCGCATCACCTCGAGTAATTCCTGCTCGCGGGAGCGGCGCCGCTCGATTTCATGCACCAGCCGCAGGACGGAGCGAACTCGGGTGAGTAGTTCCATCTTGTTGATGGGCTTTCCCACATAGTCGATGGCGCCGGCGGCAAAAGCGAGTTGCAAGTCGACGGGATCGGTTTTGACCGTGACCATGATGATCGGGATATCCCGAAGCCGTTCCACCGCCTTCAACTGGCGGCAGGCTTCGATGCCGTTCGTTTCCGGCATGATGATGTCCATGAGGACCAGGTCGACGTGGGACGCAGAGGGAGGATGGCCATCCAGCCCCAGATGGTGAAAGGCGGCGGAGGCCGATTCGGCCAGAATGAGGTCGGTGTATCCCGCTGAGGTCAAGATGGATTTGACCAGCAGGCGATCATCGGGCGAATCGTCAACGATGAGAATAGCCATACGTCTCCACCAGGCCGAAGCGCGGCCGTCACTGGCAAAATCGTATCAACTACTCGTGGTAAAGACCAGGATAAAGGCGTTTGGCACAGGGGAGGCAGAGGCCGTGGCTGAAGGCGGCTTCGGAATGCTCCTGGACGTATTCCTCGATCTGCTGCCAGTAGCCGTGGTCGTTCCGAATCTTCTTGCAACCTGCGCAGATCGGAATGAGTCCACGGAGGACCTTGACCTCGCTCAACGCCGTTTGAAGCTCGACGTTTCGCTGTTCGAGTTCGCGCTCGCGGGCCTTGCGGCGATCCATTTCCTGTTTGAGCGTCAGGGCGGAAGCGACCCGGGCATTGAGTTCGATCGGATTCACGGGTTTCGAAATGTAGTCCATCGCCCCGGCGGCAAAGGCCTCCTGCAGATAGGTGGTCTCGGTTTTCGCCGTCACCATGATGATCGGGACCTCATTGACCGGCGAATAGGCCTTGATCTTGCGACAGGCTTCCACGCCGTCGATGTCCGGCATCATGATGTCGAGAATGATCAGGTCGGGGGTCTGAGCCGGCGGTTTCGCCTGTTCGATCCCGAGCTCACGGTAGGCCTCCATCGCGCTGCCCAGCAGCGTGAGGGTCGTATGCCCCGCTTTCTTGAGGATGGCGGCCAGGAGGGCTCGGTGATCCGCCGAATCATCGATGATGAGTATGCTCACGACATATCCTTTGCGTGAATATTCGAGGCAGCGCCGCCACTTCCAAGTATATCAGGGGTGGGTCGATCTACTTGGTGAGTCTCGACCGCACCAGCTCGCTCACGACCTTCCCGTCGACCGGGGTGCCGCCAAGCTGGGCCATAACCGATTTCATGATGGTGCCCATGTCCTTCATCGTGGGTTGGCCAGCTGCCTGGATGAGGCGGTCCACGAGTGCGGCCAATTCCTCTGCCGAAAGGGCCTTGGGCAGGTAGTGCTCGATGATCGTGATCTCCTGGCGTTCCTTGCCCGCGAGGTCGGTCCGTTGCGCTTTTTCGTAGAGCTCGATCGACTCCCGCCGCTGTTTGATCAGTGCGGTCATGATACGACTCATTTCGGCGTCATCGAGGTCTTTCTTGAGTTCAATCTCGCGTTTCTGGAAGGCCGCTTTGATCATCCGGATGACATCCATGCGCAACTGATCACGGGACTTCATGGCCTGGGCGAGGTCTTGGGAGAGGCGGTCGGGAAGTGACATTGAAAGGGCCTCCGGGCCTGGGTCAGACACGTACGTGTGTCACCATAGCCAATCTCGGGCAACCCGTCAATCTTCCGTGGCTTTTCACCCACGTGGCTGAGGTGCGCTAGGAAGGCAGAGACCTCACCCGCGTGGTTTTTACCCAGGGCGGTGCAGTAAGATGCCGCTTGGCGGCACTGGATGCACTCCGGCGGCGGACAGCCGAGCGATCGATGGAGCGGAGAGGCGCAAAGATCTCCAGGACCGATTTCTAGGACGGAGAAGGGGGACGACATGAGATGCACGCACGGTGTGGTCAGTGTGACAGCGGCTTGGGTGGTAGCCGGGATGCTTCTGGGCGGATGTTCCTCCGCCAAGGAGCCCAAGCCAATGCAGCAGCCTTCGGTGCAAGACGTACGCGGCAACGCCGATCGCGCGTTCGAGAAGCTCAAGCAGGAGGAGCAGCAGCGCGACGGCACGGTTCTGCCCGGGCGTTAGTCTCGCGCGGCTCAGGAGGCGGTCGGCGGGACGGTCATCCACCGGCGCATCCGGACGACCAACCGGTGGAACGGGCCGATGACCGGCAACGCCGCGCAGAGATCATGCAGCCGTGCTCGATCGACCGGCCGTGATTCGCTGAGGTGCGGGAGCACGCTCCAAGAGACGACCAGCCGCAGCAGGCCTGAAATCAGGAACAGGAGCGGAAGATTCGACACGAGGACCCATTCCACCCCCAAGACTGACAACCGGTTGGGGAGCCATCCCACCAACCAGCCTCCCACCATCGCCCCTGCGAACCACCCCATGGCGTTGACCACGCTGGTGATCGCCACTGCATGGGCCTTTTCCTCCGGCTTCACCGTATCGAACAGATAGTTCCCCATCGCTAGCGACAACCCACCCCAGACAATCCCGGCGAACACGTTCACGCCGACCAGGTAGGGCACACTCGCTCCGAACAGATAGAAGGTCGGCAGGCTCGGCACCAAGAACCCGGCTATCGTCAGGACGGTTGTGTGTCCATAACGGTCCCCCAGTCGTCCCCATGATTTCAATGAAACGAACTGACCGAGGATCTGCGCGGCCAGCCACAGGCCGTACTCCACGTAGCTAAACTGCAAGTGCTTCAGCAGGTACATCACGAAAAACGGGCCGGCGATCAGCGTCGCCGCATGCATAAGGGCGGAAAAGACGAGGAATCGCCTGAAGTCAGGTGTGCCGCCCCGGCGGACAAAGGTCCACACGCTGGGGCCGGCTCCCTGGTCCGGCCGGCGGGGGGATTCCTGCAGTTCGCGGAGCGCGTGGGCCGAGCCGCCGCGAGCCAGTGCAGCGATCGCAAAAATCGCGACAAAACCGAGCCAGTCCGACCCCCATTCCCGTGACGCCTGCAGTGCGACACTGCCGAGTCCAAGCGCGAGGAAGCCACCGACTGCCATGATGCGGGCGCGTTGCCCGAAGTATTGTCCGCGCAGATTCGGGCCGACGGCGTCGGTGATGAGACTATTCCACGGCGGTACTGTGAGGTGCCCGAGTCCGGCGTAGACGACCACGAGCGCGATGAGCACCGCCGCAGCATACTCCTCGAGCAGCAGAGGAATGGCGCAGAGGGGCGCCCACCAGAGGGCCTGCGCCCACACGCCGAACTGAATGAGCGTGCGGCGTGGGTAGCGAGCGGCCCTGCGGCTGGTGGCCAGCAGTTGCGCCCAGGTACCGAAAAGTTGCGGCAGAGCCGACAGCAACCCAAGTTGCATCGGGGTCGCGTGGAGTAGAAGGGCGAAGGCGGAGAAGTATTGTTCTCCGATGCCCTGGCCGATCGACTGACAGGCTCCGTCTCGGATGCCAGCCTGGCGGCTCCGTTGCCGGTCGTGCTTCGTCAGGGCGAAGGCCGACTCCGACTGATCGTCGAGGGATGGTGATGAGTCGTCGGGGGCTGTCTCGTCGGTCAGGGTCGTCTGGGACACGGTCTGGATTCTCGAGTAGGGCATGGTGTGCCGATAAGGGCACATTCTCAGTATATCAAGGGCGGTGGGATGGCGTAGGGACGACGCCAGGGCTGACCTCAGGCCTCACGCCAGACAGGTTCCTCCTTCGCAGTTGAATCCCTCGTGGGGGTTCGGTACGCTGGAATCGAAGCGGCTATGAGAGTCCGTAGGCGGACGAACACGACGATGCACAAGCACTCAGAGGTCGATATCCGTGACATGACTCGCTGGGCGCGGCGTTCCCTCGTTGCATTGGTTCTTGGAATGGCGCTGCCTGGTCAGGTCTGGGCCGTGGATCTGATGGCCCCCAAGGAGCAACAACAGACCGAAGTCGACATCACCAAGCTGCCCGAGTTCGATCTGCAAAAAAAAGGCGTTCCGCAGTCGCTCTTTGCCTGGATCCGAATGGCAAAGGGGTACGAGATCGAATGGGACTCGTTCGGGCGGCAAGGCTGGTATACGCAAGACCCGCGTTTCAAACCGATCGAACCGACCTCGACCTTTCCTCCAACGTCTGACCCCGTGTACATCGTCTTCGAAACAGCGCCGGTGGAAGACCCAATCCAATACAGCGCACAATGGTTTCTATTGGATGAGCAGAGCAAGCCGGCCGAGGCGCCGGTTGGACGCGACGTCTTGGAACAGCCCGGACATTCGCGCTACGGCTTCCTGGAATTGAGGCCTGCCAAAGGGATATGGGGCCCGGGGAAGTACCTCGTGAAGATCTACATCACCCCCATCGGACAGCAGCCGTTTCATGGCGGCAATCAGGTGGGGACCATGCGGTTTACCATCCTCGATCAGGCCCCCGCATCAGCCGCTCCCGCGACCCGCTGAGCGTTGGACCACACCAAACATCGATTTCCAGTGGAGGCAGAGGCCTATGACAGATCGTGTGAAAGAGACGGATCCTGAAAAACTGACCCTGCTCTACGAGCGTTTCCGCGACGTCTGTTTGGTGGAAAAAGAGGTATGGACCGAGCTTTACCTCCCGCGAGATGTGAAGCAGGGGGGACTGGTCCTGACCAATGTGCAGATGCGCTACGAGGTCGTGATCGACGACCGCAGCGTCGAGGATACGCTCGAAGCGAATATTCCGATGGGCAAGGCGGCCCTCAGCGCCGCGATCGCTCAGTATCGGGACCATATCGCCTTCTACCGCAAGGGGTAGAAGGAAAGACTGAGGTTCAGGTCGAGGTGAGGGTGGGGGAACGTGCGGAGTTCTGCCGTCCTGCTCAACCTTGGCCTTAGCCTGAACCGTCGTGGGGCGGCTACTGAGCCAGCGCCTTCTCGACGTCCTGGACGATTTGGTCGGAGAGCGGCTTGGTCCTGTGATGGTACTTCGCGATGATGTTACCGGAGCGGTCCACCAGATACTTCTGGAAATTCCACTCCACCTCGCCCGGGAACGGGCTCTGTTCGGTGAGGTACTGATACAGCGGGTGCTTGTCTGAGCCTTTGACGCTGATCTTGCTGAACAAGGGGAACGTCAGGCTGTACTTGGTGTAGCAGAAGCTCTTGATCTCTTCGTTGTTGCCCGGCTCTTGCTGGCCGAAGTTGTTGGCTGGGAACGCCAGTATCTCCAAGCCTCGTGTTTTGTACTTCTCGTACATCGTTTCGAGGTCGCTATACTGCGGGGTGTTGCCGCAGAAGCTCGCGGTGTTGACGACGAGCAGGACTTTGCCCTTGAAACTGTTGAGCGGCATGGGTTTGCCATCGATGTCATCCATGGTGAAGTCATAGATAGGTGCCGTTTTGGCAGCCATGAGCATCGGTCCTTTCTCAGTGGCCTGTGCGGCTTGCGCGCCGCCCGGTTCGAATAGGTAGCTGGAGCTGCAGGAGGCCAGCGTTCCAAGGCTCAATCCCATGCCCAGCAAGATCTGACGTCCGAAGCCCATGGTGGCCTCCAATCCGGGTTAGGCGCGGAGCTGTTCCAAGGCCGCGATGCGCTCTTCGATCGGTGGATGGGTGGCGAAGAGGTGCATCATGCCGCTGGTTCGTCCCGAAATCTTCATCGTGGCCAAGGCATCCTGCGGCGCCGGCTCGAATTGATTGCGCGTCACCCAGCTGTCGATCGCTTGCAGCGCGCCGATCATCGAGTCCTTGCCGTAGACCTTCGC
The DNA here is from genome assembly GCA_964449255.1 of uncultured Nitrospira sp. Taxonomy (GTDB): domain Bacteria; phylum Nitrospirota; class Nitrospiria; order Nitrospirales; family Nitrospiraceae; genus BQWY01. The sequence continues at coordinate 5,999 of CAYUYE010000004.1, read as the reverse complement.
CGCGAAGGCGTCGGCCGCGAACTCACGGTGGCGTGAATGCCATCTGACGACCATCATGGCGAGGAACGAGAGCACGATCTGCAGCACGAAGTACACGACCATGGCCAGAATCGGGTTGCCCGCCGAGCCGCCTTCCTCGCGGTCGCCGGACGGTTGGCCGATGACATGGTACATGAGGTTGCTGATATAGTGCACGAACGTGTTCATTAAGCCGGCGAGCACGGTCGTCGTGAACATGTCACCGTTGAAGACGTGGCCCATTTCATGGGCCAACACGCCTTTCACTTCGTGTTCGCGCATGTTGTTCAAGAGGCCGGTCGAGACGGCGACCATCGCATTGTTCTTGCTGGGTCCCGTCGCAAAGGCGTTGGGATCCGGTGACTCATAGATCCAAACCTCGGGCATCGTGATGTGCAGACGATTGGCGATTTCCTGGACGGAACCATAGATCACCTGCTCCGCCTGATTGCGCGGCTGCGTGATCTGGGAACAATCCAGCATCGCGCGGGCCATCTGCTTGGAGAAGGCCAAGCTGATAAAGGCGCCGCCAAAGCCGATGACCAGCGACCACACCAGTAGATTCTGATTGAATGACCCGCGGACGTCGATGCCGAAGGCCGGCAGGATCACGTTGATTAAAATAGAGGCTGTGATCGACAGCGTGATATAGATCAGGAAGTTGGCGATCAGAAACAAGCCGATACCTTTCAACCACTTCATCGTCATCTCCTCCTTCGCCGGGGAATCACGGCACGCTGAAGGTAGTCTACCCTAACGCGAGCCTCAGGTGCCTTGGGACCGACGTGTATCTCACCAATAACCCTCCTATTCGGCCAGGTCAAGGCCCTGCCTGCGTGAATAGGCGCTTAAGTTGCTGATAGATTAGGGGTTTCTAAGCTGTGAGGGAAGACGGTGAGGCCCTGGACTTGTTGACCAGGGTGAGACCTTCTGTTAGATAGGCCGCGTGGCTCTCCGATCGCCTCGTCCCATCTGGATTGTGGGGGTGCTGGCTCTCCTGGCCGGAGGCAGCCTTGCCATCGCCCAGGTGCCAACGGAAGGCGTGGCAGTTCCGGTCCCGGCGACGGTCGGGGCGGATGGCATTCAGCGGGCCACCCTCGTTCTCGACAGCTACAGCTATAGCCCGTCGCACTTCACGGTGCAGGTTGGGAAAGCGGTGGAGCTGACGTTGACCAGCGTCACAACCCTGACCCCCCACAATTTCGTCTTGAAAGACGGTGGACTGTCCATCGAGCAAGACGTCGGGGCCGGGAAGACCGTCGTCGTGAAGTTTCTGCCCAACCAGACCGGCGCTTTCACGTTTTACTGCGACAAGCAACTGCTCTTTTTCAAAAGCCATCGAGAAAAAGGCATGGAAGGTCGGCTGGACGTGACGCCGTGACCAACCCTGCAACGCCCGACGCGCTCAAACATTCGCTCCTTCGCGACCTCCTCAAACAAGTCTCGCGATTGTTCTATACGACGTTGGCCGTCGTCCCCGCCGACGTGCGTGATCAGGTCAGTTTGGGATATCTCTTCGCGCGCGCGGCCGACACCATCGCCGATACGGAAGTGATCGACGTCCATCAACGCCTGGAATTCCTGCTCCGCTTTCAGCGGCAGTTTTCGTCGGAAGCCCCGGACTGGAAAGATATCGCCGCCATTCAATCCGCGCTGATTCCCCATCAGGCCTCCGAGGCGGAGACGGTCTTGTTGCGACGGCTCGACGATTGCTTCCGGCTCTACGCCAACCTGACGCCGATTGACTGCAAGTACATCCGGTGGCTCATGGCGACGCTCCCGAAGGGCATGGCCATGGACTTGAAAGAATTTGCCGGGGGCACCGCGGCGCAACCGATCGCGCTTAAGACGATGGAGGAACTCGATCGGTATACGTACCTGGTGGCCGGCTGCGTCGGTGAGTTTTGGACGGGACTCATGTGTGCACACCGGCATGCCCTCTCCGGCTGGGATGCGGGCAAGATGGCGGAGGTCGGTGTGCGCTTCGGCAAGGGCCTCCAACTGACCAACATCGTGAAAGACGTCGCGCACGATCTACGCCGCGGCCGCTGCTATATTCCTGAACCCTTACTGCAGGAGGCCGGACTGAAACCGACCGATCTGCTCGATCAGGCCAACCGAGCCAGATTTCAGCCGGTGCTGCGCAGGCTGGTGAAGATGGCGGTCGAACACCTCGACCAAGGGTGGCTCTATACGATGGCGCTTCCTCGCGGAGAGATACGGCTGCGGCTGTCCTGTATGTGGCCCATCCTGTCTGCGGGAGAATCGTTGAAGTTGGTGCAGTCGTCCTCGGATCTGCTCAATCCTTCAGTCAAAGTGAAAATTCCCCGCAGCAAGGTGTATCAGATCATGGCCCTCACCACTGGGACGCTCGCCTGCGGCTACGTCGCGACGGCCTACTGGGGGCATATCCGAAAGCAGCTCAATTGAGCTCGGCCCACTGGCGGGCCTAAGGGGCAATAGGTCTGACGGGTGGCTTGGTTATTAAACTTTCGGCGTGGGCACCAGCAGCTTGTCGCCCTTCTTGTAGACCGCATAGATAGCCTGCGAGGGGCAGGCATCCAAGCAGAGGCGGCAGCTTTCGAGACAACGCGACGCATCGAATTTGAACGGTGGCGTGGAAAGCCAGGCGCCGGTTGGGCAGATCGGCACGCAGACCGCCTGATGCGTACAGCGGTCGGGATGGCGAACGAGGTGATCGCGGATGACCATCATGGGTTTGACTCCTTCGAAGAGACCTTGCGAGAAGATCTCGAACATGTTCTTTTTTGGGATGCTGCTCACTTCCACTCCTGAACGAGTTCCTTCAAACGATCTTTCAATTCGGGAATCTGCTCCAGGTTGTTCTGGATCGCCCCGATGATCTTTTCGAGCCGGGCGGACTTCAGCGCCTCACGATCCTTCTTGACCAGACGATCATACTCCACGTAGGTGGCGCGATGCTTGGGCTCCAAGTACTGCCGGGCTGCCGAGAGCGCCTCCCCCAATTCATAAGGTTCTGCGGTCATCGGCGGTGCAATCGTGAAGGTTCCATCGTTGAAAACAAGCGCCGCCGCACCCTGCTTCCCCTTGAGGGGAAGCACCGCTTCGATGGTTTTCCCGGACAGGTCTTCCCACTTCCCGAGCAGTCCGGGGAATTGTTTCATGAAGGCCACCTTCTCGAGGTTGGCCTTCCATTTGTCGTCAACGGCCATGGTGTTGCTAGGGGTTCAGCGGCGGGAGTTTCGCGGGAGCCGTATGCTCGGGCATGAGTAACCGAGTGACGACCTCGCCATTGAGCACGTGACGTTCCATAATCTCGGTGGCGTCGGCTTCCGTTTTAACGCGGTACCACACGCCCTCCGGATAAATCACGACACTAGGACCCAGATCGCAATGGTCGAGGCACCCGGCCTTATTGGCGCGCACAATCCCCTTTAAATTGAGGCGTTTCGCCTCGGCTTTGAAATGGGCGTGCAACTTCTCCGAGCCCAACTTCGAACAGCTCCCGCGCGGATCGTCGGCGCTCCGCTGATTGGTGCAGACGAAAATATGACGTGTGAAGCCGGACATGGAAATGACTGGGGACTATACCGCTGTCGCTTGGGCCTGGAGTTCGTTCGAGAGCGCCGAGACGTCGGCCGCGGGCAACAGGGGCGACGGGGCGGTGCTTCCGGCGATGGTCGCAATTTCGCGTACGCGCAACTGTGCGCGCTGGAACTCCTCAGCCTTTTGTAGCGCCGAGGCTTCCCCCTTCTTGAGCTTGGTCAGTTCGCTGCGAATGTCGCGAAAGTCGCGCTGCAGGTTTTTCATCATGGAACAGGGTTCGCAATACCATTTGGGGCTTTGGTCGGTCGACGGGGAGAGTCGGTCATAGGCCCGGCCGAAGAAATCTTTGCCGAGCGAAAGTTTCATCAGGGGGCCGGTCTGGGCGCCGCATCCGTCGCAGGTCGTCATGCTGGATATCCTCTTTCGAGACGGGGATGGAACCGATGGGCGAGTGTACAACAGGGGTCTTGAGACTGTCCACCCGGGCCGAGCGCCACAGACGGCGCGACGTTGCGCCGGGAGATCGATCGGTGCCTCGGTCTATGGTAGGCTCCAGTCGACCGGTCGCTGCACGCGAGGGAAAAGACGATGATCATCGGTGTGCCCAAAGAAGTGAAGGACCACGAATATCGGGTCAGTGTGACTCCCGACGGAGTACGCGCATTGGTAGCCGCGGGGCATCACGTGCTGATCGAGTCGTTAGCGGGCGAAGGGTCTGGCTTTCTGGATGACGGCTACCGGCAGGCGGGGGCGCGGCTGGAACCCTCGAAGCGAAACCTCTTCGACCAGGCCGAGCTGATCGTGAAGGTAAAAGATCCGCTGGTGGAAGAATGTCGGTTGCTGCGTCCTCAGCAGACGCTGTTTACGTATCTGCACCTGGCCTCACTGCCGGATGTGACGAAGGCCCTCGTGGAATCCAAGGCGTTGGCCATCGCCTATGAGACGACCGAGGCGCCGGACGGCACTTTACCCATGCTCAAGCCGATGAGCGAGATTGCCGGTCGGATGGCCGTGCAGATCGGGGCACAGTATCTCGAGCGCATCCACGGCGGCGGCGGCGTCTTGCTCGGTGGCGTGCCCGGCGTGGCGCCGGCCAACGTAGTGGTGCTGGGCGCCGGGGTCGTGGGGAGCGCGGCCGTCCGAATGGCGGTCGGCTTGGGGGCGCAGGTCACGGTGATCAATCTGGACCTCGAACGGCTGCGGGCGCTGGACGCCGAGTATCATGGGCGGATTGTCACCTTGGCCGCGAATCACTGGGCGATCGAACGGGCGGTCGCGGATGCCGATTTGGTCATCGGAGCAGTGTTAGTGGCCGGGGCTAAGGCGCCCAAGTTGATCAGCCGTGCGCTGGTCGGCCGGATGCGCAAGGGGTCGGTGATCGTCGATGTCTCCGTGGATCAAGGCGGCTGCTGCGAGACGACCAGGCCGACGACACATTCCGATCCGGTCTATCAGGTCGAGGGGGTGTTGCACTATTGCGTCTCGAATATGCCGGGCATCGTTCCGCGGACCTCGACCTTGGCCTTGACCAATGCCACCCTGCCGTTTCTGCTGCGCCTTGCAGGGCAAGGGCCGGACGAGGCGATCCGACGGGATCGAGGGCTCGCGAAGGGAGTGAACGTCGTGAGGGGGCAGGTGGCCTACAAGGCGGTGGCTGAGGCGCATGGGCTTCCATTTCAACCCTTGACGTAGCAACCTGTTCTCCTTTATTGAAGTGCGGGGGTCGGGGCGTAGCGCAGACTGGTAGCGCACTGCGTTCGGGACGCAGGGGTCGGAGGTTCAAATCCTCTCGCCCCGACCAGACAACACTTCGTGAGTACCGCCGGCTCACCAGGCGTAGCCTTCTTCCTTGCGCCGGCGGAGAAACACCTTATTTGCTCCCCATCCGCGGACCGGCCGCTCTTCAGGCGCAGCCTCTCTTCGTTGTCGCGGCCGGATAATCACCTTAAGTGTGACTCTTGCCCTGGTACCGCGGGCACTTCAGGCGCAGCCTTCCTCCTTGCGCCCGCGGAGAGACGCCTGAATTGGATTTTTGTCATCCGTCGCCGGCTAACCCTTGCTTGGCATGATCCGCCGCCTCTTCGGGCGTAGCCTTCTTCCTTGCGGCGGCGGAGAAAACCCACAAGCGTTGTCTTTCCGTTTTGCCCTGCTCATTCACGCCCGCCGAGAAAACCCTCACGTGATTCCTTTTCCCTCATCCCCGGTTCGCTTGATCCGCTGACTCTTCCGGCGCAGCCTTTCTCACTCATGCCTGGGCTAAGCGCCTGCAGCGTGCGACCTCGTCTCGACTCTCGTTCTTGCGCACATCCCGGCGCGGCACGCCTCTCTGTTGATCGCTCTATTTGCGTGCGGTACCTGTCTGGTCTAGAGTCTCGATGCCGTGCCGTTTTTTGTCGGCCAAATCCTACGTTGGAATCTGCCATTTCCTTGTGATCTGAAGTCGTTGTGATACT
>CAYUYE010000003.1:0-287202 GCA_964449255.1 uncultured Nitrospira sp. | reverse complement strand
GCGAGGCCGGCATCCTGTGCGATATCGTCGTCCTGGGACCGGTCGTCCCGCGCGAGCTGGCCGACTTGCTCCACCATCGCCTGACGCCGTTGATATATGACGAGTCCATCGTGCTGGCCCTGACCGCGCGGCTGCGCGACGTCTCTCCCTACCCGGTCCACGTCGAGGTCGACACGGGCATGGGACGGCTCGGCCTCGCGGCGGAGCGGGTGCTCCCGTTGTTGCAGTCGGCCGCCTTCAAGGGCCCGCTGCGGCTCGTTGGCGTGATGACCCACTTTGCCGATGCCGACCAGCTCGATCCGTCCTTTACGAACGACCAGATCCGAACCTTCGCGGGGCTGCTCGACCACATCCAGCAAGCCGGTGTCACCCTGCCCATGGCCCACATGGCCAACACCGCCGGCATCCTCCGGTTCCCGGATTCCCATTATGATGCCGTCCGGCCCGGCATCGGCCTCTACGGCTATCAGTCCGGCACGCCGATCACGGAGGAACCACACCTCCGACCGGTGCTGTCCTGGTCCACCCACATCGTGCAGCTGCGCGATCTGGAGCCTGGGCAAAGCGTCAGTTACAACCGAACGTTTCGAGCCGCCCGCCCCTCGCGGATCGCGGTGCTGCCGATCGGCTATGCCGACGGCTATAGCCGGCACTTGTCGAACAAGGGCTCCGTCCTCGTGCAAGGCCGGCGCGCGCCCGTTATCGGACGAGTCTGCATGGACATGACGATGATCGACGTCACGGACCTTCCACAGGCTCAGGTCGGCGATGAGGTGATGCTGATCGGGACGCAGGGAAGCGAGACGATCACGGCGGCCGACCTGGCCACCTGGCAAGGCACGATTCCTTACGAGGTGTTGTGCGCGATCGGCCCGCGTGTACGACGCGTGTACGTCGGCGGCTGACGCCGCGGCTTTCTTCTCAAGACCTTCCTGCACCCGTCAAGCCGCAACAAATTGACGTGACACGCAGGGCCCATACTTCGCGCTCGCGCAATCCGCACACGGACGCGAGGAAGGACGCCTAAGCTGGTCCTGTGCTCCCGGAGGCCGCACACAAGATCCATCAGATTTCTGAATTAGGGGCGGTGCTCCCTCGACGGCCGCACTTGGACCAGCATAGGCATCCTTCCAATGTGGAGCAATATCAAGCACGCTCAGAAGGATCATTTTAAGGCGGTGGTCGCTACGGGAGGAGTGCGCGCGGGGTCGGGAGGGTGAAACAATCCCGCACGGACGGGATAAACCCTGCCGCCTCAATAAAATAAAGAGAGAGTGGGCAGGGACAAGCCGCAGATGGACTTGTCCCTGCGCGGAAGCGAGAGGGCGTCCCCTTCCCTTAGGACGGTTCCGATGATTTCTGCAGGATCAGGTTAGGATTTCTTGAGGGTCCGCCCCAGACGCTTTTCGACGCTGGCGACCTTGCTGGCGAGTCGGCCCTTGGCGCCCTTGCGGGCATCGATCTTGATTGAGCAGGAAATCCGATTGCAGTCCTTCCGCATCCGCTCGTAACAGCGCTTCACGACACGCATGACGTCGTCCCACTCCCCTTCCAACACCGTCCCCATCGGGTTCAGGCGGTAGTCCACGCCACTCTTGTCGACGATCTCCAGCGAGCGCGAGACATATTTTCCGACGCTCTCTCCCTTGCCCAACGGTGACATGCTGAACTCGAGTAGAACCATCGCTCCTCCATTCGTCGTTCGTATCTCGTGACTCGTCGCTCGCAACAGCCCGCTCAGGACCGTCCAGAGCCTAGCCAAGGGACCAACGACGCGTCACGTCTGTTTCATCTTCACGTTTTTCGCTGATCGAGCCAGGCCGACGGATACGACACCTGCCCGGCGAGCTTGAATTCTTCTACGGCACGCGTGAGAATCTCGCGCCGCTTCACAACGTCTGCCTCCGTGGCTTTGGTGTCATCGCGCAACTCCGCGAGCCACGCCAGAAACTCGCCTGCCTCGGGCCCGAACACCGCCTCCAAATCCTGTCGGATCCGCGAGGCCAGCGCCGGCGATGCGCCGCTGGTGCTCACGGCAATGCGCAGATGCCCGCGGCTCACCACCGCCGGCATCATGACCGTGGAGGCCTCCGGTTGATCGGCCGACCACAGCAGAAATTTCTCCTTGCGGGCCATCGCCAACAGGCTTTCGGAGAATTCCTTGTCGTCTCGGATGCAGTTGAGCACCAGGACCACGCCGGAAAGATCCGTCGCGCGGAACATCCGGCCGCGATGAATGACCTTCGCGCTCGCCGTCAGCTTCTTGAGCGTATCATTGAGGGTCGGATTGATCACCGTGACCTTGGCGCCGGCTTCGAGCAGCCGTTGAGCCTTGTCGGCCGCTTCCTGATCGCCGCCCAGCACCAGACAGGGCCAGCCTTGCACATCGAGTGAGATGGGAAATCCTGGATTCACGATGCAAAACCTCCTTTGGACCTAACAACCGGCTGCGGGCCGGCCACAACAGAGCCGCATTCTACAACAGGACTGATCGCAGGAAAAAGTCATGATTCGGCACTCATGCATGGCAAAAGCGGCGGCCCTGCTTGTATAATGCGGCCCGCGTTCGTGCCGGTGTCACCTCACATCTGAGAACCACGGAGTTATGGGGAATACACACGCCACCACATTCGGCATGGCCGGCGGCATCATCGCGCTGGCAGCCATCGCCGCCTATTTTGGCCTCGCGCACGGCTGCGAACAGGTTGGGTCGGGCCGGCTCGCCGGCACGGTCACGATCACCGCCGACCTGGCCGGCCGCGTGCAGCCGACCGACACCCTGTTCGTCATTCTCAAACGTCCGGGGGGCACGGGCCGCCCGCTCGCGGCCAAACGCATCGATCGCCCACAATTTCCGCTCAAGTTCGAGATCACCAGCGGCGATATGATTCAGCAAGGCACGGAGTTGAAGGGCATGGTCGACGTCTCGGCGCGCTTGGACAAGGATGGGCAAGCCGGGCCGGCGCAGCCGGGCGACATCGAAGGGCAGTTCAAGAAAAACCCGACGCTTGTCGGCGGGGAGGGAATTGAAATCGTATTGGATCAGCCGAAATGACGATTGGAGGATCAGGCTCGCTGGTCCTGCTCTTAGGATGGCCGAAGAGGTTTGTTCAGCGAGGCCGCAGCGAGCGAGAAGTCGAGGCGTACGGTTCTAGGTACGTTGAGGCTTTGCGCGATGCGAGAACGACGCTGGGCAGACCTATCCGGCCATCCGGCTAGGTTTCTGAGGCGTCTTCGTCCAGCGCGACGTTCCAATACAAGTAATCGCGCCAGCTTTCGGGGGCGTTGCGGATTCCGATGGTGATGGTCACCACGGGACTCCAGCGGGGCTTGACGGGTTTCTTGACGAGCTTCATGTTGGCCTCATCGGGCGTGCGTCCGCTCTTCCGGTTGTTGCAACGCCAGCAGGCCGTGACGATGTTCTCCCACGTCTTTTTCCCACCCTTCGCGATGGGGACCACGTGGTCGAACGTCAGTTCTTCAGTCCGGAACTTATGCGCGCAGTACTGACAGGTGTACCCGTCGCGGGTGAAGATGTTGATGCGGGAAAATTTGACGGCTCGGTGGCTGTCTTTCAGCTTCACCAGCTTGAGCAGCCGCATGACAGAGGGAAGCCGGAAGGTGACGGAGATGCCTCGGACGTCCCGGTTGTAGAACTCGAGGACCTCGACTTTCCCCTGCCAGAGAAGCGTAATGGCTTTCTGCCAGTGCACGACCCGCAGGGGTTCATAGGTCGCATTCAGCAAGAGCGTCAGCTCCATACCCACTCCCTCTCAGCGGACGATACCGATGAAAAATCTATGCCATACTATCCAGGTGAAATCAAGCATTAGGCGGCCTTCCAACCGCCCTGGGCCTGCCGATCTCCATCAAGTTTACCACGCGCAGAACCAGCCATGACGCCCACGAAACGACTGCGTGTCGGCACCCTGGCCGACCTGCCCGAGGGCGCCTCCCGCTCCGTCCAGACGGAGCTTGGCTATGTCGCGATTTACAACGTGGCTGGCCGACTCTACGCCACGGATGACGTGTGCCCCCACGCCGGCGGCCCATTGGGCGAGGGCAAGCTCGATGGCGACTGTGTGGCCTGCCCCTGGCACGGCTGGCGCTTCAACGTGACGACCGGCCACCGCGTCGAAAACCCTGCCATCCAGGTGGACTGCTTTCCGGTCCATGTCGAGGGCGAGGAGATCTTCGTCGACGTCCCCACCGAGCGCCGATCCTTCTAGGATCGGTGCTCGTCGTTACTCGTCATTCACTAAACGTGGCCTGCAGCGATTCGACGCCCTACTCTTGCGTGTCACGATTCACGAAACACATCTATCGGACCGGCAGCGGTGTGGTGCTCCCGAGTGGCGCCAAGTCCTCATCCGCCATGAGATCAATCGACGGCATGGACAGGGCGTGCACTTGTTTCTTCTCCAGATCCACTTGCCAGGAGTATTCCCGTTCGATCCAGTTGCGGGAGCCCTGCTCCCGGAACATGACCTTGACCACGTAGTGCCCTTCCGCCTGCTTCTCGACCACCCATTCGCCAAGCCGCGCCTTTTTCCCGTTCTCGTTGCGCACGCGCACCATGTCGTTGACGCCTTGCAGCAGCGTCGGGGCGTTCTTCGCGCGGTGGGTATGGACTAAAGCAATGGCTTTTGCGCCCTGGGGATCGGTGACGGGGTTCAGCACCGGCGCCCGCAGCCACCAGAACGCCACGGCCCCGACCGCGAGCAACAGCAGCGCGGCATAGTGCAGGAGCGCGACAGGACTCAGCGTAGGCTTCGCCGGGGTATGGGACGACGATTCGGGAGCTGAGGACTGACTCATGGACGAGAGTGTGTTCCTGGCACGAGCGATGGAAAGAGCATAGGGCGCGACCTTGCCCCAAGTCAATTGGGCCCAGAGGCGGGACAACGCGGAGTAGCAGGCGGGCGGCTCCTTCCATTGGCTCACGCGTGTCAAGCGTGGTATCCACTCTGATGCACCCTGGCAGGACCAACGCCACTCATCCGTCGCCGGCGGCAGCCCTCCCCCCGCACTTGACAAGGCGTCGAACCACTCGCTACAAGCTAGGGGTTTGTCCAAGATCATGAGACACAGAGGACTATGACCCATCGATGAAACTCTTCGTCTACGCGGACAATTTGAACCCGACGCAGTTGAAGCGCCGAGCTCCCGAACACAAACCCGTGGGCAAGGCCTACCTGCCCGACCATGCGATCCAGTTCTGCCGATGGTCGTCTCAGTGGCGCTGCGGCCTGGCGAGCGTCGTGCCGTCGCCCGGAGAGCGGGTCTGGGGCATGATCCTCGACGTCACCGAAGAAGACCTCAAGTTGATGGACGAATTCGAGGGCGACGTGCCGCCGGGCTCGTACCGTCACCTGCCGGTGACCGTCATCACCGAGGACGAAGAGAAGACCTTGGTCACCACCCACGCGGCGGCCCCCATTGGAAAATTCAAACCCAAGGAACATTACCTCGACTGGGTCATGAAGGGACTGAAACACTGGAAGCTGAACGAGGACACCGTGGAACAGTGGAAGTGCTATTATCCCAAATGAAGAGTCGTCATTCGTCAAACGTCAATCGTTGAGGACGAGATGCCTACTGCTCACGCAAAACCTGTATTCCGACACGAATGACGAGTGACGATTGACGAACGTACTGCGGTGAATCTCTAACAGAGGACGTACAATGCCTAAGCCAAAGTTCCATATTCTCGTCTGTGCCAACACTCGCCCCCCTGGTCATCCCAAGCCGTCGTGTGGATCCGCCGGCTCACAGCAGTTGCTGATGGCCTTCAATATGGGCCTCATGCAACGCGGCATGCAGCCCGGCGAAGTCCTGGTCACCGGCACCGGTTGTCTGGGCCCCTGCGAGCAAGGGCCGACCGTGGTCGTCTACCCGACCGGCACCTGGTATTCCAAGGTCTCCGAAGCCGACGTGAACACGATCCTCGATGAACACGTCAAGACCGGCAATCCGGCGGCGAAGCTGAATCCAGACGCGGTGTGGAAGTAATCCGCGAAAAAAATGGGTGAGTGCTGAGGACTGAGTGCTACGAGAGAAAAGTTTCCGGTTGAGCTACTCCCGCCATGTCCCAACCGACTCACCACGAACACAAACATGGCGCACCGCTGAAGATCGGCTGCGTCGTGATCACCTGCAGCGACACGCGCACCACGGACACCGACACCAGCGGCCAGCTCATCATGCACCTGCTCAAGGCCAAGGGGCATGATGTCGCCGGCTATCATTTGGTCAAGGACGAGCCGGCCCAGATCCGGGAGAAAATCACGGCGGCCTGCGGCAACCCGGCCGTGCAGGCCATCATCATCAACGGCGGCACCGGCATCTCACGGCGGGACTCGACGTTCGAAGCCGTCGACGGCATGTTGGAGAAGCGGCTGGACGGCTTCGGCGAGGTCTTTCGCTACCTCACGTATCAGGAGATCGGGTCGCCCGCGATCATGAGCCGGGCGACGGCGGGCATCATCAAGGGCCGCGTCCTCTTCTCCACCCCAGGATCGGAGAATGCCGTGCGCCTGGCGATGGAGAAACTCATCCTTCCCGAACTGGGCCACCTGGTCAAAGAACTCACCAAATAAATAGTGCTGAGTGCTGGGTGCTCAGTACGAAGAGGATGTTCAACATAGCCTTCCAGCAAGGCCGCGCTAGCGAGGGCTTGAGGCATGCCCCTTTCTGTATGTTGAGAGCCCGAGCGACGCGAGAACGAAGCCTGGGACAACGCGCGGACTGACACGCCGGGGCAGGGCGGGTGAGCAGGTGCTCTGTTCAACATCCGGCTAATCCTGCGTGATCTTCGGCTCACTATACCGCTGAAAATAGAGCAACAGATCCCGCACGGAGATGATCCCAGCAATCTCTCCCGCGTTCGTGATGGCCAGATGCCGCACGCCGAGGTCGCCCATCATGTCGTGCGCATCGTTGACGGAATGCGTCCCTTCGATGGTCGCGATGGGCGCGGTCATGATTTTCTCAACCGTAAGTTTGGCCATGTCTTTCCCGGTCGCCACGGCCTTGCGCACGACGTCAGTGTCCGTCACGATCCCGACGTATTTGCTGCCTTTCTTGACCAGCAACGAGCCGACCCGCTCGTCCTTCATCTTCTTGGCTGCGGCGCGCACGGAGGTTGTGGGGGCCACACTGATCGGATTCCGGTGCATCAACTGACTGAGCGTCGACATTCGAACCTCCTTCTGGATCATTCCGGTATGACTAAAATGATAATGATCCTTCCACGACCATGACGGCCCGGCCTCCGACTTTCACTTCCGTAATCATATCATCATCCGACACCACTTGGATCATGATGCGTGAGGGGCGCTCGATCTCGTACCCCTGCTCGGACACGATCTCCGTGGTGGGATTCACCTGCACCACGCCGTTTTGCACGAGATAGGCCCCTAAAGCGCCGCTAGCGCTGCCGGTGGCGGGGTCCTCGGAAATGCCCAACAAGGGGGCGAAGACCCGGCTGTGGACGGTCGAACGGGGGTCCACCGTGACGGTCGTAAACACCAGCACGGCATTGACCCCGAACCGCGTGCAGAGTTCCGCCAATTCCTGCTGGTTCGGCTTGACCGACCGCACCGCGGTCAGTTGGCGCATCGGCACGATCAGGACCGGGAGCCCGGTCGATACGACCTCGATGGGAAACTTCGCGTCGTTGAGGACCGTCTTGGTCACGCCCAGCGCGCGGGCGATTTCGAACTGATCGCGCACGTCGTCCAAGCGGCCCAGGAACTGCGGCGCCGGCTGCGTCATGACCACACGTAGGATTTCCCCGTCGGAACTGTAGATCTCGACCGGGAACAGGCCGAGGTTACATTCCTGAAGTACCCGCGTCAGCGGCTCTTTCAAGGGCAGTTGTTTGAGGGTCGCCAACACGTAGAAGGTCCCGACAACCGGGTGGCCGGCAAACGGGATTTCCTTCGTCGGTGTGAAAATGCGGAGTTTGGCCACGGCGGCCGGATCGCCGGGAGGAAACACGAACACCGTTTCGGACAGATTCATTTCCCGGGCGATGCGCTGCATCGTGGGATCGTCGAGACCGGTTGCATCGGGGAACACGGCGACGGGGTTGCCGCCGAAGGGGCGGTCGGAGAACACGTCGGCTTGGTAGAAGCGGATCGTGCGGGCGTCGCTCGCCATAGGAAGGACTACTGTAGGTCGAGGACCGCGTTAAGTCAACGAGGCTCTGCTTAGGGTAAGACGGCTAGACCCCAGTGTCCGCCAGACGGAACGTCTGTGGGGAATCCAAAAGGAGATCATTGCACCCAGAGTTGAACCTTGAGCGCGCCAGCCGGGGCGATGTCATAGGGACTGGCTTCAGCCTTGAACGAACCCTGGAAAATCTTGGAGGATCCTTGGTCAGGGGTCAGACTGGGTCTATAGGCTGTGGGATCGGCCAACGAGACGAACACTTGCTCGAGATTCACCTTGGTAATCGCTCCTTGTTGACGATCCAGCACATACAGTTCTCCATACTGATCGCGCGAGAGAAAGGGCACCGTGCCGCGCGTGAGACTGGTCAGTTCCGTGAATTGGGAGTTCGGCCCGGCGGGGTCTGCCATCATCCCTATGCCGCCTTGAACGTCGTTCGGATTGCCACCCGCGCCTAGCGAATCCACGTCCGAGCCGGGCCGGGTTGCGACATAGCTCACGGCCACATAGGGCACCGTTTGCCACTTGCTCATCTGACCTGCACGAATCACTTTGACCCCTGTGGCGGTCAATTGAGCACTCGGATCTGCCGAAAGCAGCGGTCCGATTCGAAGGTAAGACACCTGAGCAGACGACGTCATCACCGCATCCCGAATGACTCCAAGATAAGGTCCATCAGATTTCTGCGACACAAAGACGACGGGGCTGCTCGCATACCCATGCGCGTCCAGAGCCACAGGCGTCCCCTCGACGGGGATGCGCGCGAGCTCCCTTCCATACGTGTCGTGGTCGGGATCAACGTCGATCACCGCAATACCGGACTGGGGCGGGCCCTGTTTCTGCATGACTCCGTCCGGTGCAATGACGTACAGGCGATTCCGCATTCCATCGATCGCCAGGTCCCGAAGTCCTTTAGGCGCAGATTCAACCGTGATCCACTTCAGACGTTGATGGAAGGTCTCGCTTTCAACGGTCACGTCATAGACGGCAATGCGGCCATGCTCTCCGTCGGATACATATAAGCGCTCGTGTTGGCGCCCAAGACAACACCACACCATTCCAGCCGGCTGCCCGCTCTCGAAGGGCAGGTGATCGATTCTCGGAGTTTCAGGAATCAGATCGACCGCTTGGAGCAATTCCGTATCCACAACGGCCACGCCCGCTCCTTGCCGGAGGGTCACATAGGCCCTATTGTCCTCGTTGGGCATGCTGATGAAGCGAGGCCGTGCCGGCGAGGCACCATCACCGAATGGAATGCGTTTCACGAGGGCGTGCGTCTTGATGTCATGGACCGCCACGTGGGCCTCTCCACTTGGCACCAAATAGTAGTGCGGATCGCCCTCCAGCGGCTCTTCCTTGCTGGCAACTTCGATATGCCGGTCCCACCCAGACCGAGTGCGTAGCCATTGCGGACGCACGATTGAGACTTGCGTGAGGCCAAGAATCACCCCGGCAGGGACCGGCACGCGCAATTGGCCAGCCGTGCTGCCGGAGCGCGGGGACACGACAAAAGGGGCCTTCCTGCCCGGCATGCGGAAGTGTACTTTCACGTCCGTTGGCTCGGCGCCCTCGCGTTTCTCGCGAGGCGCACGTTCATTGGCAAACACAAATCGCTCGCCTTCAAAGGTCAGCTCGAAACCATCCTCAACTTTTTGCAGATTCCCTTTTTTGATTTCCGGCGCTCCCCATGCGGCGGACCGACTCGACAATCCGTCCGCAATGGGAATCAGCTGGATGGACACCTCAGCACGCCGCCCCTGCTGAACTCCGCGATCACTAGGGGTCACAGTGGCCGACATACTGGCCTCGGCGACGTACCCTTGAGATGTGACTTGGATAGCCTTGAGTGTGACGGGACCGAGACCGACCACCATCTGAAACTCGCCATGAGACCCGAGCCAGCCGGCGAGAGGTGCTGGCTGGTCGGGAGCCGCAACGACGGCGAATGTCCCGGAACGATCGACAGGGAAGAAGTATGAGACCTGTCCCTGCACCGTGCTCACGAGCGAAGCATCGGCTACGACGACGGCATAGTCCCCACCGAAGCGAAGCCCACTCCTTTCCGACGAGTCGGTCCGCACCTGGTCGTACTGGCTGACCACTCCTCGCGCTTCCTGCATCCACAGCGGGACTTCGACACCAGCTTTGTTTGGAAGCGACGTCTGTCGCAAAAACAGGACGACCGCGTGTGAGTCGGCAACGGGCGTCTTGGCAAGCGTGATCTGAACCGGATCGGCGAGTTCACCGGGCCCCATTTCGAGATGGAAGGCCCTCAGCAGCTTGAATGGTGGCGGGACGGGAAGCCGCAGTTGTTCTGCAGCCAGTGTGGTCACATGGATGGCGGAATGAGCACGCTCGGCAGGAGCAGAAACAGTGATCCCATCGGCACTCGTGGTTTCGGCCGTGACGCTTCCGACGCCTCCGCTTGGCGAACAGGCGCCAAGCAGGCTAGCGACCAGCAGACATGCCTCGAGACAGTGCCGACCGCTGCTGGCTGTGACAAACGACAAGCGCTCCTCCTACTTTTGTCGGCCGCCTTGGCCACATTGATACGCGGCGGGGGAAAGACCCTGGCTTGGCTACGTATGAAAAAGCATAGCAGGCGTGGGCAGTCTTCCCAGGCACTGGCGGGGCAATTGCGGCCAACAGACCGAGACGTCGACTACGCCGGCAGCGGCAACGCTTCGTACTGCTGCGTCATCGGGTTGGTCAGATACTCCTCGACGTAGTTTTTGAGGTGGCCGTGGCGGTGGAGCTGGGTATTCGCGAGGCGGGTATCAACCTTGTGGAGCACCTTCACTTTCACACCGGTTTTGCGCATGAACTGGGTCAGGCTGACACCCGCAATGTCGGTATAGGCGCCACGCCCCGACTGCATGATGCACTTGGGAATGTGGAGCACCTTCTGCCCGCTCAGGCGGGCGGCGATGTCGTTAAAGGTCAGGAGCACCGTGCAATCCGAATCGCCGCCGAGCGTGGCGTTCGGCACGAACAGGAACTTTGCGCGGTTCTTCCGATACAGCGACAGAATGCGGTGCACACTCCCCGCCACCACCACGGTGTCCTTCTTCTCCAATTCGAGCGCATCGAACACGCTCACGACTCGGCGGCGATTCAGGAACGCCGTGATGTAGGCCTCGGTGTGGATCGTGGTCATGTTCGGGAGGTTCATATCGTAGATCCGCCGGGCTTCATAGGGCAGTACACGCCGCCCCTGCCGCATGATCTCGACCGTGTCAGGCTTGATCCCCTTGATCGGCGTCAAACAGCCCATCCATAGGACGACGCGCTTGTTCACCTCCGAAATGGCTTTGGCATCGTCCGCCATTGTGTCGCGGTCGAACGAATAGAAATTTGCCGATGACACGGCCGGGCCGTCCAAGACCTTCATCAAGTGCTTCACCGATGGCGCGTGCGGCATGAGCCGTTCCCGATAGCGGCCCAAGGTAATCACCGACAGCTCGAAGTTGATCCGGCCCGGATACTGCGCGGCCAATTGATGGATCTTCGGCACGTGCACATAGCCCACCGTGAAGAACAAGATGTTCTTGTCCGTGTACTTAAGAAAGTCCTCGACCCATTCCATCGCCTTAGGGTGCAGGAACAGATCCGTCCATTCCATGTACTCGTTGCCGCCCAAACACCAAAACTGCATCGGATCGGTCGGCTTCTTCGCGATGTACTCCAGGATAAACTTCCAGTCGTCGTCGGACGTCTTGGGCGGATCAAGCGTTTCGCGGTAGGAATGGTCGATCTCGTAGCAGAACTCGCACTTGACCGGGCAGGCCTTGCCGAGACTCAGGGGAATCTTCCCGGCGTCCATCTCGCGGATCAGGACCTCTTTGTAGTCCTTGCCCTTAAAAATGGGCGGTGCGGTGAGCATAGGAAGCACAGCGGCCATGGGGGCAACCTAGCGCATTGAGCGGCCGAATGGCAATTGACAGAAGACCGGAGTGTTTCGCAGACTGGCCGCATGGAGAAGGGAAGATCGGGTCAACCGCCGATGACAGTGGAGGAGGCGCTGATGATCTTCGAGCTGGAGCAGCCGGTCACGCCCGAGCGGGTCGAGGAACGGTACCACAGCCTGCGCCACACCTGGCACCCGCAGCGCTATGCCAATATGACCAATAATCCGAAGAAATACACGAAGATGTATCAACAAGCTGAAGGAATGATGCAGGATATTGAGCGGGCCTACGAGACGTTGATTCGCTCGCTTAGCAGCGAAAAGAGATGAGGGCTGATCGCAGATAGCTGATGGTATAAACCGAGCTCGTTCCCATTTCTGTTTTCATGCCATCACCCATTGGCCATCAGCCAAACGCTCCAGCTTTCACCCAACCCCGTGACTGACCACCCGTGACATGCCTTCTTTGCCGTCTTCGCCCTCGCCCATCGCCACGGGCCAGGTGACCAGGCCGGAGACCGCATCCGCCCCCTGCGCCTGCCGGGTCGCATAGATCTGCGGCAGTTTGTTCGTCCCGAACCTCGAGATGTAGAGGAAGACGTGCTCGCGCGCGTTCACCCGCACCGCCCAGGGGTGGAAATCGTGCCGGTAGAACTCCTCGCAGAGCTGCATCGCATCGAGGCAGGAGATCCCACCCGGCTCGTTCAACGTGTAGTAGAAGTCGAGCGGCAGGTCGTAGTCCGGCTGCTTGTGGATCGTGATGCCGAACTTGTCCGGGTTGCGCACCATCGGCGTGTGCCGATAGGCCACGAAGTAGAAAAGCTCGACTGAGTGGATGTGCGGCTGATTGTCGATGACGAACTGCCGCGTGTCCTCCGCTTCCCCACGCGTCTCGCCCGGAAAGCCGTAGAACGCCATCACGTGGTTCCAAATCCCCGCCTTGGCCGCCTGCACCAGATTGTTTTGAATCACGCTCTTCTTGGCGTGTTTGTCCATCAGGTTCAGCACACGCTCATTGGCCGATTCCATGCCGTAATAGAGCGTGCAGCAACCGGCCTTCGCGGCCAGATCCCAGATGGCCTGGTCCTGGAGCGTTTCTTCAAACCGAATCAATGTCGTCCACTTGATGCCGACGTCTTGCTCCACGAGGAGCTGCGACACTTTCTTAAAGAGCGCCGGCGGATAGGACTCATCGCTGAAGAGAAAATGCCGGCACTGGTACTTGTCGCGTAGCGCCTTCACCTGGTCGACGACCAAATGGGCCGGCATCCCGCGATACTGATCGAAATAGCCCTGCCCGTGATCGCAGAACGTACAGCGGCCCCAATAGCAGCCGCGCGTGGCGAGATATGGGAGAATCCGCTCGGGCACGAAGTAGCTGTCTAACGGCAGCCCTGTAAAGTCCGGCAGCGGCAGCGCCGTGGTCTTCTCGGTATAGACCTCTTTGCTCACCTGTACGCCCTCGGCCGTCCGATACATGAGGTTGGGCACGGAGGCGATGTCTCGATCCCCGGCCAGCGCCTCGAGCAGCCACAACAGCGCATGCTCCCCCTCATAGAGAATGGCCGTGTCGAAAATTTCGTTGAAGAACTGCGGGTGTGTTGGCCACTCTTCCTGGAGCCGCGTCACGACATTACCGCCGACCGTAATGTGAATGTGCGGGAACGCTTCCTTGATCATGTTGCAGAAGGTCAGCCCCGCCATGAGCTGCATCTGGGTGCCGATCGACACACCCACCACATCCGGCTTCTCGCGGGCCACCACCGGCAGTACGAGCTGACGACAGACATCGCGGTAGACGTTCACCCGCTCGTCTTCGAGACAGGCAAAGACTTCCTTCGAGACGCCGGGCCGATAGCCGAGGTTGCTCTCCATCGGATAAAACACGAGCGAGGCCGGGTAGTAGGCCGCCGAGATGTATTGCATCACTTCGCGGAACGTGTTGAGCGCCCATTCGAGACGATCGGCGCTGTAGAACTCCTCGCCGCGCACCACCCGCTTGGCCTCCACGGCCCGGTCGGCCAGGTCGAAGGCATCCACGTCGGCCTTGGCCCGCAGCACGGCGAGCTGATCCTGCTCGGCGTCGGTCAAGGTGCCGCGCTGGTCCTTTTCATCCAGCAGCTTGGTTTGGAGATCGATCCGGCCTTTCACCCAAAACAAAAAGGTCTCGCTGAAAAAGAGGTCGTACATCTCGATGTTGATGTCTTTTTGCACGACTTCATGGCCGGCTTCGCGCAGCACGGCCGTGAGACTGGGCAGCGCCAGATAGGGCGCCGTCGGCACCCACTCAGGGGGAAAAAGCAGCAGCGTCTTCAATTTGTGGCCGCTCTTCGCAACCGGTGCTAAACCTTCTATTTGAACGAGCCCGCTCATGCTTCGTTCCTCGTCGTTCGTATCTCGTCGTTCGCGAACATGGTCCTCCACTTACCTACGAGATACGCTTCACACTTCACCAAAGACGCGTCGCTCACATTTTTCCCGCCAGCGTCGGGGCTTGCACATGGTCTTGTTTTGCCGCGGTGAATTGAAGCTTTGGAAGCACTTCAAGCCCGAAGCGCGCGATAAACAGGAAGATATATTCGCGAATAAAGATCCGCAGGTCCCAGCCGCGATGGTGGTTCCGCTCGAATTCCTCGAACACCCGCTCGGCCTCCTCGATGCTCAGCCCTTGCTTCACCGTAAAGTAGTAGTCCAGCGCCAGGTCCCATTCGGGGTTCTTGTAGGGCGTCACGCCCCACTTGTCCGGATGTTTCGCCACGGGATTGTGCCGCCCGAGGTCGAACGTGCCGAAGCCCAGCGAATGCACGTGGTCCTTGTTGGCTTCCAGGAACTGGACGGACGACCAGGCCTCCTCGCGCGTCTCGCCGGGAAAACCGAAAAAGCCCATGCAGTGGTTCCAGATGCCCGCATTGGCCGTGAGCTGGAGATGCTTGGTCATGATCTCGGTCGTCGTGGCCTTGTCCATCAGCTTGAGCACCCGCTCGTTCCCCGACTCGTAGCCGAAGTGCAGATAGCGGCACCCCGACTCCTTGGCATCCTGCCAAACGCCTTCTTCCAGCAGACTCTTTTCGAACCGCATGTGCGTGGTCCAGGAGATGCCCATCTGGGTCTCGACCAGGCCGCGCGCCAGCTTGCGGAACAACGCCGGGGGATAGCTCTCGTCGGTAAAGTGAAAATGCCGGGCGCCGTACTTGTCGCGCAGATGCTGAATCTCCGCCAGCACGTCCTGGATCTTCTTCGTGCGGTAGCCGGCCGTATAACCCTCGCCGTGGTCGCAGAACTCGCAGCGGCCCCAGTAGCAGCCGCGCGTCGCCAGATACGGCAGAATCCTCGTCGGCACAAAGTACTTGTCGAGCGGCAGCCCGTCGAAATCGGGCGGCGGGAGCGCCGCCATGTCCTCGGCGTAGCTGGTCGCGGAGGTGTGCACGCCCGTCTCGTCCTTATAGATGGTGTTCGGCACGTCCTTGAGGCTCTGCTTGGCGCCGACGGCCTCGACCAACTGCACAAACGCCGTCTCCCCTTCATAGACCACGGCGCTGTCGAAGTATTTAAACAACGGCGACTGCGGGAGCACGTCGCGCAAGCGCGTCACCGTGTTGCCGCCGATCGTGATGTGGATATTGGGGAAGTGCTGCTTGATCAGCGCACAGAACGTCATGCTGGAATAGATCTGCTGCTGGAGGACGATCGAGATTCCTACGACGTCCGGTTTCTCCGCCTCGATCGCCGGCTTCACCAACTGCTCGAAGACGTCGCGATAGATGTTGACCTGTTGATCCTCGACCGCCTGCATGACTTCGTTTGAGACGTACACTTTGTAGGTCAGGTTCGTCTCCATCGGTGGCATGCAAATGCGCGCCGGCGCATAGACCAGCGAAATGACGCTCGTGATCTCGCGGAACGTATTGATGGCCCATTCGAGCTTGTCGGGGTCGTAGAAGTCTGCACTCCGCACGATCTGCTTTGCCTGTTCGGCCTGCTTGGCCAGCGCATCGATCCGGGAGCGGGTCAGATCACAGAGCGCCAATTGCACGTCCTGCTCCCACTCTTCGAGGCCACGCTTCTTGTCGAGCTTGCGGTAGCGGTCGAGCTGCTGGCTTACCCGGCGGAAGACGCGCTTTAAGAAGTCCTCGCTGAAGTACCAGTCGTACATCTCGAGGTTGATGTCTTTTTGAATCACCGTATGGCCGGCTTGGCGCAGGACGGCGGTGAGGGACGGGAGGCTCAGGTAGGGTTCGGAGGGGTACCAATCCGGCGGGAAGAGAAGCATCACCTTCATCTTCCGCCCACCGGCCGCCTCGGCCGAGCGGCGATGCAGCTGAATCAGCTCGCGGGACGCCCGCTCGCCCTTGGAATACTCGATTTTCATATCGACCCCGCCGCATGGTCGCGGCGGCAGAATCCCTTGAAATTCTTATCAAACAACCGAACGAAGCATTGTAAAATGGCGCATTTCGGGGAATCAAGGGAGGAGAAGGAGGACGGATCCCCCCCCCCCGCTGGTCCCTGCTCCCGGAGGCCGCACGCAGGATCAATTGTGGTGCTGGATCAAGGGCGGTGCTCCCTCGACGGCCGCAATAGACCAGCGGCGGGGACCCGTCCTGAACAGACAATCACTGGCATTTCAATGAGGGGGAGAGCAAGGAATCAGCAAGCTCGGTGGGGGCATCAGCTTTTCCTGACTGCCTCATTTGGGGTGGTGATTTCACATAGCCACAAGCGTATCCTTCCGCCGCAATGCCATCCCCAATATTTCAAACAAGAATACTTCGACGTAAGACGTCGCCGGAAGAGTATCGCGTATATCGAGCCGGGCTCGAATGGGACCTAACAGATCCCATTGTTATTGAAACCCGCGAGGACGTGAAGTCTGAGAATCGCTGGCGCGACCGGATGGAGCCATACCATCATCAGGTTACAAATCTGATCACTTTCTGCCGCCGTCTTCCTGTTACGTTGCTTGCTGACGATGTCGGGCTTGGTAAGACAATCAGCGCTGGCCTGATCATGAGCGAATTGATTTCTCGCTCCCGACTTTCAAAAGTTCTAATCGTCTGCCCTAAGCTGCTTGGTCCCCAGTGGTGCGAGGAACTCGCCACAAAATTCGATATTCCATGTGAGCACGTCACCGGGAGAGATCTAATCTCAGCCGATCCAAAAGACACTGGAGCCATTGTCACGACCTATCAGTCCGCTCGTCTTTATCTGGATGCGATCCCGAAGGACCGTTTCCAAATGCTTGTACTGGATGAGGCGCACAAACTACGAAACCTTTACGGAGTAGAGAGTCCACCACAGGTCGCTCAGCGGTTCAGAAAGGCGTTGGAAGAACGTCGATTCCGCTTTGTACTTATGCTGACTGCCACCCCGATACAAAACCGACTCTGGGACCTATATTCATTGGTTGACTTGCTGACCGTTGCACGTGGGCATCAAAACCCATTCGGCAGCGAAGGTATGTTTGCACGCAAGTTCATAGCAGACAACCGTGATCAGGCTCGCCAACTGAAGAAAGAAGCACGGGATGAATTTCGCTCCATCGTATACGGCTATATGTCCAGAGTTCGTCGAGGCGACGCCAAACTCTACTTTCCAGACAGAGTTGTGCAAATGCACAAGGTCGAACCCACCACAGCGGAACTGCAGCTGATTAAAGCCATCGCAGAGCCCATTCAGAAACTAAACAGGCTGACACAGATTTCGATTCTGCAGGCACTGACGAGTAGTCCAGATGCCTTAATGGCACAACTGACCAACATGGCGAGGAATAGGACGGTCCCCGAGGGGCTTGCTGCCACTGTCCGGTCCATTGTTACTGGCATGCCACCAAGCGCGAAACTACAAGGCCTTGAGGCACTGATACGCCGGTTGAAGGAAGAAGACCCGGACCGTTGGAGACTGGTTGTGTTTACGGGAAGACTGGAGACCCAGACAACTATTCAAGCCTTCTTGGAAAGGCATGGTCTAAGGGTCGGCATAATTAACGGTGACTCCGGTCCACGTAATCAGCAGACCATCGGGGGCTTCAGGAAGAACCCGCCTGACTTTCACGTGATCGTGTCAACGGAAGCTGGGTCTGAGGGAGTCAACTTACAGGTAGCCAACGTCCTAGTTAACTATGACCTACCCTGGAACCCAATGATCGTTGAGCAACGCATTGGACGAATCCAACGCCTAGCCTCTGAACATGCGAGCGTCGCCATATTTAATATCATGTTACGGGGAACCTTTGAGGAATATGTCGTCGGACGCTTGATGGAGAAACTCCAAATGGCATCGCATGCAATTGGCGACATCGAAGCACTCCTTGAGGCTTCAGGCATTGGGGAGGAAGACGAGAACGGCACAACTAGCTTTGACGAGAAAATCCGCCAACTCGTGGTTGCTGCGCTTGCAGGTAAGGACGTGGAGGCGGCGACGCGTCAGGCGGAACAGAGTATTGCCGAGGCGAAAAGCGCTATGGAACGTGAAGAGGCAAACATCAATGCAATGCTTGGAAGCATGGATGGGACTGAATACGTTGGACCCCGCGCTCCGAAACTACCCGGCACAGTTCGGTCTATGGATCCCAGGGAATTCACATTGGCCGCCTTCAAGCTGCTTGGGGCTCGTGTAACCCCGCACGCCCACAACTTATTCCTTGTCGAAGAAAATCGTGGCCGCGAGTTCATTCGGTTTGAGGAAGCAACTGAATCAACCGTCCCAAGCACTCTGTACTCCCCACAAACCAGTGGGTTTGCTCGGTTGGTAGATCGAATTGTTGCCACTGGCGTTTACGATGTCGCGGACCTCGACCAGAACCCTGGCGTAGTTTCCGAGGAAATCGCCCGTCGTTGGGCCCTCGATTTTGGTGGGACTATAAAGGGAGTATCCATCGAGGACGTATCCTGTTGCTTTGCCGGGACGGCCCTCATTCGGGTACGAGCTACCGTAGCTCATGACAGCTATGAGCGTCTTGTTGAGGCATCCTGTCCTCCTTCAATACATCGACAACAAGTCGGCCGATCAGGATTAGCCCCCCTGCCTCAATGGATCGAGACCCCGAGCACGTGTGGAATTGATTCAGCACAACTAGCGGAAACTGCCAAGATTGATACGTCAATCGCGGAGTTTTCTAGATTCTATTTGGAAAGACGCGAACAAGAGGTGCTAGGGGCGGGCCAAGACGAGAGGAAAAAGAAAAAGCTTGAGGATGAATTTACACCACGCCTCGATATGACGCTGGTTGGCCTAGAAGGACAAATACACCGCCAGCTCAAGCTGAGAGCACGCTATGCGATAGAAACTGGTTTCGAATACGACACCATGCTAACGCTAGTACCGCATACAGGACAGTTAATCGACCCTCCTGAACAAGCAGTCTGTAGCAGATCAGGGAAAACTGTTCCAACGGCGTGCCTTAGCAAATGCCAAATCACTGGGCAATGGGCACTACGACATCTCCTCGTTCAGTCCGAAATAAGTTCAAGGTGCGCGCTGCCAGAACACATTGTGATGTGTAGCCTAAGTGGTAAACGCCTTCTCAAAGACGAGGTAGAACCATCAGCAGCAACTGGGCGGCTGGTTGCAAGCGCACTTCTCAAGACATCTACTATGAGCGGCAAGCGAGCCGAGCCCGAGCATTTTGGCAAATGCGAATTCACAAATGCAGAAGTTCTTAATACCGAGCTCGCCACCAGCGAATTAACAGGCAAGCGACATAGAATAGATGAACAAATGCGTTCAGCTGTGTCTGGGAAATCAGGACATAAATCTGAATTCATCTTTTGCCATGAAACAAGACAACCTCTCCTACTATCCGAGGCCAATCAGTGCGAGGTAACAGGGACCTATGTTCGCCCGGGAGTATTGGAGGAATGTGCGGTAACGAAGAAGAGAGTTCTCCCATCAGAACTAGAACGCTGTGCTAACACGGGAAAACGAGCACTACACAAACTTTTCGTGACAAGTGGCATATCGGGAGCCCGAATTCTTGAAGAAGTTGCCGTCCGGTCAGCCACTGGTCAAATCTGCACTCCCGTTGAGGCAAAACCCTGTATTTGGACAGGTCGTAGCTTCCACCCGGACGATCTTCGCAGCTGTTGGCTCACTGATCTACTTATACACTTCCAGTTCACTACATCCGGTAAGTACCCTTCACTTCTGCCATTAGTAGAGCTGCTCAACGGTACAAAGAGAACGCAGGACGAACTCAAGTTATGGGAGACGATTGGGCAACAAACTGAAACTGCGCAGGGAAAAGGTCGATGTCGGGTAATAGGCGCGATTCTATCCCCAGATAAGAATCACCTTGCGGTATGTATTGAGGTGCGAACACTACTCGGTTTTCGTATCCGGCACGCTGGATTGGTATACTCCATCGCTGACAACTCAATTATAGGTCGTCTAGCCAAAGGAGAACGCAGTCCGACAGGATGGACAGAGACGACCTAAGTTATGCCCTTGAGGGGAGGACTGAGGGTCAGGTTGAGGTGGCCCGGAGGTGGCGCCCGCCGGATTTCCTTACATGGCCAGTGTCGACTCAGGCCGCACCTTTTCTCGGCACTTGATGTAAGGCCTCGGCCACAGCCCGGGGATTGCGCGCCGCGACGCGGAGCAGCGCGAGCGCCGGACCATCGGGCGTGCGTCTTCCCTGTTCCCAGTTACGCAGCGTCGCCACACTCACACCAATCATCAAGGCGAATTCGGCTTGCGAGGCCTTTAGCTTCTCTCGGACACTTTTCACATCGGCCGGACGAAACGTGGTCACCCGCGCAGGCTTCAGTGTGCCTCGACGAATCCGGCCTGCCTGCCGGATGCTGGTGAGTAGCTCTTTAAAGGCCGTGTCCTTCATGAGAATTCCTCCCGGGCGAGTTTGGCTAGCGTCTTGAGTTGGGCTGCCGTGAGGTCGCCCTGCTCGTTCTTGGCATAGAGGTACAGCATATAGAATGTCTGACTTGCCGGCTCCCAGTAGTAGATGAGGCGGACCCCGCCTCGTTTGCCGCGACCCTCTGCTGCCCATCGGAGTTTGCGGAGTCCCGCCCCACCCTGAATAATCGGTCCTTGCGTGGGACGGAGCAGCAGTGCCAGTTGCAGGGATCGATACGTCTCATCATCGAGATACCGCTGCACTGCAGCGGTAAATACCGGCGTCTCCACGAACCGCATGGAGCATGATACGCCAATGACGTACCCTTGTGCAAGTTGCCCCTTTGGGTCAAGACGGAGAAAAAGAGGACAGCTTGCGCTGCCCCGGAGGTGACGTAGACCGGCCCTCGCCCCTCCGGCGCCTTGCCACCAGAGTGAACAATATACGCATCACGGATCACCTCTCCATTGCCGAACACTGTCCGGCCCCATTCCTCCGCGCGCATGAGCCTGCCGAATGGTGGCGGGCCCGTCTTGCGCCTTCATTCCGGTCCACTGCCACAGTCAGCGGTTCCTTTTGATTCGCCAGACGCAAGATCCACGTGTGCCTGGTGAGGAGTCCCAACAGGCTTGAATCATTGCACCATCACAGCCGATAATAGCGCTGGATCAACCGGTGCCTTTGGGCGCTACATGTTCATCTATTTTGGTTGAGAAGAAGGAGGCGAGTCATGGCATTGCTGATAACCGCCGAATGTATCAACTGTGGAGCCTGCCTGCCAGAATGTCCGAACGAGGCCATCTTTGAAACTCGCGGCGACGCGGAAGCGAAGGGAAACCATGTGGGCGATGGCCAGGGAGTGGCAAACGATATCTATGTGATTACGCATGACCGCTGTACCGAGTGCGCCGGCCATTTTGACGAACCTCAATGCGCGGCGGTCTGTCCGGTCGACAATTGCTGCATTTCTGACCCTGCCTATCCGGAAGCGACGGATGTCTTGCTGGACAAGGCACGGAAACTCAATCCGGACAAGACTATCGATTCGGCAAAAGTGTGGAGCGGCATCCGGAACTGATCGTGGCTGGAGTACGAAGAAAAGTACGCATACCCCTGTTTGCCTTGGCGTAACCGAAACGATCAGTCATGGCTGATAAAATTCGAAAAGTTATATCTAGCGCCACTGTCATAAAGGCCTTAGCAAAAGTCTTTGCGTTCCAAGCCATCGAAATCAGCCTATTGCGGTCACATGCAGGAATATCCGATGCCCATTGGAAGGCCCTCAAGACCGAAGCCTTTAAGAAAACCTACGCGAAGCAACGCTCTTTTTATGAAGATCGTTTGACGGGTGCGTTCTCTTTGGACGGCATGTCCCAGTCTGAACGCGAGACAAGACTTCTTGAACTCTGGCTCAAACAAAGTGAGGATTCTCCCAAAGACGAATCCTGAACACGCTGTATCTGAGGGAAGAAAAGGGGTCGCGAGTCTTTTTTGATCGCAGAACGGTGTCCGACCCCATTCCCCGCCTGCTTACCTTGTCGCATTTTCCGCCTCCCCCACTCTCCAGCCATCTGCCCCCGATAGACCAGATCGATTTCACCGCGTAGAATGCCGCGCCATGAAGGATGCGCTTCCGCCTGCCAGCGTCCTCCGACAGCTACCCTCCGGCATCTGGGTACTGGGTTTCGTCAGTTTGCTGATGGATGTGTCGTCGGAAATGATTCACAGCCTGCTGCCGCTGTTTATGGTCACGATCCTCGGAACCGGCACCGTCGCAGTCGGTGCTGTCGAAGGGCTGGCCGAATCGCTGGCGTTGATCGTGAAAGTCTTTTCCGGCACCCTGAGCGACTATTGGGGCAAGCGAAAGGGACTGGCTGTCTTCGGCTACGCCTTGGGTGCCTTCACTAAGCCGCTCTTCGCGCTCGCTTCCGGCATCGGTCTGGTCTTGGCCGCGCGGCTGTTGGACAGAGTCGGTAAAGGCGTGCGCGGGGCGCCACGGGACGCTCTGGTTGTGGACCTTGCCCCCGCCCATCTCCGGGGCGCCGCCTTTGGCTTGCGGCAGTCACTCGATACGGTCGGCGCGATCCTCGGTCCGCTGCTGGCTGTCGGGTTGATGCTCTTGTGGGCCGACAATTTCAGAGCTGTCTTCTGGGTCGCCGTCGTGCCGGGACTGATTGCCGTTGTTCTCTTGTTCTTCGGCATCCAGGAACCTGAACAGCGACACGTCTCCAAGAAGAACAATCCCATTCGATGGGACACATTGACCCGGCTGGGTTCTCGTTATTGGTGGGTGGTGGGCTTCGGCGGCGTCTTCACACTGGCCCGATTCAGCGAAGCCTTTCTCGTGCTCCGCGCCCAGCAGGGCGGAATTGCCGTGGCGCTCGTTCCCCTCGTGATGGTGACGATGAACGTAATCTACGCGGCGTCGGCCTATCCGTTCGGGCGGTTCTCCGACCGTGTGCGCCATACGAGGTTGCTGTCGTTCGGCCTGATCGTGTTGATTGCTGCCGATCTGATCCTGGCAACAGACGATCACTGGGAGGTGGTGATGGCTGGCGTGGGGTTGTGGGGGCTTCACCTGGGCATTACGCAGGGCTTACTGGCCACCATGATCGCAGATGCGTCGCCCGCCGATCTACGCGGAACGGCCTTTGGCCTCTTCAGTCTCGCAAGCGGAGCGGCCATGCTGCTCGCCAGCGTGTTCGCAGGACTCCTGTGGGACTGGCTCGGCGCCTCGTTCACATTCTATGCGGGCGCGTTGTTTTGCCTCCTGGCCCTCACCGTACTCATCGTGTACCAACTGACGTACGAGGCATGAGCGCATCATCTACCCGCACCGGGCATCGCAGCAACGCGTTGTCTGGCAACGAATGGGGGGCAGGTTTTGTAATAACACATTTCCCGCCAGCCCTGAGCTCGCCGAAGGGATTGCGGCTTGCCATGTTTATCCCGCCTGTGGTGCCTGCCCCGAGCTCGTCGAAGGGCCTGTGGTTGGCTCGACAAGCTCGCCACAGGGAGCTCTGCCGAACCACCTGCCCTGAGCTTGTCGAATGGGCCCTCCGCGCACACCTCACATAGGTTCTCCCATTTCCACATGGACCTGCCAGTTTCGCATTCGTACAATGATACGGTTGTGAAGTCTTTCCTCCAAACATGATACGTCACCATCCGTTGGCTATGTTTTTTGTCCTCGCCTTTGGCATCTCGTGGTTGCTGTGGGCACCACTGTGGCTACCTGCCTTTGGTGTGACGAGCCTGCCCGTTCTTCCTCTGCATCACGCCCTTGGTGCCGTAGGGCCTATTACCGCAGCATTCCTGGTATCGTGGCAAAGGATGGGGCTGGCGGGCTCGGCTGATTTGTTTCGTCGCATGGGACTCTGGCGTGGACAGCTCAGATGGATTGCCGTCGCTCTGCTGGGGCCATTTGTGCTATTCGGCCTGGCCCTCCTTCTTGTCACGTTCATCAGCGGCGAGAGCCTGTCGCTGACTGGATTCGGTCGCTCTCGCGAGTTTCCGCAATGGTCCGTCCTCGGATTCCTGACCTATAATATTGTGTCATTCGGATATGGTGAGGAAGTCGGTTGGCGAGGGTTCGCTCTTCCTCATCTGCAGACGCGCTACTCAGCCTTCGTCGCCACCTTTCTCCTTACGTGCGGATGGGCACTCTGGCATCTGCCACTCTTCTTCTATCGCCCAGGCTACATGAGTATGCAGGCGGCGGACATCGTCGGTTGGTTCTTCAGCATCCTGACTGGCGCCATTTTGCTGACCTGGCTCTATAACGAAAGCCACGGCAGCCTACTCGTCGTGGCCCTCTTCCATGCAGCAATCGACATCGTCTTCACCTCGGACATCTCCTCCCAAGCCGTGGTGACGACTTCTGGGGTGCTCGTCACATTCTGGGGCATCATCGTGCTGCTTATCACAGGTCCTGCAACGTTATCTCGCCGAGGAAAGAAGATGACATGCGGAGAAGAGTACGCGGCCACAGACTCTCCGCCGTAATAAGGAGACAACAAAGGTGTCAGGAGCCACTTCCCGACCTGTCCTTGGCTCGACCGGTCGCTACAGGAAGTTTATCGAAGAACGCGCTCTTGATTAGCCTCCCCTCGACATAGACCCGCCAGAATCAAACACGTACAATAGGCTGGCTTCTCATTCGACACCAAGGGGGGATCTTGATTCCCGCCGTTGTTGGCGTTCTCCTTGCTTTTGGAATCGCCGCACTGGGCAAGTTCACACGCTTCGATCAAGACCGCAGCTTCTATTCCACTGTTCTGATCATCATCGCATCATATTATGTGCTGTTCGCGGTTATAGGCGGCTCAGGTCACGCGTTGGCCTGGGAACTGGTCATCGCCATCGCGTTTTCAATAGTCGCGATCATCGGCGCTTTTGTTCTTCCCATGCTGGTGGGGGTTGGGATCATTGCACACGGCCTCTTTGATTTTGTGCATCACATCTTCATTGACAACTCTGGTGTCCCGACCTGGTGGCCACTTTTTTGTGGGAGCATCGATGTCATGTTGGGGCTGTGGGTGATTATCCTTTCCCGTTCGCGATTTACATGATGTTCAATGCGCTAGAACGACGAGTCCCCCCGCTGGCACTCTCATTTCTGTTCGGCGCCGTGATGTGGCTTGTTTCCGCCTATTCGGTCTTCACCATCGTGCTGCCATGGAGCTCGGTAGTTGCCCTCCTTTTTTGCACTGTGGGATTGGCAATCGCTTTTGCCGGCGTCTTGGCGTTTCGCCGGGCAAAGACCACCGTCAATCCGCTTACACCGGAGGCGACCACGACCATGGTCACCTCGGGCATCTACCGCTTCACTCGTCACCCGATCTACCTGGGCTTCCTCTTTGTTCTCATCGGGTGGGCGATGTATCTCTCCAACATATCGGCCTTCATCCTCCTTCCCCTCTTCGTGTGGTATATCAATCGCTTTCAAATCGTACCTGAGGAGCGAGCCTTGGCCGGCAAATTCTCGCACACCTTTACAGCGTACAAGTGTTCCGTTCGCCGGTGGCTATAATCGCCGCAGGCCGGCTAGTTCTGCTTGCTGTACGTGAGCGGAAGCGAGGGGTAGAGACGAGGAACGTACCAGGTCAGGACCGCGAAGAACATTAAGGGCCAGGCCTTGCAATACGACATTCGAATGGCGCTGACCCATCGGTGGCGCCCGCCGCCTTGTCTGACGTGGCCAGCGGTTGACTTAGGCCGCACCTTTATTTGGAGAAGACAGAACGGGGACATCCTGAATTTCCAGGTCGCAGAAATGTGTCTGGCCCCATGCCCCGGCCTGTCGTGAGCTCGTTGGACGGCACGCGCCTCTCTGCATCCCATCTTTTACATTGACGGATGCCAGAAAACTTTGGGACGATGGCCCGTGCGCTTTGAGTTGCTTGGCCCAATTGCGCAGATTGAAACGTTTGCCGTTGGGTCTCGAATCCGCGAGATAGCTCGGCTTCGGAAGTTCTATGGCAAAGGACGCTGGCGCAAGCGGAAAGGCATCGCGAAGGTTCGAATTTCCGATGGCTCTGTCCATGTCGCGGAGATTCACTGGTATGAGGCGACACCAATAGGCCGGAAGGAATACAAGATCAAGCGCCTACTCTAAGGACGGCATCATGCAAACCCAGAAACGTGCGGCAGCCCGATTTCTCATCTGCGTCGAGAACAAAGGTTATAGGGTCTCGCTTGAAAAACGGAAGATCTACGTCGCCCTACCCGATGCGATGGCCCTGAAACACGGTCAGGTCCGCGTCATCGATGAGTCCGGAGAAGACTACCTGTATCCAAAAAGCCTGTTTCTGCCGATCACAGTTCCTGCATCTCTCCGCAGAGCTATCCTGAAAGCTGCATAGAAGAACGGCGTTATTCCCGATTGCGCCCTGAACATCGCCAAACCTGTTTTGCGGTCCGGAGTGCGTATTGACTTATGGAGCGTCGGATTTCGCTGGCCCTGAGCTGGCGCCCGCCGACCCTCGCCATCCCACCGAAGGAGTGTACGGACCTATGACGCCATGTCGCGACATACTCTTTCACGGTGAATGGGGCCATAGGAATACCTAGACGCACAAGGAGCACCGCAAGTCCCAAAGCTGGCGGCTCATGAAGTCGACCGTTGACAAGGAGGAGGCTGTATCTCTTTCGATACCTTGTGGCTCTCACTTTCGATACACCTGCATGTGCATTCTTCTCCCTTGTAAATAGTTCCATTCCTATCGCTTGGATTTGACGCGCATCCCCCGCGCGCTCCCTCGGGCATGCACATTGCTCCGCTAAGAGGCACGGTTCAATTCGCTGCGTACTCCTGCAATCACAGCGGTGACATAGCCATGACCCTGGCCGGCCGCGATACTGGGCATCACGACTAAAGCCCCCGGCCACAACTTGTCTCAGGCCATTTCAATCGAGCAGAAAGGCGGCATTTATGAAAAGCGGAACTTTCGGCAGAGGGATCTTCCTGACTTGGCTACTCTCGATAGGTCTCCTGATGGCCACACCATCCTGGGCCACGCCACCGACTCCGCCCGCCACAATTGTTCTCGCGGAGGACATTTCGGTGGGCAAACTGGAGGCCCGGGAAGGGATCTTTGTGCTCCCATTGCAGATGCGCATCCATGAAGATGTCAAAGACCTCGCGATCCACTGGCGCCTCGTCGAAGCAGGCGCGCTTGATCGAAAGACCGTGAAGGAGGGCCGGGTTGCTCTCGCGGCCAAATCTCAACGCGGAGTGGAGCGCGTCGAGCTTCAGATCCCTGCCCTGAGAACCCGCGGCCGATATCGTATGGAAATCGAGTTGGGAGGACGGATCGGGGACAAACCGGCAATTGTGGATCGCTTAGTGCTCTATCAAATCAATGAGGATGACAAGCCGGTGCTTACCACCGCCCCTGAGCTGCGCCGGCGAGACAGCGCTCAGCGCAAGGAGTCCTTTCGCAAACAATTACAACAACACCCAGACCGTCCGGATATCCGACTGCTTTCACCTGCCACCATGACCATTCCGCCAAATATCGCAGGCAGGGTGACGTCTATAAAGGACCGACCACCGCTCCTGGTTCAGGGCATAGCTTCCCCCGCCATGATTCGACGCCATACGGTCGATCGGCAGAAAGACAGTTGGAGCCACCACGACCCCATCACCGTTCGAGGCCGATTGGTCTATCAAGATTTCGAGGGCACGTGGCGACCGCTGGTCAATGCCAGCGTCAATCTGTTCGACGACGATACGTTCGGCGACGAACACCTTGGGACGACGGTCACGGACTGGAACGGCAATTGGTCGTTTACTGTAAACAATGACGACGGGTTTCTCCAAAACGGCAGGGACATCTACTACGAATT
The DNA here is from genome assembly GCA_964449255.1 of uncultured Nitrospira sp. Taxonomy (GTDB): domain Bacteria; phylum Nitrospirota; class Nitrospiria; order Nitrospirales; family Nitrospiraceae; genus BQWY01. The sequence goes on along the minus strand of CAYUYE010000003.1, from coordinate 258,922 downwards.
CCACCTCGGCAATACCCGATGGGATGTGCGCGACGCGGATGGCGACGATTACGTCTGGCAGTCGGCCGTGCACGATGATCTTTCGGATGGATCCGTTGTGGATTTTGGGGACGAGACGGGCAGCACTGATGGAGAGGCCATGCAAGTCTTCGCGGTGCTCAACCTGGGTTGGAATCATATTACAACCGCCGGCGGTCAGGACCCCGGCATGATCAAAGCACGCTATCCGACGACGGGTAGCTTCTTCTCCCCCTCCGCCGAAACCGTCAACATCGACACCGCTGATAACGACGGGCCCGACACAATCTTGCATGAATATGGTCACGCACTAATGCACAAAGCCTTCGGCGGGACCAGTATCAGCCCCGGAGGGCCGCATGGCTTTGGCGACGATTCCCAGGATTCTGGCCTTGCCTACAGTGAGGGATGGGGAACAGGGTTCATGCTGTCGGTGTGTCCGGACGGCATGTACAACTGGCATGAGGGCAACACAGAAGGCGCCGGTGAATGGCCCACCTGTACCGCCCAGAATGACGGCGGCCAAGCGATTGAACAGTTCTCAGACGCGGGCAATCGGATCGGCGAACGGAATGAAGGCCGCGTTGCGGCCGCGCTTCACGATTTTCTGGACCAGCCGAACGACACCAACGGCGGGACAGAAGACCGCGGGCGCAACAGCGAATCGGATGCGAACTCCAGCAATCGCATTTCACTGGCCACCATTTTCCGCGACTCCATGTGGGGATTCGTCCATAACGACTTCTTGAATTTTTGGGTCACGTTCGCGGGAAATCTAAGCGGGGCCACACGCACACAAGCCGATGACATCATGCAGTACAACTGGATGTCGCTCCCGGCTGATGTGAGCTGCGTCGCGTCGAAAGTGTCCGTTGCAGAACGCAAGGATGCATCGACCCTACTGGAAGGACTGCGGGCGTTCCGTGACAAGGGGTTGAAGCCGCTTCAGGTCGGCCGCCACTGGATACAAACCTACTACAGCCACAGCCCGGAACTCGCCATGCTCCTTCTTCGCGACGCCGAAGCCAGGAAGGCGGCGGTGGACGTGATCGTACATTTTGCCGAATTGGGAAAAGCGTTCGCCAATCATAGAACGCTTGAACGGATGCTCACTGCCAATGCGCCTGTGCTGCCTCAGAACATTGATGCAGCAATACAACGCCTGCTGCGCACGGTCGAAAAGAGTGGAAGCCCGGAGCTGCAGCGCGAGGTCGAGCCGATCCGCGAATCGTTGCGGCCCTTTCAAGGACTGACGCTGGCACAGGCGATGGCCCTCGTCGACCACATGGCTCCCGCCGAAAAGGGAGGCGCTATGTCGGTCATTCGACCTCGGGATCTGTCCCCAGCAAGCCGGAAGGCGGACTGGCAGCTCATTCGGCAACATCTACCGCCATCTGAAGGCATTCCACAGACCAGCGGACGCGAACGATGACATGGAGGGTATTTTGTTTCGGCCCGTGTTGGTTGGAACTCGCAGAAGGGCAACGTGGTCATGACTCGTATTTCGTGAAGGAATCGGGGCCGAAGGAATCGGGATCGGGCGTCATATTTCGTGAGCTAGACCGCGCGGGCCCGAACAGGTTGTGGAGTCCTGCAAGAGCATTGATGCACCCGTTGTTTTCGGCGCCGGTCAGTGTGTTGCCGGCCGCGCAGTTTCCTGGATCGGCCGATAGGCGCGAGGGAGGCTGAACATGAAATCCGAGACGTGTGTTACATGGATGCGGGCATACTCGACGAGCCAGTCTTCATCTTTTTTTACCAATCTCAACGGGAATCGCAAATCCGTTGCAAACCACTGAAAATACACTTCAGTCTTGCCGGCGTCTCCGGTGACCGTGATCCGATACACGGTCGTCGGGTGCCCGTCGATGTCCCCTGTGCCAATGACCTCTCGGGCGGTCTCGCCAGTGAGCCGCTCAGTCACCAGCTGGGCATGCTCCTCTTCATAGTTCACGGTTTTGAACAATCCCACCCGCGACAGCAACAACCACACCAACCCTTTGTCCCTGCGGACTATCATGACATCTACGGGACTGGGAGCGTTGTGCTCCACTCGCCACATGTTGTCGCGATAGTAGATACTATCTCTCCAGCTCTTTCCATCAATTCGCGTGACCCGCTCAGCCACAAACTCCAAGGCCCAAACCCCATTCGCGGCGCCAAGCCAGAGCGCGCCAGTGATGAGGATGATTGTGAGCACCCATCGGGACATGCGTGTGCCCTTCACAAACTCCGCCTATAGGTTAGGCTTTCATGGAGGTCCCACCCCGTCAACTTGAAAGCAGAATCCCGCAGGGACGACTCACTCCCCTCCTGAGTCCCTTTGTCGGTTGGCATTCCTGGTTTCTTGAACTAAGGAGAAGACGAGCGGAGTGGGGAGGTGTTCGCGCTATGAAACACTGCGGGCTCAGGAGTCGTTTCTGTGACGGCCAGGCCGTGGCGCCCACCTGCGCTCACCCTTCGCCGCCTCCTCGCCTAGGTCTAATCATCCAACTGATCCCGACCTGTCCCAATCGGTCGAATGACTGCGGCTTGTGGTGAGCTAACCGAACCACCTGTCCTGAGCTCGTCGAAGGGCTTGTCGTGAGCTCAGTCGAACGGCCTGTCCTGAGCAATTCGAAGGAAACGCTGTCCGGCCGCAATTCCAAGCGCGTGACAGGTCGGCTAGGTCTGCTTGCTGGACGTGAGCGGGAGCGCGGGGTAGAGACGAGGGACCCACCAGCTTAGGACGGTCGCGGCGACGACCGCACAGATCGCGCCCACTACGAACTGCGTCCAGGTCGTGGGCCGGATAGCGCCGAGCGACACAATGAGCAGAACCATGGGCATATCGAGAAAATGCGTGAAGGTCGGAATCCGTTCATGCCGGGCCCGCGCGAGTTCTACTGTCATGCCGCCGTGAGCCACTGCATCGTTCGCAAGACGCCGCAGCCGCATGAAATAGAGCCTGGTGATGGTATTCCCCTCAACAAACTCAAGCACGAACAGCACCAGCATCCCTGCCAACCAGGGGTGCTGCATGAACCCCCATCCTCCCCACACGTCTGCAGTCATCCATGCCCCTGACGCGAAGAGAATGAGCGCACCGGGCACCACGACACCGTCGTAAAAGACAGCGATATTGCGAATGGCTTCGGCATAGAGGGCCAGGTCGCGGACTTTCCGCGCGCGCAAATCCGAAATCCACACTCCAATGAGGCCCGCCCCCATGAGCATCACACCGATCAGATGGGCAAAGCGCAGTAAGGAATAGGTCATGGCCCCTCTCCGAACGGGCGGAGTATGGGCCTGTTCCCGGTAAAAGGAAAGCCGCTCAGTATCAAAACACGGGAGTTGGGAGTGGCTTATTGTCAGTGTCATTCCGCCGGCCTGGCAAAGGAAACGGCGTCCACGAGCCCTCACCCTTTCGCTCGCCCGCGTATCTGTCACACCTCGAACCATCATCCGCCGAGCGCGGTCGGTGCGGTCGCACCGAGGAGCTTCGCCTGTTCTACGCAAGATCCTCAGAGGCAAAGGACATCCTCGGTAGAGGCGATTGCGGGTGACCGCCTCTCTTGGCGGCTTGGTCCACGTTTGATACGCTAGTCATCGAGGCATACGCCCCACCTGAGGAGACCGCTATGCGTCAATCACGGTATTCGGTCCGGGTTGTGTATCCCGGCGGTGATTCGGTGGATTCTTTCTTCAAGAAGCGGGCAGAAGCCGTCGCCGCCTTCAAGCGCATGAGGCAGACATCACGTCACAATGGTCTGGGTGGGACCCACATCGAGATGGTCCAAATCATGGATCACTTTACTTTCCCCTCCTCAGCACCATCGCACACAGCACGGACGAAACGGTCGAGAGCCACCAATGCTTGACCACGGACCGCGCCGCGGCCCGCGTCCATCCGCGTAACGGATCACACAGCCCTGTACGATCGGAGGGCGTCTCAGTCCAGAGGATGACGAGCACCGCCTCGTCCCGTTGCGCAGTTGCCCCACCACCGTTGCCTCCATTGGCGCTGCCCGCACACCTTACGCCCGCCATCCCGTGAATCGGAAAAGAGTTTGTACGGTTCGCCTCGTCCCATACAATTGGGCATGTCTTACACCAGACAAGATGTCATGACGGCGGTCCTGACACTGTTTCCAAGTCGCACGGCCAAGTCCGTCCTGGAACTCCTCGACCTCTACGGCGCTGAAAGCCACGAGCCGGAGCGCGAGCGGGTACAGATGGCCATCCTTACCCTCAGCCAGGGCCACGAAGACAAATTGTTGCAGTTGGTCGAGGCCGCCAAGCAGGACTACCGCGATGTGCTGTACTGGGCGGAATATCCGGAACCCTCCGAGTCCGATGGGGCCCTGCTCGAGATCCTCCGCCAGCAATGGGCTTGGGCGTTCGAGGACCCGACCCAGATTCTGATGGTGAACGTGTTCGGCAACCTTCTGGTAGCCTGCCACGACGGCAGCTTGTGGCGAGTGATTCCTGAAGAGCTGACCGCGCGCAAGATCAGAGACGACAAGAACGTGCTCGCAGTGTTTGAAGATGAGGCCTTTCGTGAGGATTGGTTTCTCGAGGGCGTGGCGGATGCGGCGCTGACCGCCCTGGGCCCGCTGCATGAGGGACAATGTTATGCATTCAAGATGTGGCCTAGCCTAGGTGGGACTTTTCATCCTGAGAACATGTATCTCGCTCGGATGACCGAGTGGCTAGGCGTCAGCGGGGACGTGGGCCGGCAAATTAAGGACTTGCCCCACGGCACGAAACTCACGCTGAACTTTATGGACAACGGGCAAGTTCGTATCGTGCCGTCCATCCAGAATGACTCGGCGGCGCCGACCTATGATTCGCTGGCGGCCGGCGTGCGTGTTGTCATCAGCCTGCTCGCAGGGGGTCAGTACGCCGACTTGGCGCGGTTGACTCAGGACCGAATGTCCGCAACCGACATCGCTCGGGCCATCGAGGACTACGGGAAGACCGTGACCGCCTGTCCGGAACCGATCGAGGAACTGCTCGATATCGTCGAGGTCCGGAACACCACCCGCCCGACATGGTCCGTGGTGGTACCGATCTTTACGCGCGAGGAAGGCCGCTCAGACCTCTCGATTGAATTGACGTTCGTTGAATGGGGCGGCGAAACATTACGTGTCACCCTCGAGGATATCCGCGTGCGATAGGCTCACACAGGTTGGTGCCCCAGGTCAGCGCGAAGCGGAGTCGGTATTGTCAGCAGGTCCGCGGCAAGCGGAAATACCGAGGACGGCCACTCTTCTGGGCCGGCTGGGACACGCTGCCAGCCGCCCGCTTGCCAGCCTCCTACATAGCTCCCCTCCTGAGTCGACATCGTTTCGCACCGTCCCGTTATATCTTGGCTTCGAGCACCAGATTGAACGGCGTCTGCGTGGCGCGGCGCACGTGAGTAAAGCCACCTTGCAGGACCACGTCACGCAGACGGGCTTCTCCGGCCTGTGCCCCCAGGGCCGGACCATTAGTGTGCAGTGAGGCCGGCACGCACACCATGGTGGACGCGGCGTAAAACACCCGGCCCACGGGGTTGAGATTGTCCTCCACCTTGTCGCCTGCGAAGGGTTCGACGATCATCCAGGTACCGTCGGGGACCAGCGACCGCTTCACATGTTTGGCCGCACCGACCGGATCACCCATATCGTGCAAGCAGTCGAAATGTGTCACAAAGACGTAGTCCTTTCCGGGATAGCTCGTCGATGTGGCCACCTTGAACGTGACATTGTCGACTCTCGCCTCCTTGGCTCGTTGTTGCGCAGCGTTGATCGACGGCTCGTGATAATCGAACCCGAAGAAGGTTGAGTTGGGATAGGCCTTGGCCATGAGAATGGTCGAGGCGCCGAACCCGCATCCAACATCCGCCACCAGGATGCCCTTCTTGAGTTGGGCTTCGATCCCATCGAGCGCTGGAATCCAATTCGTGATCAGATTGCCGACGTAACTTGCACGAAAGAACCGCTCGGTGCCGACAAACAGTTCGGGCACGTGCTCGTGCCATCCAAGACCCTTCCCGTCCTTGAACCGTTGTTCGATCTTGGGATTCGCGGCAAATCCCGCGGCCACCCCCTGATAGGCCCCGGGGAGAAAGCAGGGACTGTTTTCATCCGCGAGCGCCGCGGCCTGTTCGGCGGGAAGGGTATAGCGGCCCGTGGTTGGATCATAAATCACATAGCCGCCCGCTGCCTGATTGCCGAGCCACTCGCGTATGTACCGCTCGGCCGTGTCCGTTGCCGTTGCGAGCTCGGCAGGACTCATTGGGCCTTCCGTCGCCATGGCTTTGTAAAGACCCAATTTGTCTCCGAGCAACACCATATTGGCACTCCAAGCTGCACCAATATCGGCAATCGCTTTGCCCAAGAAGTCATTGAGCTTGTCTTGATCGATCACCATGATGCACCTCTTTCTATGGAAGTTGTTTTTTGGTGCCATTATCGTCAAGGACGACAGCCTCACCGAGTCGCCTTAAGCTGAGCCTTGAGGTTTTCCCCTTCCGGAGCGGCAACGCTGGTTCCCATCATAGCCCTCCCTTCTCTACATGGATGACACCGTGGTGCGATGCGCTGCCCTGTGACTGTCCGCACTCTAGAGGAAAGGCCTCCTCGTGCCTTATCCTGGCGTCTGGCTCTCTTATCGGGAGCATGCTAAGCTGCATCTCGTTTATCCCCGCGTCCGGATTTCTTTGCTGACTGCCCATCCCTGCCCAGTGGAGCCCATATGGATGTACTCTCTGAAGTGCTCAAGGCCGTGAAGCTCGACGGGGCGGTCTTCTTCAACGGTGAGTTCTCCGCCCCTTGGTGCGCTCGCGGGCCCGACGCGTACACCATGGCATCGTATCTGTCGGTCCGATCCAAGCATGTGATTATGTTCCACCTCGTCACCGAGGGACGCGGCTACGCCCGCGTCGAGCATGACGGCCGGCCTCTGCCCCTTGCCGCCGGGGATATCGTCATTGTTCCACACGGCGACGCGCACCTCCTGGGCAACGGCCCTCCCGTGCCACCGATCGACAGTGCAGTTCATCTTCAACGGGTTCTCGCTGAAGGACCTATGTTGTCCAAATTTGGCGGAGGCGGTGAACTCACCAAAGTGATCTGCGGCTATCTCAGCTGCGACCCACACTTGAGTCAGATATTTCTCGCCGGACTACCACCGATCCTCAAGGTCAGCATCCGCGATAACGCGTCAGGGCGCTGGTTGGAAGATTCACTTCGCTATACCGTCGATCATGCGGTGGGTTCCGTTCCTGGGGTCGCGGCGGTCCTCGCCAAACTCTCGGAAGTGCTGTTCGTAGAAACGCTGCGGCAATACATTGCGCAGCTGCCGCAGGCCCAAACCGGCTGGCTCGCTGGAGTGCGAGACCCGGAGGTCGGAAATGCGTTGGCCCTCCTCCATCGCCAGCCGGCTGAGCCCTGGACCATTGCCATGCTGGCGAATGAAGTCGGCCTCTCCCGTTCCGTGCTCGCCGAACGATTCCGGCACTACCTATCGGCCACACCCATAGGCTATCTCACGCACTGGCGGCTGCAACTTGCCGCACAAATGTTGACGTCGACGTCCAAGAGTGTGGCCGAAGTGGCCGGTGATGTCGGGTATGAGTCCGAACCCTCCTTCAACCGAGCGTTCAAACGAGATTTCGGTGTCCCGCCGGCCCGGTACCGCAGCCAGACCAAGGCCTCCCGCACCACCTCGGTCTGCCCTGAGACACCGACTGCTCGAACGACAAAACGGCAGAACACGAGTATCGCACACCATTCGCAACGCGTGCCCCGATGAGGCCCCAAACTGCCAAACATTTTTTGGAGTTGCAGGTTGGTTCGTGACACGGGCCTCGGGCGGATAGGTCTGCGAGTTTTGTGTGCGCCCAATCACCCTCGTTCGGAACAGGCACGATGGCTGAACCGCTGACCAATCATTTTTCCTCCGATATCCCTCGCAGAATCGCCAAGCAGATTGTTTCGGTCTATTCAGCCTTCCCGCAAGCTGCCTTTCTCCGAAGGGCACTCGACGGTTACGAATCGCTGAATTTGATGGCCCGCGGACGGCACGTGGCCCACGCGTTGCACAACTTCCTGCCTCGCCACTTCCCGGAAGCGATCCCCATCCTGTTGGCTTCGCTGGGATCCGCTCCGCCCCAGCAAGCCTGCGATCGAGGCATGGCGCCGTTCTTCTATCTCCCGCATACCTTGTATGTCGCCGAGTATGGGTTGGACCATTTTGATCTGTCGATGCAGGCGCAATACGAACTCACGCAACGCTTTACAGCCGAGTTCAGCATTCGTCCGTTCCTTGAGCGATACCCCGAGGCGACGCTGGCACGCTTGAAGGTCTGGGCGCGTGACCCCAGCCCCGACGTCCGCCGGCTGGTCTCTGAAGGCACGCGCCCTCGCCTGCCCTGGGCGACGCGCTTGCGCGCCTTTCAACGGGACCCACGGCCGGTGCTGGCGCTGCTCGAGTTGTTGAAGGATGATCCGGAGCTGTACGTGCGCCGATCCGTGGCGAACAATTTGAACGATATCGGAAAGGATCACCCGGCGCTCCTGGCCGCCACCACCCGACGCTGGCTGCGCGACGCCAGTGAAGAGCGGCAATGGACCGTCCGCCACGCGTTACGCTCCGCCGTGAAGCGCGGGGAGCCCGGCGCCTTACGGGTCCTGGGAGCCGGCCGCCCGGCTCAGGTCCTGGTGAGAAACCGAGTTGTGACTCCTGCAGTCGTGCCGCTGGGCCATTCGGTCGCCATCGGGGTCGACCTCGTCAATTCGAAACCGACGCCCCAACGCGTGATCGCCGACTTCCAGATCCATTTTGTGAAAGCCAATGGGAAGGCGGCCCCGAAGGTCTTCAAGCTCAAAACGCTCGGCCTGACGCCGGGCGCACGCGTTACCTTGCGGAAAACCGTGTCACTCAAACCGATGACGACACGCCGGCACTATCCCGGGAGACATCGTGTCGAGTTGCTCCTCAATGGGAGAGCCCAATCGCTTGGCCAGTTCATCCTGAAGGTCCCGTGACGCCTACCCGCGTGAACCACCGCGCTCCCGTCAACAGGACGAGTCGCCGGGAAGACGCCGCTCGAAGTCGATCACGCCTCGCCGGCCGTCGAGCTCAATCGCGCAGCATTGATCAAGCAGCTCTTTCAACTGCCGGCGCCCTCGCTGGACCCGTGATTTCATGCCAGGCAGGGACAGTCCCACGCGTTCCGCCGCCTCCTGCTGCGTGAGCCCATTCAGCTCCACCAGCATCATCGCCTCACGATACTCCGTGGACAACCGTTCGATCATCGGCCGAATACACCCGGACAGCTCCTCCGCCGCGGTCGGCCCCGACTCCGAAGGGGCTGCGGACTCTTCACGCCCTAACTCCTCCGCCAACCCAACCGGCAATTCGCGCCGACGGTTTGGCGCACGGTAGTGGTCGATGATGACGTGCCGCGTGATTTGGAACACCCAGGAGATGAGCCGCTCCGGCTCCTTGAGTTGATCGAGATTGCGATGCACGCGCACGAAGACTTCTTGCAGGATGTCCTCGACCTCGGCATCGTTTCCGACCCGCTTGGCGATGAAGGCCCTGAGCCCTTCATGAACCTGCTGCCAAAGCTCGCCCACCGCGCGCTGGTCCATCGGCACCTCCCTCCCGAATGTGATGATATCGCCCAACCATGTGGACCGACAACACCGCCTAGGCCGACGTTCCGCAAGTCTTGGGGCGCGGGCCACCGGACGACGCCACACAACATCCCGTATTGGCCAGCGGCCCTTCGACGGCGAGCTGTTCGCGGACGGTGAACACTTCCCAGGCATTGCCGTCTGGATCCGAGAACCAGACTTTATCCTGCCGGGCATAACAGCAGGCGACATTCTCCTCCACACGGTCGAGGATGCCGGCCTCCTGCAGGCGGATCTTCCACGCTGCGACCTCGTCCACCGATTCCACTTCGATACCCAGATGATCCACCGCGCTGATCCGGCCGGTCGACGACACCAAGGAGAAGTTCAGGGCAGGCTTTGCGAGGTCGAACTTGGCATAGTCACTTGTCTGTTTCTGCGGGGCGACGCCGAACACCTTCCGGTAGAACTCCACCGAGGCTGGAACGTTGCGCACGTCGAGTGAGAGATGGGGCCTCATGATGAACTCCTTTCTTTGAGGTGTTGAAGGCCCAATGGCCTTCACCTCTAGAGACGGAGCTCCTTCCCAAAGGATGCACAAGTTCCTAGCCGTTCCGCCGCACTGGCGGACTGGGCGAGACCAAACGGGTGGTACACTTGCTGTTGGACGACGACGGCGAAGCTAGGCGTAGGGAGGGCTGTATGGCGCCTAAGGACGGGTATGTGAAGGCCAGCGGTTACGACTTGAAGGGGCAGGGCCACAACTTTCGACTATTCACCCGCCATCTGATGGCCCACCCTTGGCATGCACTCATTGGCGCGTTCGGTTTCGATGTTCTGGGTATGATAGCCGCTTTCAATCTGATCGAAGGACCGCGCTGGGCACTCCATCCTTGGCAGGGGTGGATTCTGGCCGGTTTGGCATTCTGCGTCTCCGGCTACCTCTTGATCTGTGCTCTGCTGGGCTGGCGAGGCACTGACAAGTCCAACCCCTGACCGGCTGACTCTTCCAACACCGGCCTCCACTAAGGCTGGTCCGTCGCTCACACCTGGGATCAACTATCCTTGGATCGGTCGAAGCTCGGAAAGCCTCGGCCTCCCGGGTGACGAGGAATCGCACCCGGGAAACCAGGAGGTTTCATGCGAGGAGCGTGCTACATCCCGCCGCGTTTCTGGAAGTATTCGTCGTAGCGATGGACGTAATCCTTGGCTGCCAACGGTACATGGCACGCGCGGCACTTGGTGAAATCCTCGGCTAAGGCTTTCCCGTCGGGACCAGCCGCCGAGTAGACCCAATTGCCATTGTTGAGCTCAGCCGGGACTCCCTGCCCCCAGCCATCCCCCTTCGCCATCATAAACACCTTCGCTAAGGGGCCTTTGACCAACTTGCCGTCGGCCCCGCGTACGAGCGTGCCATCCGCCTGCTCCTGCGCCTTATAGATTTCCATGACCATCATGCTGCCAGGCGGAAAGGCTTGCCCCGAGGAAGTCCTGGCTGCCGTCGGATTGATGTAGATATCGCGGACCTGTTTCGTTTCGTCTTTATTGATGTCGGTAAGGAACTTCGGCCATGACTTGTAGTCCAGTGCCACACCCAAGTCTCCGTCCTTCGGCATCGCGCTTTTTGGAACCATGCTTGCTGCCGGCCTCGAAGGGACGGTGGTGTCGGCACAGGCTCCAATCGCAAGCAGGGCCGTGCCTCCAAGACAGAGCACGATAATGCGCGCTTTCCATGTATCGGTCAGCGACATGACGATCCTCCTTGGCTGAGGTGGTAGGATCCGGTGTCATCCCCTGAGCGTGAACAACATCCGGCCCTGTCCACCATAGCAGTTCTGGCGGAGACGACTCAATCAACTCCACCGCTCCTGCGGAGCTACCCGACCTCCGTTGGTCGCTGTAAGGGACCTTGCACTGACACGAGTGCTCCCGATGGCGAAGCGGCCACGTTGTCCGAGACGATCGCGCAGTATTTGGATGACCGCACGCCGGCAGATGCTGATCAAGCAGGAGAAGGATTGCAGGCAGAAGGAAGGGGCGCCCCACAGGGAGCCGGACGAATGCCCGGCTCCCCCTGGATGGCCCATTACCGATGGGTCGTTTGATCCCGCTTGCAGCTCTCTTCGGCCAACATCCGCTGGCCAGCCGTCGCATCCTTAGGGATGCGGCTCATGCAGGCCTCGAGCGAATCGCCCTGCGTGCCCGCAGAGGCACGGTCGCCGCTTTTGGTGGTAGCAGTCCCCACGATCCCCTGCCGGAGCGCCTCATTGTCGCGGCAGGTTTGTTCCGCGACCATTTTGGCCCCTGCCGATGAATCCTTTGGAAGTCTGGCGAGGCAGGCATTGAGCGAATCAGCGACAGCTTGTGAGGCCCCGCCCGTCACCGCAGCACTGCCACTGCTCATCGCCGCTCCGGAACTTGCCGGCGCGCCGCCTCCCGACGCGGCCTTCATCATCGTCTCTTCCGACGCACAGGCAGCCAGGCTCAAGACACAGGCTGCGCTCATCAACCCTGTTCGCACGAAGGTCCTGTTCATTAGCTCCATCCTCCTTACAAGCAGATAGTGGTCCCCCCCAGCGCCGCACCTATATAGCGAAGTCTCTGCCGAGGCGCAAGGTCATTCCACGGGCCCACGGCGTTCGACTCGACGGGCCGGCGCCGTTCTGTCTTTTCCTCGGGGATTCCGAGACGGTCAGCTATACTCATCGAGGCGTGACAGGACACCCCTGACCAAGACCAACGATTCGTGGAAGAAGGAGGCCGTGGCGATGCGATTTGTAAAGGTAAAGGACGAGGACAAGCCCGGAGGAGAAGCGGCGATCAATTTAGACCTGGTCCGGGAGGCACACTACGACAGGGGCATGCTGCGGCTCTTTTTCGAGCGCAGCGAAGGCTCACAGGACGACATGACCTTTACCGGCGAGAATGCCAAGAAGATCTGGGATGCCATGGGGTAGCGGGAGGCTATTGACGCCTTCTGTCGCCCCTCGCCGGTCATACGCACCGACTGGCCTAGGGTGGATACTGGCCGAGGGGCGGCATCGACCAGAGCAGGCGCGTGAGGATCGGCACCAGATTGGCAGGAATGTCCTGAAACTGGGCCCCGAACACCGACCCTTTCACCCATCGAACCTTCGCGCGCGGGATCACGATCGGGTCCACCTGCGGCGGCTCGATTCGCACGACCACCTCGTCCTCCGGCCGTAGTGCCAGCGGACTCGCCGCCTGGCAGCCTCCCTCCGACATGTCCAACACCACGACGCTATGGTTCCCCGTGGAGCCTAGGGTGATCATTCCACGGAGAAACACAGGGTGGCGCCTGTATTTTCGCTTTTCTACAGGACCTGTTCCAGCCTCCATATCCCCTCCCAACTCGATTCCATCCTACGGCGGATGCAGCGATCTCGCAATCGTGGAAATATACAACGTCGATCTCCCCAGGACCACCCTCTTCGCCTCGCGGTCGGGTGGGCCAGCCTGCGATGGGTGGGGTGATCGATCCGGCACCTCTCGCCCTAATACATTCGGATCATTGCGATCCCAGTTCAGCGCTTCCTAGAATGGCCTCATGCAATTTGACACCCTGACGAGGAGCCTGTCGCTGAAAGTTAGACCGCACGCCAGCTAGCCGCCACGACCGTTGTCCATCGGGAGAGCCCTATGGCTTTTGCCCGCCCGTCGTTCGCATGGTTCCCGTCCCCCTCATCCCCATCATGTTCGCATGCGTCCTGCCTATCTCCCAGGACGCAGAAAGGAGGGTATGCCCATGCTCGTGCTGTTGCATTCCGCGTTGACCATGGGGTGGCCGCTTCTGCTCCTGCTCGTCGTGCTATCGGCGTTTCTCACCGCTCGGGTTCGGGACCCGGCGCATCGGCGTCAGGTACTGACCAAGAGCGGGGTCTCGCTCTTGGCTTTGGTGTTGCTGCTGATCGCCATTGCGAACGTGCAGGTGCATTTTTTCGCGGATAGCCGATTACTGCCGGTCTCGCTCGTGTTAATCACCGCCGGAAGTTTTGTCATGGCGGTCTACTTTGTCCGCATGAGCGCACTCTTCAAGATCGGCGCCTTCATGTTTTCTGTGGCGGCCTTTCTCGCCGGCTTCGGCAATTGGCTGCCACAGGTCGAAGGCGGCTTCGTGCCTGGGCCAACTGGCCCCATCGACCCATCCGGCTGGACCGTTCAGCAATTGGCCGATGAAGGAGAGAAGATTATTTTCGGGGGCCTAGGCAAAAGCCGCGTGCAGGGGGCCATCGGAAAGGGCCAATGTCCGCTGTGCCACGGCTTCAACCAAGGATTCTTGAGCGAGCGGGCACCCAATCTGTTTGGGGTGCTGGCGCGGGCCAAGGAGCGGCTGGACGATCCCCGGTATCACAAAGGACGACCGCTAGAACGTGATACCGTTCAAAAGGAAGCGTTCGCCGGTTCCGGCACAGCCGAGACGGTTCAAGAGTACCTGGCCGAGTCGCATGTGTGTCCCAGCTGCTATGTCGTGACTGGTTTCGGCATGAAAGGCACACAGGACCGTGAAAGTCCGATGGCCACGATCCACAAGCCGCCGATTTCGCTCTCGCTTGCGGAACTGGCCATGGTCGATACCTGGTTCTACATCCGCGAAGGGATCGATCCGCCTTCGTATGCCGAAATCGTTCAGGCGTACGAAAAGTTCGTTCCACCCGGGGAACGTGTGGTCGGAGCGGCCCCGAACGGCCCTCCTGATGAGAATCGCCTTCCCATCATTTCGGGGAAAGATTCAGTCGAGCAGATCTTCAGTAAAGCCCAGTGCGTCTTCTGCCATACGATCCCGGGGATCGCGGGCGCTGTGGGCATGGTCGGTCCCAAGCTGGTCGAAGGGACCAACGCGCCGCTGCGCATAAAAGACCCTGCCTACCACGGCCAAGCGAAAACGGCGCGCGACTATGTGATGGAGTCGGTCCTCTCGCCTGGGATCTACGTCGCCAAGCCATTCCAGGACCACGTGATGCCGCGGGATTTTGGCGAGCGCCTCAGTGCCGGCGCTCTCAACAAGATTGTGGACTATCTCTCCACCCTGGAGGAAGGCAAGAATCCGCCCAGATAGTACACGTAGGGGATGAGGGGACGGCGAGCCGGGGCAGCGGTCAACGAACGACCACTGCCCCACCCGATATCGTCGCCGATTAGATAACGCGGTCAGAAAAGACCGTTCAAGGGGTGGGCTTCGGCACCGCCGCAGTGTCCGGGCGATTGCGACTGCCGATCTTCGGCTCGGTCCCCGCCCAAAGGCGTGCCATGTTGCCCCGGTGCCGGGAGAGGATCAACCCGCTCACGACCAGACTAAAGACCAGAAACGGGAGCTGACCTTTCCACAGGGCGATGAGCGGCAGCAGGGCAAAGGCCGTGATCGCCGCCCCAGAAGAGTAGCGCCAGACGCCGGCGACGACCAACCACGTCAGGAGCAAGAGGGCTCCGACGGCGGGCGCGACACCCGCGACAGCCCCCAATGCCGTCGCCACGCCCTTGCCGCCCTTGAAGCCGAGATAGATGGGAAAGAGATGCCCGAGGATGGACGCCAGTGCCACGGCGAGAACAGACCATGGATCGGCAATCAACGTCGCCGCCCCCCAGCCGGCGAGCCACCCTTTGCCCATATCGCCCAGCAACGTCAGAACGCCAGCTTGTTTTCCCGCGATCCGGAGGACGTTGGTGAAGCCGATGTTGCGGCTTCCCGCGGTGCGCGGATCGGGCTTGCCCATGAGACGGCAGACGAGCACCCCGAACGGGATGGCTCCCAGCAGATATCCGGCCAGCAGTGCGAGCAGAAACAGCGGAATTCCGTCCATTCAAATCAGCATCGAGTCTGTGGGCGCGACGGAACCCAGAACAGCGGTTAGAATCCGCGCTGCGTGATTTGCCGCCAGAAACTGGACAGGTAGTTTCCGCCGGATACCAACGCCAGCGCGAGCGACACATAGAGCACCACCGTGCCGACCTGATGCAGGCCCACCGGTATCGGCAGGAAATCATCCGGGAGGATCAGCATGACGATGGCAATGACTTGGAGCACCATTTTGTATTTGCCCAGGGTCTCGGCGGCTAGCACGATGCCTTGGGAGGCGGCCACGGCGCGTGCGCCGGTCACCGCGACCTCTCGCGCGATGATCAGGATCGCAATAACGGCAGGCACCCGATCGAACTGCACGAGAAGAATCAAACCGGACAACACCAGCAGCTTGTCGGCGATCGGGTCAAGCAATTTACCCAGGCTCGTCACCTGCCCGCGTCGCCGGGCCAGATAGCCGTCCAAGAGGTCCGTCACGGCCGCCACCACGAAAATGCAGGCGGCCACCCAAGACCGCATGGGGGTCGGGTCGGCAAAGAGCACCACGAAGACCGGGATGAGAAGAATCCGGCCGATCGTGAGCAGATTCGGCAGCTTGACGCTGTCGTTCACCCAGTTCCGCGAGTCGATCTCCATTGGCTTCATGCGGCGTTATGCTCTCCTCGTGGCCTACGCCACGCCATGTTTGAGCAAGTCGTGCAGATGCACCACACCTGCGATCCGCTGCTTCTCCAGCACCACCAGAGACGTGATGGCATGGCGCTCCATCAACTCCAAGGCCGCCGTGGCCAGGAGGTCTGGGCTGATCGTCTTCGGCGACTTGGTGCCGAGATCGGCCGCTTTCGCCTTCCGCAGATCTTTACCTTGTTCCAACGCTCGGCGCAAGTCGCCGTCGGTGATGACCCCGATCAACCGTCCGGCTCCATTGACGACGGTGGTCATGCCGAGCTTTTTACCGGTCATCTGTAGAATGGCGTCGCGCGCGGGCGCCGTGGCCTTGACCTTGGGCACGGCCTCACCCTGATGCATGACATCGCTCACCTTGAGGAGGAGCCGCCGTCCGAGCGTCCCGCCCGGATGCACCAGCGCAAAATCCTCGGCCTTGAACCCTCGATGCTCCAGAAGCGCGATGGCCAACGCATCGCCCATGGCGAGCGTCGCCGTCGTGCTGGCCGTGGGGGCCAAGCCCAGCGGGCAGGCCTCCTCCGCCACCGACACGTCCAAGGCGACATCGCTGTGTTTGGCCAACGTCGAGTGCACCTTGCCCGTCATCGACACCACCGGAATGTTCAACCGCTTGATTACGGGCAACAGTTTCACCACCTCTTCGGTTTCGCCGCTATTGGAAATGGCCAGCAGGATGTCGCCTCTGGTTACCATACCGAGATCACCATGGATCGCTTCAGCCGGATGGAGGAAAAAGGCCGGACTGCCCGTGCTCGCGAGCGTCGCGGCAATCTTCTGCCCGATCAACCCCGACTTGCCCATGCCGGTGACCACGACCTTTCCCTCACAGCGCGCCAGAACGGCCACCGCATCCGTGAATCGCTGGTCCAGACGGTCGACTAGGGCCGAGATAGCCCTGGCTTCGATCTCCAGCACACGTTTGCCGCGTTCTTGGTCGGCGCTCATAGCGAAAACTCCGGCCCCTTCCCCGCCGCGACGCAAATGCGAGCCAGCCGCTCCAACAGCCGTTTGACCTCGTGCAGCGGCACCTGATTGGGGCCATCGGACAAAGCAGCCGCCGGGTTCGGGTGAACTTCCATAAAGAATCCATCGCACCCCGCTGCCGCGGCCGCCGAGGCCAAATGGGGTACGAACTCGCGCTGCCCGCCGGATTTCGTTCCTTCACCTCCGGGGAGCTGCACGCTGTGCGTCGCGTCGAAAATCACCGGATAGCCGAACCGCCGCATGATCGGCAGCGACCGCATATCCACGACGAGGTTGTGATAGCCGAACGTGGCGCCTCGCTCGGTCAGGAGAATGCGCTTCGAGCCGGCCTCTTCGAGTTTCTTGACGACGTTGCCCATGTCCCCCGGCGCCAGGAACTGGCCCTTCTTCACGTTCACGACTTTCCCGGTTTCGGCCGCCGCCACCAGGAGATCGGTCTGCCGGCACAGGAAGGCGGGAATCTGGAGCACGTCCACGACCTGCCCGGCCTCCCGCGCCTCGTCGACGGCGTGCACGTCCGTCAACACCGGCACCCCGACCTGGGCCTTCACTTTGGCGAGAATCGCCAATCCCTCCCGAATACCCATCCCACGAAACGAATTGCCCGAACTGCGGTTGGCCTTGTCGTAGGAAGATTTGAAGACGAAGGGAAATCCGACGGCCTGGGCAATCTCTTTCAGCCGCGCGGCGGTCTCGAGCGCCATCGCTTCATTCTCGATGACACAAGGACCGGCAATGAGGAGATGCCGGTGCGACCCTCCGGCGGTCACCGATCCGATGGTCACTTCGCGCGTTATGGGCGGATCCTGCGACATATCCTCACGGTCTCGCTTACTGGGCCCCTCACCTCAGCCGGTGAGCCTACCGCCCGCATTTTCGCCGCAGCGCCGCCGCCACGAACGAGCTGAACAACGGGTGCGGATGATGCGGCCGCGACATGAATTCGGGATGGAATTGCGTCGCCAAGAACCAGGGATGGCTCGGGATCTCCACGATCTCCACCAAGCGCCCGTCCGGAGACAGCCCGCTCAACACCATGCCCTGCTTGGCCAATGTTTCCCGATACGCATTGTTGAATTCGTACCGGTGCCGGTGGCGCTCCTTCACCTCCAACACACCGTAGGCCTTGTGCGCCAGGGAGCCTTCCAGGATCTTGCAGGGGTAGACACCCAACCGCATTGTGCCGCCCTTGGCCTCGACCCCCTGCTGGTCGGCCATGAGGTGGATGACCGGATGCGGGGTCCCGGGGTCGAATTCCGCGCTGTTAGCCCCTTCTAATTTCGCCGCATGCCGAGCCAGCTCGATCACGGCGCATTGCATGCCCAGGCAGAGCCCCAGGAACGGAATGCCCTTCTCCCGCGCAAAGCGAATCGTTTCGACCTTGCCTTCGATGCCGCGCACCCCGAAGCCGCCAGGAATCAGAATGCCGTCGGCGTCGCGCAACAACTGTTCCGTCCCGGCCCGCGACATCTCATCCGACTCGATCCAACGGATCTGGACGCGTGTATCGTGGTCGATCCCGCCATGGGCCAGCGCCTCCGTCAAACTCTTGTAGGACTCCTTGAGCCCGACATACTTGCCGACCAAA
The DNA here is from genome assembly GCA_964449255.1 of uncultured Nitrospira sp. GTDB lineage: Bacteria > Nitrospirota > Nitrospiria > Nitrospirales > Nitrospiraceae > BQWY01. The sequence continues at coordinate 240,219 of CAYUYE010000003.1, read as the reverse complement.
CAAATCGTCACCTCGTGTTTGGGATATTTGATCTTCTGCACCATCGCGTCCCACTGCCGCAGATCGGGCGGGCCGGTCTCAAGATGCAGCATTTTCACGATCAACTCATCCAAGCCTTCCTTACGGAACACGATCGGCACTTCATAAATGGTTTCCACGTCCTTGGCCGTGATGACCGCGTCCTTCTCCACGTTGCAGAACATGGCGATCTTTTGCTTGAGATCCGGCGGCAAATAGCGGTCGGTCCGGCAAAGCAGAATATTGGCCTGAATACCGATCTCGCGCAGCTTATTGACGGAATGCTGCGTCGGTTTCGTCTTCAGCTCGCCGGCCGCGCCGATGAACGGCACCAGCGTGAGATGGACGTACAACACATTATCGCGCCCGACGTCGTAGGGAATCTGCCGAATCGCTTCCAGGAACGGCAAACTCTCGATGTCCCCGACCGTTCCGCCAATCTCCACGATCGTCACATCCATGCCCTGGGAGGCCCGCAGAATGACCTGTTTGATCTCGTCCGTGATGTGCGGCACCACCTGGACGGTTCCGCCCAGATAATCCCCCCGGCGTTCCTTGGTAATGACGGAGTGGTAAATTCGGCCGGTCGTGTAGTTGTTTTCCTTGGTCAGCGTGAGGCTAGTGAACCGCTCATAGTGCCCCAGGTCGAGGTCCGTTTCCGCCCCGTCGTCCGTGACGAACACTTCCCCGTGCTGATACGGATTCATCGTGCCCGGATCCACGTTGATGTAGGGATCGAGCTTGAGGAACGTGATCTTGAGCCCCCGGCTCTCGAGAAGGTTTCCGATCGAGGCCGATGCGAGTCCCTTGCCCAGAGACGACACGACTCCGCCCGTGACGAAAATAAATTTGCTCATGGCCTTCCCATCCCCCGCTTGGCCGTCATCTGGCAAACCAAGCGCCGCCAAATCCGAGCGCGAGCGGTGTCCCGGCCGCGCCCGACAGTCCACATTGTGCCGAGAGCCGGCTTGGTGTGTCCTCTCCCAGCTCCCGCATTGACACAAGCGCCCGCATCACACCGCCCCGCCTTGTTCGCGCAACACCCGCTCCGCCGCGGCTAGATCCTCCGGCGTATCCACGCGCAACGACCCGTGCACCGTGTCCCACACGCGGATACGAATGCCGTATTCGAGCGCCCGCAACTGCTCCAATTTCTCCGCGTCTTCCAACCGTCCGGTCGGCAAGGCCGCCAGACGGGCGAGTGTGTTTCTCGTATAGATGTAGAGCCCCAGGTGGATCGCGTGTAGTTTCGGGGTCAGCATGCCCCCCGGACCGTGGTCGCGCACATAGGGAATCGGCGCGCGCGAAAAATAGAGCGCATAGCCGTCCTGATCCGTCGCCACCTTCACGACGCCCGGATTCCGCAGCTCGTCCTCACGGGTGAGGGCCCGCCGCAACGTCCCCATCGGGGCGCCGCTGTTGACGTACGGCTCGATCAGGTCCGTCAGCAGATCCGGGTTCAGCAGGATTTCATCCCCCTGGAGGTCCAGAAAGAACTCACCCTCGAGCCCCTTCGCCACCTCGGCCACCCGGTCGGTGCCCGTACGCAGGTTCGCCGGCGTCATGACCACTTGCCCGCCGAACCCCTTCACCGCGTCGCGAATGCGATCGTCGTCCGTGGCCACGATCACACGATCCACAAGCCGAGCCCGCGCCGCACGTTCAGAGACCTGTTGGATCATCGGCTTCCCGAGGAGCAAGGCCAACGGCTTGCCGGGAAACCGCGAGGAACCATACCGAGCCGGAATGACGACGGTGACCCGCGGGCCTCCGCTAGCCATTCAACGACTCGCTGAGTTGCTGACGGGTCACCGTGGCGGTACCGACCATCCCGACCACGATCCCCGCCGCCTGATTCGAGAGCAGCGCCGCATCCCGCATCGTCGCGCCGGTCGCCAACGCCAGGGCGAGCGTTCCGACCACGGTATCGCCCGCGCCGGTCACATCGTACACCTGTCGGGCTTGCGTGGGAATATGCCATTGCACCCCGTCGCCCTCGAAGAGACTCATGCCCTTTTCCCCGCGCGTCACCAGCACGGCCTGGCAGCCCAAGCGTTGCCGGATCATGGTCCCGGCCTCGTGGATGGCGACGTCGTCATCGCCATGTACGCCGGCGGCCTGCGTAGCCTCCAAATGATTCGGCGTGATCAGGGTGACCCCCTTGTAATAACTAAAGTGCTCGACCTTGGGGTCGACAAGGATCGGAATTCCCCGCTGGTGCGCCAACCGGGTCAACTCGGCCATGAGCCCCGCCGTGACGACCCCCTTGGCGTAGTCGGAGACGACCAGGCAGGAAATATCCTTCAACCGCGATTCGACGTACCGCCCGATCCGGCGCTGCAGCATGGGCGACAGCTCGTGGCGTTTCTCCACGTCGAAGCGCACGACCTGCTGATTGTGGGCGACGACCCGCGATTTCCTGGTCGTCGGCCGGTCGGGATCGATGATGACCCCGCCGCGCCCCTTGCGGCGCGCGCCCAACTCATGCAGCAATCGGCGCCCGCTTTCATCGGAACCAACCACGCCGCAGATGTCCACCTGTCCGCCCAGCGCGTGAATGTTATTGAACACGTTGGCCGCGCCGCCGAGCTTGAACTCTTCCGACGTCACGTGGACGACCGGCACCGGCGCTTCCGGCGAGATACGGCTCACGCGGCCCCAGACATAATGGTCCAAAATCAGATCGCCCACCACGAGGACGGACGCGTGGGGAAATCGCTCGACGTGGTGCCGCAGTTGCGTTCTCCGCAACGTCACATCCCGTTCGTCAGTGCCGGAGCGTCCACCCTGGCGGGCGCTCCGCGTGCCGTGCCGTTTCATCGAATCGCCTTTCCGAGCCGCTCCCAGCGAACACTCTCGCTCCAGTTGCCCTGCCCGTTCCAAGACCAATAGATTCGAAATGCCTTCCCGCGGATCTTGTCGGCGCGCACGAAGCCCCAAAACCGGCTGTCGAGACTTTGGTCGCGATTGTCACCCATCACGAAGTACGACTGCTCCGGCACGGTGATGGGCCCGAAGTTGTCCCGCGGGTTAATGTGCCCATGAATAACGCCCGGATCAACGCGTTGGGTATGGTCATGATCGTCGACGGCGGCCCCATTGACGTACACGGTCTTGTTCTTGATCTCCACCGTATCGCCCGGCGTGCCGACGATCCGTTTGATGAAATCCTTTTCTTCGTCCTCGGGATAGCGGAACACGATCACGTCGCCGCGCTCAGGCTGGCCGAAGGACATCAGAAAGGCCGACGAATAACAACTGACCGGCGGGAGACTCATGGAAAACTTGCAGTCAGTCGGCCACTGGAGGCCATAGGACAGCTTGCTCACCAAAATATGGTCTCCGATGAGCAGCGTGGGAATCATGGAACCGGACGGAATCTTGAAGGCCTGGACGACGAAGATACGGATGGCGAAGGCCAACAGCATGGCCACGACGATCGCCTCGGCGTACTCCCGGACGATGGATTTTCGTGTGACCGACCCAGCGGCCGCGCGCTCGGACAGCTCGGCGGCCGAACCCGAACCCAAGCGCGGGGAGGTCGGATCATTCGTGGCGGGTGGTGGGCCGTCCATCTGTGCCTTATTCGTCCTGCACTTTCAACAGAGCCAAAAACGCTTCCTGGGGGACTTCGACACGGCCGACCTGCTTCATGCGTTTCTTGCCTTCCTTCTGTTTCTCCCACAGTTTGCGCTTGCGGGTGATGTCGCCCCCGTAACACTTGGCTGTCACGTTTTTCTTGATCGCGCCGATGGTTTCACGCGCGATGATCTTGCTGCCGATGGCGGCCTGCACGGCAATCTCAAACATCTGCTTCGGAATCGCTTCTTTGAGCTTCTCGGCCAGTTGGCGGCCACGGGTCTGCGACCGCTCCTTGTGCGTGATGAAGGACAAGGCGTCCACCACCTCCCCGTTCAGCAGCATGTCGAGCTTGACCAATTCGGATTCGCGATAGCCGACGAACTCGTAGTCCAGCGAGGCGTAGCCCTGAGTTTTCGACTTTAACTTGTCGTAGAAATCGAGAATCACTTCGTTCAACGGAATCTCATAGGTCAACATGACTCGGGTCGGGTCGAGATAGTGCATCCCCTTTTGGATACCACGGCGATCCTGACACAGTTGCAGGAGCCCGCCCACGAACCGTTCGGGTGTGATGATCGTCGCCTGGATGATCGGCTCTTCCCACTGCTCGATGGCCGACGGCGGCGGCAGTTTGGCGGGATTGTCGATCTCCAGCACCTCCCCCTTGGTGGTCAGCAGCCGGTACACGACCGTCGGGGCCGTCGTGATCAAGGACAACTGATACTCCCGCTCCAACCGTTCCTGGACGATTTCCATGTGCAGGAGCCCGAGGAACCCGCAGCGAAAGCCGAACCCCAATGCGAGCGACGTCTCCGGCTCGAAGACGAACGACGAATCGTTCAGCCGCAGTTTCTTGAGCGCCTCACGCAGATCTTCGAACTTGGAGGTGTCGGTGGGATAGAGCCCGCAAAACACCAGCGGCTTGACCTCTTTGTAGCCCGGAAACGGCGAGGCGGTCGGCTGCAGCACGTCGGTAATGGTGTCGCCGATCTTCGTATCGCCGACTTCCCGCACCCCCGTGGCCACATACCCGGCCTCCCCTGCTTGCAGCGACGAGAGTTTCTCCCGTTTGGGGGTGAACTTGCCAACTTCCAACACCTCGAAGCTGTGCTTGTTGGACATCGTATGGACTTTTTGGCCCGGCTTGATCGAGCCGTCGATGACCCGCACGAGCACCACCACGCCCTGATAGTTGTCGAACCACGAGTCGAAGACCAGCGCCTTGAGCGGTTTGTCGACGTCGCCCGCCGGCGGTGGCACGCGGGCGATGACCGCCTCCAGCACGTCCTGCACCCCGATGCCGGTCTTGGCGCTGATCAGCACCGCATCGCTCGCATCCAAGGCCAGCACGTCTTCAATCTGATGCTTGGTGCCGTCGACGTCGGCACCCGGCAAGTCGATCTTGTTGATCACCGGCACAATCGTGAGGTGATTGGACATGGCCAGGTTCGCATTGGCGATGGTCTGCGCTTCCACACCTTGGCTGCAATCTACCAGGAGCAACGCCCCCTCACAGGCGGCCAGACTTCGGGACACCTCGTAGGTGAAATCGACGTGCCCCGGGGTGTCGATGATATGGAGGGCATAGGTCTGCCCGCTCTTGGCCTTGTATTTGAGCGCGACGGCGTGCGCTTTGATCGTGATGCCGCGTTCACGCTCCAGGTCCATCGCGTCCAAAATCTGGTCGCGCGACTCGCGGGACGTAATGGCACCCGTCAGTTCGAGAATTCGATCGGCGAGGGTCGATTTGCCGTGATCGATGTGGGCGATAATGGAGAAATTGCGGATGGAACTTTGCACATCCCTGCTCATCCTTTGGGGAACGCAACATTATAGTAAGTGGCTCCCACGTTGTCAAAGCGCGGACGGGGCACTATAATTTCTCCGCCCGCGTCGCCGCCCCTGTCCGATCGCCGTCTCGCGCGGCCACGCGCCATTCACACGCATGTCACCCCGCCGTCCATCCGCCGCACAGCTCGCCCGCTGGGATCGGCAGTACGTGTGGCATCCCTTCACGCAGATGCGCGACTGGTCGGCGCAGCCCCCGCTCATTATCACACGGGCACAGGGCTCGTATCTCTACGACACCGCCGGCCGCAAATATCTGGACGGGGTCTCCTCGCTCTGGGTGAACGTGCATGGACATCAGCACCCGGCGCTCGACCGCGCGGTACGGACGCAACTCACCAAAGCGGCGCACACCACCTTGCTCGGCCTCGCGAGCCCGCCGTCGATTCTCCTGGCTCGCGAACTCGTGCGACTCGCTCCCAAGGGATTGACGCGGGTGTTCTATTCCGACGACGGCAGCACCGCCATGGAGGTCGCCCTGAAAATGGCGCTCCAATACTGGCAGCAGCGCCGTCCCAACGCTGGACCGAAGCGCCTGTTTCTCCGCTTTCGGCAGGCCTATCACGGCGACACAGCCGGCGCGATGAGCGTCGGCGGGATCGACCTGTTCCACGACCGCTTTCAAGCCTTGCAGGTCCGTACGCTCTCCGCTGAACCTCCCTACTGCTACCGCTGTCCCTTGCGGCTGACGTTTCCGTCCTGCCGATTCGCCTGTTTGAAACCGATCGAGGACACGCTCCGTCGGCGCCACCGGGATCTCGCTGCAGTCGTCGTTGAACCCCTCGTTCAGGCGGCGGCCGGCATGGTCACGGCCCCGCCTGGGTACCTTTCGCGCCTCCGAACGCTCTGCACCAAATACCGCGTCTTGCTGATCGCGGATGAGGTGGCCACCGGCTTCGGCCGCACGGGCCGCCTGTTCGCCTGCGAGCACGAGCAGGTGACGCCCGACCTCATGGCGGTCAGCAAGGGATTGACCGGCGGCTACCTCCCCTTGGCGGCCACGCTCGCGACCGAGAAGATCTATCGCGCATTCCTCGGCCGCTACGATGAATTCAAGACCTTCTTCCACGGCCACAGCTACACCGGCAATGCGCTCGGCTGCGCCGTGGCTCTGGCCAACCTTGCAGTCTTTCGCCGCGAGCGGACGTTGGCGCGTCTACAACAAAAGATCACGCGCCTTGCAAAACTTCTACAACCCCTGCGCGCCCTGCCTCACGTCGGCGACGTACGCCAACTCGGTTTCATGGTCGGGATCGAACTCGTCCGAGATCGGCGCACACACCGCCCCTACCCGCTCGCTGAACAGATCGGCCATCGCGTCTGCGCGGCTGCGCGCGCGCGCGGCCTCCTGCTCCGCCCCCTCGGCCATATTCTTGTGCTCATGCCCCCACTCACGATTTCGGACCGCGAGTTGCACCGCCTCGTCTCGATCACAACATCGTCAATCCGTCAAGTGACGGAATCCGCCTCGTAGCCTCCAAAGCCTTTCCCAGCGCCGATTCCCGTCGCTTTTCTCCGACAGGTCGGACACAAATTGTGTCCACTCCCCCTCGTCGCCCCGGCTAATAACTGGCCTCAAACCAAGGCCGGACAAGGCTTCCCCGAAACCAAGCGTTTCCTCCCGAGCCCAAACTTCGAGCAAGAACGCGGGGTTTCGCGTCACCTGCCCCTGCGTCACCGTGTGTTCAAGATCTCTGTGAGGCCTTGTCTGTAGCGGTTTTGGGCCGGGTGCGTTCCTTGCGAATGTGTAGGTTTGAAACATTAGAAAGGCAAGCCCGGGACCCCGGCCATGGCCGGTTCCTCGGTACGAGATGCACGGACGTCGGCTGTTGCCCCTCATTGCAAGCCTCCTTTTCAGCCCCCTGGGAGCCTGGGCCGCAGACCCACCCACCCTCGGCAGCCTCCCGCACCTCCAGCCGCTCGAGCGGATCGACGCGCCGACCGACAAGGGCGCGAGCGGCCTCTTCGGCGAATGGATCGGAGCCACGACCCTCAAGACCAACCAATCGCACTTGCACAATCCATTTTCGCGCCTCAAGGACGTGCGGCCTGATTCCGAGGTGCCAAGCACCACGGGCATTCTGTCGAGCACGACACTCTTCAAGAACCAGGTCACGGCCGAAAGTGAGTTTGCACGGAGTGCGACCGGTGGAGACGTCTCCGTCAGACGTGAGCGCTCGTCTCAAGGGATGATGCGATTTGCGGTGACAAGCGGCTTGGGGGCCCTGCGGTATGGCGTCACCTATCGGCACGCAGGCAAGGAGTTCCTGAACACGCCCGATCAACAGTTGCGCGAAGTCTGGGGCGAGTGGGCGTTTGGCGTGGCTCGATTTCGGACGTCCGTCGGCGACCTCCTCACGAACGTCGAGCAGGACCCCAGCCGGCCAAGCCTGTCACATACCGGTGGAAGGCTCACCGTCTCGGTCGCCCGTCCCAATTGGCCCGAGCTGTCACTGACCTACGCCCGCAACATGGTCGAGTCCAATCCGCTTCAAAGCGGTCTCACGCTCGCCCGCAATCTCTCGGAGGTCGTCGAAGGCGCCGTCAACATCGTTCGGTCCAATTGGACGGCCCGCTTCTCCTCCAGCTATATCCTGAACTCGAACCGGCTCCAGGCGGGCGAGGACTCGGTTTCGTACGCACAACTCTTCACCGGGGTCTTTCAGCCGATTGAGGCGCTGACACTCACCTCCGTCTTCAGTTACCGCACGGACATCCAACAGTGGACTGGCGTCCGCACCGAAATGCCGGTGGCGTCACTCGCCCTCAGCTACCGCCACAGCGCGCGCTTATTGATCTCCGCCCTCGGCGGATACACGGGCATCCGCAGCAGCGACGGCTTGACGGAAAACGAAACCCTCAACAGCAAGGGTGTGGTGACCTGGTCCCCCTGGGAGAAATCCGCTACGCAGATCTCCCTCGAAACGGGGTACTCTCGGACGGTGGTCGGGGGTGCCGGCGGGGATGGGAGCGTGATGCAGGATTTTTCAGGGCTGGTCCGGCTACGCCTCACGAAGTTCTAGAACCCGGCCATATGTTCTTCGCCATTCGTCAATTGGTCGTCCACACGTTCCGCAATGTGCTCAGGCTCCGTACCGTCGACGATTGACGCGTGACGGATGACGAGTCCTACGAGATCTCAATCGGATCGCCAACTCCCAACTTCAGCAGTGCCGCGGCGTTGCCTTCCTTGAGAAAGACCTCCAGCTGTCCGTTGCTGTTGATCACCGCGCGCGGTGCCTCGCGTTCGCCATCGGCGTAGCAGCCCACCAGCCCCGGAATCACCACTCCCCCGAGCCGGATGACCAGGTCCTCGTCGGCCTTTTTCGTCACACCGCGGAATTCGCGCAGCTCATACGGGGTCACGTTGGAAATGAGATTTCCAAACCGGTCGACGTAGACAATCCGGCCGCTCAAGACCCCGGCCTTGATCGTCGCTTTGCGGGAAGGCAGGCGCACATAGTCCTGCACCAGGCGGCCGTAGGAGCCTGGCTGCTGGCCTTTCGTCAGCCAGGCCGCACAGGGCGAAAACAGATCGCGCCCGTCGAACGTGCTGCCTTCCGACTCCAGCCGATACTGCTTGTTTTCGATTTGCCGTACCTCCACGCCGACCTCTTCCTGGATCACGTCGGTCAACAATCCATTGTCGGGGGCAAGGAAGAAGAACCGCGAACTATTGACGAGCAATGCCCGTCTTGCACTGCCCACGCCCGGATCCACGACGGCGACATGGACAGTTCCATCCGGAAAGTACCGATAGGCCGCTTTCAGCACATAGGCGGCTTCCTCGATCCGATGGGCGCTGACGTGATGGGAGAGGTCGACGAACTGAATGTGAGGATTGATGCCCAGCATGACGCCTTTCATGCTGGCCACGAAATAGTCTCGGTCACCGAAGTCGGTCAGGAGCGTGACGAGGGAAATGGCGCGCGGCATGGCCTCGCCTATTCCTCGAAGCGGATCTCGAGCACTTCGTATTCGACCAGGCGCGCAGGCGTCGTCACCTCGACGAAATCGCCGATGCGTTTTCCGATCAAGGCGCGGCCGACCGGCGATTGAATGGAGATCTTCCCGTCCTTCAGATCGGCTTCGTCTTGCCCGACGAGCATGTACTGCTTCTTCTCCAGCGATTCCTGTTCGACGACCACCACGGTGGCGCCGAACACGATCGTCTCGCTTATGCGGCCCGCGATTTCAATAATGCGGGCATCGGCCAACTTGCTTTCGAGCTCCGAGATGCGGGCTTCGATGAAGCCTTGGCGCTCCTTTGCCGCATCGTACTCCGCGTTCTCGCTCAGGTCCCCATGGGCCCTGGCCTCCGCAATGGCCTCAATGACCTTCGGGCGCTCCACCTTGCGCAAACGGAGCAATTCGGCCTGCAGCGTCTCGTAGCCCTTCTTTGTGATCGGCGTCGGCATGATTTTGTTCCCCTAGTCGAGCGGCATTTCCTCTTTGCTACCGCATCCCGTGATGCTCTTGCAACGAACAAATTGTCAGCGGGCGCCGCAACCCGGCCTCGATCCCCTGGACGGCCGCCAGCGCCCCACGCATCGTGGTGTAGTAGGGAATCCCGCGGTGCAGCGCCTCGCGCCGGATCGACAAGGAATCCGCCTTGCCGGCGCCGGTGCCGACCGTATTCACCACGAGACTGATTTCTCCGTTCTTGATGTGATCCACGATATGGGGCCGCCCTTCGTGCACCTTGTTGACGGTGTCCACCTGCAGGCCGCGCTCGCGCAGAAAGTCGGCGGTCCCGTTCGTCGCTTCCAGCGCAAAGCCCAGCGCATGCAGCCGTTTGGCGGCCTCCACGACCGTGGGACGGTCGGCCTTCTTCACGCTGATGAAGGCCTTGCCTTGTTTGGGCAGCACCGAGCTGGCCGCGGCCTGGGCCTTCGCATAGGCCCAGCCGAAATCCGCGTCGATCCCCATCACCTCACCCGTGGACTTCATCTCGGGCCCGAGCAGAACGTCGACCCCCGCAAATTTTGTGAAGGGGAACACCGCCTCCTTGACCGAGACGTAGGTGGGTCGCTTCGCTTCGGTGAATCCAAGATCACGGAGCTTCTGGCCGATCATCACGCGCATCGCCAACTTGGCGAGCGGCGCGCCGATCGCCTTGCTCACGAACGGCACCGTGCGCGAGGCGCGCGGATTCACTTCGAGCACGTAGACCATGTCGTCCTTCACGGCAAACTGCGCGTTCATGAGGCCGACGACGCCCAGTTCGAGGGCCAAGGCCTTCATCTGCCGTTCAATCTCCACGATCACTGCCTTCGGCAGCGTATACGGCGGCAAGGAACAGGCCGAGTCGCCCGAATGGACCCCGGCTTCCTCGATGTGCTCCATAATGCCGGCCACGACGACCTGTTCGCCGTCGGAGATCGCGTCCACGTCGACCTCGATTGCATCGTTGAGGTATTTGTCGATCAGAACGGGGTGATTGGCCGACGCTTCGACCGCCGTCGCCATGTACTTCAAGAGTTCGCTTTCGTCGTAGACGATCTGCATCGCCCGGCCACCCAGGACGTAGGACGGTCGCACCATGACGGGATACCCAATCCCGCCGGCAATCGACACGGCCTCGGGCACGGACCTCGCCATGCCGCTCTCTGCCTGCTTGAGCCCGAGCTTCATTAACAGATCGCGGAACCGTTCCCGGTCTTCAGCGCGATCGATCGCGTCCGGGCTGGTCCCCAGGATCGGCACGCCGGCTTTGGCCAACGGCACGGCCAACTTGAGTGGGGTCTGTCCGCCGAACTGCACCACAACGCCAATGGGTTGTTCGCGACGCACGATGTTCAGGACGTCCTCTTCCGTCAGCGGCTCGAAGTAAAGGCGGTCCGACGTATCGTAGTCCGTGCTGACCGTTTCCGGGTTGCAATTGACCATGATGCACTGCACACGATCTTGGCGGAGCGCCATCGCAGCGTGGACGCAACAGTAGTCGAACTCGATCCCCTGCCCGATACGATTGGGTCCCCCGCCCAGGATAATGACCTTCTTGTCGTTCGTGGGGCGGGATTCGCACTCCTGGCCATAGGTCGAGTAGAGATAGGGTGTCTGGGCCTCGAATTCAGCCGCGCAGGTATCCACGCGTTTATAGACCGCCTGAACGCCCCGGACCTTGGTCATGACGGTCGTGCGAACCTGCGCCACCAGATGGATTGGCACGCCGACCAGCACCGCGATACGCTCGTCAGAGAACCCCAACTGTTTCGCGTCGACCAAGTGATCCAGGAGGACAGTCGAGACGTCACCCTCGGTCGGGGCCTTGGCGGTCGGAACCGTCTTCCACAAGGCCGAGTCTGCCACCAGCACCTGTTCGAAGGCGATGAGTTCCGCGAGTTGATCCAAAAACCACGGCTCGACCTTGGTCAAACCGAACAACGTCTCTCGGGGAATCCCGATCCGCATCGCGTCGGCCAAGCGCCAGAGCCGGTCGGGATGGGGCGTGCGCAGCGAGGCGATCACCTGCTCCCGCATCTGCTCGCGATTCACGTCCCCGGAGACGCCGCGGTCCCACCCGTGGCGGGACACAAGGCCGTACCGATCGACTTCGAGCGAGCGAATCGCCTTATGCGTGGCTTCCTTGAACGTCCGCCCGATCGCCATCGCCTCCCCGACCGATTTCATCTGCGTCGTCAACGTGGGATCGGCGCCGGGGAATTTCTGAAAGGCGAACCGGGGAATCTTGACCACGACGTAATCGATGGTCGGCTCAAACGAGGCCTTAGTGACCCTGGTGATGTCGTTGGTAATCTCGTCGAGCGTATAGCCCACCGCCAGCTTGGCGGCGATCTTGGCGATCGGGAAGCCCGTGGCCTTGGAGGCCAGCGCCGAGCTGCGCGAGACGCGCGGATTCATCTCGATCACGACCATGTCACCGTTGTCGGGATTCACACCGAATTGAATGTTCGATCCTCCGGTATCCACGCCGATCTCGCGGATGATCCGCAGGGACGCGTCGCGCATGTGCTGGTACTCTTTGTCGGTCAGCGTCATGGCGGGGGCCACCGTGATGCTGTCGCCCGTATGCACACCCATCGGGTCGAAATTCTCGATCGGGCACACGATGACCACGTTGTCCTTGAGGTCCCGCATTACCTCCAGCTCGTATTCCTTCCACCCGATCACCGATTGTTCGATCAGCACCTCTCCGACGGGACTCATGGCGAGGCCCCACTCGATGACCCGATCGAATTCCTCGCGGTTGTACGCGATATTCCCACCGGTCCCGCCTAAGGTAAACGACGGCCGGACGATCGCCGGGAATCCGACGATCCCGAGAATCTGTACGGCCTGCTCCCGACTTTTGGCCACGCCGCTCGTCGGCGTCTTGAGACCGATCCGCTGCATCGCCTGCTTGAATGCCTCCCGGTCTTCGGCCTTGTGAATCGCCTCGGCCGACGCGCCGATCAGCTTCACCCCGAACTTCTCCAGCACGCCCATCCGGACCAGGTCCATCGTGACGTTCAACGCCGTTTGGCCACCCATCGTGGGCAAGAGCGCGTCGGGGCGCTCGCGTTCGATGACCTGAGCCACCACCGCCGGCGTGATCGGCTCCACATAGGTCCGATCGGCTAGTTCCGGGTCGGTCATGATCGTAGCCGGATTGCTGTTGATCAGGATGACCCGAAAGCCCTCTTCCTTGAGGGCCTTGCACGCCTGGGTGCCGGAGTAATCGAACTCGCAGGCTTGACCAATAATGATGGGCCCCGAGCCGATCAAGAGAATGCTGCGGATGTCTGTACGTTTTGGCACAGCTCGTAGACTCCTTCTGCGTTAGGACCTTTCGGAACCCTGGAAGCGGATTTCTGGCAGGATGACCGGCGGAGGCTTCATCGGCGATTCGATTGGATCCCCCGGCTTCCCGGACGGATGATAGAATTTCATGGCGTCGGGCACCCACGCTTCGATTTGATTCATGCGGGTCACATCGGACGGGTGCGTCGACAGAAACTCGGGCACCGCGGCCTGGGAACGAAAACACAACTTGCCGACCATGTTCCTCGGACATCCACTCATACGCTCCCAAAAGGGCAACGCTTCCCTCGGATCGAACCCCGCCGCGGCCATCAGCCGGAGCCCAATGTAGTCCGCCTCGGATTCTTGCCGCCGATTGAAGGGCAAGGACACGCCCACGCCGTAGGCGCTCATCGCCGCCATGGCCGCGCCCGCCTGTCCCGTGGCCGCACCGGCGGCCAGCACACCGATTTGTCCGATGGCCTCCAAGATCCCACGGCTGTAGCGTTCGGCTCCATGGCGTTGGAGCGCATGGGCGACTTCATGCCCCATGACCGTCGCCAGTCCGTCCTCGGTTTTCGTGACTTTGAGCAGCCCGGTAAACACTGCCACCTTGCCGCCGGGCAAGCAAAAGGCGTTGATCGTGCGGTCGTCCTGAATGACGGCGAATTCCCAGTGGTATTCCGGCTTGTTCGCGGCCTTCGCGATGCGCTCACCGACACGATGGATCATTTCGTTGAGTTCCGCATTTTGGCTGAGGGGCGCTTCGCGGAGCACCTCGCGATAGGCGGAGGCGCCCATCGCCATCTCCTTCTCCTCGGACACATAGATGAATTGATCGCGGGCGGTCCCCGGGGCCTTCATGCAGGCAGACAAGAATCCCATCACGCCGCCGGTCAGGCATAGCCCAACCGTGCGCGACGCAAGACCGAGAAAGTGCCGCCGCTTGAGCGGCACGCGTTCGATCCACGCCAGCACGTCCGCTCCGTCGCGTTCAGCGCTCGCGCTTGGCGCCCACCTCGTCCCCACCTGTATGCCGTGCAGCGTTTTCAACCTGATCCTCAAGTTTTTCTTGTACTAGGGCATCCAAAGATACATGAATTGAGGGGTTCCCCCTCGTACCATCCCGATCAGATCCAGCGAGGCCAAACCGGGCCAGCCGCTCGGTTCGCCCATCACTCGCGAATAGATGTTGTTGCGATACTCCCCCGGGCGGCGATAGGTCACGACCTTGGCTTCCTCGATCCCCGACCGCTTCTTGGCGATTTCGATGGCGTCGTCGAGGTACCCCAGATCGTCCACCAGACCCGCCTCCTTCGCCTGATCGCCTGAGTAAATGCGCCCATCGGCGAGCTTCCGGATCTGTTCCGTCGAGAGCTTCGGACGGCCTTCTTTCACCACCACCAGGAACCGCTTGTAGAAATCGTCGATCACGCTCTGAAAAATTCCCCGCTCTTCGGGGGTCATGACGCGGAACGGCGATCCCATATCCTTCCGTGGACCCGACGTGACGGCACTCGCTTCGACGCCCACCTTTTCGAGCAATCCCCGTGCATTGACCGTCAGCATGATGACACCGATGCTGCCCGTGACCGTGGAGGGATGCGCCAAAATCGCATCGGCGGCCGAGGCCACATAGTAGCCCCCGGACGCCCCCACATCCATGATCGAGGCCACGACCGGGATCTGCTTCTTGTCTTTGAAGCTCTTCAGCTCATGATAGAGGATGTCCGATGCCGTCACCGTCCCGCCCGGGCTGTTGACCCGCACCACGACCGCCTTGACGGCGCTGTCCTTGGCAGCCAGACTCAACTGTTCCTTGAACTCGGCCAGCAGACTGGGCCGGCTGAAGAAGCCGTCTTTTTCCTGAGAACTGATCACACCGGACAGGTCCATGAGCAGGACCTTGTTCTTCCCCGCTCCTGCCACGACCTCTTCCTGAAGCGCGCCTTGGCTAGGGCCGACGTTGATCGTGATGCAGCCGGACAGCAGAACCGCGCTCGCCAACAGGAGGAGCGTCGACACGTTGCGTTTAGGCATGGTGCTTCTCCATCAATTGCACGAATTCTTCGAAGAGGTAGGACGCATCGTGAGGACCGGGTGACGCCTCCGGATGGTACTGGACCGAGAACACCGGCCGATCCAGGAACACCATCCCCTCAACTGAGTCGTCGTTCAAGCTGACATGGCTCAACTGAAGCCGTCCGAACGGGGTCTCTACCGTACGAGCCCCGGGCTTCTGTCCCTGTGGTCCCGGGATCTGCACGGCGAAATTGTGGTTTTGGGAGGTGATCTCCACTTTGCGGGTCCGCAGATCCATCACCGGATGATTTGCGCCATGGTGACCGAACTTGAGCTTATAGGTCTTGAGCCCGGCGGCCAATCCCAGCATTTGATGGCCAAGGCAAATTCCCATCATCGGGCGTTTCCCGATGAAATGCCGTGCCGAGGCGCTCGCGTAGGGCACGCCTTCGGGATCGCCGGGGCCGTTCGAGAGAAAGATTCCGTCCGGCTTCAAGGCTTCGACCTCAGCCGGTGTGGTGCTGGCGGGGACCACGGTCACGCGACATCCCATGTCGACGAGACGACGCAAGATGTGCAACTTCACGCCGAAATCATAGACGACGACGTGCCATCGACGTGTGGCTTTTTTCGCAGCCGCGCCGTTGAATCCCCCGTCCGGCAGCCAGACGCCCGAGCCTTCGGTCCATTCATAGGGTTTGGCGCAGGTGACGTCCTTCACCAGATCGCGCCCGACAATGCTCGGCGCCCGACGGGCTTTCTCCACCAATCGCGCGGCATCGAGCTCCACGTGCGAGATCACCGCCTGCTGCGAGCCCTGCTCGCGCAGGTGCCGCGTCAGGGCGCGCGTGTCGATCCCCTGCAGTCCGACGACCTTGGCCTCCCGCAGGTATTCGTCCAGGCTCCGTTCGCTGCGCCAGTTGCTGGGACGGGCGCAGGCCTCCGTGACGACGAACCCCTCGGCCCAGACCCGGCGCGACTCCACATCCTCTCGCGCGATGCCATAGTTGCCGATGTGCGGACAGGTCATCGTGACGATCTGTCCTTTATAGGAGGGATCGGTCAGGACTTCCTGATACCCGCTCATCGCGGTATTGAACACCACCTCGCCAACCGTTTCCCCTTCGTGCCCCAGCGCGCGGCCGCGAAACACCGTACCGTCCGCCAAGGCCAAAACCGCATGTTTCATGTCTGGACCCCGATTCGATTCAGCCAGGGCTTGACCTTCACTCCGAGTAAGGCAAGCCCCAGGAAGAGATTCATCATGTACAACACCCGCACCGGCTGGTGCACTTTGAAGAAGGCTTCCAGCGCCGCCCTGCGCGCGTCCGCCTCCTTGATCGCGAAGGCTTCCGCTTGGCGGGCGGCTGCCTGGGGATGCAGGACGAGGATGATGACGCCCGCTACGACGACCATGGCCATCAGCAGGCCCCATTCCGGCCCGGTCAGCCGGATTTGCGGCCAGCCGCGACGGGCCACCCAGGTCCGCCAGAGCGCGGCACCGAGCAACACCGCCATCGCTCCCAACACTAAGCGATTATAGCCCTCGAATGCGCGGGTCAGGAACAGCCCGCCGGCATCCTGTCCACCGAACGTATTGAAGACGGCGGGGATGACCGCAGCCACCAAGACCGAGAGGCCTCCAACCCAGAGACAGATGGCCGTGAGTTCCATCACCCAACAGGCCATCAGGCCCCACCGCAGGCTGCGCGACACAGCCTCAACGCTCTCCTGCCGCCAGGTCGAACACGACCCGACCGCCGACGAGAGTCTGATGGATGCGCCCTTTGACCTTCCACCCGCCAAAGGGGGTATTCCGGCTCTTGGACCGCAGCCGGGCCGGGTCGACCGACCAGGCTTCGTCGGGAGCCACAATGGCCACGTCGGCATCGGCCCCCTCCGCCAGCGTGCCTTTCGGAAGACCGAACACCCGCGCCGGGTCCTGAGTCAGCTTGGCAATCGCTTGCTCCAGCGTGAGGGTACCCTCCTCGACTAGCCCCATGGTGAGGGAAAACGCCGTCTCTAGGCCGACAATCCCGAACGGCGCATCAGCAAACTCGAGCTGTTTTTCGTGCGCGGCATGCGGTGCATGGTCGGTCGCGATCACCTCGATGGTCCCGTCCTTGAGCCCCTCTTTCACCGCCTGGACGTCCTTCCAGGTTCGGAGCGGCGGATTCATCTTGGCGTGCGTGTCGTACCCCCGCACGGCTTCCTCCGTCAGCGTGAAGTGGTGCGGACAGGCTTCGGCGGTCACTCGCACACCCCGGCTCTTGGCTTCGCGGACCATGCGCACGGATCCGATCGTACTCACGTGCGGCAGGTGCAGGCGCGCGCCGGTGAGTTCGGCCAGCATGATATTGCGAGCCACCATCACTTCCTCGGCCGCGGCAGGAATGCCCGGCAGCCCCAGCTCGGTGGCGACCACGCCTTCGTTCATGCAGCCCCCGTCGACCAAGTCGGTGTCTTCGCAATGATCGACGACCGGACAATCGAAGGCCTTCGCATATTCCATCGCCCGCCGCATCACCGCGCTGTTCATGACGGGCTTCCCGTCGTCCGAGATCGCGACACAGCCCGCCGCGCGCAACTCTCCGGTCTCCGCCAGCTCCTTGCCCTCGGAACCTTTCGTGATCGCTCCGATTGGAAAAACGTTGGCCAACGCCACTTTCTTCGCCTGTTCCAGAATAAATTCCGTGACCGACTGGCTGTCATTGACCGGTTTGGTGTTAGGCATGCAGCAGACGGAAGTAAATCCCCCGGCCACCGCCGAAGCCGACCCGGTCTGAATCGTTTCTTTGTATTCGAAACCTGGTTCGCGAAAATGAACGTGTAGATCGACGAACCCCGGCACGACAAGCTTGCCGGTCGCATCAATGCGCGTCACGCCATTCTGCGACGTGCCCTTCGTCGTGGCGCCCTTGCCTTGCGCCGGACGGATCTCGACGATGCGTCCCTGTTCAATGACAAGATCCCCGCGACCGTTGAAACGCCCGGGGTCGATGATCATGCCGCCCGAAATAATCACACGCATACGTGCTGTCCCTCATGAAAAATAGTTGAGGTCGAGATTGCGCTTGAGCAGCTGAGTGTTGGTGGGGTGGAGGCGAGAAACGGATCAGAATCGCTCCTCCCTACTCCTGCCTCAGACGTCACACCTCCAGCCTCAAACATGCTGAGCCTTACCCTCAACCTTCCCATACTGAATCTTCTTAGACGAACCCTTGCGCTTCTAGTGACCGCCCGAGAGCAGATACAACACCGCCATTCGCACCGCCACACCGTTTGAAACCTGATCCAAAATGACGGAAGACAGACTGTCGGCGACGTCCGAGGCGATCTCGACTCCTCGATTGATAGGGCCCGGATGCATGACCACCACACCGGGTGCCGCCCGCTTGAGCCGCTCACTGTTCAACCCATACAGGCGGGAATATTCCCGAATCGTCGGGAACAGTCCTCGGCCCTGCCTCTCCAATTGAAGCCGCAGCATCATGATGACGTCCACACCGTCTAACGCGTCATCCAGCCGGTAATGCACCGTCGCACCCAGACGTTCGATACCCGTTGGAATCATCGTCGGCGGCCCGACCACCCGTACCTGCGCGCCCAATTTCGTCAGGGCATGCAGATTCGACCTTGCCACGCGGCTATGCATAATATCGCCGATAATCGCAACCTTAAGACCATTGAATTGAAGTTTTCGTTCACGTAACGTGTAGAGGTCGAGCAGCGCCTGGGTCGGGTGCTCGTGCCAACCGTCTCCAGCATTCACCACCGAGGACTTGACCCCGCGGGCGAGCGTCTCTGCCGCGCCAGCCGAGGGGTGCCGAACCACGATGACATCGGCCTGCATCGCCTCGATATTGCGGGCGGTGTCCAACAACGTCTCCCCCTTCACCACACTGCTCGCCCCGGGCGAAAAGTTGATCACATCGGCACTCAACCGCTTGCCGGCCAACTCGAAGGAGGTCCGCGTTCTCGTGCTGGGCTCGAAGAAGAGGTTCACCACCGTCTTCCCCCGCAACGCCGGCACCTTCTTGATCTCGCGTCCGCTGACCTCCTTGAAGCTATCCGCGGTTTCCAAGATCAGCAAAATCTCCTCCGCCGACAAGGGCGCCAGACTGACCAGGTCCTTCTGCTTCAGGTTCATGGCGTGCCTCCGCGCAGCGGCTTCACGATCACAACGCGGTCCTCTTCGCCTTCTTCTTCGAGGAAGACTTGGACATCCTCGTCACGCGCCGTCGGGATGTTTTTCCCGATGTAGTTGGCCTTGATAGGCAATTGCCGATGCCCGCGGTCGACCAACACGGCGAGTTGAATTTCTTCCGGACGCCCAAGATCCATCAGCCCATCCATCGCCGCCCGAATCGTCCGTCCGGTAAACAAGACGTCGTCGATCAAGACAATTTTCAGATCGGCGATATTGAACGGGATAGACGTCTTGCGCAGCGCCGGTTGCCCTTTCCGCAAACCCAGATCGTCACGGTACAGCGTAATGTCCAATTCCCCATTCGGCACCTGCACCTGCTCGATCTCATGAATACGTCGCACGATGCGTTGAGCCAGATAGACGCCTCGCGTGCGAATACCGACGATCGCCAGGCGCTCCGTCCCCTTGTTGCGCTCCAGAATCTCATGGGCCACACGCGTCAAGGCGCGCGCAATTTCATGCTGGTCCATCACCAGCTTGCCTGGTTTCCGTTCTTGTTTGTCTTCGGTCAACATGGGCGATGGGACCACGTGAGAAGTGGCGCACGAAGCCACTGGTGAACAGGAACGCGAGGGATGAGTGGAAGTTGCAGATATAAAAAAACCTTCCGGGCCCAAGAGGCCAAGAAGGTTGATGGCTGACCGTGGCGAATCCCGCCACTCATGGTGGAGTCTCCTTGCTCACCTCACAGGATGAGCGTTAAAGGTTACCCACAACTTACAAAACAGCGGTACGGCTTGTCAAGCCGATGCAGGGAACCGGCGCCAGCAGGCTCAACGCCTCCTAAGGGGATCCCTCTATGGATGCGTGAACTCTTCCAGGTGGAATTGTTTGGGCAGCAACACGGGGATGACGATCCCGATCGGATCCCCACGTTTGATCGTCGTGGGCTTGTGGAGCTGCAGGAGAAAGTTGGCCGTAAACGCGTCATAGTCCGGGAGAGAGGGATAGATGTTCGGGGTCCTCTTGTACTCCTGAGTCTTGATCCCTTCCCAGCAGGTAAACGTGCGCTCGGGATAGTGATAGAAGTGATTGGGAACGTCCTTCATCATCAGTCCCACATGCTTCGGATAGTAAAACCGGAGGCCGCAGCACAGCTTCGGATAGCCGCTGTTCAGGATGAGATCGATGTAGGTGCCGGAAAACGATTTATACCCGAGCAGCCGTTCCTCAGGGAGAATCGGCGGCGACTGCCATTTGATGCCCTCGGCCGTTCGGCGAATCTTGCAGTCCGCGGGAGAACGGATCAGCCACCCGTAATTGCCCACGGTCCGCACCGGGCCGCAGTCATCGGGAATCACCTTGTAGCCTTCCATCGCGAGGGACCGTTGCTCGTCGAGGTCCATACCCGAAAGGAGCGGACGGTGCGGATGAAAGTCGAGCTTCAACCGTTCCGGCGGAAAGGCCGTCGAATACTCCCGCTCCCAATAGACGACGATCTTGGCATCCTGTTCGTCGGTCTGGTCCGTCATGGCTGTCGCTACGTCCTGATGAGTTGAAACAACGTGAGCCCATCGCGCACATGGGCCTGTGGAATCAACGATCGGTGCATACGAAACGTCGGGAGCGAAGCAACCGCTTCGGCAGCCAGCACCCGCAGCCCGGAGCGACTCCAAACCGATCCAATCGAGGCTGGGGCCACGACGCACGCCAACCCACCGAGCGTCAGCGCCTGCCCTACTCGTTGCGCCTGCGCTTCCAGCGGAATCGATTGGGAGTGAGGCTCCCACACCAACCAATCATAAATCACATCATACGACTGGCGATAGAGTGCCTCCGCCTTGGTGGCCGCAGGTTGCAGCCGAACGGCGCCGAAGGCCTCCCAGGCCTGCCGTTTCGCCGCCGCGATCCACAACTGCTGCGCCTGTCGCTGTGCGAAGGCCGGGTGGCAGTACAAGACTTGCGTGGGACTCCGCCGATCGAGCGGAATCAACGCGGTCAACGCGGCGTCAAAATTGTGAATGAGCGCCGAACGCGCCCGACGCAGGGCCTCGGCCCGGCCTGAGTCCTCCTCGGCGAGGTCCTGTAGATAGTCGGCGACGAACGTCTGGCTGGCAAGAGCGGAAATCTCACGCTCGTCCTCCGGATAGAGCAGGACAGCGCCGAAGGCGGCCGTCGGCTCGACCACGGGCGGCCCGTCGGGAAACGCCGCCCGCCAGGATGGTCCCGTTTGCGAGCCGGACGGCTGATGGGTGTCCGACAGCGGTCCCCAGGCGGATGGAAGCGACAACTGCTGCTGCCGATCCCCGTCATGCAACCGGAGCTCAGCGCCACGGACGGATGCGTAGCGTCCGAGGAGCGGCACGCCATCGGGACGGCAGCGCGCGTAGGACTGCCCCGTCACGTCATGGCGTAGCGTGGCCTTGTGAAGCTCCCGCCCCTTGAGCGTGACGCAGAGCCCTTGGGCCCCATCGGTATAGCGCCGCAACGGCTCGGGATTGGGCTTCCAGACCACCTGGTGCGAGCGCGGAGGATCCATGAACAGGGCGAACGCTGAAGTACCGGCCGGGGCCTGCGACGAGAAAAAGCTACTGAAGAGTCCGAACGCCGCTTCGGACGGGTAAGTCGGAATGCCGCGATATTGCAGAAGCCGCTCCCCGAGCGGATGCTGATCATCGTAGAGTTCCCGAATCAACTCCAGCATGGCCGACCCCGTCCCAGGCAGCAGCGATTGGAACAGTTCCACGACGGGCAGAAAGTCGATATCGTGCCAGTGCATGGCGCCCATGCAGGCCATGAACCGCGCCTCATCGAACCGCCCGTTCGGCAGCACATACAACGCGTCTTTCCGATGGCGAATCGTGGCGCGGCCCCGCTCGTCGATCTGCAGGTCGCGGTCCGCATAGAAAAACTGCACTTCGCTGAGCGGGAGTCCCATGGCGCCCGCGGCCATCCGCCTGAGATCGTCGGCGCGCAGCCGCTGCCAGCCGGGCTTGGTCGATAGGTCCAGTGTGGTCGCGTTGACGAGCCCGCTGGGCACGAGCCCGATCCAGTGGTCCCAATCCAGCCAGACCCGCGCACGGACCAGCCGATCCCCGCCGTCAGGCCCCGCCTGCCACTCACACTCGTGCAGCGGCTGGCCTCCCGGATCCACATAGAGGATGCGGCGGCCGTTGGCCGCATAGAAGGCGAGATGGCCGGACGGCTGCTGCCGCACGGACCCACCGAGCTCGTGAAACCGCTCTTGATAGGGAAGATTCGAAGGAAGCTGGAGCGTACCTGGGCGCTCGAGCACTGCGCGGGCTAGAGCCGACTCGGCCATTACTCTCGAATTTGTCCGCTGCCGAATACCACGAACTTGGAGCAGGTGAGCTCGTCGAGGCCCATCGGGCCCCGGGCGTGAATGCGGGCGGTACTGATTCCAATTTCGGCCCCGAGTCCGAACTGGAAGCCGTCGTTGAGTCTCGTGGAGGCATTGACCATGACGGCACTCGCATCGACCTCTTTCAGAAACCGCATGGCCCGCCCGTAGTCCCTGGTAACGATGGACTCCGTGTGGCGTGACCCGTACTGCGCAATGTGCTCCAGCGCCTCCTCAAAACTCCTGACGATCCGCACCGCCAGAATCAGGCCCAAAAACTCTTTACCGAAATCGTCGTCTGCCGCCGGCTTCACCTCCGGACAGACCTGCAACGTCTTCGGACAACCCCGTACCTCGACCTTGGCCTCCTGCAACTTCGCGACGAGTGCGGGCAAGAACGCTCTCGCCACAGCCTGGTGCACGAGCAGCGCTTCCATTGCGTTGCACGTCGAGGGTCGCTGGACCTTCGCGTTCAGACAGAGCCGCGTGGCCATCTCGAGATCGGCCTGATGGTCGACGTACATGTGGCACACGCCCTGGTCGTGCTTGATGACTGGAATCGTCGCGTGTTCGGCGACCGTCTTCATCAGCGACTCGCCGCCGCGAGGAATCAACAGATCGATGAACCGGTCTTGTTTTAACAGCACCGGCACGACCTCGCGGTCGGTCCGATCGACGAGCGTAATGGCGCCGGAGGGCACCCCGGCCTCCTCGGCTGCCTGGGCCATGATGGACGCCAGAATGCGGTTCGAATGGATCGCCTCAGACCCGCCGCGGAGAATGCAGACGTTCCCGGATTTGAGACACAGGGCGGCGGAATCGACCGTGACGTTCGGCCGCGACTCATAGATGATGCCGATCACGCCGATGGGCACACGCATGCGCCCGACCTGCATACCGTTGGGCCGGGTCCAAAACTTCGGCACCGAGCCGAGCGGGTCCGGCAGCTTAACGACCTCACGCACTCCCAGCGCCATCTCACGCACGCGTTCGGGCGTGAGCCGCAAGCGGTCGGCCATCGCCTTCCGTTCGGGGTTGCTTCCGAACGCCTCGAGATCCTTTTCGTTTTCCGTGAGAATCTCTTCCGTCCGCGCTTCGAGCTGATCGGCAATCGCGTTCAGCGCCCGATCCTTGAGGGCCGCAGACAGGGCAGCCAACTTCGACGATGCCCCGCGCGCCTTCCGGACCAGCGCATCCACGTAGTCGGGGATCGGCAGGTCCAGAGCGGGGACTGCCGCCGGTTCGGATTCGATCAAAACTGGGCGATCCTCGGCCTCTTCCACGGAGTGTCCTCGTCAGAAGGTTGTAAATCGAACGGTCAGAATACCGTGCCCACGCAAAACGCGTCAAGGGCGCGCACATCCTGGCAGGCGATAGGAGTCAGCCGTGGACGCCGGCTACAACGAGGGTGTGGGAGGCGGCACGGGAGTGGGTTCTGTCGGCAGCGGGGCGAAGAAGGAGCCGTTGGACGGAGATTGTTCTGGGGGCGGCGTCCCGCCCGATTGGAAGCCCGGGAGATTCTGGCCCCCTGTCGCGTTGGGCTGCATCGGCACCGTCGTTGCCGGAACGGGCGGCACTGGCACGACCGTCTGCCCGATGGCCGGCGCCCCAGGGAAGAGGACGGTCGAGCCGGACGCATTGGGGTGCTGGAATATCCAATCCTGATACTTGGCAACCCCGTCGAAATGCCGGACTGCGGCCGGAAATTCATGCTGCCGAATCGGCCTGGCCAGGCTGCGACTCCGCACACCCATGATACCGCCGGTCGGCGCGCGCACCACTTCAAACGGACTTTTGCTGATGGGATCCACGTAAACTTTACGGAGCAACGGATTCGGCTGTCGAGTCAGTTCCTCCAGGGAGTGTGGATAGACCTCCCCCGGCATGACCCGCCCCTGCTTCATGCGCGCGCTATAGGCGCCGATCGCCTGTTGGATCTCAACCCCGTAGGCCAACAGATCGGCTTCGCGCTCACGTTGCACCACTGTTTTCCAGGGCTTCGCGGCGGCCGTCAAGGTCAACCCGATCAGTGCAATCGAGAACATCAACGCGAGGTAGGTGAATCCACGTTCGTTCTGAATTGTCACCATGGCCAGTCTTTTCCGGGACAGGTTGAGGTCGAGGTAAAGGCGAGGCTCAGAAAGGCAACCGTGTCCGGCAGACCTGAGCATCAACCTGAGCCTCAGCCTTCATCACAATACGGGTTCGCTCGGGGCCACGTCGACCAGAGGCAGGCGCTGCTCCCGGCGCGCGCTCGTGTCGAAGAGACGCACGTGGTCCGGTGCAATTTCCTTGAGGACCAGGTGGGCGCTGACCCGTTCGCCGGCCCGCAACATGTGGAGATCGTCGCCTTCGGCCAAGACGGCTACGGGTTTCGCCCCGTCCACGGCCGGGGCCTCGACGAATCCCAAGTAGCGGAGTGCGCCCTCGCCACCCGGCATCGATCCATCTGGCCCGGCATCAGCGGCAACCAGGTCGGCGGGCCCTGGAGGCGGAGCTGACTCCGGCCTCGAGGCGGCGCCGGGCGTGGGCGGCGTGGCCCAGAAAATATTCTTCGGCGGCGAGAAACTTTTTGCCCGCTGGGCTCGACCGGCCTCGAAGAGTTTCAGGTTCACTTGGAGCCCGGCGTTCCGTGGTTCTCCGCGCGACCCGGAACCGGCGCCCATCGACCCAGTCACGTTTTGCAACGGCACCCGCTGCGGTTCCGACGAGAATCCGAAGACCACGACCGACAGAATCGCCCACAGGGCGAGCAGTCCTCCGAGCAGGCGCATACGTGTTCGCGTCGTCACACCAGCCTCACGATCGTTCGGGCGCGCCCGCGGCGGCCCGGAGATAGGTCACAATTCGAAGATTGAACGTCATCGCCTGGTCAGGCTGGTGCGAGCGGTCGACCTCCAGATTCTCGATCAGGAGCAGTTCCTCCGCCGTCTCCAAGTTGTGAATGAACAGGCGGAGATCCTCATATCGCCCGGTCGCATTTCCCTGGAGCACGGCTTTATTGACCTGCCGGATATCTGTTTTTTCGACCTGGTAGTTCAGCCCCGGCAATCGCACCCGGTTGGCCTTGGCCTGCTCCGTGAGGCCCAGTGCCAACGGGGCGAAGTCCCGCTGCTCAGGCAACATGGCCAGGACGCGCGCCATGTCCTTGCGGGCCTGCCGTGCCTCCACGCGCTGGGTGAGCTGTTGCCGCGCCTCGCTCCGTGTGCGTTCCAGATCGGCCCGCTCGGCCCGGACCCGATCGAGCACCACCAGATTCAGCCCGCCCCAACCGATCGCCAACAGTGCGGCCAACAGCGCCCAGGGCATGACCATGGCGTAGGGCTGATAGAAGAGGCGCTTCCAGAGGTCTCGTTCATCCAGGTTTGACATGGTTCCGATAGCGCAGCGTCAGATTGAACTCCACCAACCCGTCGTCACGGTCATGATGCTGCTTCAAGACCGGTTCGGAGAATTGGGCATGGTCCTCCAGGATCGTCAGAAAGGCGGTGACATCTTCGAAGGTCTGCGCGACGCCGGCCAACTGAATGAGGGCGCTGTTCGGATCGAGCCGTATCGATTGGACCCCGATGCCCGAGGGCACCGTCTGTTCGAGCTCGCTCAGGAACTGGGTCCACGAAAACGTGCGCTTTTCCACGAGACGGTTGACGAAGCTCACCTCCGACGGCAGGAGCTTGTTCGCCGCGGGGGCCAAGTCCCACCCGTCCTGCACGCCCTCCGCGAGCACACGGCGATCCTGCTCTTGCAACCGCGCGGTCGATCGAGACAGTTCCTGCACTTCACCGACCACGCTCCACAGTTCCACAAGGTCCCAGACGATGCAGCCAGCCAGGAACAGGGCGACGACCATCAGCACCGATCGCAGAACCGGCACAGCCGGCCTGGTATAGGAACTGAGGTTGACGCGTATGCGCGGCGAGGCGGCGAACAAGGCGTCGAGGTATGGCTGCATGGCTAACACAGTCCTGCGACCGCGGGCATCGCGCTCAAGGGTAGCTGCTGCATGCGTTTGGTCCAGCCCAATTGTCGGAACAACGTCCAATCGATGTGCTCCACATCGGCGCCGAGTTGCTCGTGCAGCAGACGGCTCAAGTCGGTTTCCGGTTCGTCGGTCGCCAACAGGATCTTCCCGATCGCGGCCTCCGGGGTCGCCTCCTGCCAAATCCTGACGGAGGCATCGACTTCCCGGGCCACCCAGTCGAGCTGGTCGCCGTTCAGAGGCTTGCCGGAATCAACCGACTGCACGCCCGCGAGGAGCTTCGAGCGGGTAAAGGACAACCGGCCGCGATGAAACGCCAGGACGGTGAAGGTGCGGTCCATGAGGCTGACCCAGAGGGCATCCGACGCTGCGCCGGGCCGCCCCGGCAACACGTGCTTCTCAAGCCAGAGATTGCACAATTGCACGGTCGGCGTGGTGACCTCGACCGGCACCAAATTGCAGGCATCACACAGGGCTTCGTATTGGGTCAGGACTTCTTCATGGAGCGCCATCGCCATGACGGTCGTCCGCTTGGCCGCCTCTTTGTCACCGATCGGCGGCAAGACCTGGTAGCCGATTCGGGCCCCGGCCAGCGGGAAGAGATGGTCCTGGCCGAACCGCCACCGCACCAGTGCATCCCGCTCTTCGCGTTTCCGCGGCACCCGCTCCAACTCAAACACCGCCGTCCGCACGCAGACGTCGGGCAACAACAACACGATTGGGACGGGCACCGGAGGCGTCATGGCTTGGCCGACCACCCGTAAGCGTCTGGCCGGCCCAACGAGACTGCGCACGAGGTTTTGGACGGCCGCGGGATTGACGAGGTTCGGCTCCGCGGGCGACAGTCGGATCACGCCGGGGTCCACCGACCGCACGAGACAACGATCATGCCGGCGACCGGTCCAGGCCCGGCCCATTTCCGCCCAGACGATCTCGTCCGGCCCGATCTTCAAACACTGTCGCGGTCGACTGCCCCACCACATGCTCGTACGTCCTTTCCGCTATCGATCCGCAAACGTCACGCGATTGATTTCCCGCAACGTGGTTTCCCCACGCAACACTTTGATCAAGGCGGACTGGCGCAGGGTGGTCATCCCGTCCGTCATGGCGCGATACCGGATTTCCGACACCGGTCGTCGGGCCAGAATCATGTCCTTGATTTCGTCCGTCAGAATGAGCAGCTCGGTCAAACATTTGCGGCCGCGATAGCCCGTCCCCTGACATTCCCGGCAACCGCGACCTTGAAACAAGATCGCGTCGCGATAGCGCTCGTAGTCCAGCCCCGATTCCTCGGCCAGAGCTTGGTCAAGTTTCATCGGTTCACGGCACACGGGGCACAACATACGCACCAATCGCTGCGCCAACACGCAATTCAACGCGGACAAGAAATTGTGCGCGTCGATCCCCATGCTGGTGAATCGCCCCAGCACGTCGAACACATGGTTGGCGTGGACCGTCGTGAACACCAAATGGCCCGTCAGGGCCGATTGAATCGCGATCTGGGCCGTCTCGGCGTCGCGGATCTCCCCCACCATGATCTTGTCCGGATCGTGGCGGAGGATCGACCGCAGGCCGCGCGCAAACGTCAGCCCCTTCTTTTCGTTCACCGGAATCTGCACGACGCCGGGTAGTTGGTATTCGACGGGGTCTTCGATCGTGATCAACTTGTCTTCCTGAGAATGCATCTCCGCGATGGCGGCATAGAGCGTCGTCGTCTTGCCGCTCCCGGTCGGCCCCGTCACGAGCACCATGCCATGGGGGGCCACGATCGATCGCCGAAAGCGCCTGAGGTCCTCCGGGTTGAACCCCAGCCGGTCGAGCTTGAGATCGGCGAGGCCGGCCGTAATCGAATCGCGGTCCAAGATACGGATGACCACCGACTCCCCAAAGACGCTCGGCAGGACGGACACACGGAAGTCCACCGTGCGGCGGTCGATGCGCATGCGGAACCGGCCGTCTTGCGGCACCCGCCGCTCGGCGATGTCCAGCTCGGACATCACCTTGAGCCGGGAGATCAAGGGCGCGTGCACCTTGATGTCCAATGGATCCATGGCCGGCAACAGAATGCCGTCCACACGGAACTTCACCAAAGACGCGTGGTCGCTGGCTTCGATGTGAATGTCGCTCGCGCGGCGCTGCAGCGCGGTATGGAGAATCGTGTCGACCAGCTTGATCGCCGGACTCTGCTCCTCCGGCGCGTGGTCGATCGAGAGTACTTCCTCTCCCCGCTCATCCTCCTTGACGAGCGCGGAGCGATACTCCGCTTCCAGTTCCTTCAGGGCCTGGTTGGCGCCTTCACTGCGGCCCAGGGCGGCGAGAATCGCCGAGCGCGGGCTCACCACGAGCCGCAGCGGCCGGTTCAACAGCAATTCCAATTCGTCCAGCGCCAGCACGTTCGAGGGGTCCGCCACGGCGATCGTCAACATGCCCTCCCGCTCGCTCACGGGTACGAAGGGATACCGCTGCATGAGTTTCACCGGGATCGTCTGATAGAATTTGGGGTCCACCGCAAAGGACGCCAGTTCATCGAACTCGAGGCCGAATTGCTCGGCCAGGGCCCGCCCAAGCTGCTCCTCGGAGATGAGACCGGACGCCAGCAGCGCGGAGCCTGTCTCACCGGGACGGTCGCGCACGGTCTCCATCACGCCCTTGAGGGCCGCCTGGCTCACCGCCTGATGGCGGATCAGAATGTCCGCCAAGCTGGTTCGTTCCGCTCGTCCGTGCATTGTTCCTCGTTCCCGTTCGTTCCCGTCACGCTTACTGGACGTTGCCGGCGATCTGAAAGACCGGCAGATACATGACAATCACAATACCGCCGACCAACACCCCCATGAACAGCAAGAGCACCGGTTCGATCCAGGTCGTGAGTTGCGTCAGCTGCAGATCGAGCTCCGCCTCGAAAAATTCGGCGACATCTTTGAGCATCGCATCGAGCGATCCTGTTTCCTCGCCGACGGAGAGCATCTCAATCGCCAACCCCGGCATCACGGCCGGATTGCGCAACGCGACCGAAAGGCTGGTCCCCTCACGGATCTGGTCCACCGTGCGGCGAAACCCCTGGCCCATGAAACGGTTGGACACGGCGTTGCGTGAAACGTTCAACGCCTCGACCAGCGGTGTGCCGCTTCCCATGACCGTGCTGAGCGTCCGCGTCAGCTGAATCGTGCAATGTCGCAGGACGATCCCGCCGATCAACGGCAGTTTCAGCAGCCACCGATCGACGGCGAGCCGCCCCCCGGGCGTGCGATACCAGGTTCTCCCCAGCAGCGCGAGCACGACCACGGCGACCACCATCGGGATGGCAATGGCGTCGGCATGATCCACCACCGCCAGCAACAGTTGCGTCGCGGCCGGCAAATTGCGGGACTGCTCCGCATAGACGGAGACGAACGTGGGCATCACGTACGTCAAAAGAAACCCCACGACCGACAGGCCCACGACGATCAGAAAGAGCGGGTACGTCAGCGCCTTCCACACTTTTTGGCGCAATCCGTTCATCATCTTGAGGTAGGCGATGTAGCGCTGCAGCACCTCCGGCAGATTCCCCGCCTGCTCGCCGGCCCGCATCGTCGCCACGTACAACTCGGAGAAATACCGCGGATGCTTGGCCAACGCATCGGACGCCGACGCCCCCCCGCGAATGTCCTGCCGGATCGTGCGCAACACCTCTTGGAAGTCGGGCACCGGCGCGCGATCGATCAACAAGTCCCAGGTCTTGATCACCGGCAGGCCCGCCCGCATGAGGGCCAACAATTCCTGGTTGAAGACGAGAAACTGCTGCGGCGCCAATCGCCCCCACCCGCCGAGGGACCAGGCGGAGCCTGCCGACCAAGCCCCCTGCTGTGAGAGCCGAAAGACCAGCAGCCCCTGGCCTTCGAGTTGGGTGCGTGCCGCCACTTCGCTGTCGGCCTGGAGTTCTCCCGCCAACGTCCGCCCATCACTGCGTGCGGCTTTGTATGCAAACAACGGCATCAGTGTCCTGAAGGCTTCGTGCGAGCCTTCACTCCAGCGCTAGCGAGTCCGATGTTCAGCAGGGGCCGGCAGCAGAAGCGCCTGGCCAACGACGATCAGGTCCGTGGCCAATCCATTGGCCGCCCTGAGGTCGCGCAAGCCCACGCCATAACGGCGCGCCAGGCTGTACAGCGTATCCCCCGCCTGCACCACAATGTTTCGAATGACGGCCGTGACCGTACCTAATTCTGCCCCTTCCTCGGCAGCCAGAGCCTGTCCAATCTGCGGCATTCGCACAGGCAGCACGGCGTTTGTTTCAGACACCGGCGGCTCGATCGCCTGCGACTGGAGTTGGGGCACTGCGCCCTGGAGTTCTGCGGATGGGACGGCAGTCGGGGCCTGGGTCGCGGCGGGCGCGGGAACAGAGGCGGCCGCAGAGGGCGCCACCGAGGCCTCAGCTTGCGGGCGCGGGGCGGTCGATTTCCGTACATGTTTCGGCTTGGCAGACTGTTGCACCTGACTCTGCAGCAACCGTTCACGCTCCGTGCGGCCCGCTAGAAGTTCCTCACGCTGCAGGTCGATGATATGACGCGCCTCGGTCCACCGCCGCTCGATGTCGTGCAGCCGTCCTTCGAGTTGGGCTTTCGCCACCACGGCGGAACTCAGCTCCTGGCGGCGCCCATCCAACTCAGCCCGCAATTCGGCCATGGCCCGATCGTGGTCCCGAGCGGCGGCCTGGAGGCTGTGGAGCATCAATTGGAGATCCGCAAAGTCGGGGTCGATCGTCGGATCGAAACTGGCGCAACCCAGGACTGTGAGCCCGGCCAATCCGAGCACACAGCCGCAGAGCATGTTGCTGACCTGTCGGAACCACTTCTGCACATCTTGCCTGGTCATGGGTAAAACCTTAAAAAACGGGTGAATCCTGATTTCGCTACCACTTGTTGTACGGCACCCCATTGGTGCCCACGAGATCCGAACCGGAAAACACGTCGAAGATGCCCCCCTCGGTCGGCTCCTGCGTCTCCTGCCAGGTCGTCTCCGAGCGCGTGAACGGATCGACCGGGATGCTCCGGAGGTACCCGGTTCGGACCAGATCCGCCAAGGCAGACGGGTACTTCCCCTGATCGGCCCGATGCTGATCCAGCACGTCCCGCAGCGTGAAGAGATCCTGCCGCAGCGTCGCCTCGCGCGCCTTCAAGAACGCCGACTGGTAAGACGGAACCGCGAGCGTCGCGAGAATGCCGATGATCGACACCACCGTCATCAACTCGATGAGCGTAAAGCCCCGCTCGGAGCCGAGGCTCCTACCACTGCCGATACTTCGTGCCATCAACGGCGGTCTCCTCACTGAGCGTCGACACGTCATACACGTCGGTCCCGCACCAGGAATCCGCCGTCGGGGGATCCTGAAAACACCGCAAGCGCCATTTCGCCTTCCCCGTCAGCGGATCGATCGGAATGTTGCGCAAATAACGTCGTACCTTGATGCCTTTGACGATGGCCTCCTGCCCGCTGAGTTTGGCCTCCAGGAGGACCTCGAGCGACTTCGGGTAGCCATGCGGACCCGCCATGTCCTTGCAGGTCAGGCGGTTCTTGAGACACACCGTCCCTAAGAGCATGTCCCCCTCGCGGTTCCAGTCGGTCTTGAAGGCATCAATCGCCGCCCGGAGGACACGTAACTGGAGGCGGAGGTCCATTTCCTTCGCCCGCGTAGCCGACACCCGATGCAGCGGATAGGCGACCGACGCCAACACCATCATGATGGTGAGCGTCACGAGTAACTCCACCAAGGTGACGCCGGCCTGCTTCATCGCACTCGAACCACCGCCACCGTCCGACCCGGTGTCTCGGCTTTCTTCGATGCGGCGTCCGCCGTCGGCGAGGTCAGTTGCACCTCGGCCACGCCGGGCGCCTTGGCCATGAACGTGAGAACCAACAATTCCCCCTTCTCCAGGGGCGAACTGTCCGGTTGTTCCACGAGCAGCGGCATCACGCCGTCCTCCGCAGGCGCCGCCTCATTGAGGGCCACGGTTCCGCCTCGTTTTTTCAGCCCGCTCCCCTCCACGACCTTCAGGAGTTCGAGCACGGCGGGATCGTAGCGCAAGGCCAGCTCGTTGACGGCTCCGCCGCGAAGTTGCTCGGCCATCAACGCCAAGGTGACTTCTTTCCCTACGCGCGCAGTCAAGTCGCCGGGGCGCAGCTCCAGGCGGGCTGCGGGTACAGCAGCCGTCAAACCGGCGGCCGCCGCGGCGTTCTCACTCAACTTCGCGCCGACTTCAGGCGCAGGCCGACGCAGATGCGATTCGGGCGCACTACCCAACGGCATCGACGCCCTGCGCAACGGCGGCGAAAACAGCGGCTTCGTCGCGTACTGCCCGTCGGTCCCAGACCAAAACACCTGCGTTTCGGGGCGCGGCGCGTGGCGGTGTTGCAGGATGTGCGGGGTGATCGTCAACACAACTTCCGTCGTCACGCGTTCGGTCTGGAAGGAGCTGAACAAATCGCCGAGGCCCGGGATGTCGCCCAACCACGGCACCGTGACGCGCACCTTCCGGTCTTCTTCCTGGATCAACCCGGCCAAGACGATCGTTTCCCCATCCTTCATGCTCAACGTCGTCTCGGCGCTACGATTCCCGAATCGGAACTGTTCGATCGGCGGGGACGCCTGAAGCAGCACCTTGTCGCCGATGCGGATCACTTCGATCTTCATTTTGAGCAACAAGTCGTTGGTCAACCGGATCGCGGGCTCGACCGTAAGCTTGACGCCCGTGTCGCGGAACTCCACCGACGTCACCGTGGAGGTGGTGGGCACCGCGCCAGTGGCCGCCTGCCCGGGCAACACGTTCGTCGTTGAGAGCAAAATCGGCTGCTTGTCTCCGATATTGACCTCGCCCTTGCGGTTGTTGACGACGCGCAGTTTCGGAGACGCCAGCGTCTTGGCATCGGTGACGCTCTTGAAGAAATCCAGCACCACGTTCGTCGGAAGCTTGAAGAGGAAACTGTCTTTCCCGAGGCTCGTCAGCTCGCGATAGGTAAACTGCTGCGCCAAGTCGCCCGCGATCGTCCCGGTGAACCCGGGCGGGACGATCCCGGCCGCCGCCTGCTTGGGAAAGTTCAGCCCATACCGCTCCGCCTTGGTGCGGTTGACCTCCAGGACCTCGACGTCGAACACGACTTCGGCCTCTTCGCGGTCATTGGCCAAAATGATCCGTTCCGCCAGCTGCACTTTTTCCGGCGTATCGCGGATGACGATCGTGTTGATTTGTTCATTGGCGTGGACCCGCTTGGTATCCAGCATGTTCTTGAGGAGCGCCAGCATGTCCTTCGCCTTGGTGTGGGACAGGTAGAACGTCCGGATCATCAAGTCTTGATACTGCTCCTGTTTCTGCTTCGTATTCGGGCTGATGAGGAGCATCTGCGGACCGACCTGCCGTGAGAACAGACTGTTGCTGTTCAAAATCAACTCCAGCGCTTCGTCGAAGGGCGTGTCTTCGATCGCGACCGAGACCGGGTCGTTCCGCACGTCCTTGTCGAAGATGACGTTCATGCCGTTGATCCGCGCAATGCTTTCCAGCACTTCCTTGAGCCCGGCGTTCTTGAACTTCAATGTCACCGGCTGCCCCATGGGACTGTCGCGGCGGCCAGCCTCTTGGGCTTCGCTCAGTTTGGTAATGCCCTCTCGTGCGGACTCCACCGTGGGATCCAGTTCGGCCGCTCGCGTGTAGGCCTCCAACGCTTCCTCGGCTCGTCCCAGTTGCGCGAGCTTGTCGCCTTCCCGCGCAAGCTCCCGAGCTTCCTGCACCCGCAGCCCTTCCGCCAGCGCCTCTTGGCGCGAACGGTTGGTCGGATCGAGGGTCAGCGCCTGCTTAAAGGCTTCGACGGCGGCATCGACTTGCCGCTCTTTGAGGAGCGCGCGTCCGCGCTCTTCGTATTGGGCCCCGGCACGTTCTCGCGCAAACTGATATTTCTGATTCAATGAAGGATCGAACGGATCTTCCCGCAAGGCACGCTGGTAGGCCGACATCGCCTCCTGCCAATTACCTTCCGCCACCCGTTGATCGCCCTGCCGCATCTCGGAGGTCACGATCGAGGAGCAGCCCGCAACAAGAGCGACCAATGGCAGGCACCACTGCGCCACGAGGAGAGAGATATTTGAACGAGAGCGCTTCACAAGACACCTCGAGCGAGGGTGACGATGGATCTCAAGCACCTGCCAGCAGTCTAGCAAACGATCGTGAATCCGCAAGAAATGCCGCGTTTGATGCGCGACTGTGTGATGCGCGGACCTGCGCAAGACGCAGGGGTCTGCCATGACGAACTGGCACGCACAGTCGAATTGCTAGGGACACTCGTCCCGAGACGGGCGAGACAGCATGAGCGATGAGAATCGGTCGATGGAGCGAAAAATGGAAAGGCAGCCGAGGCGGGAAAGAGCGGTGGATGGGAGAGGGAGATGTGAATGAAAATGGGTCGCGGGAAAGAGAGGCGAGAGTCTAAGGATCTGGGCGGCGCTGGAGAAACCGCTATCTATGGAGGATGGAGCGGGGCACGGGCGATGGGGATGGACCTACGACGACATTGAGTCCAGTCACGTTGGAGCCGTGATGAGCGTCACAATGAATGTAGGGGTGGATCGGGATGTGGGGCGGGGCTCGGGGTGGAACCGGTTTGGGAGACTCGGCGCGGTCTGAACCCGACCTGGAGCCCCACGCTGGCCTCCGTTCGAGCCTCCGATGTGGAGACGCGTGCTAGAGGCGCCAGTAGGCAATGCTGGATGGGATCGTCTTCGGGTCCAAACAGGCCTTCACGTCGATGAGCACGCCCTGTACCCGCTTCCGCAGTGGCGAGAGCAGCTTGGTAAGGCCCATGTCCAAGTAGGCGCGGTGCGAGACGGCCAGAACAATGGCATCCATGTCGGTCAGTTTGTGCCAGTCGCTCAGGTGGAGCCCATATTCCACGTGTGCCTCTTCGGCCTCGGCCATGGGATCGTGCACCAACACCTCGACACCATAGTCCTGCAACTCGCGGATGATGTCCGGCACACGGCTGTTGCGGAGGTCCGGCACGTTCTCCTTGAAGGTCAATCCTAACACCGCGATACGCAGGTTTTTCGCGGGGCGGTCGACCTGGCGGAGCAGCTTGATGGTTTTTTCCGCCACGAATTTGCCGACGCCATTGTTGATGCGGCGCCCGGCCAAAATCACCTGCGGATGGTATCCCACGGATTCGGCCTTGCTGGTCAAATAGTAGGGATCCACGCCGATGCAGTGGCCGCCCACCAGGCCCGGCGTGAATTTCAAGAAGTTCCACTTGGTGCCGGCCGCGTCCAGCACGGATTTGGTATCGATGCCGAGACGATCGAAGATGAACGCCAGTTCGTTCATCAGCGCGATGTTCAGGTCCCGCTGCGTATTCTCGATGACCTTGGCCGCTTCGGCCACGCGAATGCTGGAGGCGCGGTGAATGCCGGCCTTCACGACCAGCCCATAGGTGTTGGCCACGATGTCCAACGTGTCCTCGTCCTGCGCGGACACCACCTTAATAATGGTTTCGAGTGTATGCGCCTTGTCGCCCGGATTGATGCGCTCGGGCGAGTACCCCAGCTTGAAATCCCGGCCGCACTTCATCCGCGAGGCGCGCTCCAAGATCGGCTGGCAGATTTCTTCGGTGAGGCCGGGGTATACGGTCGATTCATAGACCACGATAGCCCCACGGGACATGTGAGCGCCAATGGTTTCCGACGCCTTGCGCAGCGCGGTCACGTCCGGTTGAAGCGCCTCGTTGATGGGCGTCGGCACAGCCACGATGATGAAATCCGCTTCGCGCAACGCCGTGGGATCGGACGTAAACTCCATTCGTGTGGCCTTGAGCTCAGCCGAAGACACCTCGTTCGTCCGGTCGAGGCCACGACGCAGCTCGTCAATCTTGGCCGTATGGACGTCGAATCCGGTTACCGGCAGATGTTTTGCGAAGGCGACGGCGATCGGCAGCCCGACGTAGCCGAGCCCAACGACCGCCACGTGTTTGGCGACGTTGCGCCCATTGCCCACAGGTGTGTGGTTGGCTGATTTGGGGTGTGTCGGACGAACCGGACGTGGCTTCTTTGAGGGCATAGTCATGGATCTCCTAGTCTGACCATCAGCCATTCACCGTACCGCAGTCTCTCCTCAAACGGAACTAAAAAAGCCCCGGGTGCGCCTCCGTCACCACACATGCGCGACCGGCGAATTCCCTACCATTGTTCCTGTAAAACAGCATGCGCAGTTCACCAGTGTAGTGGCTGGCTGGCGTGGTTGGCTCGGCCGCAGCGAGCCGCCTTCTAATGAGAGGCCCTACCCCCTTTAGGCCTGCGTGCACAAACCTTCGATTTGTACAGTGACCGTACAGCCCTTCCTCCTACCTACCCAAAGGTCCCACCAGCAGGGTGCGTGGGACGAAAAGCTAATTGAGCGAAACTGCTTGGGAAATTGGTCAATGGACGGGAGAGCCTTGGCCACGACCTAATGGGACCATTTCGGCACCCCTCTTGCTTTAGGAATCGCTGTAGTAAGGATCACGACGCGACGGCGCTTAGCCCGTCCTGCGTTTCTAACGCCAGACGTTCAGTAGGTCAATAGCAAGGAACACCAGAAAAGGGCCAAAAGCCAAAAGCCATAAGACAGAGAGTCACGTGCCAAAGGCAAACTACCTGTAAAGGTAGGACGCAAAGCCAAGAGACCTCATCGGGATTCGTAATATCTCCTGACGGTCAGTCTGGCTGCCACGAAGACCAAGCGGGCGAACCGGGTATTCCCGGCGGTTGCCGATCGCAACCAGCCCACAAACGTGGTAGCCGGCCTCAGGAACATCGAGGGAGGACCGGAACCATGCGAGTGAGTCAATCGCCCCGTTCACCATTCCAGCACCTAGGTAGGCACACCCTCCTCGTGGCACCGTTCCTTCTCAGTCTTTCCATCTTGCCCGCCGGAACGTGGCCGGCCGACGCGGAGGCGGGCACGAGCGCGACGTCCGAACGTGCCTTGAAAGACGGAGAAGTCGACGCCCGGACCGGTCACTCCCTGATCCGAAAGCCTTCGAAGAGCCAGACGTCCTCCGCCACAGCCGCGCCCAAACCGCGTAGAATTGACCAGTCGACTGCCGGGCTCAATTCGAGCACTTCGGCAATGAACAGCACTCGCGTTGAGACAGGCGCCCCCTCGACCAGTCGCCAAACTGTCGGTACTACCCTCGGTTCAAGCTCCGGGTCGACCACTGGCGCCAAGCTGGCTATCGTCCCCAGCTCACACCCAACTGCTGAACTGGCTGCCGATCCCAAGACCGTTGCGCCAGCGCCAAAAGTCCGGTCCGGGCAGAGCCTGTTGGGCTCGCCCAAGTTAGCCGGCGCGACCGGTCCGAGCGCTACGCCGTTATCTGCCGCCGCGCAACCGACCAAGTCGATCCTGGCCAATCCGAACGTCACAGCTAACACCGGCAGTGCGCTCTCGATCAGCGGACGCGGATTCAACCAGCTGTGGACCCGCTATCCGGAACTGCAGCAAGTCGTCCAGCAGATCGCGCAGCCTCCAGTAAACGTCCCTGCGCCACCCACTAGCACTCCACCACCGCCGCCGAGCGCTCCACCTCAGCCACCGACGCCGCTCCCGACCTTAGGCGCTGTACCGGGAAGCCTCAATTTCTCCGCAACCGCGGGAGGCAGCAACCCCGCGAATCAATCACTCACGATCACCAGCACCGGAGGCAACAGCCCGCTTTGGTCCGTCAGTGACAACGCCGGGTGGCTCACAGTGGGCAGTGCCTCCGGCGCCGGCACCCAGTCGATGGCCGTTTCGGTGAACGCCGCCGGCCTCGCGGCCGGTACGTATAGCGCGGCCATCACCGTGAGTTCGGCTGGATCGTCGAACGGCTCGGTGATGATCCCCGTCGTGCTCACGATAGCTGCAGCACCGACCGCCCCCTCTTTGACGGTCAATCCGGGCAGTCTCACGTTTACGGCGCAGGCTGGTAGCTCGACTCTATTGGCTCAACCATTGACCATCACAGCCAACAGCACCACGCTGAGCTGGACTGCGACGGACGATGTCAATTGGCTGACGAAGAACGTGGGAACGGGAACGGGCTCTGGAACGCTCATCCTGACAGTGAACCCTGTCGGCCTCGTAGCGGGGACGCACACGGCCTCCCTCATTGTCTCGGCGCCGGGCGCGACCACACGAGTCGTGCCGGTCAGTTTCACGCTGACCGCTGCGCCGCCTCCGCCACAGCCAACCATCGGCTTGGCGCCGGCCGCGCTCAGCTTCAGCGGGACCCAAGGTGGAACCAATCCCGCTAATCAGTCAATTACGGTATCGAACACCAGTGCCGGAACACTCACGTGGACGGTCAGCGACAATTCGAACTGGTTGACCGCGACCCAATCGGGCAACAGTATCCTAGCGAGTGTGAATCTCAGCGGACTTGCGGCCGGATCCCACTCGGCCGCGATCACGGTGACCGCCACTGGCGCGACCAACACACCGCAAACGATTCCGGTGACCTTGATCGTTTCGGCCCCCACGGCCAATCCAACGATTGGATTGAGCCCCACGAGCCTGTCGTTTAGCGCCACGGTGGGCGGCATCAATCCTACGAATCAATCCATCACGGTCCAGAACACCGGCACCGGGACACTGACCTGGAGCGTGACCGACAATCAGAGCTGGCTGACGGCGACACAATCGGGCAACGCGGTGCTGGCCGGCGTGAACCTGACCGGGCTCGCTGCCGGAACCTATTCGGGTCAGATTATCGTCGCGGCAAACGGCGCAACCAATACGCCTCAGAGCATTCCCGTCACCTTGACGGTCAATGCGGCGCCGACGCCCTCTCCAACAATTGCCGTGAGTCCCGGGAGCCTGAGCTACACGGTGCAAGCGGGCAGCAGCAATTCGGCCAGCCAGACCGTGACCATCAGCAACAGCGGCGGGGGGACGCTCAATTGGGTGGTCACCGACCCCGTCGATTGGCTGCAGAAAAATGTGGGATCGGGAACCGGGAATGGATCGGTCAATGCGTGGGTCGTGCCGGCTGGCTTAGCGGCCGGGACCTATACGACCGAGATCACGATCCATGCTAGTGGCGCGACCAACCCCGTGGTGACGGTGCCGGTAACCCTGACCGTGGCACCCGCCCCAGCTACACTCGCGTTGAGCCCGACCGGCCTGGCCTTTTCCGCTACGACGTCGGGGAGCAACCCCGCCAATCAAAGCATCGCCGTATCCAATTCGGGCGGGGGCACGTTGAGCTGGACTGTGACAGACAACGCAAGTTGGTTGACCGCAACGCCATCTGGTAATACAGTCGTGGCAAGCGTCAACAAGAGCGGCTTGTCGGCGGGCACCTACAACGGCACGATCACGGTTGCGGCCAGCGGGGCCACCAACACGCCGCAGACTGTCCCTGTGTCTCTGACGATTTCGTCCGGGACCGTCAATCAGGCGGCAACCCTCATCTGGAACGCCAATGGCGAATCGGACCTTGCGGGGTATAAAATCTACCGGGCCAC
Organism: uncultured Nitrospira sp.; assembly: GCA_964449255.1. Classification (GTDB taxonomy): domain Bacteria; phylum Nitrospirota; class Nitrospiria; order Nitrospirales; family Nitrospiraceae; genus BQWY01. Next base: position 200,021 of record CAYUYE010000003.1, on the reverse strand, counting down.
GGCGTCCGGAGCCTATGGGGCGCCGATCGCGACGATCGTGGGCAACCAAACCAGCCACGTGGTCAGCGGGCTCCAACCAGGAACCACCTACTTCTTTGTGATTACCGCGTACGACAACGCAGGGAACGAATCTGGCTGGTCCAACGAGGTCAGCAAGAGCATTTTCTAACGCAACCAGTTTGAAGGAGACGGGAGAATATGATGAGGGATTCGATCAAAACAGCGTGCACAGTGGCCGTCTTTGCCCTTGCAGCGGGCCTCTGCTGGCAGTCGGACGCCAATGCCCAAAGCTGGCCCAACGAACCGGCGGGCTCACAAGTTCTACTGGATTGTAACTTTAGCAATGCGCTCTGTAACGGCGCACTGTATGACGTGTATGGGGGGGCGCGCACGACCTCTCTGGCTGACTCCCCAACCGGACATGCAGGTGCCTTTGAGAATAAGCTGGCTGGCACTTTGCAACAGGGTGGATCTCAGACAGGATATTTTCTCCCCGGTTCCCCGCGAGAAGCCTATGTTGGGTTGTGGTGGAAGATGAATGACACTTTCCAGGGCAACTACAACAACAGCAACAAGTTCTTCTTTCTCAACACGGGAAACCAGACTGGTGCAGGGCTGGCGCTGTTTAGTTTTCATGGCCCACAGAATGCCAACTCGTTCGCCGCGGCCTGGACAACAGATACGGCCGAGTTAAACGAGGCCAACCTCCATCTCTCTAATCAGGATGGACAAAGCCACTATGGTCTGGGTTGTTCAGTCGCGCGGAACACGTGGTATCGCTGGGAGGTGTATGTCAAGACCAGCACAACGATCTCTTCTCGGGACGGGATTGTGCGTTGGTGGCTGAATGGGCAGCTCTGCGGAAACTACACGAACGCCAATTTTCCTGGCGGAGTGGTGAACTGGGAGCTCAATCATACGTGGACACCACCCATGGATGGGAAAACGCAAGATTGGATACACTGGGTTGACCACGTTCATATCAGCGCCACTTCTGGGGGAGGTGGCGGCACCAAGAGTGACACTACCCCACCAACCGCACCGACCGCACTTCGAGTACAGTAACGCCTAGAGCCTCAACATCGGTGGCAGATGGGAGCATGAGTCGTCCCGGCTCGTGCTCCCATAAGAGTGTTCATTTGCGGCGCATTCCAAGAACGCTGACAAAGAAGCTCGACAGTATCGTCTGAAACCCCAACACAACAAGTGTAGAACCAGGCACGACTAAGCGCATTGTTTTGGCATAGTCGAGATCTCCAAAACCAACGAGTCGCCATTCATTAATGGCTGTAAGCAACAAAGCCAGCCCAATAAGCAAGGTACCCGATGCGAGAATCAATCCGCGTTCTAATGTGGCGACTTTGAAAAAGTCCGTAAGCCGGCGATCTTCCGGAAGGAGTCCCTCAGTGATTGCGAACGTTTTTGAAAACAGCGCGAACCAGATCGACTGAAATCCGCAGACAATGCCAAGGCTCGCAAAGAGCAGGGTGTGGGCATCAAATTTTATTCCCCGTATTGTCAGGCCCGGCATTGCAAGTCCATAGCCGACCAGTCCTAACCCAATGAGCACAAGACCAGGAACCAAAAAAAGCCAGCGGGGGCTATAGATCAGGAAAAATCTGAGGGTCCGCCAGCCATCCCGGAATGTTTTGAGATGCGGTGGATGGGATTTTCGGCCATCTGGATGGAGCGTGATCGGAACCTCGGCAATCTTCTCGCCATAGAGACTCGCTTTGATTATCATTTCCGTCGCGAACTCCATCCCCGTGCATCGCAAGTTGAGCCGTTCATAGAGTTCTTTGGTAAATCCTCGCAGGCCACAATAAACGTCGTGGATCGGTGAGGAAAACCAGGACTTGGCCATGAGTGTAAACATAGGATTTCCCCACCATCGATGCAGAAAAGGCATGGCACCCTCCGCGATGGTCCCACCCCCCCATGGAAGCCTACACCCCTGGACCAACGCAAATCCCTTCCGCAGTTGCTCGACAAACTTTGGAATCTCGAGGAAATCGTAACTGTCGTCAGCATCTCCCATGATGACGTATTTGCCACGTGCTGCGGCAATACCACCCATCAACGCATTTCCGTACCCCTTTGCCGGAACTGGAACTAGCCGAGCACCCGTAGCTTGAGCGATGGCTTGAGAGCCATCGCTGCTGCCGTTATCCGCAACAATAACCTCGCCTGAGATACCGCTCTCCCTTAGGGCTCGTTGAGCCTTCTTGATGCAAGTCTCAAGGGTATCAGCCTCGTTGAGACAGGGCATCACAATCGTCACCTCAATCCCTGATGCCTCCTGTTGTTGCAGCATATTCCCTCCCCGTTGCTATTCAGGAACTTTCTCATTAATGACCCCTCCCTTGCTCGATAGGAGCAATTGGGGGGCAAGACCCCATTGGCCTGCCAATTCCACCATTGCGAAAGCTGCGAGGCCAATTACGTACGGCATAACGGGTATCATATACCGGAACAATGGGAGGCTAGCCCAATGCAGCACAACGTAGTAACCAATGACGGACAGTGGAATGAGTGCAAGTCTCTGCCGCTTTTTGAGCACTCGGAGGACGCCTACACAAGCCAGGATGTAGATCGGCAGATTCGGCGCCAAAGTTCGGATATGGTTATCACCTGATTCAGTGGCATACCACAAGCGCAAGAACTTCATCGCGTTGAACCTTATAAATGCCAGCGGGTCTCGCTCAAGATGTTTGAGATGTTCGGCGAGACCAGCATTTCTCCAATGCCTATCTACTTCAGACGGCTTACCTCCTGCTTTCGGCGGATGATTCGCATACATGGCTGGTTTCCCAGGAATCGTTAGGTAACTCTCTTGGGATCCCATCAGAACGACGACTCCCCCCCCAGTCGCAACAGGGATAAAATCGTTCAATACCACGTAATTGCGTATTGTCCACGGCAGAATTGTGAGCAGAAACAGGAACCCAAACGCGGCGCACTTTAACAATTGCCTCTCGCGTTGTCGAAGAAAGACCAATACAGGCAGAACAAACAAGGGAAGAAACTGTGTAGTCGCCCGAGTGAGAGTCGCCAAACCCAGTACGATTCCGGCAGCTGCGAAATACCCGATCCTCTGCTGTTGGACGGCACTGACCGCGAGCAGAACAAAACCGGCCAGAAGGCAGGTAACTAGGGGTTCAGAGGCGATCGATATGGCCAAATAGACTGAAAATGGGTACAGCGCCAGTATTACTGCACCCAGGGCCCCCGTTGCGACATCGAACACCTTCCGCAGAATCAGAAATAGGAAGACGACAGTAATAGAATCGATCAGAAGTTGCACACATTTCACGGGCCAGAGGCTGGGACCGAACGTGACCTGACATAGTGCGATCAGGATCCCGTACAGAGGCGGCGAATAGACTGGATATGATTGATCACGAAACCCCCCTTCACCTAGTAGCGTCTTCGCCCCTGCCAGATAGGCAGCCTCAGCGCTGTCATCGATAGCCGGTGGAGGCACTATCATCAACGCAAACACACGCACGATCAACGCCAACACGAACACGACTATCACTGCGTGCTTTTCTATCCTAGGCAGCGAGGTCATCCAGCACCCTCGCGTTGATCCAAATAGCGGTCGCGCCAAACCATGAACACTAACAAGGACCAAATCTTTGTTTCGTGATTGCGCTCATGCCGCTCGTGTTCACCCAAGATGCGCTCAAGGGAAGTTGCGTTAAAAAAGCCGCTGTTCTTGATGGCGGAATCGGACAAAAGACTACGAACCATATCCCGCAGCGGTCCCCGCAGCCACTCGCTTAGAGGAATTGAGAACCCCTGCTTGCGCCGATTCAGGATTGAGCTGGGCACGATGCCTTGGAGCGCCTTGATGAGCACGTATTTTTTCTTGATGCCGTGCAGCTTGTACCGTGCCGGAATCGAAGCGGCGAATTCGACGACCTTGTGATCCAGGAAGGGTACGCGCACTTCGAGGGAGTGCCACATGCTGAGTCGGTCAGTTTTTCGCAGTTCATCGTCAGGCAGGTAGGTTTCCATGTCTGCGAGTAACATCCAATCCAGAGGGTCGTCACAAGCCCCTACCCGGGACATCGCCATCGGTGTGCTGTAATTTCCGGACTTCTTGAGTGCCTCCACGACATCAGGACTGAGCACTCGCTGTTTCTCATCTTCATCAAACGCCGCGAGGAAGTGCTGATACCGTTGTGGCAAGGGCAGATCGGCCCCCTTGACGAAGCGCTTCAGCCGGTCAACCCACAATCCCGCGGCGCGGATCTCCGGCAACTGATGGATCAATGGATCCAGCATCCCACGCCTAAGTGGTCTCGGCAGACGACGATAACGCTCGGCTGCTAATGCCCCTCGATACCGTTCATAACCTGCGAAAAGCTCGTCCCCGCCCGTCCCCGAGAGTGCCACAGTCACAAATTTTCTTGCCGCCTCAGAGATCATGTAGTTGGGGATGGCCGATGAATCCGCAAAGGGCTCATCGAACGATTGAATGATCGAGGGCAACATGCTCTCGATTTGCTCTTGGGGATGCTCGTAGAGATATTCGGAATGGTCGGTCCCGTACTGCTCGGCAATGGTACGAGCGAAGGGTCGTTCGTCGACCCCCACCTGTCCCTCTTCGAATCCGATCGTGAAGGTTTTGACCTTGCCCTGCCCCGCTCGGGACATCAGCGCCACGATCGCACTGGAGTCGATTCCCCCGCTGAGAAATGCACCCAGGGGCACTTCACTGATTAGGTGCAGCCGAATGGCCTCTTCAAGATGGTGCAACAATCCTTCTGCATAATATTCGACGGGATGATTCGCTGCTTCCGCCGGTTTCAGCTGCCAGTATCGCCGCAACTGAAATATCCCATTGTGCCACACAGCAACGTGAGCCGGAGGAATCTCCTTGATGCCCTCATAAATGGTCTGCGGGCCGGGGACGTATTTGAAAGTGAGGTAATCCGAGAGCGCCTGGAGGTTGATGGATCGCTTCACACCGTCGACAGCCAGCAAGCACTTGAGTTCTGACCCGAAATACACGTCAGCCCCATGCTGCCAATAGTAGTAGGGTTTGATGCCAAGGCGATCTCTGCCGAGCACGAGCTTTTTCTGGCGGTCATCCCACAACGCAAAAGCAAACATCCCTCGAAGGTGATCAACGAGATCCTCCCCGTACTCTTCATACAGGTGAACGAGACATTCCGTATCCGACGAGGTTGCAAGTCGATGCCCCTTTTTCTCTAAGTCCTTCCGTAGCTCCTGGTAGTTGTAGATCTCCCCATTGAAGACAACCCAGCAGGTTTTGTCTTCGTTATGAATGGGTTGCTTACCGGCCTGCACATCGATAATCGCCAACCGCCGCATGCCCAATCCCACGTGATCACCGAAATAGAACCCGTCGTCATCCGGCCCTCGGCGGGAGATAAGGGCGCACATACGGCGAACCATCGCCTGATTGACGGCCCCGCGATCCACGTGTACAGCCCCAACAATTCCACACATACGATACGGACCTTATCGAGGGGTTGGCTGCGTGCGGTCACTGGCACGGGACATTCGTCCCCAATGCCCGCGGCCATACCCAAACAATCCAAGTAATTCGATTGCGAGACGCCAGGGAAGGAACACCGGAACGAGCATGAGTCCAGCGAGGGCCCTACCCGGCGATTCCGTTGAACAAACGCCAAGCAAGAAATAACACGCAATGCCGAAAAGGACCATCCCAGTCCAAGGCAAAGTGAATCCCCACTGAGGATCGCCATAGTTAGTCAACCCACCAAGCACACACAGAATGGCGAGCGAGGCTTGGCTAGAATAGTTGGGGGCAACCAGCGTCACGGCTGAATCAATGAGTGAGGGAGTCTTAGTCCCCAATCCCCTCATAATCAGTTCCCATACCGTGTTGCCCATCACAGCGTACCGCCCACTGGCCCACCTCAGACGCTGGCGCGAGGCCTGTTTGAAATTCTGGGACTCCTTGGCAAACGTTTTGGCTATCGGGTTGAAATAGATCCGCTCTCCAGCCAACAGCAGTTTCACAGAAAATTCCCAATCCTCCCCAACAGAGAAGGCATTCCACCCATGCTGCTCGAGTGTCTTTGTTCCCAAACACATCCCCGTGCCCGTTAACATCCCCTGGAGTCCGATCGCACTTTTGCCCGTGTAATATCGCCCATTCCGCAATACACCCGTGACGGCCATAATACGGGTAAACGGACTTGCCCAGGGATTCGAGATGTAGTTGTAGCCTTGTTGAATCTGATGACCGGCCCGAAAAGCGACATCAAACGCGGAGAGAAGCCGCCTATCTACTAGGGTGTCCGCATCGATGATCACGACTGCGTCAAACGTGGACAGTGCCTTCATCGCCTTCTGAATTCCCCACGCAATGGCCGCCCCCTTGCCGGCTTGCCCCTCCGTTCTCTCAAAACAATGGACCCCGGATGCTTTCACAATTGTAGCTGTTCCATCGGTGCACCGATCGGCGATTACCAGAACTTGGGTCTGTTCTTGAGGGTAGGCGAGAGCATGGATACTATCTAGGGTACTCACGATACCTGCTTCTTCATTATGGGCGGGAATGAGCAACAGAAATCTGGTACGAGGGTCCTGGGCTTCACCCGGAGTTGGGGCACGAAACAGAAAAGAAGCAAGCGCAAGGATCCATTGATATAGGATCAAGGCAGAGAGCAGTACAAGCACAACGGTAGTCGTGACACCGATGAGGCTACTCATGACCGTACCCGAGAACAAAGATCCAATTTACAACCTAGTGGGCCTCAGTTGGGACGCTAGCCGTGCAATCTCTGAGGTGTCGTACGGCAAGACACTGAAGACCTTGGCCATGTTAATTGCGGGTTTACCTGGGCGAAGCACTTTCTGTGCGAGCAGGGCACCCCATGAGAGAGGTACTAGGAGGAACATTGGGAGCCATATCACTTTGAGATCAGGATTCGCCTTGCGCATGCGGTCGATGAGCTCCCGCTTAGTCGGAAGCTTGGGATCCAGCAGATTGAGAGGGCTCGGCACAGTCTCCCAGACGTCGACTGTCCAGGCCAAAAACCGTCCGCAGAAGGCAACATCGGCCACCCCCAATCTATCGCCCGGCGAACCGACGGCTACAAAAAGATTGCCCAGCATCTTGCCCAGTCGGCCAGGCGGATCAAAATTCCTGTAGTCGACCAGTGGACCTGGACGTATCACTTTCACTTCAAGGCCGAGTTCCTGACCAAGACGCACCGCCAACCGCTCGGATTCCAGCTTTCCCCACACATAGGGGCCTGAGCCCTTGCTGTCCGGCTCGAGCGGATGATTGTCGCCAATCGGCCCTCCTTGGGCCTGCGCCAGGACACCCAGACTGCTTACGTGCACCACCCGTTTTGCACCGGCCCCCGCCGCCCCTCGGATGATACGCTCGGTCGCATCGAGGGAGTTTCGCTGATGCTCTGGCCAGCCTCCCGCCGTTTCAGCCGCTGCATGAATGACCGCATCAATGCCCTTGTAGAGGTGTGCAGAAGCTCCGGTCGCAATATCAGCCACAACATATTCCACTCCAGCGATGCGCTCCCAGGGCGAGGGTTCCCGGCGGGCGACGACGCGAACCGGGCGCCCACGCGACAACAGACCCTGCACGATTTCTTTCCCGAGCAGCCCGGTTCCCCCGGTGACCAGCACGCCCCGACTTTCCACCGGTTTGGCAACCTTGGCCGCCAAAGCCTTGGCTTCCTGGTCGCGGAGCGCCGATGCGACTCGTTCACAGATACGGACGGTCTCCAGCAGGCTTTCGGGCGACAACGGAGAGGGTCCACCCGTCCGCGCGGCCTCATAAAACGCCGAGAACAACTCCACAAGGCCTGGGTAGCTGCGTTGACTTCTTAGAAAGCGTTGCGCCATGGCCGAGGTGGTGCCGGACACCAGTTGCCAGGCCTGCCGATACGGGGCGAGGAGTTTATCGATGCCGGATGACCCTGGCCCAATGGCGCGCTGCGTGGTACTGCGAACATAGTCCGCGAACAAGGCACCGTGCTTGCCGACCACACGCAGGTAGCTCTCGACCGGGCGGCCTTGCAACGTCACAATCAGTGTGCCGGTTACCGAACCTCGTCGCACCAAGGCATGCACCGTACCCGCTTCATTGACTTCGAGCGATACGAGTTCGATCGCCCCATTCCCTGCCTGCTCAAGGGCTTGAATCAGGAGGTACACGGGATGGGGCAGAATATCCAATAACTGATGATCCGCGCGGAGCACGGTTCGTCCGCCCGGTGCATGGCGCACCGTTCGGAATGAGAAGTAGCTTTCGACATGAACGACCTGCCCGATGGCCGGTAGGTATTGCGAAAGTACCCTCGTTGGCGGTTCGTACAGTAACTGATGACCGGCGCAGACCAGCAACTTTCGTTCACGTGCCTCGTCGAGGATCCTTTGGGCATCATCGGTTCGCTCGGTGAACGGCTTCTCCACATAGACATGGCTGCCACCCCTCAGGGCTGCCAATGCGAGTAGCGCGTGAGTGGCAGGGGGCGTGACGATATGGACAATGCTCGGATGTTCAGCCGTCAGTAGGTCTTCGGGAGTCCTATAGGATTTGATTCCCGGAACGATCTCCTTCATGGCAGCTTGAGCTGTATCGGATGGGTCCGCCACAGCCACGAGTTCGGCACCGTGACACTTGAGGATGGCACGAGCGTGATGCTGCGCATGGCGGCCGGCACCGAAGAGAGCGATTCGCAGCAAAGATGTCTGGGCACTCATCAGATGGACGTTCCCACTACTCGTACACCAGCTCGAACTCGTTTGTGGACTAGTGGACCATGTTCAACGCGACGCGACAATCTCGCGATACAAAGACGCGACTCTCGCTCCCATCACGCGCGATGAGAACTCCTGTTCCACCCGGCGCTTTCCTTCGCGGCCATAGGCTTCTGCCAAAGAAGGATCGTCCAGCAAGCTTTCGCACGCTTTTGCAAGTGCTTTGGAGTCGCGGGGTGGCACGAGAACGCCGTGGACTTGGTCTGTCAGCACTTCCGGGATGCCTCCTACGTGGGTCGCGACAATAGGCCTGCCCAGCGCCATGGCCTCTAAGATGGCCATCGGGACCCCCTCATGCAGCGATGGTAACACGAAAATATCCATGGCGCGCATCAAATTGCCCGTGTCATTGCGATGACCAAGGAACCGTACTCGGTCCTCAATGGCTAGTTCCTTGGCTTTTCGCTCAAGTTCCTCCCTCAGAGGGCCGTCACCCACGATTAGGCAATAGACATCACGCTTGGACGAGGACAATTGCCGCAGGCATTCCAAGATACCTTCCTGCCATTTCACAGCCGTCAGTCGACCGACTGTCCCGATGATACGACATGATGGACTCAGACCCAGACTCCTTTTCATGTCGAGTGCATCAGGGACTTCTATTGCTCTCCCTAGGCGCACCCCGTTGTGTATTTGCACAACTTTTTCTGGACCATATCTATCTTTCAGCACCTGAAAAATCTGGGAGGATACGGCGATTAAACGCTTCACGCAAAGCCGAATTGTGCATTCTTCGAGAAAGTCATAGGCTCTCATTCGCAGAGCCTGAATACCGGTGAATGGCTCGGGAAGACCGTGCACTGTTCTCACGATACACGGCACTCCGGCTCCGACCGCCGCCAGACTCCCCAGGCACATATCTTTGTTTTTGTGTGTATGTACGAGGTCGAAATGTCCAGCCCGGAAGACCTTGGCTAAGCCCCACATAATCGCAAGCGATCCCATGCTCCGTTCAGGAAACACGGTCACCGGGACCCCGATCCTCCGAAGTTCTTCCGCCAACCTCCCTTCGTTGAAGAGAACCACAAAGATCTGCCATTCAGGGCTTCTGGTCAGATCTTCGATCAGCGAAAAAAGTTGCACCTCTGCCCCGGCCCAGAGATCGCCCATGGCCAGATGACAGACCTTGATACTCAGATTGGCCCTCCTACTGATCATCTCATTAGTTAGCGGAGAATCACGATACGTGTTTTGAAGAGGGGGCGGAGTGAGGATCGGGGGGGCGCAACCTGGCGGTCAAATGGTGCACGGATCGTCAGCTTCAGCTTGCCGCAAGGACGAATGACCAGATAAAGAAAGACCGAGCTATGGAGATTACAACCTGGTGAACTGGACTGGCACTTTACTTATTTTACGTGCATCCCTGGGTGCTACCCGTTGTCTCCAAGCGACATACGCATCAACTGCCACACGATGACCTAGTTCATTTGGATGCACATTGTCTTCGGCAGTTACCTGAAGGTGACGGTATGGGAAAACCCCAAAGGCATCGCGAAGGTCCAACACTTCAAATCCTCGTCTTTCCGCTTCGTCCTTGACTTTCTGGTGAGCTTGGGAAAAGGCGTACTTCTTATAGTCAACTAGCAGGGGCCATATTAATACTTGGACTTTGAACGAGTTGCGAGAACGCAGCTCGCCTAGCCGTTCGAACCCTTCAGCAATTCTCTTATGGCAATCTGGTTGATTCCATAAGTCGAGGTAATAGTTGCTTTCCTCCTTTCCGGCAACCAAACCGAGCAAATGTTCTACTCGCCCCTTGACAAAATAGATCAGCGCTGAGGATTTTATGAGTCGCTTCGTCCTTGGATCGACCTTGATATCGCCAAGGAGACCTATCTTGCCGTCTTTTTCCTCAAGAAAACGCTTGCTGGCATGGAATTCTGAAAAGAAATCGCAGTCGTTAAGCACAAAGTTCAGAACGACCACGTCGGGTTTGTATTGAAGCCCGGCGACCTCGAGAAGATGCACTTCTTGAGGGGTATTGAGCCCGCTCATTGCAAGGTTGATAACCTCATAACCGCCCCCGAGTTGGTTCTGTAATTGGACTGCGAAAAGATCTTCGAATTTGACACCGCTTCCCTCCGTGACGGAATCGCCGACAACCAGCACTCTGGTGATTCCAGGAGCCTTTTCAGTGCGACGCTCCAAGTCTCTGAATCCCTCGCTATTATAGGTATAGAGAACACCGCCATCTTTGACAACGGAGTGAGGGACAAACCGCCAGTTGAGTACCGGATCATCAACCAATTTCACATTGCCAATATTCGCCTGTGGAGCCCCTGCGAACCCGAGGGAACGCAGGAGACCTTCTCCCAAGACGAACGACACCAGAAGAGACCCGAGTAGCAAACCGGTCGCCCCCCAGAAATTCTTCATTGCTCTATGCTTCCTTCGCAGATTGAGCCATCCAAGGAGGGTTTGCTGGAGGAAGATCGACGCCACTGGCCCAGACTATTCCTATGGGGTGCCAAACAATCAAGGCCATTTTTGAGCAAGCCTCGATCTTGAAGCCCATAGCTGACGACTCCTTCCCGGTGGCACCGTTGTTGGCGCCGTGTCTTGCGAATCCTCCGACATACGCGCCTTCACGACCACATTCTTGAGCGTCGTACAGAACCCCATCATGACCCACACGCTCGGATAGTAGAGCGTGGAGATAAATATGCTGCTCGCGAAATATGCGATGAGGCTCGCGGACATGGCTCTCGCTAAGGTGACAGCGCGCTCATCCAAGTGTGAGGATTTCTGGGTTATCGCGCCTTGAGCTATGCTTTTTCGTTCAACCCATCTCAAATTGCCCAGTGCTCCTTTCACCATCAGGGCAAAAAGAACTATCCCGACGAGGCCCAATTCCGGGATCAACGTAAAATACATGGAATGAGCGGCCCGGCCGGCCAACGACCGCTCGTTGAACCGTTGCTCCCCTTCATATTCCTCCACATTCCATGGAAAGTTGCTCTGCCCCACTCCAAGAATGGGATTCCCAAGAAATATGTCCCAGGCGATCCCCCACGTGTACAGTCGTTCGGCACCTGTACCGACGCTCATCGTTGTATCGTCGGTGCTTGACTGAATTTCTTGCCAATACTTATCCGGCGCAAAGAGGAGCATGAATATGACGACAAAAACTACGAGCATTGCCGATTGGAATTTCTGGGCAGACTTATACCAACAGTACAATCCCACAGCCGCAAGTCCTATGAACCCTCCTCTAGAGAGCGTCACCATTGAGGTCAGAATAAACAGGCACAGCAACGCGAAATAGACGGTCTTCTGAATCGGCTGCCGACTTGTGAGCATCAAAAAAAACGCGAAGGGGATGATCATGTTAATCACCATACAGAAATCATTTTCGTCCCCCATCCACCCGCCAATGCCCGTCCCCTCATGCAGGATTCCATTGAACGCAAGCAGGACATGGACTCCCAACCACACGTTCACAACCTTCAGCAACTTTTCAAATGTGTCGATGAACGTCACCATGCCGAGGTAGAGACAAAAGGTTTGCAGCATATCCTTGGCCGTCATCAGGGCATGGAAATTGTTCATGGCGATAGGGACGTGTAGGGCCATTAAGCCAAGCAAGGGGACCCATAGTCGCGTTTGCGGCGCAGACCAGTCTACCTTGCGAAAGAAAAGGGAAAGCGCGATAAGTCCGTCAAGGATTGATGCAAACGGTATGACCTTCAGCGCCGGAACAACATCTTGAGGGCGACCAAATTCGAACAACAATGAAAACAGCACGAAATAGAACGGGGCTCCTAGCGATTCCGTTCTCCCCGGCACCGCTCCAACTCTGCGCTCTGACAAACTGGTTTGTGGCATAGTCATGATTCTACGGTATTGCGTCTGGCTGGAAGCTCAACCGCGCATTCAGCCTTTCACGCTACCACATTACCTGTGCTTTTGAAGAATACCGACTATGTTGGTCCGAAGGCTTTCCAACGGCTTGGTCATCAACGCTCGAATCCACATTAACTCAGGCACAAATAGCGGTGGAACTGAGGCCATGATGGCATCCGTCACAATCATTTTGATGTCGACAACCTCAAATCCGCTTGCTAGGGCGAGGTTCGTTATCCTCCTGCGCGTGTTTGCTCGGTAGTAGGTTCTAAAAATATCACCCTCCGGTCTCCCCTCAACCATCCGAACAATTTTGCGCTTCGGCCATTCTGGCACGAGACGCGCCGCCAACACCCCATAGCCCAGGGCGTTGGGGGTGTGAAAGATCACAATACCACCTGGCTTGAGGATGCGATTGACGTCGCGAAATTGACGTTCGGGGTCATCCAAATGCTCGACCACCATGTTCATGGTGACTAGATCGAACGAGTTGTCGCGGAACGGCAACTTGGTAATGTCCCCCCTGACACGATGCGAGATCGTCTCATGAATGCGAAGCGAAGGGAGGTCATAGTCGAGCCCGGCGACAAACCGGCACTTATGCACTAATTCCTTTTCTTCGTTGAGTCGCCATTGTGGCAATACGGAATGTCCGCAACCCAGCTCTAGCCAATGCGTGTCCTCCCGAACGTACCGTCTAATAACATCTTCATAGAGGTATTGAGAATACTTCAGAGTGGGAGCGATTTTACTCCTGACTTTCCAGTAGAGGTTGAAGCGTCCGGAGGTAATCACGGGATCTTTTCCTATCTCAAGCGCGGCCGCCAGAAGGACCAACTGGGCCCTCGCTGTCTCTTATGCAGCCAAGGCACGGTATAATTCTTGGTATTTGGCGACCATTATGGACAAACTAAAGCATTGGTTCCATCTTCGCCTACCAGACTCCCCGAAACGTTCAGCCCGCTCTCTGTTGGTCAGGCATTCGGTGACCGCCGATGCCAGTGCATTCGGATCTTTGGCTGGCACGAGAATTCCGGTTTCGCCATCGACGACTAACTCTGGATTGCCGCCAACATTAGTCACGACCACTGGCTTTCCAGCCGACATGGCTTCAAGCAGAGCAATAGAAAGACCTTCAGACAGAGACGGCATGGCAAAGACATCCATGATGCTTAACAGTCTGAGAATATCTTGCCGGAGTCCTAAGAACCTGACTTTTGCCTCAATGCCCAGCTCCTTGGCCTGAGCTTTCAATGCCACCTCAAGCTCGCCTCGGCCGATGAACAGAAAGGTGGTATTGGGACAAGACTTCAGTATCTGCGGGATGGCCTGCAGCAGGTACGTGTGGCCTTTGACCGGATAGAGATTCCCCACGATGCCCACGACGAGTTCGTTCGGCGGCAGCCCGAGTTCCCGTTTGACGGCCGGCACATCGAACGACTCCCCTCCGAGGGACTCGTCGACTCCATTGTAGATGACGTGGACGCGCGAGTCGGGAATGCCGATTTTCTCGACAATGAATCGCTTGAGGTCTTCAGACACAGCCACCATCCTGGCCGACCCGCTCACGATCCGATAGGCCCATCGCCGACGCGCTTTCTCCCAGAAATAATTCTTGCCATGAACAGTCGCGACCAACGGAACGCCGGCCAATTTGGCCACGAGCCATCCGTGAACAATAGCGTCAAACTCATGCGCCTGAATCACCGAGACCTGTTCGCGCTTCACCAAGCGGTAGCACGCCTTGACCCAGCGCCAATCCAGCATGCCACGACAGGGCATAACATACGTCGACAAACCCCGCGCTGCGCACTGCTCTTGCAGCCACCCCGGGCGAAAGAGCCCGACGATCGATCGAAACTGCGTCGCGTCGAGAGAGGCGGCTAACGCACACACGATACGTTCAGCCCCACCTGGTCCGCTGCTGGTCGAGAGATGCAACACTGTTTTCATTGCGTCATGGCGCAGGGTCGCCCCTACCCGCCGGATTCCTTCGCTATTTCGGCGCGCCGGCTTCGGTCTTGCGGCGATCCATGATTTGCGAGACGACCTGGTCACAGGCCTCACGGATCCTGGTGAAGCACTGGACAAAGTCTTCGCGCGTCCCGCAATAGGGATCGTCGATATCCAATGCTCCGGATCGACAAAACTGGCCCAGTACAAAGACCTTTCCACGCGCCTGGGGATAAAGCTTGAGCACTCGGTCTTTCTGGGACACTTCCATGACAAAGACAAGGTCTGTCTGTGTGACCAGATCCATGAACAGTGGCGTCGTCCCGTGGCGCTCAAGTGAAATGCCATGTTCCCGGGACACGTCACGGGCGAGGGAATGGGCCGGCTTGCCCGGCGTGGTTTCAATCCCAGCCGATTTGACGACGATCCCCAAGTTTCCCTGGCGTACCTTGTCCTGGAAGTACACGTCCGCCAAGGGACTTCGGCAGACATTCCCTTTACAGACAAACAGCACGCTGGCGACTGGATGCGGGACTTGTCGCGGCGCTATCAACCGCTCGTATCCGGCGCGCAAGATGTTCGATCGAGGCAGCAGAAGCTTAGCCGCCTCCCGAAGCCCCCGCAGTATCTGCCCAACGCTGCCTCCCGTTTCCACCAACTCTGTATCGCTCATGCGTGCCCCGACACTAACATCCGCATGTACTCCCCCCACTCGTGGCGCGCCGGCCCACGGTCATTCCATCGTTCGACTTCAAGAAACTGATCGGCCCGCCAGAACCGGACAAATTCCCCGAGACAGCGCGCGCGCGACGGATACTCGGCCGGCAAGCCCAGCACCTGGTCGGGTTTTAGTATCCGCGCAAGTAAGTGATCCAGATCCCCCAGGAGCCAGCGCGACCGTACCCCAACACGATATCGCCCCTGTGGGACGCTGACCGGTCTTCCGATGGCTAACTGATAAAGTAGATGTGGGAAATTGATCCCGGCATCAATCGCCAGTTGCAGCGATCCCCAGAAGCGGCCGTTGATTTCCATCAAGCGCGGGATGCCCGTTTCCCGTTCCACCTTGAACTCTACCATTGCCACGCCGTGCCAACCACTCTTCTTCAGTAGTTGCACGGCATAGTCGACCATGGGCTTCGGCAGTTCGATGCTCTCCCTCACGACGCTGACACCGCCGGACGGCGGTTTTTCTCGGAGACGCCGATGCGCAAAGAGCGCAAGCGGGGTGCCACGATCGCAGAGCGCGAAGATCGCTTGTCCCTCTCCCCCCACCCGGCGCTGCAACAATGACGGCGCCTGGAGATACGGCAGCTCCCGATACAGACGCTCCAGCTCGCTCCGGTCCGCAGCCTGGTGCACAGTGGTCCTTACCCATGCCCCATTGAGGCGGAGCCTCGATTTTCCAGGCTTGACGATAATCGGGAATGGACCAAGTTTCTCCAGATTCTCCGGGACCATTCCACGCTCGACATACAGGGTCTCGGGAATCGGCACCCCCCAGGCCTCCGCCTGCTTCGTGAGCTGGTATTTGTCCGACACGGCTTCGTACGTGGACAGCGGGGGCGCGGGGACGACCGCGTGGCTCTCGAATTCCACCAATCGCTCACCAACCAGCTGCATCGCCATATCAGAAATCGGGATGACGACGCGAACGTCGTCGGCCCTCACCTTCTCCAGCAGCGCGTCGATAAACCCCTTCGGGTCTTCATAGGGCGACGGATAGCGAAAGCTGCGGCTGCAGTATCTGGATGCCCCGGCAAGGGACCGGTCGGCCTCGGACCCGACGGTCACGGCAATTCGCTCGCGGCCAAGTGCGCGCGTGACAGCCAACGCCGCCCGCTCATTGCCATCTGTCACCAGAACCGTCATGGACCCCCTGTGGGACGGACCGCCCGGAGGAAAAGACCTTGGGTCGGAGTTATCGCAGGCCCGACAGCGCAAGCGCAAACAGAGACGGGGTCTTGCTGATATCGTCGTGGATCGAGACGCGGCGCAATGCGAACCGAGCGGACGGTACCGCCCCTTCCGTGCCGGAATCGCACGACACGGCTGCCTCGTACCCTGCCTCCCGCACGGCCTGTTCGCAGGCCGCATTATAGTTCCCGTTGGGGTAACAGAAGACCGGAACCGTTTCAACGCCGCGCTCGCGCAGGATCTGGTACGAACGATCGGCCTCGCCACGGATTTCCTCCGCAGACAACTGCGTCATAAGACGGTGCGAGCAGGAATGGGAGCCGAATGTGATCCCGTGCCGAGACATCTCCCGCACTTCATTCCAGTTCACCAGCACGCGTGACTGGGGCACCGCCACCTCCAGACAGTCACTCAATCGCGCAAGCAGCACTTCAATGCACTCCGCGTCCAATTCTTTGCACGCCTCGATCACCCGGTCGTAAGCCCCTGAAGCCGCCAAGCTGTCGCCACCCACCGCCTCCTGAGGCAGCGCGCTGCGCAAGACCTCCAATACCGTCGCCCGACGGGCTGGGCTGCAGTCGGGCATCGCGGCGGCCCGCATCAGATAGGAAAGCCGCTCGGGCCAGAACCATCGCGATGTTTCGATGAAATCCGTCGGCAGAAAAATGGTGGCCGGCACCCCGAGCCGCTTCAGAATGGGGAAGGCGTGTCGATAGTTGTCGAGCCATCCATCATCCAGCGTGATGACACAGTAGGATCCCTCGGCGTCCCATTGCCCGGCTGTCCATCGCTCAAGCAGTTCCCTCAAAGACAGGATCTGGAAGTGCCGTCGCAGATACTCCATCTGCATCGCGAACACGTGCTCACGCACATACATGCCAGGCTGCACGAATTCCTCGCTCAACTCGTGATCGGCCAGGACACGATGGTAGGTCAGGATCGCGACCCGCCCCTTATGGCCACGCTGCGCGGCCCCAGACCAGTAGTAGGCCCCCGCAGCCGTCTGCCAGATCCACTCTTTGACTACCCCCAGGCTCATTGTCACCACGGCTGGGGGCTGCCTGCAGGCCGCCGAGACCTACAGGCAACCCGGCAGTCTAGAAGAGTGTGTAGATGAATGGCGCAACTGCAGAGCCCTGCGTGAAGACGATCAAGCTGCCCAGCAGGACGAGCACGAGAATGATCGGCAACAGCCAAAACTTCTTGCGTTCTTTCATGAACGACCACAATTCAGCCAAAAAATCGCCCATCGTGTCCTCCCCTGTCTTTCGCCCTTGTCTTGCTGCCTTTAGAACATGTTCTTCATATGCGACGGATCGCGTGGCTCTCGGAGCAAACGATAACTTTCCATGCCCGGCACCAACTGCCGCCGCATCGGATCCCGTCCCATCATTTTCATGACGAGCCCCATCGGCACCACCAGCCCGTAGTACAGAATGCCCAGCAGAATGCGCGTATTGATCCAGCCCAGCACGTGCCCGACCGCCATCCATCCTTTGAAGAGCGGTGCGAGCAGCGCCGGCGCGACCACCCCCAGTGGCATCAACAAGGCGGCCGGAATCACCGCCCAGAGCCGCAGCGGCTCACCCCGCCACACCATTGGCCACACCCCCATGAGCAGGAAGATACCGCCCACCATCAAGCCAAACTGTCGCAGTTGTTTGTTCCCGACCTGCTCTGTCATACACCCCTCCTACCGGATTGTGCCCGATCTATCGTTTCGATGGGTCCCAGTACAAAATGCGATCGCCCCGTAAATAGCGAAACCACGCGTCAAGAATCGACACATTCACCATGACAAAAAACGAGGGCAATTTCAGCATGGGTACCTTCGGTAGCCAATGCGTCCAGAGGTACAGCAGCGCCGTCCCGTAAAAGGCCACCTGCCCCAGAAAAAGCACCCGATATAGACCCGGCTCCAGCGCCAATATTCCGTTCGACACCAGGGCCGTAATCAACGCGAACGGGACCATCCACCGGCAGAGCTTATGGCTGAGCAACTGCCACGCGAACACGTGATACTTCAGCGGATTCAACAGCGCGAGGCTTCGCATGAACACGGAAATGCCGCGCACCACCGTTCGGACTTTCCGCTCGTACTCTTTACGTTCGTCCGCGAGATTCTTATAGTACCCAACGCTCTCCTCGTCCGAAACCCCTCTTAAGCCAGCCCTGACACTATTCAGTAACGTGTTGAAATCGCTCTGGAGATCCGGCGCCCAGTCACGACAGACCTCCCGACGCGCGGCGAAAAACGACCCGCTGAGCCCGACCAGGCTGTTGACCGTCGATTCCAGCCGCCGCAGCAGCATCTCGTACCGGACATAGGCCCCCTCCCCGCTGACCTGCCCATCCTGATCGACAAACCGGTCCACGCTACTGACGCAGCCGACAGTGGGGTCTGCAAAACTCATCACGATCCTACCCAGCCCATCTGGTGGCAGCGTCGTGGCCACATCCGAAAACACGAGCACCTCGCCCGTCGACAGCGCCACTGCATGTTTCTGTGCGGCCTCTTTCCCCCCCTTCTGGGAAAGACGCGCCAAGCGCACCCCTGCCGACTCATAGGACCGGACGATGTCGTCGGTCTTATCGGTCGAGCAGTCCGAGGCGACAAGAATCTCCAATCGATCTTTGGGATAGTCTTGACTCAACGAGTTTTCAAGTTTCTCCCTGATCCGCTTTTCCTCGTTGAACGCCGTAATGATGAATGACACCTTCGGACGGATCGGCCCCTTCTGCACCCGCTGTTGCTTGATCCGGCTCAACACCCATAAGGCAAAGGGGTACCCGGCGTAGGCATAGAAAACAAACAGGACAGCGAGCCAGAAGATCAGTTCCATCGTCAGCGGTTCTCAGATCGGTGGGTGTGTCGCCACCTCAAAGTCCCGTGCTCAACTCCGCCATGCGGCCCTCACCTGAGAGCCAGGAGGCTGCGGATCAATGACGCCCTGGGTTCCAACTGCCGTTACTGCATTCATTTCAATCAGAGCCTGGCACACTCGTCGTCTGTCAGTAGGTTGAACGAATTGATGTGTCGGCAGAGTCACGAGCCGCTCGACGACGGCGGCAGCACCGGGAAATTCGCGCGACGGCAACTGTCCCTGAAGCTCAGGAATATCTTGCACAATGGCCGGGTAGGACCCGCTGAGCCCCAGCCCTTCAGCTGCTCCCCGCTGCAACAGTGCCTGCTTCGTCGCCCGATCTCGCACCAACAGGGGAAATCGCAAGCAGCACCCATCCGCGGAGCCGATTGTTTCCACGCCGGCAGACTGCGCTTTGAGGTCCCCTTCGAGGCGGGAGCCCTGCAGTTGTCGCTGGGCATTGAGCGCGTCCAGGCGTTGCATCCACCCGACCAGCGTCGCGGCGCGAGCTTCTCCCATGCGCTCCATCGGAAACGTGGGATAGAATCGTGTTTCCCCGAGTCCCAAAAACGGCAACCCCGCGGGGAGCCAATAGCATGACGGGCGAATCAAGAGTTCGGTCGCGATTAACTCCACCAGGTTCTTCGCTGAATTGCCCCAGGATTCCACCGGCAAGATCTGATACTCGGCCTGAACCGCCTTGCCGATTTGCGAAGAGCTAGTCAGGACCACGCCTCCACCACCGCAAGAGAGGTTCTTTCCCCGACCCAGACTGAAGAATCCAACATCGCCAATCGTCCCTAGCGGACGGCCTTTCGAATGCCCCCCCATCGCCTGGGCCGCATCTTCGACCACGACCACACCACGGGGCCGGCACAGTGTCACGACTAGATCGATGTCCGCCGGCCGACCAAAGAAATGCGTCGGCACGACGCACAGCGTCTGGTCGTCGACCAGTTCGGCCAATCGATCGGGATTGAAATCCAGCGTCTTTGGCAGGACGTCACAGAGGACAATCTCGAGCCCAGCCTTAACGACCGCCGAAGGAACGGAGAAACAGGTATAGGCCGGGATGATGACTTTCCGCCTCTTCGAGCTGCGACTGAGTGCCAGAAGAATTAACGTAAGCGCAGCTTTTCCGGAAGTCACCAGGTACACGTGCTCGACGTGAAAGGCCTCTTTCAACTCCCGCGCGAGGCGCTCCCGAGCTCGCGCCCCATGGCTAAACAGCGCGCCGATTGCAGTAGCGAGCGCCTGGGGAGGAACCGCCGCCGCCGTCGGGGCCAAGGTGCGCTGCATCCTCATGGCAAGTATTTCACGATTCGAGGCCCAAGCACGTTCGTGACGAAGAGCGGAAGCCGTTGCCAAACAGCGATCACCATCCGGTACTTCGGATTATTGGGATTCAGCTCAGGCAGAGGAGCCTCCTGCTTCAACCAGTAGTACCAATGCAGCGGCACCGGCTTAGCCCCCCATTGTGCTTTGAAACGGAACGTCCCGCTGTCGGCGGTCGATCGACCGAAGTCAAACGTTCGACACCCTTGCTGGCACGCATACTCGAGGACCGTACTATAGAGCAGCATGTTGGGAGACAAGCGATCGAATCGCCGATCCGATGACGCCCACGGAATTTCCATCATATCTCGAAACGTGTAGACGAATCCGGCTGCCGCGACCTGCCCGTTCCACGAGACGACGCAGATCGCCGTTTCTTTGGGAAGCGTTTCCAGTATCGTCCGAAAGAACGCTTTGGCATAGACCGGCGTGCCCAGATCTCGCATATTTCTCGAAAACACCTGATAGAAGTCGTCGAGCAGTTCCAGCCCGCCAACCTTCCCGACCATCCCTTCCTTTTGAGGGCGGCGGATTTGGCTTCGCAATTTCGACGGAAAGGCCGTCATGAGGGTTTGAAAATCCGGCGGCAGCCCAAGTCGCATGGATACTTTATGCGTTTTAGCCTGCCAGGTCGTTTCCATGGCTTCCGACTGCCTGAGTTCAATGTGCTCTGTCCCTTGAGCGCGAGCTTCATCGGCCGCCGCGGCAAGCAGGACCTCGCGCGCCCCCGGCTCCCGCGCATCGACTCCACCATAGTTCAGAAACGGCATGGACACAAGAAACCGGCCAAAGAGAGGGCTCGCGAGCAGGACCATGGGGAGTACCCCACCCACGTCACCGTTCTCATCTTTTGCCATCAGATAGACGGTGCGATGGCCGAACGCCTGGCTGATGATCCGACGCCAGGCGGTGAGGTGGTAGCCTGTCGCTGTGGGGGAGTCGAGGACAAACCGGTCCCAGAGGCCGACTGCCTCGTGATCCTGCTCCAATTTCTCCACCTGCCAGCCCATAGTTACGCGTTCCTCGATGCGATGGCTTCGCTACGCCCCTGTCCGCACGACCTCATTCAGGACCTTTGCCAGATCCCCCGTGAGGCTGCGATAGTCGAAGCGTTCGACCTCTTCGGGGGCCGGTGGCGTGAGTGTGCGCCGATGATCCACGATGTCGCAGAGTAATTGTCGGATGTCGTCCGCACGGTTCGGGCAGGCCAAGCCCAGGCGATGCCGGGTCACCAAATTGGCCGTGGCACCCTCCCCGCCGAGCAGCACAAGCGGACGTCCCGTCGCGATGTACTCGTAAATCTTCCCAGGAATCTGAAGCGGCGAGTCAGGCTGAATGACCAGCAAGGCATCTGCCGCCGTCATTTGACGCAGACAGACTTGATACGGAATTGGCGGCTCACGCTTCAGCAGCCCCGCCTTTTCCAGCTGCTGCGCCACATCCTCGCACGAGGCGCCTGTCACATCCCACGCCCCCACGAAACGCAGGCAAAGGTGGGCGTTCGACAGACGCCCGGCGCGATAGAGATCCAGCAGAGTCTGCAACAGGACGATGGGCGTCCGCTTTCCGTAGACGGTTCCAAAGTGGCAGATCTCCAGCGGAGCCTTGTGAGTCCGAGCCCCATCGTGCTTCACCGCAGTCGGTGGCTGATTGAGATGAGGAAACGCGTCCGGGTCAAAGCCATTGGTAATCGTGCCTACTTTTTCAGCCACCGACGGGTAGTCCTGCTGGAGTTGGCTTCGCAATTCATGCGTATTGGTTACGATGCGCCGAGCCTGCTTCAGCTCCGCCTCTTCCAATTGCCGAGCCCGGCCATTGAGCCAGCCTGAGGAAAACGACACATACGGATTGCTCGTCCAGGGATCGCGATAGTCCGCAATCAGCGGAACCCCCCAATACCCCGCCAGTTCTTTCCCAACGAGCAAGCTCGTCCACGGCCCTCCAGTCGCCCAGATGACATCCGGAATTTCTTCCTTCGGAAAGTTCTTGGCGTATTTGGTGACCGAGTTGAACCATGCACACTGAGGATCCGGAAATTCAAACATCCAATCCAGGAGCAATCGTTTCAGGGATGATCCTGGCTCAGCGGGAGATGCGAGGGAAGCCACACGCTCAGGAGTCGAGGCCTCGACCCGCGGACCTTCTTGATGCGATCCCAGGAATGACCGTATCCGTCCTCGCCAGGCAAGCAGTCGTTGCACCGGGTTGCCATGTGGCACGGCATCGACACGCACCGTGGTCGGAAGTTTACTTGCGAGCTCTAGATCAATCGGATGGGGAGGAAAGACTGACTGCGCATCCGTGGTCAATACACGCGGGCGCCACCCATATGACTCAAGAAACCGGCAGAATGCGAGCGGCCGCATCGCCCCGCTGGCCGCGATCGGCGGAAAATAATAGGCCACGATGAGCACATTTTTCATGGCTGAACAGTGCTTGGGCAGGATGCCCCTTCACGAACTCTGTGGGGATCTGTGGTTAGACCGCCACGCTTCCCGCTCGCTCATCGAGCAGCAACGCATCGATATAGAACTTGGTTGCCCAGTTCAACACTTCGAAGCGTCCATAGTCCCCATCAAAGGGAGCTGCCCCCTTGATACCGCCACGCAGCCCAGGGTTATTGGAGACGCAATTCTGTGTGGACTTCAGGAAGGCTAACACCTGCCGCGCGACGTCGAGGTACCGACGGTCCTTCTTCTCTCGGTAGATTCTGAGCCAGATCCCCGCTACTTGCGCATCGCCAGTCAAACAACTCCAACTCACCGTGGCGTGCCAGTCTTTGTCGAGGCGTCCTGGCACACTCCCGTCTTCCCTGACAGCGGCCAACAGTTGCTCGGCACTCATCGCTGCACGGCGACAATAGTCCTCGTTCTTGAGGACTTCGCCTGCGCCCCATATCCCTTCTATCGCGTAGCTGATGGTATGGAGCAAGGGGGCATTGGCATCGGTGAGGCAGTTGTGACGGAACCAACCGTTCGTGTTTTGCTGACTCAAGCTGAATTGGATGTTCTTGTCGCCAGCGGCCGTATATCTTTCGTCCCCTGAGCAGGCCCCCAGGAGCGTCAACGACCATCCGACGCGCGAGTTGTAGGTTGTGGCCTTGGCATCGGCAAACTCCGAATTTCCCTTGATCCATCCGCCGTCCGGATTTTGCACCTCAATCAGATAGTCGCCGGCTCTCTTAGCGGCCGTCAGATATACCTCGGCCTTCGTCTCCTGATACAGCGCGACCCAACCTAATATGACCTGGCCTGTATTGAACACGGCGGGCGTGGGTGCGTCATTGAGCACACCGCCCATTACCGCGCCGCCTGGCATCTGGACGGCAATCTCCCAGTCGGCCATCTGAATGGCGCGGGTGCGAAGGTCAGGATCGTTCAAATAGCGGCTGCACTCCAAGAATGTCGGGATGATATACCCAGTCGTTTCTGGATAGGACTGCTGCCACCCTCTAGACCGAAAGAACGGATGCCAGGCTGAACTGTAGGCACGAGAGACTCCGCGATCCGGCGTAGCATCCTGAGCCCGCTTGATCCAATCGACGGCTTCCCGAATATGAAATCGGTTGTCGTTGACCACGACGTCGCGACGATCTACTTCACGGCGTAACTCCTGGTACGCTTCCTGGTTATAGAGCGGGGAGGACTTGACCCGATATTCGATGCCCTGGAAAACGCGCTCAATCATACGAGCGGTGCTCCAACTACGCCGCCGCTTTGGTGGTCTTCATAACAATCTTTTCCATGAAATATCGAAGCGGGATCAAGGCACCACACAGCTTTTCCAATCCGAACACCGTTGCGTAGTACCCGCGCAGGAGCCCTGGTGCGCGCTTTTCGAGAATCCCATTGATAAAAAACGTGTCGAACAAATACTTGTGGTAGCCGAATCCGACGCCACGCCCTGTCAACCCTTCCATCCGGTTCTTCTTGAGCCAGCCCTTCACTTCAAACCAGTGATTGTAATTGTCATAATCGAGTCCCCACTCACTGAATGGCGAGAGGGAGCGGAACAGGAGCTTGAATGGCGCGTTGAAGACCAGACGGAGCTTCGACATCCGCATCTCTTTCCAAATCGTCTTCGGATCCCATGTGTTGTAAAGCTCGAGGATGAGGTCTCCTTCTTTCTTCGTCACACGGCACAATTCCTGGACTGCCTGCTCTTGTTTCTTGAGGTGCTGAATCACTCGACAGCTAATCACGGTCCCGAACAGGTTGCTTTTAAACGGCAGGTTCTCCAACTCGCAGCAGACATGAAACTGGCCCCGCTTTTTCCGACGGGCGGCCCGCAACAGATTCAAGGAGGCATCGACTCCGACCGACACAGTGCTGGCTGGAAGGGTCTCCAGAAAACGGCCGTTGCCGCAGCCGGCGTCCAACAACAGATCCAACTTACTCTTGTCGAAATAGTAGGTGAGTCCGTAGATTTCGGATTCGTGATTGTAGATGCCGAAGATATTGCCACCCCCTTCGACCTGCTCATCGTAGAGTTGCGCCTTTTCCTCAGAATCCCAATAGCGGCCAAAGAGGCGATCCATCTCCGCTTCGACATTGCAGGGGAACAGCACAGGGATTCCTTCGACGATGGGAAACGTAAACTTGCAGGGCGCGCATAAGAAGGCGGATTTATCGCCGCGCAGCGTCAGGTCTCCCTTACATTTTGGGCAGCACAGCATCTGATAAAATGTGGCCTCATTCATGGTGTATGCACCTCGGTTGGGTCTTGGTTTCGAAACAGCGCCTGGGGTCACGCATCCGAGATGGACCTACCCTCTGGGCTAGGCCCGCGGCATCTGCTTTAAGAGGATACTTACTATGCGTCCGGCAGCCTGACCATCCCACAGAGGAGGAGGAACAGGAGGCTGGAGAGGCGTATCGAGGACTTTTGCAGCCTCACTGACAATTTTTGCAGGGGATGCGCCAATCACTCGGTTGGTCCCGTGGGTCACCGTCACCGGGCGTTCTGTGTTCTCACGGAGCGTCAGGCAGGGGATCCCCAACACCGTTGTTTCTTCCTGGAGCCCGCCCGAGTCCGTCAAGACGATCCGCGCACCCGCGACCAGCGCCATGAAATCCAAGTACCCAACCGGATCCATACAGCGGATCCCCGTGGTCGGCGTCGGCCCATCACCGAAATGGAGCGACCCACGAAAGCGCTCCAGCGACTTGAGCGCACCGATGGTCCGGGGGTGCACCGGGAAGACCAGTGGACAACGTTGGGCTACCGTGCACAGAGCCTCAACAAGCCCTTCCAACGTCTTGAGGTGATCCACGTTCGACGGACGATGAAGGGTGACGACGCCGTATTGTGCCTTGTTGAGATGAAGCCGCTCAAGGATCGTGGAAGTCGCCCACAAGCGTCGGGACGATTCCAGCGAGTCAATCATGACGTTTCCGACGAAGAAAATCTTCTCCTTAGGGATGCCCTCGGCCAGCAGATGTTTCTCGCCGCTTTCTTCGGTAACGAAGAGAAAATCGGAGATGGCGTCCGTGACGATACGATTGATCTCTTCCGGCATCCCCCGATCAAAACTTCGGAGACCCGCTTCCACATGCGCCACCTTAATCCTGAGTTTCGCGGCTGTCAGGGCCGCCGCCATTGTGGAATTGACGTCCCCCACCACCAAGACCAGATCAGGCTTTTCCTTCTCCAGGACCGGTTCAAGCCGTTTCATCACCTCAGCCGTTTGCACGGCATGCGTACCGGACCCGACTTCCAACGACACATCGGGCCGCGGAATTTCCAGATCCTCGAAAAACCGCCCGGCCATGCTCGAATCGTAGTGTTGACCAGTGTGCACCAGCAACGGCTGAATGGTTGGATGCTTGCGCATCGCTTTGATGATCGGGGCGATTTTCATGAAATTGGGGCGCGCCCCAACGATGTTAATGATCTTCATCGTATCCTCACAAACTGCCGCGAGTGATCCGCAATTCCTCTCCGCTCACGACGGCATGGCCGCTTGGGCGCGGTGAACACGGCCGGCCGGCGTCCGCTGCCCTGCCTCACCGGCACTACGGGCCCCATCGTTCCGTAGCAACTCCGAGACCATCTCGAATTCTGCGAGATGAAAGAGATCGTGATGAACATCCACATCCCCCTGCTGGTGACGTTTTAGATCGCTTTGGACTTTCTCAATATTGTAAATGCCCCGCTCACGCACAGCCTGGCTGGACAGCAGATCCGCCATGGGTTCGTACAGATCGTGAGCAAACCATTTGCGCCCAGCTGTCGGGAACCCCATTTTGTCCGGGCGAGCGCGCACGGACTCGGGAATTCTCCCTCGCATGGCTTCCCTGAGCACGTACTTGTTCCAGGGCCCCCTCACTTTCCACTGCGCCGGGAGGCGGAAGAGGAACGACACCAGGCGATAGTCCATGAACGGCAGCCGGGCCTCGACCGAATGCGCCATGGAATTGCGGTCTTCGATACGAAGATAGAGAGGAAGGGGGGAGGCCATCATCGAACGCTTGAGGACGTCATTCAATCGATTGAGCCCCCGCTGCCGTTCTTCACTGGGGAAATGGCCAGTCAACTCCCGCGTGAACCACGGATGACGCTGCACCGTGGCCGCATGACGGCGATCAGAGAATGTCCGATAGAGGGGCACTCCGTGAAGGGTGGCCACCAAGAGGCTGGTCGCAGCCGCCTTCAATGACTGCGCCGCACTCCCTCCATGGACATCCGTATAAGCTCGAATCTCCGATTGTGCCTCCCCCCATCGCCCACGGCTGAGGAGTTCGCGCCAATAGTCTATGAAGAAACTGAAATAGCCGCCGATCGTCTCGTCCGCCCCCTGACCATTGAGCACCACGCGAATGCCCTTGCCCGCCACGAGTCCCATTAACTGGTAGCCGACCGTGGCTGTCAGCGTGTGGACCGGCTCGTCATGAAACCACAACATACGTCGCAGGCTTTGCCATAGTTCCGACGGACTCGTTTGGAGTTCGTGGACTTGGCCTTTCGTCAAGGCCAAGGTATCGGCAATGTAGCGGGACTCGTCGAACTCCTTGGCCATGTAGCAAAAGGCCTGGAGTGGGTCATTGGCCGCGGCCTTGTTTTCAGCATGTTGCCTCGAGGCTGCACAAATGATCGATGTCGAGTCCAGGCCGCCGGAGAGGCACACACCAACCGGCACATCGCTGCGCATCCGTAATCGGACGGCATCCTCGAACAGCTCCGCAAACCCACGTGCCGGTTCTTCAACCGGTGCCTCGACCAACGAGTTCAGGGTCCAATACTGCCACGAACGCCACTGTCCGTCCCCTGTGAGCTCAAACGCCGATCCCGGTGGAACCGAATCAATGCCTTCGTAAAAGCTTTCGGTGCTATCGTCCAGATGCCCCTCGACCAGAAAGCGCGAGGCCACCTTCCAGTTGACGCCACCGCGATAGTGCCCAGACGCGCGAATGGCCTTGATCTCGGAGGCCCAAATCACGTGTTTGGCATTGCGATGCACAAAGAGAGGCTTGACGCCGAACCGATCGCGCGAACCAAACACCCGGCGTTCCACACGGTCATAAATCAGAAAGGCCCACATGCCGTTCAGCTTGTGTAGGCACTCCGCGCCCCAATGTCGATAGGCATTCAGCAATACCTCGCTGTCTCCACTCGAGCGGAAGTGATATCCAACGGAGATCAACTCGTCCCGAAGCTCAACATAGTTATAGATCTCTCCGTTGAAGACGAGTACATGGCGGCCGTCATCCCCCAGCATCGGCTGATGCCCAGAAGGCGACAGATCCAGAATCGCCAACCGCCGGAATCCGAGGCCAACGGCTCCCTCGATGAAGTGCCCGCTGTCGTCCGGGCCACGGTGTACCAAACTCTCGGTCATGCGCCCGAGAGTCGGCGGTTCCACCGGCGCACCGGAGAGATCACACATGGCGGCAATTCCACACATAGTGGCAGCTACAATCCTTGGCTCGCGTCAGGCATGTTTAGAAATTCTTGACCCGGCTCCCATCCGTGAGCTTTCCTCTATCAGATGACCTGGCGAAAATACTCAATCGTCTTTCGAAGCCCATCCTCGAGTTCCACCTGGGGTTCCCAGCCCAGCAGTTGCTTCGCGCGTCGAATGTCTGGCCGTCGCACTTTGGGATCGTCCGCCGGAAGAGGGCGATACTCGATCTTGCTTTTTGACCCGGTCAGTCGGAGCACCAGCTCCGCAATCTCTTTGACTGTGAGCTCTCTGGGATTGCCGATGTTGACCGGGTCGTGAATCGTCTCAGGAACCGGCTGATTGGATTTGGTCAAAAACGTGGACCGATCCGTGCGTTGATCGACCGTCTTGTCAGAATCGGCCAGCAACAAGGCCGTGATGCCTCGCACCAGGTCGTCCGCGTAGCAAAAACTCCTCGTTTGATTGCCGTCCCCGAACACCGTCAACGGCTTCCCCTGTAACGCCTGAACGACGAAGTTCGAGACCACCCGACCATCGTTCGGGCGCATGCGCGGGCCGTAGGTGTTGAAGATGCGGACAATCCGCGTATCAAGCCCGTGATACCGGTGGTACGCCATTGTAATCGCTTCGGCAAAGCGCTTCGCCTCGTCATAGACTCCCCGGGGGCTGATGGGGTTCACATTCCCCCAGTATGATTCGGGTTGCGGATTCACCAACGGATCTCCGTACACCTCGGAGGTGCTAGCCAGGAGCATTCTCGCGTCCTTGGCCTTTGCCAGCCCCAGCACCTTGTGGGTGCCCAACGCCCCCACCTTGAGCGTGGCGATGGGCATTTCGAGATAGTCTTGAGGACTTGCGGGTGACGCGAAGTGTAGGATCGCATCCAGCTTGCCATCGACATGAATATAGTCGCAGACGTTATATTTGACGAAGCTGAACCGGGGATGTCCCATGAGATGCGCGATATTTTCCGTCCGGCCGGTGATGAGGTTGTCCATGGCCACCACCTCATGCCCTTTTCCGATCAGGAGATCGCTCAAGTGGCTGCCCAGAAAACCCGCTCCGCCCGTGATCAGAATTCGCATGGCTTACTCCCTTCTCATTGTGCCCCGGGGTCTACGATAACTCTCTGCCTTAGTCTAGCTCGAATTCCTGCTGCCAACTCGTATCCTTCTCAACTGCCGGCTGCTCGGTCTTATAGAGCACACAGTTCTCCAACACCAGCACGTCCATTTCAGTCCGCATGAAGCAACGATAGGCATCTTCCGGCGTACAAACGATCGGCTCTCCGCGCACGTTGAACGAGGTGTTCACCAGCACCGCGTATCCCGTCCGAGCCTCAAATGCCTGCAGCAACGCGTGATACCGTGGGTTCGTTTCTTTATGGATCGTTTGCACCCGTGCCGAGTAGTCCAGGTGGGTCACCGCCGGAATATCCGAGCGCGGGACGTTCAAGAGATCGATGCCCCACAAGCCCTTTTGCTGCGCGGAGGCCATCGGAAGCCGACGCTTCTCCAAGACGGGAGCCACAATCAACATGTAGGGGCTGTCCCCCTGTAGGTCAAAGAAATCGGACGCGCGCTCCCTCAAGACCGATGGCGCAAACGGCCGAAAGGATTCCCGGTACTTGATCTTAAGATTCATCACGGACTGCATCTTCGGACTTCGCGCATCGCCAAGTATGCTGCGCCCGCCCAAAGCACGAGGACCGAATTCCATTCTCCCCTGCAGCCATCCCACCACTTTTTCTTCGGCTAAGTCCTTGGAGACACGCTCCGCCAGCGCGGCATCGTCGAACCTCGAATAGGGAATTCCTTTTGCCTTCAGAAACTGCTCAATCTCATCGCTAGTGTGTGACGGTCCCAGGTAGGAGCCGCGCATCTTGTCATGAACCCCATCGCTCGTGCGTGGCTTGTTCTCAAACTGGTACCACACGGTCAGCGCTGCGCCGAGCGCCCCACCTGCGTCCCCTGCGGCCGGCTGAATCCACAGACCCTTGAACGGCCCTTCCCGAAGAATTCGTCCGTTGCCCACACAATTGAGTGCGACCCCGCCGGCCAGACACAGGTTTTCCACCCCCGTCTCACGGTGGAGGGTCCGGGATAGGCGCAACATGACCTCCTCGGTGACCTCCTGAATGGACCGGGCCAGATCCATTTCTCGCTGCCCCAACTTCGTTTCGGCCTTGCGAGGCGGGCCACCGAACACCTCGTCGAACTTCCGGCTCGTCATAGTGAGCCCAGTGCAATAGTTGAAGTAATCCATGTTCAATCGGAACGTTCCATCCGGCTTGACGTCGATGAGATGTTCATAAATCGCTTTGACGTACTTCGGTTCCCCATAGGGAGCCAACCCCATCACTTTGTACTCACCCGAGTTGACCTTGAAGCCTGTGTAGTAGGTGAACGCCGAATACAAGAGACCCAGCGAGTGCGGAAATGGAATTTCCCACAAAGGCGTCAACTTGTTCCCTTTGCCTTGCCAGGCCGAGGTCGTCGCCCACTCACCAACACCGTCCATACACAGCACCACGGCGGAATCGTACGGCGAAGCAAAAAAGGCCGAGGCCGCGTGTGATTCATGATGTTCAGAAAAGAGAATCTGCGGCAGGTCGGCCTTGGTCATGCCCCCCCCATGAGCGAGAAACTCTTTCACCAACAAGCTCTTCAGCAGGAGTTTCTCTTTCATCCAAACCGGCATGGCGGCCAGAAACGACTGGATGCCCTGCGGCGCAAACCCTAAATAGGTTTCCAGCAACCGCTCGAACTTCACCAGGGGCTTGTCGTAGAAGACCAAGCGATCGACGTTCTTGAGACCAATGCCGCCGGCTTTCAGACAGTAGTCTACCGCGCGGTGAGGAAATCCAGGATCGTGCTTCTTCCTGGTAAAGCGCTCTTCCTGCGCCGCGGCGATAATCTCTCCATCGCGAACCAACGCCGCCGCACTGTCATGATAGAACGCCGAGATACCGAGGATATTCATGATTCCACCTTTCCTTGTGCTACCTTAATCGCGACGCGAGTCACCATCGAGACTTACGCAGCCATCACGCCCGATCCGTTACCGATCACCTGCTTGAACAGCGCCTCATATCGTTTGATGATGGCCCGGTAGTCGTACTCATTCTCAACCACGGCCAACCCGTTCTTGCCGATCTGCTGGATTTCCCCAGGATTAGAAAGGAACCGATGAATGTGAGCGGCCAACGCGTCGGCGTCTTCGGATGCGACCAATACGCCGTTGTGTCCGTCCTTGACGAATTCCGGGATTCCCCCCACCCTCGTTGCCAGGATGGCCTTGCCGAAGGTCATCGCTTCGAGCAAGACAATCCCAAAGGGCTCTGAGCGCGAGGGCAATACGAAGCACACACAGCCCTTCATCAGTCCAGGAACCTGCGGACTGGGCACGTCCCCGGCAAAGACGACATACTCAGACACTCCAAGATCGCGAGCCATTTGTTTGAGCCGCTCCTCTTCGGGACCATCACCCGCGATCAAGAAATAGTGCGTTCCCAGTGCGGACTTCACCTGTTGAATGGACCGCAATAAGACATCGATCCCTTTCCGATCATAAAGTTTGGCAACGGTCAGCAGATACGGCCCTGACCGGCTTGAAATCGATTTCAGTGGCTGGCTTGCGCGATTCCGCAATCGTTCGCAATCGATGCCATAGGGCAGATAGGACCGCCGTCGCTCCTTGAGCAACGGGAGGATTCGTTCGGCCTGACCAAGTAGACTCGCGGAATGCGCCAGGACCCAGTCGGCGCGCAGAATCAGCTTCGTGACAATCAGTTGTTCGAGCCTGGGCAGCAGGTGGAGGGAAAGGATGTCATCTCCATGAAGGCCCGTCACGATCTTGATCCCCATCCATGAGCGCAAGAGCAAGAAATACAACATAAACCCGAGCGGATACTCCAGTGCAACAACCTGAACGTTGCGCTCGCGCAGATATCGCCCCAAGCGCCACAAGGTGGGAATGAAGTACACCACAAACGCGAGCAGGCCTCGGAGCGGCGCTTGCTGGATCCAGGGATGCCGCATGTAAAACTCATGGACGTGCTCATCATTGTTCGCGGGGCATTGCCGGATGGTTCGCCCCTCCCCCGTTCGCAGCACATACGCGCCGTGCCCGCGTTGAGCCAGGAATCGCCTCGCGTCATCGATGAACGTGGCGACCCCTCCAGTCTGCGGCGTGTAGAAGGGTGTGACGAACAGGATGTTCATCTCAAGCCTGGTCCTCTCCGGAACGGCCCTGCGGTTCCGATTCCGGACGCCGAGCGGCCAACACCTTCCGGACCTCCGACTCGTATCGATCTACACTGCCCCGCCAGCTCCACTCCCGCCGCACGTACGCCGCAGCCTCCGCTCCCATGCGTAACCGAAGCTCCGGTTGTTCGAGGAGGATCCGAATGGCCCGCGCGACCTCGTCAGGATCCCGCTCGATCAACAATCCGGAACGGCCATCGACGACCGATTCACGAATTCCCCCTTCACGAACTCCTATTACAGGGGTTCCACAGGCCATCGCCTCAAGCGCCACAAGCCCGAACGGCTCCATAAGAGGGACAAACACCAACATCCATGCCTCACCATACAGCGACACTAACTCACGCTCACTCGGATTACGCTTGATCTCCAATTCTACGTCGCAGGCCTTTGCCAACTGTGTCAGACGCTCCGCATAGGCGGGTTGTTCTTGATGCGTGATGGCCTCGGGCGTGGCAATAATGAGACGCGGACGCCCATCACGCGGAAGCCGCCCGATGGCCTCCACGATGATATGATGTTGCTTCGCTTCCACGAGTCGCCCCGCCGAGAGCACCACCGGCTGCAAGGCCTTTTCGCTGAGTTTGAATGTTGAGGTGTCAACACCGTACCGAGACACCGCGCAGAGGTGGCGAGCGCGCTGAAACATCGCTTCTTTTGAAAAATGGGAGTTCGTCAACACCGCTCCGGCATGAGCAAGGCCAATCAAATCCTGTTCCTGGCGAAACGCATCGGTCAGGCCGGTCGCACACTCACATCCCCATTCATACAAGCGCCGCAGCGCCGAGGACGCCGGGGTGTCACTACGACGGGGCGCGGAACCATATCTTGCCCCGCTCACCTCATGGCTGTAGACAACGGATGGAAGGTGGACCAACGCTGCGAGCACAACCGTATAGCTGGGCGAACAGTGATCCAGATGGACATAGTC
This sequence comes from uncultured Nitrospira sp., assembly GCA_964449255.1. Taxonomy (GTDB): domain Bacteria; phylum Nitrospirota; class Nitrospiria; order Nitrospirales; family Nitrospiraceae; genus BQWY01. The sequence continues at coordinate 166,220 of CAYUYE010000003.1, read as the reverse complement.
ATAACGCCTGCCCTCAATATCGGCCGCCACCCCGATCAGCATTGAGCGCAACGCGCGCAACTTGATGCGGTCTTGAACCCACTGCACCCACGAGTGCACCAGGTGCGGACGTAACGAGTTGACCGACATTGGCAAGAGATGTTCATAGCTCTGCCGCACAAACGGCTTCAAGGGCCAATGCCCGCGGTTTGGCTCGCCGATTCGAATAATGTATTCGTCAATCACGTGGCCTCGGCGTGACAACTCCCTGACCATCTCAAACGCGGCACGCTTGGAGCCCCCAGAATCGCCGGTATGGCACCACGCAATGTGCAAGGGCCGATTCCCCGGTGCCGCGACAATCGGCTCGGCGAAAGCGTCACTGACCACGTGGTCCACCTGAGACGTCATCACAATCCCATCACGCACATGGCGCCAACACCACCTGTTTGAGACGATTCATCGATTCATCGATGTCAAAATGACGCAACATATGTTCACGCGCGGCCAGGCCCATCCGTCGGCGCTCCTCGGCATTGCGCAAGAGCCGATGAAGCGAGCGTGCCAGCTCTTCTACCGCTCCCGATCTCACCAGCAAACCGTTTTGTTCGTGCACCACGACTTCGCTCGTCCCGCCCACGTCCGTCACCACTGCCGGGATCCCCGCCGCCATCGCTTCCAACAGCGCGAGCGGCAACCCTTCTTTCTCGGACGACAATACGAACACATCGGCACTTTTCAAATAAGGCCGGACGTCCGCAACATGCCCGAGGAACTGCACACGCTGCGAGAGTCCCAGGGCCACCATCTGTTCTTTTAGCTCCCGCTCGAGCGGGCCGCCACCCAGTATGAGACACCGCCATCCGTCACAGGTGTCTTGAAGCAGTGCCAGCGCCTCGAGGAGCACATCGATCCGCTTGACTGATGACAACCTGGCCGCACAGACCAGCGTCACTTGCGTGCTAGTGTCTAACCCTTCGACTGTCAACTTGGGCTCTTCTAGATCGCGAGAGGCCGAGTAGAACCGTAAATCGATCCCATTCCTGATCGTCACGGTTCGCGTCGGCGGATAGCCGTATTCCGACACAAGCCGGTTGCGGATTGCTTCGCTGACGCACACGGTCAGATGGGCCAGCCGTCCTTGTAGCTTCATCATCCAGCCATACCGCCGCCTCCATCCGACCAACCACTTGATCGCGTCTCGAACTCCATTGGCCCTGTCCTCAGCAGGAAACGGATCAGCCATTAGATGCTCTAGCGCAACCACCCGATGCGCCCCCGAACACCTGGCGGCCAGATAGGCCGCGAGCGGATAGTGGTCAAAGATGCCCTTGACGAGCACGATCACATCCGCATGGTGACGTCGGAAGACATTCCAGAACGACCACAACGTGCGCTCACGAATCAGTGGAGATCGTGACACTCGGACGTTAGGCTGATCGCGAAGCGCCTCGGTATAGAAATCACCACTAAAACAAAGGATATGGCATTCGATCGATCGATCGAATCTTCGAACGAGATCGATCAAGTGCCGCTCTGCCCCGCCGAATTCCGGGGTTTGGGTGACAAAAAGCACTCGCATGCGCCTTAGGCCGACCTCGCCCCCTCCCCTGTTCCGAGACCAAGCACCTCGACCATCCGATTGGTGGCTTTCTCCCAAGAGAACCAGTCCGTTGCCAGTCGGGATGCGCCACGCCCCAAGCGCAGGCACAATTCGTCGTCCGACAAAACCCATCGCATTGCGGCCGCCATGGACTCCGGAGATTTCGGATCGCAGAAGAGCAAGTTCTCGCCGTTCACAAACGCCCCTTCTACTTCCTCAGCCTTCGTGGCGACGATGGGCAGGCCGTGCGCCGCCACAGCCGCAAATGAACTATTGTTCAGATACACCCCAAGATCATGCGGAAACACACAGATGTCCGACGCAAATATTGACCGCGAGGCTTCGTCGCTGTCTGCGTCGAAATCTCCAGCCCACACGACCTGCTGCGCGAAACCCAGGTCATGCGGAAGCTGGCGCATCTCCTCGGCAAATCGTGGCCGCTGCGGATATTCGTGCGCCACGACCCCACCCACCAACAGCAGGCGAGCCTTCGGATATTCTTTGGCAATTATATGAAAAGCCTTGAGGAGCGTCTCCACCCCCTTCGGTGGGTAAATGTAACCAAAATAGACGAACACTCGGTGGTCTGGAGCGAAGCCGAACTTTTCACGAACGGTCTTTCGGGTCTCCGCATCCGGCGGTTGAGCCATAGTCAGGAGTGGCGGCGGCGGAATGAGGGCGATCTTTTTCTCCGCGGATGGGGCTGCCTCAACCAACATACGACGGTGGCGATCGCTCAGGACCACCAGCCGGTCGCTATCGCGAAGGAGCGTCCCGTACACGTAGTCTGCTGCCGGTTTGCCAGCCCAACGCGCCACAAGGCGACGCATCACGCGGGTGAGCGTCGAAAACTTGTCGTTGTTCGCCCCCATCGGATATTCAAACTGGGTCACCACGCGGCAGTTTGGCAGCACGGCCTTGATCACCGTTGGCGCAAAGGTCATCATCGGATGGTCGTCGTAGATCCATCCGATATAGATCAGCAACACGACGTCCGGGGCGCTAGATCGGAGAAACCGTACCAACCGAGGAAGCTCCTTCCAAGACCACCTCGGCATGTGCGCGTGCATGGTGAATGGGAGCTGACCTGAAACCATAGCTCCTCTACTCGTCAGCACATGGACATCGGCGACGCGGCGCCCCACGTGAGCAGCAATGTGGTACGCATGGTCGGCCTCGCCGGCCTTCATCGGAGGGAAGGAGGCGGAGATAACAAGAACTCTCATCGGGCAGTCCCCTGCCGAGGAGATGGTTGAACTATCAACGTGCGGATCGGCTCCAGCAGACATCCGGCAACCACTCGATTGCCTGCGGGCGCATAGTGTTGCCCCTGCCCCTCGGGCATGAACATATCGGGCACATGTCCCGCCTGCATACAGTCCCGAAGATCAAGATGTGGGATTTGTCCTTCTCGAAGAGTCTTTAGGCCAATTGGCTCCCATGGCTGACGATGAGGCAGCTCATCGACCGATGGCAGATAGACAACAAGCGACTGGGCCCCGGACTGGGATACGTCGCGGCGAAAGGCTCGGAAGAGCTCCGTATTCACCTCTTGCAGCACAGCGTCCGAAATCTCAGGACGCTCGTGCTCATGCAAGGGGTAGAGGGAATTGAAGAACCGCAGCACATAGGATGGGTTCAAGAATCCCCATCCCGGCCGGTCCCATTCGGTCTCCTTGTAGTTCGCATCATGCTTGATGTATGGCAAATCGCTGATCGCCGATTGTGAGAACATGGCTTCAGGCGTGATCAACGGTCTATTCAGCTGGTGGAGCTGCCCATTCTTGACGACGAAACGGGGCTTGGCAAACGGGGTCTCACCACCGGGGAAGAGCAAGAAGCTGTAGACCGACATCGACCGCACCACATCGTGATTGACAAAGGCCATGATCACGATATTGGGCTTCCACGATTGCACGTCCCGCACATACCGTAGATACATCTGGTCAATCCCGTAGCCGCCTACGCCAAAATTCAGAATCCGACAGTGTGGGCCGAGCTGTCGATCCAACAGATGGGCCCAAGCATCCTCGTAGCGCACTTCCTCCCCAAACGTGAACGAATCGCCGATCAGAGCGATACGACAAGGAGATGGCACATTACGATACGATTCATCTGGCCTGGTGCTTCGCAGCCCCTCGGCGCTGCTGAAATACAAACCGTTTGCCCCTTGGCGGTTCGGACCAATCACCCAACCGAGGTCGGCGTCCGGAATCCAAAAAGGAGGGTGGGATTCTGCGTACTTTAGAATCGCGCGAAACTTGGCCGCCGTGACATCCCATTGACGCGGGTAAAGAAGCTTCCCGGCAATCCGAACTTCGGTGTTGGTCTCAAATGCCAGGATTCGAAGAGCAATCTCCCCAGTTCCCAGGAGACCCAGGACCACCACTGCGTTCATGACAAGGGCAAAGATCCACTGCTTCGAGCCACTCCGCAAGCCTACCCGACACTGCTGGACCACCACCCCAAGCGCACCCAGCAGGATGACGGCTGCCCCGATGCACAGGATCCCTGGTCGGCTGACCAGGAATTCCACTGTGCTCCCCTTGCCCTGCGCCCGATACGCCAAGAGTAGGATGCCGATGGCGGTGAACTCGGCCAGGTACAAGGACGGCACCAACCACCGCTCCCCTGCCCCTCCTGGGGACCGAGACGATTGTGCGTGCGTCGTTCCCGCCAACGGCTTTTCTGTGATGCGATCCGCCATTGGACGGTGCACTCCTTTCACGGAAGCGGAAGGAATGGTCTCCGTTCCGGCAGGAGGGCTGTGATTCGCGGGAGCAGGCAATCGGCTAACGTCCGCTCGCCCTCCGTTGAATAGTGCGTACCCCCAGCGCGAAAACGCCGATCCGGACTCAACGCATTCAGGCACAGGGTTCCATCGAGAAAGTCGATGTTCAACCTTCGCAATAGAGCCGGGCTATAGGCTTCCTTCCGAGGCTCTAGATAGTCTTCCTTCTTGGGTTGATACAGAATGAGGAGCGGCGTTCGGTCCGAAGCAGTCTTTTCGGTAAACGCCCGGAAGAGTGCTTCCGCAATCGCTCCCATACGCTCGTCCGAAACCTCCGCGCGTGGGGGGCTATATGGGGGATGCCACGTCGTCGCCAATCGAAAGAGATAGGACGAATACAACGGCTCCCACCCAGGCTGTTCCCATTGTCCAGTTTCGTACCAGCGATCGAATTGAATGAACGGTAACTGATAGATCGCTCCCGTATCATAGATGGATCGAGGCGAGGGCAATGGCACATTGATTACCTCCAGCCTCCCTCCCTTGAGGCTGAACCGTGGCGCAGCCCAGGGGCAGTCCCAATCGCCCATCATGAGAAAACAGTACACGCCCATGCCGCGTGAAGGAGCCCCATCGGTAAAACTCAGGATCACCAGATTGGGGTTCCAGTTGGACACGTCGCGTTCGTATCGCAAGTACATCTGGGCGATGCTGTATCCCGGCACTCCAAGATTGAGTACTTGGCACCCAGGGCCCAACCGCTCCTGGAGGAAGAAGACCATCGTTTGCTCAAACGTCTCTTCCCAGCCAAAGGTAAAAGAGTCCCCCAGTACGGCAACCCGGCACGGCACTTTGGTAGTCAAATGATTATTTTCGCCTTGCGCACGACTCCGAACACCGTCTTGGCTGCTGAGCCAGCGCCCGTCTCGAGCCGTGCGACTGGCGCCTACGGTCCATCCGAGTCGGGCATCTTCCACAAAATAGTTTGGCTCGGCATCGAACCGATCCAACATCGCCCCATAACGTTGTGCAACGTGATTCCAGCCGCGTGGCAAGAGCAGCAACTTTCCAATCTCCTGCCCCCACCAGTGCGGCACCGCCACTACGCGCAACCCAATTTCACCTGCCGCGACGATTCCGATCAGGCCCAGGATGGGCCCCCCGACGCATTGCCAATAACTCACACCGCCCGTTTGGTGGACACGTCGGAACAGGATCACACAGACGCATGTCGCACAAATCAGGCCGAGAAGCGAGAGGACGAAGAGCAGGCCCGCCGGGCTGACGAGAAAGGAACTCCACGTCGGCTTGGACGAGCGGCGATACAACATCGTCACCGCTCCGATGAAAGAGAGCCCCCATGCACCCAGGGCTACAGGGAAGAAGTATCGCAATCGATTGGACAAGTCCGGAAATTGGGAGACACTCACCTGGCTCGATCGGTCAGCTCTTTGTAGAGTTCCCCATAGCGACGGGCTTGCAAGAGAAGCGGGTATTCGGCAAGCGCGGCTTCTCGAGCTTGAGTCCCCATGATTCGGCAGGTGTGCGGATTGTTCAGGAGTGATGTAATGGCCGCGGCAAGCCCCTCGGTGTCTCCCGAAGGGACCAATGTACCCGTCACTTCGTGACGCACCATGTCGGGAACTCCACCCACGTCAAAGCCGACAACCGGGGTGGCGCAGGCCATCGCTTCCATCACGGTATTGGGAAGATTGTCTTGGAGCGAGGGGATCGCAAAAAGATCGGCTGCGCTGTACGCCAGCGAAAGAAACCGATCATTTCCCACGTAGTTCAGGTGGGAACCTCGCATCGTCCCCCCCAGTTTAGGCTGGTTGTTTCCGACTGACAGCAACCAGAGGTTCTCGACCGCCGCGCTACAACGGAGGAGCGCGTCAGCCAGCAAAGGAAACCCCTTCCTCCGATTGTCGACCATCTCAGCCAAGAATAGTACCACCTTGGCATCCTGTGGTATTCCCAGCACGTCTCGCGCAGCCGATCGGTCTCTCGGTGCAAAATCATCCAGGTCTATGCCATAGGGAATAGTCTCGACACGGAACCTTCTAAAAATGGGACTCTGCTTGACCACCTGTCCAAGCCATTGACTGGGTGTCACAATGCAGACGCGCCGAGGGTCTAGCGCATCAAAGATCCCCCGTTTCCGCTCCCACACCTGCGCGGCAGCGTCCTGTGGGTCATTCGATCCCAGTTGGGGGCAGGCTCCGCATCGTTCCGCGAACCGCCCACATCCCATGTCATAATGGCATCCTCCAGTGACGGCATTCATGTCATGGAGTGTCCAGACCATGTTCGCACGAGTGGTCGCTCGCAGAAAGAAACTCTGGTAGTCCACATAGGCCGCGACCCAATGCAGGTTGATGACGTCGCAATCCGGCACCTGATCCAAAACCGCTCCGCCATAGGGCGTGCGATCCTCACTGAAGAGCTCAAACCCGGTCGGTCGACTGTGGTGGTACGATTGTGCAGTCCGAACGATGGCCTTCCTTCGGGACCACCTCCGCCACCGCTGCGGCCAGTCCATCGGCAACGAAAACTCATGGATACGAGGATCCTGACTGGCGCGATACTTCACCAGCATCGCGGAATCATGTCCCAGTTGCCCAAGCCCACGATGGAGGCGGTACGCGGACAAAGCCGCCCCGCCTTTCATGTCATAGGTGCTGAGGTGAACGACCTTCATGGGCCAATTAGCATTTAGATGAACGGGCGGACCGGTAGAGCTCGAAGACGTCAAACCGCTTTAGCAAGCGAGAGCATCCGTTTCACGGCGAGGATGGCACGCCGACGCAGCCCATGCCAGAGCGCCGACCGAACTAACCGGTAGTATTCGGGAATGTACGGCATGGCGAAGGCCCCTTTCACCCACTGCAGCAAGGGGGCCTGCTCACCGTACATCCCATCCCACCGCTCGAGATAGGTTTGCCAGCCGAGTCGAGACAGGTACGGCCTGATCGCCTGCCATTCCCGTGGCTCCTTCTTCGCATAGCGCTGCATGGCAGGCTCGTGGTCCAAAAATCTTAGATACACCCTCGTGTCCTCGGCGAGGCTGGCACACTTGAGTGACCACCCGAAACTTACGGGACTGTACCGCCACCGAAAGCGACTCCGCTGGCTGATCGCTACGGAGCCTCGCAAACACAGTTTGATCAGGATGGCATCGTCGGTATGCGTCCCACCTGGAATCTGAGGATGCCCACCATCTTCCTTGATGTAGGCCGTGCGCCCCAGCACGGTGGAATAACTTTCAAACCCGTAGTCAGTCCATGCACGGATAAACTCCGGGCCAGTCATGAATTCGGGAATCCGATCGGAGGACGCTCGCAGGAAATTACCCGACGTATCCACCACATCCACGCGCGCCAAGGCGACCGCGACCTCTGGATGAGTGTCCAAAATTCCGACCAAGTCGGACACGTAGTTGGGGCTGAGCATGTCGTCGTAGTCTAGAAAAGCGAAATAGTCTCCAGTTGCCGCCTCGATCAACTGGTTATAGTGTTGTGGCAACGGCACGGTGGTCGGATTCTGGCGGAATCGAAAGGGTCGCGGGTAATGCTGTTCGGCTAACTCTCTCACCTTGGAACCGTTTTCTCCATTGTCCGACACGATGAGCTCGATGTCAGGGTAGTCCTGCGCAGCCACGGACTGAAGGGCATCCACCACATAGTCCAGTCGCTTATAGACTGGCAGGGCGATTGTCACAAGCTTTCCCATACGGGATCCTCTTCCTGGCCGTGGACGGTGTTATCGTGCGCGCTTCACCGAGGGCAGCGCGGTGAGTCCGACTGACGGATGTGGATTGATCCCTCGCACGGCATCGAGATACTGTCTTTGGAGTGCTCCAAGGATCGGCGACTTCTCACACAATGGGAACCGCTCGATCGATGTCGCGAGCGCCACATCGGTAATGGTGCCGCACACCCCGATCTCATCGGCAATGAGCAACTCCGTTCGGTCAATCGGACGATGCTCAAACTTAGTTCCCATCGTCCGGGCGAGCTCTTCGAGAATATCGAGGGTGATACTTTCCAATGCACCTTCCGTTGCCGGGGGGGTGACCACCGCGTCATTTCTCACCATCAGCAAGCACGAGGCCGTGGCCTCCGCCACTCGACCCGATTGATTGAGCAGGACCATCTCGTCGTACCCTTGAGCGCGGCCTTCGATGCGCGCGAGCCGGGCCACCTGATAGTTACTGCTAGTCTTGATCCGAGCCGGCAGGGCAACATCACTGCTTCGTCGCCACGTGCTGACTCCCATCTTGATCGGATCGGGGTCCTTCTTGTCCTGATGGTAGGCGGTCAGCACCAGATCCGCGACCGTATTTTCCCCCCAGTGTCCCTCCGTGACAAAAAGCGTGGTGCGGACCCACATGTCGCGATCGGGCACCGCGAGCGCCCCTACGAGGGTGTCGATGGCCTCGAAGTACTGTTCGAACGTCACCTGGCAAGGGATGTGTAAGAGCTTAGCCGACCGACACAAGCGCTCGTAATGCTGGCGAGGGCGGATGATCTTGAATGTTTGATCCGGCTGCCAATATCCCTTCAATCCTTCGAATACGTTCAGTCCCCGAGTGACTGCTTCACAGCCGATATGGAGCGTGGCTTGTTCCCACGGAATGAGCTTGCCATTGACGGACGCATATTTCGGTCGCTGCAATTGTGCCACGTTGGTCTCCTTCTTGACGCCGCCTCAACTCAGTCTCCGACTGAGTGATAGGTCCGAACCGCCTTCACGAGGTCGGTTGGAGTTCCAATATCGATATAGCTGCCTTTTGGAAACGTGACTCCGTGGACGGAGAGACCCTCTCGAACCGCCGCCTGGATGACCGCCCCCACGGGAACATCGCCTTGTGCATCAATTTTCCGGTTGCCCACCGATCGAGCCTTCCGACGAGTTCCTCTTGCCCCAGATAAATAGCGATGGAGAAATTCGGTGAATCGCGGTCCCCATATGGCGCAAACCCAGGCGAGGTGCAGCCTCGACCGGCGTGGCTTCAGCGTGAGTGATCGCACACGGCCGGTTCGATCCACATCCACCATGTCCATGGCCTGAGTGTCGTGGGCGCGAAACAAGCCGAGCACCACATCGCTGCCACCCTGACGCCACCGCCTTGCCAAGTGGACAAACACGTCAGCCGGCCAAAGAATGATATCAGGAAAGCCAAAGGCCACGGTCTTGCCGACTAAGAAGGGATAGGCCCGATCAACCGTGTCGGGCGGACCATTGGATCCTGGTATCACCAGATAGGCGAGATCCATGTGCACCTCTCGCCCATCCAGGAAGTATTGCGGAATATCCCACTTGCCATCGCGGATCACCACGTAGGTTTTGCGAATGCCCGCCAGTCGCAATCCATCGAGCAGATAGCGACTCACCACCTGTGGAGCAGGCATCGAGCCGTCCGTGCCCTGAGTAATTCCGACGGGGAACAACTCCTTGCTGCATGGCAACCTGCCCAGACGTCGGGAACGTCCTGCGGCGGGCACTATCCCGACGATCTCATCGACAACAGATCCGCCGCTCCCAACCGGCCACCGCGGCTTACGAACCATTGCTCGCTTTCGGTTTCGGCGCCCCTTCGTAGATCAACTTCCCTCCGGAACCCGTTCCATCGTCATAGAGCGCCACAAGGTCATCGGGGAGGTGCGCCAGGTCCGTCCCTCGTAGATAGTCACGCATGGTCGTACCGGTACATTCTTCATCCACTCGTGGAGCGCCTCGTTTCGCCGCCGCATCATCCTCGTGGACCACGCGAAAATCGATGCTGAACCTCGTTCGACCGGAGGTATTCGGCACACTCGAATGCATCTGTGCCCCCGCGAACAAGATAATCCCTCCAGGAGGAACAATCAGCCTGATTTGCGGATCGAGGTCCAGTGGTTCCGTCGGCTTCGGCAAGGGACGTGGGTCCTCCCTGAGGAACTGTCCGACATGATCGCCCCTGAACTTTTGATTCCATTCGTAGTAGTTGTAGCCCTTCGAACTGTTCTTTACCGGTCGATTCCAATACCGCGGATGGAACGCCATGGCGTTGTCTGACCGGATGTCATAAATGGGAATCCACCAATTGATCTGGCATTGCGGGGCTGAATACCACGTATCGCGATGTGGGTGCCAGGCATAGGCGATGCCAGTGGTGAGGTAATTCCCGCTGGTAGAGCTGCGCATTTTGGGAACGTCAAAATAGGTTTTGTTCAAATCACACCCCATTTCTCCCAGCATCGTGCTCAGATGCCGCTTTGACTCAGGATGGTGAATGAATCCCTTCTTCAACTTAACCAAGATATCGGCATATTGCTCGACGGGCATATCGTACTGGGCTTTTTCAGGGTCATGAGTCCCGAAAGCTTCTCGAATCGTCTGTCTCGCAAATTCAACAAACGCCAGGGAACTCTTGTTGGGAGAATATACGAAGAGTTGGCCATCAAAGAGGGCGGCACGCCGCTCATCGTCGGTCACCTGAGCATCGTAATACACGGTGTTGTTCATGACGTTCCTCCCCTCCGGCATTCTCACGATAACGCACACACTACAATTCGCCGCGCTTGAATGCGGCAACCATCCCTTCCGCCGTACGCGTTGCCAGCGCAGCGATGGTCAATGTGGGATTCACCCCGGCACCCGTGACAAACACGCTCCCGTCGGCGACATAGAGATTGGGCACGTCATGCGCACGCCCCCACGCATTGACGACGGAGGTGCGAGGATCCTTCCCCATTCGGCACCCGCCCATATAGTGCGCTGAGGTGCCGGGCTTGTGATCCTCAGGATCGAAGATCTCTTCCGCACCGGCCGCGCGGAACAAATCCACCAGAGATTGTGTGAATGCCGCAATCATCTTTCGATCGTTCTCGCGATGTTCACTCGTGATGTGTGGAGCTGGGATTCCCCGGTGATCTTTCAAATCCAGGCTCAGCGCGACCATGTTCCGCTCGTCGGGCAACTGTTCGCCACAAGCGGAGAGTTCAAAACTGTGTCCCACAAGGTCCCGAATCCTCCCCCGATGGGCCGCACCCCACCCGCGGTTGTTCATTGCCACTGCCTGTGGCCATGACCAGTCTTGATTGATCATGATCTGCCAGCCACGTGCAAACCCGCTGCGAGCATTCGTCGCGTAAAAGTCCTGCATGTATCCCCCGCCGGGCGGGCCCATCCATGGTTCCAGCGGTTCTCGAAATCTGCCTGTCACCGCAGTCGACAAATGTTCCATGAAGTATTTCCCGACCGTTCCGCTGCTGTTGGCCAAGCCGTTGGGAAAGCGAGACGAGCTGCTCACCAGGAGCAGCCGAGGACTTTCCACCGCATTGCCGGCCAAGACAATCGCGCGCGCCGCCACCTCGTGCTCCACCCCAAGGGCATCGAAATAGATCACGCTTTTGGCCTTCCCATCGGGCCCCACCGCGATTTCCCGGGCCATACACTCTGGGCGAATCTCCACTCGACCGGTCGCCTCGGCTTTGGGCACATAGGTGACGTCCATGCTGGACTTGGCCCGGATCCGACATCCGTAGCCGCACACCCCGGCTCGGATGCAAGCTGGCCGCCCGCCCCATGGCCTAGTGGGAATCGCCAAGGGGATCTGGACCCAATGCCAGCCCAGCTTGGCCGCACCTCGCTGCATGATGCGGCTAGCACAGCTCAACTCATGCGGGGGATTGGGAAACGGCTTGCTGCGCGGAGGATCAAAAGGATTGGCTTCCGCACCGACCGGTCCGCTCACCCCGAGCTCGTGTTCGACACGCGTGTAGTATGGCTCCAGATCCGCATAGGTTAGCGGCCAGTCCTCACCAACCCCATCCTCACTTTTTACCCGAAAATCCGATTCATGAAATCGCGGCACCTGGGCTTGGTACGCCAAGGTTGACCCACCCACGCCTTTAGCCCTGGTGAACACGAACCCCTCAGCCCCCCCGGCGGAATAGTGATTCTGACGCGGATCCTTCGGCACGAAGAACACCTTGGTCGCCCGCTTCACAAAATCAGGTTGGTCTGTTGCATAGTCGCGCGCGGGTTCATAGCGAGGACCGGCTTCGAGCACCACCACCCGGAGGCCGGCTTCTCCCAATTCCTTGGCCATGACGGCTCCGCCGGCACCGCACCCCACGATGACAACATCCACCTGATCTTTCTTCGCTTGAAGATTGGCCATCAGTACTCAGGTTCGTGACGTGGTGGCGGCGCAGCTTGTCTGGCGACCCGCATATCCGAAGGGGAAGGGCGGCCCGGAATAACCAAGCGTATCCCATGCCGCCTTCGTGGCATAAAACGCTTCCGGGGTATCGCGCAACAGTTGGTCGAGCAGCGCCATCGTGGGGTCGGTAACACCAACCACACGACGGTAGTACAGATTTGCCAACTTCCTTCGGACCTTGTCCAAAAAGGAGGATGGAGGCGCCTCACTCCATAAGATCAGACTGGCCCTTTCAACATGCGCAACCAGCTCGGTCTGCGTCGTGGGCGGAAGGCTGGCAAATCCAGTCCCGTACCGGCCTGTCGCGAGATTGTCGAATTCGCGGAGTCCATCGACATATCGCTGCCGAACGACAGGATCTTCTCCGAGCATCGTATGAAGACCCTGCGCGACTCCAGCTTCTCTGGCTCCAGGCCCCATGGCGTCCGCTGGAATAATGACACTTGTAAGCGCGCTTAACACGTCGAACTCCCCCACGGATAAACATGGGCCCCCTGGACAGGCGTCCTGTGGCGAAGTCGAGCGAACCCCTTCCGCCGACGCCACTCCCGTAGCCATCACCCCGGCAAATCTCCCTGTCAGGGCTGGAATCCGCGGCCCGAGAAGGTAGGCCATCACGCCTACAGCCATACGCGCAAGAAGAGACCGTCTGCCTATTTCCGCCGAACCCGGAGCCATCTCGTACTCACTCTCCCACTTGGTGGATGATTCACAGCAACTGCATCGGGGGCGTTGTTTCTTTGAGCAAGTTGCACGCGAGCAGGGCGTCCGTCGCCTGCCGCACGTCTTCAAACGGCACGTTGGCCCGCTCTGCGATGTCCAGCAGCGAATGCCGACCGTCCGACAGATTCAACACCCATAGGATCACCAACTCTTGACTGTGTTTCCCTTGCTGGCCGGCGATCTGACGATACAGCCCTCGGCGTCCTAATTGTGGTTCGCCCTTCGGATTTAGATTGAGGTACGTGCGGTTCTGTTCCAGCAGGTGGAAGACCGCCAGACATCGCTCATAGGTCTCCACCAGCGACCCAGACTCTATGAAATCGAGATTGTCGGCCGACGTGTGGTACTCCGGATATTCGCCGTGCGGCGTGCGCATCAAACATCCTACTGGGAGATCGAACCCTGGCGAACAATACTGCCGCTCGTCGTACCCATACGGGAAAAATTCGATAATGGAATGGGCCTCTCCGGAGTGCTTCAACACATGAACCATGGCTCGATCAATGTCGGCATCGGCGCGACGGCTTCTTTTGTAGGTCAGGCCGCCACGATCCCCGACGCCGGTTAAGACCAGCCCGTGCCGCACCCTCCCTAGACAATGTTCACTGAGCGCGAGCCAGGTGATGGACCCGATGGTTCCCGGCACAAACAGGAACCGATAGGAATAGCGGTGCGGACGAGTCGCCATCGCTTGAGCCAGGAAGGTACTCACGGCAATTCCCGAGAGATTGTCGTTGCAGAGCGAGGGGTGGCACACATGACAGGAAACCAACACCTCTTCCGGCGTCTCACCGGGCAAATAGCATTCTCCGTAGGTCAAGGAGCCGTCTGAGAATTGGGAATCAACACACACCTCGTATTCGTCATCCGCGAGCTCGGCCAATTGCTTGTGAGGTAAGCAAAAGCCCCAGTTCTCCTTGTAATAGGATGTCCGGTAAGGAATCCAATCGGGATGCTCAGGGATGGAAAAAAGATGGCTCTTCAACTCGGGAAGACGCATCTTTGCGTGAACCGGCTCGCTATAACTCATCACGTGCAGATTCGAGGCCTGAAAATCGACGATCCGCACACCCTGCGCATTCTTGATATAGGCATCGGCAATGTTCCACTCTCGCGGCACCGTCCAATCCAGGACCTTTGTGCCGCTCGGCACTTCGTGAAGCGTCACCGGGATGCGTGTCTGCAGTGCACGGAGCGTCGCGCGGACTCCTTCACCGGTAATGCTCCTGCAGAAAGGGTACAAGTCACGGATCAGATCGACCATCTCCGATCCTATCGACAGTGCTTGTTCTCGTTGCATCTGCTGGCCCATCGCCCTTATCGTGTCCCCTGGACTCGTCCCACCCCCACGCCATTTCGCGCCACTGAGGTGGCTGGCATCGTCCACTCCTGTCACCCGCTCTAACCGGGACGATAGTCTGCGTAGACCCCGTCCTTCTGAGAAATTGTACGATCAGCCGGCGGCCATTCAATGCCGAATGCTGGATCATTCCATCGCACGCCTCGCGCACATTCCGGGGCGTAAAATTCCGACATCAGATACAACACTTCCGTGTCGTCCTCCATTGTCTGGAAGCCATGAGCCAGGCCCCGGGGGATATACACCATTCGTCGGTTCTTGGCGGAGAGTTCCACGCCCACGTGCTTGAGGTACGTCGGGGAATCCGGACGGAGATCGATCATCACATCATAGAGCCTACCCGCCGTACATCGCACAAGCTTGATCTCCTCATGCGGAGCCACTTGATAATGCATCCCACGAAGCGTGCCCTTGCGACGGTTGCCTGAGATGTTGCTCTGAACCCATTCGACCTTTAAACCATTGGCTTCAAATTCTCGCCTGCACCAGGTTCGAGCAAAAAACCCGCGTTCATCCTCGGATGGCTCCACGTCGATAATGAATACCCCCTTGAGCGCTGCCTCGCGAAAAATCACGCGTAAACCTTGACCTCCGGGATCGGCACCACGAATTGCCCTCCCCATTCGCGAACAAACGCCATCTGCGCCATCACCTCTTCCCGTATGTTCCAGGGCAAGATCAGCACGTAGTCGGGTTTCGTCTCACGAATCCGCTCCGGGGCATAAATGGGTATGTGCACACCTGGGAGGCACTGACCTTGCTTGTGCGGACTACGATCCACCGTGTAGTCCAGCAGGTCTGTCCGCACGCCGCAGTAGTTGAGCAAAGTATTCCCCTTAGCTGGGGCGCCGTACCCTACCACCACCTTGCCTGCTTCCTTGACCGAAATCAGGAACGACAGCAGCTTTCTCTTCGTCGCCTCAACCTGTGGTCGGAATGATAAGTAGTGCTCCAGTCTTCCAAACCCGACCGCCTCCTCCTTAGCCACGAGCGCCTGTGCGCGAGCGCCCGTCGGTTTCGAGGCATCGTTGGCGTGGCAGCCGTAGATCCGAAGGGACCCTCCGTGAGTCGGAATCTCCTCCACGTCGAACAGTCTTAGACCATGGCGTTCGAACACACGCGACACGGCCAAAAATGAGAAATAGGAGAAGTGCTCGTGATAGATGGTATCAAATTGATTGAACTGCATCAGTTGCAGAAGATGTGGAAACTCCATCGTGATGACGCCTGAGGAACCGAGCAGGGTCTTAAGCCCCTTGACGAAATCGTTCAAGTCCGGGACATGCGCGAGCACGTTGTTTCCGATGATAAGATCGGCCGACCAGCCGTCTGCACGCACATCAATGGCCGTTTTCTCACCGAAGAACGCGACCTTAGTATGAACACCCTTCTGTATTGCGACCTCGGCCACATTGGCAGCCGGCTCGATACCCAAAACTGGAATCTTGCGGGCCACGAAATTTTGAAGGAGGTATCCGTCATTGCTGGCAATCTCAATGACCTTGGACCGTTGGTCCAGACCGAGTCGGGCCGTAATCATGTCCACGTACACTTTGGCATGTGTGAGCCACGAGTCGGAGAAAGACGAAAAGTATGCATAGTCCGAGAAAATATCGTGCGGCGTTGAAAATTGCTCAAGCTGCACTAGCAAACATTTCTCACACACGTAGACATGAAGGGGGAAAAAGGGCTCCATATGATTACGTTGTTCTGGCTTGATGTAGGAGTTGGCCAGTGGAGACATGCCGAGATCGACGAAGGTGTGCTCCAGGCTTGCTCCACACGACCGGCAGAGTGATCGGCCCATGGTTACCTCCCCTTTCTTGCCAGCAAGACCACTATTGACCGGGTCGCGAGCAGACATTTTCGGTTCAATTTCCGCCCTGACTGGTACGCTCGGTCCATGCGAGGTTATCGGTCAGATGCCCACGCTCGCGTAAATGCCTGAGCGTCACGAGCCGTACGAATTCCCCACTCCGAAACTCCGGGTCGTGGAACTTCATGGCGCTAAGACCATCACGGAGATCGATCACCGCACCTTGCAAATCCACAATTGGAAGGAACCCTTGAGCCAGCTTGGTGAATTTATCGAAGTTCACTCGGTAGGACCGTTTGTCAGGCTGGGCATCCTTGTTGATGGAGACCTCGACATTGGGGACCACTTTGGCCACGGCCGCCGCTAGGTCCTTCACCTGATAGTTCCAGGCATCGCTGCCTACATTAACCGTCAAACAGCCGCCTCCATCCTGATGGTCGCGTTGCACTGCCCAATCGATCGCCCGAGCCATGTCCTTCACATGGATGAGCGGGCGCCACGGCGTGCCGTCGCTAAGAATATTGATACGCTGAGAGACGAGGGCCCCGGCGACGAAATCGTTCAACACGAGATCGAGCCGCAACCGTTCGCTCATGCCGCAAGCCGTCGCAAATCGCAAACAGGTGACGGTAAACTGCTCAGAAGCGAGCGCAGCCAGATCTCGTTCCGTGAACACTTTGGATTTAGCATACGCCGTCAGGGGATTCAGTGCGTCTTCCTCACGTCGAGGACCCCCTTCCGCAAAACCGTAGACACTGCAGCTGGACGCGAAGACGAATTTCTTTACCCCGGCATGTTTCGCTTTCTTGGCCAAATCCAGACTCGCACGATGATTGATATCAAGCGTGACCTCCTCAAAGAGCGCCCCCATGGGATCATTAGAGATCGCACAAAGATGCACAACGGCGTCGACTCCCCGCAACACTGAATCCGGCACGTGGCGAATATCGCCAAAGTATTGGAGGTCTGCACGCGACTCTGGGAATCGGGTGGTGCCAGTAAGGCAATGCGCAAAGTATCCCATGTCGTAACCGACCAACTCCGCTGACGGATGCGCCTCTCGAAGTCGCCGCATCACGAGCGGCCCCACATACCCCATGTTTCCCGTCACCAAGACTTTCATGATTGCCCCCTCAGTTCAGAATCGTCTTGATACGCTCGCACACATACTCCGCGAATGGCAGCCCACAGGTGAAGGCCGGTGACACCGCATTCAGCACATGCATTGATCGCCGGTCGCCCTCCAACACGAAATCCATGACGAGCGAACGCTTTCTGATGTCGACCAGTTGGGCCCGAATCCCAGGTTTTCCCCATGTCGTGAAATGTTCCGGCTTGACCCCGTCGGCTAGTTCCCCTGCCAGCGCAACCATTTTGGATTTGGAGTACTTAGCCATCTCTTCAAGAGCAAGCCCCTTAAAGTCAAAATTCGAACTGGCTAGTAAGCCGACGCCTCGGGCTGCTACCTCGATAAACTCATTCCAGTGAAAGTTAGCCAGCCCGCCATAATGTTCTCGCCAAAATCCCGGGATCGCCGTCGGGCCAATCTTGACCTGCCCGCTGGCAGCGACGGTGAAATGTACGCCCAGGAAAGGATTCTTCAAATTGGGGACTGGATAGATGTTCGTGCGGATTGATCCCACCGGCTCATCGGAATAGAGGTAGAGCCCTTTGAAAGGAAGAATCCGATAGCCTTCCGAAAACCCATGATCCCGGGCAATCCGATCCGCGTAGAGCCCGGCGGCATTGACGACATAGCCCGCCTGGTAGGTTCCGAATGTCGTCT
The DNA here is from genome assembly GCA_964449255.1 of uncultured Nitrospira sp. Taxonomy (GTDB): domain Bacteria; phylum Nitrospirota; class Nitrospiria; order Nitrospirales; family Nitrospiraceae; genus BQWY01. The sequence goes on along the minus strand of CAYUYE010000003.1, from coordinate 148,013 downwards.
GGACCTGCCCTTCTGCAGCTCCGAGGTAGCGAACCCCACAATGAAGCTGTACCCCTTCCTCGACCGCATCTTTCTTCATGGCTCGCATGACGAGGGTGGGATCGACCGTCGAAGTGGCCGGGGAAAACAAGGCGCGTTCACACGTCTTCACCCGCGGCTCGATCGCTTTGGCCTCTCGCTCCGAAATCTCCTCGAGCGGGATTCCATTTGCTCGTCCCCGGCGGAATAGTTCATCCAGACCTGGATGGTCCTGCCGCCCTTTCGCGACGACGAGCTTCCCACACTTGTTCAGCGGGATGTGCTTCCGTTCGCAGTAGTCGGTCAGAAGCCGATTGCCGCGCCATGTAAACTTGGCCTTGAGACTGTCCGGCGAATAATAGAATCCAGCATGCAGCACTCCGCTGTTTCTGCCGCTTGCGTGCAACCCACAATCAGCTTCTTTTTCGATCAGGTGCACCTCGGCATCCGAAAACATTCTCCGAAGGCCGCGAGCAATATTCAGCCCGATGACCCCACCGCCAATGACGAGAAAATCAGGGCGCACCGCGCTACCACATTTTCCAAGGAGCTTGGGACGACTGCCACAGCTCCTCCAAGTAGTTTTTCTCCCGTAGCGTATCCATGCAGGACCAGAATCGATCATGCCGATAGCCCATCAGCTGCCCTTCCTTGGTTAATCGTTCGAGAGGCTCCCGCTCCCAGCTGATGCTGTCGCCCTCCACATAGTCGATGGCTTGGCGATCCAGCACATAGAATCCCCCGTTGATCCAGCCTTCGCCGACGTGCGGCTTCTCCTTGAACTCCACAATCTGGTCACGAATTCGGTCTTCGTCGAAAATCATGCGCCCAAAGCGCGCCGGAGTCCGCACCGACGTCACGGTCGCAAGCTTGCCATGAGTCTGGTGAAACTTGATGAGGGCCTGAATGTCGATATCGGCCACACCATCCCCGTACGTAAAGAGGAACGTGTCGTCCTTTTCGAGCCACTTCTTGAGACGTCGCAGGCGCCCCCCTGTCTGCGTGTGGAGACCGGTATCGACCAAGTGCACCTTCCAATCTTCATGCTGCGCCCCGCCATGAATCGTCGTTTTGCCGCTATCGAGATCGACCGAAATATCCTTGTTGAAAGCGTAGAAGTTCAGAAAGTATTCCTTGATCATCTCACCCTTGTATCCAAGCGCCACGATAAATTCTTTAATGCCGTGAAACGCATAGATCTTCATGATGTGCCAGAGGATCGGCTTGCCTCCGATCTCCACCATGGGTTTCGGGCGAAGGTGGGTCTCCTCCGACAACCTTGTTCCCAATCCTCCTGCCAAGATTACCGCTTTCATCATGGTGCTCCCTTGATTTGCTGCAGCGACCGTTGCCCCCCAGACCGAGCATTTCCCTAGTCGACTAGCCCCGAGACACTAGTGCGAGGCGGCTTCGAAATGCTCGGTATCGTCCAGATCTATCGATGATGATAGTCGATAGGCATCGGGATGGCCGTACAGCGGATGGTCGAGAATGTGAAGACTGTACATCATATCGATCCACCACCATCTGAATTGCGGTGGGACGAAGTAGTTCAGCCCCTTAATGGTGGATAATTTCCGCATACGGTGTTCCGCATTGAATTCCGAGATCGCGAGCAATTCTGCCCCAAACTCAGTCACATCTTTGCCGATTGCACTTCTGAACGAACATGGCACACGCGGAATTAGACGTTCATGATCCGCCGTCAGCAGCCCCATCGCGTCTTTGGTGGAACGGTACATCCCCGTGTCGAAGGCGACAAAGGCAATTGGAGCCGGATTCGAGGCGAGAAACTCAGGGACCGTATCCTTGAGCAAACCAATCTTGAGCTTCGCCTTCTGCAGCCGCTGTTTCAGTTGCTCGATATCACACGGGTAGTACCCTTCGGACCATTTATAGGGCATATCGCGATAATCTTGCGGTTTTGGAATCCCAACCCCGGTATCAAATCCATACACCTCTATTTCGAGATTGACCAGTGCTTCGCACAACTCCGCCACTCGCTGCATAGACAGAAGACCCGCGCCCCCTGCAACGCCAATCTCCATGACCGAGACGCGGTGGTGTCCAAGTACCTTCCCTAAGGCCGCTCCCTGGAGGACACCCCAGACGTAGTGTGGGCGTTTGGCGGCCACAGGATCCTGCATGATCCTGATCATTGTCTCCCACAGCCACTTGTAGCTATTATCGAAGGGCACCGCGGTTGGCGGCATTGCTGAGGACGGAGGCGATTGCTCCTCTTGCAGCCATCGCATCAGCAAGCCAACCCCCCCTCGGATCGTCCTTTTCAGTCCCATCAGACCTTCCTTCCTGCTAGATAGTACGCTGCGCCGCAGCCCGACTGCGTCGTCGATTGGTGAGACAGTGGGCCGACCGCACGCTCATGGAGAACCTCACGTGGCTTTGAACTCTGTTGTCCATTTCAACAGGGGCCTCACCACCCCGACCATGTCGCCGGTAAAGTCCCCGCGCGCAGAGTCACCCTGCAGGTCATCCAAGACTTGGAATGCGATGACCTCTTGCTCATAGAATTGCACACGGTGCGGGACCAACGAGAAACAGGCGGGACTGACAAAGAAAGTTCCTTCCGCCAACAAATTTCCAGGGACCCAGGCGGTCGTCACATATCGACCCACTGGTCGTGGGCGCCTGCGCCAATCAGGATCTAGGTCGAACGCCTCAAAAACCTGAACCCCCTCCTGATTCACCAACACAAATGCTGGAATCAGAACATAGTTGGGCTCAAGGACATCGATCTCCATTTCGACGGCGAAGGCCTGCCGGATATCAACTGTGCTGGAGAGCCTCCCGTCCAGCCCCTTTACACGAACCGAACGCAGTCGAACTGTCGCATCTCCGGGTGCAGAAGAGACGTCCTTCCATTCCTTGGTACAACCTGCCTTGTACCCTGCGTGGAGATAGGCACTCGCGACCTGTGAGGAGGGACCATCCGCAATGATTGACCCCTTGTCCAACAAGATAGCGCGCTGACAAAGACGCGTGATGGCCTGCATGTTGTGAGACACAAAGATGACGGTTCGACCCTGCTCACCGATATCATGCATCTTGTTCATGCATTTTTGTTGAAACTGGGCATCCCCAACAGCCAGCACTTCATCAACAATCAAGATCTCCGGATCGAGATGCGCCCCCACCGCAAACGCTAATCGCACATACATCCCACTCGAATACCGCTTCACCGGCGTATCGATGTATTTCTCGATATCGGAGAAGGCCACGATCTCATCGAACTTCTTGTCAATCTCCGCTTTCGTCATCCCAAGGATGATACCGCTTAGGTAAATGTTGTCCCGACCCGTTAGTTCGGGATGAAATCCAGTCCCGACTTCCAACAGTGTCCCAACACGGCCAAAAATCTCGGCGCGCCCCGTCGTTGGCTCAGTAATCCTCGACATGACCTTCAAAAGGGTACTTTTTCCTGCTCCGTTGCGGCCGATCATGCCAACGACTTCACCGCGTTTAATTTCGAACGACACATCCTTGAGTGACCAGACCTCTTCTCGGGTCACGGTTGCATCCTGACGCGATAGCAGCGAGCGAAGGAGGCCGCGCAATCCGCTCCCTACACGTTCCGCAATAGAATGGCCTCCGCGCCTGGCGACATCAATGACGTAGCGCTTAGACAATTGCTCGGCTTTGATGGCAAGTTCGGTCATAGGGCTACACTGCCTTCCGCCTGCTCACACGTGGACCAGCACATGCCATCGCGCAGGATTTCAGGAGGGTTCTCACCGATCAAGGAATCTATGGGACTCATGCCGCCTTCGGAGGTCGAGGCACTTCCAAGGAGGGCGAGATGAGATGAGTCTCCCATTCCAGTTTTGGTCGCATGACCCCTAGCATTTCGCCAGTGTAGTCCCCTCTCGCTGAATCTCCCAACGCCCTATCAACCACCTGGAACGCAACCACATCGCGTTCGTAGAATTGAACCTCGTGCGGGGTCAGTGAGAAGCAGGCAGGACTAATAAAAAACGTTCCTTCCGGAAGAAAGTTGCCCGGGATCCGCGCTTGGCTCAGATACCAGCCTTCCGGGCGAATTCGGCGTCTCCAGCGCGGGTCCAATTCAAAGGACTCAAACAGATCCAAGCCCTCTTGGTTCGTTACGACGAAGTTCGGGATGAGCGCGCGATCGGCCCGGTGAACCTCATATTCCATCTCGATCGTAAAGTCTTCTCGGATGTCCACCACTTCGCTGATTTCTCCTGCGCGGTTTCGGATCCGGAGCGCTCGCAACCGTGCCGTGGAGTCACCAGGCCCTTCGTCGCCCAATGCCCACTCACGACTAGGTCCCCCGGCCGCCCCCTGATGTAGATAGGTGCCAACCACCTGGGCCGCGGGACCATCGGCCACCACATACCCCTTATCAAGGAGCAACACGCGCTGGCATAGTCTTGTGACCGCTTGCATGTTGTGCGAAACGAAAATGACCGTACGCCCCTGGCCACCGATTTCCTGCATCTTGTCGAGACACTTTTGTTGAAATTGTTGATCACCAACCGCTAAGACTTCATCGACGATGAGTACTTCAGGATCCAAGTGAGCTCCCACAGCAAACGCCAAGCGCACATACATGCCGCTGGAATACCGCTTGACCGGTGTATCAACAAACTTGCCAATGCCGGCGAACTCGACAATCTCCTCGAACCTACGATCAATCTCCGCTTTTTTCATCCCGAGGATAACTCCACTGAGATAGATGTTGTCACGGCCCGTGAGTTCAGGATGAAAGCCGGTCCCCACCTCGAGGAGCGTACCCACTCTGCCATGGATTTCGGCTTGACCGCTGGTCGGTTCGGTTATTCGAGATAGCAGCTTGAGCAACGTACTTTTCCCCGCCCCGTTTCGCCCCACGATTCCGACGACTTCCCCTCCCCTAATCTCGAAGGTAGCGTCTCGCAATGGCCAGATGTCCTCCCATTTCGTCGCGGGAAGATGGCTTGATTTGACACGTCCCCACAGAGCTCGCACTCCCCCAACCACGCATTCCGCAAGCGAATCCGAGCCCCCCCGACCCACGTTGATTCGATACATCTTGCTCAGATTGCTGGCGCGAATCGCGATCTGATTCATGCTAGATCCCTCCCGCCATCCACGCTTAAATGACGTCAGCGAAGGTCCGCTCCATGCGATTGAAGTAGGCGATCCCTCCGAGAAGAATAAGACCAATGATGACAACGGCCTGGCCCACGACCATTGGATCAGGCGCAGGGGTTCCGAGCAGAGCCCAACGAAACCCCTCAATAATTCCCACCATGGGATTGAGGTTGTAGATCCATTTGAGTGGCTGCGGCACCAGACTCACCGGATATACGACGGGCGACGCAAACATCCAAAGCTGAGTGAGGAGTGGCACGACAGCGCCCACGTCCCGAAACTTCACGTATAACGCGGATAACCACAGGCTAACAGCCATGGACATTGCCACAAGCAACACGGTCAAGAATGGGATGGCAAGGATCGACCAACGAGGAAATGTGCCGTACCAGGCCATCATCGCAAACAACAGAATGAACGCAATGAAGAAGTCCACCAGGCCGCCCAAGGTCGTAGATAGCGGGACAATAATCCGCGGGAAGTAGACCTTCGTAATAAGATTGGACTCTGCCACAACGCTAAAACCACCTCGATCGAGGCTTTTGGAGAAGTAGCTCCAAGGAATCAAGGCCGCATAGGCAAACAGCGCATATGGCACACCGTCGGACGGTAGGTTGGCAAGACGGCCAAACACAAACGTAAAGACGATCATCATGGCCAGCGGCTGAAGGACCGCCCATGCAAGTCCGATGGCGGTTTGTGCATAGCGAGCTTTCAGGTCCCGCCACGCCAGAAAGAACAAGAGTTCCCGATAGTCCCACAGGGGTCCGAGGCCCAAGCTAAATAGTCGGTTATTGGGCTGAATTATTATTGTGGGGGACTGTGTATTCATTGGGGGTCTCCGTCTACCCGGAATGGCTTGGTGCCTACCAACCAACTCCTTTCACGAACATCTGAATTAGAACTCTACCCGCAGGAATCCATCTCGCCACCTATACAGAAGAGTGCTTTTGCTTCCCCCTGACGAGGCACATCCCGTCGACAATGGACGCACCAACGACCATTGACATGTGAGCGGTCTGGGTAACGTGATTGGGAGCACCGGGAGAGGGACCCCAGAATCTCGACTTTCTTGGAACTGGCGATGTCTTTACAGGCTACCGCCCTGCCGGTCTCAACCCGCTCATAGTCAGCCTGACAATCCTGGCTCGTGTCGATAGTTTTCGACTTTCGATCTCACGGGAGATTGAAAGCCGGGGCCAGGCCATTCAGACATTGGCTTGCGCCTATGTGGGCCTGCAAACGACCTCGAACTTTTCGCAGGCTAACTCGCTGAAACACTAAGAAGGCTACAAATTGACGATGTCCCGCAGCTCGACGACGAGTTTTGCCTGAAATGAAAGTGCCCGTAACAGAAGTACGGCCCGCTGGTAACCCGGGATTGCCCTCTCGAAGACAGCCTCAAGACCACGCAAGGGCCCACCCTGAATACGAACTAATTGCCCAGGGACGAATCGTGGCGGCTCCTGAAGCGAAACATACCCATCAACCATCCGTGCACGGATGGCATTCAGGAGGTCCACCTCAACAACAGCTGGACGACTCCCAAAGGAAACGAGGCCGCGCACGCCCCGGCAATAGGCAACCGTTCGGCAGTCTCGATCAAAGCTGAATTGTGCAAACAAGTAGCCAGGAAACAACGGGGCTACGCAGGACTGCGTGATCCCCCGAACCGATTTGAATTCTCGAATTTCGGGGAGGAACGTGCCGACCCCAGCCCTCGAAAGATGAAGACTTGCGGAGCGTTCTTGGTGCGGCTTGCACCGAACAGCGTACCAGGGCAAGTGCGCCCCCCACACTTCGGGTTGTCTCGAGTTGTCAGACATTGGCGGACCTACCTGATGTCGCTTGATACGATGACGCTACGGACTTACGTGCCTCAATTCCTGAAGATGCCCCGCATCGCATCCCTGCGACCAGAGTTGGGGCGTGCGTGGACTCTTGGTATAATTCCTGGATTTTTTGGATAACGTCTCGGATGGCCCCAAAACGGAAGTCTTCCAACAATCGCAACAAGCGACCTTCAGTTTTTCGAAGATTGGTATAGTGACGGAATCGTGACAGAAGCGAGCCGCGCATTCTGGGCTGTTCGGGATCCAGCTCCCACGGATGGAAATACGTGACCAAGGGGACTCCGGTTCGCTCCGCCTTCCGCAGCAGGGCGCGAAACAGTGGATAGGGGCAAATCCTGAAATAGCCCCCGCCTGCCACAGGCACCCGCACACTTCCCACCTCGACCGTGGACGGAGGAAGTTCCCAGAGCGCGCCCCGTTCCGTAACAATCTGGTGCAAGCTGGTCTGGGACCCTGGAATGCCGTAGGTATCGTGAACGATGGGAAACACGCTGGTGTCGTATCGGTAACCTTCGTCAACCAATATGGGTAATGCCCAAATGGAGTTCTTCGTAATGGAAAAACTCGGGGCACGATAACCAATCACCGCCTGCCCTGTAAGGTCCTCGAGGATGGCCTTAGCCTTCCGAACATCCTCTCTAAACTCCTGAGGCGTCTGAGAGGTGACTAGCTCATGGCCGTATCCATGAGAGGCCACTTCATGCCCCTCGAGCACGATGCGCCGAACCATATTCGGACACTGTTCCGCCACCCAACCCAGAACGAAAAACGTCGCCTGAATACCGCGACAAGCCAACATAGCCAGGATCTTATCGGTATTGCGCTCGACGCGACTCTCAAACTGATCCCAATGGCGCCTCCGCATCGGCGATGCGAACGCCGACACTTGGAAATGCTCCTCGATATCGAACGTTAGGCAGTGAGTGCGCGACTCCCCGTCCCTCATGGCCATAGCGCTCACCGAGCCCCCTGCCCGAAGACCACAACCTTTATCGTTTCGAGTAGGATACGTGCATCGAGACTAAGTGAGAGGTTCTTCAGGTAGTACAAATCATACTGGAGCTTGATGTGAGAATCCTCGGCGGACGCGCCATACCGGAACTGTGTCTGCGCCCAACCTGTGATGCCTGGTCGCACGGTATGCCGAAGGTCATAATACGGAATGCTGCTCCTGAGATCTTGCACAAAAACGGGGCGCTCCGGTCGCGGGCCGACCAGACTCATCTCCCCCTTCAAAACATTAATGAGTTGAGGAATCTCATCCAGGCGCCACTTCCTGAGAAAACGCCCTACGCGCGAGACCCGAGGATCCTCCTCGGAGGCCCATCGTGCCCCACTTTTCTCTGCGTCCTGAGACATCGATCGAAACTTCCAGATCATGTAGGGCTGCCCCCGGAGCCCCACACGCATTTGCCGATAAAACATGGGGCCGGGAGAATCGACTTTGATGAGAATCCCGAGAACGAGCATCAGTGGCGCCAACAGGATCAACCCCGCCAACGAAGCAAAAAAATCGAGCGCGCGCTTCAGCGTCATAGAAACCATCCGACGCCGAAACCCGGTCGAAAAAATCAGCGCACTCGGCTTCAACAGATCGATGGACAGCCGTCCGGACTCCTCCTCATACAGGTGATGGCCATCGACAATGTCCAGCCCCATCGCCTTCATGTCGAGAAGGGTTTGCACTGGCAAGACTGCTCGGCGATCTTCCAAGCACACCGCGATCGTATCAACATGATGGCGTTCAGCTATCTCGAATAACTGGTCGAAAGTTCCGATGATGCCAGGGTTCACGAGGCGCTCGCCGACTCGATCCTGTTCCTTTGCAAGAAAACCAACCACCTCCGTGAACCAAGCCCCCCGATCAAGCAAGACCTGGCAAAGGTCTCGGGCCAGCGGACCTACCCCTAAGATAAGCACACGACGCTTAAGCGACGGCAACCGGAGCACGACGGACCCCACCGACGAAGAAATTCGACCGGCAACCAGATTCATCCCCTGTTCTGAGTCACTTGAGCTGTTCATGACGATGTTCGTGATAGTACATCTGCTGCATGTAATACGGCGTGTCCTGGACCTCCAACCCGTTCAAGACTACCGAGATTGGGCCTGGGTCTCCCATGGTTTTGAGTGCCTTCTGGACGGCGTCTCGCCCAGTCATTCCAGCTCTAACTACCAAGGCCACGACATCGGCCATACTGGCCAGGACATTCATGTCGGCCAAAGGCAGAATGGGCGGGGCGTCCACGATGATGTACTCGTATCGCTCCCGCAATTCGGTCAACAGATCAGCGACCTGCTGCATCTTGGACAACGCAGGCGGACCATCCACGACTGAGCCAGCCGGCAAAATCGAAAAGCCAAGTCCTTCTGGGTGTTGGATGCACTCATCCAATGGCTTGTCCCCATGGAGCACTTCCGCCACCCCAGGATGAGACTCGACTCCGGCATACACGTGCTGCATGGGTCGCTTAAGATCACAGTCCACTAGCACGGTTTTCTTATCCAGATCACGCGCCAATACATGGGCGAGGTTCAGAGACGTACAAGACTTCCCCTCTCCCATGAGTGCACTGGTCAGCACAATGACTGTGCTCTTGCGTTCCCCTGCCATCAGTTCCAGGCGCGTTGCCGCCACTCGAAATTGCTCCGCCACCAAGGAACGAGGTCTCCACATCGTCACAAGCTCAAGCCCCGGGGACAACCGCGAGGACGCAACTACGCGATCCTTCGTCCTGCCATTGCCATTCCCATCGCCAAGCTTATCGTAGTGGGGAAGTAAGCGACCGCCTCTCCCTGGCGGCAACAGACCCGCCGTTTGTGGACGACGTCCCAACATGCCTGGGACGCTCACCGGCCCCCCGAGGGCCGATTCATACTGCGGAATAGTGACCAAGACGGGCAACCCCAGGGTCACCTCCACTTCCTCAGCGGAATAGAACCCTCGCCGCAGCAGCTCGAGTCCGATGGCACCACCGAAACCAACCGCACAACCAAGCGCCAGGCCGCTCAGCATGATAAATGGAATATTGGGTTTATCTGGAAGAACTGGCAGGCTAGCCGGATCGACCACCCGGAACTGGGACCCTTTCTTCCGCCGTTCCACGTCACCGGCGATCGCCGCGTGCACTTTCTTTTCTGACAATGATTGATAATTCTTTTGCATGTTTTCGTAGTCCCGCTCGAGGGCCATTAGACGCTGCTTATGCGCGGGAGAGCGATCAAGACGCGTTTGATACCTGTGCATATCGGCCGCGATACGGGCCTGCCGTACCTTGACCATCTCAATCTGCTCCTGCACCTCATCGCGCTGGCGGATCATATCCGCATGGTATTGATCGATGATTCTCGACTTGCCCCTCTTTTTTACAACCACGTCGTCTGATTCGGGCAACTGTCCCACATAGTCTTCCGTCGTGATGGCCTTGAGCTTCTTGATTTCCTCTTTGACCTGCACAATATCCGGATAATTCTCCTTGTAGACCGACATCATGCCAAGAAGCTGCCGTTCCAGCTCCTTGATTCTAGCCAAGCGGAGATCTCGCATCCGTCGTGGGTCGCCGTCAGCACCTGCTCCCTGAGTCTCGTAATCGCGAATCGATCTCTCCAACGACGTCATCCGCAGCGTAAGACTCCTGGCCATTTCAGCTTGCGCGGTCTGTTCTGACTCCAGTCTGTCGACCGCACGAAGGTTCGACTCCATTTGCTCCGGCAACTCCCCCAAGAATTGCTGCTTAAAATCGGAGATCGCCTTCTCCTTCGTCTCCATTTGAGCCTTGAGTGAGTCCATCTCGTGCTGCAAGAACTCGGTTGAGGACACCGCGATTTCTTCCTTGCTGCGCGAGTTTTCCTCAAGGAACAACGTCACAAGTCTCGCCGTGACATCACGTGCCACCGTGGGGCTTTCATCCGAGAACGACACATTGAGAAACGATTGATCCTTAGACATCTCAACTTTGATAAGCTGTCGCATCCGCCCCACCACGCCATCCTCGTACACGGGCGTGGCACCACTCTTGTTATATCCGTAGAGGTGAAATTCTTCTGCAGCCTTCGTCAGTAGAATTCGACTGAGCAGCATCTGTCGCATCGCCGTCAAGCGCGCATGCATGGTTGACGTACGATCACTGCCTCCATCGGAACTGGTCGCAGCTTCGACGCCTTTGACGGCGATAATCTTCTGCTCTTCCATCAGCAAGAGAGAGGTTGACTTATAGCTCCTGGGCAGCACCAGGCAAACGACCCAAGCAATAGCCAGTGACAACGCAATGGAACCGAGTACGAGCCATTTGCGATTAACGATCGCCTTCCAGTAGTCCTGCGGTGTCAGAAGTCGAGTGTTCACTTGAGACCTTTCCCAGTGGCGCCCCCACCCGTACTCGTTCCGCTACCGGACGAGGAGGCTCCCGCACCACTCGAACTCGTAGGAGCCTCTAGCCCTCCCCGCTTGAAGAATCCCTGGGTCTGTGTAAAGACGTACGAGAATGAGATCATGACCATGTGCTTGGAAAACTCGAACAGCTGGTTATTATTGTTGATCGATGCGGGGTTAGGACTTTGATCCAGGAAATTGAGCCATGTATGCGTGAGGCTTGCCATGAGATTTGACGTCACAAGGTAGTTCAACCCAGCGGTTGTGCCATAGGTATCGAAAGCGAACGTGGAGCTCTGTGGGCCACGAATGCTTCCTATGGACCGGCTAAAGTTGATTCCCAACTGGCCCGTCAGCCTATCCGCCAATCCGAGTGTCCCTTGGGCTCCAACCACGTGTGTCACGATTGGTCCAGCCTCCGCGACGAAGCTGGGAAACACCCCAAAGTTGTAGCTCAAGGACACGGTATAACGGCCACGAGGCAAGATCATGCCTGGCGTGACGTTTCCTGCCAGGCCTGGCACTGCCCCTGTCGACCCTGCGGCTGCACTTGATACGGCCGAGGCCAACATCGGTGAAGCGAACGCCTTTCCGCCAAATGCGCCACCTGCCTGCTCCGAAGCACTGCGTAAGGCCGATGACGCAGAAGACCATACGAGCATCGCACTCACCGTGGGTTGAATGGTGGCCGGAACACTCTGGGCGACGCCCGTACTGAATTCACTAAACGGCTCAATAAGGGTGGCACCGCCACCAATTACCGTCGTCAACTCACGAGTCCACATGCGGGACCATGTCCCGGTAGCGGTATGAGTCGCGAACGTACCCGCCTCAGCTTGGTCAAACGTCGAATAGGCATAGGTAAGGCTAAGCGCATCCTTTGGAGAAAGTTGGCGATTGATCCCACCGGTTACGGAATGACCGGTTGTCTCAAACAATTGATTCTGCAAGGCACTACTTGCTAACCCGAATTGCCCTCCGAAGCTGATCCGCGTGTATGTATATCCGAACGTGAGATTTGTGATCTGACTCAGCGCGTAACTTCCGTTCGTCCCGGCCGTATAGGATGAGATTCTCACCCGATTGGCCACCAGCCCAGCATCAAATGGCCCAACAGCGCCCGACCCAGTGGTCCCGGCTGAACCGAACCCGACTCCGCCGAACCCCACTCCCCCTCCACCGAAGGCTGAAGCGGAGGGCGTGAATTGATAGGCCCCAGTGATCGAAAAGCTCGTAAATTTGTTTGATACCCGCCGTGCCAATTGCGTGACATTGATCGATGTCGCGGCATTCACTCCCGCAAAATCCAAGTCAGGGTTATTGATGTATTTACCAATGACTCCTCCAACGGTCAGCGACCCACTGAGTGTAGCCGAGGAGTGCGTCAATACCAGCTGCGGGTTCACAAAGGTCACAAAGTCATCAACTTTTGTTCCCGGCGCAAGCACCGACTTAGGTGAATAGAACACGTTGCTATCGTATTGCTCGGAGATGGAGATCAAGGGAAACAGTCGCGTATCGGCTGACGCGGGTGTCCCCTCGACGATGACCCCGCTCAGTGCAACGATCAACAGGACCGCCCATCGAGCCCCCTTCCAAATGACGCTACGGAACCACGATAACATCGCCTGCCTTTAACACAAAATTCGCCTCCAAGTTCTTCCCCGCTACGATGTCCTCATACGGCACAGCGATCTGGACTTGCTTCGGTTCTCCATGACCATTGGTCATCATGCGAAGCACGTGCATCTTGTTGCGCGAGGCAAACTGCGTAAAGCCTCCAGCATAGGAAATCCCCTGAAGGACGGTCGCAAATGATTTCAACGTAAACTTTCCTGGTCTGCCGACCTCTCCCAGAACATAGATAAAATAGCTATTGATCTCCTTCACCGTGACCGACACCGTAGGATTGGACATAAATTCGACAAGCCCATCACCGATCCGCTTGGCTAGCCCCTGAGATGTCAGCCCCGCAGCTTGTATATCGCCAATTAACGGCATGGAGATCTTCCCATCAGGTCGCACAATAACTTCCTTGGAGAGCTCCTGATTTCTCCACACGTTGATGACGAGCACATCCTCAGGTCCAATCAGGAACTCGGTCGGCGCGGATGTCTTCACGGGGGCTTCGACCAGTTGCGACTGACACGATGCGCCGGTCGCCAGCACCGCCGCGAGGATCACTGCCACAAACCGCATGTGCAACACATGTTTCATGATGCTATGCCTTGTCATAGAGATCAGTTCCACCCAACCCATCCGCGTGCATTACCGAGATGGCAAGACAACCATGGTCTCGGACGGGACCACGATCAGGTCACCCGGCTTTAACTCAATGTTTTGGCTTGAGCCGTCACGAATGACGATGTCATCGTAACTCGCCTTGATCTTTGTCATCCCCTCGCTGTCTTTCCCAAACCTAAACACCACGATCTTGTTGCGAGCTGCCACCTGGGTAAACCCGCCAGCCACCGTCACAGCCTGCAGCAGCGTCAACTTGCTCTTCAACGCAAACTTGCCCGGCTTATTGACTTCACCCAGCACATAGATCTGGTAACTATTGACCTCTCGGACCAGAATCGACACTGTGGGATTTTCCATGTATGACTTCAGTCGCCCCGCGATCTCCTCGGTCAGTTGGGTGGCCGTTTTCCCCACTGCCGACACATCACCTATCAGGGGGAGTGAAATCCTGCCGTCTGGACGAACCTGAACTTGCTTCGATAGATCATTGTTTTTCCAGACCGAAATCTCCAGCACATCTTCGGGGCCAAGGATGTATTCTGGCGTGACAATAAGCTGCGAGTTATCAACATTGGCCACTAAAGATTTGCCGGCGGAAGACACGGCCGCGGAGGAGGCGGCAACAACTCCTGTCGATTCGCTGAAAGCCACTGCGCCGTCTAGACAGATGAAAATACTTAGCACGCTAGCCAATCCGATTCTCATTACTCCACACTCCTCCCCCACCCTCAAGCATTCATCACAGGTCTATCAGTGAGATGCCCGTTCCTCAGGGTCCTCGGTCCCACAAAGTATATCAGGGATCCTGCGGTACCTACTCCTCCGTCGCCGCACGACTCCCTGTCTGGCTGCTACGAAATTTGATTGATTAGCACCCCTCCGTCAACCTATCGTCCAACCCCTTCCCCTGATGTGGGTCGCCTGGCCAGAGCCTGAGTCACCCAGCTCACATAGCATGCGGCATGATCGTCCCTGCTGCAGTCGTTACCCACCCGAGATTGTGGTGGCCTATACTCTGACTCTAGTCGCTCTAACTGCACTTCTATGTGCAAGTTTGATGCACAGGATTGTCCACTAACCTATACCCCCAAGTTTCTTTCGTGAAATTCGAAGTCCCTGAGACCAAAGACTGCGTTGAACTTAATGCCTCAAAGGTCCGCAGAAGGGAAGCCCTACGTAATCAATAAGACTTCAGAAGCTCTCAAAATGTAAGGGAAGAATAAACTTTTTCCCGAACAAGCACAATACCCAAGAGGTAGGCTTTGCACAACCTTTAGGTCCGGTGTGAAAGGCCAGAGTCGAATTTGACTCCCCCAAAAGTGTTAGGTAATATTTCTTTTGGGGGTTCCTCTCAGCATGGAGTACTGGATAGAAGTGTACAACACATCGTTTTTATTAATGTTTTAGTTTGTGAGAGGGTTGAAACATGTCAATTCCACACGGTGTAGACGGGGCAGCGAGCGGACAAGCCGATTCCATCACAGAGCAGCGTGCAGGGCCCGGTATTATCGTTTTGTCCTCGTCTTTACAGTTATTGCATATGAATCGCCAGGCTTCCGAGCTCTGCAAGAAGATCAATCAGGCGGAACACTCGACGGACAGCCCTAAACAGGCCCATGGGGTCCTCCCGACGGCCTTGACTGAGCTCTCTTCGGAGATCATTAAGGCTTTGACCGTCCGGACGGAGGCCAAGGACTGGGAACAGTTTGAAGTGAAACGCTTGGCAGGGGGCTCAGGACAGCCGATTCTCCTACGGGGGTTTGGCCTTCCAGACCGTGGCGGGATCAATAACGCCCGCCTGGTCATCACCATGGAAGAGGTCGGCCGACGCCAGCAGTTCAGCGCGGAACAAGCCAAGGAGCGATTCCAACTGACCAACCGCGAGCAGGCTGTGGTCGAACACCTGGCCAAGGGATGGACGAACAAAGAAATCGCCAATGCATTGGGGATCACTGAGCAAACGGTCAAAGAACATATCAAGCACATTATGCGAAAAACCAACTCGACCACTCGAACT
Source organism: uncultured Nitrospira sp. (assembly GCA_964449255.1). Lineage (GTDB taxonomy): Bacteria > Nitrospirota > Nitrospiria > Nitrospirales > Nitrospiraceae > BQWY01. Next base: position 132,394 of record CAYUYE010000003.1, on the reverse strand, counting down.
GGGATTTTGGCCCAGATTTTTAGATCCTAAGCACCTTTGTGGGAATTAGGTGACAGTTGCGGAGGATCTGCATCACCGCTGTGGCAGCCAGAGAACGCACCTCGAAGCAATCAGTATAATTATATTTATGTTTCAATGACTTAAGAGATTTATTCCGTGGCCCGTCCATTGCTCATAACAGACGGGCAATGAACGACCATCGCAACACTAGGCAGTCGCTTCTGTGGGTCGCACTTTCAGTTCTTTTCGTGACTGGGTGTCAAACTGCAGTCGGAGGCCTACAGAGTTCTAAGCTCGCACCCCCCGAATTCGGGACGACATGGTCCGACTACACGTCCTGTCGGAAGAGCCGGGACGTTCCCGAACTTCTGAAAATGGCGAATCGCCTTCGGGATGCAGTGGGACCGGTCAGCCAACTTCCCCAGTCCTCACCTGACGACCGATTCGTGACACAAGTACGCGCGCTCTTCCAACCGAACAGACCTCGCTTGGCGGCGGATCCGAGCACGATGGCATTGGATTGTTGGCTTCACACGGCGGAGGTCGCCAAAACTCAGGGGCAGGATGACCTTGCCTATCAGATGTACTCTCGCGTGCTGCAGGCTCCAAAAAGTCAGGAATTTTCCTACTACATTCGTCTAGCCCAGACCAATCTCGACAAGCTCCATGTCGAACTTCGAGCTGCGGCTCGCGCCTCGGCTTCCCCAGCTAACTAGCCTCTTATCCAGCTAACTAGCCTCGCGCTCCTCTGATACGAACCGCCCCCTGAACAGTATACGCTCGTTCCTCACTTCACAAGGTTGGCATAGAGCTCATGAAATTGGATAGCAGGCTTGCGCCACGATACATCGGCGCCCATGCCCGCCTGCACCAACCGCAGCCAGTCCTGCTTGTTCCCATACCACCTCACGGCCTCCACCATCGCCTGCTGAAGAGCCTGTGGCGTCGGCGCGTCAAAGAGAAACCCATTGGCCGTCCCCTGGCCAACATGGTCCGTTGACACGCCAATCACCGTATCGGCAAGCCCACCTGTGTTGCGGACGATCGGCACCGTGCCATAGCGGAGGCTGCATAGTTGCGTCAGCCCGCAAGGCTCATACCGCGATGGCACCAGAAAGATGTCGGCACCAGCCTGAATCCGGTGTGCCAAACCCTCGTTAAATTGGAAACACGCCCGTACCTGGTCCGGATAACGCCTCTGCAACCCGTCGAGACTCTCCTCGATCTCCGACTCGCCTGTACCGAGCACGATCAACTGCGCGCCCAGCTGGAGGGCCGCCGGCACTGCTCCGACAATCAGGTCGATACCCTTTTGTGCTGCAAGTCGCGACACAACTCCGAAAATTGGTCCCTCTTGAAGCGGCAAACGGCACTCGCGTTGCAGGGCCCTTTTGCACTCGGCTTTACCCCCAAGAGCCGTACGTGAGTACCGAACCGGCAGCAGTTCATCTTGTTCGGGATTCCAAACCTCGGTATCGATTCCGTTGATAATGCCCACGAGTCGATCGCGCCTCTCTCGGAGCACGCCTTCCAACCCAAAACCGAATTCGGGCGTCTGGATTTCCCGACTGTATGTAGGACTCACCGTCGTCAATTGATCGGCGAAGACCATCCCACCCTTGAGCAGATTAACTGATCCATAGAATTCCAAAGAATGCGGAGCGAAGAACGTGCTGGGCAAACCTAAAACATCGTACTGCGATCCAGGAAAGATGCCCTGATACCCCACATTGTGCAGCGTCATCACGGTGCGGAGCGCACGGCACTCTGGCTGATCCACGTACAGCGTCTTGAGATAGACGGGCACCAACGCAGTCTGCCAGTCATGCACATGCACAACATCCGCCGTCCATCCTTCTTTCTGGGCCCACCATCGACTGACCTCTATCGCCCCACGACAGAACAAGGCAAACCGCGCCAGATTGTCCGGATAGTCCTCGCCTGATTCTTGGTAAAGACCCCGGCGATTGAAAAAATCATCATGGCGCAAGGCATAGTAAAGGACTGCCGCACTGCCGACGCTCTCGCCGAGGGGAATCACCCGTTCAAGAGCAGCCGCCTCGACGCCGCCGCCAACAGGAATCGAAAACGTTTCGAGCGGCTCGCACCGTTGCGAGTGTTTCACCACCGAGGGATAGCGGGGGAACAACACACGCACGGAATGGCCCATAGAGGACAAGGCTCGTGAGAGCCCGGCCACCATGTCTGCAAGACCGCCCGTCTTCGCGAAGGGCGCGACCTCCGACGCCACCATGAGAATGTTGCGAGGAGAGATAGACACGGTACGTTAGCGCAGTCTGCGTGAGGAGCCTACCCGCTCAGCGAGGCATCCCGCCTTCCAGTCGCGTCTTGAACTGGGCTTCGCGTTGCCATTGTTTGCCCAGCGCATGGATCTGGTCAGCCGGCAACTGTTCCCGATAGACGAGACGGTCTTCATAGAATCCCAACACCTCACCACGGTCGGCATAGGCCAGGAAGAGTCCGTCCCCGACAATGGTGGACAGATCCCAATCTTTCGGAAATTCCCCAAGCTTCACCCGGAAATTGGGCACCCAGTTCCCCGTGGTCAGCGGGAAAAACTGGCAACGCTGCAGCGACGAATAACTCGGCGTCCCCCACCCGGACAGGACCGGCCGGCTGGAGATTTGCTGGAAACGCAACTCGCCTTGCGCTACCAGTCGCTCCTGCTCCGCCGGCGACGGAAGAGAGCTGCATGCGCTCAGCAACAGCCCCCACAGCACCATCATTCGCCACAGTCTGGCCACGGTGCCGTCCACACGCAGCTTCAACTTTGAGCCTCCACCAGAAGCCATGCCAAGTCCTCGCAGTTAGAGAAGGCGCCGACTCTTCGGCTGCTCCGTTTTCACGGGCTGGCAGACCGCACACTGACAGTGTTTGCGCAGAAATCCAAAGGAGTAGATGCCCGTATCGTGCCCGTCGCTGAACATGAACCGGATCGCATAACGACCGACCGGCTCCATGTCCTGCACCATCATCAGCAGCGGCACGTCGTCAGGCTTCAACTTCAACTCTCCGGTCCACTCATCGGTGCAGGCCGCGCAAGGACAGTGTTGGCGCAGATACCGCACCGGATAGAGCCCCGCGTGCCCATCGCTCCATTCGATCCCCAACACACCGTTGTCCACCCACCGCATGTCGCGGGGCTCGAGCACAACGTCCGTCATCAGATTTCCTCTCACGCCCCTTACTGGCCCGTCTGCAAATCCATAAACGGCAACCGCCGACCCGCGATGGTCGAAATATAGCGATCCACCGCCACTTCCAACTCCTGGCGCACGCGCCCTTCCGCCCGGAGACGCGGCCACATTGCAGGAGGCAACCGCACCGCCTGCTGCAGCAGCGCAAGACTGCCCGGCGAGAGCGCGACACAGTACAGCGGCTGGCGCACAGCGCACAGGGCACAGAGCACTCCGCCGGCCTTCGGTGAAAACTGGCTTCCCAACCCCACCAGTGACTTCCCACACCCGGCACAGTGGTCCATCTGTGGCCGAAAGCCGGTGTGTCCCATCAGGCGCACCTGGAAGACCAACGCCATCATGGCCGGCTCATACCCAGCCTCCAACGCCCGGAGCCCATGGAGCAGCGCGTCGAAGACCGGCGGATCGGGATCACCGTCGGCCGTCACCGCCGACACGGTGTTGACCATCTTTGCCGCCGCGGTCATCACGGCCAGACTATCGCGGAGCTTCAAGAACGGTTCGACCGAATCGACGTGGCGAATGCGGAACAGCGAATCGTTGGGCTTCTCGAACAGGTGGAGATGCGACGCGGAGAACGGCTCGAGATTGCCGCCGAACTGACTTTTCTGCCGCCGGGCCCCGCGGGCAACCCCGCGAATCTTGCCGCAGCGCAGGGTGAAAAACGTCACGATGCGGTCGGCCTCACCCCACTTACGGCTTCGGAGACAAATGGCAGGTGTATCAAGTAGAGCCATCGGGACGTCGCAGCGCACCCACTCGCACTACCGCAAATACTCGATCAAGAGCGTGGCCAAGGTCAAATAAATCGTGATGCCGGTGATGTCGTTGGCCGTCGTGACGAACGGCCCGGCGGCGACCGCCGGATCGACACCGTTCCGTTTGAGCACAATCGGCATGAACGTGGCCATGCTGGTCGAGACCACGAACGCAACCACCAGCGACACGCCAACGACCATCCCGAGATACGCATGCCCATGCCAGACCCAGCCGATCAACGTCAGCAAGACGCCGCAGGCAATCCCCAAGAGGAGCGCGACACGAATCTCCCGGAAAAATACCTTCCTCACGTCGGTCAGCTCGATCAACCCGGTCGCCAACCCGCGAATAATCAACGTGGAGGACTGCAAACCGACGTTGCCACCCATCGCGGCAATCACCGGTATAAAACTCACCACCGCCACGACTTCCTGAATGGTGTAACGGAAATACCACAATATCGCCCCCGACAAGAGACTGCCGAACAGGTTCGTGAAGAGCCACGGAAACCGCATCCTGGCGGCGCTGAGGCTCGACGACTTGGAGAGCACGTCCTCCTCCAAGGCGCCCGCCATCTTCAACATGTCCTCAGTGGCCTCTTCCCGGATGACGTCGACCACGTCGTCGACCGTTATGATGCCGACGAGTGTCCCATCCTTCTCCTTCACGGGAATCGCCAGCAGGTTGTAGCTCGCGACCTGCCGGGCGACTTCTTCCTGGTCCATATCGACGTCGACGCTGATGACGTCGCGCATCATGATATTTTTCAGAGCCGTGTTCGGCGGCACCGTCAGCAATTGCCGCAAGGAGAGCACGCCGACCAGGCGGTCCTCTTTATCCGTGACGTAGATATAAAAGACGTTTTCCGTGTCGGTTGCCTGCTGCAGCCGTTGAATGGCTTCCTGGGCGGTCGTGTCCTCTTCAAGCGAGAAGAACTCCGTCGTCATGATGCCGCCGGCGGTGTCCTTCGCGTGCTGTAGAATCCCAGCGACCTCGGTCGACACGTCGGTCTTCATCAGGGCCAGGACGTCCTGCGCGCGATCCTCCGGCAACACACCCAGAATGTAGGCCACGTCGTCGGGCTCCTGATCCTTGAGGAGCCAGGCAAGGTCGGGCGCCTGCAGATCCACGAGCACGGCCGTAATGCTGTCGGCGTCCAGTTCGCTCAGCACCAGCCCGCGCTGTTTTTCACCACGGACCAGTTCGAAGGTCGTCCGCTTGTCCTTTGGCGACGAGATATGGGTGATGACTTTGGCGATGTCGGCAGGATGCAACCGGCCCAGCATGCGGGTGAGGTTGGTCACCGCACCGCGGCGCAGTAACCGCTCGACGCTGTCGAGCAAGATGCCGAACTTGGACCGACCACCTTCCGCAGACTCCTTCGGGGACGACGCAGGTTTTGCCGGAGCGGACGCCTCGGCCAGCCCGGACGTCTCGCCGGAGGTTACCTCTCCCTCAGGCGCGGTCGGCTGCTCTGTCGGCGGCTTGGCCATGCGTCAGTATCCCAATTCGACGAGCACGCGGTCGTCTTCCCGCCACGACTCGCGCACCTTCACCCACAACTGCAAAAACACCTTCATTCCGAACATCCGTTCCATATCCTGACGCGCCCGCATCCCCACTTGCTTCAGTCGCTCGCCGCGCTCTCCGATCACAATCGGCTTGTGGGCCTCGCGTTCGACCAAAATCGTCGCCACGATGTGCGCCAGCGACCCTTCTTCCTTGAACGACTCGATGTCCACGGCCACGGAATGCGGCACTTCCTGGTGCGTCTGGTGCAGGATCTGCTCTTGAATCAGGTCCGCGGCCAACGTGCGCATCGATTGATCCGTCAGCGTATCCGCCGCATAGAGCGGCTCGTCGTTCGGCAGCACCTCAAGCGTGACGTCGAGCAACCGGTCGATGTTGGCTCCCGTCTTGGCGGAAATCGGCACGAGCGCCGTCCAGGGGTGGAGCCGGCTATACGCGTCCAACATCGGCAACAACGATGGCTTCGACACCGCATCGGCCTTATTGATCACCAGAAACGCCGGGCGCGCGCGGCGCGCGAGGGCTTGCCGCACCGAGCCGATCACCGCCCGATCACGTGCGGGCGACTTCCCCGTGGCGTCCGTTACCACATAGAGGATATCCGCCTCATCCAACGTGTCGAGCGCCGTCTGCACCATGCGCGAGTTCAAGCGATGCTTCGCCTGATGCAGCCCGGGCGTATCCAGAAACCCGATCTGCGCCTCCGGCCGGTGGACCACACCCAAGATGCGGCGACGCGTGGTCTGCGGCTTCTCGGACACAATCGATACCTTCTCCCCCAACAGCCGGTTCAGCAGGGTCGATTTCCCCACGTTCGACCGGCCCACGATCGCTACGGTTCCCGACTTCACGGCTTACCGCCTTGCGCCACGGGCGGGGCAGCCGGGCGAGGCGCCAGTTGATAGACCGTTTCGCCCTTTCGCACCAAGCCCAGTTCCTCGCGCGCCAATTCCTCGATGCGCTCAGGGTCGTAGCGCAGGCGATCGACGTCCATTTTCAAATTGGCGTTCGTCGCTTTCAACGCGGTGATCTCGTGCTCCAGTTGCGACACCTGTTTCCGCATCTGCCAATATCGCGGAAACCCCATCTCATCGAAGAAAAACGACACCAGGAGCAGGAATCCCACGCCCACACCCAGCAGCAGCCCCCATTGGGAGGCCTGCTGTTGGCGCCCAAGATCCGCTCGGCCCCGGTTCCGTTTGATCATCGCAGTATCACCACGCGGTATTACATCCCCGTCAAAAACGTGCTGCGCCCGGGATACACCGCCCCGCCGCCCAATTCTTCCTCGATCCGCAGCAATTGGTTGTATTTGGCCATCCGATCGGTACGGGACAGCGAGCCGGTTTTGATCTGCCCCGTGTTCATGGCCACGGCAATGTCGGCAATCGTCGTATCTTCCGTTTCGCCGGAGCGATGCGACACCACCGCCGTATAGCGCGCCCGCTTGGCCAGTTCGATGGCCTCGAGCGTCTCCGTCAGCGAGCCGATCTGGTTCACTTTGATGAGGATCGAATTCCCGATCCCTTCGCTGATCCCTTCCGCAAAAATCTTTACGTTCGTCACAAAAATATCGTCACCGACGAGCTGCACCTTACCGCCCAGCCGTTGCGTCAGGAGTCTCCACCCTTTCCAATCGTGCTCGCTCAGGCCGTCCTCGATCGACACGATGGGATACCGCTCGACCATTCGGGCGTAGTACTCGACCATGTCCTCGGACGTCCGCTCCGGCTTTTTTTCCGCCGCGAGGTGATATTTCCCCTTGTCGTAGAATTCGCTCGCCGCGGCATCCAACGCCAATGCGATGTCGCCTCCCGGTTTGTACCCGGCCTCTTGGATCGCCTGCACGATCAGCGCGCAGGCCTCCTCGTTGCTGTTCAGATTCGGCGCGAAGCCGCCCTCATCACCGACGGCGGTGCTGAGGCCGCGCTTCTTCAGAATGCCCTTGAGCACGTGAAACACTTCCGTCGCCATACGCAGCGCCTCGCTGAATCGATCGGCGCCCAGTGGCACGATCATGAACTCCTGCAGATCCAGCCGATTGTCCGCATGCGCCCCGCCGTTAATGATGTTCATAAGCGGCACCGGCAGCACCCGCGCGTTCGCCCCGCCCAGATACCGATACAAGGGCTGCCCCGTTTCGCTGGCCGCCGCACGCGCCACCGCCATCGACACGCCGAGAATGGCGTTCGCCCCGACTTTGCTCTTGTTCTTGGTCCCGTCCAGCTCGATCATCGTCTGGTCGATGTCGACTTGTGCGCAGGCATCCATCCCCAACAGCTTGGGCGCCAGCATCTTGCTGACATTGGCCACCGCCTTGGCGACGCCCTTCCCCATCCAGCGTTTCTTGTCGCCATCCCGCAATTCGATGGCCTCCTTCTCGCCAGTGGACGCCCCCGAGGGAACCGCGGCACGACCGCGTGCACCACTCTCCAGCACCACATCGACTTCCACGGTCGGATTGCCGCGTGAATCGAGAATCTGCCGCCCCTTAATCTCCCGAATCGCACTCATGTGTCTCCAACTCCCTCGCTCGAATGGTTCACAATGCGCCCACCAGCTTTGCCAAAAACAGGCCAGACCCCTTCATGCGAAAACACCCACAGGGAATACGCGCCCGCGATGGTCCCGAGTGGGAAGAAAAAGAGGAGCAGGATGGACAGAACAATCACGAGGTTCGGCGCCCATCCTTTTTCCCCGATCAAGCCACGGGCCATCACCATCATCAGAGCAACCGGCGCCCAGAAGACGGAGAGTATGAGCACAGCCGCGGCCGGCGCGTCTCGCCACCACCCACCCACAATCGAAGCATACGACAGGAACAGCGCTGATCCTGCAAACAGGACGCCCATGACACGATAGAGGCCCGCCACCCGCCTTACATACAGTCGCGGATTCTGCCGGATGCGCTGTTCAGAGCGACGCAAGCGCCCCCTTCAGCAAGTCGTTGACCTTACCGGGATTCGCCTTGCCTCCCGATGCCTTCATCACTTGCCCAACCAGAAAACCCAACACTTGCACCTTCCCGCTCTTGTACTGCTCAACCTGGGCCGGATTCTTCGCCAGCACGTCCGCAATCATCCGGCTGAGCGCCCCTTCATCGGACACCTGCGTCAGCCCCTTTTCCTGGATCAACTGCTCGGCCGTCTTCCCCGACGCGTAGAACTCGGGGAACAGTTCGCGGGCGGCCTTCAAACTCACCGTCCCCTGCTCCACCAAGGTAAGGAGACCGACCAACCGCTCGGGCGACACGGCTGAGGCGTCAGGCGATATGCCCGCCTGGTTCCACTCGCGCGAGACTTCCCCCATCACCCAATTACTCACGGTCTTGGCATGAGGAAACAGCTTCACGCTGGCTTCGAAATACTCCGCATGAGCCTTGGTGCTCGTCAGCACACCGGCATCGTAATCCGGCAATCCATACTCGGCAACAAAACGCTGTTGTTTTGCGGCGGGTGTTTCGGGCAGCGAGTGGCGCACCTCGTCGATCCAGGCCGGATCGAGCTGCAGCGGCACCAAATCTGGGTCTGGAAAGTATCGATAATCATGCGCCTCTTCTTTACTGCGCATGACGGCGGTTTGCCCCCGCTCGAGATCCCAGAGCCGCGTCTCCTGCTGGATGGTTCCGCCCTCGTCCAGCACCTTGGCCTGCCGCTTGATCTCGTACTCCACGGCGTCCTTGACGAACTTGAAGGAGTTGATGTTCTTCAATTCGACTTTCGTCCCGAACTCCTTCCTCCCCTTTGGGCGAAGCGACAAGTTCGGCTCGCAGCGGAAACTCCCCTCCTCCATGTTGCCGTCGCACACGTCGAGATACATGAGCACATCGCGCAAAGCCTTCAAATACGCCACGACCTCGTCGGCCGAGCTCAAATCCGGCTCGGTCACGATCTCTAAGAGCGGCGTCCCGGCGCGGTTCAGGTCCACCCGGCTCGTCTGCGTCCCGGTCGCATGGAGATTCTTCCCCGCATCCTCCTCCAGGTGCGCGCGCCGGATGCGGACGGTCTTGCGCTGCTCGCCCACACGAATCTCCAGGTGTCCGTTCTCGCAGATCGGCGACTCGTACTGCGAAATCTGGTAGCCCTTCGGCAGATCGGGATAGAAGTAGTTTTTGCGCGCAAAGCGATTGGGTCGACCGATGGTGCAGTCCAGCGCCCCCCCGGTGCGCACGGCCATTTCCACCGCCAACCGGTTGATCACCGGCAGGCTGCCGGGCATCCCCAAGCAGACGGGGCACACCTGCGAATTGGGCGGGGCGCCGAACGCCGTGCTGCAGCCGCAGAACAGCTTCGAGCGCGTGCGCAACTGCGCATGCACCTCCACCCCGATTACGACCTCGTAATTCACGCGCCGCCTTTGTCCCCCTCAAACCGCTCGCGCTCGCGCCGCATCGCTTCGCGACCGGCCTGGAACGCTTCGCCAAGGATGGACTTCTGCGATTCCACGAAACTCCGCCCGCGCTGCGCCACTTCCTCAAACGCCTCGCCGGCCCGGCCGGCCAAGTCATGCAATTCGCCTTCCGCGCGCCGCGCATAGTTGCGCAACTGGGAGCGCGTCTCCTCGCCCGTCTTAGGCGCCAGGAACAGCGCCGCCACCGCGCCCATCGTCGCCCCGGTCATAAACGCCAACAGCACCGCGCCCGTCGATGGCCCACGATCATCCGCCATTGGAGCACCCCCTTTGTGAATGGAGCCGATCTTTCACCACTGACGACGCCGCCCTGAACCCGGCGATCACACTCATGATATTCCCCATCATCGAGCCGCTCGAGCCGCGCACGAGGTTGTTGACCTGCATGACCGTATCACCCACATCCCCGACGGCGTGCAGCAGCGTCGAAGCGTGTTCGACCCCGCTCTTGGCGCGGTCGGTCAAGGCGTTCACGTTCTGCGCCATCGTGCGCAACTCGCCGAGCAACGTCGGCAGCTCCGCGTTCAACTTGCCCAGCACCTGCGCCAGCTCTTCCGTCGTCTTGCGCAGCTGCAGCAGCGTGGGCACAAGAAACGCGATGAGCGCCGCGAATGCGACGGCCCCGATCAGTGCTGCGATCTCAAGACCACTCATACCTGCCTCCCTCCCCGTGTGACTGCCGAATGTTACCGCACGTTCGGGCGTTTCGTATGCCACGGCGTCACTTGCTCGTAGGCATTGGCCGTCCGCAGAATGACTTCTTCTTCAAACGCGCGCCCGATGATTTGCATCCCGATCGGCAATCCGGTCGCACTCAACCCACAGGGCAAGGCGATCGCGGGGAGCCCAGCCAGATTGACCGAAATCGTGTAGATGTCCGACAGATACATCTGCAACGGATCGGACGCCTTCTCCCCCATCTTGAACGCGGGCGTCGGCGTCACCGGCGTGACGATCACATCGACCTCGTTGAAGGCCGCGTCGAAATCTCGCTTGATCAGCGTGCGCACGGCTTGCGCCTTGCCGTAGTAGGCGTCGTAATAGCCGGCGCTCAAGGCATAGGTCCCGAGCATGATGCGCCGCTTCACCTCCGCGCCGAATCCCTGCTGCCGCGTCACCATGTACTGCTCGAGCAGATCCTTCGTCTCCGACGCGCGGAAGCCGTACCGCACGCCGTCGTAGCGCGCCAGATTCGAGCTGGCCTCGGCCGTCGCCACCATGTAGTAGGTCGCGACCGCCGCCCCGGTCATCGGCAACTTGATATCTTTGATCTCCGCCCCGAGTTCCTTGAGCTCATCCAGCGCCGCCCGGACGGCAGCGTCGACTTGTGGATCGAGCCCCTCGGCAAAATATTCCATCGGCACGCCGACACGAACCTTCCGCAGATCCTTCCGCTTGAACACCCGCGTATAGTCCGGCACCGGCACATTGGCCGACGTCGAATCCATTGGATCATGTCCGGCAATCACATTGAGCACGAGCGCCGCGTCGGCGACGGTCTTCGTGATCGGCCCGATTTGATCCAACGACGACGCAAAAGCCACCAGCCCATAACGCGACACACGCCCGTAGGTCGGCTTCAGGCCCACCACACCGCAGAACGCCGCCGGCTGGCGAATCGACCCGCCGGTATCACTGCCAAGCGCCGCCGCACATTCATCCGCCGCCACGGCCGCGGCGGAGCCGCCGCTCGATCCGCCGGGCACACACTGCAGGTTCCACGGATTGCGCGAGGGGCCGAACGCGGAGTTTTCGGTCGACGAGCCCATCGCAAATTCATCCAGGTTCGTTTTCCCCACGAACAGGACGCCGTTCGCGCGCAGCTTCGCCACCACGGTCGCATCGTACGGCGGCACAAACTCCTGCAGCATCTTGGAGGCGCAGGTGGTCTTCAGGCCCGCCGTGCAGATGTTGTCCTTGATCGCGATCGGCATGCCCATCAGGGGCTTGGTCTTGCGCCAACCCTTGAGCGAGTCGTCCAGCTGGACCGCCTGCGCCGTCACCGCATCCTTGTTGGTCGTGAGATAGGCCTTCACCTTCGGCTCAACCTGGTTGATCCGCAGGAAATAGGCACGCGCAATTTCCTGGGCGCTCGCGTCGGCGCCGACAAACTTCGCCTGCAGCTCCTCGAGCGTGTGTTTGTGAAGCGGAATCATTTCGGCGACTTCTCAGCAATCCGGTTCTTGTCGTCCAGCAGGATGATCTTCGGCCGATGCCGCTTCGCCTCTTCTTCCGGAAAATACTCGTAACAAAAGATGATGACCTTGTCGCCCACGACCGCCTTCCGCGCCGTCGGACCGTTCAGCACCACCTGCCCGCCTCCGCGTTTGCCGGCCATGGCGTAGGTCGAAAACCGTTCGCCATTGTTCAAATTCGAAATGATGATGAACTCGTACGGCAAAATCCCCGCCGCTTCCAACAAATCTTCATCGACCGTGAGGCTGCCTTCATATTCGAGATTGGCATCCGTCACGATCGCCCGATGAATCTTCGATCGCAGCATTTGTCGAAACATGTATGATCCTCGTTCGTTGTCATTGCCTCGCCCATGAATGGTCGGCTTCGGCCATGGATGCCACCGGCCCCGCCATCGCCTACCGGCCTTCGATAATCTTCGGCACCACGAACGCCCCCCCCTCAGAGTCGGGGGCGTTGGCCACCGCCTCGCCCACCGGCAACGAAGGGCGGACCTCGTCCTCGCGGAACACGTTCACTTGCGACAGCACGGTCGCCATCGGCTCCACTCCGTCCGTGCTGATTGCCTTGAGCTGCTCCACGTAATTCAAAATCGTGCCAAGCTGCTGGGTGAACAACGTGGCCTCATCCTCCGATATCCGGAGCCGCGCCAGCTTCGCCACTTTCTCGACCTCTGCTCTGGTGATGTGCATCAGGACGTTCGCCCTTCCTTTATTCAACGGTGACGCTTTTCGCAAGGTTGCGCGGCTGATCCACGTCTTTGCCGCGTAGAATGGCCACGTGATACGCCAACAGTTGGAGCGGGATCGCGAAGAGGATCGGCGAGAGCAAGGGGTGCGTTTCCGGCACGGTAAAGACCGCATCGGCCGTCCTCCCCAATTCCCGCTCTCCCTCCGCCACAATGGCGATCACCGGCGCACGCCGCGCTTTGACTTCCATCAAGTTGCTCACCGTCTTTTCATACAGGCGATCGCGCGGCGCCAACACCACGACCGGCATGTCCCTGTCGATCAGCGCGATCGGCCCATGTTTCATTTCACCCGCCGCGTAGCCCTCGGCGTGGATGTAGGAGATTTCCTTGAGCTTGAGCGCCCCTTCGAGCGCGATCGGATAGTTGATGCCGCGCGCGAGATAGAGGAAGTTCCGCTTCTTGTAGTAGCGCTTGGCAATCGCCACGATCTCGGCCTCGCGCGCGAGGATGCTTTTCACCAACGCCGGAAGCGCGACCAACCGTTCCAGCCAGGCCTTCCCGTCCTTCTTGGACAAAACGCCGCGCACGCGGCCCAGGTGGAGCGCCAGCATGTAGAGGGCGGTGAGCTGGCTGGTAAAGGCCTTCGTCGAGGCCACGCCGATCTCTGGCCCGCAATGGGTGTAGAGCACGCCGTCCGATTCGCGGGCTAAGGTGCTCCCGACGACGTTCACGATCGACACCACCCGCGCGCCCTTCTGCTTGGCTTCTCGCGCCGCGGCCAGTGTGTCGGCCGTTTCACCCGATTGCGAAATCGTGATGAACAGATCGTTCTTCTCGACCAGCGGATCGCGATAGCGAAACTCGGAGCCGATGTCGACCTGCACCGGCGTACGGACCATTTCCTCGAGCAAATACTTCCCCACCAAGCCCGAGTGCCACGACGTGCCGCAGGCCACGATCCAGATCCGCCCGACGGCGGCGAACTGCGCATTCGTCAACCCGATATCCGGCAGATCAGCCTCGCCCTCCTCGAACGAATACCGCCCGCGCATCGTGTCGAGAATCGTCTGCGGCTGTTCGTAGATTTCCTTCAGCATGAAATGCGGGAAACCCGATTTTTCGGCCGCCGCTGCATCCCACGTCACCTTGGTGGCCTTGCGGTTCATCGCCCGCCCATCCGCATCCGTCACCGTGATGTCCGACTGAGTCACCTCGGCGACGTCGCCTTCCTCGAGATAGATGACGTCGCGCGTGTGATCGAGCATGGCCATCACATCGGAGGCAATCAGCGACGCCCCCTTCATCTTCCCGACCACCAGCGGACAGCCGGATCGGGCCGCAATCATCGTCCCGGGCTCGCGCTCGGAGATCACCGCGATCGCATAGCTGCCGTGAATCTCCTTGGTCGCCGCCCGCACCGCGTCGGCCAGGGAGCAGCCTTTCTTGACGTGCTTGTTGATCAGATGCGCAACCACTTCCGTGTCGGTCTCCGATTCGAACTTGAACCCGTCCTTCTCCAATTGCTGCCGCAACTGCACGTAGTTCTCAATGATGCCGTTGTGCACGAGCACGCAGCCGTCCGACCGATGTGGATGCGCGTTCTGCTCGGAGGGCTTGCCATGCGTCGCCCACCGGGTGTGTCCGATGCCGATGTGCCCGGCTAATCCCTTGGATTGGAGCGATTTCTCGAGATTCGCCAACTTGCCGACGCTGCGCCGCACCTCGATCTTGCCGCCCTGATGCACGGCCACCCCGGCCGAATCGTAGCCACGGTATTCGAGGCGCTTCAGCCCACCCAACAGAATGGGCACCGCCTCTTCATTCCCAACATACCCGACAATGCCGCACATGGGTCTAGCTCCTCCTCTTGCGAGTCTGAGTCTTGGACTTCCGGCTGGCCTGTTGCTTAGGCGGTCGCGCGGACTGTCGCTGAGAACGCGCCCGTGAGGTGGCCTTTGGCTTGCCGCCTGACTTCGCGATGGCCTTCGTCGAGGCCGAGGCGCTGCCGGCCAATGCGTTGCGCCGCTTCGCCGCCCAGCCCGGCCGCACGACCTGCTGCGCTCGCCCGATCGCCAAGGCGTCGGCGGGCACGTCCTGTGTGACCGTCGTTCCAGCGGCGATCAGCGCGCCGCGCCCGATCGTCACCGGCGCGACCAATTGGCTGTCGCTGCCGAGAAACACCCCGTCGCCGACGACCGTTTGATGTTTGTGTTGACCGTCGTAGTTGCAAGTGATCGTTCCGGCGCCGATGTTCACGCCCTTGCCGATCACGGCATCACCGAGGTAGCTCAAATGATTCGCCTTCGAGCCCTCGCCGAGGTCGGTCTTCTTCATCTCCACGAAGTTGCCCACCTTCGCCTTGCGCCGCACTATGACCCCCGGGCGCAGATGCACGAACGGCCCCACCGACGTCTCGTCCTCGAGCGTCGCTTCACGCAGCACGCAACTATCCAGCACCTCCACCCGGCGGCCCAGCGCACAATCCGTCAGCCGCGAGTGCGAGTGAATTTCGCAGTCTTCCCCGATCATCGTCCGCCCTTCGAGCGTCACGTGCGGATGCAGCACCGTATCGCGGCCGATCGTGACCCCGGGATCGATCCAGGTCGTCGCGGGGTCCCGCATCGTCACACCGGCCACGAGCCATTGCTCGCGAATGCGGTCACGTACCGTACGCTCGGCCTCGGCAAGCTGCGCGCGGGTGTTTACACCCAAGCCCTCCGCCGCGTCCCGCAACTGTACCGCCGACACGCGGCGCCCCTGCGCCACGGCCAGGCTCAAGATATCCGTCAGGTAGTATTCGCCCTGCGCATTGTTGGGCTGGAGTTTGTCGAGGGCATCGAAGAGAAACGCGCCGTCGACCAGATAGGTTCCGACGTTGATCTCGTGGATCGCGGCCTCCGCCGGCGTGGCATCCTTGTCTTCCACGATGCGCTGGACCGCCAAGCTCCGCACGTGCCCGTCACCCGCTTCGAAGTCCGCGCGCACGACCCGCCCATAGCCGGAGGGATCCTCGAGCGACGCGGTCAGAATCGTCACGGTCGCGTCGTCCTTGCGATGCACGTCCAGCAGCTCGCGAATCGTCCCCTCAGTCAGCAGCGGCGTATCGCCGTTCAAGATCAAGTAGTGGGCGGGAGCCTTCCCCGCCCCACGCGCTGCAAAGACCGGTCGCGCCTGCATCACCGCATGGCCGGTGCCGAGCTGTTGCGCCTGCTCGACGACCGTGAGCCCGGTGCGCCCTTTCAGCAGCTCCCGCACACGATCGCCCTGATGCCCGACCACTACGGCCACCCCGGCGTCGCCGAAGCGCTCGGCCAACTCGACGGCATAGAGCACCATCGGCTGCCCCACCACCGGATGCAGTACCTTCCCCACCTTCGACTGCATGCGTTTGCCGAGGCCGGCGGCCATGATGATCACGCCCAGCCCCTGTCGCTCTCGTGGCTGCACCGTCACTCCGCAATCTACCCGAACAGGTTCACTGCAAGGCTCGCGTGGCTGCTGGCCCGCTAACCGGTCGTCACACCCACTTCAGGCTGCTTGATTTTGACTGACGTCCACTCCGCCGACGGCCCGCCGCGCGCGGCCGGCCCGTTCGGCTGATACAAGCCGCCGGAGACGATCAGCTTCATGGCTTCTTCCACCGTGATGTCCACCGTCGTCACGTCTTTTTCCGGCACGAGCAAGAAATAGCCCGAGGTCGGATTGGGCGACGTGGGCACGTACACGTTCACCAGCGGATCCGGACTCACCGCCTGCGCGTCGCCCCGCGTGGCGCCGGTGACGAAGGCAAAGCAATACTGGCCGTTCTTGGGAAACTGAATCAAGACCACACGCCGGTAGGCGCCGCGTTCGCTCACGGACAATACGTCCATCATCGACTTGATCGTGGAATAAATCCCACGCACCACTGGCACACGATGCAGCAACCCCTCCCACCACCGAACAATTTGACGACCGATCACGTTCGTCGTCACAATGCCGGTGGCAAAAATCAGCAGGATCAACGCGACGATACCGAGACCTGGCACATACGAGCCAGGGGTGAGAAATCGTGCGAGAAATTCGCCGAGGATGCCATCGACCGCCACGAAGAGCGTTTTCAAGATCAAAAAGGTGCCCCAGATCGGGGTAATGACCAATAAACCGGTCAGAAAGTAGCGTTTGAGGGCGGTCTGAAGAAGTCTCATGGGAGGCTATATTAATGAACGCGTATTCTAGTCGGTTTTGACGGGGAGCCGCAAGGGTTTTCTTGCAAAATTTCAGCTACTTGGACTAGGATGGCCACCCAATTCCCATGAAAAAATCCGCGAAGCCAAAGCCGACCCGTTCCCTCAAGCCAAACGGACTCTTCATCACGTTCGAGGGTATCGAAGGCAGCGGCAAATCCACTCAATGCCGGTCCCTCGCGGAATGGTTTCGTCTGCAGGGGTATCAGGTCTTGGAGACTCGGGAACCAGGCGGCACCAAATTGGCCGAAAAACTGCGCGCCTGTCTGTTGGACCGCATGGGCGAATCCGTCCATCCCTGGACGGAGGCCCTGATCGTCTATGCCGCGCGCAATCAACACGTCCGCCAAGTGATCCGCCCCGCCTTGGACATGGGGGCCGTCGTCCTCTGCGATCGCTTCATCGACTCCACGCTCGCCTACCAGGGATTCGGCCGCGGCCTCGACGTCAAGACGCTCTGCCGCATGCACGACCAGGCCGGCGGCGGCCTGCGCCCCGACCTGACGTTCGTATTCGATATGTCCGTTGATGCGGCGCTGCAGCGCCGGCATCATAATCAACTCGCGTTCAACCGGCTCGACGCCGAATCGCTGGCGTTTCACGAACGGGTGCGCCGCGGTTTTCGCACACTCGCGCGCCGGGAACCGCGCCGCATCCGATTGCTCGGCGCCGATCGACCGGCCGACGTGATCAGCCGTGATGTGGAATCTCTCGTACGGGAGCGCCTACGCACACGCCGGCCGTCGGCAAGACGATCCCGCGCCTAAGCGCGGGCACAACCAGGAACGCAGACCCCTATGCCCTTCGCTGACGTCATCGGTCATGACCGCGCCAAGACGCTCTTGCGCGCGGCGATCGTGAACAATCGCGTCGCCCACGCGTACCTCTTCCACGGCCCGGACCGCATCGGCAAACGCCTGCTCGCGCGCCGCTTCATTCAGGCCATGACCTGCGACACCGCGCCCGGCCCCGAGGGACCGGAGGCCTGTGGTCATTGCCGCTCGTGCCAGCAATTCGAGCAACAGAGCCACCCGGACTGGTGTGTCATCGAACCGGACCGGTCGGGCGCCACGCCGGTGATCAAAATCGAAGACATCCGCGAGCTCGAAAGCCGGTTGATCTATCGCCCACTCTTGGCGCCGCGGAAATTCTGCCTGATCGACGACGCGGAGCGGATGAACATCGGTGCGGCCAACGCGCTGCTCAAAACCTTGGAAGAACCGCCGGGCCATGCGTTGCTCATTCTCGTGTCGAGTCGACCCTATGCGCTCCCGGCCACCATCCGCTCACGCTGCCAAGCACTGCGGCTTACCGCACCAGCGGTGTCCGTCACGGCAGCGGCGCTCACGAAGCTGCGCGGACTCTCCGCAACTGACGCGAATGTGCTGGCCTCCGTCACCGAGGGCCGCTTGGGTGAAGCGCTGAGCAGCGACCTGGCGTCGCTTCGGGAACAGCATGACGCTATTGCGACTGTCACCTCCCCCAAAGCGTTGCGTTCGATCTCGACGATTCTCACGACGGCCGAGACCTTGGCTAAAGGAGAAGAGTCTGCGGCCGACATTCTCGATCGCTTGGCAAGCTGGATCCGCGATCTGGTGCTCACGCAGATCGGCACCGAACCGGATCAGTTGACCCATCGTGGCCATGAACGTGAGCTCCAGGCCTCGGCGCAATCGGCCGACCTGGATCAATTGCTCCAGCTCCTCTCCGAGATTGAAACCTTCCAACGCAACAGCGCCCGTAACTTGAACGCGCAGCTCATGCTCGAGCAGATTTTCCTCCGTCTCCGCGACGCCACGGTGACAGCGCCGGCCGGCCGGTAGAATTGTTCCCGCTCCGCCTGGTATCTTCACACTGACTATGGCCGACCGTTTCTACATCACCACACCCATCTACTATGTGAACGACGTGCCGCATATCGGGCACGCCTACACCACCGTCGCCGCCGACGTGCTGGCGCGCTACCATCGCTTGCGCGGCCGCGACGTCTTCTTTCTGACCGGCCTCGACGAGCACGGGCAGAAGGTCCAACAAGCGGCCGCGAAGGCCGGCGTCGACCCGCAGACCCATTGCGACCGCTTGGCCCCGCAGTTCCGCACGCTCTGGACCAAGCTCAACATTTCGAACGACGCCTTCATTCGCACGACCGATACACCGCACAAAGCCATCGTTCAACGATATCTTCAACAATTGTTCGATAAACACTTGATCTACAGCGATCAGTACACCGGATGGTACTGCCTGTTCGACGAGCGGTTTTGGACCGAAAAAGACGTCGAAGGCGGGCTCTGTCCGGACTGCAAACGCCCCGTGGAGCAAATCAGCGAGCGGAACTACTTTTTCAAGATGGGCCAGTATCAGGAGCGGCTCATCGCCCACATCGACGCCCACCCGGATTTCATCCGGCCAGAATCGCGCCGCAACGAAGTCCTGGGATTTCTCAAGACGCAGAAGCTGGGCGACCTGTCGATCTCGCGGCCCAAGTCGCGCCTCTCGTGGGGGATCGAACTGCCCTTCGACAAGGACTACGTCACCTACGTCTGGTTCGACGCGCTGGTGAACTACGTCTCCGCACTCGACTACCTGGCGCCACGGCCGTCGATGGACCGCCTGTGGCCGGCCGATGTGCACTTGGTCGGCAAGGACATTTTGACCACTCACGCCGTGTACTGGTCGACGATTCTCATGGCGCTGGAGCTACCGATCCCGCGGACGATCTTCGCGCACGGCTGGTGGACGGTCGACGGCGAGAAAATGTCCAAGAGCCGCGGCAACGTGGTCGATCCGCATGCGATGATTGACAAGTATGGGGCAGATGCATTCCGTTACTTCCTCCTCCGCGAGGTGCCCTTTGGCCAGGATGGAGACTTCTCCGAAACGGCACTGGTTGGACGCATCAATAGTGACCTTGCGAACGGCCTAGGAAACCTCTTGAGCAGAACCCTGACCCTCATCGATCGCTTTGCAGAGGGGACGGTACCAGATTGCCCTCCCGAAATTCAGACGGACATAGAAGAGAATTTGACGGAAGCCGGCCTCGCAGTTTTCAAACAGGCAGACTCTGACATTGAGCAATTGGATTTCAGTCGAGGCCTGGCTGAAATCTGGCAGCTCGTCCGTGCAGCGGACCAATACCTCGAGACCCACGCACCCTGGACGCTGGCTAAAGATCCTGAGAAGCGAAAACTGTTGGACCGGGTTCTGTACCGTGGCGCCGACTCGCTTCGATTGCTGGCGATTGCTGTATATCCGTTCATGCCTCAGACGGCCCAGTTGCTTGCGCAACAGTTGGGACTGTCCGTAGACTTCTCCAAAGCCCTTTCACCAGAGGACTGCAAATGGAACCGCCTCGCCCGTGGGACTCGGATAAGCAAAGGACCGGCTCTATTTCCCAGGATTCTTTTGGCCGAAAGTGGCCATATTGAAATTGCAGGCCAGGCGACTAAAGTTCCGAAAGCAAAAGGAGCCAAAGCCGTGACCGAAACTCCATCACCTTCACCCTCGATCGCACAACAGACCACGGCCGCCCCAACACCAGTCACATCTGCGCCGCCTGCATCAGCGCCGGCCGCATCCCCGGCCGCCGCGGCTGCGCAGATTGCACCCGCGCAGATTACGATCGACGAATTCATGAAGATTCAGCTCAAGACGGCCAAGGTGCTGACGGCCGAGCGTGTACCGAAATCCGAAAAACTAATCAAGTTACAAGTCAGCCTCGGTACGGAACAGCGCCAGATCGTCGCAGGCATCGGGAAGAAATACGAGCCTGACCAGCTCGTGGGCAAGACGATCGTGATCGTGGCCAACCTCAAGCCGGCCAAACTCATGGGCATCGAGTCGCAGGGAATGGTGTTGGCTGCAGGCGACAGCGAAGTCCGCGGCCTCGCCACGTTCCTTGAAGACGTCGACCCAGGCACCAAGGTGAAATGACGCGCAGGAGACGATCGCTCGCCCTCGGAATACTCGCGGTGATCGTCTGCCTGGCGGCAGCCCTCCCTTGCTTCGCGCAGTCTCCGCCCACGCCGGACCAGCCGCTGAACGAGGCGCTGGCGACCAATCTGACCATTCGCGTCGTGAGCCACGGCGCGCTCGTGTTGGGCCGCGAGGTGGGCGGCGCGCGCATCACCATCACCAACGTGGCAACCGGCGAGCTGCTGGCCTCCGGCATTCAACAGGGCGAGGCAGGCGACCAAAACCAGATCATGCGCACGCCGCACCTCATGCGCGAGCCGCTCTATAGCTCAGCACCCTCCGCGTCATTCGCCACGACGCTGTATTTGGAGAAGCCGACGCAGGTGGAAATCGCCGCACAAGGACCGCTCTCCTATCCACAGGCGATGCAGCGCGTGAGCAAGACCCTCTTGCTCGTGCCGGGCCATCATCTGACCAGCGACGGGATCGTGCTGCAGCTCTACGGCTATCTCGTGCAGATCGTGGCGCCGACCCAGGGTGAGTCACTCATTGCAAAAGAAGATGTGACGCTACGCGCCTCCGTCCGCACGCTCGCGGGCACGCCGGTACGTCCGCATGGCGACTGGGACGCGCGCGGCGTGCACATCTATGGCGAGGTGCTCATCGGCGACAAGGTGACGGAGCGCTTGCAAATGTTTTACGTGGGCGAGCGCGGCTTCTTCGAGGCGCCGTTCTTCGTGCCACCTTCGAAGGACGCGCCGGACGGCATCACGCTGCGCGTCGTGGCGGCCAACAGCAGCGACGGCAACGTCGGCCTCGGCGAGGCCAAGTACCCGGTCTTGACGGAACGGTTGCGGCGAAAGACACCGTAACCTCGCGACCATCACGAGCAATCATGGACCCGAAACAACGACAATTCTCCCTCTGGTACATCATCTTGGCCTTCTGGGTCATATTGCTGCTGCAGACCTTCGTCACGCCGTTCTTCGGCCCGCAAGACGTGCCCTACAGCGACTTCAAACAAGCCATCGCCGAAGACAAGGTCCTCGAAGTCGCCATCTCCTCCACCAAGATTCACGGGCGCGCCAAGGAGAAAACGTTCGAACGCGACACCGATCTGTTCGACACCGTGCGCGTGGAGGATCCCGACCTGCTGCGCGACCTGGCCCAGCACAACGTGAAAGTCACCGGCGTCATCGAAAGCACGTTCATGCGCGATCTGCTCTCCTGGGTGATCCCCGCCTTCGTGTTCGTCGGCCTCTGGTGGGTAATCCTCCGGCGCCTCGGCCAGGGCCAGGGCTCCTTCATGACCGTGGGACGCAGCAAGGCCAAGATCTACATGGAGCGCGAAGTGAAGGTCAGCTTCGCCGACGTGGCCGGTGTGGATGAGGCCAAGCAGGAGTTGCAGGAAGTCATCGAATTCTTGAAGACCCCCGAAAAGTTTCAACGCCTCGGTGGCAAGATTCCCAAGGGCATCTTGTTGGTCGGCCCGCCCGGCACCGGGAAGACGCTGCTCGCCAAGGCCGTGGCCGGCGAGGCCGCCGTGCCGTTCTTCTCGATCAGCGGCTCGGAGTTCGTCGAAATGTTCGTGGGCGTCGGCGCGGCCCGTGTGCGCGACCTCTTCGAGCAGGCCACACAAAAGGCGCCCTGCATCATCTTCATCGACGAATTGGACGCGCTCGGCAAGGCTCGCGGCATGGGCCCCATGGCGCACGAAGAACGTGAGCAGACGTTGAATCAATTGCTGGTCGAAATGGACGGCTTCGACGCGCGCGCAGGCGTGATCCTCATGGCCGCCACCAACCGCCCGGAGATTCTCGACCCCGCGCTGTTGCGGGCCGGCCGCTTCGACCGGCACGTGCTCGTCGATCGGCCCGACAAGATCGGCCGCCTGGCAATTCTCAACGTCCATGCGCAGAAGGTGAAGCTCAAATCGCAAGACGACCTCGAGGTGATCGCCAGCATGACGCCCGGCTTCGTCGGCGCCGACCTTGCCAACATCGTCAATGAGTCCGCCCTGCTGGCCGCGCGCCGCGGCAAGGAGCAGATCGAGCTCTCCGAGCTGCAGGAAGCCGTCGAACGGGTCATCGCCGGGCTCGAAAAGAGAAACCGGGTGCTCAACAAGATGGAAAAGGAACGGGTCGCGCACCACGAGATCGGCCATGCGCTTGTGGCGCTGGCCATTCCCGGCACCGATACGGTGCAAAAGATCTCCATCATCCCGCGGGGGATTGCGGCGTTGGGCTACACGCTCCAGCTCCCGACCGAAGACCGCTTCCTCATGACCAAGACCGAGCTCAAAAACAAAATCGCCGTGTTATTGGGCGGCCGCGCGGCTGAAGAATTGATCTACAAGGAGGTCTCGACCGGCGCGCAAGACGACCTGATGAAGGCCACCGACATCGCCAAGAGCATGGTCAAGGCCTATGGCATGAGCGACAAGCTCGGACAAATCAGCTTCGAGCGCGAGCGCCAGCCGCTCTATCTCCCCACCGGCCAACCCACCGCTCCCGGCGACTACAGCGAACAGACGTCTCGCGAAATCGACTGCGAAATCCGCCTGATCATCGACGAGCAGTATGCCCGCGTTCAGCAGCTCCTCCAGCAGCAGGAACCGGTGCTCCGCCAAGCGGCCTCGCAGTTGCTGATCAAGGAAGTCATGATGGGGGACGACCTACGCGCGCTCGTCGCGCAGCGCCGCAGCCAGGCGGGACAGCCCGCATGATTCGCAGCCTCCTGTTTGACCTCGACGGCACGCTCATCGATACCTGGCGCCTCTACATGGAGGCCTACCGGCGCACGTTCGAAGAGTTCTACGGCCGGTCGTTCCGCGCACAGGAAACGCTCGCGCTCTTGGCGCTTCGTCCGCGATCCGAAACCTGGCTGTTACAAAAGGTATTGGGCGCACAAGGCAACGTGGATGCCTATGCGCTCTTTCTCCAGCACTACCACGCCCTGCACGATACACACTTCGACGGCCCCTACACCGGCGTGCCGGAGATGCTGCGGCACTTGCGCGACCGGGGCTATCGAATCGGCATCGTGACAGGCAAAAGCCGCGGCGCCTGGCGCATCACGGAAGCGAAAGCGGGCCTCGTGCCGTTTGATGTGGTCGTGACGGAATCGGAAGTGAAGGAACCAAAGCCGCATCCGGAAGGCATCATGTCGGCCACCTCCGCACTGAACGGCACGGCCGGAGACGTGGTCTATGTGGGCGATTCACTGCTCGATGGGGAAGCCGCCTCTGCCGCCGGCATCCCCTTCTGGGCCGCCGCCTGGGCCAAGTCGACCGACGAAGCCGACGCGTTCCACCGCGACGCCCGCACCCAGGGCGCCGAGCACGTCTTCACCAACCCGTACGACCTCCTTGCAACTCTGGGAACTCGAGAACCCTAGCGGTTGATGGGCGAGGTTATGCGGCGGTCAGCGGGGCAATCGTGTTGATTTGGCGCTTGATGTGCTTTGCGGCCTCCCATAGATCGACCGCCCGTTGGGCGTTGAGCCAGAACTCCGGGCTGTTACCGAACAGGCGAGACAGTCGCAATGCCATTTCCGGGCTTACACCCCGTCGCTCCTGCAGCAATTCGTTCACCGTCTGACGAGAAACCCGAATCCCCCTCGCGAAACCCGCGACGGTCAAATCATACTCCGGCAAGAAATCCTCCCGCAGCATGGCGCCCGGATGTGTAGGGCGCACCCTCCGCATTCGCTTATTGGGAATGCTCATCGTCCACCTCGCCTAGTGATAATCTGTGACTTCGACATCGAACGCATCACCGGCTTCAAACCGAAAACAGATCCGCCATTGGCCATTAATCGAAATCGAATATTGCCCAGCTCTGTCCCCTTCAGTCAATTCACCATTCACCACTCCACATCCAAAATCGGCCCGACCCGGCCTCAACCTCAGCCTTAGCCTCAGCCTGAACCTGTTCTTACGCCTTCCGCCTCAAACCTCCACCCTCCAACGCTCTTTCCCGCCTTCCCCCCTCAACCTCAACCTGATTTTCCTATCCCCCTCCCGCCTCCGGAAGCGTGAGCGAGAGCCCCCGCAGCTATCCTTGCCTTGTCCCCAATACACAAAGTCGGTATGCTGCCGCACGTTATCGCGAAGCACGCACCATCCGGCAATAGCCGACGTTATGAATGAAGAGTTCGAGGCGCTTAAAACCATCACCGGCAGACTCGATCAGGCACACCTGCCGTACATGGTCACTGGTTCGATGGCGATGAACTATTATGCCGTTCCCCGGATGACCCGGGATATCGATCTGGTCATTGAGCTCGCCGAACGAGATGTCCCGACAATCATTGCGCTGTTTGAGGCGGAATTCTACATTGACCGAGAAAGCGTCCGAGAAGCGCTACGGCATCACGGCATGTTCAATATCATTCACAACGCGACCTTGGTGAAAGCCGACTTTGTCATCAGGAAAGACACACCCTATCGCCAGGAAGAGTTCAGGCGACGCAGAAGGGTGTCGGTTGATACGCATCAGTTCTGGATCGTCGCGCTGGAGGATCTGATCTTGTCAAAACTCGACTGGGCCAAAGACTCACATTCAGGCCGCTTCATGACTGACACGTCACCAGAAATGGAGCAACGCTATCGAGCGCTGGTGATGGCGCGATCCGGAGGGGAGCGCCTCCTCATGGGATGCTCCTTGTTTACCACGGCAAAAATGATCGTGACAGCCTCAATCCTCGAACGCCATCCGAATCTGTCGGAGCGTGAGTTACGACAAGCCGTCTTCCGGCGCTTCTACGGACGAGAGTTCAACGAGGCTTCGATCGTCCAGATTTTCGCAACCTTGGATCGCGCGCAGACTGTGGCTCAGCGCCAACCATAACCTCCAGCCTCCCATTGGGCGGAAGTACAAAGAAGCGCCAACAGCTCGCAATCGAAACGGCACAACCTCGCTGGACCGATTATCGGCGCCAGAGAAAAGCCGGGCATTCGTAGGACGAAGGAACCCATGGCCCTCACACGTGAATGTAAGGAGACCGTCGTGGCCCGGGTCCACCGTGATCCGCGGTTTTGCGAAGC
Organism: uncultured Nitrospira sp.; assembly: GCA_964449255.1. Lineage (GTDB taxonomy): Bacteria > Nitrospirota > Nitrospiria > Nitrospirales > Nitrospiraceae > BQWY01. The sequence goes on along the minus strand of CAYUYE010000003.1, from coordinate 106,405 downwards.
ACTGTTCAGCGAAGCCCTCAATGCCTATTTTGTCGGGGAGACGACGCAGGGCAAAGCCATCCTCCGCGACCTAGTCAACGCCACCATCGGCTTTGAGGCATTGGGCACCACGCTCCACGTCCCGAGCAAGAGCCTCCATCGCATGTTGTCTCCCCGGGGCAATCCCAGCACAGAGACCTTCTTTGGAATCGTCCGCGCATTGCAGAAGAAAGCCCGCGTGAAATTGCGCGTAACCGCCCGCGCAAGCTAGCCTTCCCTCCGCCCACTAAACACTCACCATTCAACATTCAAAACTGAGCTCTGACCTTCCCCCTCCGCAACACAACACCCTGCCTGCTTGCCCTGAGTGGCGCCGAAGGGTGGCGAGGAATGCAGAGCCAAGCCTTCCCAAGGGCAGCACCATCGCTTCACGGGCCTAGCGATACACTTCCCGCCGGTGGCCGATCTTCACGATCTCCACCACTCTGTCGGCATCATCGATCCCGTAGACAATCCGGTAATCGCCCTGCCGAATCCGGTAACGTTCGTCCTCACCTGACAGCTTTTCACACCCTGAGGGGCGAGGCTGTTGTGCCAGGCTGCGGATGCGATCGACCACTCGGCGAAGATCCCCAGCGGGAAGTTTCTTGAGCTCCTTTTCAGCCGAGCGCTTGATGAGAAGACTATAGGAGTCCGTCACGCTTCAGATCCTCAAGAACCTTTTCAAACGGACGCGACGGTTCTTTTGTGCGACGAGTGAATGCCTCTAAATCCACGGCATCCTCTCGAAGCGATTCCAACACGGCGGCGTTGACGAGGTCGGACACCGAGCGGTCGGTGGTAGCAGCCTTCACCTTTAGGGCGCGATATACGTTGGACTTGAGGTACACCGTGGTGCGAGTGTCTGATGGCATGTGAGGCCCTCCCGGTAGTAATTCTAGACATTATAGCATCATGGCATCAAAACGTCACGCCAAGATATCCCTGAAGTATCATTGGGATTTCGAGTGACAGACACGACACTGCTCCCCGCCGCAAGACCGTTTGGTGCCACTGTGATCGAGCGTTACCGCACGGCCAATGACCCTGCCCTCTTGCGATTCACGAATGCCGATTGACGATTAACGCCTTCACGGGGCCCTACGTCCATTCGGCCCTATCTCTACGAAGATGATCCCGCTCCCAATTTCCGGCCCTTTCTCTTCTGGCGCCTCACGAAATACGAGTCACGATTGACGTGGCCTCTCATCGGACAAAGGCGCGTGATTTCTCTCAGGAAAATAGGTAAGCTCCGGCGGCAAAAAGGCGCCCAATGACGGCGCCAAAAGAGGCTCCCGATGCTCTGGGTCGCTCCCTCTGAGAAAGACACGGCAACCGATACATTGGAAAAGCGCCTCTGGGACGCTGCCGATCAGTTGCGCGCCAACAGCGGCCTGACATCTGCGCAGTACTCCATGCCCGTTCTCGGCCTCATTTTCCTCCGCTTTGCCGACGTGCGATTTGCCAAAGTGCGGGCGGGGCTGGAGAAGATCGCCACCTCGTCGCGTCGCGGCTCACGCATGGACGAACCGGCGGCTTACCATGCCGAAGGGGTGCTCTATCTCACGCCGAACGCCCGCTATGACAAGCTGCTGCATCTGCCGGAGGGGGCCAATGCTGGCAAGGCAATCAACGAGGCGATGCGTGATATCGAGAAGCACAATCCCCAACTTGCCGGCGTACTGCCCAAGACCTATGAAATTTTCACCGGTACGTTGCTGAAGGAACTGCTCAAACGCGTCTCCGAAATCCCCGCCACTATCGACTACGACGCCTTCGGCCGCATCTACGAATACTTTCTCGGCGAATTCGCTCGTGAGGAGGGGTCGAAAGGCGGCGAGTTCTACACACCCTCCAGCATCGTGCGTCTTCTCGTAGAAGTGTCGGAGCCGTTCCACGGCCGCATTCTGGACCCAGCCTGCGGCTCCGGCGGCATGTTCGTCCAGAGCGCCCGCTTCGTGGCGGAGCACAAAAAGAATCCGACGTCAGAACTGACTATCCACGGGCAAGAGAAGGTCGCCGCCACCGTCGCCCTCTGCCGCATGAACCTGGCCATGCACGGCCTCGAAGGGGATATCAAAGAAGCCATCACCTACTACGACGATCTGCACAAGGGCACCGGCAAGTTCGATTTCGTCCTCGCCAATCCTCCGTTCAATGTGAACGCGGTCGATAAGGATCGGCTGGAAGCAGAGGTGGGGAAAGGTCGCCGCTACCCCTTCGGCCTCCCGCGCACGGACAGCGCCAATTATCTCTGGATTCAGCTCTTCTATTCGACGTTGAACCAGACCGGTCGGGCCGGGTTCGTCATGGCGAACAGCGCCTCCGAGGCCCGTTCCTCCGAGCAGGACTTACGCAAGCAGCTCATCGAAGCCTGCGCGGTGGATGTGATGGTCGCCGTCGGGCCGAACATGTTCTACACCGTGACGCTGCCCTGCACGCTCTGGTTTCTGGATCGAGGGAAGCAACAGACCGCGCGAGCCGACAAAGTCCTTTTCCTCGACGCGCGGCATATCTACCGCCAAGTGGATCGTGCGCATCGCGACTGGACCGAAGGGCAGATCGGATTCTTGGCCAACGTGGTCCGGCTCTATCGAGGCGAGGAACCGGACTTCACGCTAGGCGGAGCGGAGGCGGAAGCCAAGCTGAAGGAAGTATTCGGCAAGAAGCCGAAATTCACCGACGTGCCGGGTCTTTGCAAGGCCGCCACCATTAAAGAGATCGAAGCACAGGGATGGAGCCTGAATCCTGGCCGGCATGTCGGCGTGGCGCCGGGCGAAGAAGTCAGCGATGAGGATTTCAAGGAGCAGCTCGAAACGTTGAATGAAGAACTTGAAACCCTCAACGCCCAGGCCCGTGAGCTTGAAGAAACCATCGCCAGAAACGTGGCAGAAATTCTTGAGTAATGACGACGTCCTCTTTGATAGAGCAGCGCACGTCACATCTTCCAGTCCCATCCGGCTGGAAGGTAAAACGCATCGATACATTTGCAACAAAAGTGGGAAGCGGAGCCACTCCTCGCGGAGGGAAGGCCGCATATCTAGATTCGAGAGTCTCTCACGCACTGATCCGAAGTCAGCACGTGTTCGACCGAAGGTTTGAAAGTGATGGCCTTGCCTTTATCTCAGAACAGCAATCCGATGAATTGAAAAATGCAGAAGTTCATTCTGGAGACATCCTTCTGAACATCACGGGGGATGGAGTTACGTTCGCTCGAGCTTGCATTGTCCCAGATAAAATCCTGCCCGCCTGCGTAAACCAACATGTTTCGATTATTCGCGTTGACCAGAACGCATGCATTCCTGGATACCTATTGGCGTTTCTCACTCATCCGCTTACAAAATTTTACATCGAGTCGTTCAATACCGGCGGAAGCCGCCGTGCCATTACTAAGGGCCACATCGAGTCTTTTGAGGTACCGCTGCCTCCGATCCCGCTCCAACGCCGTATCTCTGGCATCCTGTCGGCCTATGACGACTTAATTGAGAACGACCAGCGGCGCATCAAGATTCTGGAAGAGATGGCCCGATCCCTCTACCGCGAGTGGTTCGTCCATTTCCGCTTTCCTGGCCACGAAAAAGTGAAAATGGTTCCGTCGCACCTTGGTCTCATCCCTCAAGGCTGGGAGGGCTGCTTCGACGATCTAGCTCATATTGATCGCAATGGAATTAATCCGTTCGATTTTCCCAGTGAAGAGTTCGAGCACTTCAGCATTCCATCTTTTGACAATGGACGACAGGCAGCCCTCGAACTAGGCGAGACAATTCTCAGCGGCAAGTACTGCATCGATGCATCATGCGTGTTGCTTTCCAAGCTCAACCCACGCATCCCCCGTATTTGGCTCCCAGTACCGACCGGCCGGCGTCGCGCCATCACTTCAACTGAGTTCCTCGTCCTGAAGCCGCAGTCAGGAGTTACTCGTGAATTCATTTACGCAAAATGTTGTTCTGAAGAATTCAGAGGTCAGTTTGCCGGCCTCGCAATAGGCACATCAACCAGTCATCAACGCGTCAAACCGGACAATCTCCTCACAATTCCAAGCACAGTACCTGATCCATTCCTCATCAAAAGTTTCTCCTCGGTTATCGCCCCGATGTTTGTGCTCAGCCAGCAGCTTCGCGGAAGAATCCAGAACCTCCGCCGCACCCGCGACCTACTGCTGCCGCGACTGCTGTCGGGCTCACTTTCTGTCACGGCATCATGTATCTGAGCCGCCTCTATATACGAGGGTTTCGTTCTATCTGCGAACTCGATCTGGAGTTCAAGCCAGGTAAGAACGTCATTATTGGTCGGAACAATTCAGGTAAAAGCAACATCGTGCAGGCACTGGATGTAGTGCTCGGTGAATCAGCGCCTGCGTACGCCAAGTCGGAGAATATAACCGAGGCAGATTTTCATTCTGTTCGAATAATTGGGGCTGATGGGAAAGAAACGCTTCAGTCTGCGGAGACCATCTTCATTTGGTGTGAACTTAGGCGGGACAGCAAGGAAGAACTTAACTGGGGGGAAATCGATAGGTGCTTCGGGTATAGCTTCCATGGAAAAAAGGCGTGGGGAGCTCAAGGGAAGCCCTATCGACTGCCAATTGAAGATCTCACCAAGGAGTTTGAATCAATCTTCTCGGTTAATGAGGATGAGGTTCAGGATAAGGTATGGGTAGATTCAAAGCTGAAGAATCAGAACAACTTTCAACAACAGCTTAGAGAGAAGTATCAGTTTTCATACGCTTTTCTGGCTAATAGAACTGACAAGGGAATTACGAAGCAAATCCGATTTCTTTACCGCGAGAGCGATACAGAGGATTGGGTCTTGGCATTTCGCGCCACGGTACGAACGGAGTTACTTCAGAGTGCTATCCTGCCAGCATTTCGAGATCCGGCCTCACAACTTCGGCTTGCCTCATGGACTTGGTTCGGCAAGTTGATGAAGTACCTCACCAAAGGTTGCGACGATGACAAAGAACTAAAGGTAGCATTGGAGCAAGTCCGCTCAGCTGGGGATCGGGTGTTTGCCCAGGTTACACAAAAAATCGAAAACGATACTCTCTCGGTTTCATTTCCGGGCGCCAAACTGTCGTTTCAATTCAATGCTGATACGAATGGGGATCTCTACAAGAGTTGTGTGGTGTATGTCGACGACGGCTTTAAAAGCATGCTTACGGATAAGGGAGCAGGGATACAGAGCGCCACGATTCTCGGGTTATTCTCGTACTACACTAAGCATGTGAATACTACCGGGTCGGCTCTTCTTTGTGTGGAGGAGCCTGAACTGTATCTCCATCCTCATGCTAGACGTGTGATAAGTGACCGCCTTGATGAATTTCTGGACCAAAACCGAAATCAGATCATAATCACGACCCACGGAATTGAGTTCGTTCGAACATCTGATCAAACGTTTAACTTAGTCCTTGTTCGCAACAACACCGCGAATGGCACTACTGCCCAAGCCATCGACGCTCGCGAGTTTCTCTCCCTCTTGGTGAACAATAACCAGAATGAGCTGTTCTTTGCTGACAAGGTCATCTTATGTGAGGGGTACGACGAACATGTCGTGCGAGCGGTTGCTGATGAATTATTTCCTGGCGAGCTTGATCGGCAAAATATTTCAATCGTCTCCGTCAATGGCAAGGACGGTCTTGTTAGCATGTGCAAGGTTCTCTTGAAACTTGGCCTCGCATGCTGCGTTCTTTCAGATTTTGATTTCCTTCTTCGAGATAAGACTAAAGTTGAAGGCTTTGACACTAAGGCACACTCGTCCGCTGAACATCTTCCCAAGGAGTTTTTTGCGCAGCTGCATGTCGGAGGGTCAGATGGAGGGAAGCTGGTAGGCCGTATTACGATACTGCGAGACAGACTCAGAAATGAGAACGCTAAAGGGTTTTATGAGGGGAAGAAGTCGAGTGAGTTTAAGGATGCCGGTATAGCGCCGCTGCTAAAGGTCCTTCGCCAAAGTGGCCTAGGGCTACTGGACGGCGAGCTAGAAGATCTTTTTAAAGACAAATCATGGGTTGGTACGGGAGGGAAATTTGGCCTTCAGCACGTTTATGAACTGAGGGAACAGTTGAGCGCTGGAAAGAAGATGAAGGATCTTCTCGAAATTGGAACTATTCAGGACTTCTTGGCGCCAATTCTTGGGGGCAAAGCCGATGCTTCGATAGAGCAAGAACTCACGAAATCACAAAAGTTTCCGTCATAGTGGACAAGAAGTGACACCTCCGCCCAAAGAATACTCTGAAGACTCCCTCGTTGAGCAGCCCGCCATCCAACTCTTTTCTGAATTAGGCTGGCAGACCGTATCAGCCTTAGAGGAAATTTTTGGTGTTGGCGGCACCCTTGGCCGGGGGACCAAAGGCGAGGCGGTGTTGATTCTTCGTCTTCGTGCCGCACTTGAGCGCCTGAATCTCTCACTTCCACCAGAAGCCATCTCTCAAGCCATCGATGCACTCATTCGTCATCGTTCGGCGATGAGCCTCGCGGCGGCGAATCGGGAGGTTTACGGCCTTCTCAAAGATGGCATCCCGGTTGCCGTTCCCGACAAAGGCGGCGGGCAAAAGACGGAGCGCGTCCGTGTTCTCGACTGGGATAATCCCGCTGCCAACGACTTTCTGCTCGTGAGTCAGTTCAGCGTCACCGGCGCACTCTACACTCGGCGGCCTGATCTTGTCGGCTTCGTGAATGGTCTCCCGCTTGTTGTTATCGAGCTGAAGAAACCTGGCGTACCAGCACAACAGGCATTCGACGACAACCTCACCTGTTACAAATCCGACATTCCCCAACTCTTCTGGTTCAACGCCCTGGTGATCGCCTCCAACGGGACGGAGAGTCGCGTCGGCTCACTCACGGCTGATTGGGAACGGTTCTTCGAGTGGAAGCGAATCGAGCGCGAGGATGAACCACGCCGGGTATCACTCGAAGTGATGGTCCGCGGAACGTGCGTCCCATCCCGCCTGCTCGACCTGCTCGAAAACTTCAGCCTGTTCTCGGAACACAAAGCCGGATTGGTGAAGGTGCTTGGACAAAATCACCAGTTCCTTGGCGTGAATAATGCCATTGCTGCGACACTCGCTGCCCAGGAACAGGGCCACGGACGTGGTGGCGTCTTCTGGCAAACGCAGGGCTCCGGCAAGAGCCTGGCCATGGTGTTTTACGCCCAGAAGATTTTGCGCAAGGTTCCCGGTAACTGGACCTTTGTGGTGGTGACGGACCGTGTCGAATTGGACGACCAGATCGCCAAAACCTTCAAGGCCTGTGGCGCGGTGAGCGAGACTGAGAGCGACCAGTGCCATGCACAAAGTGGGACACAGTTACGGCAGTTGCTCGCTGAAAATCACCGCTACGTCTTCACGCTCATTCACAAGTTCCAGACGGCTGAACTGCTCTGCGACCGTTCAGACGTGATCGTGCTCACAGACGAAGCCCATCGCAGCCAGTACGATACCCTGGCGCTAAACATGAGAGCGGCCCTCCCAAATGCGCTCTTTCTGGCGTTCACGGGCACGCCGCTGATCGCCGGGGAGGAACGGACTCGTGAGGTGTTCGGCAACTACGTCTCTATCTATGACTTCCAGCAATCCGTCGAAGACAAGGCTACCGTTCCGCTGTTCTATGAGAATCGGACGCCGGAACTGCGATTGGAAAATCCGAACCTCAACGACGATATCTACAACCTGATCGAGGCGGCTGGACTGGATGAGGAACAGGAACGGCGGCTAGAGCTTGAACTGGGCCGGCAATATCAATTGCTCACTCGTGATGACCGGCTCGACACGATTGCCAAAGACATCGTCCAACACTTTCTTGGACGCGGCTTCCAGGGCAAAGCCATGGTCATTTCCATCGACAAGGCCACGGCGTTGCGGATGCACGACAAGGTCCGGAGGCACTGGCAAACCGAAGAGAAGAAGGTCGAGCAGGAGTTGGCCAGGCTGAGGACATATGGGGCGAAGGGTGCCGATCCGGCCCGAATCCGCGAGCTGAACGCCCGTCTGGACGTGATCCGCACAGCCGACATGGCATTAATAGTCTCCCCCGGTCAGAACGAGATCGAGCAGATGAGGAATCTGGGGCTCGATATCGCGCCCCACCGGAAGCGGATGAACGATGAGCCGCTGGATGAGAAGTTCAAGGATGCGAACGATCCCCTCCGCCTCGTGTTTGTCTGTGCCATGTGGCTGACCGGTTTCGACGCGCCCAGTTGTTCGACTATCTATCTCGATAAGCCGATGCGGAACCACACCCTGATGCAGACCATCGCCAGGGCCAACCGCGTGTTTCCCGGCAAACACAGTGGCTTGATCGTGGACTATGCGAACGTCTTCGAGTCGTTAGAGAAGGCGCTGGCGATCTATGCCAAGGGGAAGGGCGGGGAACGGCCGATCCGAGACAAACAGAAGCTGGTCGAGAGCCTCCGTCTGGCCATCGGTGAGGCCACGACCTTCTGCCAAGCCCATGGGGTGCGCCTGGAGGAGATCGAACAAGTCCAGTCGGGCAACCTGGATCGGCTTACGAAGATCGCCGAAACCATCGACGCTCTGATTTCTCCGGACCGATTGAGGAAGGAGTTTCTCGCTCACGCACGCTGGGTGTGGACACTCTTTCAAGCGGTCAAGCCAGACCCCTCGGTCCTGGCATTCGCCTCCCGAGTGGCCTGTCTTACGACTATTGCCGAGACGATCAAGGAGCGGATCGGGGAAGGACCGGCGGATATTTCAGTCGTGCTGGCGGACTTGAACAAGATTCTCGATGCGTCGATTGCAGCAGATGGTTTCCGTATTCCTCACCGTACAGACGGCCATGGGGTGATCGATCTCACGAAGATCGACTTCGAGGCCTTGGCCCAGCGCTTTGACACGTCCAAGACCAAGAATCTCGACCTGGAGGAACTGAAGGCCTCGATCCGCTCGCAGCTCGACAAGCTCATTCGCTTGAACCGGACGAGGGCCGACTATCTGGCGAAGTTCGAAGAATTGATCGAATCCTACAATGCGGGCAGCCGGAACATTGAGGAGCTGTTCAAGGAACTGCTGGCCCTGAGCCGTAGCCTGAACGAAGAACAGGAACGGCATGTGCGGGAGCATCTCTCCGAGGAGGAACTGGTCATTTTCGACATCCTTACGCGCCCAGCCCCTGAGTTGAGCGCAGAGGAACGAGCCGAAGTAAAAAAGATCGCCAGAGCGTTGCTGGAGAAACTACAGCAATTGCTTGTCCTGAATTGGAGGGAAACGGTCGCTGCACGGTCCCGAGTGAAGCTGGCAATTGAAGACCTGTTAGATCAAGGGCTCCCGCGCGCCTATACGCCTGAGCTGTACAAGCAAAAGTGCTCAGCTGTGTTCGAACATGTCTTTGAGACCTATGGCCCCCAACCAGCCGGGCCATACGTGGCAGGCCCGTGAGACTGGCGGCAATAAAAGGAAGGCCAACAACCGCCTTGAGTAGCATAAGCCGCTTCGGGGTCAGGAATGCGTATTGACTTATTTGGAGTCAGCCCCCGCCTTGAACCTCACACCGGCTGACTGAAGGAAACCTGCCCCGCCACGGCGTCCCACTCTTGACCGAGGCATTGAAATCGGTGCGCAGCCTGCGCCGACACTACGCTGGGGTCGGATCTTGAATCGTGCAGGTTGTGCGATGACACGACGCCCAGTCACGAAAGGGCGCACGTATCTTCGCCGCCGTCAGGCGGCGGATTGGTTGGTCACGTCACATCCGGGAAACACGAGAACAGCGGGGTGGCACCGCAAGACGCGCGCCAGAGTTTTGGCCCGTTCGACTCCCAGGTTGATGGTATCGTTTTCGATGGCTGAGATGGTGGACTGGGGAATCTTGGTCCTTCGAGCCAACTCGCACTGCGTGAGCCCCTGCACGGTACGGCCATGCCGGCGGGAGTCTTCTCTCGAGACTGAGATGCGAGCTGCTCTTAACACCCAATTCCCTGTTAAGATGAATGCCCCTCATACACCATGTAGCCAAGGAACAGGAACCGATGACGACACCCGCACACTCTCGTGCCGTGCTTGTAGCGATCCAGACTCCCCATGTGACGGGGGAGGAACTTGACGGTTCTCTGCAAGAGCTCACACGTCTTGTGAAGACCCTCGGGTACCATGTCGTCGGCCACGTGAAACAAAAGCGGAGTTCCGATAAATTGGCGACGGTCTTGGGGCAAGGCAAACTCACCGAATTGGCGCGGTGGACTGGCGGCCCTGGAACCATCGAGGCGTCGTTTGCGCGACCGCTGCACAAAGCGGCCTGGAAGCGTGAGGCGGCTGAATCGGACGGGACGGAGGACGCAGAAGAAGAGGACTCAGGCGAACCAAGCGAGGCGTTCCCCGGTCCTCGCGAGCAGGCGCAGATCGTCATCGTGGACTGCGATCTGTCGCCGTCACAATTGAAAAATCTTGAACGCGCTGCCGGCGTGCCGGTGCTCGATCGGACCGGTGTCATCATTGAGATTTTCAGTCGACATGCTCGGACCAGAGCGGCCCGGCTCCAGGTGGAGATCGCCAGGCTCAATTATCTGGCGCCACGGGTGCGTGAAACCGGCGGCGGCAGCGAGCGGCAAGGCGGAGGGGTCGGAGGCAAAGGGGCAGGAGAGACGAGTCTTGAGCTCGATAAGCGTCGAATTCGCGATCGCATCAAAGAACTCAGGACGGAATTGGCGGCGATCGGGGACGAGCATCACACGCGCCGCGCGAGGCGGGGAAATGAATTGACAGTCGCGCTCGTCGGGTACACCAATGCCGGCAAATCCTCGCTGATGCGAGCGATGACGGGAAGCGAGGTGCTCGTGGCCGACAAGCTGTTCGCCACCCTCGATACCACGATCCGGCCCCTCTATCCTGAAACGCGTCCGAAAGTGCTCATGACTGATACGGTGGGATTCATCAAGAAGCTTCCGCATGACCTCGTGGCCTCGTTCAAGTCGACGCTCGATGAAGCGGCCAGTGCGTCGCTGGTGCTGTTTGTCGTCGATGCGTCAGATCCGTCCTTTCGATCCCAGCTCGACGTCACGCGAAAGGTGTTGGCTGAAGTGGGCGCCACGGAGAGCCCCAGTCTCTTGGTGTTGAATAAACGAGATCGTCTCGAGCCGGACGCGCTGGCGTTACTGAAGAGGGAATATCCCGACGCGGTGTTGCTGTCCACGAGAAACCAGGACGATCTGCAATCGTTACGTGAGCAGATCATGAGCGTCTTTGAGCGCGAGATGGTTGATGAGGAGTTACGTCTGCCGTTTACGGCGCAAGGGATCATGGCAGAAATCCGCGCTCGAATGCGGATCTTGTCCGAAGACTATGATGCCGAGGGACTCACGATCCGTGTGCGTTCGACCCCTGAGAACCTTACCGCCATCAAAAAGAAGCTCACGCGATAGTGTCGATTGTGCAGCCCCTGCCTTGAACCTCACGCCGACTGACTGACGGCCACCCGCCACGGCGTCCCGCTCCTGACCATGGCACTGCCCCGAGGTACAGCGTGCATCTGCAGACCGTGCGCCGCGACGATTGAGGGAATGCGTTGCTCATTCCCCGCAAGTTGCCCTAAACTAGCGGAACAAGGGGGGAGAGCGATGACGCAGGCCGCGTTGCTGGATCATGTCACCAAGACGATCGTGGAGCGGTTTCACCCGAAGCGGATCGTGGTCTTCGGCAGCCATGCCCGCGGGGAGGCTCGCCCGGATAGCGACTTAGACCTCTTCATCGAGATGGACACGCCCAGCCGTCCACCGGATCGTGCCATCGAAGTCAGCCGGGTCTTCGGCTTACGGTCCTGGCCGATGGATATCGTGGTGTACACGCCGGAGGAAGTGGAGCGCCTGCGCCACGTGAACGGCACACTCCTGTCGGTGATCGAGAAGGAGGGCAAGGTGCTGTATGAACAGCCCTGAGTCCAACTTCGCGGCCTGGCTGCGCAAAGCCGAACATGATCTGTTGAACATCCAGAACAATCTCGGCTCCACGACGATTCCCTGGGACACGGTGTGCTTTCACGCTCAACAGGCCGCGGAAAAATTCTTGAAGGCCCTTCTGGTGTTGCATGGTCGAGAGGTGTCCAAGACGCACGACTTGGTGGCCCTGCTTGCCCGCTGTGTCGAGTGCGAGGCCGGCCTTGCCAACCTGGAATCCGATTGTCGGACACTCACGTCGTATGGCGTGGCGGCACGCTATCCCGACGATCTGTTTGAACCTGGGGAAACGGAGAGTCGCGAGGTGGTGGCGGCAGCGTACCGGGTTCGTGCGGCGATTCTTCCCTTCCTGTCCAATCCCTAACCAACAGCTGCAGCCTAGTCCAACTTTGGGGTCAGCCCCCGCCTTGCACATCAAGCCCGCCGACTGATCGCCCCCCGCCACGGCGCCCCGCTCTATCCAGGCAGAACGAAACGCTCCACGCCGCCTACATGTCTTTTCTGCGAACCCTGCTCGCCGAGACCCATGCGGGGAGGTGCTCAGGCTGCTCAGTGCGTGTTGGGCTCATGAGTGAAGCTCAGATTGAGTCGTCCCCTGCAGGCGCTCACAATTCGCTGAAGCGTGCGTAGCTCATACCGGTCATAATCCGCGTTTTCGTAGCGACTGATCGCCGACGCCGTCGTCTTCGCTCGCTGCGCCACTTGCGCCTGCGTCAGTCCCGCCTCAAGACGCAGGCGGGTCAGTTGCTCTCCAATGGCCAGTTTCTGGGAGGCTTCTGCAAACCCACGACGGAATTTCGGATTCGCGAGCTTTCGTTCGAGCCACACCTTTGTGCTTCGCCTCCCGTTCGTTCTCATCCTCCAACTCCGATTTCGAGCGCTTGCCTGTCACTTGCGCTTTTCCGTTAACCCTTCCTCTCGTATCCACCACACTCTTCATTAACCCTAATTCTATCGCATAGCATATATGCTACTATCCCAGCAAGCGTCGATACATTTCGTCGTGTAGACCTCGACAGCCAGTCTTGCTAATGACACAGTGCTCCCCTCCCCGGCACCACTGTCTCCGCGGTACGCCCTGGCACGCCACATTGCATCTCCACCCCTGACTGCGTATTCTGCCCTTCGCGCATCGACTCTTCTCAAGGAGCACTCACATGGCGGCATTCCGGATCCTCTTCCTACTCGGCCTTTTCGTTTTGTTCGGCTGTGCGGAGTCGGGGCATCAACATCGCCATGGACCGAGCGCGCAGGTGGCGGCCTCCCCTTCGGAGTCCACGAGCATCCCGTTGCAGCGGCGTATGGTGGAGGTGAATGGCACGCGCCTGAGCATCCTGGAAGGTGGCAGCGGCGATCCGATCATCTTCGTGCACGGCGTCGTGACCACCAGCAACATCTTCCCGAAGTATGTCGGCGCCTATTCGCCGACGTTTCGTGGCATCGCGGTGGATGTGCGCGGCTATGGCGAGTCGGAGAAGCCTGCGACGGGTTTTACCATCGATCAATTTGCGGCGGATCTGATCACGCTCGCCGATCGGCTCACGATCGACAAGGCCGTGTGGGTGGGTGTGTCCATGGGAGGGATGATCCTGCAGCGGCTGGCCCTGGATCATCCCGAGCGCGTGCGGGCTTTGGTGCTGGTCTCGACGACCGATGGAGCCATGATCCTCGACAAAGACTTACCGACGATTGGGAACCCACGCGACTATCGCCAGGTCTCCGAGAACATCATCGCCGAAAGTTTTCCGCCCAACACACCGCCGAATCTGTACCAGCCGCTGTTGGCGAAAATCCCGACCTGGAATGCGACGGTGCTGCGTGAAGCGCTCACCTCCATGTCGCGCTTCAACGTGCACGGACAGCTCGGCCGCATTGCGGCGCCGACGCTGATCATGGTGGGTGCGAAAGACGATGTGGCCACCCCGGCGATCGCGAAAGGCATTCAAGCCCAGATCCCCGGTGCCCAGCTCGTCGAGTTCAACACCGGCCACTTCATGATGGCCGAGGCCCCGGATCAGTTCCGCACCGTCCTCGGCGATTTCTTGAAAGGCTTGCCGAAATAGATTCCCTCCTTGCCATGGCGCCAAGGCTCTCCCGGCGGCCGTCGATTCTCCCAGACCTTCGTCGCATGCAAGGACTCCGGAGGGAAGACGCCATGCATTCGGGCTCGCCCATGGCCATAGACCATGCGCTGAGCGTGCGTCGCTCTATTGCTAATAGGCCTTTTGGAAATCAGGCTTGCTCAGGACACGCACAATATCGATCCGAGTCCCTGTTCGCGTAAAGACGACTCGATAGTCGCCCGCCCGCAGTCGGTAGAGTGCATCTTTGAACCCGTGCAACTTCTTAACACGCTTTCCGTCAGGGATAGGATCGTCGGCAAGCCGAGCGCAATCAGCGAGGATCTGTTTGGCTATCCTGTCAGAGAATCGATCGAGATCTCGTTGAGCGTGTGAGGAAAGGAAAACTTGGTAGGTCACGCCGTGCGGGTTTTCTTCTTAAAACGAGATTTTCGGTACTCGGACAGCCCCATGGTTTTGCCCGCGCGGATGTCCTTGAGCCCATCCTCAATTTTCTTGCGCAACTGGGGACTGTAGGCCAACAGGGCGTCTTCGATGTCGTCTTCCGTCACAGGAACCAGCATCGCAGTTGGGCGCCCATGGGTCGTGACAAGGACAGTATTGCCGCGTTCTACGGTTCTGAGCATCGCGGACGTTTTGTTCTTCAACTCGCGGACATTGGTAAATTTCACGCATCCTCCTGTAGCCACAACTGTGTCCACAGTCTAGAGAGGGCTCATGGGCGAGTCAAGGCGGCAGGAGAGGAGGCTTCAACTATCGAGGTTCAGGGCTTTGATTGCCTCAGGCCCCCTTGCCAGCGCCAATCCAACCCGGCGTCTGCTCTCGACTTCGCTTCCCACACGCGCGTTGACTCTGCGGCAGCCGCACACCAGAATAAACGGATATGGCCTCACAGCCAATTGAGATCCGCGTGATCCAGCCAGGCCGGCCCGCCGTGGCGGCGCCGGCCGACGACGAGCCGACGTTTCCCCGCTACGACGGCCCGGCCTTCCTGTCCTATGGGTTCCGTCCGTTTTTCCTTGGCGCCTCGTTGTTCGCCGGACTTGCCGTGCCTGCGTGGGTGCTGATCTTCGCAGGAGCGCTGAGTCCTGAGGCGCTGTATCCCGCTCGCGAGTGGCATGTTCATGAGATGCTGTTCGGCTTTCTCCCGGCCGTAATGGCGGGCTTCCTCCTGACCGCCGTGCCGAACTGGACGGAGCGGTTGCCTCTGCGCGGCACACCACTGCTGGCGCTCTGGCTCCTCTGGTTCGCCGGCCGCTTGATGGTCATGGCGCCCTGGCCCTCCCCGATCGTCGCGGCTGTCGTGGATGGTGCGTTTCTGGTGGCGCTGGCCGCGTACCTGTGGCGCGAGCTGGCAACGGCCGGCAGTTGGATGCAAGCGCCGATTGCCGTGCTCATCACGCTGTACGCACTGACTAACGGCTGGTTTCACGCGCAAGCGTTGCGTGGCCTGGCTACCGATCTACCGGAGCGCATGGTGGTGTCGCTCGTGATGCTGCTGCTCACATTCATCGGCGGGCGGCTGGTTCCGAATTTCACACGCGAGTACGTCGCCCAGCGCCAGCTCACCCCGCTCCCTCCGCCCTTCTCACAGTTTGATGGTGCCTGTCTCGCCCTGGTCCTCTTGAGCGCCCTTGCCTGGATCGCAGCACCGGCGAGCGCCCTCCCCGGCTGGCTCTTTCTTGCCGCGGGGGTGATGAACCTGGTGCGCCTCGGCCGCTGGTCCGGGTGGCTGACCTGGTCAGAACCGCTGGTGTTCGTGTTGCACGTGGGCTATGGATGGTTGGCGCTCTCGATGGTGGCCTTGGGGGCAGCCCTGCTGGGCATCGGTCTTTCTCAAGCCGAAGCCTTGCACGTGCTTACGACAGGCGCCGTGGGCACCATGACCCTGGCCGTCATGACGCGGGCGAGCCTCGGCCACACGGGCCGCCCGAAACAGGTAGATCACGCCACGATTGCCATGTATGGGCTGGTGTCGCTGGGGGCACTGCTGCGGATCGCGGTGCCGACCGTCACGACCCCGACGGCATCGACCCATGTGCTCCTCGGGTTGGCCGCCCTCTGTTGGAGCGGCGCGTACCTGCTATTTGCGCTCTTGTACGGTCCGTACCTGTGGCGACCCAGCCTGGACGACTAGCGGCACGTCATCAGAGACGGAGCCGCAGAGTCCGGCATGAGGGTCTACCTCGGGCGCGCCCGTTGAAGCGTCCCGCCCATTTTTCTCGATCCCAGGCTTGAACCGCCGCGGCCTCTCTAGTAGGCTGAAGAGAGGGAGGCAGACACATCGATGAACGTCCAGCATGCACTCATCGGCCTGTGGCTGTTGCTGAACCTGGCGGCGCTGCCGCTGAGTTATGCCGCCGAGCCGGAGGTCGGTGCGACCGGGACCACAGCCCCGACTTCGTTGCGTGGCCTCTCGACCATCAATGAGACGCCCAGCGTTTCCACGACGGCACCAGTTCAGCCGTCTGCGACGTCGAGGACGCCGAACGTGTATCGCGACCTGCCGACGATCTCGAGTCGGTACTCCGTCGGCGGTACCACACTCATGCCTTATGTGGGAGCGGGCTTCGGGAACGGCTACACGTCGGACCTAGATCGCTCGCTCAACGGCGGGGCCTCTGCACTGGGCGACACCAGCCTGCGCAACCTCTTTGGCACCCAGAATCTGACCCCCAACGAAGTCCGCCTGGGCATCCGCATTCCGTTTTAGACCCGATCTCAAGACCTCCTATCCTGTTCCCCTCCCTGGCGCTTCATAGAAATCTGCTGGGCAGTTGCTATTCACGCAGAGATCGCGTATCCGTGAGCCGATGGTTACGACGACTGACGCCGCCTCGCGCCCGCCCCTGCCGCTCTATGCCCAGGTGCTAATCGGTGTCGTCTGCGGCGCAGCACTAGGCGCGCTCTTTGGCACTAATCCCTATCTCGGCGGGCTGCGCAACGAACATTTAGGCCAGCTTGGGCTGCTGGTCGTGAAGATGCTCAAGACGCTGGCGATCCCGCTGATCTTCGTCGCCATTCTGGACGCCTTCGTGCGCACCCATCTCCCGCTTCGCCAGGGAACGAAACTCCTCGTGATCTGCGCGATCAACGTCACCGTGGCGATGACCATCGGGCTGCTAATTATGAACACGTGGAAGCCGGGGCTCACGTGGCAAGGCCACGTCGAAGAGCTGCTGCACGTGGTTCCCAATGCCCAACAGTCAGCCGCCGACGTGGTCGCCGCCTCGCACAAGGGCTCACTCAATCCGCTCGACGGCCTGGCCGCGATGATCCCGCGGAGCATCACGGAACCCTTTGCTGAGAACAACGTCATCGCCGTGGTGCTGCTGGCGCTGTTCATGGGCGCCGCCCTACGCCGCGTCCGGGGCCATGGCACGCCCGAGGTGCAGGCCTCTATCGAGACACTGGCGCGAGGGATCGACGGTCTGTACCGCCTCCTGGTTCAGATGCTCGAATGGATCATCCGGATCGTGCCGATTGCCGTGTTTGGCGTGCTGGCGCATGTGGTCGGCAGATCGGGAGTGGGCGTGTTCTCGCTCCTCTGGGTTTTTCTTGCCGCCACCATGCTCGGCCTCACGCTGCATGCGCTCGGTTACTATCCGCTCATGGCCTGGCTGTTCGGCAAGCGCTCGCCGAAAGTCTATCTGGGCCAGGGGGCCGATGCGATCGCGACCGCACTGTCGTGTAACAGCAGCCTCGCCACGGTTCCGGTGACCCTGCGGTGTCTGGATCGGATGAAGGTGTCGCCCGAATCCTCACGGCTCGCCGCCTGCGTCGGGACGAATCTCAACAACGACGGCATCACGCTGTATGAAGCCATGGCGGCGCTCTTCCTGGCCCAGGCGATGGGGTACGACCTGTCGCTCGTGAGCCAACTGACGATTGTCGGTGCGTCGATCATGGCCGGGATCGGCGTGGCCGGCATTCCGGAAGCAGGGCTGGTGGTGTTGCCGCTCGTCCTGTCGGCAGCAGGCCTCCCCGATCAGGTGGTCGCCTCGGCCATCCCGCTGATCATGACGGTGGATTGGATCATCGCCCGCGCCCGTTCCGGCGTGAACGTCATGAGCGACATGCTCGTGGCCATGCTGCTCGACGCCACACGCGAGCCAGTCGCCGCAGCCGCCCCAGCCGGTGCTTCCGCTCCGCTCGCGTCGATGACCGTCCGATCAGAGTAGGTCGCCTCTCGTTCACCTGTCCACCTGAGGAAGGTCCCGGCTCTCGGCGCTCGACCGTGCAGAAGCGCTGCGCTGGATGGTATGATGCACGTGAGATTCACAACTTTCTTGCGCGACGAAAGGACACTGTCATGGATCTGAGACGGGTGGTCGTCACGATGGCGATGGGCGCTCTGTTTGCTTCCGGCATGGCGGGCCTGGCCTGGGCGGCTGACCCGACTGAACTCGAAAAATTCGTGCGGGCGCGGATCGACGTCGGCGAGATGATGACGGACTACTTCAAAGGTGGTGAGCGCTTCGGCGAAGGCCAGCGGCCTTCCCCCGACCGCATGGAGAGCATGCGGACCGACATCAACAGCAAGCTGACCGACGTGCTCTCAAAGCACGGGTTGACGATCGAGGAATATCGCGGCCGCAGCAAGGACGTCTTTGCCGATGAAGACGCCCTGAAGCAGTTTCTTGGCGCGCATCCGGATCTGAAGCAGCGCTACGAGGCCCTCCCCTTCGACCGCATGGGCCGCGGCGGTAGCACCGGCCGAGGCTACTGAACCGGAGGCTTGGTCACGAGGAGACCACGCATTGAGGATTCCGCCAGTGACAACCATCGAACACGTTCTCCGAGAAGTGCCTTGCGATCCTGCTTGCCACAACGCCCCCCGGAGTGAGCCGTCCTCATTGTGAAATCGGTTTGAGACGACCTGTCTTCTTCACTCCTGTTTCTTGCACGGAATTTTGGAGCATGCGACACTAGGGCATATGAGTCTCGCGCATCCCCATTACACCGAAATCCGGCACCGGCTGTACGGCGCCCTGGCGCTGAATGCGCTGGTGATTCTGGCCGAATTCATCGGCGGCTGGTGGATCAACAGCGTCGGCTTGATGAGTGACGCCGGCCACAACTTGATCGACCAAGGGTCGCTGTTTCTCGCCCTCTATGCGCACATGCTGGCCGCGAAGCCCGCGACGGAAGCCAGGACCTTCGGCTATCACCGCGCCGGTATCGTGTCGGCGCTCATCAGCTCGCTGGTCCTCTTGGTGACCGCCATCTGGATCGCCTGGTGGGCCGTGCAACGGTTGATGCATCCGGTGCCGGTTCCTGGTGGCTGGGTGATCGTGATCGCGTTGCTCTCGTTTGCGGCGAACCTCAGCGTGGCGCTGCTGCTCCAGCATGGAGCGCGCGACGACCTGAATATCCGCGGCGCGTTCTGGCACATGCTTGGCGATGCGTGGGTCTCACTCGGCGTCGCGGCGAGCGGCGCCGCCATCATGTTCGCCGGCTGGACGGTGCTTGATCCGATCGTCAGCCTGGTCGTGGTGGGCGTCATTGTCCGAGGCACCTGGCCGATTCTCCGAGAGTCCATCGACGTGCTCTTGGAGTCCACCCCGCCTGGCATCAAGACGGCCCACGTCGTCGAGGCGATCGAGAAGATTCCCGGCGTGAAGAACGTCCATGATCTGCACATCTGGGCGGTGGAACCACGGCTGGTCATGCTCACCTGCCACGTCATGGTTGACGGCGACGACGCGCAACTCACCAACGACCTACTCCGCACGATCCGCGGCAAGGTGTCGGCCGAATTCGGTATCCAACACCTGACCATCCAGATGGAGACCCAGTGCTGCCATGCGGCGGCGGTCCACTGCAACCTGAACCACCTGGTCGTCGAACATCCCCAGTCTGAAGCCCTGCACGTTCACCACTGACCTCTTGCGGTCGTTCCCGATCCCCTGCAACAATCTGACGGCCACCTGTTGACCACGATGACCACTCCAGCTCCGTTCTACATCCTGTGCGGTTCGCTCGGCGCCGGGAAAACCACCCTGCTGGTCCGCTTGCTGGAACATTGGCGCAGCCAAGGCACACCGGCTGGGGTGGTGATGAACGAGTCCGGCGAAGTCAGCATCGACGGACCGCGCGCCGGCGCGATGGCGCAGCAGGTTGTGAATCTTGCCGGCGGCTGCGTCTGTTGCGACACCAAAGACGATCTGGCCTGGGGTATCACCCAGTTGATGACCGACTATCACTCGGAGGTGATCGTCCTCGAATGCAGCGGCATGGCCAACCCCGCCGAAGTCATCGATGCCGCCACGGATGCCTTTGTGGCTCGCCTCGTTCGTCTCGAACGCGTGATCGCGTTGCTGAACCCGGCGCTCAATCCGGCACAGAGTTACACCGACCCCGTCGTACTGCACGCAATCCGCTACGCGGACGAGATCGTGCTGAACAAGCGGGACGTGGCCCTCCCGTCCATGTGGGACGAGTCGCGCCGCTACATCACGACCCAGAATCCACACGCCAGGCTGTGGGAAACGTCGCACGCGCGCGTCGATCTGCCCGTGCTCTTGGAACCGCGCCCCGCCCCCTTTGCAGCGCCGCCCCTGCCCAACGTCGCCTTCGGGAAACCATCGGCAGATGGCCCAGGGCCGGCACGCGCCACCTATCATCCGATGGTCCTGACGACGCGATTGCCCGGTCCCCTCAATCGCGAAAAATTCTTACGGTGGATGAGACATCTGCCGACAGGGTTAGAGCGGGCAAAAGGATTCTTTCGTTTTTCCAGAGACCCGTCGCTCCAGGAATTCCAATTCGCCCCACCGGGCGTCAATACGATCGCGCCGCTCAATTTGATCGACGAGCCGCCGCACGCGATCGTGCTGATCGGCCGCGGCTACGACCAACAGCAGTGCGAAGCCGCGCTGCTCGCCTGCGTCGAGGCACCGTCTTGTTGATGAGGCGCTGATCGTTAGCTGGGAGTCGTGAGCTCGGCCTGGGGCGATTCCGTCGCCGGGGCAGAGGGCCGGAAGCGATGCCAGCGCAGCAGTAGGAAGGCGGATCCCGCGCCCATGATGGCTCCGATCAGCCATCCCCCGACGATATCCCCAGGGTAATGCGCGCCAGTGTACACACGGCCGAGCCCAATCAATCCGACGATGGGCCAGGTGATCCAGCGCGACTTGGGATAGAGCACGTGCAGAAACGCCGCCACCGTCGCGGAATTGATGGCATGGTTGGAGGGGAAACTCGACAGCCCGCCGCATTGGCCGAGTAGCGTCACGTCCGGCAGTTCGACGCAGGGTCGCGCGCGTTGCACGAGGTGTTTGAGCTGCGCACCGATCGCATCGGCGATCGCCACTGCCGAGGCCATGGTCGGCGCGCCGAGCAACGCCTCGCGCCAATTGGCCCAAAGCCAGGCCAGCGCCGCCACGACCAGTCCCTGCCACCCGGGGCTGGGGTGGGACCAGAACTTCATGCACGCGTCGAGCCAGTCGGCGCGCCCCGCCAGACCATTAATGGCGTAGAACAGGAACGTGTCCACGTTCAATGTTCACTCGTCATTCGACATCCGTCGTGCGTGACTGAAACCCGCTAGACTCGACCTCACACGTGCTCCTCTTCGCCCATGAACGAATGACGTGTGACGAATCACGCTTCTGGGCCTTCACTGCGTACGAAAGTGAATGCGGACGGTCAGCTCCCCGTCGATCGCCTCATCGCCTTTCATCTGCGGATCGAACGTCCAGCGATTGAGCGCCTGCAGCCCCGCCTGGGTCAACTCACGATGCTTGCACGGCTCCAACACGTAGACCGTCGCTTTGGCGTCCTTCCCGACCAGGAAGCGCGCCTTCATCCAATCGTCAATGACCTTCCCGTCGAGCTGTGGGGGAATTTTCGGCCACGGGGTGGACTTGGGCACCGGTCCCTGCTGCTGATCTTTATTGAGCGGCAGACCGTGAACGTGCACCTCCGGCAGCTCGATGACCTCCGCATCCTCGGCGTGATCGGATTCGTGCGTGGCCTCCGGCCCCACCGCGGCGAATGCGAACAAGGGCCAGAGACCAACCACTAGCGCGAGAGCCAGAACCGTGTTGCGCATGGCACCTTCTTCTCCCTTGATGATGCTCAAAACGGTCACCCAGCGAGGCCGCAGGGCTGTGGAACCTCGAAGCGTACGTTGCTCCGATACGTTGAGAGGTTCGACGGCCCGAGAACAACGCTGGGGACCGTTTTCAGCATCATACTAGAAGAACCATTGGCCACGGAAGAAGAAAGACCTGGGCATGCCCGCGTGCGACACCCCTAATCCGATGCTCCCTTCGCCCTGATTGATGAAGTACCGCTGATCCAGCAAGTTGATCACGTCGAAGCCCAGGACCAGTTTCTGGTCGTGCCAGGGCAACGGGATCGTATGGGTGAGCGACAGATTGTAAATGGTGTATGACGGACTGTGCGTCGAGTTGGTCTTCGCGTCCTCGTCCGCCGCCGTCCGCAGGCCCGACCCGAACAACATCTGGCCGCTCAGCGTGGTGCGTTCCAGGAACCGGTAGCTCACAATCGCGGAGCTGGTCACCATCTGCGTGTGGTCGCAGAACACGCCGCCCTTTGAGTTGATGTCGTCGATCTCCTTCTGCTCCAGCAAGAAATGGCCGGACTGTAAGCCATAGCCCTTGCACTGCCCCCAGCCCACGTTGCCGCGAGCCGTGAGGTTTTCCATCAGTTGCAGCTTGATCGACCCATCGATCCCACGCTGCCATCCCCGATCGAACGCGAAGAAATTCAACAGCGGCGTCGTGCCGAATTGTCCGGCATCCGACAGGTACCGCGCGATCTTGTAGTAGCCCGTCAGTTGAAGTGTGGCCCAGCGGCTCAACGCATGGTAGCTGCCGATCTCCATGTAATGGGCCCGTTCGGCCCGCACGTTGTTGTTGGTCAGGTTTTCCGGCTGCGCCGTCGTGCCGATCGTATTCAACTTGGCGAACGAGATGGCCTCCAGGTTCGGCGGCGTGAACTGGCGCCCGTAGAACGCATGGAACACGTGAGACTGAGTGGCCTTGTACGTGACGCCGATGCGCGGGCTGACCTGCCCTTCGCTGACGAGATACTGCACGGCATCGCCGCGAAGGCCGACGTTGAACGTCCAATGTTCGTTCGGGCTCCATTGGTCCTGAATCCAGAATTCCTGGCGCCATCCGATCAGCCGATTGTCGGATCGGACGTTGCGCAGGTCGCCGATCGGCTCACCCGTGCCGGGATCGCGATCAAAGAGGAACAGGCCTGTTTTGTTCACCGCTTGCGTCCGGTCGATCTGGAAGCCGAACTTGATCAGATGCTCCTTGTGCGGAATGTAGGTGTGGTCGTAGCGCAGCCCCATCGAGTAGGCCATGCGGTCTTGATCCGCCGCCGAGAAGGGCTCCTCCGGATCGGCGGTGTAGGCCAGCACATTGAAGGGATCGGTTTTGAAGGTCGCCCGCGTGTGCCTGAAGTAGCCGGCCAGGCTAAAGAAGTTGTTGGCGTTCACGTCGTGACGCCACACCAGGTGAGTGTACTGATTGTGCTCTTTCTGATTCTCATCGAGAAATTGTGACGCCACCGGCGTGAAGCCCGGCCGGCTGTTCTGTAACAACGGCAGGAGCAGTCCGCTCGGATCAGTCTCTCCGCCCGGCGCCGTGGGGATCTGGTATTTCGCGATGGAGTTCAAGAACACCAGGCTTAGGTTGTTCTTGTTGTCCATCTGATAGTCGCCCCGGAAAAACGTCTGATTCCGTTCGCTCTGGCCGTGAAAGACCTCTTTGCCTAGGGTCGGTGGCTCGATGCCGCGACTGGTCGCCGTATGGCTATTGAAGAGGTAGTAGCGAAACTTTTCGCCGATCGTCCCGCCGTATTCAAACGACGGATTGATGGTCTTATTCGAGCCTCCGAACATCTGCACCGACCCGAAGGAGGGCTTGGTGCCGCTCTTGGTGGTGATGTCGAGCAACGCGGCCGTCTTGTTTCCGTACTGCGCTTCCATCCCGCCCAGGATGATGTCCGCCCGCTCCCAGGCGCGAGGCGAGATGACGTCGGAAAACGTGGACGACACGGTGTCCGGAATCGGCACGCCGTCGATCCGGAATTGCAGGTTGGCATGGTCTTGTCGGATGTGCACCTGCTTGAGCGCCCCATAGGCCGCACTGGGAATCGTGAGGAGGACGTCCTGTAACTCGTTGTTGTTGCCGCGCGGCAGCTCTTCGATCTCCCTCCGGCTCACCGCGTACTGGGTGCTCGAGGCCTTGTAGGGAATGGGCGCGAGCGGCGAGACAATTTCGAGCGCAATGTCCTTCGTCTGGGCGAGGGTGAGTCGCAAGGACGGGACCGCCTCGGTGCCGATTTTCAGCACCTGATACTCGCTTCGATAAGTATCCAGCACGGCGCTGACTGAATACGTGCCCTCGCCTGGCACCTCCACACTAAATTCGCCGGCATCGTTCGTGGCGGACGTCGTCAGGAGATTGCCCTCCTGATCCCGCACCTGCACCGTGGCTTGCGGCACGCGGCGCAAGTCTTGGTTCTGGACTTCTCCCGTAATGACCCGCCCCTGTGGAGCGGCCGGTTCCTGGCCCAGGGCGTGGGGCGCCAGGCCCCCAACGAGCAGTCCAGCCAACACGCAGACATTGACGATAGAAACTCGAAAGCCCCCTCGTAGCATGACTTCCTCCTGATCGTGACGTGAAAGAGAGCAGCACGGTCTGGTGGCAGCGCGCCACCTGCGCGGACCTTGCCTGCAATCGCGATGAACCCGATCAGGACTGTGGAGGAGCCCGAGGAGAACCGCCGGGCACGAGCACGGCGGTCAGGAAGAATCGATCGAGAGGAATCAGATCATCGAGCAGCAGCACATAACGCTCGACCTGCGGAATGACGGCCGGCAGGCTGTGCCCAGTATGGTGTTGCACCCACTGACAGAGGTCGAAGTCCGAATGCTCGTGGCCATCGTGGTCGGCCGCGGCCAGCGCATGGTGCACTTCCAGCGCGCCGGCGAAGGGTGCCAGGGCCAGGAGGAGGAAGACCAGGGCGCACACCGTCAGTTGCCCGAGCGTCTTCCCCGATCGATTGAAACGAGTTGTGTTCATGGAGGGGCCGGACCGTAACAAACCTGCCGCGACGCTGTCAATCGACTCTGCCTCTCTGCGCCCCGCTACCCTAGCCAACCACCCCGCCCAACCTGCCCGGCTTCAGAGAGTCCTTCCAATGGACATTTGCTTGTAAAAGGGCTATGCTGCCGGGTTTACAGGAGTATTTCGGAGTTCTGAGCTGCCCCTGGCACCCGTTCCGCTCACTGGTCGCACCATACAACCCAGTCCGCGGGAACCATGAGACAGGCAACGCCTGGGGCCATCGTTTTAGGGATGGAACGCTATGTTCAAACCGATCGATAACCAACATGTTATTGAGATCAAGCCGTTGCCCTCTCCACGGCAGATCAAGACGGCGCTGCCTTTGACGGAGCAGGCGTCGACACTCGTCTATGAAACCCGCCAAGCGATCCGGAACATCCTGCACGGGCAGGATCGTGATCGGCTGGTAGTCATTGTTGGCCCCTGTTCGATCCACGACCCACAAGCCGCCTACGATTATGCTGATCACCTGAAGCCGCTTGCCGATTCGCTGAGGGATCGGCTGCTGATCGTCATGCGTACCTATTTTGAGAAGCCGCGGACGACCATCGGATGGAAGGGCCTCATCAACGACCCGCATCTCGATGGCACCTGCGACATCGCGGCGGGCATGGAGTTGGCGCGTACGATTCTGCTCAACATCAACCAGCGCGGGCTCCCCTGCGCGACCGAGCTGCTCGATCCAATTTCGCCCCAATACGTCGCCGACCTGATCAGTTGGACCGCCATCGGCGCCCGCACCACCGAGAGCCAGACGCATCGTGAAATGGCCAGCGGCGTCTCGATGCCGGTTGGTTTCAAAAACGGCACGGAAGGCAGCCTCCAAGTGGCGATCAACGGGATGATCGCCGCACGGTCTCCGCACCATTTCGTCGGGATCAATGCCGACGGCCAGACGTCCATCATCAAAACGCTGGGCAACCCCGATCGGCACATCGTGCTGCGCGGCGGCGGCGGCAAGACCAACTACGATGCCGAACACGTCGCCAAGGCCGAAGCCACCGTGGCGTCCGAAGGGATTGCGCGCCCGATCATGATCGACTGCTCGCATGACAACTCCAGTAAGGACCACCGCCGCCAAGGTCTGGTGGCCCGCGAGGTCTTGCGTCAATTCCGCGAAGGTCGCCAGAGCATCATGGGCCTCATGCTGGAGAGCAATCTCCAACCAGGCAAGCAGACCTGGCAGCAAGGGAAGCCGCTCGCGTACGGCGTCTCGATCACCGATGGCTGTCTCGGTTGGGACGAAACCGCGGCGCTCCTGAGCGAGTTGGCCGAATCGCTGGCCGCCCGCCCGGCCTGAAACGTGCTGTGCGCTGAGAAATGAGTGCTGCGCGAAACCCTCGAACCATTTCGTCTTGAAGTCCTCGTATCTCAGCCTGTTCCAAACCTCCCGCGTAACCCCTCTCGCAATTAGCTTCGAAGATCATGCTGATCGACACGCATACGCATCTCGATGACGCGCGCTACGACGCCGACCGCGACACGATGATCCAACGGGCTCGCGAGGCCGGTGTAGACCGCATGGTCACGATCGGCTGCGATCTGGCGACCAGCCAAGCGGCGGTGGCACTCGCGGAGCGGTACCCGTTCGTCTATGCGTCAGTAGGCGTCCATCCGCATGAAGTCAAACACATCCAAGCGGACTGGTACGATGAATTCCGCCGCCTGGCCGCGAACCGGAAGGTCGTGGCCTACGGGGAAATCGGGCTGGACTACCACTACAACAATTCCCCGCCGGAGGACCAGCGGCGGCGGTTTCGGGAACAGCTTCAGTTGGC
This sequence comes from uncultured Nitrospira sp., assembly GCA_964449255.1. Taxonomy (GTDB): domain Bacteria; phylum Nitrospirota; class Nitrospiria; order Nitrospirales; family Nitrospiraceae; genus BQWY01. The sequence goes on along the minus strand of CAYUYE010000003.1, from coordinate 79,513 downwards.
AAAAGAACTGGCGCTCCCCGTGATCATCCACACCCGGGAGGCGCAGGACGACACGATCACGATTCTCCGGGAGGAGCAGGCCTCAACGATCGGCGGGGTGTTTCACTGTTTTTCCGGAGACACCTGGCTGGCCAAGGATGCGCTGGATCTGGGGTTCTATGTGTCGTTTTCCGGCATCGTGACGTTTCAGAACGCAACGGTGCTCCGCGAGATTGCCAAGACCGTGCCGCTGGATCGCCTCTTGATTGAAACGGACTGTCCGTATTTGACGCCGGTCCCCCATCGCGGCAAACGGAATGAGCCGGCGTTCGTCGCCCACGTAGCTGATCAACTCGCCTCCGTGCGGTCCGATAGCCGGCGGTTGACGGCCGAGGACATCGGCCGCATCACGTCCGAGAACGCCCGCCGGCTCTTCAAAATCCCTTAAGCTTTCGCTGCCGGGCGCGCACCGCCTTGGGGAGTTTCTTCGGATTGCCCTTCTTGTCGGCAGGCCGCCGCGGCCGATCGTCCACCTCCTCATCCTTCTTCCAGCCGCTTCCGGCACCGCCGGCGCCTCCGGATAGAGATCGGGCCGCCCCATCCGCCAGACGCCCCGCAAACTCCTGCGCTCCCATCACAAACGCTCCCGCTGCCCGTGCCGCATTGGCCACCTCACGATCCGACGACACGACGGCGCCCTCGCGGCCCAACTCTTCGGCCAACCGCTGGATGACGCGGTCGGCCTGCTCTCCACGCCGCGAATAGATCACGGTGACGCCGCTGCGCGCCTCGTGGTGTTCGGCCCCGAGGCCGTCCTTCCATCCGTCGAAGACGACGATGACCTCATGTTGCTTCCGTTGACGATAGGCCGACAGTTCCAGAATCAGGCGCTCACGGGCTGCTTCGGTCATGAAATTGCCACCCGAAAACCCTCGGCCGCGCACACCCAGCAGATTGTAGCCGTCCACGATCACCGTCAGCTTCATCGGGGAAAGGCTAGCGAAGCCCCCACAGGCAGTCAAGCCGCAACCGGCGCGGCTTCAGACCAGCTTTTTCTTGACAATCTTCCACCCCTCGGACTAAATGACGAGAGCCTCCGGACATAGGTCTTTTCTGGATTTCGGCCGGTTGCCCATGCGACGGATCAGAGGACTGTACACCGCCTGGATGATCCTGGCGCTTTGCGCCCCGATGGCGGTCGCCCCGCGCGCCTCCGCCGAATCGGACACGGCAAAAACTTCAACGCAGCGGGCCGTCCACAGCCCCGGCACCTCCAAACGGCTCCCCGGCTACCGTAGCGCCAGAGCGTTGGTGCAGGACCTGCGGGTCAGCCAGGAGAAGGCGACCTTTCGTCTCGTCCTCGACCTCACGCACAAGGTCCGCATCGTCCAAAGCCGCGAGAAGTATTCCGGCCGACTCCTGCTCGATCTGACGCACACCAGCCTCTCCAAAGCCGCGGCGGAGAAGTTCGTCGGCGCCACCCTGCTCCCCCAGGCCGTGCACGTGACGCTCATGCAGCAGAAGGATTCCCTTCGTGTCGCGCTCAACAGCGGCGCGGTGACGCAGTATCACTACTTTCTGTTGGAGCGCCCGAACCGATTCGTCCTCGACTTCATTCCAACACAGACGGCGCTAGTCAGCACCGATCAGGTGGCCGGCAGCGAGACGACCTTGCCTCCCGATGCGGCGGCGTCTTCCCGTCCGCCTGCGGCTTTCTCCGCCAACGAGGCCTCGGGCGCCTCCGCGAGTTTGGCGCCATTGGCCCCGACCGCCACAGTGGCACCACGCCGAGCGGGAGACCAGATCAAGGTCATCGTGATCGACCCGGGCCACGGCGGGAAAGATGCCGGCACCGTCAGCCGTCGAGGCTTGAGCGAAAAAGACATCACCCTTCGTGTCAGCCTGCGGCTCCGCGACCTGCTCAAGCAGCGCTTAGGCAAGCGCGTGCTGATGACGCGTGAAAGGGACGAATTCATCGAATTGGGCGAACGGGCCAAGTTCGCGAATTCGCACGATGCCGACCTGTTCGTTTCGATCCATGTGAATTCGCACCCGCAGTCGTCGGTCAAGGGCATCGAGATCTACCACTTCGGCGAAGCGAAGGATCAGCGGGCCCTCGAGGTGGCGGCGCGAGAAAACGGCACGCCCATTGGAAACAACGGCGTGGGGTGGGAATATCTCGTCGCCGATCTCTTGGCGACCAAACGCATTGAAGATTCGCTCGAATTGGCCTGGCAAACCAAATCCGCCATGTTCAAACGATTACACGGGACCTATCCAACCGACGACCACGGAGTCAAAACGGCGCCATTCTACGTGCTGCGGTACACGTCGATGCCCAGCATCCTGGCCGAGATCGCTTTCATGTCCAACCCTTCCGAAGAAGCCCTGATGCGCCAGTCCACCTTCATCAATTCCATGGCGGAGGCGTTGTTCAACGGCATCAAAGACTACATCGACCCCGCTGTCCCCGCCTCGACTGAAACTCGCTAGAACCCATCTCACCACGGTTCGAGGAGTGCACGCACTTCCCCACCATCTCCGAGCGGGCATACGACCAAGCTCGTGAGTCTCGCGCGCTATTCCTCACGTGGCATGACCCGCCCTCTTCAGGCAGGCTGGCCAGCACCGTACCTGGCGAGGACCGCTCGACCGTGAACCACCTACAACCCACGGCTTGAGCCGTGCTCATCGCCAGCGTACAATCGCGGCACTGCTCGTCCATGCCCACGTTTAAAGTCACACTCGAGTATGACGGGTCCGATTTCGCCGGCTGGCAGCGCCAAGCCGATCAGCCGACGATTCAGGAGGCCGTGGAGCAGGCGCTCCAGCAACTCTCTCAAACTCCCACGCCGGCCGTGGGAGCAGGCCGGACCGATGCAGGCGTCCACGCACTGGGACAGGTGGCGAGCTTTCGGAGCGACAAACCCATGACGGAGGAGGAATGGCGGCGCGGACTGAACGGCGTGCTGCCCGAGGGCATCTCCGTTCAGCGGGTCGAGGCCGTTCAGGACAGTTTTCACGCGCGCTATTCAGCCAAGGGCAAGCTCTATGAGTATCGGATCCTCAATCGCCCGCCGCGGCCGGCCTTAGACCGCTCACGGGTCTGGCACCTCTCTCGCCCCCTGGACGACGCGGTCATGCGTGAGGCCGCGCAGGCCCTGTGCGGGCGCCATGACTGCACTTCGTTTCAAGGATCGCCGACCGATACGGAGAACGCGATGTGCAACATCCAAGAAGTCTCCGTGGTGCGCACAGGGGACGCCATCTCCATCCGAATCTACGCCGATCGATTCCTCAAGCAGATGGTGCGAGCCATCGTCGGCACGTTGGTCGAGGTTGGGTTAGGCAAACGGACGCCCGCCAGCATCAAAGATATTCTTGCCGCCCAGGACCGTTCGGCGGCCGGCAAGACTGCCCCGGCGCATGGGCTGTATCTCGTCCGCGTCGATTACTAGCCCACCCCCTCCCTTGCTCCCCACTCGCCGATGGCCCTGGTCAAAGCGTAGGGGTTCCCTGACTCGCAGAGACTTTACGTTCTGCCTATGGTAGAGTCTGGCTTCTTCGGGTCTTACGTATCCACCACCAATCGTGACGAAAGGAGTTCGCCATGAGCCGTGCCCTCACCCTGGTCGCAGCTGCCGCCTTTCTGAGCTTCATGCTCAGCACCCCCACCGTCTGGGCAGAACAGCAAAACAAGATGAAAACCTGCAATGCCGCGGCGGATAAAAAAGGGTTTGGGGAAGGCAAAGGCGATGAGCGACGAGCGTTCATGAAGGAATGTTTGTCCGCGAAGCCCGCCAAGGCCGCGGCCGGCGCCTCCCAGCAAAATAAGATGAAGACCTGTAACAAGGATGCTGGGGCCAAGAACCTCAAAGGCGATGAACGCAAGAAGTTCATGAGCGACTGTTTGTCGAACTAGCCCCCTCCACGAATCAACGAAAAGGGCCGGCTGCACGATCTGCAGTCCGGCCCATTCCGCACCATATCTCTCGTTAGTTTTCAATATCTTACGATAGACATCTCATGTGAACGTTCACTCGTTCTTGGCTTTGGGGTTCTCCAGTTTTTTTCGCAATTCGATCAACTCCTGCTCCAGCGCCTCGAACCGATCCACAATCGGATCCGGGATGTTCGCGTGATCCATCGTCGCCTCAGGCACCCGCTCCCCTTCCATCTTGATGATACGAGCTGGAACGCCGATCACCGTACTGTGGGGCGGGACGGATTTCAGCACGACCGAATTGGCTCCGATCTTGACGTTGTCGCCCACACGGATCGCGCCCAGAATCTTGGCACCCGCCCCAATGACCACGTGGTTCCCGACGGTCGGATGGCGCTTCCCTCGCTCCTTGCCGGTCCCGCCAAGCGTGACACCCTGGAACAACGTCACATAGTCGCCGATCTCCGCCGTCTCCCCCACTACCACACCCATACCGTGATCGATGAAGAACCCAGTCCCGATCGTCGCCCCAGGATGGATTTCGATGCCGGTCAACCAGCGGGCCAGTTGCGAGAGCGCGCGCGGCAAGAACGGGATACGCTTTTGCCACAGCCAGTGCGACACCCGATACGCCAGGAGCGCGTGGAACCCGGCGTACGTCAGAATCACTTCCAAGCGGCTGGTGGCCGCCGGGTCGCGCTCGAAGACGACCTCTAGATCCTGTTTGATGCGCGAGAGCATAGACATCAGCTGATGAGCCTTCCTAGGAGGCTGTCAAAACCCTTCTGGGACTCCCGAAGACACACGACTGAGGACAATCGGAGATGGAATCAACATAGCCCACAGGGTGTTCAAAAGGCCGACATTCTCACCCGCCCCACCTCGGAGTATCCTACTTTCTTGGCAACGACTCAATCAAACAGACCGCCTGCGTCGCGATGCCTTCCTCTCGGCCCACTGCATCCAACCCCTCACCGCTCTTCACCTTCACGTTCACGCGGGCCGCATCAAGCTTCATGGTTGCGGCCATCGTCTTGGCCATCGTGGCCAGATACGATCCGAGTCTCGGGGCCTGCGCAATGATGGTGGCATCCACATTCACAATTCTATAGCGCCTGACCGCGAGCAGGTCACAGACGTGTTCCAACAACTTCAGGCTCGAGATGTCCTTATAGGCCGGATCGCTGCTTGGAAAATGCCGCCCCAGGTCGCCCTCGCCCATGGCGCCCAGCAGCGCGTCGCACACCGCATGCACCAGCGCATCCGCGTCGGAGTGTCCTTCCAGACCTTTCGTATGCGGGATCTCGATGCCACCGAGCATCAACTTGCGCCCCGCCCCAAGCCGATGCACGTCATAGCCCTGCCCCACGCGAAACGGGCTTAGCGCGGAGTGCGGAGTGCCGCGCGCCCGCTTCTTCATCACACGTGTCGATTTCTTCATGCCGATACCCTTCCTGAATGATGAGCCCTCGCGGATAAGGTGGGAGGTCCGAGGTAGGAGGCGACTGCACCCCCTTCAGCCTTCAACCTCATGCCACTCACACGCAGCCTGTGCCTTACGCCTCAGCGCTTGCTCCGTGCAGCCCAAATCGCCTCGCCGATAATGAGATCCTCCGGGCGCGTCACTTTGATGTTTTCGCCTGATCCCTCGACCACGACGACGCGTTCGCCGATCCGCTGCACCAAATCCGCCTCATCCGTCCCCATATATCGATCCACGGCGGCTTTTTCGTGCGCCCGTTGCAGAATGTCCCGCCGGAAGGCCTGTGGGGTTTGAGCTTGCCACAAGTGCGAGCGATCCACGGTCCGCTGGATCTCGTCCTGGGCCCCAACCTCTTTCAACGTATCGCGCACCGGAATCGCAATGATCGCCCCACCGTGGCGGGCAGCCGCCTCACACACCCCTGTCACCATGTCCACCGTCAAGAACGGACGAACGGCATCATGGACGAGCACCACCTCAACGCCAACGTCGACGGCCTCCAAGGCCGCGCGCACCGAATCCTGCCGCTGTGCCCCACCGGTGACAATCCGGGTCACTTTGGTCAGGTGGTAGGGCGCCACGATGTCCTTGGCGCAAAAGTCGTGATCCGCCGCGGGCACCGCGAGGATGATGTGATGAATGCAGGGCGCCGATTGGAGAGTGCGCAGCGCATGGACCAGGAGCGGCATCCCGCCGATGCTCAGATATTGCTTGGGCCGATCCCCACCCATCCGCACCCCGCGACCGGCCGCCGGAACGAGCGCTGCGGCGCGGACGGAGGGCTTCTGTGTAAATGACTGCCGGGGGACCGAGACAGTGGTCATCGAGGTGGGTCAGGGCTGCAGATCGGATGTTGAATGTTCAATGCACAGTGTTGCAATCAACACTCACCACTCAACATGGAACGCCGTCACCCTCTCGCGACTTGGAGTTCTTCCCGCTCGGTCTCTTCCTTGAGCCGCGTGAAGATCATCCGCCCGGCGGTTGTCTGGAGCACACTCGTGACGGTGACGTCGATCGTCCGCCCGATCCACCGTTTGGCGTTGTCGACCACGATCATCGTGCCGTCGTCGAGGTAGGCCACGCCCTGGCCGGGCTCCTTGCCTTCTTTCAACACGAACACCCGCAAGGTTTCTCCGGGCAGCACCACCGGCCGCAGTGCATTGCACAGTTCGTTGATGTTGAGCACCCGCACGCCCTGGAGTTCGGCGACTTTATTGAGGTTGAGATCGTTGGTGACGACCTTGGCGTTGATCTGCTTGGCCAGTGCCACGATTTTCGCGTCAACTTCTCGAATCTGGGGGAAATCGTCCTCCACGATGCGCACGTCCAGTTCCGGCATTTTTTGAATCTTGTTGAGAATATCGAGCCCGCGACGCCCCCGGGCGCGCTTCAGATTGTCGGAGGAGTCGGCAATGTGCTGCAGCTCGTGCAAAATAAAATGGGGCACAATGAACGTGCCTTCGAGAAATCCCGTCTCGCTCAAGTCGGCGATCCGACCATCGATAATCACGCTGGTATCCAAGATCTTGGCCTTCACGGCGCCCCCCGTCGCCTTGGCCGGCGCGCCCCCCCCTAACTGTTCCTGCCCGAATCGCGCCCCGAGCATGGTGCCCAGGTAGGGCAAGCCAAGAAGAAATACGAGGCCGCCGATGTGAAACAGCACGGTTTGCACATCGAAGACGACGCTGCCCACCCACTCGATCAAGCCGGTCAGCAGCAACCCGACGGCCAATCCGGCCGTCCCGCCCAAAATAATGCCGAAGGAAAGTTGCTGGAGTGCGTATTCGCTCAGGAGGATGGCCAGACCCGTGACCGCTCCGATGCCGAATCCCGTCGCGAGATTCAAGGAGAGGTTGTCGCCCCCCCGGGCAAAGAGCGCCATCCCGGCAATACCACTGAGAAGGACGAAGATAGATCGTCTGATCATACGTGCCCTCCCCCCTCAGGCCCAATCCGATGCGGACCGAGTAACTAGGTCGCCCGCTGAGACCGACCCGTTATGGTGTTTCGCCTGCGTAAATGCTCATGACGGTCCCGAGGAACTTCAGCGCCTCCGCCTTCGGACGTTGGAACGAGTTTCGTCCGATGATGGACCCGAATCCACCACCGTCCCGAATGGCGCGGACCTCCTCAAACACGTTCTTGTCCTCGCTCTTGGCCCCACCGGAGAAAATCACGATTCGCCGCCCGTCAAAGGAGCTTTGGACGACGTGTTTGACCCGCTCGGACAACGTCTTGATGGCGATCTGCTCGCCTTCATAGACCTTCTTGGCCGCGGCCTGTTCCAGATGCGCCGTCGGCAGCTTGACCTTCACGACGTGCGCGCCAAGCTGGCAGGCGATCTGCGCGGCGTAGGCCACGATATCCATCGCGGTCTCACCTTCCTTACTGAGACCCGACCCCCGGGGATACGACCACAGCACGACCGCCAAGCCCACACTCCTGGCCTCTTCGGCAAGCGCCCGCAGTTGCTCGTACATGGCATTGCAATGCGACGACCCCGGATAGATCGTAAAGCCAATGGCGGAACAGCCGAGCCGCAGGGCGTCTTTGACGCTCCCGGTGACCGAGGGCAAGGGATCTTTTTCATCGTGCAACACGTCGTGGTTGTTGAGCTTGAGGATCAACGGAATTCGCCCGGCATATTTCCCCGCCCCTGCCTCCAGAAAGCCCAGGGGCGCCGCATAGGCGTTACAGCCGGCGTCGATGGCCAGCTCGAAGTGATAGTGCGGATTGTATCCCGACGGATTCGGGGCGAAGCTGCGCGCCGGACCATGCTCGAAGCCCTGGTCGACCGGCAGAATGACCAACTTCCCCGTGCCGGCCAGACGGCCGTGATTCATCATCCGGGCCAGATTGGCTTTCGTGCCCGGGCTATCGCTTTCATACCAACTGAGGATCTCTCCCACACGATTTCCCATACGCTGTGCCTCCACAACAACCGATGGACGTTAGGCTGTTCCCTTCAATGCGGTTTCCACCTCAAGCACGTCTTCACGACTTCCGATCAACAGCGGCACGCGCTGGTGCAGCGCCGTGGGGACGAGATCGAGGATCGGCTGGCTACCGGTGCTGGCCAGCCCTCCGGCCTGCTCGACCACCATCGCGAGCGGATTCGCCTCATAGAGCAGTCGAAGCTTCCCTTCGGGCTTATCGACTTCGGCCGGATAGAGATAGATTCCGCCGGTCAACAGCACGCGATGGACGTCCGCGACAAGGCAGCCGGAATAGCGGCCACTGTACGGCCGCCCTTTGGCCTTGTCTTTGATTTTCAGTTGATCCACGTACCGCTGCATGGCCGGCGGCCACTTTTGGTAATTGCCTTCGTTCGTCGCATAGATCGCCCCACGCGACGGCATCTTGATGGCCTCATGGGACAGGATGTATTCGCCGATCCCAGGATCCAACGTAAAGCCGGACACCCCTTGGCCGGTCGTATAGACCAGCATGGTACTCGAGCCATACAGCATATAGCCGGCCGCTACCTGTTCCCGTCCCTTACGGATCAAATCCCGATCGGCCGGTGGCGCATTCCCCTCCCACCGAAGGATCGAAAAAATGGCCCCGAGCGGCATGTTGACATCGGTGTTCGAGGAGCCGTCCAGCGGATCAAACAGCAACATATACTTGCCCCGGGGCGACGCCTGGGGAAGGAGGACCGGCTTCTCTTCCTCCTCGGAGGCCAGCGCGCACACGAGCCCGCTCGACTGGAACACTTTAATGAAGGTCTCGTTGGCCAGCTCATCGAGCTTCTTGACGGCTTCGCCCTGGATGTTGGTCTCTCCGCTCAAGCCCAGGATATTAATGAGCCCGGCACGGCGGAGATCGTGCGCGATCATTTTCCCCACCAGCCCGACCTGCGACATGAGGATGGAGAACTCCCCCGTGGCACCAGGATGGGAGGCCTGTTGCTCGAGGATATGCCGGGTTAATGTGATTGGAAATCGCCCCATGGGGAAGAAGACCGTAAAATGGGGCTCATTATAGCGGGTTTAGGGGAGGTGAGCAAACCTCACAAACGCTTGATTTGCCTGACGACGGGCTAGGATTTCGGCAGCGGCTGGAAACCATCTGTCAAATCGGCCACCACCGAGCCGATGATGACCTTCGCCTTCATCTGAAGCGGGAGGCGGCGCTCGTCGTTGCTGAGCCAGACGCGCACGTTCCCTTCGTTGAGGAAGATCCCCTGAAACGGCATGATGACCAGGAGCCGGACGGCTTCCTTCCGGCCCCAGGGCCCCTCTAACTGGTCAAACCCCTCGATACGAACCTCCAACTTGTAGTTTTTCTTATCGTGGTGGACGTTCAGAAAGGCCGAGGTACCCGGGATCAGTGCGATGTTGGCACGGGCGAAGTACAAACAGGAAATCGCATCCTGGGTCCCGTTGGCGATCTCCAATTCGGCCGGCTGGCCGTCCTTCACCACGGAGACTTTCCCCTCCGCCTGGCGAAACGTGTACTCGAAGTCGTTCTTCCGCTTCCCCTCCCGCCGCTGAAACATCATGCGCAGGGGGACCAGGCTTTCGGCATCCACCCACGATTCCACTCGGTTGTTGACGGGATAGAATTTGGTGATGAAGGAGCTGGACTGCGCTGTGGTGAGATACTTGACGACCGGATGGCTGGCGACTGGGTCGGCCTGATCGACGCTCATGACCGCCGTGCCGGCGGTCATCCCCATCCAGGACAGGCGGTAGGTCAGCCGCTCGCCCGCGGCGAAGGGATGGAGCAGGCTGATGGCTGCGGGTGACGTGGTCGCCGGCCCCACCATCAACCACGACAACAGACTTGCCAGGCCCAGGACCCCGAGCCGGTTCCAGGTCACTTGGGGAACAAGAGGCTTCATCGTGTGTCGGATACGTTAGGGCGACAGGGACGCCTGCGCTTGCTTCAACTCGGCCTCGATCGCCGCCCGAATCGCACTAAGCTGCGCCTCCGACCCGGCTTCGAACCGCAAGACCAGCGCCGGCTGCGTGTTGGACGCGCGAATCAGCCCCCAGCCATCGTTGAAAATCGTCCGGATGCCGTCGATGGTCACGATATCACGAATCGGGCCGGCGGCGCCGAGCGGTTGTTTGGCCTTGGCGCTGGCCGTGAGCTTTTCCTGGACCCGCTTCACCAGATCGAACTTCACCGCATCCGCACAGTCCACGCGGATTTCCGGCGTCACACAGGAGCGCGGGAGATCCGCCACCAGAGAGGACAGCGGCTTGCCCTGCTTGGCGAGAATTTCGATCAATCGGCAGGACGCGTAGATAGCGTCATCGAACCCGAAGTACCGGTCCGCAAAGAACATGTGGCCGGACATTTCCCCGGCCAGCGCCGCCTGCTCCTCCTTCATCTTGGCCTTGATGAGGGAATGGCCGGTCTTCCACATGATCGGGCGGCCGCCCCGTTGCTGAATATCGTCGTACAAACTTTGCGAGGCTTTCACTTCCGAAATGATGGTGCTGCCGGGCTTCGTCGCCAGAATGTCCCGTGCGTACACGACCATCAAGCGGTCGCCCCAGAGGATGTTGCCCTGCTCATCCACGGCCCCGATCCGGTCGGCATCGCCGTCGTACCCGAGGCCAACATGGGCGCCCGTCCGTCGCACGGTGCCGATGAGATCCTGGAGATTCTCGACGACGGTTGGATCGGGATGGTGATTGGGGAACCGCCCGTCCAGGTCGCAATAGAGCTTCGTCACCTTGCAGCCGAGTAGTGCCATCGCATCCGCCGCCACCAGCGAGGCCGCGCCGTTGCCGGAATCGATCACGACGTGCAAGTGCCGGGCATCGACATGGGCAAAGTGTGCGCGTAGAAACGCGAGGTAATCCGGAATGATGGGATGGCTCGAGACCGTCCCATTCCCGATAGAAAAGACTCCGCTCTCGATGGTCGTTCGGAGGCGCTGAATCCCCTCACCGTGGAGCGCGCTTTTCCCCACGCAGAGCTTGAAGCCGTTGTACTCGGCGGCATTGTGGCTCCCCGTAATCATGATGCCGCCGTCCACCGGAAGGTGGAACAGAGAGAAATAGACCAGCGGCGTCGGACAGACGCCGATGTCGACGACGTTGAGACCGCCGGCCGTCAGCCCTTTGATCAGGTCGGCGTGCAGCGCGGGTGAACTCAGCCGGCCGTCGCGCCCGACGCTCACGGTGTGGGCGCCCTGTGCCCGGGCAACCGTGCTGTAGGCTCGGCCGATTTGCTCGGCGTCCCGTTCGGTCAAATCCTGGCCGACGACGCCCCGAATGTCGTATTCGCGAAAGATTCCCATCTCGACCGTGACTCGTTCCTCGTGAATCGTGAATTGCGAGAAAAGACGAAGCCGACGTCGGCGTTCATGCTTTCCGGACGATTCACGGTTCACGCTTAACGATTCACGTTCCTCCCGTAGTCGTCCTGGAAGCGCACAATATCATCCTCTCCGAGGTAGGGTCCATTCTGAACTTCAATGATGTGCAGGGTCTCGGTTCCCGGATTCTCCAGCCGATGCCGCGTCTGCACCGGGATCGCCGTGCTCTGTCCCACCGCCAGATCGAAGACCTCTTCGCCGCGAGTCACCCGCGCCGTCCCCGCAATCACCACCCAATGCTCGCTCCGTTTGTGGTGCATCTGGAGCGAGAGCCGGCCGCCGGGATTCACCGTCACCCGTTTGACTTTGTAGCCGGGCCCTTCCTCGAGGACGGTATACGATCCCCACGGCCGAAACACCGTGAGATGTTCCAGATGTTCGGGCGCCTTCTGCTTCTTGAGGATCTCGACGATCCGCTTCACATCCTGCGACCGGTCTTTGGGGCAAACGAGCGTTGCATCGGGCGTATCCACGACCACCATGTCGGAGAGACCGATGGTCGCCACCACCCGCCGATCAGCATAGAGGATCGAGTTCTGGCTCTCCAGGTCGATGACTTTACCGGTCAGGACGTTCCCGTGACGATCGCGGGGCGCCACTTCGTCGATGCTGCTCCAGTTCCCGACGTCCGACCATTGGAAATCCACGGGGATCATCGCGGCCTTCGACGACCGTTCCATGACCCCGTTGTCGATCGAGACGGAGGGTAATGCCCGATAGCGCTCGTCGATCTCCTGCTTCGACGCGCCCGCTCGCATCAGCTCGCTGATCTTTTTGAGGCCGGCGCCCAAGGCTGGTTGGTGCCGGTTGATCTCCTCGAGAATCGTGGCGGCCCGCCAGATAAACATCCCGCTATTCCAGTAGAAATGCCCGGCCTTGAGGTATTGGGCCGCTTTGGCGGCATTCGGCTTTTCCACGAAACGGGCAACGGGATGGCCGGTCAGTTTGCCCTGCTTCGCGAGCGTACGTTTAACATTCGGCTGGATATAGCCATAGCCGGTCTCGGGCCGGATCGGCTTGATGCCGAACGTGACCAAGTGCTCGGAGGCAGCCAACTTGGCCCCCAAGGCCACCGCCGCCTGAAAGCGCGCGTCCTTCTTTACGACATGGTCGGCCGGCAGCACCACCATGATCCCGTTGGGATCACGGCGAACGACTTCGAGCGCGACCAACCCGATCGCGGGGGCGGTGTTCCGCGCCTCCGGTTCGATGACGAAGTTGTGTTGGAGCGCGTCTTTCCAATCGCCGAGCTGAACCCGAATGGAGTCAGCCTGCTGCGGGTTCGTCGAGATCAACACCTGCGCCGGCGGCACACAACCCAAGACCCGGCGCATGGTCTGCTGAATCATGGTTTCGTCGCCCATGATTTTTAGCAGTTGCTTGGGAAACAAATGCCGGCTCAAGGGCCAAAAGCGTGTGCCGCTGCCACCGGCTAGAATGACTGCATAGAGTGCTGGTGTCATGTGTGTACTCATTCGTCGTACGGTATTAGTCGTGCATTCTCCATCACACGTGCATGAGGGCCGTCCGCGTGCGGCGCATACTGCACGGTTTACGATGAACGGCTCATCCCGGTTTGGGCGGCCAAAATCAGGTCCGCCAACTCACGCACCGCCCCTTCACCGCCTTTTTTTCGACAGACGTAATGCACCGCCTTGAGGATGGGCACAATCGCGTCGGCCGGGGCGGCTGAAAAGCCGACCGCTTTGAGCGCCTCCAGATCGTTGACGTCGTCCCCGATGTAGGCGACCTGTTTGAGCGTGATCCCGAGGCGCGCGGCGATTTCACGCAATCTAGACAACTTGTCGGTGACACCTTGGTGCAGCTCCGGGATGGCCAACTTCTCGGCTCGGCGTGTCACGAGCTTGGTATTTTCCTGAGTGACGATCGCGGTGATGAGTCCGGCCTTCTGCAGAAGCTTGATCCCCATACCGTCCCGGGTGTTGAACTTCTTCAGTTCATCCCCAGCCTCGGTGTAGTACATGCCGGCGTCGGTTAGCACCCCATCGACGTCGGTGGCCACCAGACGAATGTCACGGAGCAGACGCCCTTGATTCGATTGTCTTCGGGATACAGGCACGGAATAGGTACTTTCTTAATCCGGCAAATCTTAGCAAGTGATTACGGGGAAGACAAGAAAACGATGGGAAGGACGAAATGGGGCGCCATGAGGAGGGCTGGCACACTCGGGCGTCGTCAGCATCGGCACACCTGAATCAATAGGCATGCCGATGAATAAACCCTTTCCAAAAGGTCAGGAGCATGATCTTGAAGTCAAACCAGACCGACCAATGCTCGATGTAATAGAGGTCGCACTCGATCCGCTTCTGGAGCGAGGTATTGCCTCGCCATCCGTTGACCTGGGCCCAGCCCGTAATCCCCGCCTTCATCTTGTGCCGTAACATGTACTGGGGAAGTTGTTCGCGGAACCGCGCAATCAATTCCGGCCTCTCCGGCCGCGGCCCGACGATGCTCATGTCCCCTTTCAGCACATTCCAAAATTGCGGTAACTCATCAAGACTGGTCCGGCGCAGAAACGTGCCGACCGGTGTGCGCCTGGAATCTTCGGTACGCGCCCACACGGCCCCCGTGTTGGATTCAGCGTCGACACGCATGCTGCGAAACTTCAACATCTGAAAGGCATGGCCGTCGAGCCCCATGCGGATCTGCCGATACAATACCGGCCCGGGCGAGGTGGCCTTCACCAACGCGGCAATGGCCAAGAATACCGGCGCCCCCACAACCAACGCGGCGCTGGCCCCCAGGACATCGATCCCCCGTTTGATGACCAGGTTCCATCCGTACAGCGGGGTCCCCTGCAACGTGATCACGGGCAGGCCTTCAAACATTTCGGCCTCCGCACGCAGGGTCGTGAATTCGCAGATGGACGGGATGACTTTCACCTCGACCATGGTATTGGACAACAGATTGAGGATTTTCTCGGCGTGGACCTCGCCTTCAGCCGGCAGACAGACAAAAACGATGTCCACCCCCTGGAGCAACTGGGCCCCGAGTTCTTCATAGGTGCCGAGCACCGGCACCCCAGCGTAGGCCTGACCGATCTTTTCAATTCGGCGCGTGAGGTAGCCTCGCACGGAGATACCAAACTCCAGATGCTGTTGGAGACTCTCGACGAGGTGTTGCCCCACCTTCCCGGCCCCCACCACCAACGCGTAGCGCTGGTTGAATCCACGGCGGCGCACGAAGCGGAGCCCCTCTCGGAACAGCATCCGAGAGAACCCAAGTGCCGCCATGTTCAGTAACCAGAAGTTGACGAATACGAGACGCGAGAATTGGTATTGCCGAAGGAAGAAACTGACGGCTACCAGGAGAAGCACGGCCAGGGTATTGGCTTTTGCGATGTCGAAGATCTCCTCGATGTGGGTGCCCATCCGGCGAGGCCGATACAAGTCGAACGCCTGAAAGACGGCTCCCCAAACCAGGACGATGGGGATGAGCATTCCCACATACGGGCCAAGTGGAGGCACCGCCTGGGTCATTGGCGCCGGGAACCCCGCGATTCGGATGTCGTAGGCCGCAATCCAGCAGACGCTGATCAGCGCCAAGTCCAGGAGGAACAGCAAACTTTTGAGGAACTCGTTATGCCGTTTGAGCATGCCGGCTCTCTAGATATCGTGCGTAGTGCAAGTCAATGACAGCTCGCAGGCGCGCCTTGAAGTGTGTCCGGTCGAACGGTTCGACGTGTTGCCGAATGGCATGCGGGTCGAACTCGGTTCGGCGCGCTTCGAACAGGCGAATGGCTTGAACGAGGGACTCGGCGGACGGCTCGTGAAAGAAGACCCCGGTGGGACGCTCCCGGCTCCCTTGTAAACCGCCAGGCGGAAACGACTCCGTCCTCAGCGGGACTACGGTTTCGAGCGCCCCTCCCTTGGCATAGGCAATCACGGGCTTCCCGCATGCCATCGCCTCAAGAGGCACAATACCAAAATCCTCCTCGCCAGGGAAGATGAGCGCGCGACAGCGCGCATAGTAGCTTCGAACCGCCTCATCCGGCTGCCACCCCAACCACTCGATGGTGGCGCCGCCCAATTTGCGCAAGCGCTTCTCGTCCTGCCCGGATCCCACGATCTTGAGCGAAATCCCGGCGGCTTTGGCCGCCTCCACCGCCAGATCGACACGCTTGTAGGGCGCCAGGGCCGTCACCATCAGGTAAAACCCCTCATCCTGTCCAGAAGCTGAGAAGGCCTGCCAATCCACTGGGGGATACACCACCACGGAATCCCGCCCATAATACCGCCGGACCCGGTCGGCAACGTGGTTAGAGATCGCGATGAACTGATACACGTCCGCATTGGACGCCGCGTCCCAGCGGCGAAGCGCCGGGCGCAAACAGGTCATCCCGGCTCTCACGAGCAGCCCGGCCCGCCCCGGCTCAAAATAACTGTCGAATTGGTCCCAGGCATACCGCATGGGTGTAAAGATATAGCTGAGATGACAGGTTCCGGGCGGGATGCGGATACCCTTGGCCACGCAATGGCTGGAACTGATCACCAAGTCGTACCCGTGAAAATCCAAGGTACGAATCGCAAGCGGAAAGATCGGCAGGTAATGGCGATAGCTGGATTGGATGCCCGGCAACCGTTGCGTGAACGCCGTCCTGATGGCATGGCGCTCGATCAGGGGTGAGACCGCTCCGGGCTTGTACACCAACGAATGAATGACGGCCTCGGGGAATACTTCGCAGAGCACTTCGAGACAACGCTCTCCGCCCCGCATCCCGGTGAGCCAATCGTGGACGAGCGCAACTTTCAGCCCGAGAAGCCTACTCTCCCCACGACTACCGGTCGCCATGCTTTGAATGAGACCCTCCGAATTCCCTATAATGCCCCTGGCCGGCGTCGTGTGGCACACGACCTTTCAACTGCGAAATCTCCTGGGCTTCAGTCATGCGCACACCTCCCGCAAGCTCCCGCAGTGACGAGATTCAGACGCTCCGGTCAATCTGGCGGCGCCAGGCTGACTACACGCGCCGCCACGGCGCATTTGGTGCGCCCATCGAATATCTGGAAGCGCACTTCGCGATGGATATCACGCTCGAACGACATCTGCGCGTGCTCGACATGTTCGACTCTTATGTGCGCGGCACCGTGCTGGAATGGGGCTGCCACCATGCCCTGGATTCCTGCGTGTTTCGTCTCCACCATGGCCAGACGCTGGAGCTCTACGGATGCGACATCTACGACGAACGGGCCTATCGCCCCTTCCATGAGTTCAGCGGCTTGCGGTATACGCAACTGAGCCACGCCTACAATCTTCCCTATCAAGACGACCAATTCGACCTGATCACCAGCAACGGCGTGCTCGAACATGTGCCCGATGACGAACGGTCGCTCCAAGAACTCTTTCGCATTCTCAAGCCAGGCGGTACCTTCGTGCTGACCTGCCTGCCGAACCGGTATAGCTACACCGAGTTCCTCCAGCGGGTTCGCCGCGCGCTCGCACACGACCGGCTCTACAGCATGGACCAGAGTACGGGCATGCTGCTGCGACACGGATTTCGCGTCGAATCCTCGCAATACTTCTTCATGCTCCCGACCATGCTGAACGGTTTTCCCCAGAAGCTCAAAGCACTGTACCAACGCTTCCATCCGGTGGTATGGCAGGCCAACGATGTGCTCGAGCACATGTGGCCGCTAAATCGCCTCGCCAGCAATCTTTGTTTGATCGCCGTGAAGCCCGCCTGAATTCATCTGTGAGCATGCTGGCGAGCAGGCTGCACGCGCAACTCGCGCCCTCTCCTACGAACCTCTGAAGAACTTCGTGAGCCCTTCGCGCACCCCACGCCCCCATCGTTCACGTTCAGCGGCAGGCATTCGAAGGTTATACCGTAGAAACTCGACGCCGCAGATCCCGGCCATTCCGGCAAGAAAGGGGATCTTCCGCCATCCCGTGACGTCAGAAAGCCACGCCAGCATCTTCGCCCGAGCATACCCGCCGACTTTCAGGGGCGGCACGGCCCGGTAATGTTTGTACAGCATGTTGAGCACTTCCCGTCCACGCGGCACGGCTTGCTTTACGGTCTTGCAATCGCGGTGGAGGCGACTGTGGGCCAGAAAATCTGGGACAAATGCGAATGGACAGTGCTTCGCGGCTTTCAGCCAGAGGTCATAGTCCAACGCATATTGCAGCGTTTCATCCAGATACCCCACCGCCTCGACCACAGAGCGCCGCAGAAACGTCGTCGGTTGGCACAGGTAGCACGTGTCACCCAATCGCCGGACATCGAATGGCTCGGACGGGTAGACTTCGAGTATCTCCCCTTGTTCACTCACGTGATAGCCGTTCCCATACACGACACCGGCCTCGGGGTGTTCCTCTAGCGCCTTGACCGCCCGGGAGATGGCACCGGGCAGATACAGATCATCTGCGTTCAGCCAAGCCAGAATGTCACCAGTGGCCCGGCGCCAGCCTTTATTGATCGCGTGGGCCTGCCCTCGATCTGGCTCACTCACCCAGTAATCAATGGCCTGCGAGTAGTGCTTCAACACGTCCGTCGTTCGGTCGCGGCTGCCGCCATCGATCACCATGTATTCGAGATTAGGATAGTCCTGCAGGAGCACCGACCGGATACATTCCTCGATGAACGCCCCCTGGTTGTACGACGGCGTCACCACGGTCACACGCGGGAAGGGCCCGCGGACCTGGCCCGTGGCCCGCGCCGGCTTGGCCTCCCAGGGCCACCCGGACTTTCCCGTCGGAGAAGGCGGCACACCTCGTTGAACAGCCGGGGCGGGTGCGTTAGTCAAGTCGGTTGCCATGGCCAAGTCGCTTACTCATCCATGAGAGAACGCCGGTGCCGTCGTTCGACAATCTTGTTCTTGATGATCCGCAGGCATGTTCCCAACGGCGTTGCCAGCGGTGCGGCAAGCAACCGTAAGGCCCACGCTTTCACCCGCAACGGCCATGGAGGCGCCATCCGCAACGCGTCCCGAACATGGGCCCTCACCTCCTCGGATCGGCCAGGCTTCCCGAGGAGGAACCGGGCCAGGTTCAGGTGGTGCGTGGCGATCACTTCCGACCGTAGCGCCAACACCTCCGAGGGCAACGGAGTTGCAAACACGCCCTCGGCTGCCACCACCTGGGCGCTGAGGCCCTTCTCCGGCGAGAGCACTGTCTTCGCTGATGCATGGTGACGCTCGCTCGCCAGGACCTGAGGAAGATGTTTCAAGGGATAGTGGGCGCCGATGCGCAGCCAGAGCTCGAAATCCATGGCATAGTGTAAGCGCTCATTCAGCAACCCTAATGAATCCAAGGCAGCTCGGCGCAAGAACACTGTTGGCTGAGAAATATACCCCTGCCAGCGAAACAATTGGCGTACGGTCAGATCACAGCCTCGATGCCTCCGCAGGCGCCCGCCCCCTTCGTCAATAAAGTAGCTGTCCCCGTGTACCATGCCTACGGTGCGATCCTGTGTGAGCGCCACCACGGCTGCCTGCACAGCGCCGGGCTGATACACGTCGTCTGAGTTCAGATACGCGACGATCGAGCCGGTCGCACGCCGCCAGCCCTTGTTGATGGCATCGGACTGCCCGGAATCTCGCTCACTCACCCAGTAGGCTAGCCAGGGCTCATACCGCTTGATGATGTCGACCGTGCCGTCGGCGCTGGCCCCGTCCACCACCATGTATTCCAGGTTCGGATAACCCTGAAGCAACACTGAGCGAATCGTTTCTTCGAGAAACGGCGCGTGGTTGAACGACGGCGTCACGATGGTGACGCGGGGCAGCGCTTCCACCGTGACCCTTCCGACAGACGGTAAGGTCGGCGTGCCGATGGTCCACGGCCACCCGACTTTGCCGGACGGTGCGGCCGGAAGTTCGTCTATCGTGGGGGCATGCAATAGCGGCGCAGGGCCGACCATAGTAGGATCGTCACACCCGCCGCCAGAGTCCGGCCGGCAGGCTTAACACGTGTATTCGGTGGCGATGATCCACCGGTCCCCATCCCAGCGACAGAGTTTGAATGGTTCGAGTATCCTGGTACGAACGAGCCCATTTCGTAGCCAGGCTGGGAGCGATTCGAACCCACGTGAGCCAAATAGATTCCAGAGCTTCTCCCTGAGCCGCCCCTCCAGCCCATGATAGGGACGTCCCCCGCTGCGCTCAAACACCGCCTCAGCCTCCCGAACATACTCGTGCAGGCGCACCGACGTTTTTTGAGCCTGATGCACCCGAAAACCCCCGAGGGGAACTGCAACGGTGTACAGCTCTGCCTGCTGAAAAAACCGGGTCCACAATTCAAAATCCGCCGCGTACGCCAGAGACGCGTCCAATCGAGCGCCGACCCGATCCCACAGGGACCGCCGCCAAAAGGTGGACTCCTGCTGGATCCACCCGCGGGCATAGGAGCGTCCCGAGGCGAGATTGGCGCCGCGAAAAAATTGTCGCGCCGTATAGCCGCCGCGCGATCGACACCCGACGAGTTGCCCCCGTTCATTCCACTCGATCGGCAACAAGGTGGTCAGCCATTCGATTTCCGGAAAGTGGGCGAAAATCTCCCCCACAACAGAAAGCGCCCACGGGGTTAGCATGTCGTCGCTATTCAACCACCCCATGACCTCACCGGTCGTCCCGCGAAAACCTCTGTTTATCGCATCGTATTGTCCGCCATCTGCTTCGGACACCCACCGAGTCAGGGACGCTTCGTATTTCCTAATGATATCCAGACTCTGATCGGTGGAGCCACCATCCATGATGACGTACTCCAGTTTGGGGTAGCCCTGCCCCACGACGGAACGAATGGCGGCCTCCAGAAACGCTCCTTGGTTGAAGGAGGGTGTGACGAGCGTCAGACTGGGCAACGCGGTCATGCCACTCATTGCGGCGGTTTAGCGAGACTTCCACCCATAGGGGCAAAATGGCGGTCCTGCGCCGCACGTTGTTCCCGTGTCGCAAAGGCGTGGACACGACGGAAGAGCCCTCGCTCCTTGACAAAGGCTATATCGAGCTGTGAGAGAGCGGCATCGATCGGACGATAGAGAGGATTGTAGAGATCATAGGCGACGAATCCCCGTGCTTTCATGAACGCCACAATGTCGGCAAGCTGCGGGCCGCCGCGAAAAAACTCGAACAGAGAGACCTCCAGCAGCGCATACTCCGTGTCTTGCAGGAACGACGTCGCGCCAGTCAGCACGTCGAGTTCGGCACCCTGCACATCGACTTTCAATAAGAACGGCCCTTTCAGGTGAAACCGGTCTCGCACCAAGTCCAACGTTACGGCGGGAACCGTGCGCGGCACTCCATTCACATCGGAGTCTTCCTGTTCGAGATACAGCGACGATCCCACGAGGTCACGATGGACGTGGAACTCGCAGGTCGAGGATGTGCCGGTCGAGGCCGCGGCCTGTATCAACTCAGCATTCCCGATGGCGCCTATCGTCTGCTCGAGGCTCGCGCGATACTCTTCCAGCGGTTCGATCAGAATATAACGCGCGGCGGGGAAGATGGTCGCGCACTCGCGCGTAAACAGACCATGCGCCGCACCGACGTCCACGACCGCCTGTGGAGCGAGCCCGATCCGTTGTGCCTGGCGCAGCAAGGCACCCAGATCTCGACGATCTGCCGTCGGGACACACCTCTCCGGACTGACCCGGCGGACCTCAAAACCAACCCGGTTCAGCGACTGTTGTAGTAGGCGCTTCATGGCCTGCGTGATCACCACAGATAAACACCTTCAACCGGTCAACGGAAGTGCCCGGAAACCAGTGCACCGGCACATGATGCGGCGGGTCTAGACGCGTTCGCCGCACACGCTCAGGACGAGAGGAGCGATCGCCACGCGAGGTAGTCGGCCACACCTTCGCGCCACGCCCACTTGGGCTTGAATCCCAACTCCACCGCACGATCGAGACGGGCTTGGAAGTGAACGGGGTCGCCGGGGCGTTGCTCGCCGGTGAACGACACCCTCGTGGGCATCCCCATCAAGCGCACGAACTCTTCAGCAACCTCGCGCACACTCGTTGGTTGCCCAGTGCCGCCATTGACCACCAGCATCTGGCCGGCGGACACTTGGTGCGCGACCTGCACTACCAATCGGCCGGCGTCCTCGACATGGAGAAAATCTCGCGTTTCGTCCCCGGTTCCCGACATCGACAGGTGCGACGGCCGCGCGCGGAGCTTTTCGGAAAGGTCCCAGAGCAATTGCTTCCGAAGCCCCGGTCCATAGAGGGAGAAAAACCGAATGATGCCGACCCGCAGGTCGAATTGCAGCACGGACGAGCGGCAGAGTTGCTCCACCATTACCTTGTGAGCGCCATAGGGCGAGACGGGCTTCAGTGGACTGTCTTCTCCGATCGGCCCGGGCCTAGCTGCGCCATACACCGCCGCACTCGACGGATAGATCAGCACGGCCCCGGGCGCGTGCAGACGTAGAAACTCCAGCACCGCAGCCGTAGTGCCGACGGTCCGTTCGAAGTCCTGATGGGGCTGTTGGATCGAGGCACCGACGGAACTGCCTCCGGCGGCGTGAACAATCAGATCCGGAACGCCGACGGATTCGGCAAACCGTCGGAGGGAAGGGATCGTGATGTCGTCGCTGAACCAGCGATCCAGACACCACGGCTGCCATTCGGCTTCAGCCCACGTGCCATGGCCGATCCCGGCTACCCGCCACCCGGCCGATGCCAACTGGCGGGCCGTGTGCCGGCCGAGAAATCCGTGGGCCCCTGTTACCCAAGCGCACTTCATCATGCCGGTCTAACGCATGGCTGACGACGCATGTCGCTGCGGGCTACCACTTTCGCACGGCAAAGCCGACTCCATACCCGACCTCGTCGAACGTGAAACTCGAGAACCGAGGATCGTCGCTGACGAGTTGCGCCCAGACCGACCGCAGGCCAGGATGAGCGGGGTGACAAATATCGTCGAAGACGACGGCGCCACCGATCGACAAATGCGGGAGCACATCGGCAAGATCCTGGGCCGCCCCCTGGTCGCTGTGGTCGCCATCGACGGTGATGAGGTCAAAGGCGAAATCCGCACGATCCAGAAAGAATTTCGGCAGTAATTGGTGCGAATTGCCGGAGAGAAACTCCCGTTTTCCCCGATGGCCGATTCGGTCAAGTTCTTGTATGACGAAGGACGCCCCAGGATTCTCCATGCCGGCGTAGTTCTCCATCCACATGTCGCACAGGACCAGATCGCAGTCAGGGGCAGCGGCGCTCACCGCGCACGCACTACGTCCACGTCGAACACCAACCTCCAAATAGCGGCGCGGTTTCAGAATTCCCGTCAGCCCAACCAGTACCGTAACGATGTCGGCATATCGCCAGTGCTCGCCAAAACGTTCGAGCCCCTCTGCATAAAAGCGCTTCAGATAGTCCACGTAGGGGTCCGGCGTCAACCGCTGCAGTCCATCTAGTGCCCGCCGAACACATGCCGAGGTCACGATCATCGCGGCCAGCGTCGAGGCTCCGGCCATAACAGGAGGGTACCAGGCCGTTTCCTGTCCATTGACCCTATAGCTCACAGCCGCAACCTGTTGCTCCTGTGGTCCATACTGTGGTTTCGGCAAGCCGGAGGCCGTGTGCTTAAAGAATTCAAACATGGATTGGGTTCTCATTGCTCAAGGTCCGCATACTCACAGCGAACGAATTACCCGTGCCGGATTGCCGCCCACCAACACTCGAGCCGGAACGTCGCTCACCACGACACTGCCGGCCGCAACCACCGTTTCGTCGCCCAGCGTAACGCCTTTCATGATCATGGCATTCATGCCGATCCAACATTGTTGGCCGATTCGCACAGGGGCGGCGGGAACTTCGACGGACCCAACCGGTTCCAAACCCAGAATCATACGGAAATGTCGGGCACGTTCTTTCGGATCCAGCGGATGTGTATCATTGTCGAACACTTGGACGCCGTGCGCGAGCAGAGTACCCGCTCCGATGACGATTTCGCGAGCCGAACTTAACAGAGTCCCATCCCCCAAATAGGCACCGTCCCCAATCTCAATCCGTCCGTGCGGCTCGTTTCGCAAAACCCCGCGGACGACTGCTCCGGAGTGGATCACAACGCGTTGCCGAGCGTCAAGATTGACTAGCCGCGCGCCCAGGCCCAGCTTCACGTTCGGCCCAAGGGTCGCGCCGCGCATGAATTGCTCCCAAATCCTGAGCAGCAATTGGCCGTCTCTCCAGGATCTTGTCAGGCGAATGGCTGCCAACCACCCGGAGGGCGCACCGAAGACACCGCCGTCGGCAAACGCGTGATCGCCGGCCAACAGTCCGCTCATCCAGCGCTCTTGAGGTGGCGAGCCATGGAAGCCGGATGTGTCCCACCGAATGGCGCAGTGCGGCGATAGGGTCCCGGACTCGGACTGACTCCATAGGCGGTCTCGATTCCTTGCGGGTCCCGATCCCAGGCTTGCCAAATCTTCTCCATATAGTCGTAGTGGAACTCCCGATCGAAACGCCGACGGAGCGGCGTCAGAAGCGGTTGCATCCACAAGCGCCGCCACTGCTGCTCCCCCAATGGGACCTTGCGCAGCCATTGCGGGGGCGGAGGGACACCGGCGCCCGTCTCCCACAGACGATAGCGGGCATGGTAAGCGATCTTATCCCGCACCTGCTGATCATACACGTAGGAATAGTGATAGATGTAAAGGCCTCGCTCGGCCAACGCCTGCCCTCTCAAGGGCTTCACCAGATTCATCACCGCCCCCGTTCCAGGGTCAACCACCGTCGGCGGCCGATGCGTCGAAAAGCGATAGCCCGGCCGCAACCGAAACAAGCGCCACACTTCATACGGAGGATCGGCAATCATCACGCGGTCGAAGCCCTTGAAGAAGTTTTGCCAATAGAAGGACACCGCCGTGATCTCCGGATCCTCCAGCAGCAGGCGCTCAACCTGTCGCAGATCGTTCGCCTTGTAGACCTCGTCGTCGTCCACCTGCCAAATATAATCGCCCGTCGCCTCCGCGATAAATCGATTGCATTGCTCATCCTTGTTTTTCCAGTGGCCCCTGACAATCTTGAGTTTCCCCGAGGGGTCCGGAAAACTGGTCAGAATGTCCATAGTCCGGTCGCGACTCCCTCCGTTGGGACCGGCCATCGAGCGAGCATTGTGGTCAGGGCCTTCGATGATGATGATTTCGTAGGCGAAGTCGTAAATAGATTCCAGCACTTCGCGCAGGAATGCTTCCCCATTGAAAACGATCATCCCGAAACTGAAACGCAGTCGCGCAGAAGTCATGCCAACCTAAGCCGGTATGGGCAACCAATCATGGCAGCCGCGGGGCCGCGGTATGATCGCGGGCATAGTGCTTTTGATACGACCGAAGCTTCCAGAGACGCCACGGGATTCCGGTGAAATTGAATCGTAAGCCAGCCGGCCTGCCGGGCTTTCGGAAGAGAAACGCCAAGCCCGTGTCGCTTTGAGTAGCCAACTTGCCGCAAAACTCCAACCCGAGTCGAGCTGCAAGAACCGCAGCGCTCCGTTCGGAGAAAACCGAACAGTGCCAGGGCGCCCAAACCATGGGGTCGCGCGGCGGATCCCCCTCTCCGTTCCAATACTGATCGAGCGAAATGGTATTGTGCAAGATCAGGCCCCCGGGACGGAGCATGGCCGCCATCGTGCGGAAATCGCCCTCAAAGTTGGCCAAATGCTCCATCACATCGATGCTGTACAGCCCGTCGAAAAAGCCCTCAGGATAGGGTTCATGCGGCAATTGGCGCACAAAACGACTGTAAGGCACGGCCGCGCTAATGTCGCATCCCCATAGGTCGAAACCGCGTGAGCGAAGCTCGTAAATGTAGGAGTAGTTGTAGCCACAGCCGTAGTCGAGAAACCGCGTCCCACCAGTTCGGCGGATCAACTCGGCCAACAGCTGTGGTGCAAATGCCATCCGGCTCTCCGTAGGCCTGCGCTGATGGTCGTAGTTGTTCTCTGTGTACTTTTGGCCATATTCGGCCTGGCTCAGCTTGTCGAATACGTCCGCCCACAGGAAATGACAGTGTGGGCAGTAGTATTTGTCGTGCGCAAACCATGGCGGCGCTTCGAACGCCCCACTTCGAAACACAAATTGCGGGTAGTGAATCAACCAGATGCCTTCGCGTTGTCCGCACAATTTGCAAGTGACGCCGGCCTGGCGTGATTTCAGGACGGGAGCCACGGTCGTCGTCGATGGTGCGTCAGTGTGCATACGCGCTCAAGCGAATGTTCTCTTCGTGTTCCCCTATGAGACAGCTACGGCACCAGATCTCGAGGAGCAACAGCTTGTACATGAAGGGCGGAGAATAGCCGCTTCTGTTTCGCCTCAACGCCTCTCCGTCCAGGACACCAAGCTGCACCAACATTCCCCCATCCAACAAGCGTTCGTAGGAGGTCACGATCATGTGGTACCACGTCTGGACGGGTGGAGAAAAGCCCTGTTTGGGACGCGACAGGACTTCGGGTGGGATCAAGTCCTTCACCGCCTCGATCAAGAGCCATTTGTGCGGCTTGCCCCAGTCTGCGAGACCGCTCTGCCGGAGCCTCGTCACCAGTTCGACCACCCCGACGTCCAAGAGTGGCAATCGCATCTCGATGGAATGCGCCATGCTGAGCCGGTCGGCCAAGGCGAGACAATTCGAGAGAAGCCAGGTCTGGTTCAGCACATGGGAAAGACGTACGGGGAGGCGATCCCAGGCCGAGATTTCGAAATGTCGTTTCCAGAGGTCGGGAGTCAGCGCCTCGCTCACTGCATGGGGCATGAGATCACGGGACCAATGGTCTCCGTTTACCAATTCGTCATGGATGTCATAAAAGGATGGTCTCATGCGAATCTGGCTACCGCCTGCTCTCATCAAACGATCGCGCCAGGCCGAAAGCGTGTGCCACCATCGCGCGCGCTTTGCCCGACGGACACAATCGCGCACCCATTCATATCCCCAGAAGAACTCGTCTCCGCCCAAACCAGATAGCAACACCGGGACATCATGATCTCGTGCGAGCTTGGCGACGGCGTAGTACCCATAGGCAGCAATATCGCCGATGGGATCGTCCATCGCCTTTACTAGGTGCGGAAATCCATCGACCAAGTCTTCCGCCTTGAGTTCCACTTCGTGGAATGGGATGCCCAAACGGGCAGCGAACTCCGACGCCATGCGACGCTCGTCGTTTTGCGGACGGCCGGGGTATCCTACGCTGAAAGCGTGCAACGCTTGCGGGTAATGACGTGCGGTCAGTGCAGCGACCACCGACGAGTCGATCCCTCCGCTTAAGGCAACCCCCACCGGCACATCGGCAGTTCCCATCAGCTCGCAAGCCCGCTCCAACTCAGCGCGAACCAGGCGAACCGGATCGCCTGTCGGAGGGCTATCCCCGAGTTCCAGGTAGTTCCAATAGGGTCTAGACTCCCGGTTGGGCTTGTCAGGCGACCATTCCAGCAGGTGCCCGGCAGGGAGCTTCCATATCCCCTCGCACATCGTGGCTGGTTCGGGGACGTATTGATAGGTGAGAAAGAGATTGACCGAAGCCGGGGAAAGACGCCGTCTCTCTGGAGGAACCACCGTCAGAAGGCTCTTCATCTCGCTCGCGAACCAACGCCGTCCTGCATCGTCACGGTATAGGTAGAGCGGCTTCTCTCCCATGCGATCGCGAGCCAAGATCAACCGCCTTCGCGTGCGATCCCACAAGGCCAGCGCAAACATACCCCTAAGGTGATCCAGGAACCCAAGATCGTGCTGCTCGTACAGATGCACGAGCGCCTCGATGTCGCCCTCACTGGTCAATCGATGACCCTGCTGTTGGAGGGTCCCTCGCAGTTCACGATAATTGTAAATCTCCCCGTTGCACACCGCCGCCACCTGACGCGTTTCGTTATAGACGGGTTGCTGTCCCCCTTTGAGATCGACAATGCTGAGCCTGCGCATGGCAAGCCCAATGTTCCCGTCGATGAGGATGCCTTCGGAGTCCGGGCCTCGATGGATCAATGCCCCATTCATCCGGACAAGTAGGGTGCGCTCTTGTTCGGTCAATGGCTGGGGTGAAAGCACGCCGGCAATACCACACATTCTATTGTCACCTTCTTAAGTCAGATCTCGGGGGGCTGAGTCGGCTTAGGCAGACGCATGAACTGATGCAGCACCCACGCGTGTGTTTCCACGGCTATGGGCAGAATGCAGGACCGTCGTCTCACGCAGGATGGCTAAGAACTGACGACCTGCCTCCAATTGCCGACGCTCCATCCGCACCTGCGCCGCCGCCTCAGCAGTGTGGTCGGGGCCGGGGGCGAGCGTCGGCCACACACGCTCTAACACATCGGCAAGGTCCTCCCAATCTCCGACTCGAAAAAAAGAGACAGCTAGTCCTTCGGTCTGCTCGCGATGGACATCGATATCAGAGACGATCAGGGGCCGGCCAACCGCTTTGGTATCTTCCACCACAGTACTCCAGCCCTCGAACCGAGAGGGCTGCAATACCGCGGCGGCTCGGCGGAAGATCTCGACCTGGTGTTCTCGGGGTACCATGCCAAGAAACCGCACTTGTTCTGCAAGGCCGTTGGCCGTGACAAAATCCCTTACACGCGCCATGTGATCGGGCTGCCGCGGATCCCGTTCCAGCCCAGTGCAGACCAGCGGCAGCGCGAGTCCTCGTCGGCGTAACTCCGCGAGGGCCTTAAAGGCCGTCAAATGGTCTTTGTGGGCCCAGAATTGATTTGGAAGGTAGAGATATTTTCGTGGGAAGCCGTATTCCTCGACCGGATCCACCGGGGCATTCTCCGGTAGATGGAGTTGGCTACAAAAGGACCAGACGCGGGGTCGCACCGTTGCCTGAGGAAAGAGCGTGTGGAAATCCTTGAGCGCCGCCTGGCTGCTCAGCACCAGCAACCCTTCTTGGGCTGCGATCCGAGCCATTCCAGATTGCCGCCGCGCCAGTTCTTCTGGAGAAAACAGATGTGGCAGGTGAGCGTGTTGAAAGTCCGTAATCCAATACAGTTTGGCCACCGGGAGGGCGTCCAATTCTGGACTGAACCCGCCAGGATACAGTACATCCAAGGGCCCCATCTCTCCAAGGGAGATAGCTTCAGTTCGCTCGCCGCAACCCCGACGGATCCGTCGCATGAGCCGGATGGCAATGGAAGGAGGCCCGCCACTGTCCATCACCGACCATTCCACACAGCGGTGGCGAACCAACGATCTGGCCAAAGATGATTCGGGGTTGGCGACGCCCAGGATCCTGACGCGTGGCCGTTCCCGATCAGGCAATCGATCCAACGTCGAGACCAGATTCTGGATGTAGATGGTTCCCCCGATCCATTCTGCGTGCTCGAGGACAATCAACCCCAAACGAATACGGCGCTCCGTTCCTGTATCAACAACATGTGAGGTGGTCAAATTGGCAGAACGGATCCATTGTAGGCGAAGCCATCGATACGGCTTGGTGATCGGGTTCCAAGCTCGAAGCCACAGTGGACGGAGTTCCGGACGCAGATGCCACCACTCGCGCCGCCTCCCGGCAAATCGATACCATCCTTCCATGGCCCATGGGCTGAGAACTCCCTCCTTCACCAATCCCCTGCCATCGAGTCCGCAAGCAACACACTGGGCATCCGTCACGTAGTACGCAGCCCGCAGCCACCAATGGAGCAAGGGTTTCATGATCTGTACCATCCGGATTGCCAGATGAATCGGATAAACCAGATACTTGAGCTGGGTGCGGAAGAAGAGGAGCGACATTGAACGCCATGCGACCAGGGCCTTTGCACGACGCCGGAGGCCGGGTGGAGCATGGCGGTCAATGAATCGCCAGTGGTCTCGTACGTTCAACATCGACTTGCGAGCACGCAATGCTTGCCAGGCTTGCCGAACGGACATGGTGGAGTCGGTCGGTGCAATGCCGGTTTCCTCGATATGCGCTTGAATACGTGCCTCATAGGTGACCAGGAGCCGACATCCGTGGGATTTCAGTCGAGCGAACAGCTCATAGTCCGCGATGTAGTGCGGAAAGGCTGTCGCGTCGACATTGCCGGCCTGACGAATCATCCACAGCGGCACGATGCTGCCTCGCCCCGGCAACACATCGACGCGATCGCAGGACGTTTCTCCCGGCGTCACAAACGTCTTCACTGGAAACCGGTAGGTGCTCCACTCGATGAACTCGCCCGCATCCAGCACGCGAGACGGATCTCGGCTATCCACAACCAACGCCCCCACTGCAGCCCGTTCTCGTTCCGATACCCGCACCAGCGTCGCCACATACTCAGGCTCAATGACGGTATCGTTATTAATCAACAACACCTTGTCGTCATCACCGGAACTGAGTTCCAGAGCCCGTTCGATCCCCAAGCGCGTTGCACCCGCCCACCACAGTTCGCCGTGTCCGGCAATCACCTCAACCTGCGGCCAGTCGCGCCGTAGCACCGCAACCGTCTCGTCCGTGGAGCCACCGTCCACCACGATGGCCCGTAACGGATGATAGGATTGGCGCGCCAGGCACTCCAGGCAGGCCAGGGTAAATTGCAGTCGATTAAAAATGGGAATCACCACGAAGACGGTGCTAGGCATCACGACCAACCGCGTTGAGTGTCACGCCCACCAACTCTCATCGCCCGAATGAGCCTTGAGTCAGCGACGGATTCTTGGTGGCGAGACAAAGTAAGGCGCCATAGTCAAAATGGCATCCCACCCGCAGCATGATAAATCCTGCTTCCACGATATCCTGCACAAGCTGCCGGGCCGAAAAGTAGCGGAGATGTCCCCAGGGATCGACCCCCGGCTGGATGGGCGTGCTGGTTTCCTTTTCGAAGTAGTAGCAAGGAACATGGAACACGGCTAAGCCGTGAGGCGCGAGCACCCGATAAAGTTCTGCCAGAGCCGTACGATAGTCTTCAATGTGCTCAAGCGTGTCGAGGGACATGATGCAGGAAACGGACGAATCGGACAGCGTGAGTTTCGTCAGGTCCTCAATGCGGACATTGGTCCCATCCCCATGGAGATCGACTGGCACATAGCTATAGCCCAGGGTAGTTACACTTTCCCGAACCCAGGCCAAGGGCTGGTTGGTACAGGCATCCAAACATGTCCCAGACCCCTTTGGGAGAAGCGACAGGACCAGTTTATATCGATCCGTCTCAAGCTTAACCGACGAACGCCGAACCTGCCGCTGGGCCTCCTCCATCAGGACGTCCCAGTTTCGAAGGTCCGGTGAGATGGGGGACTCTTTGGAAACGACGCGTTGGCTCGCCAAATCATAGCGGCCAAACACATTCGGGTCATAGATGGCCTGTCCTGCGGGCACCACAATCTCCTTCAGAAGGTCGTAGACGCCCTGGCGATGCGGGTCATAGACGCCGCCGGCGGCGACGGTATGGCCGCGTTCCATCCCCAAGGCCCCGAGCAGCCTGCGCACGACTCGTTTTCCCAATGCCACCATGATCCCTCCTTGATCCCTCCTTCAGCCGCTCGCCCGCACGATGGCCCGTTCGTGGGTCATTTCATCGATCACGACCCCGTCCTTATTGATCACGAGGAAATCGAACGTCTCATGCCACTGCAACATCCCGAAGAACATTGGCCAGTTCTCTTCAAAGAGCTGCTGAAACGGATTGTGATACCGCGAATGCAACGCCTGAAAAAAATAGTTGGTCCCCACGTCTTTTCGCTCCTCATCCCGCCACTCGATGAACACGAGAGTCTTGCCCAATACAAGGCCGTGCCAGCGATGATGGTCCTTGAGCCGAGTGAAATTCAACATCACATCAGAGAGTCGGGTCGGCACTTCAATGTAGCCTTGGCGTGCGGTGCGCATCAATTCGCGGCAGGCATCACCGGGCCGTTCGACGTGTTCCAAAAGATGTGAACAAAAGATAAAATCCCATTCCTTGTCGCGGAACGGGAGATGCTGGACGTCCAACACCATGAACGGACGGCCGTCGCGTTTCAACGCATCGAGTCGGTGCGTCGTTTCGCCCACATACATGTCGGCAAGATGTGTCGCCTTCGCGAAGGGCCAAGCTCCGGACCCGATATCCAGGACGCGATCACTCGGTTGAATCGGAAAGAGTAGCCGTTCGTTTTGGTAGGTCCAGGTATTCACTGGAGGCGTGGCGCGCTGCATCAGCGACGGCAGTTGGAATCGTTCGGCCTCGTCTAGCGTCTCGGCCAATCTGGCGCGCCAATAGCCTCCCCATTCATCGGCGGACAACCCGGACTTGACGACCGCGTCAGCCATACTGTGGACAAATTCCTGCCTGACCGCTGCAGGCAGACAGCGAGCGAGCGCCCCAGCCAGTCGCGGAGCTCGCCGAAGAACCCATCGAAGCAGGGCGCCTTTCACCCCTGAAACCTTTTCCCGATGGTGGCCATAATCTCTCTCGTCATCGGCAATCGATGCACTGTGCCACCCCAGCTCGCACAGAACTCTGACAGGCTCGCCTCGTTCCAGAACCAGCGGTGGCCGAGAAAATCATCCACATCGCCGTCCGGCACAACGACACAGACATGGCCGCCTGGTTTGCATATTCGAACGAGTTCGCGCAGAACATCCGCCGGATATTCCATATGCTCAAGGGTGTCGGTACAGAGCACCACGTCGAAGGAGGCATCAGGATAGGGAAGCGACGTGATCGCGTGAACGATGAAGTGGCCCCCCGGAAGGTTGGCCTTGGCTTTCTCAATCGCCTTGGGAGAAAAATCGCACCCGGCCACCTGCACGGCCGGACAGCGTTGCCGTAAGGCCAGGAGCAGGTCGCCGACCCCGCAGCCGACATCGACAACGGACATCGTCCCCCGAATGAGCGGGGCCACGTGGTCGGCGATTTCTTCCGTCAGCCGTGTGCGAACGCCGTCGCCCTCGGAGCGAAATTCTGTCAGTGTCTTCTCGTCTCCCCAGAGCATGTCATAACTCGCGGCCGTGTTGTCTTCGGTCACCCATCCCACACCGCAGTCCTCGCGTTTGGCTTGTCCCGGCAGCAGGGTGATGGCATACCGATTCTTGGGGACCAACAGAAATTGACTCCGAGGGCCGAAGACGTATTGTCCTTTGGGGACATAGTCATACTGCCCCTTTGGCACAAGCTCATAGGCGTCGGGATCGTAACACGCACGGGACTCAGAGTTTCCATCGCCCCGCACAATTCGCCGCAGAGCCGTCCACAGGCGGCGGGCCAACTCACTCATGCGATTGGGGAGTGCCATTGATGACTCAAGATTCACGCGGCTAGACCCAGGAGCCCGGGAACATCAGTCGGGGTGCGATCGTCCATTCCCAGCATGAACTGCCGCCTCGTGGGGCGAGCTGGACACGACATTCCCCTGTTCGTCGAAGAGGGCAAATCGCCCCCCCAGATACATGACCGCTTTCTCCTCCGCATAGAGAAATTGGGTCGCCGGGTGACGGATCTGAAAGGTCGCGAGCCCAAAGCCGAAAAACAAATGTGCGCCGAACTTCTTCTGGCAGATTGCCGCGTTCACCACGTACCTCCCGGGCATGAAATTGTAGTGGGTCAGCTCGACGCGCAGCGAGAAGGTGCCCGTGCCGACAGTCGCCGGGGCCATCTTTTGCTCGAAACTATCCAGGCATGCGATGAATTTGCAGTGCGCCGCATCGACGGTGAAACGGAATAAGGGCTGCTCAATCGGAGTCCGAATGTGAATCTTGGCCTCGAGGACGACCGGTTCACCAAACTGGAAGCCTGATGGGCGGGCCTGTCCGTCCTGACCGACCACCACCACCGACTCCACCACTGCATCTCCCGTCCCACCTTTTTGCCCCCCGTACTCGGCCGGAAGTTCGTGATCGACGCCGCCCTTCCCCGTCCGTGTCGGGATCTGCCCGGCGACCGTCATGCTCACACCGGCGCCATGATCGTTGTACGCGCGGATCGCATCTTCTGCCGTCCCATCAACGGTGACAGCCCCGCCGCTCAGGAATATCCCCCGCTCACACACGGCCCAGACCGCCCCGACCGAGTGGGAGACCAGGATGATCGAGGTGCCCTGCGATTTGAGGCGATGCAAGTAGTCGTAGCACTTTTTCTGGAAGTTGAGGTCGC
The DNA here is from genome assembly GCA_964449255.1 of uncultured Nitrospira sp. GTDB lineage: Bacteria > Nitrospirota > Nitrospiria > Nitrospirales > Nitrospiraceae > BQWY01. Next base: position 45,778 of record CAYUYE010000003.1, on the reverse strand, counting down.
CGACGGCCAATACTTCATCCACAAGAAGAATATCCGGCTCCGACAGTGCGGCTATGGCGAAACCCAACCGCACAAACATACCGCTCGAGTAGTGTTTCACAGGCGCATCAATAAAAGGGCCGACATCCGCAAAATCCACGATTTCGTCAAAGCGGCGGTCGATGTCGGCCTTCCGCATTCCCAGTAAGGCGCCATTGACATACACATTCTCCCGCCCGGTCAGCGTCGGTGCGAAGCCGGCCCCGGCCGCAATCAGCGCACCCACCCGCCCGCGCATCATCACGCGGCCTACATCGGGGGGAAACACGCCGCTGAGAATACGAAGCAGCGTCGTCTTACCCGCACCGTTCGGCCCCATGATACCCAGGCTTTCTCCACGCCCCACCTCAAAGGAGATGTTGTTCATCGCCCAGAATTCTCCGGGGCGCAACTCGCCTCGGCTTGACCGCCGGCCAAGCAGCGCGGCCAATGTGTCTTTGACGCCATAGAGCATCGACTGCTGCAACGACAGGCCAAACTTCTTCGAAATCCCTTCGACTCTGATTCTCCACTCCTGTCCCATTAGAGACGTTCCGCGACGTAGTCCTGAATCAAGTAGAAGCCATGGATCCCCACAATCAACGCGCACAGCCCGACGGCAGAGGCCCCGGCGAACGCCAGGGCATTGAGGCTGTCTCCCGACACAATCAGACTGCGCGGCACGTCAATCAAATAGGTGAGCGGATTGTAGTCCAACAACCGCTGCAGTTCAGGCGTCGGCGCCCGACCGACATAAATCACCGGGGTCACATACATGCCAAAGTTGAGCAGGGTGACGATCATGCTCGTGGCATCCCGAGCGATCGATCCGATGCCCGCGAGAAACAATCCGATCCCGAGCCCGAAGGCAAACAACGGCGCCGCCAGCATGGGATACAGCAGGAGCCACCAGGATGGAGCCACCTTGAACAGCAACAAAGCCAGGCCGAGCACAATCAGACTCACCACCTGATGATAGAGGTACCCCGCCAAACCCGCGACTGCGAGCGCGAATTTCGGCACGCTTGTTCGGAGGAGCAGATCCCCATGGACCACAAGGCTCCCGCTCACTGCGTGAATGGCCCCCATGAACACGTTCCAGAGCGTCAAACCGAGATACAGGTAGAGGGGATAGGGAATGCCGGTTCCACCGGGGTTGAGCACACCCATATAATGGAGGAACAGGAAACTCGCGAGCCCGACGAGCGGTGAGATAAATGCCCACACGTAACCAAGCAAGCGCTGGCGAAACTGGGCTTTGAAATCCCGAACAAATAGGCGCCAGATCACCTCCCGCGTTGCAAACAACTCATCAACCGCTTGGCGCAAGGAGGGAATCAGTCCCAACCCCGTACCGGACGCGGCATACACTCGCACGGGCAAGTCTGACAGACTTTGGCGGCCAGGATGTGCGACTCCCGGTTCAACGACTTCACTCTGCATCTTCATCGGCAACAACCAGCTCCCTCGGACCGGACCCTCCGATCAACGCTTTTCGCCAAGGACCACGTAGGCCGAGGCAAACGCCTCTTCATTGACGGGCCTGATCAGATAGGCCAGCAAATAACATCCTCCCAAAAGCCGCAACAGCAACCGCCGGAGCCAGGAGGACCTGCACCCCATTTCGATTTTCTCATGGTACATTTCGGCCACAAAGAGGGCCCGGCTGCCGAGAGGTTCACATGCCGCAATGTCGAAACCAGACAATGCACGCGAGAGCGCCGACTTGGTCAGCCGCACATAGTCATCCGGCGCCGCATGATAGTAATAGAGAAACGGCATCAGCAACAGAAGGCGGCCTCCGGGCTTCAGCGTTCGATGGATCTCCGCCAACGCTTTGTCATAGCGGTAAACATGCTCGAGACTGAATGCCGACACAAAGGCATCCACAGTCCCATCCGCATACGGCATCTCGGTCATATCGACTTTGACCGGGGCCAGATCATTCACATCGGTGAGCTCGTAGGCCTGCGTTTCCGGTGCAAACCGGCGGTAGTAGTCCGACGGCGCTCCCAACTCGACGATCTTTCCCGGGCCATACAGATACGGGAGGAACCGCTCCACCGCGACATCACTGATGGCACGAATCGGGGTCCTGCCGTCGGCGAGAAATTCCCACAAGAAATCCCAGCCGAGGGTGATTGGGCTGGGGCCGGTTAGGTCCCTGACATCACGCTGAAACGAGGCTCGTTGCTCGCTGACGGTCGAGTGGATCATCGGGTCACCGTAGGCCGCCTCTCACGTTGGATGACGCGACGGCAAGCCGACCCGCTTTCCAATCGCACGGATGGCCCGCACCGCGAGCTTTCGCATGTGTCGAAGCCGAGACTCCGACAAACGCCCGGCCATTGTAGCAACGGTGCCTGTTGCATTGCCAATACGGGCATGCCCGCCCGGAAGGATCACATACGGTGCGGTTTGCGCCCTGCCCGCGTTGAATAACGGCACGGCCTGTTGAGCCCATGCTTCATCGGAAGCCACCACGATGCTGGTTCCGCGGGCCGCATCAACAACCGCGCTGGAATCCGAGCGGGAATATTCGCCTACGACCTTCACCAGGGGTTCTGCGCGATAAAAGGGACCCTGCCCCTCCGGGACGATGACCTCTGCACCAAGCCCCAGTACCCTGAGCCGATTCAAGATTTCGATGTTATGCGCATAATCTGGAGAGAGCAGTACGCGCGTTGGGCTTGTTCCCAACGCCCCGACTGCAGCTAGTGCCTCAAGGCCATACCGTTCGAGATCCTGTACCTCCGGCGCATGTGCGGTCCTCGGCGGACCAAGTTGAAACTCTCGGACGTAGAATGTTTTTGCCTCGGGATCGGAACACGCTGTTTCGATTCTCACTTCAATGGACATGGGCTGAGCCTCGGGTCTCCGACCAATCATCCCGCTCACGTCCGTCCAAAGACCTCGCGTCACGACCTGACTCCCCACTTCCGCCCCGTTGACCGACAACAAAATCCGTGGATGATCGAGTTTATTCACATGCGGAACCAAGACTGTCGAAAAAAGCATCTGATCGCCCGGAGACGCAGTCACAAAACGCCTCGCACGCCCGTAGGCTTCGCGGCTGGTACGATCGTCCCCCATCGGTTTCCATCCGTTCAGCAAACGGAACTTCCCCTGCTCATCCCCCAAGAGGGGAAGGTCCACGTAGATCTTCGGCATGTGCCTTGCGGCTTTTCCAACACCGGCAGCTTGGCTGTCCAATGATTGTGCAAATTCACCTGGGCGAAGGCCGCATGGATTCGGCGACCGCGATCCGACTTGTATTCGATGGGTGAGGCGTGCTGTCAGCGCCAGAGCTCCGGAGGTGGAGGGCAGGCATTCAACGGCCTCCTCGAACTGCCATTCTCTTGGGTAGAGATAATCGATTGCTGCCTTGTGGGACCGTCCCAATCCGTTGCTCTGAGATGCGCTGCGCACACCGTAGGCCGTCGAGGTAAAGAGCCGAGCCTCCAGGGACGAGTGGTGTTCCCGCAGGACCGAGATAAACTCGTTGAACCGCGGGATGCCTTCATTGACCCCCATCAGAACCGCAGCGTCGTCGCGGAAGATGTTCACCTCGAACTCCTCGCCCGCTTGATCGTTGCGGTAGGAGTCGCAGAGCGTCAACAGCAGGCCGCCCGGCTTCAGGACGCGCAACATTTCCCGCATGGTCGCGGGAATGTCCCGGATGTGATGCAAGGCCGCATTGGCCACGACCACGTCGAAGGTGCCGCTGACGAAGGGTAGCAGACTCGAATTACCGCCAATCCATCTGGCTTGCGAGAGATTTTTGGTACCTTGGTGCGCCAAGATCGGGCTGAATTCCAACGCAGTTACCTCAGCTCCCGCGCGGACGAATTTAAAACTATCGAATCCCATTCCGGCTCCCACGTCCAACACGCGCTTCCCTCTGAAATCCATCCCCGCCGTGACGCCGCGAAAGAGCACATGTTCGCCATGGCGATTCGGCAGCCACCCAGCCACTTCCGGCGGCATCTGCTTGGATTGTAGGAAAGCCGCTCGATCCGGACTGCTATGGTAGCCCTCTAAAAGGTCGTACCACTGCGCGAAGGCCTGCCCTGAGTCCGCCTGCGAGCTGGATTCCCGCCGATAGTTGTCGGCGTTGGCTGCGATTTCAATGAGGCTCAAAGCGTCGGCTTCCTCAAGCACACCTAGGTAGGGAACCCCCCAAATCACGTCATATTCCCCGGCACAGTGTCGGCACACAATGGCCTTGGGATGAATCAACAGATGATCGACCATCACCCTATCCAGGAGGTACAGGGACGGCTCACGGCAGAAAATGCATTGACAATCGCTCAGATTCACCGACTCGCCCACCTCATTCTTCGAATGCGCGGCCACGCACTTCGGAACCATAGCCACCCAGTGACCGGCACTAACAGGCCGAGTGGCTGCCTTACGTTCGATAGAATCGCTGAATTTCAGTAACCACTGCCTGCTGCTGCTCCGCCGTCAATTCCGGGTAGATCGGCAGGGCCAGCGATTCTGCCGCGGCCCGCTCGGACTCCGGAAAGTCCCCCTTTTTGTACCCGAGTGAACCGAAGCATTCCTGCAAATGGAACGGCACAGGATAATAGATCTCCGTGGTAATCCCTTTTTCCTTAAGAAAGGCCATGAGCTGATCGCGCCTCGGCACGCGGATCACGAACTGATTGTAGATGTGATAGTGCGCATGCCCGCTGCCTTCGAACTTGGCCGACGGCAACGTGATCCCTGGCTGTTTCGTAAGCCCGGCCTGTTGAAAGAGCGCCGTGTAGCGTCGGGCGTTTTCCTGGCGCCGTGTCGTCCAGCCGTCCAGATAGTTCAGTTTGACGTTCAGCACTGCCGCTTGCAGGCTGTCCAGCCGAAAGTTGCCCCCGATGAGACTATGGAAATACTTGGGCTTGCTCCCGTGCACACGCAACACCCGGAGACGCTCAGCGAGCTCCGCGTCGTTCGTTGTCACCATCCCGCCGTCACCCAGCCCTCCCAAATTCTTGCTGGGGAAAAATGAAAAGCAGCCGACGGTCCCGAGACTGCCCGCCCGGCGCCCGTCTGAATATTCCGCCCCGATCGCCTGCGCCGCATCTTCGATGACGGACAGGCGATGCTTCTTGGCGATGGCCAGGACCGCATCCATGTCCGCACATTGGCCGTAGAGATGCACCGGGATCAGCGCCTTGGTTCGAGGGGTAACGGCACGCTCGATTCTTGCGGTGTCGATGTTGAACGTCACGGGATCGATGTCGACGAGCACCGGCTTTGCACCGACTCGAACGATGGCGCCAGCCGTGGCAAAGAAGGAGTACGGCGACGTGATCACCTCATCTCCTGGACCGACATTGAGCGCCATGAGCGCCACCAGCAACGCATCAGTACCGGACGACACCCCGATGCCGTAGCCCACGTGGCAGTACTTGGCGATCCGCTCCTCCAACGTGGTGACCTCAGGACCGAGAATAAAGGCCTGGCTTTCGACCACACGCTGCAACGCGGCCATCAACTCCGCCTGAATCGGTTTGTGTTGCGCATTGAGATCGAGCAAGGGCACTACCATTGTGATATCTCCGTTTGGTGTCGTGAACAGGGCAAGGCTGGGAACGGGCACACACCAAATCCTCCAGGCTCGTCACCTGGTGGCGGGGCATGGAGGACTGATCGTTGGTGCTCGACGTCGGTGCTGGCTACGATGCCGGTGATCCTACCTGAAATGAAGAATTTGATCCAGCCGCCGTCCTGCGATCAGGAGGCATGCGGACCGTCGACGGCAAGCCGGTCGGACTGCGCCGTCACTGGTCCGGGACCAGATTCACCCCCTGTCCGGTCGACGACAGACAAGGCAACCGCCACAAGCATCCAAAACAAATTGGCGAGGCCCCCAATCAACATGTAGTCGAACAGATTCCGTACAGTGAAACCAACCACCATGAGGGCTACCCCGAAGGGGACCATGCGAGCCAGGATGTCCGGAGGCGAGGTCATCATGCGGCGAAACCGCGTGAGGGTCAGGATAATCGACATCAGAAGCCACACGAAAAGCCCCAGGGCCGGCAGACCGCTGCCAAGGCCCATGACAATTACGGTGCTGTGTGGGCCATGGGCTTTCTCCAGCTCAGGCCTTCCTTCGTACCGTTTCACAAAATTGTAGTTGCCGTACCCGACCCCGACCACCGGATGCTCAAGGAGATCTTGAGCGGCCAGTTTCCAGACGGCCAGTCTTGCCTTGAACGTCCAAGGGTCACTCACCTCCGACGTCTCACCCCGATCGTGAAAATCGAGGACGGCCACCGCCCCGATTCCAACCACAAGCAAGGCGGCCACCATGCCCAACATCAGCCACCGCTTCCCGGTAAGCCAGACCGCCGTCAGTGCTTCCGCGACCAACCCCATCCACCCCGCACGGGTATAGGCCGCCATCTCCGCTCCAAACGCCAACCCGGCCGTGCCGATCCCGAGCGCTTTCAACCAGCGCGCAGGCGCGACAACCGTGAAGGTCAAGACGAGGGGAATCGCCATGATCATATAGGTGCTGAGCCAATTGTAATCGGACCCGACGGCGGCAGCCCGCAGCTCTCGTCCCAGCGACGCCCCGCCGTGTCGGAAGAACTCGACAATCGCATATCCCGCCGTGATCGCCGCCCCCAGGACGGTCGCCGTGAGCACATGGGAAACCAGACGGTCGTTGCCCCCCGCATGGAGCACGCGAATCGCCCAATAAAACAGCAGCACCTGGGCGCCCAGCTTTCTCCACTCCTTGAAGCTATAGGCGGGATCGATGGAGAACGGGATGGTGATGAGGATCCAGGCCAAAAGGCCCAGCAATGGCACATCGATGGGCGTGCGGATCCAGAACGGCGCCTTCTCACGCACCAGCGCCACGACCGCCAAGCCAAGCAGCGAGAAAAACAGGTACCGCGTCGGCCCATGAGCGGGCGGGAAAAAGTTCAGAAAGACGAGCGCCGCCAGTCCATACCGCTGGACCTCCCACAGCCGGGCCCAGCCGTCCGTTCCGGAGCCTACAGAGACGCGTTCAGCCATGTGTGCGTTCAGCCATGCGAGGGTGGCGCGACGGGATGCACACCGGGCTCCTGCGTTGCGAGGTACTCCTCCACCATCTCGCGCCAGCCGCGCATCGTCACCCCTAGCGCCGCCAACCGTTCACTGGCCAGCGCCGTGTTGTCAGGCCGCGGGGCAGGACGCTTGAGGTCGGCAAAGCGGATTGGCTCCAGCGCATGCCTGGGTGCGACGACCGCGAGGATGGCCTGCGCGTACTCATACCAATTGCACCACCCGGCCCCCGCGACGTGAACAATCCCGGTGGCCTTGCACTCCGCGAGACGCAGGATGGCGGCGACCAAGTCCTTCGTCGAGGTGGGACTCCCATACTTGTCCGTGACGGCCCGCACCGGCTCCCCCTGCCGCACGCGGTTCAAGACCCACGTGATGAAATGATTCTTCCCGACTCCGAACACCCAGGCGGTCCGGACGATACAAACGCGCGGACATTCCTCGCGTGCGGCCGTCTCCCCCGCCAGTTTGGTGGCACCATAGACGCTGAGCGGTCGCGTCGGGTCCGACTCCACATAGGGGCCCCCTTTGTTCCCATCAAAAACATAGTCGGTCGAGATGGCCACCAGAAACGCCCCCGCACGGGCCGCTCCCCTGGCCACCCACCTCGTTCCGAGCTCATTGACGAGGCGAGCCTGCTCCGAATCTCGTTCGCAGGCATCCACGTCGGTCATCGCCGCGGCGTGGATCACCAAATCGGGCCGTTCCCGGACGATGGTCTCCACAATCCGTTCGTCGGAAACTTCATCAACCTGGTGCGTCGCGAGATAGAGCTGCTCGCCCGCCAGAACGCGGGCGAGTTCCCTGCCGACCTGCCCCTTGGCACCCGTCACAAACACTCGCATTAAATTCGTCAATCGCTAGGCGTCAATCGTCACTCGACGCTCGGTTCCAACACCCCTGCTGAATGTAAGCCGTTGGCGGTCGACCCATGACAGAACCGCGCCGGCATGTGCTAGCGAGCGGTGGAGAAGTGGCGCACGTCGCTCTCGACCATTTCCGCGACCAACTCCTTGAAGGACACCTTGGGCTCCCAGCCCAACTGGCGCTTGGCTTTCCCGGCATCACCGAGCAAGGTTTCCACCTCCGCCGGCCTCAACAACTGCTGATCCAATTTCACATGGTCCCGGTAGTTGAGTCCGACCTGTGCGAAAGCCGCTTCGGCAAATTCGCGCACGGTATGCTGTTCGCCGGTCGCAATCACATAGTCCTCAGGCTTGTCCTGTTGCAGCATCATCCACATGGCTTGCACATATTCCCGGGCATGCCCCCAGTCTCGCTTGGCCTCCAGATTCCCGAGCTTCAGGTCTTTGGTCAATCCAAGCTTGATCTTCGCCGCATGGGAGGTGATTTTCCTCGTGACGAACTCAAACCCGCGGCGTGGGGATTCGTGGTTGTACAAAATTCCGCAAGAGGCCCGAATACCGTAGGCCTCCCGATAGTTACGCGCGAGGTGAAATCCAGCCACCTTGGAGATTCCATAGGCGCTACGAGGGTAAAACGGCGTCGATTCCTTCTGCGGGACTTCCAACACTTTCCCGAACATTTCGCTCGACGCGGCGAAGTACAGCCGACAGTCCGGCATACAATCCTTGATCGCGGCCAACACGTAGTGCGTCCCATTGATGTTGGCGTTCAGCGTCGAAAACTCGTCCTCGAACGAATAGGACACGAAGCTCTGCGCGGCCAGATGGTAACATTCATCCGGCTTCACGGCCTGGAACACCCGATAGATACTCGGCAGGCTCTCCAGGGAGGCGGCATGCAGGTGCACCCGGTCTTTCAAATGCAGGATCCGGTAGAGGCGATGGGCCGGGTCCTCGATCGCAATCCGTCGCACAACCCCATGGACTTCATAGCCCCGGTCCAGGAGAAACTCCGCCAGATAGGATCCGTCCTGTCCGGTGATGCCGGTGATCAAGGCCCGTTTCATGTCGTGGCTCCCCCCGATCGCGTCAATCGTTGCGCATAGGCTTGCTCATAGTATGCCCGAAACTCTCCGCTTTTGATTGTACGCCACCACGTGTGATTGGTCACATACCAATCGACCGTGGCCTTGAGGCCGGCCTCGAATTCCACCACCGGCCTCCAGCCGATTTCGCGCAGCTTCGCACAATCCACGGCATAGCGGCGATCATGGCCGGGGCGGTCCTGCACGTGCCGAATGAGTGACCGCGGCTTCCCCAATTGGGCCAAGATGGCTTCCGCCACGACGATATTCTCGCGCTCATTCCCGCCGCCCACGTTGTAGACCTGCCCCGACTCCCCATGACGAAACACGTGATCGATCCCGGCGGCATGATCGTAGACCGACAGCCAATCGCGCCGGTACCGGCCGTCGCCGTAAAGCGGTAGCGGTTGATCCTCGATCGCATTCGTAATGAACAGCGGAATGAATTTTTCCGGATATTGATTGGGGCCATACGTATTGCTTCCCCGGGTAATCACCACCGGGAACCGATACGTCGTCCAATAGCTCCGAACCAACAAATCGCCGCCGGACTTGCTCGCCGCATAGGGGCTGCGCGGGGCGATCAGGTCTTCCTCGGTGGAATGGCCGGTCTCCACGCTGCCGTAGACTTCGTCCGTACTCACCTGCAAAAAACGCTGGACGCCGGTCCCCCGCGCCGCCTCGAGCAGCGTCGCAGTCCCGATCACGTCGGTCTTGGCGAAGGCCAGCGGCTCGGTGATCGAGCGGTCCACGTGTGTCTCGGCCGCGCAGTTGATGACGCCTTCGATGCCTTCGTCCCGAAACAGCTTCGTGACCAGCTCCCCATCGCAAATATCCCCGTGGACAAACTTGTAGCGCGGATGCTGTTCGAGATCTTTGAGATTGGCCAGGTTGCCCGAGTATTTCAGCGCATCGAGATTGATCACCGAGTCCGCCGACCGGGTCAGCACATGCCGCACGAGATGCGACCCGATGAACCCTGCCCCGCCCGTAATGAGAATTCGCACGTACGCTCCTTTCTCGCGTGGCTCCGACCGTCTACCACGACCATCTGAGGCCAACCGGCGACACCGTGCACGATCCGCCCCCACGATCGCCCATGATTGACCAGCTCACCGCCCTACCGTTTGATGGCATGGACGATAAGGCAGTCCCCGAAGAGCAGCGTGTCGCTCAAGAGCGTCTCGCGGACCGCCTCGGCTTTCGAGTTTCCGCGGACCCAACTCCGTCCTCGCGTGCGCACTAGTTGCTTGAGCAGGCGATGCCACCAGGACCTGGCTTTGGTCATGGCGTTGGTTTCGACGTGCCGGATGTCAAAGCCGGCCCGTTCCATAATATGCCGCAACTCGATGTACGACACGGGATTGATATGCCAGGGGGTCCCCGCCATGTAGTCGAACGTGTTCGCGGCTCCGTACAGGAGGTACTGCCACCGCGAGCGAAGCGAGAGCACATTGGGGGTCGTCACGATGAGGTGGCCGCCTCTGCGCAGGACCCGAAAAGCCTCCCGCACCACATGGAAGGGATTTTCCACGTGCTCAATCCCCTCGATGCACGTCATGACGTCCACCGAGCCATCCGCATAGGGCCACGATCGATTGAGGTCCACATGGTCGCAGGGTATGGCCGAAAATTTATACTGCGCAGGGTCGATGTCACCACACCGCATGTCCACCGGCAGTCGTCGCGCGATGACTTCGGCCGCCAGAGCCCCTTCTCCGGCGGGAACATCCAAGAGTCGCGCTCCATGGACCAACCCCTCTCCGGCCAACAGGTCCAGCACCTTGCCGATGACGTCAGGTGCGCTGATCGGGTGGATCGACGAGGCCGGGGATGTCTGGACGTCCATGATGGGAGCGCGGCCGCCGGGGCGGCGGGTCCTCTACGCCTTGTTGGCTCCGGTCTTGGCAACCAACTGCGCCGCCGCAAAGAGCGACTCGATCGTGCCGGCATCCGTCCACCAGCCCTCGAGCTCGTTCCAGGTCAGTTGTCCGAGATTAATGTAGGCGTTGTTCACGTCGGTAATCTCGAGCTCGCCGCGTCCGGACGGTTTGAGTGTTTTGATAATTTCGAACACGCGCGCATCGTAAAAGTAAATTCCCGTGACTGCGTAGCGCGACGCTGGTTCCTTCGGCTTCTCATCGATTCGTATGACCTGATTGCCCTGTAAAGTCGGCACACCGAATCGTTGCGGATCCTTCACTTCCTTGAGCAGAATCTTCGCGCCCTCCTTCTGCTGCCGGAAGGCCTCGGCCGCCTGACGAACATTGCGTTCGATGATATTGTCCCCGAGAATGACGCAGATGGACTGGCCGTCCGCGAAGTGCTCGGCCAGACGAAGCGCGTCGGCAATGCCGCCTTCTCCTTCCTGATAGGTATAGGCCAAATGTTTGAGCCCATGCTGGCGCCCGTTCCCCAGGAGTTTCAGAAAATCACCGGCGCTATTTCCACCCGTGACCAGCATGACTTCGTCGATCCCGGCGTTCACCAACGCCTGAATCGGATAATAGACCATCGGCCGATCATAGACCGGCAAGAGATGTTTATTCGTCACCTTGGTGAGCGGCAACAACCGCGTGCCCAGTCCGCCGGCTAAGACGATGCCCTTCATGTGCTTCCCTTCTTGTCAAACGATTCAGGTGATGGGTGTGCTCTCTCCCGCCCCCCGTGGCCGGTACGCCCAGCCACCTGCCCGTAAACCGCGACCATTGCCCGGGCGGTCTGGTCCCAGGAGAATCGCCTCGCCCGTTCCAGGCCCCGCGCCCGAAGCGACGTATGCAAGGTGGCATCGTTTACCACTCGGCCCATCGCCTTCGCAAGCTCGGCGGCATTGGACGGATTGAACAGAAGCCCCGCGTCCCCCGCCACCTCTGGCAACGATGAGGCATCCGACGAGATAACCGGGCATCCGCAGGCCATCGCCTCCAACACCGGCAGCCCAAACCCTTCGTACCGCGAGGGAAAGACAAACAGTCTGGCCTGTTGGTAGAGGCCGACCAGGGTGGCATCATCGACCAGACCGGGAAACCGCACCTGTGGTTCCAATCCATGCGCGACGACCCGTTCCCGCACCACCGATCGTTTTTGCACGTCACCGGCCAACACGAGATCATGGGCGGCGCGCAGCTCCGCGGGCAACAGGGCAAAAGCGTCGACCAAGGTCTCGACGTTTTTCATCGGATCGTCCCCGGCGACACACAAGATATACGGCCGCTCAGGGGCCGCCACGCCAGCCTCGGCTGGACGAAACCGCGCCAGGTCCACGCCGGGGAAGACCACAGACACTCGGTCCGCTGTGACAGGCAGATGTGCCAAAATATCGCGCTGAGAGCAAGCCGAATCCGTCACGATATGGTCGATCTTCGACCAGCGGTCGCCCACCACCAGCGACTCGATCCGTTCGTTCAGATTGCGACGCGTCGGCCGGGCGCCGACCAGGAGCGGTTTGAGGTCATGAATGGTGACCATGAACTTACTACGCTTCCACGAAACGCAGGAGTCGTAGGGGAAATGCAAGACGTCGCAGGGCCCACCAAAGAAGGGCGCGAGCTGCTCCCACACACGCCGCTTAAACATCGGCACCCGCACGACTCGATAACGAACGTTCGGCCGGGCGGACAATTCCCCATGGGAGTCCGGCAGGAGCACCGTGTACCGATTGACCTGATCAACGCGGCCCAGTGCCGCAATGAGCTCGCGGGCATACCGCCCGAGGCCGACGTTGAAGTTTCGGAGATGCCACGCAGCAATGACAATATCGAGCGGCCGCTCCCCTTGCATCACGTTCGGGCTCATCCAATCGAACGAATGGAACCAGCGGGCTAGGACTGAAGACGCCGCACCGCCATCGGCGGCCTCTGAATGAGGGGTTGGCCAAAGCGCAGCCGCTCGTACGTTTCTCTCATGGTGTGGCGGATCCCCGTCCAGCGGCGCTGCCACAGGTTCCCCCGAACCGTTCGGTTCCATTTCGAGGTGAAATAGCGCAAATTGGCTTCCGCGTACGATCGTTTTTCGTCCCGGACGAGGGCGGTTTGCGTCACTTTGCTATAGTGATGAATCAACACTGAGCCGGTGATCGCGACGGAAAAGCCCGCCTCCAGGACGCGCCAATGGAAATCCACATCCTCACAGCCGCCGTAGCCGAACGCTTCGTCGAAGAGGCCGATGCGCTCGAACACCCGGCGCGCCACGACAAAACAGGCGCCATAGAGTTCCGGGCGCGTCGCCCGGCGGCATCGCGCCGTGAAGGCTCCGGCGTACGCCTCCAGATCGTAATCCAGATACCCTTCACGCGCGGCTGGCGAGACGATCCCGTGGCCTTGCTCATCCATAAACTTCGTGAGCCCCGTTAGCCAGCCAGACGTCACCACGATGTCGTTGTTCAAAATGGCCACGACCGGCCCCTGGCTGGCCCGTACGCCCTGATTCCAGGCCTTGGCACAGCCCAGGTTGTGTCCATTCGTGATGACCGTCGCCGGAACCGTCTTGAGGAACTCTCGCGTGCCGTCCGTGGACGCGTTATCGACCAGGATCAGTTCGTAGGGCGGCTCGGTCCACTTCTGAATCGACTCGAGACAGGTTTTCGTGTAGTCGAGTTGGTTGTAGACAGGAATCACGATGCTCGGCCCCACACAGGAGGGTGTAGGCGGCCGTTCGAGAAGAGGCACGCTCATGGCGCCACCATGGCGGCTGGGCGACGCTTCATCGCGACTTCATAGACGGTCTGGAGTTCGGCCATCATCCGATCCACGGAAAACCGTTCGCGCGCACGCCGCTTCGCGTTGGCCCCCCACTGCGACCTCTGCCCCGCATCTGTCGCGAGTTCGACCATCGCCTGCTCCAGCGCGGCGCCATCCCCCGGGGCGACCAGTCGGCCTGTCTCTTGAGCGACCACGATGTCGGGCAGTCCCCCTGTGTCCGAGGCGATGACCGGACAGCCACGGGCCATGGCCTCGATGACGGCGATACCGAACCCTTCCATGAGGGACGGTTGCAGGTAGACGTCGGCCGCATCCAAATAGGGCCGCACCGCCTCCTGAAATCCGACGAAATGCACGACGTCGCTGATGCCAAGCTCACCGCAACGCCCGCGCAACCGCTGTTCGTAGGTCGCCGCCCCGGCTCCTACCAGGACGTAGTGCCCCCGCGTCCCTCGGCGATGCAAGCCGGCGAAGGCCTCGATCGCGACGTGATAGCCCTTGCGCTCGAACAGGTGCGCGGCGGTGACGAAGACTACCGCCTGGTCGTCGATCCCGAGTGCGCGTCGCACGGCGACCCGACTCCGCTCATCGCGTGGCTCAAACCACAGGGGGTCGAGACCGCTGTGTACCACATGCACGCGTGCCGCCTCGACACCGGCCGCACGAACCGTCTGCCCCACCCGCTCCGACACGGCGCAGACCTCGTCGACCATCTTAAGTTGATACTGCACCACTTTTTCTCCGGGAAGATCCTGGCGGAAATGGGAAACCACCGGCGTCGTCCTGCGCATAGCCTGTGGCATCGCCTGCAGGGTTTGCGGCACCCACCAGAACTCGTTGACGTGCACCACGTCAGGACGTTCGGCCTCCAATAGGGCTCGCAAAGCCCAAATGGAGGGAAACCGCTTCCAGATGCCCGACAGCTTTCGCCATGGTGGGAACGCCGCGCCGAATACCGCCACACCCCGCGCGCTCACGGCCTGGCGAAGCGGACCGCCTTCCGGGCAGACGACCACCGGATGCCAGCCGCAGGCCGGCAGGTGATCCACATAGAGAAGGAGTTCCCGTTCGGCGCCGCCGATCTCCCCGATGCCATGGACGAAGAGGACCTTCATCCGCGCCTGACCTGCCAGCGTCTCGTCATGGCGCGCCCGTGTCTGTTCGGTCTGATCCATACCGTCGCAAGAAGGCCTCGATCTTCGGCGACATCAACAACGGCGCCGCCCCTCTGATGCGCTCGACCGGCCAGTCCCACCAGGCGATGACTAGCAAGGCGGCGAAGACCTGTTATGCCCCTCGGCCCCCGCGCCCCCTGTTGAGACCGAAGAATTGGCACGGGCTCACATCATCACGCTAAGGGTTTCTCCGCTAACACCTTCATCTCGCTCCCACGCCCCAGATGTCCCATCACAATGCAGAGCGGTCGGGCCACCAGATGTTTGATCAGCTTTCCCACTCTGCGTTTCCATCCCAAGACGTGTTTGTACACGTAGTCAATACTGCCCAGCATAAACGCCGTCCCGGTCCCAGTGCCGATGGTGACGGGTTGAAAGCCGGTCTTGACCAGCGTGCGGGACATCGTCGTCCGTGTGAAGTGGTGTAAATGTCGTGGCACGTCCCATTGAACCCACCATTTGCCGAACACGTGCGCTTCAAAACTATCCGCATTCGGAATGGTAATCTGCAGGACGCCGCCGGGCTTGAGAATACGATGCGCCTCCATCAATGATTCAATCGGATCATAGACGTGCTCCAGACAGTGATTGAACATGACGACGTCGAAGTGATTAGCCGGATACTTCGCATCGTGGATCGTTCCGAGGTCGACTTTCAGGTTGTGTTTTTTCCGAGCGTACTCGACCGCGACCGGGCTGAAGTCAACCCCATAGGTATCCCACCCCCAGTCGCGCAGTACGCGTAGGAGCTTTCCCGGCCCACAGCCCACGTCCAACAATCGGCCTTCGCCGTGAAATGGGAGAATGTCGCGCCCGGCAAACCGAAGGTGCACATACTCCGGATACAACAAGACTTTCCGGAAAAAGCGCGCCGCCGTGGACCGTTTTCGCCCCGTACGTGAAGGATAGCCGTAGAACTCCTCACGAATCCCTTCTTTCAGGCGATCTGAGAATCGCTGAAAAAATTTGTCGACGGATCTCCTTTCCCGTGGTTCTTCGAGCGGATAGTACGTGTCCGGATAGTACTGGTGAATGTCCGCCATTGGCGGTCGTGGATTGAGATAGATTAATCCACAATCTCCACATTCAACCAGAGTAAATTCGGTCGACCCCACATTGAGGTTGACGTCACGCTGAACCACCTTCGTACTCGACCGAGCACTCCTACATAGCGTGCAGACAATCGTTTCCATCTCACCTCGCCTTCTCTCTCTTGTTTCGGTGGCCGCCCTGATTTTCTCCGGTATTCCCTAGGGAAATCTTAATGTTCGGTCTCGCAATTCCGCGCTCGTTCAGCGACGCGCCGACTTTGATCTCACTCTTCCTGTGTCGAAGTACCCACGGATTGCAGTCGATTATCTGGCCGACCAATCATCCGTTGAGCTGCATCAAAGACCTCGTCCACGGAGATTTGACGCATACAGTTCAGCTCACCCCTGGTGCAGGTGGGATGGAAGCAGGCGCGGCAGTCGACTCCCTTGTAACATACTTCGGCCCGGGTGCCCCGCGGCGCCCATTGGACGGGATCGGAGGGACCGAACAACCCCACCACCGGCGTGCCGACCGCCGCGGCGATGTGCATGGCGCCGTTATCGTTGCCGACGAACAACGCGCAGCGCTTGACCAAGGCCGCATACTCCCGCAGGGCGATCGCCCCAACCAGGTTGATGATCGTCGGATGCGCCATCCGTTCGATGGCCTTGGCAATCGGTTGTTCCTGAGACCCGCCGCCGATGATCACCGTGGCCTGCACCCCGTCGATCAAACGATTGGCCAGCGCGGCGAACCGCTCCGGGGGCCAGGTCTTGAACCAATACCGCGCGCCGGGATGCAACATGACCAGTGGGCCGCTCCCCATCTTGGTACGCAGTGAAACAAGCAACTGCTCGGCGCCTTGCATTTCGGAGTCCGACAAATAGATCGAGGGGGATTCAACGACCGGCTTCACGCCGATCGAGTGCAGGACACCCAAGTCCCGTTCGACCCGGTGCACCGGCGCAGATCCCAGGTCGTGTTCGTGGGTGTAAGCCAACCGGGCCCGCCAACGACGCCCCTCACGAAAACCAATCCGTATGCCCGCGCCGCTCAGCAAGCAGGCCAGTTCCGACCGGTCATTGCCGGTCAGGTCGATCACGCAATCGAACCCGCGCCGGCGGATCTCCTGAAAAAACTCCGCCTGCGTCCAGAACGTACTTCGGTCCACGACGAGCACGTCATCGACGAAGGGATTGCCCTGCAACACCGCCTCGGTCCCACGCATGACCGCCATCGTCACGTGCACTCCGGGCAAGGCCGTCTTCAGCGCACGAGGGACGGCGCTGGCCAGGAGCACATCGCCGACGTAGCGCAGCTTGATCACCAAGGCGCGCCTGATCGGCACCGTCTGGGGTCTAGCTTCCACTCCCCCGTTTGCCTGCGCCACGACCCCGGCCGCGGGCTCATGGGCCGGTGGGCGCTCAGCCGCAACGTGCGATCGCCAGGCCGGCCTCGGAGAAAGACACGCGTCTCGATACACTCCCATTACCTCGTTCGCGGCGGTCGCCCAGGAAAAGCGACGAATCCGTTCGAATCCACGGCGCATGAGCTGTTGCCGCAGGGGCTTGTCGTTTAGCAGGCGCACGACGGCCGCGGCAATCTGATCTGGGACCTCGGGATTGACGAGCAAGGTCGCGTCTCCCGCCACCTCCAACAGCGAGCTGCGGTTCGAGGTAATGACGGGCGCGCCGCAGGCCATCGCTTCCAGCACGGGCATGCCGAACCCCTCATAGAGGCTGGGAAAGACAAACGCGTCCGTATGCGAATAGAGGACCCTCAACTCCTCCATACGTAGCCGACCAGGGCAGACCACGAGATCGGAGACGCCGAATTCGGCGGCGCTCTGTTGGTAGTCGCCGTGCCGGTGCACGGCGTCGCCGACGAGGACGATCTTTCGCCCCATGAGCTGCTGGCGGATCTGCGCGGCTGCCTGGAGCAGCCCTCGATGATTCTTCCGCGGATCGGCCCCGCCGATGAACAGGACATACCCCTGATCCGTCGATAACGACAACTTGGCGCGCAGCGCAGCGATGGCCGCGGGGTCGACGGACGGCCGGAACTCCTCCGAGATACCGCAATGCACCACGACGATGCGTTCCATCGGCAATCCATAGAGCTCGTTGATTTCCCGGGCGGAGGCGTACGAGTCGGTAATGACCCGTCGGGCCTCCCAGGCCGCCCGACGCGTATGCTGCGAGGAGCGCTGAGGAAAAAGCTTGGGGGAATACTCGGGATGCCGGTCCATCCACAGATCGTGGATCGTCACCACGCCGCCGAAACGTCCCTGCGTGCGGAGCCGGAAGTTGGGGCCATGGAACAGATCGAGACGGTCGCGCAAACCGCACCAGCGCATGGCCGATCGCGTGGCCTCCCGCCACCGCAGCCTTGCATCGTCCATCCAGGGTTCCCACGCGAGACGGTCACGAAAGCCCGGCTCGACGTAGCAGTACAGTTCGTAGTCGTCCTTGAGGTCGACCAGCGCCCGGAGCAAGTAGTAGAGATACCAGCCGACGCCGCCTCGGTCGCCGAGGATCGGCGTGGCCTCAATGCCGAGCCGCACGCCCGCCTCCCTCTCCCGCCGGATTGGTGGTCCGCACCGCAAGCGTTTCCCACGCTTTTGCGTACTTCAAGAACGTAAACATCCCCGCGAACATCGAGACGATCAGTCCGTGTACGCCGTCGCGCCATGCCCCGCGGAGCAGATACGTTTTCAACACCGTCCCGACATGATGGCCGGCGATCTGACGCGAGGTGATCTGATGCACCCGCTTAAGTTTTTCGGCGGCGCCCAGTGACGAATAGGTGGCGATCTTCTGCGCGTGGTGTCCCACGCTCGGCATCGTGTGGTGGTCCATGGGATGCAACAGGCGCCGGACCGCCCCGCTCACCTTAAGACGTTCGTGCAGTTTCGTGTCGTCGTACCGGCAGGCCTCCCGCCGGAGCAAGCGAATCTGCGGGTCGGGATACATCCCGCCGTACCGGAGCCAGCGGCCATAGAAGAAGTTACGCCGCGGTATCTCGAAGGCGTCCACGTCACCCGGCGGCCCCTGCGCGAGTACGGCACGAATCTCGTCCCGTAGCTCTCCCGGGACACGTTCGTCGGCATCCACGACCAGCACCCACTCGTGCCGGGCCTGTTCGATGCCGAAATTCTTTTGCGGCCCGTAGCCGGGCCAGGGGCGGACGTGCACGCGGGCGCCGCATCGTTCGGCAAGCGCAACCGTGTGATCGCTGCTTTGGGCATCCACGACTATCAGCTCATCAGCCCAACGGACGGACTGCAGACACGCCTCGATATTGCGCGCTTCGTTCTTGGTGATCACGACCACGGACAACGCGGCCATCATGTCACCCCCGAAACCCGCGCCGCGCGAGCTCGCGGTAGAAACGCGGATTCAGCCACCGATTGATGCGCGGTCGGAGCCGCCGCGCGGCCGCAATGCGTTGTTGCATCACGGTCGGATGGGTTCCGCGAAACTCTTTCAAAACCCCATACTCCTCGAACTCTGCCTGCTCCTGCTGGAACCAGTGGGCCTCGTCGGCTGGAGGAGTATCGCCGTGGTAGACGCCTATTTGCTCCCGCTTCTTGGCCGCCATCGTTTTCGGCGATTTGACCCAACCATAGTGAAACATCCGCGCGCCGGATGGCACGAGCCATGCTTTGGGGCCGTGCTGGAGATATTGCTGCGTCGCCCTGAGGTGGAACCCCACCGCGTCGCCGCAAGATTCGACCTCGCCGTTGTTGCGAATGACACGGACCGCGCGGTGATAGTACCAAGGATTCAGCGACCAGTAATCGGCCACGAAGTGGAGATACCGGAACAGCAACCCCCTGACCATGGGACGATCCAGACAACGGGCCATCGTGTCATAGAGGACCGGCAGGTCGTCTTCATGCACCACTTCATCCGCCTGGACGTAGAGGGCCCAGTCGCCCCTACACTCCGCGAGCGCGAGATTGGTCTGTTGCGCGTAGATCCTGCCGCCTTCCCGAAGCGACTCGTCCCACACCGACTCCATGATACGAATCTTCGGATCGCCGATCGAACGAATCACGTCGAGCGTGCCGTCGTCGCATCGGCCCACGTTCACGATGAACTCATCCACAACGGGCAGCACCGACCGAATCGACTCCACCACGGGATAGTCGTACTTGACCACGTTGCGACAGAATGTGAAGCCGCTGACCTTCATGACGAACCAAGGTTCAGGCCGAGGCTGAGGAACCAAAATCCAGCCCCCTCTCGGCCTCAACCTTAGCCTTAACCTTTATGTGTAAGTTCCCACAATTTCGCATATTTGATGAATGTGTAATAGGTATACAGCCCGGCGAGAATCAACCCGGGTGTACCGTCACGCCACCCGCTCCGCCCCACGTACATCTTGAGGAAGGTGAAGAGCGGATGGGTCACCAGCTGATGGGCATGAAACCGTCGTCCCTGCGCCTGCATGCGGCCGGCCATCAGGTCGGAATACCGATCCATCTTGCTCAAGTAGTGGTCGATGTTCCGGAACGGGAACTGCCAGATGGGTTGCGTCATGTAGCCGATGCGGCCGTCCACGTCAAACCCCTCGTGCACCAGATCCTCCCGATAGCGCAAGCGGTGCTTTCGATACAGCTGCGGCTGGCGATAATCCGGATAGAACCCGGAATGCCGGATCCAGCGTCCGAGGAAATAGTTTTGTCTCGGGACAAAGTACGCGTCGGCGGCATCGGGCCGGGCCACGAGCGCCCGCAGATCCGCTTCGAATTCCGGCGTCGAACGTTCGTCCGTGTCGAGGCTGAAGATCCATTCATGCGACGCATGTGCAATGGCTTCGTTGCGCAACCGCCCGAACCCGTGAAAGTCATGTTGATAGACCTGGTCGGTGTACTCTTTGGCGATCACGGCGGTACGATCCGTACTATGGGAATCGACGACGATCAACTCGTCAGCCCATCGGATGGACTCGAGGCACGCCCGCATGTTGGGCTCGTCGTTGTAGGCGATGACCACCGCCGACACCTTGGGTCCCGCCGTCGCGCCGCTCATCGCCGCTCCGTCGCCACGCCGCGATACACTCGCTCGAGTTCGTCCAGCATCCGGTCGATCGAGTAGGACCGCTCGACCAGGGCTCGCCCCGCCTCTCCCATGTGCCGACGCAGATCATCACGCCCGAGCAGATAGTGGATGCGCTCCGCCAAGGCCACGGCGTCGCGCGGCGGCACCACGAAACCGGTTTCGCCGTTGCGGACGACGTCCGGGATGGACCCCACGGTCGTCGAGATCACCGGCAACCCGACCGCCAGCGCCTGCATCAGCACCTGCGGAATGGTGTCGCCTTCCACGGAGGGAATCACAAAGAGGTCCAGAGAATGGAACACGTTCAACAGATCCTCGCGATAGCCCAACATCCGGACGCGATGCTCCACCCCCTGCTCGGCGATCCGACGTCGCAGGCGCTCTTCTTCGGGCCCACGGCCACTGATCACGAACGTCACGCCTTTTTGCTGCGCCACCACCCGCGCCGCGGCGTCGATGAAGTACTCGTGTCCTTTATAGGAGCGCAGGTAGGAGATCAAGCCCACCAGCTGTTCAGAGGCCGGCAACCCCAACTCTTCCCGAAGATTCTTGGTCGGCGTTCCTGGCTTGAAGTAGGAGACGTCAATGCCGATGGGGAAGGCCGCCACACGCTCGGGCACCATGCCGTCCCGCTCGATGAGCCCGCGCCGCGTCAATTCCCCCCCGGTCACGATGACCCGGTCCAGTAATCGATGGTAGAGCCAACGCGTCGTGAGGTTGTGATTGAGCGGGGTCGAGATGTGACGCGTCCTGATGATCGGCGGTCGGGGTTCGACCATCCTGGCGGCCAGACTCGCGATCCAACTGTCCCGTGAACTGTTGACGTGAACGATATCGGGCCGCAGACGACGGATCAATCGACGCACCCGCCAGAGCGCCGACGGATAACACCACTTCTGCATACAGAGCCGTTCGAGCGGAAGCCCCTCGCGCCGCGCCAGATCCTCGATCGGGCTGCCGGGTTCGACGACCAGCGTCAGCTCATGTCCGCGCTTACGCAACCCTTGTGCATGTAGCAACACCGCCAGCTCCTGTCCGCCGACCGCCGTGCTGGATTCGAAAATCAGGAGTTTCATGAGGGCCTCGCGCCGGCCGGGGAAACCGCCGCGGCCCGCACGGCGCGGATGACCTGCTCCGGGTCAATCGTGGTCAGACATTCCAAGGGAACCTGATTCCGGCACGTTCGACTGAAACAGGGCTGGCAAGGGAGGGCCGTCTGCATGACTCGATGGCCGACGCCATAGGGCCCCGTCCGCACGGGACTGGTGGGCCCGAACAGTGCGACCACGGGAGTGCCCACCGCCGCCGCCAAATGCATCGGACCCGAATCGTTCGTGACGAGGCAGACCGCCTGCTTTAGCAACGCGGGAAGCACGGGGAGCGAAGTCTGCCCCGCAAGATCGACCGCTCCCGTGGTCGACGCCACTTCCTGGGCTTCGGGTCGTTCGCTTGCAGAACCAATAACCACGACGCGCAATCCATCCTCCTGCAGCGCCCTCGCCACCGCAAGAAACGAGGCGAGCGGCCAACGTTTGGTCGGCCATCGGGCAGACACGTGCATGGCCACCCAACGCGTCCCAGCCCCCAGCCCATGACGGGCCAGAAGGGTATGCACCATTCCTCGATCCGCTTCAAGCGGGTGCAGTGGAAACGCCGGCACAGTCGCTGGACAGCCAAGGGCCTGAGCTACCAGGAGGTACCGGTCGACTGCGTGGAGCTCGGGATCACGCACGGCAATGCGATGCGTATAACACCAGGCGCTACCTTCCCGAGCATTGGCCAACCCCACGCGGATTCCGCAGCCGCTCAGCCAGGCCGCGGCCCCGCTACGAAATAATCCTTGGAGATCGACGACGAGATCGAAGCGATGGCCCCGAAGCCTGCCGATCTCTCGGAGCCAGGCCGACAACCCGGTCCCCACGGGCCATATGCGATTGAGCCCCGTCACCCGTTCCAGAATTCCCGCCCACTCCGCCTTCACAAACCAGGACAACTCGGCCTCGGGGAACCGGCGGCGCAGGGCATCGAAGGTCGGCAAGGCATGGATGATGTCGCCCAGCGAACTCGGTTTGATCAGCAGAATCCGCCGGAGGCTTGTGGGAAGCGCCATGGCCGCCCTCACTCGCATGGTCTCACCGCCGAAGTTCACGTGGCCGGTCGCATGGTGGCTCGGCTTGCCGCATCGGCCATGACCCAGGCCACGGCGTCGGCGAACCCGCTGGCCACGTAATCAGGCGGGCGATCGCGCTGTAGAAGCCGCGCCAACCCATCCTGGCTCGACGGCCCTGTCGTGACCAACACACTCCGCCCGCCGATCCGCTTCGCCAGTTCGACGTCGCGCTCGTGATCGCCGATGACGTATTCGAGGGTCGACCGCAGCGACAGCTCACCCCGCGCTCGCTCGACCATCCCAGGCTCCGGCTTGCGGCATGTACAGCCGTCATCCGGATGATGGAGGCAGGAGAACCACCCGTCGAGCGAGAGGCCCTGCCCGGCCAAGTCCGCGTGCAGGCGCGCCTGCACCGCAGCCAGTTGGGCACCGGTAATCAGCCCGCGAGCCACGCCGGACTGGTTGGAGACGACGACAAGGCAGGCGCCCACCGCCTTGAGCTGGCGCAGCCCCGCCATCACGCCCGGACACCAGACCACTTTGTGAGGGTCACTCAGATAGCCAATGTCTTCAATCAAGGTTCCGTCGCGGTCGAGATAGACGGTGACGCCGCTCAACGGCATGTGCGGAGTGTTGAGTCCTGAGTGCTGAGGACGGCGGTCTGCATCCGCGGAGCTGTCAGCCGTAGGGGGGGAGCGGTGGGCCCCGGACTCAGTGGCTGCGGTCGAGCGCGGGATACCGCCGGAGGCAAGCAGCCGTTCCGCGGCATCCGCCACCTGATCGACCGTCACCCGCGTCATACAGCGATGATCGATCGGGCATTCGCGCAACAGACACGGCGCGCAGTCGACCGGCTGCCGGACCAACGCGTGCCCACTACCATAGGGAGCGGTCGTCCGCCAATCCGTGGGTCCAAAGACACCGACCACCGGCACCCCGAACGCGGCCGCGACATGCATGGGGCCAGTGTCGTTGGTGACATAGAGGCGGCAGCGCTTGGTGACGGCCATTAACTCACGAATCGAGGTGCGGCCCGACCAAACTAACGTGCCGGGGCCGTCAAGCGCGGTGATCTGCGCCGCAATCTGCTCGCCCAACGCTTCTTCGCCCGCCGCACCGAGAATCACCACTCTGGCCGCTTGCGGCTGGTCCTCCCGCAGCCTGCGCAACAGGCGCACGGCGGTCTCAGCAAACCGCTCCGGAAGCCACCGTTTGGCACCACCATAGGTGGACCCCGGATTGAGCCCAATCAAGAGCTCGGCCGAGCCAACTCCCTCCTGGCCCAACCGCGTCGCCATAGCCTGCTGATCGGAGGGACGCAGATAGAGCCGCGGCGCGTCAGCCGGCGCCTCATACCCAATGGGCCGGAGCATATCGACATAGTAATGCACCTGTTGGGCTGGAACGGTCGGCTTCTCGATCGGCCTGGTGAGCAACCATCGGCGTCCGTCAGTGGCATAGCCGATTCGCCGCGGAATGCCGGCGACCAGCGTCAGGAGCGCAGCCTCAAAGGCGTTCTGGAAGAGCACCGCCATCTCGAACCGGCCCTCCCGCAATCCCTGGACCAGGCGCCATTTGCCAGCCAAGCCGGCGTGCAGCTGTTTGGTGTCGTACACCAGCACGTCGCGAATGTCCGGATGACCGAGCAACAGTTCCGCGACGGCCGGCCGGGCCAACACCGCCATGGAGGCCGAGGGAAAAAGCCGGCGCAATCCCCGAATCGCCGGTTCACACATGACGGCGTCCCCAATCCAATTGGGCACGCGAATGAGGAGGCGCGACACGGGGCGTTCACGCACGAGGAGCTGGTACCTCCGTTGACGGCGGCTGCAGCAGCCGCTCCAGCCGTTCGCGTCCTCGCCCCACCTGGGCCTGCACGCGCAGCGCCCACCAGGCGTCACGGGGGTCCAGCAACTCGGCGAGTTTGCAGGCATCCTTTTCGGACGTCACGACGAAGTCGGCCCGACAGGCATCGGCACGCCGCTGCACCGCCGCCACGTCCAGCGCGCTGTACGCATGATGATCGCGAAAGATGACATGATCCAGCACACGCAAACCGATCTGCTTCAAGGTCCGGGCAAAGGACGCCGGATTGCCGAGCGCACTAACCGCCACGGCGCTTTGCCCACGCACGGCGCTCGATTCGAGTGTCTGTCCCTTCATGACGTGCACGACGCCTTCCGGCTGAAACTCGACGTCGATCGGATCGATCGCGTGCCCCAGCCCGGTCTCGACGATGGACCGCACTGGTTCGCCCCCCGAGGCTTCATTCGTCCTGGTGAACATCACAGCCGTCGCGCGTGCCGCTCCGGAGAGCGGTTCCCGCAATCGTCCCATGGGCAGGAGACCCGAGAGACCCTGTGCATCAGTGGCGTCGACCAGCAAGAGATTGACATCACGCCAGAGCCGGAGGTGTTGAAAACCGTCGTCGAGAACAAAATCGTCGATCGAGAAACGCTCCAACACCCACTGGCCGAGCGCATGGCGGTCCGCCCCCACGGCGACCACCGCGCGCGGGCAGCGCCGAGCAATCAAGAACGGTTCGTCGCCCGCCTCCGTCGGATTTGCCAGCAGGGTGTGTCCGTCGGAGACCAGCAGTCTTGCCGCGCGGCTCCTTCGGCGATAGCCGCGGCTCAACACCGCCACGCGGCGCCCCTGCGCCATGAGGTGCTGCACGACCCACATCACCATCGGCGTTTTCCCTGTGCCACCAACCGTGAGATTGCCGATGCTGATCACGCGCCCCGGCAGCCGTTTGACGGACAGCAGCCCGGCCTGATACAGCGCCGCCCGCGACCCGACGGCCGCCGCATAGGGCCATGAAACCATTCGATGCCAAAGCGGGGCCGACATGACGCATTCCCTAACGAGACACGACCGGCTGAGTCCCCGCCACCAGGGCGGCGGATAACGACTGAGGCTGGGCCGGCGCGAGGTAGCGGTCGATCACGGCCAGCGCGCGCTCCACCGCCCCTTGATTGTCATGAACCATCAGGCGCGCGCGACGACCAATCTCCTCGCGGGTCACCGGATGCTCGATCCACGAGGTCAGCTGCGCGACCAACTCAGGCACGGTCACGACGCGGCTGCCGCCGCCGGCGCTGAGCAGGGAGTCGGCCACGTCCTGACTGTGGTCGGTGTAGGGCCCGAACACGACCGGCTTACCCCATGCCGCAGGCTCCAGCAAATTGTGTCCGCCGATCGGAACCAACGTGCCCCCCACGAAGGCCACCGTGGCGTACCGATAGACGGCCCCCAGTTCCCCTCTCGAATCCAGGATCAACACCCAGTCGCGCTCAGTCCGGACCTGACCCGCCAACGACAGCCGACTGCGGCGCGTCGCGGCAATCCCACGCCGTGCCAATTCCTGTTCAACCTCGGCGACTCGCTCGGTGTGCCGCGGCGCCAGCACGAGCGTCAAGGAGGGATGCGTCCGACGCAGCTGCTCGCAGGCGTCGACCAGCATCGTTTCTTCCCCGGGATGCGTGCTGCCGGCCACGAGCACCGGCGCATCCGAGCGAAGGTTGATCCAGTGCTCCACGGCGTCCAACTGCCCCGAGGGGACCGTGGGTAATGGTTGATCGTACTTGATGTTACCGATGCGTGTCACACGATCGGGATGGGCCCCCAAGGCCACGATCCGCTGAGCGTCCCGATCTGATTGCATCAGACAGGCGGTGAGCCCCGCGACGATCCCGCGGTACAGGCCTCGGACTCCCGGCCACTGTTGTCTCGCAAACGACCGCGACGAGAGTCTCCCATTGATCAGCACCGTGGGGATCCCCCGCCGAGCGAGCGCGCGTAACAGGTTCGGCCACAGCTCCGTTTCAACGAAGAGATAGCAGGCGGGCCGCAGCTCGCGCAGAAACCGGTCGACGACCCAGGGGAAATCCATCGGGGCGTAACAATGGGTGGCGACGCTCGAGAGTCGCTGGAGCACCGCCTCCCGACCGGTCTCGGTGACCGTCGAGACGATGATCGGCCGCCCCGGATGGCGGGCGTGTAACGCCTTCACGAGCGGCGTGGCTGCCACGACCTCACCCAACGACACGGCATGGACCCAAATGGTCCCCGCCCCGGAGGCGCCTGGCGGCCGATCCGGCGCACGCCAGCCCATGCGATAGGGCAGGCCGCGACGACAGCGTGCCTTGGCCAGCAGCACCGCGAGAATGATCGGCAACCCGATCAACAAGCCGACGTTATAGACCCAGTAGGCCATGCCAGCCCCAATGAACAGGAGCCTGCTCCAACCGCCATCCGTCTATCCGCCGGGTCACGGACCGCTCATCGCGGCGTCCGCCTCGGCGGTAATGCGGTTGAGCTCACGCTCGAGTTCCTGTCGTTTGAGATCGAGTTCCTGCGGTGCGGCGTCGGCCGTAACTTCTACCGGACGCCCCCACACAAACAGCCCGCGAGAGAAGGGAAAAGGAATGAGAAATCGGTCCCAGCTCGCGCAAAGTTTTTTTTTGAGCAGCTGAAGGTCACCGGAACGATCGGGAGCCCCGTGGCTTTGGCCAGCTCTATCACACCGGCCTGGGCCACCTGCGCCGGCCCCTTCGGGCCATCAGGTGTCACGCACAAGTCCACGCCGGTCCGGCCTACCCGGATCAATTCGCGCAGCGCCGGCACGGCCCCGCGGGTCGTCGACCCCCGCACCGCGCGAAAGCCGAAGCGCGAAATGATGCGGGCGATAATCTCTCCGTCGCGATGCCGGCTGATCAGCACGTGGATCTCCCGCCCCCGATACGCGAAGGGCATCATCAGTTGCCGGCTATGCCAGAACGCGAAGATCATCGCCCGCCCGCCGCGGTAGTACCGCTCCATGACCTCATCCCCCTGCCGTTCCACGTGAATCGAACGGCCGAGGAGCCGGAGCACGGCCGCCCCCAGCGGCGGCGCCACGTTGAGTTTCAGCCAATTCACCATGGACACGGGACGCGGTGCTCCTCTGATCGGGTCAGGAGGCCTCGAAGGGGACCTCGTGAAACTGCATGCTGTGCAGTCGCCGGTAGGTCCCGTTGCGCCGTAAGAGTTCCTCATGCGTCCCGGTTTCCACGATGCGGCCGTGGCTCAGCACGATGATCCGGTCGGCGTTTTGAATCGTGGAGAGGCGATGGGCAATCACGAGCGTGGTCCGGTTCTTCATCAAGTTCGACAGGGCGAGCTGGACCACCCGCTCGGATTCGGTATCGAGCGCCGACGTGGCCTCGTCGAGGATCAGAATCGGCGGGTCTCGGAGAATGGCCCGGGCAATCGCCAGGCGCTGGCGCTCGCCCCCCGACAACTTAACGCCGTGCTCGCCGACGCGCGTCTGGTATCCGTTCGGCAACCGGCCGATAAAATCGTGGGCATGCGCCGCCCGCGAGGCCTGTTCAACGTCCTGGTCGGTCACGCCCTCCCGTCCATAGGCGATGTTGAAGGCGACCGTGTCGTCGAACAACATGACCTCCTGGGACACGATCCCAATCTGCGCCCGCAACGACGGCAGCGTGTAGGACCGAACGTCCACGCCGTCGATGAGCACCGCCCCTTCCGTCGGTTCGTAAAATCGAGGCACGAGGCTCACGAGGGTGGTCTTGCCGCTCCCGCTGCTGCCGACGATCGCTATGACTTCGCCGGCCTTCACCGTCAGCTCGACGCCCTCCAAGGCGGAGAGGGTGTGTCCCGGGTACTTCAAGGTCACGCCTCGAAATTCGATCGTGCGAGTGATCCGCGGCATCTCGAGCACGCCGGCATTGAGTTGCTGCTCATCGTCGAGATCCAGAACGGCGAACACGCGATCGGATGCGGCCAGCGCCTGTTGGACGATATTGTTTGCCCCGGACAGCCGGCGAATCGGCGTATAGGCAAGGAACATGGCCGTCAGAAAGGAGAAGAAGGCCCCGGGCGTCATGTCGCCATGGATGACCAAGTACCCGCCATACCAGATGATGCCTGCCACGCCCAATACACCGATCACTTCCATGTGCGACGACCCGAGCGACGACACTTGGATGGATTTCATCCAACTGCCCCAGACGGCATGATTGTCATGCTGGAAACGCTCCGCCGCCAAGGGTTCCCGGTTGAAGGCTTTGACGATCCGAATGCCTCCCAGCGTTTCCTGCAGGGCGGTCGTCATGTCGCCGAACTGTTCCAATCCCCGGTTGGCGATCCTGCGCAGCCGTTTGCCCATAGTCGACATCGTGTAGCCCGCGAGGGGGATGACCAGCAGCGAGACGAGGGCCAATTGCCAGTTTTGATAGAAGGTGACGCCGACCATGACGAGAAAGGTCAGGCCCTGCTGGACGATGTCTTTCAGCACCCCCGACACGGCGTTGGTCATGAGGTTCACGTCGTTAATGACCCGCGCGACCATGTGGCCCGAATTGTTCGAGTCGTGATAGGAAATCGGTAGGCGGAGGATTTTCTCGAACAGCCGTTGCCGCACATCGGTGATGACCCGGTACCCGACGTAGTTCATCAGATAACTCTGGCCGTAACTGAATACCCCCTTCAGGACCGACACCGCCAGAATGGCCAGGGGCAACACGACCAGCAACGTCTCGTCCTTGCTGATGAAGAGTCCGTCGAGAACCGGCCGGACCAGCCAGGCGTAGACACCGGACAAGGCGGCGACCATGCCTGAGCAGACGATGGCGCCGATCAGCCGAAGCTGATACCGCTTCAGATAGGTCAACAGCCGGTGATACGTCATCATGCCGCGCACACCTTGAGCACTTCGGCCGCCGCTCGCTGCGACGCGCCCGGTGATCCCAGCGACGCGCGAACCTCGCGCAACGCCTGCTTCATCTTCTCGTAGGCGCCCGCATCGCGCAAGAGCCTGACCGCCTCCTCGCTCAAGCGCAGGCCGGTGGCCTCCTGCTGGATCAGCTCGGGTACGACCCCGCACCCGGCCAGGATGTTCACCAGGCCGATCCAGGGAACCAGGATCACCCGGCGGACGATCTGATACGTCAGCCACGTGGTCTTATAGGTCGACACCATGGGCGTTCCCACGATGGCCGCCTGCAACGTGGCGGTCCCGGAGGCGACGAGCAGCAGGTCGGAGGCCGCCATGACTTCGCTGGCCTGGCCGGCCACGACGGTGACTGGAAGGTCGGACGCCAGGAGATGGCGATCGAGCAGCTCGGTTGAGACGGACGAGGCCTGCGCCAGGACGAAGCGGCAGTCGGGGTAGGCCTCCCGTATCCTTCGGCCGGCGTCGAGCATCGCCGGCAGCAGCATGTCGATTTCCCTGATGCGGCTGCCGGGGAGAAGTCCGATCACCGGCTCCGCGCCTTCGAGCTTAAACGCGCGACGCAAGGCCTCGCGATCGTAAGAGTCCGCGACCTGATCCAACAACGGATGCCCCACGAAACTGCAGGGAATCCCCGCTTGCTCGTAGATGGGCGGCTCGAACGGGAGAATCACCAGCACGCGGTCCAGGACCCGCTTCATGAGCTCAAGACGTTTGGGCCGGGAGGCCCAAATTTGCGGCGCAATATAATAGATAACCCGGTGTCCGGCGGCCTTCGCGACCTTGGCCACGCGCAGGTTCAGGCCGGCATTGTCAATCAAGACCACCGCATCGAGCCGCTGCGTCTGAAGAAACGCGGCGATCTTGCGGTAGTTGTAGTACCCGTCGCGAATCACACCCAGACCCGCCAACCCCATGTGGTCGAGACGCCGCAGGCCGTCCAAGAGCCGCACACCTGCCGCCGCCATGCGACCGCCCCCCACACCGTGGATTTCGCAGCTTGGGTCGGCAGCCCGGAGGGCTTGGGCCAAATTCGCCCCGTGTTGATCCCCCGACGCCTCTCCGGTCACGATCAACACTTTGGGCACGACCCATGCTCCTCGGTACGGCGCGCAACAGAAACCGAACGCCGCCGCACAGCCGGCCAGCTCACGACGGATGCCCAGGGACCGTGCCGGCCCGCTGCAGGCGATCCCAGTAGCCCCCGATTGCCTCGCGAATCCGATGGGCCAGCTCCAGAGCCGCCGTCCCGGCTTCGCCCGTGACGACGGCGGGTTCTCGCCGCTCAATGGCCCTCGCAAACGCGGCCAATTGCAGTTTCAACGGCTCTTCGTCCGAACCTTTGAACTCCTCCAGCTCCAACGACGCCCGATCGCCACGCTGGGCGCGGTGCGCCACAACCGCCTGGCGCGTCTGGAGATCAATGGACACGTACCCATCCTGTTGATAGACGCGGAAGCGGCGCATCCGCATCGACGAGACCCGGCTGGCCGTCAGATTGGCTACGCAGCCGTTCGCAAATTGCAGGCGAGCATTGGCGATATCCACCCGGGAGGAGAGGACCGCCACGCCGGCGGCACGAATCTCTTCGACCGGGCTGCCGACCAGGGACAGCACAAGGTCAAGGTCGTGAATCATCAAGTCCAAGACCACGTCCACGTCGGTGCCGCGCTCGCTGTAGGTGCCCAAGCGATGGGCCTCGATAAAACCCGGCGACTGGATGCGGTCCCGTACCGCCAACAGGATCGGATTGAACCGCTCGCTATGGCCGACCTGTAACACGCAGGATTTCGACCGCGCCAGCGCCACCAACTCCCGCGCCTCCTCCACGGTAACGGCAATCGGCTTTTCGACCAGGACGTGCCGCCCTTCCGCCAGAGACAGTTTGGCGAGGCGGTAATGAAACGTGGTCGGCGCGGCGACGCTCACCGCATCGACGGCGGCCACCAGAGCTTCAGGGGTAGAAAAGACCGGACAGCCATGCCGCCCGGCAATCAGCGCGGCGCGCTCGGGATCGGTGTCGAACACCCCGGCCAGGCGCGTCTCCGGCAACGCCGCGTACAGGCGGGCATGGTGCTGGCCCAGATGCCCGACGCCCAACACACCCATATTCAGTGGCAACATGCGACCAGTGCCTCGTCCATCATGCTGAGTAGATCGCTGTCACCCGTCGGCCGCTCACGTCCTCCGACGCGAAGGACACGTCCCACCGCACGACTGCCTGCGTTACAACATCGTGTCCTTCATGCCGACCACGGCGATGCCCTCCCGATTAGCCCGCCTCAGGGTCTCTTCGCGGTCCAAGATCACGCTACGCCCTGCGTCCGCCACCAACACCTTGGCCTTGACCGAGGCCATGGTCTCGATGGTCCGAGGGCCGATGGCCGGCAGGTCGAAGCGGAGATCCTGTTGCGGCTTGCATCGTTTGACTACCACCGCCCCGCCCTCCGCGAGTTCGCCCCCGCGTTTGATGGCGCCGTCCGTCCCTTCCACGGCTTCCACCGCCACGACGACCTTGTCCTTCACGACCACACATTGACCGATGTCGAGCCGCCCGATCTCCAGCGCGACATCCCAACCATAACGGATGTCCACCCACTCTTTGTCCGACGGGTGTCGTTTTGACAACACGCCCTCGCCGACCAAGACGCCGTCGAGGCCGAACGTGGATTCGCGAATTGTGATGCCTTCGCGCTCAAGTTCCGCGGCGAATTCCCTCAAGATGTCGTCGTCACGCCAAATCGCCAGGCGGGCAGCCAGCGCGAGCGTCCGCAGATCGGGGCGCACGGTCGAGAAGACGTGCGTCTTCTTGATGCCCCCGAGCATGACGGCCTCGCGGACCCCGTCCCCCTTGAGGGCCTCCACCAGCTTGTTGGTCTGCCCGATCTTGATCCAATGAATCTGGTCGACGTGTTGGGCCAGTAGGGGATCGGTTTCGCCCACGTGGGCCACGGCGCAGACGCGATACCCCAGCCGGCGTGCGTTGTCGGCAAAGATAATCGGGAATCGCCCGTTGCCCGCGATCAGTCCCATCGCAGGTCCCGCCGCCGGAGCGGCGGGGCGAAGCTCCGCCCTCTTACTCATCGGCCTCTTCCTCGGCGGTCGCCGCGCGACAAATGCCCCGTTTCGTGCCTTCGAAAAACGACACCAGGTCTTTCACGTCCGGATTGCCGTCGAACTGTTGCCGGGCGAGCTTGGCGGCTTCGCTCAATCGGTGCCCTTCCCGGAACAGCAGATCGAAGGCTTTTTTCAATGCCCCGATCCGTTCCCCCGAAAACTGATGGCGCTTGAGCCCGATGCTGTTCAGTCCATACAACCGAGCCCGATACCCGCCGGCGGCCCGGGTGAAGGGCGGCACATCCTGACCCAACGCACAGCAGCCGCCGATCATGGAGTATGCGCCGACACGGACGAATTGGTGCACGCCCGTGAGTCCCCCGATGATCGCATGGTCGCCAACGGTAATGTGCCCCGCGAAATTGGCGGAGTTTGCGACGATCAGGTGATTGCCGAATCGGCAATCGTGCGCGAGATGGACATAGGCCATCAGGAAATTATGGTGTCCGATGCTCGTCACCCCTCCCCCTTGCACCGTCGCGCGATTCACGGTCACGTATTCCCGGAGGACGTTGTCGTTTCCGATCACCACCCGCGTCGGCTCCCCTTTGTAGCCGAGGTGCTGCGGGGGCCCGCCGATCGAGGCAAACGGGTGCAACTCGCACCGCTCCCCGATTTCCGTCCAGCCTTCGACGCAGACGTGCGAGAGCAGGCGCGTCCCCTTCCCGATCGTGACATGTTCCCCGATCACACAATAGGGTCCGATGCTCACATCCGACGCCAGCTGCGCCTTCGGATGCACGACCGCTGTTGGATGAATGTTCACGCTGTCCCCTCCCCTCGATGAGTCGCTGATCCTCGGCCGGTCGTCGCGCAGAATGCCGGCCTCGATAGTGTCGTCCGCTCCCTCTCGCGAGTCCTGCTCGACACTTACTCGCCCCCTTCTTTGTCCTCGGTCACCATGGCCGTGATCTCGGCTTCGCAGACCAAGGCGTCGTCCACAAACGCCTGCCCGTGCATCTTCCAGAACGGAGGGCGCCGTTTGAGCACGGTGATTTCCAACCGCATCTGGTCGCCTGGTACCACAGGCTTGCGAAATTTGGCCTGATCGACGCCGGTCAAATACACCACCGGCTTGCCGCCCGGGGGAGAGGACTTAAACGCGAGCACACCGCCGACCTGCGCCAAACTTTCCAAGATCAGTACGCCGGGCATGATGGGACGACCGGGGAAATGCCCGGGGAAAAACGGCTCGTTCGCGGTCACATTCTTAATGCCGACGATGCGGGTGTTGACTTCCCATTCTCGGATGCGATCGACCAGCAAAAACGGATATCGATGCGGCAGCACCGCAAGGATGTCCCCGATGTTCAACTCAGCCATACTGCCGTCCTCCTCCAAATCCAGCCCCCTCATTCCTACGGCGTCTTCGATTGTGCGTCGAACTCCTTCATGATCTCGTCCGTGAGATCGAGCGATTTATGATAATAGAGGGTGATGTGAAGATTGCCCTCCGACCCCGCTTCGATCACCGCCGCGTACCCACGCCGTTGCGCCACCACCTGCGCCGCCTGCTCGATCCGCTTCGAGTAGCTCTCGACCATCCCCTTTTGTTTGTCCTGAATCTCACGATTAAAGTCCTGTAGGCGTCGCTGATAGGCCTCCAGCTTCGCGCGGAAGAGGTTTTCTTTCGCGCGGCGATCTTCCTCCTTGAGCTTCGAGTCTTGGGACGCCGCTTCTAATTCTTTGAGCTCATCCTCGTCCGACGAGATAATTTTTTGGCGGGCGGCGGAAAACGCCTTCAGCTCCTCGAGCGCCTTCTGGCCGGTCTTCGATTTCTCGATGATGGTCTGTTGATTCATGACGCCGACGGTATAGTTCTCGGCCGCCCATCCTGGGGCAGCGATCAGCGCAAGCGCCCCCACGAGCACCGTCCCGAGCCTACCGCAAACCTGATTCCCCCTGGTGTGTCTTCGTGCCATGGTCCGTACCCCTCCCGCGGGACTATTCCTTGTTCAGTTCCTCAATCGCCCGATCCGAAATATCGAGCGAACTCTCGCTATACATCGTTGGCGTCCCGCGTCCCTTCTCGATCACCACCTGCAGATTCAACTGCTTGGCGATCTTCTCGACCACACGCTCCAGTCGGTCGCGGAACCCATCGAGAACGTCCTTCTGCTTCTCTTGGACTTCCCGATTCATCTCGGCAGCCTTCTGCTGATACTCCGCCATCTTCCGGCGAAAGACCTCTTCCCGTTCGCGTTTGGCCGTGGGGCTCAGGACACTCCCCTGCTTCACGAAATCCTCTTCCATGCGGCGCAGCTCACGCTCTTCCAATTCGATGAGCGCCTGCCGATTCTTCGTGAACGTCGCCATCGAATCGCGGGCCTTTTTGCCTGGCGCACTGTCGTTCAGCACCCGTTGCGCATCCACCACCCCGATGCGCCCCTCAGGCACCTGACCGGATTTGGCACATGCCGGCAGCGACACGAGGGCCGCCCCATACAACGCGATCCCCGCCGCCAGGCGCCAGCCAGTTCCCTGTGTGCTCATATTCATCATAAACCCCGCCACCGCCTCAGAAGAGCGACCCGACCGTAAACTCGAAGACCCCGCGTCGCTCCTGTGGCCGCGGCTCTAAATTGATGCCGTAGGCCGCCCGGAGCGGGCCGAACGGAGAGATCCAGCGGCCTTCGAAGCCCACGGCCTTGCGCAAATTGAAGCTGACCTTCTCACTTTCATCGAACCCGTTGCCGTAGTCGAAGAATAAGACGCCGTTCAACTTCGCCTCCGTAGAAATGGGGAAGATGAAATCGACGTTGAAAATGAGTTCCTTGGCCGAGCCCAAGAGCGAGCCGCTCGGCGTCACCGGTCCGGCCCGGCCGAACACAAAGCCGCGCATCGTGTTGATGCCCCCGACGAAGAAGCGCTCGGTCAGCGGGATCGGCTTGCCGTTTTGCCCGTCCACCACTCCGTACCGAGCGCGCACCGCCAATCGCGTGTCGAACAACAGCGGCGTATATTTGATCACGTCCACCGTGTACTTGATGAAATCGTTGCTCCCGCCGAGCGCGGGCGTCCCGAAATCGAAGCCGATGCTGGTGCGCAGACCCGTGCGAGGATCCAGGTAGTAGTCACGAGTATCCCGAGCCAACAACGTGCGCAGACCCGTCGTGGTCTGCCGCCCTAATTGAAGGAGAATGAACTCCGGGGCATCGAGGGTGGCATCGCTGTAGTTCAACTGCTCAGCGAAGGGCGTAATGGTGCCGAAAATGTACTCGGAGAACCACCGCCCGAACGTGACACTGACGCCGGCCTTGTTTTCAAAGTAGGTCAAGTAATTGGTCAACGTACTGTAGATATCCGCCTGAAAGGAGGTGAGGGAATCGTTCAAGTAGGGATTCCGGAAACTCATGAGCCCGAGACTGCGCCGCTGCCCCAACTGCCCGCGGATACGGCCGACGTAGCCGTTGCCGCCTAGGTTCCCCTCCGTGATGTCGGCGACCGCCACTAATTTGTCCAGGGTGCTGAATCCGCCGCCGATGCTGAACGCCCCGGTCGATTTTTCCTTGACCTTGACGTCGAGGTCCACGGTGTCCGGCGCAACCTGCTTCGGCAGGATCTCGACCGTTTCGAAGTAGTTCAGGTTGTTCAAGCGTTGGAAGCTTCGCTTGATCGACACGGTATCGATCACGTCCGATTCATCCACCCGCAGTTCCCGGCGGATCACATTGTCCTTCGTTTTGTCGTTCCCGGTAATCCGAATCTGGCGAATCCGCGTGAGCTCGCCCTCTTTGATGTTGAAGATGATGCTCGCCGTCTTCGTCTCCTGGTTCGGATTGACGTTCGGATTCACGTCCGTGAAGGCATAACCCTTGGCGCCGTATTTGTCGGTCAGGCGGGTGATCTCATCTCGAATTTTCTGCCGTTGGAAGATCTCTCCTTCGGTGATCTTCATCCCTTCGCGGAGTTCGGTCTCCTCGAAGAGCGTATTCCCGCGAAAACCGATCTGCTCGACGGTAAACGGCTCTCCCTCCAGGACCGCAAACGTGACGATGAACCATTTCTTGTCTTCGGTCAGTTCGATCGTCGGCAACCCCACCTGGACGTTCAAGTACCCCCTGTTCATGTAAATTTCTCGAATGCGCTCGACGTCGTTCGGGACCTCTTCCCGCTTGAGAATGCCGGAGTCCGATACGATGGACGGCAGCGTGAACTTGGTGAAGAGGTGATACCAGGGCGCCCATTCCCGCGTCGCGATGACGGAAAGCATCTCTTTGCGGGTCACCGAACGCGCACCCTCGAAGACGACGGACTTGATCCGCGCACGTTCGCCTTCCTTCACGTAGAACGTCAACCGCTTGCGGTCCTCGTCAAGCGTCTGAATGATCGGGGTCACGTTGCAGTTGTAATAGCCTTCCTCCTGATACGCGCTGCGGATTTTTTCGGCGCTTTCCTTGACCTGTTGTGGATCCAGGAACGCTTGGCTCTTGATGGTCGTTTTCTCTTTGAGCTTATCTTCGCTGAGCTCCACGTTCCCGTCGTAGACAATCTCGGTGATGAACGGTTTTTCCTTCAGATGAAATGTCACCGCCACCCCGCCGGGAGTCGGATCGACGTCGCTCTGGACGTCCTCGAAGAACCCGGTTTCGTAGAGCAGGCGAATCTGATTGCGGACAACGGCAGGACTATAGGGATCCCCCACCTTCAAGGTGAGGCGTCCCTGCACGGCGCTGGTTTCGATCCGCCGGTTTCCGTCGAGGGTGAGGGCGGTCACTCGCTG
The DNA here is from genome assembly GCA_964449255.1 of uncultured Nitrospira sp. Taxonomy (GTDB): domain Bacteria; phylum Nitrospirota; class Nitrospiria; order Nitrospirales; family Nitrospiraceae; genus BQWY01. The sequence continues at coordinate 8,085 of CAYUYE010000003.1, read as the reverse complement.
GACAGGCTCCTGTGCCGACACTAGCCCACTAAGCCCAAGGAAGAGGATTGAAAGCAGTCCTCCGAGAATGCGTGCAACGACCCCTAGGGAAATCACTCAGCACTGCCTTTGGCGGTTCCCCTCACTGGCACGCGTGGCTACCCCTGGGCTCCATCTGCACGGGGACCGGTGGATCGGCACCCCCACCGTCCTTCCTCTCGCGCGCTCGAGTCGCCCCGGACAGGCGAGGAACTCGCCGAGGTCCCCGAGGCATCGCGATATCGACGGGTTCCGCTTCACGATCAGAAAAATCAGGGAATTATAAGGTTCGTTTCCAGCAATGTAAAGCGACGACGGACGAGGAACGATGCCGGCGATACCCGCGGTCCGCGCGCAATGGACTTCCTTGACTTCGCCTACCCCATCACATAGACTCCCGATCGATCGTTAAGCCTCTCTGCTCACCACCCACGTATGATACGCAAAGCCGTCATTCCCGTTGCCGGACTGGGTACGCGTTTTCTCCCTGCGACCAAAGCCTCTCCGAAGGAGATGCTGCCGCTGGTCGACAAGCCGCTCATCCAATACGCCGTGGAGGAGGCGGTCGCGTCCGGGATTGAGGACATCATCCTCATCACCGGCCGAGGCAAACGCGCCATCGAAGACCACTTCGATCGCTCGTTCGAACTCGAAGAAAATCTGCGCTCCAACGGCAAACTCGAGCTCCTGAAGGAAGTCGAGCAGATCTCCAAGCTCGCCAATTTTTGCTACGTCCGGCAGCCGGAAGCGCGAGGGCTAGGCCATGCCGTCCTCTGCGCGCAGCACCTGATCGGCGACGAACCGTTTGCGGTCATTCTCGGCGATGAAATCATCGACGGACGCGTTCCGGCGCTGGCCCAACTCGCGAAGGCCTATGAGGCCAAGCAGGGGGCGGTGCTCGGCGTGCAACAGGTGCCGCGAGACGAGGTGCATCGCTATGGGATCATCCAGCCGAAAAAGGAAGGCACAGGCCTTTTCCGGGTGGAACGTGTCGTCGAAAAGCCGCCGGCCGCCGAAGCGCCCTCGAACTACGCCGTCATCGGCCGGTATGTGCTGCCGCCCGAGATATTTGCCATTCTCCAGCGCACGAAGCCCGGCAAGAACGGCGAAATTCAATTGACCGACGCACTCCAGACGCTCGCATCGAAATCCCCCATGTATGCGGTGGAAATCGAAGGCTCCCGGCACGACGCCGGGGACAAGCTCGGATTCTTGATCGCCACCGTTGAATTCGGCCTTGCCAATCCCAAGCTGGGCAAGCCGTTCGCCGAATACCTGAAGACCCTCACACCGCGGCTGGGCCGCAAACGGACCTGAATGGGCAACACGCCGAAACACAAAGCCGATCCGCCCGGGAAAGACGACCCACTCATCGAGAGCGCTGCCTCCGAATCCGGCCTCGAGTCGGTCACCCATGCCGACGTGCCCGATCAACTGCCGCTGCTCCCCGTGCGCGATATCGTCGTGTTTCCCTATATGGTCTTGCCGCTCTTCGTGGGCCGCGAGATGTCGATCAAAGCGATCGAAGCCGCCCTGGCCGGCAATCGCATGATCCTGCTCGCCACCCAAAAGGCGCTTGACGTCGAAAACCCCACCCCCGATGACATTCACCGGGTCGGCACGGTCGGCGTCATCATGCGCATGCTCAAGCTGCCGGATGAGCGCATCAAGATCCTGGTGCAAGGCATCGTGAAAGCGCAGGTGACCAACTATATCCAGGAGGATCCTTATTTCTCGGTCCGAATCAACAAGATCACCGAGAAGAAGCAGGGCGGCAGCTCCCTCGAATCCGAAGCCCTGATGCGCACGGTCAAGGAACAGGTCGAACGGCTCGTGAGCCTCGGCAAGGTCTTGATTCCCGATGTGATGGTGGTCATTGAAAACTTGGAGGATCCCGGCCGGCTGGCCGACATGGTGGTGTCGAACCTCGGCTTGAAGGTGGAGATCACCCAAAGCGCCCTCGAAATCTTCGACCCCCTCGGCCGACTCCGGCAGGCCAGCGAAATCCTGGCGAAGGAAATCGAAGTCCTCTCCATGCAGCAGAAGATCCAGGCCCAGGCCAAGGGGGAGATGGACAAGACACAGCGGGAATACTTTCTGCGCGAGCAGTTGAAGGCCATTCAGAAGGAATTGGGCGAACTCGACGAACGTTCGGAGGAGATTCAGGAGTTCCGGAAACGCGTCAAGGACGCGAAGATGCCTGAGAAGGTCCTGAAGGAGGTCGAGAAGCAGCTGAAGCGGCTCGAAAAGATGCACCCGGATACCGCCGAATCCGCGACGGTGCGCACCTATCTGGAATGGATGGTTGAACTGCCTTGGAATAAGAAGTCCAAGGACAACATCGAGATCAAGGCCGCCGCCAAGGTCCTCAATGAAGACCATTACGACCTAGAAAAGGTCAAGGAACGCATTCTCGAGTATCTGGCCGTTCGCAAGCTCAAGGAGAAAATGAAAGGCCCGATCCTCTGCTTCGCGGGCCCGCCCGGCGTCGGGAAGACGTCCCTCGGAAAATCGATCGCGAAAGCGCTGGGACGGGAATTCGTGCGGATCAGCCTCGGTGGTGTGCGGGACGAAGCGGAAATCCGCGGACACAGGCGCACCTATGTCGGCGCCCTGCCCGGACGCATTATTCAAGGCATGAAACAGGCGGGGACGAACAATCCGGTCTTCATGTTGGACGAGGTCGACAAGGTCGGCATGGACTTCCGCGGAGATCCCTCGGCGGCGCTGCTCGAGGTGCTGGACCCTGAACAGAACCACGCCTTTAGCGATCACTACCTCGGTGTGCCCTTTGATCTCACGGACGTGATGTTCATCGCCACCGCCAATCTGATCGATCCCATCCTGCCGGCGCTCCGTGATCGCATGGAAATCATCGAGATCCCAGGATACACGGAAGAGGAAAAACTCGGCATTGCACAACGCTACATCGTCCCCCGCCAGTTGACCGAGCACGGGATCACCGAAAAACACGTGCAGCTGGGCGAAGCGGCACTCCGACAGGCGATCTCCCAGTACACGCGGGAAGCCGGCGTGCGGAGCCTCGAACGCGAAGTGGCCAATATCATGCGCAAGGTTGCGAAAAAGGTGGCTGAAGGCAAGTCGCAGTGCCAGGTCATCACCCCCAGCAATCTGCACAAGTACCTGGGCGTTCCCAAATACGTGCCGGATCCGGAACAGGAACGGGACGAGGTGGGAGTGGCCACCGGACTCGCCTGGACGGAGAGCGGCGGGGACGTGCTCTATATTGAAGCCTCCGCCGTGAAGGGGAAAGGGCATCTGACCCTCACCGGCCAATTGGGCGACGTCATGAAAGAGTCGGCTCAGGCAGCCTTGAGCTACGTCCGTGCCCGCGCGAAACTGCTGGGCATCGCCCCCGACATATTCGGCAAGACCGATTTGCACATTCACGTGCCGGCCGGCGCAATCCCCAAAGACGGCCCCTCCGCCGGCATCACGATGGCCACCGCCATCGCCTCGAGCCTGGCCAACCTGCCGGCCCGCCGTGACGTGGCGATGACGGGGGAAGTGACGCTGCGCGGACGTGTACTCCCGATCGGCGGGCTCAAAGAGAAGATCCTGGCCGCCAAGCGCGCCCACATGACGACCGTCATCCTTCCGAAGCGGAACAAGAAAGACCTCGACGACATTCCGAAGCACCTGCTCAAGGGCCTGAACTTCGTGTTCGCCGAGACGATGGACGACGTCATCAAAGCCGGGCTCCGCCGTTTTCCCGGCTCGATGTCGCGCTCGGGTCATGGAGCCACCTCGCCCAAGAAGAAGTCCCCCGCCGCCAAAGGCGGGAAATCGAGCGGCGTTCGCCAGCCACTCCGACGCCCGACCCGTTCGGGAGCCGTCATCCACCCGCAGCCGTAACATGGCCGGCGCTCGCCAGCGTCGCGCATCCCGCACGTTGGATGAATTCCGTTTCATCGAGCTGATCAGACGGCGCTTCGGCGCCGCACCGCCGTCCGTCCTGACCAGCATCGGCGACGACGCCGCCGTGGTCTCGGCGCCGGGCGGCGGGCGATGGGTCTTCACCACCGATCTGCTTGCCGAGGGCGTCCATTTCTCACTCGACACCACGAGCCTCGAGGATCTCGGTCATAAAGCCGGCGCGGCCAACCTCAGCGACATTGCAGCCATGGGAGCCACGCCTCGTTATCTGCTGGTCGACATGGCGGTCGCACCGACGCTAGACACCCCCATGTTGCTCGGCTTCTATCGCGGACTCTCGAGGCTCTCCCGACGGCACGGGGTCGCCGTGATCGGCGGTGACATGTCGGGGTCCCGTGCCGACCTATTCATCGCCATCACCGCGATCGGCACCACCTCAAGCGCGCCGGCCATCCTGCGCCATGGCGCCAAGCTCGGCGACTGCCTCTTCGTAAGCGGAACCATTGGCGACTCATTGGCCGGGCTGCAACTCCTGGAGAAACGCTCCCGGACGGCCCGGGATGCCGACGCCGTCCCAACGGCAGCTCGGCGGACCCTCCAGGCGCGCCACCGGCGGCCGACTCCGCGAGTCGAACTCGGCGCCGCCTTAGGGGCTCGGCGCCTCGCAACGGCGATGATCGATCTCTCGGACGGGCTCTCAGGAGACCTGCCTCATCTATGCGAACACAGCCGGGTCGGAGCGATCGTTGAAGCGCGGCAGCTCCCCCTCTCACGCGCGTTACGGGAGTTCGCGCAGGCCACGCGCCAGTCACCGATCGATTTGGCGCTTCAGGGCGGCGAAGACTATGAGCTGCTCTTCACCGTCTCGCCCAACGATCGTCCGGCTATCCGACAGCTGGCACGTCGTCTGCGGATTCCGCTGACGGAAATCGGCCGCATCACCGCAGTCCGATCCGGTCGTCGGTTGCGTCTGCCAACCGGTGAGATTCGTCCCTTACCGGTCACCGGGTATCGCCACTTCCGCAAGGGCCGCCGAAGCTGACCATGGCCACCGGCTCCCGGCTGCGACAACTTCTCCGGCAACTGCTTCAATTGGAAGAACCGCCCAGGCGCACGGCCCTGGCCTTTGCCGTCGGCGTGTTCCTGACTTTCTCGCCCCCCTACGGGCTCCACATGGTGATGGCGGTGTTTTGCGCGTGGGCGTTTCGCCTCAACATGGTTGCGTTGGTGGCAGGACTCTGCGTCAATACGCCATGGACGCTCGTGCCGGCCCTCGGGCTCACCCTGTGGATAGGCTGTGCCTTGCTCGACATGCCGCTTCCCTCCGTGGATTGGACGGATACCAGCGCCGCCGGCATCTTCCATCAGATGCTCCCCTACTCGATCCCCTTCGTCCTCGGCGGGACGATCCTGAGCATCGTCGGCGGCTTCGTGGCGTACCCCGTCGCCTATTGGCTGCTGACCCATTGGAAGCGCCCCCGGTCCGGATCGTCCGAGGATCTCCCGTTGCCGCCCCAGACCGACATTCGTTAAGATGGCGCCTGTCGATTGCCCGTCATGAAGCCCGTCGCCGCCTCGCCCCCCACACCCTACGATGGATGCGCGTTGATCGCGGATCCCATCCACGACTACATCACGTTCACGGTCCCGTTCGACCGCCCCGAATCGGGTGAACGCACCGAAAAAGACCTGATCGACTCTCCCTGGATGCAGCGCTTGCGCTATATCTTCCAGCTGCAAAGCGCCCGCTGGGTCTATCCCTCCGCCGAACACAGCCGGTTCGTGCATTCCCTCGGGACCATGCACGTGGCCGGACGATTCGCCCGGCACCTGTATCCGTCGCTGATCGAGGTCGCCCCGGACGTCCCGTCGATCCACTATGTCGAGGAATTGCTGCGCATCACGGCGCTGGTGCATGACATCGGCCACGGTCCCTTTTGCCACTTCTTCGACGACAATTTTCTGACCCAATACGACCTTACTCACGAGCGGTTGGGCCAGATCATCATCCGCGACCACCTGGGGCCGCTGATCCGCAAGATCCGCCGGAGCCCTCACGGCCCGTTTGGCAAGGGCGAAGAACTGGATCCAGCTCACATCGCGCACCTCATTTTGAAGGAGAAGGGAAAGGACAGTTCGCGGATTCCCGCGTGGCTGCAACATCTGCAACCGATCATTTCCGGCAGCTACACGGGCGACAACCTCGACTACGTGCTGCGCGATTCGTATATGTGCGGGGTGGCAGTCGGACCGGTCGATCTCGATCGGCTGATCCACTACAGCCTCGTCTCGAAAAAGGGGTTCACGATTCACAAAACGGGGTTACCGGCCTTGCAGATGTTCCTGACGACCCGCATGTACCTCTACTCCAACGTGTACTACCATCGCACGACGAGAGCGATCGACATCCACCTGCGCGACATCTTCGGCGAGAGCATGCGGTTGTTGTTCCCCCAGGATCCGCGGCGGCGCATGGAGCGATACCTTGCGCTCACCGACTGGTCCCTGCTGGAGGAGGTGCGGAGTTGGGCTGGGACCCGCCACCCGGCGCGGCGACGCCTGCACGGGGAATGGGCCAGGATCCTGGGGCGGGACGTGAAATGGAAGATGGCCTACGCGACCGTCCTCAAAGAGAAGGGCCAGGAGCGGGGATTGGAGTTTCGGAGCCGCACGCAGTTCGAGTCGCTGATCCGCAACGCGTTGCCGGCATCGCTCCGGCGGCTGCCATTTCGTGTAGACATGGCCCCCCTCGACCCGCGTCCGGATCCGAAGGACACGCGCGGCACACCGCTGTATGTGTACGACCCAGGAACGAAGGGCGTCTCCCGCGAGCCGCTGGAGGAATTCCTGGACCTGCTCCCAACTCGGCTCGTCCAATTCCGCATCTACACGTTGGACCACGCCCATGACGCGGAGCTTTCGCGGGTCGCCGCGGAGGCACTCAACCGCGCCGCCGACAGCATCCATACGAACGTCTGAGTGGGAGTCACAGGGTCGCGACGCGTGAAGCGCGAGGCGCAATACGCGGAGGCGCACCCGGCATTGCCCCCGCTTCATGCATCACGGGGAACGAGTGCAGTTCGCGCAGACTAGCGAGGGGATGTGGGCTCGAGGCTCGCGCCGTTCAATTTGGGGAGAGGAAGATGGACGAGTGAGAATGGATTGACCCAGGCGCCGTTGATCTTCGCGCCCCAATGGAGATGCGGACCGGTGGCGCGCCCGCTGGCCCCGACCTTGCCGATGACCTGTCCGACTTTGACCGCCTCACCGTCCTTCACGAGAACCTCGGAGAGGTGGAAGTACATCGAATAGAGCCCCAGCCCGTGATCCAGGTAAATGCCCTTGCCCGAAAAGACGTGGTCCACGGTCAGCCGCACGACCCCGTCGTTACTGGCCACGACGTCTTTTCCCAGTGGCGCCGCGATATCTTCGCCCCGATGCGGCGTTTTCGGCTGGCCGTTGAGAATCCGCACGCTGCCGAATCGCCCGCTGTTTCGACCTTCGACCGGTTCGAGGAACCGGCTGGTCCAGATGCGCGCCTTCGAATCCTCGGCCAAGGCTTGTCGGATCTGTTCTTGCTCCGCCTTGTACCGAGCCAAGCCCTTTTCATCCAGGTCGACCTTGTCCTTCGGGAGCTTCAGATGCTCCACCGAGAACTGTTCTTTCATCACCAGCACGTTATAACTCAGCGCCTTCCGTTCGCCATTCAAGCCAACCGTCACGGCCAGCTCATGAGTGCCGGGCTGCTCTTGCAAATCGAGGCCCAACAACCCCACGAACCCTTGCGCCTCGCCGGGACGAAATTCCTGGAAAAAGGCGACGGCCCGACCTTGAAACTTCCCCTCCACGGCGGCGGTGGGATCGTCCACCGGCACACGGACCAGCAAGACCTGCCCCTGCTTACCGCTATATTGGCCATCCGTGCCATGGAGCATCTGCACACCGATCGGCAGCCATTCCACAGGAAAGATGCTGGCCAGGATGATGATCGTCGAGATCAGCCACCGCTCCGTAGAACTCATGGATGCTCCCACTGTCCTGACCCTCCAACCTACCGATAAAACCGCAGCCCGCTGACCTGCGAGACCAGTTCCTCCACCCGCCGGTTGACCGGACTGAACGGATCCATGCACAGAATCGTTTCTTCCCAGTACCCGTTCAATTTCAGAT
>CAYUYE010000002.1:0-314501 GCA_964449255.1 uncultured Nitrospira sp. | reverse complement strand
TCAAAGTCGTCACGGACCAGGGGTGGTTTGCCGCCCGTCCGTCCGGCACCGAAGAGGTTTATAAGTTGTACACCGAATCCTTCCGCGGCCCCGACCACCTCAAACGCATTCAAGCCAACGCCCAGACGATTCTCCAGAAGGCCTTCGCGTGAGGTGGCCCCAGTCGGAGAAACAAAAGGGATCGCTCCCTCTTCGCGCATGACCTTGCGACGCTCTGTACCTGTGTGAATCGGCAACAGCCAGGTGGAGCGGCCACAGGGAGACAGCCCATCGCGGCCATGTCGGACTGGCATCCACCCTGCGCGCCCGGGGGCGGCACCGTAAAGCTTCAAAACAGTAGCCTGCCCCCTTTTCTCCGTACCACATTGGTGTAGGTCGTCGTGACCCCGGCTTCCGTCACCGTCGCCAGATTGTCGTTGTCATCGTAGATGAAGCCCTTGAGGCCGTTGATCGCGTTGGTCAGTTGCATGACTCGGTCGAGGGGATCGACAGCATAGAGGGTGCATTGACCATTTTACGACTCATGATTTACCCCCATCCGTCTGCAACGTCCTCCTCCTGGCCAGTTTCGTCAATATATAGCCAAGTACTATCGATAGGACCCCGCCAACGAGGAAGCCAAAGGTGTCCGCCAGATACACCATTGAGTCAATTGATTGCGCTTCTGGAACAAAGAGCTTACCGGGATACTTTTGAAGCAACCAAAGCAACCAGCCGCTGCAGGTCTCTGTGAACTCACACAGAATCGACAACGGCGTAGCCAAGCCAATCCACGCCAGTATCGTTACGAGCGCTATACCGATGTACCTGCGCTTCATTTGACGTCCACTATTCCGTGAGTTAACGGGGTCTGCCCTTGATCTTACACCTGGCACAAGATTCTAGTCCCCGCGGCATGAGCCCCGCCGTCTCGGTGTCCCCTCCATAGCATAGAACCCTAAGGAAAGGAATTTGCTATTCCCTAGGCACGAATTTCATGGAAAGTAGCAGGGTTGCCGGGCCCTGTTCCGTGAAGAGGTTAGGGTCGATCTTACAGTTGCTTGAGGATTGACCGCCGCTCCCCTCGATTTCCGAGCGGGAACAAGCTTGTCAACGGTGGCGTTCCGACCAAGCTCGCTAGTACCGGCGGCTCTTCCGGCGAAGCCGTCTTCCTTGCGCCGCCGGAGAAACCCCTCCGACTTAGTCGCTCTCAACTCCCTTGATAGTGCCGGGCATTCGCAGCGCCACGATCGCGCACGGACAGACACCTTCAGTGAACTGATCAGGTATTGAGGAATTCAAGGTGCTTATCCGGCAGCGTCAATGGGGAGGGCTTTGCCCGATGAGCTGCCGGCTCACACGAAGTGCGGTTTGAAGGGATGCCGCGCCAGGCGCCGGAAGCGATGGGTCGCATTCCTCCCTATGACCTAGCCTGAGCTGCTTGCTCTCTGTCAGCCGCCAGGAGGTCACGCAGTCACAGGTCACGATCGAATTGACTCTCACTATCCTGAGATAGGCTCTCGTCTGCGCCTTTTGTCCAGGATGAGGCCGCCGTGATTCGGGTGGCCTCATTCTGTGAAACTCACTCCCGCCGCACAGGATCCATCAGCTCGTTAGCTCTGACGGGCCGTCCGACGCCGCCCCGCAGTCGTTCTTGCACGGCCTCCGGCCACGCGTCTGGTCCGCGCGCCGGTCCCATTGCCTGGCGCACCCTCCATACGCATCCCGCCCGATCCGAACACCAATTCGAGCCCAAATTGCTTCAGCGTGCCTTCGTCCCGTGCCTCCGCATCTTGGATCTTGAGGGTCCAAGTCCCCTTGAGGTTTTTGCCCTTGAAGGCAGCGAGCGCGGTCGTATCCAGCATGTCATAGGACCGTTTGATGTTCTGCGCGGCGCCGCCCGCGCGATTGTGCAACGTGACTTTCGCCGGCGCCAACCCGGACGGCGGCATGAGTGTCACGATCAGATCACCAATGTAGGTGTGCTCCAGATCCAAATGCACGATCAGATTCTCCACCACGGTCGCATCGTTGACGTCGAGCGATACCGTGACGGTCTGGAGGTCCGGAACCGGTTCGTTGAATGTGCGGCTGATCAAGACACGGTTGTTGGTCGACGGCTTCGCGAGTTTCACCGCCGTCTCGGCGTTCAACCGCCCGTAGCCGTAGAACCGACTCCAGCCCTCGGCCGTGTAGTTGCCGCCCTGTGGATCGATCTTGTCGCAGGACTGCTTGAGAATGTCCCGCACCTCCTGCCATTTGAGCGTGGGATTCACCGACAGGACCAACGCCGCCACCCCTGCCGCACCAGGGCAGGCGCTGGAGGTGCCGCCGAAACTATTCGTGTAGTTGCCGCGGGTGTCGCCCTCAGAAGACTTGCCGGAGTTATAGCCGGGGGAGCCGGTGCGGTCGGTCGTCCAAATCCCCGCTGTCAGGGGCGCCGGATGCTGAAACGGCGAGTGCCCCATGTCGCTGCTCGGGAAGGCGCACCAGATGGCCTTGCCGAAGTCGCTATAGACGCTGCGCTTGCTCCGATCGTTACAGGCGGCCACGGCGATGACCCGCTCGTAACTGGCATAGCCGTCGTTGTCGACGCTTTCGTTGCCGTTCCCGGCGGCAAACAGCACGATGCATCCCTTGCCGTTGCGACCCTTGGTCGTCGCATAGTCGATCGCCAAACGAGTGCTGGCCGGGATCGGCACCTTTTGGTTGTGCGCCGGATCGTTGAGGTTAAACCACGCCCCGTCTTGCGGGCCCCAGCTGCACGAAATCACGTCGGCGCCGTGGTTGGCCGCCCACTCGAACGCCTCCGCCTCCTGCTGGGAGCCGAGCGCCGAGTTGAGTCGAATGGGGATCAGCTTGGCCTTGGGCGCGACGCCCGATGCCTTTTCGGTCCCCGCGGCACAGGCCACCCCCGCACAGGCGGTGCCGTGATTTTCCTCGAAACCCGCATCCTTCGGACGTGGATCGCCAGTGCCAAGCGTGGCGTCCCGCGGCGCCACAATCTTGCCCGCCCCGGCAAACTCCGGATGATCGACGTCCACCCCGTCATCGATGACGGCGATCGTGGCCCCCTCTCCCATCGTTATTTGATGCGCCGCCTCGACGTTCGCGCTCGCGGCGACAGGCGTGCCGTTGATCGTTGTCGTTTTCAAGTGCCATTGCTCCGCTGCGATCTGACGACGCGCTTTCGGACGGACGAGTTCCGGATGGCAATACTCGACGTCCTTTCGATTCAAGAGCGAGGCGGCCATCTCGAACACTCTCGTGCCCGTCCCCTCAGGCGCCCCGACGAAAAACGAATTCGTCGCGTACGTCAGCTCCTTCTTGATCGTGAGGCCGGCGTCTCGAATGACGGCGCGGCAGTCTTCCGGATCGGCGTCATCGACGAACTTGATGAATAGATTCTCGGTGTAAAGCACCGGTTCGCCGGACTTGTCATCGACCATGACACCGCCGGCAAAACGGACGTCCGGGGCCGCACGAAGCGCCGATTTACGCCCCTCCAGCGACCGCCGACCCGCTCCGGGCGGCACGCGATACACCTCGACCCCGGCATCCGGGATGGCGAACACGAGAAACCCATCCGCTACCTCCCCGGACTCGGGCGTACGCACCGCCCCTGTCCTGATCGATCGTGTGGAACGGGTACGCACCGCAATCAAGTCGTCACTCTTGCGGAGCGTGATCCCTGGTTCACTCTTCTTGCCAAGGCGGACCTGAGTTGTTTCAGGCATCGTATCCTCCGTGAGGTGTGAGGTGGGGGTAACAAGACGTGCGCGTCATCGGACCGCTCCTGTCAGATGTCAGATCCGAATGTCGCGCCAAGATCGGATCTCCGTTCGCATCGGGCCCGCAACTCGGCGTTCTTGGGTTGAGAAGCCATCGTAGTTTCGTAAGGTTCCAAAATCGAGGCCGGTGAGGGATTCGACGTGGGCAATGCTGACTTGATAGGTCTTGTACGTGCCAAACCCGAACGCGCGGAGACGCTCAAGCAGCTCGGATTGGCTGATCATATAGGCGGTGGCGGAATTGCGCCCATCCGTGACCACCGTGACCACCTTCCAATATTCACGGGGCAGTTGGACCTCGCGATAGGTCGGATCATCCTCTCGAAAGACCGGCCCCGTCAACACATTGACGCGGAGCTGATGCGCTCGGGAATTCTTTAGGATGTAGCCCTCGAGCCCCAGCCAGATCTTTCGGTTGAACTGCGCATGTTGCGGCGCGCAATTGGTAAAATGGAACGTATCTTCGTTGGCCACGGCCGCCACTTTCTTCTCGCCCCACACCGCATCTTCGCGTCGGACGAGATGACCGCGATCCAGCTCATTGTCCGCGTAGAGTTCTTCGCCGCACTGATACTGTGTGTCGATCCGCGGATCGAGACTCCACGTATCTTTGCCGCGACGAATCCTCACGCTGCGCGAGCCGTCGATGTTGCAGGCCACGTACCGCGCCAGCCGCCTCGATTTGGACATGGCTATGGAAAAATGCTCGTACTTCAGTTCCGTCCCCGAGCCGTCGAGCAGCGGCACTTCGTCGTCCCGGTTGGCGCACGTCAGTATCGGGCGGGGGACGGGGAACCGTTGCAAGAACGCCGGGGCGTATCCTTTGCGCCGGCTGTAATCTTGGGGTTTTTTGCTGAGGGGCACGCGCGCAAGGCGCCCCATGTCTCGGAGAATCCCTTGCGCTTCCCCGGCCAATTCAGCCAGGGTTTTCATGTGACTCAGTTCAACCGGCATGACCGTCTCCACTGTCGGCTCCTGTGACGGGAAGTGCAAGTTTTGAGGAGCATGGCGGGGCGTTCCCTGAAGGGTCGCCGTCCTGGAGAACCCCACCGCCGCGGAGGCAACACCCACTCAGAGGGGAACGTGCAAAGACCCCGCCAGCGCCGGGGGAGTGAAAACTCCACAGAATCCTGCGGAAATGGAAACTGTCCTATTTTCTTCGACGTATCCCTTCCGATACCCTCCGTATCCGGCTTGATACAACTTCAGGCGATTCCCACGTTCGGCTACCCTCGGCATAGATCCATCAGGCCCTGCTCCCTGCCGCGCTACGCTCGCTCAACAGTCCTCCGAGACACGAGTGAGGCAGCGAACCACAGTTGTCCGCTTCCACGAAGGAGGAACATTCGAGGCGCCACGCGCGTGTCCCACCCCTCGCAAAAACTTGCCCCCGGAACGGGAGTCGGACAATCAGCGCCATCGCGGGTGGTGGTGGTATCCCCCCGCCGCATCGGGTATAGTCCAGGCCGCATTCCCCAGCATGACAACGGCCGATCCCATCACCCTCCACTATCTGTTGAGCCGCATCATCGCCGTCAGGCGCGAGGAAATCCGCGCGCTGGTGTTTTCGTTCCTCTATTTCTTCACCCTACTGGCGTCCTATTACGTCTTGCGTCCGGTGCGGGATGAAATGGGGGTGCAGACCGGCGCGGCCAAATTGCCCTGGCTCTTCTCGGCCGTGTTTGTGTCGATGCTGATCCTGGTCCCGGTATTCGGCTGGATCGCAGGTCGGCTGTCGGTGCGAAAACTCATCCCGACGGTCTATCTGTTTTTCGCGAGCAACCTGTTCCTGTTTTTCCTCGCCTTGAGCACCGACGTACCACTCGCGACCGTAGCGCCCATCTTCTTTGTCTGGGTCAGCGTCTTTAATCTCTTCGTGGTCTCGGTGTTCTGGAGCGTGATGGCGGACTTGTATTCCACGGACTCCGCAAGACGGCTGTTTGGGTTCATCGCGGCGGGCGGAAGTCTGGGCGCCGTCGCGGGGCCGTTGTTCACGGCCTTGATGGTACCCTCCCTCGGTGTGGCCCCGTTGCTCCTGGTCTCGATTGGCTTGTTGCTGACCGCGATGACGTGTTTCTTTGCCGTATTGAAGACGCATGCCACGCATCACGAGAGACGAGCGGGGGGCCATACCCTCGCCACCAAGGAGCAGGCTGGTGAGCCACCCAGTCTCTGGGTGGGCATCAGGCGCATCCTTCAATCGCGCTATCTGTTGGGGATCTGCCTGTATCTTGGCTGCTACTCGGTGCTGTCGACGATGCTGTATAGCCAGCAGATGGTGTTGGTGCCGCAAGTCGTGGGCAGCCCGGAAGAACGGACTCAACTGTTCGCCTGGGTGGATTTCGCCGTGAACGGCGTGACGGTGCTCACCCAACTGCTCCTCACCGGGCGATTGCTCTCGGGCCTCGGCGTCACCACGCTGCTTGCCGCCGTGCCCGCGTTCAACGTGTTCGGGTTTACGGTCTTCAGTGTGGTGCCGATCTTGGCCGTGCTGGTGGTCTTCGGCATCCTGAGACGCGCCGGGGAGTTTGCCATCGCCAAACCGACTCGGGAAACCCTCTTCACCGTCGTATCGAAAGAGGAGAAGTATCAAGCCAAGAACGTGATCGATACCGTCGTGCACCGGGGCGGTGACATGGCCAGCAGCTGGATATCCAACGCGCTGCAATCGGCCGGTCTCACGATCGGCGAATCCGCCTTGGCCGCGGTTCCCATCGCAGGACTCTGGCTTGTGAACGGCCTGTATCTCGGCCGCCACCATGAAGCGCTCCGTCGGAGCGTTGACGAGCCCCCGAAAGTCTAACCGTCATCGCAGCTGTCCGCCCCCAAGCGCTCGTATCTGATTGGATACGCCGGCCGAAAAATTAGATACATTTCGAAGAGTTCGCCCTGTCCTAGCACCGACAAGCCATTGCGATTTCAATGACATCGGGCTGTTTCCTCCTCGACTGGGCCGCCCAGGACAGCCGAATCCGGTGGTACAGGCTTTGCGACTGCTCCAGTAGATTACCGACCACCATCGCATCTCACACAAGAAGGCGGACTGACCCATGCGCCGATCAACCCGCAAGCGCCAACGTCCCAAACAGAGATCGAGAGGAGGGCCGGCCTCCAGAACGATGCTGAAATCCGTCCAGCCCTATATCGTTGAACGGCATCGTCTGAAGGGGCCGGGGGTGACCTTTCGCGACACGCCCAACCGCGGTGAGCCCATCACACCCGCTTATTTGATCTTTCACTACACGGCTGGGCGAAACGCCCAGGCGTCCTGCGACTGGCTGTGCAACCCCCTTTCCCAGGCCTCCGCCCATCTCGTGATCGCCCGCGACGGTCGCATCACCCAGCTCGCCCCCTTTAACGTCAAGACCTGGCACGCCGGCGTGAGTCAGTGGGAGGGCCTGAGCGGCCTCAACGGCCATGCGATTGGGATTGAGATGGACAATGCGGGTCCGCTCACGGCACAGGGCGACACTCTGAAAGCCTGGTTCGGGGCTGAATATCCGCGCGATCAGGCACTCCATGCCAAGCACCGATTGGATCAGACCCCTAAGTGGTGGCACGCCTACACGGAGATTCAAATTCAACGTGCCCTCGAGCTGGCTCTCCTGCTCGTCCACACCTACGACCTCCGCGACGTCATCGGCCACGAAGATGTGGCCCCAGACCGCAAGCGTGACCCCGGGCCGGCCTTTCCACTGGAACATATCCGTTCACGAGTGCTGGGGCGGCGAGCGGACGAACGGGAACGCGTCCGGGTTGTGGCGGAGGCCCTGAACATCCGCACGGGACCGGGGACCGAGTTTCCCCTCGCAGGGGATCCGCTGCCCAAGCGCGCCGAAGTATTTGTGCTGGAAAAAGGCGCGCGCTGGACCAAAGTCGACGTCAGCGACGAGACCGACCTGGAAGGCTGGGTCATCAACAGATTCATCGAGCCGGTGAACGCCTAACGCGGCGACTCACCGCTCGGTCGAGCATGATCAGACGTCCAGTGCGTCCAGTTCAATCGTTCACGCTTATGAGACAGCCACGAGCAAACAGGTCAGGTAGCGCGTCTCCGGCACGTCAGGGTTGATTGGATGATCGGGCCCGGCGCCGCGGCGGTCGAGGATCTTGATGCGGCGACGGGCGCGGCGCGCGGCGGCTTCGACGACAGCGCAGAGATCCGTTTCACTGACATGGTGGGAGCAAGAGCAGGTCACGAGCGTCCCGCCTTGTCTGATGAGCGGCAACGCCAGGGCGTTGAGATGTTGGTAGCCTTCTAGCGCGGAGCCCCGCACGGAGCGGCGTTTGGCGAAGGCCGGTGGGTCGAGAATCACCACATCGAAACGTTTGCGCGAACGCCCGAGCTTTTTGAGGGCCTCGGCCGCATCGCCGCTCCGGAAATCACAGATAGGCGAGACCTGGTTGAGGACGGCGTGGGCGCGGGCTTGCTCGACCGCGGGGCGGCTGGCGTCGAGGCCGGACACCGACCGCGCGCCGGCCATAGCCGCCTGCACACCAAAACCTCCCGTGTGACAGAAGGCGTCCAACACGTCCTTGCCTTTGGAGATCGCCGCGACAGCGAGGCGGTTATCCCGCTGATCGCAAAACCACCCTGTCTTCTGTCCGGCTGCGATATCCACGATGAATCGCGCGGGACCTTCCCGGATTTCCATCGCGGTCGCGCTGCTGCCGCGGAGAAACATGCGTTCGCTCGTCAGGCCCTCACGGGTCTGCGCGGGCGAATCATTGCGAAGGTAGACCGCAGTCGCCCCGGTGAGAGACAACAACAGATCGGCCAGTGTCTCTCGTCGCCGATTAATGCCGACGGTCACACATTGCATCACGAGCACCTCTCCGTAACGGTCGACAATCAGACCGGGGAGCCCGTCGCCGTCGGCATGGACGAGGCGATAGGCTGTTGTGCCTGAGACGACCTGTTTCCGCAGTGCCACCGCAGCCTGTATGCGTGTACGCCAGAATGTGTCGCCGATGGCCTCCTGACTTCTCGTGAGCAGACGCACAGGGATTTTCGATTGAGGACTATACAGCCCTCGACCGACCGACTGGCCGTGAGAGGCCAGGACCTCCACGACATCACCGGGCTGCGGCGTGCCTTCAACGGAGGCGATGTCGGATTCGTACAGCCAGGGGTGGCCCGCGAGAATGCGAGCCTGGCCCTGCGCTGCAAGATGGATGGTGCCGGAGGGAGTCTCAGTAGCCACAAGGCTGTTCTAGGGCGTCTCGCGACAATCCTCAAGGAGTATGTGATCGATACAGGGGAGACATTGGCCTCTCGCTTCCGCATCTCTCGCAGCACCCCAAGAGCGTTGAGAGGGCTGCCGGGGGACAAGCAGCTCTAGCTCTCGCCATTCTGCCTTGACTGGGAAATTAGAAGCGGTAATCGAGGCCGAGGGCCACGTTGTTACTGAAGAAGCCGCGCTGGGCGGCATTTGAATCCCGTTGGGTCCGTTGATAGTCAAACGTGACGGCCATGGCCGGAGTCGCCTGGTAGCGCAATCCGGCCGTACCCTGATGCGTATTGTCTCGGAGGCCGTTATTTGAATCCCCGAGAATCGTGCTTGTAAACAATTTGCGTCGATAGAAGTAGCCTAGGTCCAGGCTCACGCGTTCGGCGAGCTTCACCGTGGCCCCCGCCACGACGACGTGTTGGTGATAGGACACGTCGTCCCTGAATTGCACGTCGTCACGGCCATCGGCCACCCCCCGCTCGTAGAGATACCCGGCCGTCAGCACCACTCGCGAAAAGCCCTGATAGCTAAACTGCGGCCCCATGGTCCAGAACGTCGTATCGCGTTCGGCGAACGCCGCATTAAACTGGCGGAGACCGTAGCGTGCGATGAGCGTCCCACGCCAGGCGTCGGACAACCGCTGCTCCAGCTGGACCCGCCACACATGCGACGTCACACGTTCCTCTTCCGATAGCCCCAGACCAGTTCGGCGCTCGGTATTCGGGCCGAGAAACAGATCCGGCGTGTACCGATACCGAATCAACAGGGACGTATCGGGCGTAACGGTGTGCCGCGCCTGAATGCGATACATGCCGTGGTTGAAAGCCGAATTGTTGGTGAAGAGAAAGCCTTGCGCCTTGGCCGAAATCTCGGTCTTGGACCGGCCATGATCGAACGAGCGATTCAGCTCGACATAGGGCTCCCACACGACATCGGATGGGCGGTTCACCGGGACGACCGTTGGTTGACTCGGGTCTTCCGAGAGGGTGAGACGGCGCGCGGCGGAAAACTCAAAGACGTTGTCGGTGTAGACCGTTTTGTTCCCGACGACCGCCGACCACTCACCGGCGTGGGCCGGCGCAGGGGTTGCCGCAAGGACGCTCATCGCCAGAAACCAGAGCCGGAGTCGTGAGCGCGCGCGGGTCATGCCGGCGGCTGATGCTATTCAGAGCGGCCAAAGGACCGGACGTAGAGCAACACGTGCCACGCTTCTTCTTCGGTCAGTACCAGCGGGACAAACGGCGCCATGTCGGTCCCCGGACTGCCGTTGTTCAAGATCCAGAACAATTCGCCGTCGCTCCGCGCCGCCTGCCACACCTTGTCGGTAAAGTTCCTCGGGAGCGGCCCCTTGAACGTCGAGTAATCCAGGTCAGCGCCGAGGCCTTTGCCGTCTCGCCCATGACAGGCTGCGCAGAAGGCCTTCCCCTCGAAGAGCTTCTGACCTTGCGCGATGTGTTCCGCCGTGGCCGGAAAGGGATTCTTGACCTGCTTGGCCGCCTCAATGTGATCCGCAGGCACGCGCGGTCTCAAGATCTCACCGTTGGTGGCCAAGGCGGCGCCGGCCGACAAGACCAGCACCAAACCCAGGCTCCCACCGGTAAACGCGTTGCCCATCGAGTGTCTTCCTTGCCGTTCAGAAAAAAAGCGGAGGCGTTCGTGAGGAACGGCCTCCGCTCTTGACCGTCAAATCGCAGCTTACTCGGTCCGATGCTTGTGGCCGACCGATTGCGGATGTCCGACATTGCCGTCGGGCGCCTTCTTGCCATCCGGCCAGAGGTGGAAAATGATGCCGTCGGTCTTGGCTGCCGCCGCCGCAATCTCCTTCGCCTGGGCGTCCGGCATGTCCAACACCTGGACGCGGCCCGTCTGAATCTCGACGTCGTGGTCGTGATAGAACTTATTCCACGTGTCGAGGTCGACCGCCGCACGAGACACCGGCTTGGCGATGAAATACTCGACGTCCGTCAACAACGCATCCGGAGCCGTGGTTTCAAACAAGAGACACTGCAGTACTTCCGGCTTGATGGCCTTACAGTAGTGATGATACGGGCCATGGACCGTCCCGTCTTCGAACTTGTGTGGGGCCATCACATGGATGTCAAACCCCGTCGCAGGGGTTGGCTTGGCCGCCGCCATCGTGTGGGCATGTTCTGCGCAACCGCCCAACAGGGCGCCAACCGCCACGAGCATGAGTGTCTGTCGTACCATACCGCCTCCTGAGGTGAGAATGAGTTCACCCGGCTGCTGCCGCAGCCGGCCTGTCTGCTATGGGACCTGCTCTTTAAGAGTCATCGCCCCCAAAAAGGATTCATCGTTTATTTGGGCAGCTTCGGAAACTCGAATTTGATGGGCTCCCCGGTCAGTGCCTGGAGAAAAGCCAGGAGATCGGCCTTCTCCTCCGCAGACAGATTGAGCGGCTTCACGAAGGGGTCCAATTGAGGGTTGGCCCCGCCGCCTCCGTTGAGAAAGTCGATCACCTCCTCCAGCGTCTTGAACGCTCCATCGTGCATGTAGGGGGCGGTTTGCGCGATGCTACGGAGCGTCGGCGTCTTGAAGGCGGCTTTGTCGGAGTCCATCCGCGTGACCGCGTAGCGCCCAAGGTCTTCCTTCAACGGCCCGACCTGCGGCACGCCGAGATTGTGGAATCCATTGTCGGTGAAATTGGGACCATAGTGACAGAGAATGCATCGGGCCTTGCTTTTGAACAACGCCAGGCCGCGAACAGCCGAGTCACCTATGGCGGCCTTGTCGCCCGCCAAGTATTTGTCGAACGCGGAATTCGTCGACAGCACCGTACGCTCGTAGGCCGCAATCGCTTCGGCAATACCCTGGAGGCTCACGTCGGTTCCAAACACGGCGCGAAATTGCTCTCGATAGCCGGCGATTTTGTTCAACTTCTTGACGACGTTTTCGTGGGTCTCGCCCATTTCAATCGGATTGTGGATCGGGCCGATGGCCTGTTCTTCCAACGTGCCGGCCCGTCCGTCCCAAAATTGAATGGGATTAAACGCCGTATTGAAGACCGTCGGCGCCTGGCGCCCGCCGACTTTGCCGTCAATGCCGATCGAGGTCTGGCGAGGGTCGGCAAAACCGGCTCCCGGTGTATGGCAAAAGGCGCAGGAGATCGCCCCGTTCTTCGAGAGGCGCCCGTCGAAATACAGCTGCGTGCCGAGTGCGACCTTCCCCTTGTAATTGAGGTTGCCCGGTGGAATCGGCACGTTCATCGGGAGCGGACCGATGTCCGGCACCGTCACTCCGTCCACGGTGATCAACGGCCAGCCAGCTTCTCCCAACTCATGCGCGGCAACCGCCGCGAAATACGACGTCCCAAGCCAACCGCTGCCGACGACACAGCAGACCAGCAGTCCCACTCGCACCGCGTTTCGCTTCATGCCCAGCCTCCATTGCCGATTGTGAGCAGTCCCACCCGTGGCAAATGCTTATAGGCCTTTACGTGGGGAGCGTCAACCGGCTGCCGAAAGGCAGCGGGCCTCGTCTGCAGTCGGCCGGTACCAATCTTCGCGTGTGAGCGGCAACCCGCTCACACCGTGAAACGGTTTGGAGAGCAGAGTCTGATACACGTCGAACAGGCCCGCGTGAAACCCGTGCGCACAGGACGCCAAATACAACCGCCAGACTCGGTACCCCTTTTCTCCGAGCAGCGCCGCCGCTTCGTCATGGCGAGCCTCCAGGCGGCGCAGCCAGCGGCGCAGGGTCAAGCCGTAGTGCTCCCGCAGGCTCTCGACGTCGCGGACGTGGAACCCCACCCGTTCCGCCTCGCGGACCGTGTCATCCAGCGGCGGCAGCTCCGTATCCGGAAACACGTACCGATCGATGAACTCGCTATGCTGGCCGGGCATTCCCGCGCGGGCGGCGATCCCATGATTCAGGAAGACGCCCCCGGGACACAACGCCTCCCATACGGCACCGAAGTACGAAGGCAATCGCGTCGTGCCGACGTGCTCGACCATTCCGATGCTGACGATTTTGTCGTATCGCCCGTCCGAGGGCAGATCCCGGTAGTCGCGAACCTCCACCCGACAGACCCCGACCAGTTGTCGCTCTCGAATGCGCTGATTCGCCCATTCCGCCTGTCGCGTGCTCAACGTGATGCCGATGGCCTGCACGCCATAATGTTCCGCGGCGTGTTGGATCAACCCGCCCCAGCCGCAGCCGATATCCAGCAGCCGGTCGCCCGGTTTCAGCCGTAGTTTCCTGCAGACATAGTCGAGCTTGCGTGCTTGGGCGATTTCGAGGCTCTCTTGAGCTTGCTCAAAATAGGCACAGGAATAGACCATGCGTCGATCCAACCAGAGCGCGTAAAATTCATTCGACGCATCGTAGTGATAGGAGACGGCCCGCCGATCGCGTGTTTTGGAGTGCAGGGCTCCCCCAAGCGACGCGCGTTGGCAGCCCTCAGGTTCAAGGCTCGGGCCAGGACTCTCGCCAGGATTTCGACTAGGCAGGCCCCACAACCACGGCGCGTGACACAGGAGCAACCCAACATCCCATCGGCGATCCTTCAAGAATCTCCCCAAGACGGTGGCCGCTTCGAGGTCGCCTTCTACGTCGCAGTCCTGATTCAAGAACGCCTCGGTCACGGCGGTTTCGCTCGGATGGAGAAACAGGGCGCGGACTGCGCCGGGATGGGTCAGCACCAGCGTGAACCGAGTCGGTTGGCCAGGTTCGGCGGGCCACACGCGGCCATCCCAGCAGCGAACGGCGAAGTCCCTCGGGTGAAAGTCGGCCAACACATCCTGGAGGAAGGAGAAGCAGCGCAGACTGGATACCCCGTGGTCGTCAATCTGCGCGGTCTCGTCGCCGACCAACTGCGAATGACCGAGTTGCCGGCTATCCATCGTCATCCATGACCTCCTCGGCGCGCCTACCTATGAACAGGCACATTCAGGCTAGAGGTTAGCAATGAGAATGCCGCCGATGGGACTACTGATGCGTCACAGGGTTACAGCCCGCCCTGTCGCATGGCGCCCCAACTGGTGTCGGCACATCCACACACCGTTGGGGAACAATGGGGCATTCAGCGCCCAGCGCCGCCGGGACCGCCCTTGACACACCCGGATGACGGTCCTATTGTCATTTTACGTATGTTCGAGATTCATGGCGGTGGGCATCGCACGAAGGAGGCCGATTCCATGCGGATACGAATGCGCCCGATGTCATGGCTGCTGATCCTCGCCCTCGCCGGGACTTCCGGCTGCGGCTACAACGAGATTCAGGGTCTGGACGAGGATACGAACGCGGCGTGGAGCGAGGTCATCAACCAATATCAACGGCGAGCTGACCTCATCCCGAATCTCGTCAACACGGTCAAGGGTTATGCGGCCCATGAGAAAGAGACGCTGGAAGCCGTCACCAATGCGAGGGCGGCCGCAACCGGTATTAGGGCCACACCAGAGTTACTCAAGGACGAGGCCGCGTTCAAGAAATTTCAGCAAGTGCAGTCCGACCTGTCCTCGGCGCTCTCTCGCTTGATGGTCGTCGTCGAAAAATATCCCGACTTGAAAGCGAACGAAAGTTTTCGCGATCTCCAAAGCCAGCTCGAAGGGACCGAGAATCGGATCACCGTCGCCCGCAAGCGCTACATCGACAAGGTCGCCGAGTTCAACAAGGCCGTCCGTTACTTCCCAACCAATTTGACGGCCAAGTTCTTGCTGCATCTCGAGCCAAAACCCAACTTCACCGTCGCGGACGAAAAGGGCGTGGCCAAGCCGCCGGAGGTGAAGTTCTAACGCGAGACTCAAACAAACGCTGAGGGCACGTTGAGGAATGTGGGGATACTCAGACAGGCGCTGTTTTCCGTTTTATTGACCGTACCCTTAACACTGGCCTTCACTCCACTCTGTGTCGCCCTCGACGTCCCGCCGCTGACGGGACGCATCGTCGATCAGGCCCAGATTCTTTCCCCCGATGTCGAGGCGCGCCTCACATCGCAACTCGCCGCCTACGAGTCCCGCACCGGCACACAGATCGCCGTCTTGACGATTCCCTCCCTGCAGGGTGAATCGCTCGAGGCCTTCTCGCACCGAGTAACCACCACCTGGCACCTGGGCACCAAACAACAGGACAACGGTGCGCTCCTCTTAGTGGTTCCAGGCGACCGCCGCGTGCGGTTCGAAGTGGGTTATGGATTGGAAGGCGCCCTGCCGGACGTGGTCGCCTCGCGCATTATTCGACAACAGATCATTCCCAGATTTCGCACGGGCGATTTCTCAGGGGGCGTGACGGCCGGGCTGGACGCGTTACAGAAGGTTCTTGATAAAGAGCCCTCGTCCCTCGAGACGCCGAGTCCCGCCCCCGCTACATCCGGAGATGGCCTCGGCCAGATCCTCGTGGGTGTGGTTGTCGGTACGTTCGTCGGCGGAATGATCGCGGCACAATATCGCCCCCTTGGCAGCCTCGTCGGTGCCGGGCTGGCCGGACTCCTCTCGATTCCAGCGGGTTTGATCCTCATTGCCCTTGCCGCGGGATTGGGCGGGTTCGGCGCCTGGCTGCTATCGACTATCTTTCAGGGGTCGATGCGCAACGCACGCCGCACACGCGACTGGGGACCGGGCTGGTACGATCCGTGGCCGACGGGCGGATGGAGCCGCGGCGGAGGCTACGGCTCGAGCGGCGGCGATGTGTTTTCAGGTGGCGGCGGCGACTTCGGCGGAGGCGGCGCGTCAGGCGAATGGTGAAGGAGATGGAGATCTTTTCGGCATCGGAACAGGCGCAGATTCGGGACGCCGTACGGCATGCGGAGCGCGGCACCCAGGGCGAAATCGTTCCGGTCGTCGTCCGTTCCTCGGGCCACTACCGCGAGACTCGACACGTCGCCGGTCTCATCGTGGGTCTGCTCATCCTGGCATTGACCCTCTGCTGGGACTACTGGTGGGGCGGCTGGGGTTGGTCGTTCGCTCATCCCGGATGGACCCTGCTGGCCACGGTCGGCGCGTATCTATTCGGCACGTTGATCGGCAGCACGCCCCCGGTGATTCGATGGTTGACGTCAGACGAACGGCGCCGCGCCAAGGTATCGCTGCGCGCGCAACTGGCATTTCATCACCACGGCATCCCGCGCACGCGCGATGGCACCGGCATCCTTATCCTGCTGTCGCTCCTTGAACGGCGCGTTCAGATCCTGGCCGATCGGGGGATCAACGAACGGGTGCCCGCCGGAACGTGGGAACGAGTGGTCGATCACATCGTGGATGGGATGCGGCAGGCCCCTCCGGTAGAGACCCTCTGCCAGGCCATTGCCGAGTGCGGACAATTGCTGGCCACCTATTACCCAGCCAAACCGGATAATCCGGATGAGCTGGCAAACGAAGTGCGGCAAGACCGGTAGGGGCCACCTCACATCCCTTCTCGCTGCAACCCCCGGCCACCCTGCAGATTATAGGCGCCTAATGTCATTCCGCCGGCCTAATTTGGCGGTAGAATAGGGGCAGATGCGGTGTGGCCTTGAGCCAAGACCGCATGGTCTCCTCGAGCAAGAGCGGCACCTATGGTGAACCACATCCAACCCGCGGTCCGAATCCTGTGGCCGGTTGCGCTCGTGACCGTGCTCATACTCTTGGGCACCACGACATTCGCGGGCGAGGGGAAGCGGATTCTTGTGGTCGGGCATGGGCCGGAGCAGCCGGCGATTCACGAGTTGGCCCGCGCGTATGAAAAGGCCAACCCAGGGTCGGTGATCGACATTGAATGGGATCGGACGCTCGAGACGGTGGAAATGACTCGGGTTGGTCAGGCGGATATTGCCGTTTCCGGCTCTGAAGAATCGGGATTGAAGGCCAATCAGGTGGCGTGGGACGGGATCGCCGTCATTGTCAATTTCGCCAATCCCCTGCTGAACGCCAGCACCGGACAAGTCCAGTCGCTCTTTACAGGGAAAATTCGGCGCTGGGCCGAGCTCGACGGCGCGGATACGAACGTGGAAGTGATTCGCCGTACCAATGACCAAAATATCGAGACCGGTTTCGAGCAGACGCTCGGGGTGGCCGGTAAACTCGTCCCATCGGACAAACCCGCCCGGGCCGACCAGAAGGCGCTCGCGAGCGTGTCGGGCCGCGACAATACGATCAGCTATGTGTCGTTGAAAGCGGCGCTTGAGGCTCAGGAGCAGGGAATTCCGATCCGCATCCTCACCATCGACCAGGTCGAAGCAGGCGACCCCACGGTGAAGAACGGCCGCTACAAACTCCGCCGGCCCGTGTTGTTCCTCTCGCGGCCGTCGGCGCATCCGCTGGTGGAGGCGTTTGCGAAGTTCGCGCTGTCCCCGGAAGGGCAGAAGATCCTCTCGAAGATGTACACACCCTTCGACACGCAGCCCGGCACACCCAAACAGGCCATGCCGACCGACAATCCCTCTTCCTCTGGACCTACAAGCTAGCCACCTATTTGAGCACCGTCGAGCGCATCAGGCTGTCGGCCTGCGGCGGCATGAATCCGAGATAGCCCCCGTGGCGCTCGGCCAGTTCCAGCACCGAGAACGGCTCGCCCTCCACCAATTCGGGCACGCTAAAGATCTGCCGCAGGACGCCACCGCGCTCGCCAACGATCTCCGCGGCGAAGGTCACGCCTTTCGCTTTTAGCCTCGCGATGGCTTGCTCAATGTCTTCCACCCGCACGGCGACGTGATGGAACACGCCGTCGCCGAATTTCGCGACCCAACGTGGAATGACGCTCGTCTTGCCTCGCGCGTCCGCATAGGCCTGGTCGACGAAGAGCGCCGGATAGCCGGGCGCACGATAGACCTTGGCATACCAATCGCTGTATTCAATCGTCTCCACATAGGCATAGCCGAGATCCACGAATTCTTTCGCCCGGCGATCGATGTCGTTCGTTCTGATCGTGAGATGGTCGATCACCGGCATGAGTCCCACGGCGATGGTATCCAAATCCGCCTTCATCGCCTGAGCCGCGCGATTTTTTGACACGTACTGAGCAACCATTGGTTCGATCAGCGCATCGAGTTGCCTGCCTTTGACCATGGCGTGACTCCTTCTTCCGGCCTCACGACTGCAGGTCGAATCGGATCCCCTGGGCTAACGGCAAGTCGGTCCCCCAGTTGATCGTATTCGTCTGCCGGCGCATGTAGGCCTTCCAGGCATCGGACCCTGCTTCGCGTCCCCCACCCGTCTCTTTTTCGCCCCCGAACGCGCCGCCGATTTCCGCGCCACTCGTTCCGATGTTGACGTTGGCGATCCCGCAGTCGCTGCCGACGGCCGAGAGAAACCGTTCAGCCTGGCGCAGGTTGTTCGTAAAGATGGCGGACGAGAGCCCTTGCGGCACGTCGTTGTGCATCGCTACCGCGTCTTCGAGCGTCTTATACGGCATCACATACAGGATCGGCGCGAAGGTCTCACGCTTGACGACCGACCAGTGCGGCTGCGCCCGCACGATCGTCGGCTCCACGAAGAATCCCGGCCGTTCGAGGACGCGCCCACCGCACAGGACCTCGCCGCCTTCGCGCCGGACTTCCTCCAGTGTGGCACGATACGCCTCCACCGCCGCGCGATCGATGAGCGGGCCCATGAAGGTGCCTGGATGAAGCGGATCACCGATTGTCACGCCCTGATACGCGGCCCGTAGGCGCGGCAGCAGCCGGTCCATCTGCGTTTCGTGCACGAGGAGCCGCCGCGTCGTCGTGCAACGTTGCCCGGCAGTGCCCACCGCGCCGAACACAATCGCTCGCGTCGCCAGATCGAGATCGGCCTCCTCGTCGACGATGATGGCGTTGTTGCCGCTCAATTCGAGCAACGTCCGTCCCAGCCGTTTGCCGACGACCTCGGCGACCCGTCTGCCCACCGGCACCGAGCCGGTAAACGAGATCAACGGCAATCGCCCGTCCCCCACCATGCGTTCGGCTTGGGCCACCTCATCGGAGATGAAGAGCGCGAAGATGCCGGGGTGCCCGGCCTCCTCCAACACCCGATTGCAGAGGCGCTGCACAGCCAGCGCACAGAGCGGAGCCTTTGGCGACGGCTTCCAGAGCACCGTGTCTCCAGCGATCGCGGCGAGGAACGCGTTCCAAGCCCAGACGGCGACTGGAAAATTGAACGCCGTGATGACCCCGACGACTCCCAATGGATGCCACTGTTCGTACATCCGATGCTGCGGGCGCTCGGAGTGCATCGTCTGGCCATACAGCATGCGCGATTGCCCGACGGCGAAATCCGCCATATCGATCATTTCCTGCACCTCGCCGTCCCCCTCCGCCTTGATCTTTCCCACCTCGAGGGACACGAGCGTCCCGAGCACGTCTTTGTGCTCACGCAAGGCCTGGCCGATCCGTCTGATAACCTCCCCCCGTTTGGGTGCGGGTACCAACCGCCAGCGCTCGAATGCGATTTGGGTCTCGCGCACGACACGCTCGTAGTCCTCCGGGGTCCCGGGCGAGACGGACCCTAGCACCTGACCCGTCGAAGGATTCAGCGACTCGATGGACCGCGAGCCTGAGGGTGCGGACCACCATGATCCGGCGTTGGCGCCCGTCTGTGGAGACGAAAGGCCGAGGGATTTCAGGATCAGAGCAGGATCGGACATGGCATCGATCCCCTTTGCGACCTAGCGATAGCAGGCGCCGAATCGATTCTGGAGGACATTCGTCAGCATGAATGATTCCTGCCGTACGAACCCGCTGTATCCGTCGTGCGTGCTGAGGACGAGATCGACCACGGTACAGAGCGCGGAGGCCGTAGTGACCTGAATGGCGGACCACAGCCTTCCCGCGATGCTTTCCGGGTAGACCTTCTTGACGTACGTTTCTTCGAACAGGTGACCGTTCTGCATTCCGGTGACCGAGACGTAGATGAGGACCACATCCTGCAAGGTCCGCGGGATGGCCCGTTCCAGGATATGCTTGAGCGTGTCGCGATCCTCGTTCAACTTCAGATCGTTCATCAGCAGATGAATCTTCTCGCAATGCCCGGGGTACCGGAGCGTCTTGTAGTTCATCGTCTTCACACGCCCGGCGTACGTGTCTGCCAGTGTGCCCAACCCCCCTGAGGTGTTGAAGGCCTCGTACAACAGCCCATCCACCTCAATAGTCTCATACCCTTCGAGCGGGAGCAGCGGCGTCTTGCGCCCTTGCTCAATGCCGTAGCAAACGTTCCCATACTCGTTGATCAACCCGTCGGTCGACCAGGTGAGCGAGTACTTGAGTGCGTTGCTCGGATGCACCGGCAGCGCGCCGACCCGCATCTTCACGGTATCGAGCGACTCGAAATGCGTTATGAGTTCATGGGCCGCGATGCTGATGAAGCCTGGCGCGAGGCCGCACTGAGGCACGAATGCCGCAGCGGCCCCCTGGCTGAGGATCTTGATCTGATCGGTCACCCCGACGTCCTCAGTCAGGTCGAAATAGTGAACGCCAGCCTCTTTCGCCGCCTCAGCCACCGGGATGTTGCAGTAGTACGGCAGGCTGGAGATCACCGCCACCGGGGACTGGGTGGTCAGATAGGCGCGCAGCGCCTTGCGATCCTGCACGTCGAGTGCGCCTGGCAGGACATGGGAGAGATCGAGTTCCTTGACCAGGTCTCGGCAAGGCTCGACGGTGCGGTCGACCAGATGGACGAGATAGTCCCCGCTTCGTGCGAGTTGGCAGGCAATCAGCGACCCGATCTTCCCTGCACCGAGAACCAGGACGGTCTTCATGGGGTATGTCCCCGCAATATCGTCTCATTATAGTCCTCCCACGCACAGGCGACAAAATTGTTCGCGATTCCTGTCGGCGTCCCGTACCCCTCCCGCCTGGCCGACAGGCTCAGGCGGCATGGCAATGAAACTCGACCCAAGACTAGCGCCTTGGTTGCCCGCACAGCCTTTGCGATCCCACAAGAGAAGTCTGGGAAGGCACGGTTGCCAGTCGCCGCCATGATCTGGGGCAGTGCTTCTAAGCTATTGTTTTTACGATTGTTTTATAAGGACGAGAAGGGGGAGCAGACTGTGCTAGGCTAGATACAGTCCGAAATAGCCTATAGAAAACCGTGAATCGACGTCCCCCGAACAGGCCAACTGCTAAGGTGAGTTTGATCGAGAAGGATAGCCGTCATGAACCGCATCCCGTTACGAGTGATCCTACCATTCGGCTATCGGATTGCCGTCAAGCAGGTGACCGACACCGAAATGGACGCCCGCGACAAGGAGGCGGATGGAATTTGGGATAGCGACACACGTACCATTTACATCCGCAAGAGCCTCCCCGTCACCCGCCGCCGTTACATCCTCGCGCACGAACTCGGCCACGCCTGGTTGGACTGGCAACATCGGTATCTGGACAACGGCAAAGCCAGCACGTGACAGTAGGCCAAGGCTAAGGTCGAAGTTGAGGCAGGGTCCGGCCTGCTCGAACCTTCTACCTGGAACGTCTCACGTTAGAACCTATCTCGAAAAGGTACGAGGAGTGAAGGCGGCTCTTGGCTGCGTCCGAGCGGGGCCACGCTTGGGAGCGGTGTGGCCCTACCCACTCTCTCACACAAGGGAGGAAGCGAGCACGAGCGACTTGCGCCGGAGCGGCTGGGATCCTCCCGGCGTCTGAGGAGGGAACGCTGGAACTGACCGAGGCACCGTGATCGACAGATCGCGGCGGAGGGAATTCCGGAAGCTTCCGCCTCAGACCGCCGTGGAAGGTATGCCGCGCCAGGCGCCGGAAGCGAGCGGTCGCCTTCCTCTCAAGATCCAACTGGAGCTGCTCATTCCCTCGTCATCCATTAGGGTTACACCGCCTCAGATCATGGATGTCTTGACGCTAGGTTCTTTGGATGGGTTCTCGTGATCGCTCAGAAATGACGAGGTGCCTCCCTCTCATTTCGAACCGGCGAGTGTCAGAATAATCTGCCACTCCTCGGGCCGAACCGGCTGGACTGAGAGCCGCGACCCCTTCCGTAGGAGCTCCATGTTCTTGAGCCCCGGCTGCGTGCGAAGAGCATCCAAGGTCAGGGGCGTAGAGAATTTCCGCAGGAATTTGATGTCGACCATGTCCCAGATCGGCGCATCCGGCCGGCTTTTCGGATCGTAGTGTTTGTCCTTCTTGTCGAAGGCGCTGTCATCCGGGTAGGCCGTCCGGACCACCTCCGCAAGGCCGGCGACTGCGGGCGGCTCCGCGTTGCTGTGATAAAACAGCACGTGATCGCCGATCGCCATCGATCGCATGAAGTTTCTCGCCTGATAGTTGCGCACGCCATCCCAGCAGGTCCGCTGCTTGGGCGATCGGGCCAAATCGTCGATTGAAAATGCGGATGGTTCCGATTTCATCAACCAGTATCGACCGCCTTTCGTCATGGTCCTTCCTTTCTACGTGCACCTCCGCTGTCCGATTCGTTCACCCCCGGTCGAAGAGCATAGAGCCCACCGCTCCGATGGTCGAGCAGGTAGAGCTCCCCGCGTTCATCCTGTCCGAATGACGACGGATGGAGCGACGTTTCGGCCAGGACCGTCGGGGACGCAGGCTGATCAGGAAGGTCCGCGAGGGCCGGAACCCCCATGACCTCGCCGCTGCAGTAGTCCGAAAACACATAGGTCCCGACCAATCCCGGTATGGCCGTGCCGCGATACACATACCCGCCGATGATGGAGCAGCGTGGGGATTGCCGGGCATACTCGACGGCTGGCGTGGTGAGGCCCTGGCGGCGGCAGCCGTCTGCCGGTTCGAAGCAGTGATTGCCCTCCATGACCCGCCACCCATAGTTGCCACCGCGCGTGACCAGATCCACCTCTTCCCATCGATGCTGGCCGACGTCCGCCACCCAGAAGAAGCCGGTGAGCCGGTCGAAGGAAAAGCGCCAGGGATTCCGAAGCCCGAGGGCGAAGATCTCCGGACGGCCGCCTCCGCGCGCGAATGGATTGTCCGCCGGAATGGCATAGGGATCGCCGTGGTCCACGTCAATCCGCAAGATTTTCCCCAATAGCTCATCAGGGTTTTGTGCGCGGTTCCCCGGATCGCCGCCAGCGCCCCCGTCCCCACGGCCGATGTACAGCATGCCATCCGGCCCGAAGGCGACCATGCCACCGTTGTGATTGGCATAGGGCTGCGGCACGACCATGAGAATCTGTTCGCGCCGATCGGCTGTAGCGCCGTCCTCGCGACGGTGATGCTCCGCCAACACCGTCCAACCGTCCGGCTTGCGGGTATAGTTGACGAAGAGACGTCCGTTCTCGCGATAGTTCGGATGGAACGCCAGGCCCAAGAGCCCCCGCTCTCCCCCGGCCAAGACACGATCACTGATGTCGAGAAAGGGCTTGGCGACCAAGGCCCCATTTTGAACGGCACGCACGCGACCCGCTTGCTCAACGACGTAGAGGATCCCGGTCCCGTCACCAGCATGGGTCAACGCAGTTGGCATCTCGAGCCCTTCTTTGATGAGCGGGTCCAGGATGAGCCTCGCCTCTGGGTGCGGTGAGGGCATCGCGGGGCCTAGGGCCCAGGCGCTGGGGTGGGACGCGACCAGGCAGGAGATCCCGACTACCTGGAGAACGACTTGAGTCCATCGCCCCCAGGAGCTAGCGACCATGGACTGGGCCTTCCGGTTGTTCGAGGTATGCCACCAGCGCCCGATAGGTGAGTTCTCGCATACGACTGCGCGACAAGGTTTCCGAGGCCAGGTTTTTCTCCAACCACACGCGTTCGCTCACAACCTGCTGAGCCTCGTTACAGAGGGTCCACATGCGGTGCAGAAAACCTTCGGGTAAACCAACCTGCAGCCCTTCCGATTCGATGCGGTCGTCAAGAACCGCCAAAAGGTCGGAGAGGGCCTGGTCCGGACGATATGCCGGAGCGGAGAAACCGAAGGCCCGATGGGCCTGCTCTTCTTGTCGCGCTTGCTCGACCAAATCATGCATGTACTCGCGCAGCATGCCCAGCTCGTGTCCCGTCAGCCGCATGGAGCCTCCGTGCCACACAGTAGCCGGGAGACTCCTTGCGGAGCAAGCGACTCATGGGCCGATCGGGGCGGCCACTCGCTTGACCGACTTCGCCTCGGTCTTTTATCCTGCACCAGCCTGACGATATGAGCGGATCGACCACTACCGAGCATTGCGAACTGGCCCTGGCCACGCCGGCGGGGCGCATTACCACCTCCGTCGAGGTACCCACCGGTTTCGTCCCAGTGACCGCGATCATTCCGCTCGGCCGGCAGCTCGCGGCTCAGGCCCAACAGCTCGAGGTGGAGGCCGTGCAGGCTGCCGGACAGAGCATCTCCTGCCGGCAAGGCTGCGCGGCCTGCTGTCGGATGCTGGTCCCGATGTCGGCCCCGGAAACGTTTCCCCTGCTGGATGCGGTGCGTCAGTTACCTGAGTCCGACCGCGCCCGGTTACACGAGCGGCTCGACCGGACCTTGGCCGCGCTCGAGCGCGCAGGATTGCGGTCGAAGCTCCAGGCCTTGGCCGATACCACGCGCCCGATGTCCGATGAGGAACTCGAACCGCTCAATCGAGCCTATTTCGCTTTGCGCGTCCCGTGCCCGTTTCTTGAAAACGAGCGCTGCACAATCTACGAGCACCGCCCGTCCGCGTGCCGTGATCTGCTCGTCACATCGCCCCCCGAATGGTGCGAGGACGTGGAGCACCACCCGGTCCAGTCCGTCCCCGTCTCCGTGCGCCTCGGTACCGCCTTGGGCCTGCTCTGGGCCAGCCTGCGCCAGGATGCCCCCCGGCTGATTCCGTTGCCCCTCGCGCTAGAATGGGCGGAACGGCATGAGGCTGAACGAACGACCGGGGGCAAAGGCTCGGCGCTTCTGGATAGCTTCCTCGACAAACTTTGGCGCTTGCTCAGCCAGGAATTTGCCGCCCGCAAGGTGCCCACCCCACCTCAGGAGAACGGATCAAAGCCAGGTCACAGCTAAGCGCAGCCCGATCCGAGGCTCAAGTGGGAGGCCCCACCGGATCGCTTGAGCCTCCCACTTCAGACCTCTCACCGCAAACCGCAAGGGAAGAGGAAACCATGCAACAACCCGTCATCGTGTGCTTGGACCTGGAAGGCGTGCTGGTTCCTGAAATCTGGATCAACGTGGCCATCAAAACCGGCATCGAAGATCTCAAGGTGACGACCCGAGAGATGCCGGACTACGACAAATTGATGAAGCAACGGCTCTCGATTCTCGACCGTCATCGCCTGACCATCCAGGATATCCAAGAGGTCATCGACAAAATGGGTCCCCTGGAGGGCGCCCCGGGCTTCATGGCCTGGGTGCGGGAGCGCTGCCAGGTGCTCATTCTGTCCGACACCTTTTATCAGTTCGCCAAGCCGCTGATGCGGCAGCTGGGATATCCGACCCTGTTCTGCAACCAATTGGAGATCGACGGGAGCGGGCGGATCGTGAACTACCACATGCGGATGAACAACCAGAAGAAGCATTCGGTCGCCGCGCTGAAGTCGCTCAACTTCTTCACCATGGCCGCGGGGGACGCCTACAACGACACAGCCATGCTGGGCGAGGCCCATGCGGGCTTTTTCTTCCGGCCACCCGATCACTTGCCGAAGGAATTCCCACAGTTTCCGGTCACGCACACCTACGCGGAGCTTCAGGCGCGATTCGCCAAGGCGGGGCAGCTCCCAACCTGAAAGGTTGAGGCAGAGGTCCAGATCGAGGTTAAGGCTGAGGCTGAGCCCGAGGTGAGGGTTGAGGCTCGGGGAAAAGAGACGGAGGATAGAGGGATGAGGCTGAGGTAAAGGCTCAGGAAAAATCGCTGAACGATATGGGTTCGAGGCTCCAGGCTGGCTTCAGGCCTTACACCTCCAACCCCGAACGTCCTTTACAGCTTCACGAAAACAAAATCCCCGCTGAGGGATCACCTCAGCGGGGACTTTCAGACTGCCTTGTCTACGCTCGCCTTATGGGGCCACGTAGCTGCCGAACTTCGGCACGTTCTGGCACTTGTCATCGCTCGATCCCTGACACAGGTAATGCAGGGCACCCTGCGCCGAGAGTCGCGCTTCCTTGTGCTCGCGCGCCTTGGCATAGCAATGCGCAAGATCGAGCTGCTTCTTCGCAGCCATGTTGTCACCAACCTGGTTCATGGCTTCGGTAATATGCGTCAACGCCTCGTCGCTGTTGCGCACATCGGCCCCCCACGTCTTCACGAAATCTTCGGGGACTTTATAGGCACTGAAGCGCTTGCCCCCACCAGGATAGTCGGTCAGGAGCTGAATCGCCTGGTAGGTATGGGCGACCGCGTCCTGTGCGTGAACGTCAGGCACTGGCGCGCACAGCATCATCGTCGCTGCGGCGGCCAGAAGCATCAATGTCTTCTTCATGAGCATGATCTCCTTTCTCGCCTGGGTCTCAGCTTAGAAGTTCATCCACAGCTGGAGGTAGGCCCAGTGCTGGTTCACGCTGGTGTTCAAGTTCTGCTGGATGTAGCCGCCCGAGAACAGGGTGCCGTAGGTCGCTTGGAAGGACACCTTCCCGTCAGCAAACATGCGGGTCCAGCTGATGTCGAATTCATCACCGATGTGGGATTTGGTGTTGTTGAATTGCGAGAACACATAGCAGCCCTGCGCCGCGCGATACCAGCAATCACGCTTGTTGGCAAGATTGAGGTTCGTGTACCACAGCTCGATGTGGTCCACAGCGCTCGGCCGCGCCTGGAGGTTGACCGAAGGGCTCAACATGTTTTTCCAGGCCTGGACGTCCATTAAGCCCATGTGGATGTGGTTTGTCGGGAAGAAGTTTTCGAACGTGTTGGCTGACTTACACCCGGTCGCATGCCCGTTGTTACACATCGCCCGTCCGTCGCCCGAGGCATAGTCCAGGTTCAAGCCCAACCGAGGCTTCCAGGCATGCTGATAATGGGTATACCCGATCCAGTTACGCATCGCCCAGGCGTTGATGTGGAGATTCTTACTCTGCCCGTTGGCATTCTGTGCGGCATTGGGCCCGCCCAGGTCGCCCATCGCGCCGAACTGGTAGATCGTTTCGTTGATCGCGTCAATGTTCCCTTTGCGCAATTCGCTGCGGAGACCAAGGGTGTGTCTCGTTT
The DNA here is from genome assembly GCA_964449255.1 of uncultured Nitrospira sp. Lineage (GTDB taxonomy): Bacteria > Nitrospirota > Nitrospiria > Nitrospirales > Nitrospiraceae > BQWY01. The sequence continues at coordinate 287,518 of CAYUYE010000002.1, read as the reverse complement.
GGTTCGAGTGCTTCGGTGTTCCGAGGCCAAACCCCCGGTTGTCGGTCGACCCATACCCGTTCTTGTAGTACACGTAGTAGGGCTCGATCAACATCCCAGGAACGTTCTTGATCTGGTTGTAGAAGATGAACATGTCGGCGTCACGATTGGCATCGTTGCCGCCAGTTCCGTTGATGTTGGGACCGCCGCTGCCGACCGGCGCGCCCTGCGCCAGATCGCTCTCTGAGCTACGGAACCAACCCAACCAGCTCTCGACATTCTTTCCACCCCAGTTGTAGTTCAGCATGACACCGTCATGAGAGTAACCGGTGTTGGCCCAGTCAAAGTGGCCGAACAAGGAGTGGTTGCCGAAGATGACGTATTGCCGGCCGGCCTTGATGCTCAAGCCCTGCACGCCGGCCAAGTTCCGGACCAACATGTAGGCCGCGCGCACGCCCAGACGGCACTGCCCGGCCGCGTTGGACGAACAGGCATGGTTTAGCGGATCGCCGCCGTTGCCGGCATTGAGGTTGTTCCCGTTCCCGCCCCAGGTCGCCGCGTCGATGATTTCCATGTAGAAATTCACGTCGGGCGACAGATCGTACCCGATACCCAAGCGTACCCACTGTTGCACGTACTGATCATTGGCTTTGCCCCGGGTGCCGAACGTTGTCGCGGTGTTACACGACGCGTTGGCGTTGATATTGTTGCCGAAGCAGGTGTTGGTCCGCATTTCTGGACGGACGCGTACATCCGCGCGGAGCCAGAGGTTCTTCAGGTCGAAATTCCGTCCGATGATCGGATCGTAATTTTCATAGGCTTCCTTCTGCGGGATAGCCCGAGGAATCGGCGGGAGGTTAGTGATCCGCTCCCCGGGCGGCAATTCATACCCGGCGAAGGCGGACGTCGCGAGAACTGGTAGACCTGCAACCAGGAGCCCGGCCGCAAGGACCAGCGAGTGGCGAAGCCACCCATGTCGTCCAAAAATCCGTCTCATAGCGCTCCTCCTGTAAGAGATAAAAAAGCTCGTTGCCCCACTGACAGCCCGTGAAACCCAGATCGGTGCCCACTGCCAGGACGCATCCATTCTGACCTCACAGCAAACGCTGTACCCACCACAGGAAATGTAGAGCTGATCCGCTCAACACGAGGCCTGATGTGACCTTGCCTCAGTTCCGGCTCATTCCGAGAACAGGGTCACGGGAGGGAACCACCGTGACTAAAACCCCACACTCTGCGTGATTTTCGAGAAGGCCGACGCACCCCCTTTGCTTGGCCTGGCCCGGCTGGTGCGTTATCCTTCAACCAACGCCCAGTCTGTTCGCTTTACCCGCGGCCGGTGCGGGGCGTCACCCCGCCTCTCCTTCACGCTCGGCCACGCCCACACGCCTCACCCCGACTTAGATTCCGAGTTTTTCTCCTGCTCCGAAGTGGCGTGGGTAATTTCCTCTTCCGCCTCTTTTATGGATAGCTCAATGTCCTGCTGCGCCATTTTGACTTCTTGCTGAATCAGGTTCAGCTCCGGCTCGACGGTCTTTCGCAGGTCATCCGCCGTCTCTTTGAAGCCCTTCACGGCCTTCCCCACCTGACGCCCGATTTCCGGCAGTTCCTTCGGCCCAAAGAGCAGGAACGCGATCACCAAAATAATGAGGATCTCTCCAGCACCCAGGCCAAACATGTCGGACGTCCTTGTTTCCTTAATCCGACCGCCCGGTCGGATGTTGAAAATGACCACCATTCACTCACCCAACCCCGACGCGTTACTACTCGCGCGCCCCATGAGCACCGTGTTCACCTTGCTCGGAGCGGCCGCCGCGGTCACAAATCACCCGGGGATGGGTGGGTGACATGATGGCCATCTTGAACATCCTGAAACGATTGCCCTTCGAGTTCCTCTTATCCTTACTGTCTTATCCTTGCTTGGTCGTCTGCTGGGGCACAGCTCCCGCCTGAGAGGGAGGCGTGGCCTCCTGCGCCTGCTGCACCGGCGGAGGAGCCTGGGCTTCCGCGCCCGGCGTGACGTCGATGGCATCCGCCTCATGGACAGTCTTCTTGAATCCCTTGATAGCCTTGCCAAGCCCTTCGCCCAATTGTGGCAATTTCCCTGCGCCGAAAATGATCAGGACAATGATCAAAATCAGCAGCAATTCCATCCAACCGAATGAACCAAACATACCGGCGCATCCTTTGGTGTGACGGGCTAGGAGCCGCTTTCGGCACGCTGCAACTACTTCACGTCGACGGCGCCGCTCCCAGATAAGACCGCTTTCAGTCGGACTGCTGATAAAATACGGCCAAATCGCGGCAGAGGCTAAAGAAATTTCAAGGAATAGTCAAGAGATAAGCCCCACTCCCCGAGCACTTGTCGTGGCTGGGGCACGCCGGTCGGAAGGCATTACTTGGGCTGTATCGACCAGTGGGTGTAGTCGATTCCGGCTGGTGGGGCGCTGAGGGCCATCAGGATCCCCTCACGATCATATCCCAGTGTCTCCAGATCGGGCAGGGCGGCCATCACTTCCTCCTCGGCGAGATAGGCCGCGGTGTGCGGCACGCCCTCACGAGACAAGGCGGCCAACTGACGCTGGAGCGACACCCGTTCCGCCTCCGGCATGTCGGCGGAGAGCGGGAACTGGAGCGTTCGTGGATAGGGACTTCGATAGTGCGCATTGAGGGCCTGCAGGGTCTGGACGACGAGCCGGTCTTGCTGCCACCGATTCAGGCGGCCGACGTCGGGATGCGACGCGAGCAAATCCGTCAACGGCATGACGTTCACCCCGAGGCTGCGCCCTATAAATTCCCGCTGCGGCTCAATCTGCAGGTGCTTGGCACCCAGATGTTTGGCGACCGCTTCAATCAAGGCAAAGTTCACCATGACGCTGTAGAGCCCCCCGAAATGACCGGTGCAGGGCTTGTCGGGGCTGTTCAACATCTGGAAATCGGCGCTGCCCGCATCGAACGCGCTCATCCCGATGGCATCAGGCGCCAGTACACGGAGCGCTTCCTTGACGCAGGCGAAGGCGCCCAGATTGACGGGGATCAGCACTTCATCCTCGAACGGCTTGAGGTACTCGGTGATGGTCTTCCGGTAGGGCACCTCCTTCCAATCGACCGGATGATATTCACGCTCCCAGATCAACTCATCGAAGAACGTGGAGTCTTCGCGCAGCCGCGCCACGTCCGGCTGGCCCCAGGCGCGGAGAAATCCCGACCAATCTTCAATCTGGGCATGTTTGAATTCCCCCATGTTCGGGCGGACATGCTCCTCTTCGACCTCGCCGTTCTTCTTGGAGATCAGTTTCGTGGGCAGCTCGTTCCACAACTCGTTACACAGAATGCGGTCGACCGATCCGGCCGCAACCATCGACAAATCGGTCACCGAGGCCAGCAGCGTGTCCACCCGATCGCTGTGGGGGGCCAAATCCGGATGGCCCAGCGCCGACGCCAACGCCTCCTCGCGAGAATCCACGAGCACGTAGCGCAGGCGTGGATAGATCGCGCCCGTGGAATCCAGGGCCCGCAGGTGTGTCAGAAAACAGGCGGCCAGGTTGCCGTGCCCACATCCCCACTCCTGGACAACCAGCGGCCGCCCCTTCTGCTCGGGTGAGGACTTCGCGTCGCGTGCGCGGACCCGCTCGACGTAATCCGCCGCCAAGGCATGGGCCAACCGATAGTCGGCGGTGGCAAACGTCTGGTAGTAGTCCCCCGCCCGGTCACCGCGAATGGCCTGAAAAATCGTGTTCACGTGGCGTTGCCACTGATCGACCGGTTGGTATTCGCCCATGGGCTGAGCGACTTGATCAACGTTCTGTGGAAGCATGAGCCAGTCCCTTTCCTCGTAATTCCTAGGGAAGCAATTGTAGCAAAGCGCTTTTTCACCCGGCAACGCCCCGAGCTCGCTTGCTTAGATCGTAGCTCGCTTGGGAGTGCCTCGCTTGACAGTGCCTGGATGGGGGTGTAGGAGCAGGAGCATGCGTAGACCGTCCGCTGGCCTCTGGTTGCTACTGTTCGCGTCCTGGGTATTGGTCGACGTCCGACCGGGATTCGGTGTGGAACCGGCCTGGGCGGAAGAGACGCCGCTGACACCGAACGTGCCCATCGACCAGTTTCAAAACCGGGCGGAGGACAGCCGCCCCTATGATTACGATGCCCCGCCCCAGGGCATGTTCCTCCAAATCGCCACCGCCCAAGGCATCGACGAGGAACTCGGCTTCCGCCGAACCCACGAGATCGTTCCCGTGAGTCCAACCGATCGTTTCGCCCCTGAAACCCCCGCTGTGTTCATCGTCTTTCAGTTGCACCAGCACTATCAGGGCTTCAAGGTATTCGGTCTCTGTTACCCCGAGACGGTCCATGGGGCCGACCCGGCCGCCCTCGTTACGCAAGACACCATGCAGATCGCGCTGGAGGACGAAACGGGCTATTTGCGGCTTCCTTCGCCCACCGGCGGGTGGAAGGAAGGTCGCTATAAAGTCGAGATCCACGTCGGAGAGCAAATTAACGAAATCTCCCTCATGGGAACCTTACGCTTCACCGTCGCCTCAACCGCCCAAGCCGACGGCGCTCCCACTGCGGGACGGCGCTGAGGTCGACCCACGTCGGTTTGACCACCCCCGCCCCATTGGTTAGAATGCCCCCGTTGAACGCCGCCCTCCCCCTCACCCGGACTGCCCCACACCCATGAGCACTCCCATTTGGGCATCCGTCATCGTGCCGATCAAGGACGAACGCGACAATCTCGCCTCCCTCACGGAACAATTGTTGAAGGTCCTCCAGGCGCGCCCGGAAACGAAGGCCGCGGGGTTCGAAATTCTGTTCGTCAACGACGGGAGCACGGACGGAAGCGAGGCCGTGCTCAACGACATGGCCGCGCGTTACCCCGCCGTCTCCGTGCTGCACCTCGACCGAAACCACGGGCAAACCGCCGCCTTCGACGCGGGGTTTCGCGCCTCCAGAGGCGACCTGGTCATCACCATCGACGGCGATCTCCAGAACGACCCGGCCGATATCAACACCTTGCTGCCGTTCGTCATGGAGTATGATCTGGTGTGTGGGTGGCGAAAGGATCGCCATGACAACCTCACCCGTAAGATTTCCTCACGGGTCGCCAACGTCGTGCGCAGTGCCGTCACCGGCGATCGCGTGCATGATACCGGCTGCTCGCTGAAGATCTTCCGCCGCACGGTGGTCGATCGGCTCCAACTCTTTAACGGCATGCACCGCTTTTTCCCGGCCCTGGCCTTGATGCACGGGTTTACGGTCACCGAGGTCCCGGTGCGGCACTATCCACGCGCCCACGGTGTCTCGAAATACGGCGTTGGTAACCGGCTCTTCAAGGGCCTCTACGATCTGGTGGCCGTGCGTTGGATGCAGCGGCGCGTGCTGCGGTATCGCATCTCGTCCATCCAGCCTCCTCGCCACACCTCAGGGCGTTCCTAATCCGATGCCGACGAGCGAGATTGCGTGGTTGAGCATCGGATTTCTCGGACAAGGCCTGTTCTTCATGCGCTGGGTCGTCCAGTGGTTGGCTTCGGAACGGCATGCCGAGAGCCGGGTGCCGGTCGCCTTCTGGTACATGAGCCTGATCGGGGGCCTGATCACCCTCGCCTATGCCATCTACCGCATGGATCCCGTGTTCATCGCCGGGCAAAGCGTGGGGGCAATCGTGTATATTCGGAACTTGATGTTGATCTATCGCACGCCCCGCGCCGGCGCACCGCGCCCCAATCCCTAAGCTGGCTCGTGTGATGCCTTACGCCGTCCCCCTCCCTGCAACAACTGGCGCGCCCGTGTGGTGGCACGTGCCACTGCTCATCGGCCTCTGCGCGCTTCTGTTTTTCTCCGGCCTGGGCAATCTCGGCCTCACGGACCGCGACGAGGGCAGCAACGCCGAGGCCGCGCGCGAAATGGTCGAGTCGGGCGACTACATGAGTCCGACGCTCAATTACGAACCGCGCTTTGCCAAACCGGCCTTGACCTATTGGATCATGAGCGCGGCCTATCGCGTCTTCGGCGTCAATGAGATGTCGGCGCGGTTGCATGCCGCGGTCTTCGGATTGCTCCTCGTCCTTTTGCACTACGGCGTCCTGTCCATCCTTCGCGGTCCCTGGTTCGGTCTGGTGGGCAGCCTCATGTTGGCCCTCAACGTCGAGATGGTCGCGATCAACCGCGTGGCGCTCACGGACAGTGTGCTCATTTTTTTTACGACGCTGTCTCTCTACGGATTTTGGCTCGGGCTCCATCATGAGGTCCGGTGGCGACCGGCCTTGTGGCTCTTTTATGTCGGCATGGCGCTTGGCACGCTGACCAAAGGTCCGGTGGGACTGCTCGTGCCGCTGCTCGCCGCGGGCACCTACCTCACCCTCACGAAACAATGGGGCGATTTTTGGGCGCGCGGACGGCCGTTGCTTGGAAGCGCAGTGACCCTGGCCCTGGCGCTGCCCTGGTATGCGGGGATGTGGTGGATTCACGGGGAACACTATACGGCGTCGGCCCAAGCCGATACGGTGGGACGATTTTTCACCATCATCGGCGGCCACGGCGGCACCATCTTCTTCTATGTGCCCATCGTGCTGTTCGGGCTATTCCCTTGGAGCGGGTTTTCCATCGCAGGACTGTGGAACACGTGGGGCGATTGGCGACAGGGAGAGGCCGGAGCGGGACCAGCGCCGGCGCCCGTTCGCGACCAGCGATTGGAACTGTTCGCCGCGGCTTGGGCGGCGTCCCTTTTCATCTTTTTCAGTCTTTCGGCGACGCGCCTGCCCCATTACATCGGACCGCTATTTCCGGCGATGTCCATTCTCGCCGCGTCCTTTTGGCTGCGTGCCTGCAGGGAGGAGCAGCCCCCGAGACTCAGGCTTGCCCTCGTCCTCTTCACAGTCACCGGATACGTCTTGGGGTTAACGTTGCTGTCGGTCCCCTATCTGTATGAGACGTTTATCTCCGTGGTGGAAAGGGAATTCCCGTTGGCGAGTCAGCACGATCCGGGATATGGGCCGGTGGCGGCCGGAGGGATCCTCGTAGTCGGCACGGCCCTAGCCCACCTGTTTGCCCAGTCCGAGACCCGGCGGCCCGGGGCCTTTTGGCTCGCTGCAACCAGCATCGGCTGCATGCTGCTCGTGGTCATCCATGTCTTCCTCCCACGGTTTCACGAATTCTTCGTTAGTCCCCCGCAACTGCTGGCGACCATCGCGGGCTACAATCTCGGCCCGAACGACCGGTTCGTGACCTATGGGCCGCACAAGCCTTCGTGGATTTTTTACGCGCGCCGCAAGACCGTGGTCATCAGGCCGGGCGAGGAGGAGAAGCTGCCGCCGCTGCTGCGTGAACCGGGACGCACGATGATTCTGCTCCCCAGCCGGCTCCGCTCGAAGCTACCGGCCGAGACCGAGCAATTTGAGGTTTTGCTCGAACAGAAGGGCTACAGCCTGCTCGCCAGTGAACCGATTGTGAAGCTGCCGCCAAAACCGGCGGGCGCCGCCTCGGGACGCCCACCGATTCCCGAACACGCCTTTCCTCGATGAGTCAGCGCAGCGGGAACGCGCCAGGGAGGTTCCAAAGGAAGGTCAGCACGAGCAGGAGCGCCACGGCCTTGATGGCCTCGGACCACCACTGGACCGGCACCAGGGACTCTCCGCCAATGCCGGTAGTCCGTTGAAGAGAGGACGCGCGGAGCCACTGCCCAAGCACCAACAGCGCGCCGAGCAGCATAACGGGCCCCGAGGCCGTTGCCAGCGCCAGCCCAGCGGTCGTTGCCCAACAGGCCAGCCGTCCTGTCGTCCTTGCCAGCCAATTGTTCGACGACGGGGCGCCCAACCATCGCCCTGCGATGCCTAGGCCGGCAAGCACCGCACCGGCCCAAAAGAACCCGATCGCGAGCTGATCACGCTCGAGCGCGCCACTGCCTATCCAGAGCACGGCGAAGAGCGCCACGGCATAGGGCGTGAATCCCTCCAACACCTCGATCAACGAACCTCGCCATCGGGCGAGCGCGTGGCTCACCACCCAGCCGACTGCGACGCCCACCAGGGCTCCGGCTACGATGTCGGTCGGGAAATGGGCCGAGCGAAGGACGCGGCTCCCGCTCACGGCAGCCGCTAGGCCATACCAAAACCAGCGTGCTCGAGGCACATGAGCGGCCAGCACCGCCGCCACGGCGAACGAGGCAGCGGCATGCCCGGATGGAAAGGAGTCGAACCCGTTGTCCATGGAGGGCCAGAGCTGAAACTCTCCGGCATGGCTAAACTTCGGCCGGGGCCGGCCGAGGGACCGTTTGAACCCGTTCGTCAACAGCGCCGCGATACCGTGGGCAAGCAGACTTTGCGCACCCGCCTGGAGCCAGGCCGATCGCCCAGCCAGCCAGCCAATGGCCCACACCCCCAGGCTGAACGAGACCAGCTGAATGCCGCCTCCGGCCCAATCACCCAACTGACTGAGTTGGGCTAGTCGTGGGTCGAGTAGGTACCCGAGGGGATGTTGGAGCGAGCGAACGAAGCGGGCGATGGGAACGTCCAGGAGATACAGGCCGTACAGCGAACCGGCCAGCGCAAACCCAAGCAGGAGCGCTCCGACCCAGGCACCGGGACCGTCCCGACGCGCCGGTCCTTCCTGTTTCCCCACTTCTTGACCGGACGGCGCGACCAAGAGGCCGAGCCATTCACCACGGTTCACGGCACCCAATCGGCCAGAAAGACGTTGAACTCACCGGGCTGCGCGGCATGGCGATCCGAGACCCAGACGAGCTTGGTGCCATCGGGGGAAAACATCGGAAAACTGTTGAAGTGCCCCACCATCGTGATCTGTTCCAGACCGGTGCCGTCGTCACCGATCAGATAGAGCTGAAACGCCCGCTCGCCTGCCGCGCCGTTCGACGCATAGATGATGCGCCGGCCATCTGGATGGAAATACGGCGCGAAGTTGGACGCCCCGCTGTGTGTCACTTGCTTCTGTCCGCTCCCGTCCGCATTCATCACAAAGATTTCCATCCGGTTGGGCTTGACCACCCGTTGCTTGAGCAGCGCCTGGTATTCATCGACCTCCTCCGCCGTCTGCGGGTGCTGGGCGCGATAGACGATGCGCCGGCTGTCCGGCGAAAAGAACGCCCCGCCGTCATAGCCCACCTCGGTCGTCAACCGCCGCACGTGAGTCCCATCGAGGTTCATCGCGTAGAGATCCAAATCGCCGTCCCGCACCGACGTCCAGACGATCGTCTTGCCGTCTGGAGAAATCGTCGCCTCGGCGTCGTATCCCGCGGTCGTGGTCAGGCGTTGAAGCTGTTGGCCGTCCAGCCGCGTCGAATAGATGTCGTAGTCGTCGAGCGCCCATCGATACCCCTCCGCGCGATTCGGCTTCGGAGGGCACCCGGCCCCCGAGCCATGCGTGGAGGAGTAGAGCACGCGACGCCCTCCGGGGAAGAAGTAGCCGCAGGTCGTCGCACCGATCCCCTTGCTGACAATCCGGATCGTGCCCGCGTCTAAGTCCATGACGTACATCTGGTAGCAGCCGAGCCCGTTCGGCGGTGTGTCCTTGACCGCCGGCAGGGGATCCCCGGTGGCGCCGGTCCAATCGTTCGTGGATTGAAAAATCAGCTTGTTCCCTTCGAACGAAAAGTAGGCTTCGGCATTTTGTCGTCCGAACGTGAGTTGTCGGATGTTGGAAAGGTGCCGTTCGGCCCCAGCGACGGCCTTCGCACCGGCCGTAGCCGGCGGCTCGGGCTCTCCAGCCGCCCACGCGGCTTGCGTCAATCCGCCGATCACAATGATGAGTAGCGTCGTCCCTTGCATCATTCGCTTAATCACGTCTCACCTGTACGTTGTACCCAATCTCTCCAAAATCCCCGCGGCCCACGACCGCCCCGTCGCGGAAGACAAGGTAGCTCTGCCAGCCATAAAAGAACAAGAGCCGCGCAACCTTCCCCGCGGCCTGCGGCGTGGCGCCATAGAACAGTGTCGCCACGTGGCCGGGGTGACCTCGGCGCGGGCAACTGACCAAGAGGGCCAGGTGCGGCCCTTCGTACGAAGTCCCGTCGACGGTGACTGATTCCTCCGCGTAGCGCACCCGCTGTGCGCAGGCCGCCTCCGCCTCGGCGGCCCAACTCGCTTGCTGATCCACCCCAAGGAAGAGCACCGACCCTGCCGCCGTCTCAGTTCCAGCTTCGAACCGTTCCACGACCGTCGTGGGGGGAGTGGCCTGGCTCCCGGTCTCCTGCGCCGTCAACCGCTCAACGATCCGGCGATACACGCTGGCCTCCTCGCCATTGCGGGCCGACGCCAGGACGACCGTCCGGCGGCTGTCCGTGGCCAGCACATTGAGCATCGGCGGGAGGTCGGCCCGATCCAGGCGGCGCATGACGTGAAACTCCGGGTCGAGCTGCACGTCTCGAGGGTGAAACGGAACCGTGAGTCGAACGGTCTCCGCCGGTGCCCCCAGCGAGACGGTGGCGTCATAGTGCGCCCCATTTGCTCCCCGCACTCTGATCGGCAGCGTCAGCCGAAAGGGATTGTCCGACGATTGCTCAATGCGTATCAGCAGCTCCTGGGGTGCTGCGACGGCGTCCGCAAGCTGCCCTCCTGACGTGGCCGTCGCGGTCATCGACAGCTGCGGGGCCCCCGGCTGGTCGATCCATTGCGAGAAAAACGGCCTTAACGAGGACCCGTGTGCTTCGCCGAACAGCGACTCGAGATCCTGCCAGTCCAACTGTTGTCCTCGATGCTGCTCGCCCAGCCGTTTGATCGCCGACCAGAAGGCGGACTCGCCGACTTCGCGGCGTAACAGATGGAAGATCATGGCGGCCTTCTGGTAGCCGATGGCATTGTCCCGTTGATCGGTCTTGCGCTGGAATTCCCTGACCGGATAGTCCCCATCCGGCGCCACGTAGACCGCATAGCTAGCCAACATCAGCCGCCGCTGCTCCTTGGCCTGATCGACATGGCCGGTCAACTCATCGTAGTAATAGTTCGCCAGATAGGTCGTTAGGCCTTCGACCCAGTTGCCTGTCCCCTGGCGATTGAAGACGGCATTGCCGATCCAGGAATGCACAATCTCATGGCCCAACGCGTAGGGTTGCACGTAATGACGCTTGATGATCCCGCTGCCCAGGAGGGTAAATGAGGGCATCCCCAACCCGCTCGAAAAAAAATTCTCCACGACCGCAAATTTGGAGAAGGGATACGGCCCCAGCAGTTGGGTATAGGCATCGATATACCGCGCGGAGGCATCTAGATACTCTTGAGCGAGAGACGCATTCTCGGGCAGGAGGTCGGTTTCCAGCCGCACCGTCTGACCGTCGCGCGTCTTCCACTCACGAACGGTCTGGATGAATTGGTTAGCCACCAGGCTGAGTGCCTCGGTCTGGTCCGGAACCTCCCACGTCGTTGTCGCGGTCTTGGTGGGCTCGGCCTGATCAAGGACGGCGTCCACCTGACGGCCATGTGTCACGGGGACCCACCCGGCCGGTAACGTGACCTGGACGCCAAAGGTCGGCAGCGCGCCAGGCTGGTCGGGATACCATTGCGACTCCCCGCTCAGGTAGATCCCTTCGACCCCAATGTGGCCGGACGTCTCGCTCGGGGTGACAAACCGCAGATGACGAGGTTCGCGCGGGGGATCGTGAATCGTGCCTTCGTACTGCCACTCGAGCGACATCGGCCCTTCGGCGACCGCCTCGGTGAATCGGATGGTGACGATCTGTGTCGGTTCTCCCGCTAATGCTGTGGAGGCACGTGTCGCGCTCTGAAAGGTCAGCGGGATCTGACGCCCCGCTTGGTGAGCGCGCAGGCGGGTCACGCGGAGCGTGGGGGCGAGGGCGAATTCGAGCGGCGATTGAGCGGAAGGGCCGAGGTGAAGCGTCGTGGCGTCACGCGCGACGAGCCGATGGGTCGGCGGGTCCAGCGTGACGGCAAGATCGTGATGGCTCAGGGAGCTGGAGATCGAGGAGGGAGGGGCCTTTTCGGTCGGCCGGCTCCCGGCAATGGTCTTACTTGCAGGGCAAAGACCCCACAGGACACAGCCGGCAGCAAGAAGATGGGTAAAGCGGACGGACCAGGGTAGGGCCACAGCTCACCCTACCCAAACTTCGATGAATTCTCAACACTCGCGGCAGACCAAGACCAGCTGCACGGCAGTCAGGAGTCGATCGAGGTCCACCGGCTTGAACAAGACTTCCTGGACCCCCAGTTCCCACATTTGCTGCAGCTCGTCTTGGTTCTGGCTGCCCGTCAACACGACGATGCCGCCGCCGAAGGCGCGGGCTTGGAGGGTCTTGATGACCTCGATCCCGTCCATCTGCGGCATCACGATATCGAGCAGGATAATGTCAGGTTGGGAGGCTTCAACGCACTCCAAGGCTTCAGCCCCGGAGGAGGCCCCCTGAACTCGATACCCGCGCATGCTGAGGAAACGAACGAGGAGATCGCGCACCATCGGTTCGTCATCGACCACAAGGATCGACTCCTGCGTATCTTGCCTGGAAACTTGGCCCGATGCTGACGGCGACGGGATGGGCACGCGCACCGAGAGTTGGGCGGCGTCATTGACCGTTCGCATCAGCACGCTCAGCGAGAGGCCCTTCCGCAGGAAATCGGTCACCCCGAGTTCACGCGCCACATTTTCATGCAGGTCGGTGGCACCCGCGCCGATCATGACTACCGGGGCATAGGGATCGCGCGAGCGGATTTCCTTCAGGACCGCGAGGCCGTCCATTTCGGGCATGCGCAGGTCGAGCAACGTCACGCTGGGATGCTGGGTGTCGAATACTTCAATGCCTTCTCGCCCGCTTGTCGCGGTCATGACGTGGTAGCCTTGACGGGAAAACACGGCCTGAATCAGCTCACAATTGAGCCGGTCATCATCGATCACCAACATCGTCAACATCGTCGCGATCCTCCTTCGGACACTACAGCGGGCCGCCGGGCGCAGCACGGTGGAACCCTGCTAGGAGCCTATCACAAGGGCACGATATGACAAGAAAACAACGCGTTCGAGCGGTTTGGTGTAGCCGACGGACAGGGGTGCGATCAGTTCTGACCGGATGGCTCAGGGCCCAGCAGCGCCTGCACGAATTCTACGGCTCGGAAGTCTTGAAGATCCTCCGCGGCCTCGCCGACCCCAATGAGCCTGACGGGGACCTTAAGGGCTTCGGCAATCGCCACGACGACCCCACCCCGCGCCGTGCCGTCCAATTTCGTGAGGGCGATCCCGCTCACACCGACGGCTTCGTGGAATTGAGTGGCTTGGGCAATGGCGTTCTGCCCCACGGTGGCGTCAAGCACGAGCAGCACTTCATGCGGAGCCCCCGGTAATTCCCGGGCGATGACGCGAGCCACCTTGCGCAGTTCGTCCATAAGGTTGGATTTGGTATGCAGCCGACCGGCCGTATCGATCAACACAACGTCGACTTGTCGAGATTTGGCCGCCGTCAGCCCATCGAAGACGACCGCAGCCGGATCGGACCCGGACCGCTGATGCACCACGTCGACGCCGATGCGTTGTGCCCACACCTGCAGCTGTTCGATGGCGGCAGCGCGAAACGTATCCGCCGCGACGAGCAACGGTTGAAGCCCCGCCTGCTTGAACCGTTGGGCCATCTTGGCGACCGTGGTGGTTTTGCCTACGCCGTTGACGCCGACGGCAAGAATGACAAAGGGACGAGGCCCAGCCTGGATCTTGGCGAGAAGCGGCTCTCCTTCGGATCCGCGCAGGATGTCCAGCAGCCCACGCTCCAGCAAGGCCCGCACGTCCCGCGAGGCGCTCTCCCTCGACAGGTACGCGGCGCGTACGCCCTCCATCAACCGATCCACCGTCTTCACCCCGAGATCGGCTTGGATCAGCGCGCTTTCAAGCTCTTCGAGGGCGGCCGGATCCGGTCCTCTGCCCAGCAGACGGTCCAACGACCCTCGCACCGCTAGCCGTGTCTTCGCCAACCCATCGCTCAGCCGATCGAACCATCCCATCGCAATGACCTATCCCTTCGCACGGGAACAGAGGCGCACGCCTCGTCCCACGGCCGCCACGAGGGCGGCTTGCTTCCGGAACATCCGGCGCGCCTCCCGCGGACTTCGTTCGTGATCGTAGCCGCACAGATGCAGAATCCCATGGGCCAGCAGCAAGGTCAACTCGTGGTCGAGGGAATGGCCCGCAGCCCTGGCTTGCCGTCTGGCGGTCGGTAGCGAGACCACGACGTCGCCCAATCCGGGAAGGTGCGAGCGCATCATATCCGCGTCCGAGGCAGCGAAGGCCAGCACGTCCGTGGTCCGATCCTTGCGGCGATAGGTGCGGTTGAGCCGGCGCATGGCCAGGTCCCCGCTGAACAGGATACTCACCTCGGCCTGGGGTTGTCGCAGCAGGCGGAGCATGCGGCTGACCATCCGTGCAACCGCCTGCGCCCGAACGGACGGACGGCGCACCCGCGAGGACACCCAAATGGCCATTAATGCGGCTGATGCCCCGACGACTTGCGTTCGCCTGGCAGATGGGACGGAAAGGGGGGGCGCGCCTTGGGCACCGGTGCGCCATGCGGCGGACTTTTGTGATGGCGATCGTACGCGCGAATGATGTCCTGCACCAGGCGGTGGCGCACGACATCGTGCTCGTTGAAATAGACGAACTGGATGCCCTTCACGTCTTTGAGAATCTCGGTCACTTCCACCAGCCCTGAGACCCGATCATTCGGCAAGTCGACCTGTGTGATGTCTCCGGTCACCACGGCTTTCGAATTGTTTCCAAGCCGCGTCAGGAACATTTTCATTTGTTCGGCGGTGGCGTTCTGCGCTTCATCGAGAATGACGAACGAATCGTTGAGAGTCCGGCCCCGCATGAACGCCAGCGGCGCAATTTCGATTTCGCCACGCTCCACGAGCCGGTTCGCCCGTTCCAGTTCCATCATGTCGTAGAGGGCGTCGTACAGCGGGCGCAGATAGGGATTGACCTTGGCGAACATATCGCCGGGGAGAAACCCCAGTTTCTCGCCGGCCTCGACCGCCGGTCTGGCCAGGATGATGCGGCTGACTTCCCGGTTTGCCAGGGCTTGCACCGCCATGGCCATGGCGAGATAGGTCTTCCCGGTCCCGGCTGGCCCTATGGCGATGACGATATCGTGCTGTTCGATAGCTTCGACGTAGAGCTTCTGGGTCGGCGTCTTCGGTGCCACCGCCCGCTTCCGGGTGGCAATCGCAATAGGGTTGGCGAGGAGGTCCTTGAGCGACCCCTCCCCTCCCTGGCGGAGTGCGGCGAGGGCACAGGTGACGTCCTCGGGACGCAGGTCGTATCCTTGGGTGGTCAGGGAGGCGAGCTCGGTGATGATCTGTTCGGCTTTGCGTTCGGCCTCGTGGGGACCGTCGATCAGCAACTCCTCGCCTCTGGCCGACATCCGGACGCCTAACTCGCTCTCGACAAGCTTCAGGTGCCGGTCGTGGTGGCCGAAGAGGACCGCGGTGTTGGTGCCTTCACGAAGCTTCAGTTTGCGCACGCGGGTTTGGAGTCCCTCCTCCGCAGAAGTTCCGATCGAGGAGATGTTAGCAGAAGGTTTTTTCGGAAGACAAGGGCGGGCCACAGGTCCCGCACCCCATGCCGTCACCCATGGGGAGGGGAAAGAGAATGCGGGCCGCTACCCTATGACGCAGGAGATCGGGGCACGGTCACTTCGAATTCTTGAACGGCGACCCCATCGTGATCGTCCAGCGCTTCAACGCGCACTCGTTGGGGACCTTGTATCCCCGCCGGCGGAGTCCACACCAAACGCCCGCTCGATGGATCAACAGTCATGCCCGAGGGACCAGCCGCCAGCCGATATCGTACCGGATCATGATCCGGATCCACGGCCACGATCACAGACTGCAACTGATGGCCATCAGCAGCAAACTTCGGAGTGGAGGTTATTTGGGGGACACTGTTGCCGATCATCACTTCCGCCGATTTGACCGCAACCCCGTCGACATGACCGTCAGCGGGAACGACTTCGACGACGACATGATCACCCCTGACGATCCCCTCGACATCCAGCGTATGGGAGGGCCCGTCCTGCACCAAGGTCCCATTCTTGGACCATCGGATCGATAGGCTCACCTCATCCTGATCGACATCCGTCACTTCCACCAGCACACGGAGCCGATCCCCGGCGCGAGGACTCGAAGGATCAATGGTCGCCTTGAGGACGACCGGGGCCACGTTGCCAAAGACAAACACCGGAGATCTCAGCACCGAGGCATCGAGTGCTCCATAGTTCGAGGTCACCTCCACCAAGACCCGGTCGTCCCTCTTCACCATCCCGGCTGGAAGGACGGCAGCAGTCTGCCCGGGCAGAGGCTTCTCATTGGCATACCATTGCAGACGCGTCCCATCGGGAAGACGACCCGCTGCTGCTTCGTCCGCCCGCACGGTCAGAGCGCCGGCCTCGCCGTCAGGTACGACTCGAACCGACTGAATCGTTGGTCCGGCAGAATGCGATGGCGCGGAGGTTGCGGAGGACGCTACCGGAACGACTGGTGTGGTTGGCAGTTCAAACCAGATCCATAGCCCCGCGAGCAGCGGAAGACAGGCGGCCCCGGTCAACAGATAGGGACGGATCCGTCCCGCCCGAACCGGAGCCCGCTCGTCCTTGAGGTCCCCGAGGAGGGGAGGTGGCGGAGCCGACGCTTTTGACTTCGGCTGCCACCGTCCCCGAGACGTTATTTTCGGCGTAGCACTCGGCACATTAATCCCGCTGATGCAACCAGGTCAGATACCGGCTCCACGGTTTCCCGATCAGGTTGGCACCTTGGCCCACGGTCGCGCCGGAGTCCGTATGAATGAACAACATCGCGTTCGTCGGCGAACACGGTGGGCTCGGACAGGGGGCAGGTCCTTTCGGATCGGAGATGATCTGCACCACGACCGACGAGGCCAACCCGCTGCCCAAACTCACCGACGTATTGGCGTTGGCGTCGCCGCCGCTTGGCGTAGTCCCCAAGATTGGGTCTTTGTACGCAGTCCCTGTCTTGTAGTACATCGCGTACAGCTTGCTTAGTCCTGTCGAGGCACAGATATCGTTCGTCGGGATGAAGGTCGGGAAGAAGATCGTGCCTCCGATCAAAGTGGGCGGCACAATGGCTCGCTCCCCGGCCGTCTTCAGCTTGGCGAACCAGCCGTGACTACTCTGCACCAGCCCAATCATGCTTTGAAAATCGGAGGCACCGGTGACACCACTGACTTGATTAGTCAGACCACCCGAACAAGTGATGCACAGGACGGCATCCGAGACATCGACCAAATTATCGCTTTGACAATTGGTGGTACCCGCCTCGACGCACGTTCCTTTTGCCACCGAGTCTTTGACCCCGAACAAATACTGCTGCTCAGTATTCACCTTGTCCGAGGCGTTGAAATACCGCCCGGTTCCGAAGAACACCCAGTTGTCGTTTCCATCATCAAGCGTGACCACAGGAGACGCGGTGATTGGACCAGCCTCCCGCATCACCCCTAGCTTGTCCTTGAACATGTCTACGATTTCGGTTGGTTGCCGCCCAGTGCCGTTTGCCACACCCCACGTATTGGGTGAACAAGGCGCAGTGGCGCAGCCTTTAATGGACAGCCGATACAGCTTGCCTCTCCAGGGCAGCCCACCGTCGTGGATGGTCCGCCCCATGTAGGCCATGTCGACCCGATAGTCCAGATCCCTGTCCATGCTGACGACATCGGACATGAACGATTTCCATGTTCCAAATGGCATGGCGGTCACTAGACTATTCCCGACCCCAGGTCCGGCCTTGAGATCGACTGCATAGAGTCTCGGGGTCTGATTGCCCGTGCTGAGATCAGCGTTGTATCCGTTCGGCCCGGACCCGATCAACATGTACCACTTGGCGTTGGCGGCATTCAGCGGAACGTCGGAAGAAGGACTTACTCGCACCAGCCCCGGAGTGCTGGTCGTAAATCCCAATCCTGCGTCACTGAAGCTCATCAACAGCTTCGGTTGGGACTCCGGATCGGTGATGTCCATCACGAAGTACGCGCTATAGAACGTTCGGTTCGTCCCGCTGATATTGACGGTCATGGGAGGACCACCAGACCCGGCCGTGCATTGGCCGCAACTGCCTCCCATCCGGAACCCACCGATCAAGACCGTGCCCCATCCGCCGGGATGTTTGGGATCCCCCGTCAAGGGCCAGAGTTGGACATCGACGACCTTAGGCTTGAGATCGACAAAGTAGACGTGCGTGTAGTCAGCCTGTGTCAGGAACTTGAGTTGCGGCAGCAATTCATACGGCACATAGGCCCACAGCTCCTGACCTAACTCTTGTCCACTGGAGTTGTCCGTCGGATTTTTCGTGAACCAGCCGTTTTCGATCGTGTTCACCGTCGTCGGATCGTCACCGGAGTGGTAGTACCCCGCGTTGAACGCGTGCAACATCCCATCATTCGCTCCGACATAGATCATTTGGCGACGATTCCTATACTGCTGGAAGAAGGTCGAATAGGTCCCATCGCCATAGATCAAGTCGAAGTTCGCCCGCGGGATGCCGACTAAGGTCGGCGGCGAATGAATCGGATCGCCGTACTTCCAGACCATTGGAGAAACCGTTCCGCCGTTGTTCACATCCATGGTGCGAGGACGCATCCCGGTGATGGCATCGCCACGGATGAAATTAATGATGTTGTTTTCGTTGTACAAACCTGCGGTGGCGCGAAGATACGGCGCCAGCGTGGCCGAATTCACGGTGCTGAAATCCATCTGCTCACCGGCATCCACGACCTTATCGTTGTTGACATCCACCCACGTAATGATATTGCGAGATGCGGATGGCGTGAGGGCAAGGCGCTTCCCTGCTTCCCAAATGGGCTTGATGTCCTTCAGTTCCTGACTAGCCACCGTTGGCGTCGAGGTGTCGGCGACACCATCCCCGTCACCGTCCAGGTATTTATCCACCAACACCTTCCCGTAGTTGGGATCGGCCTGGTTGTCGATATACCGGGTGGTGATGATCAAGTCGTCCTTGAGGACCAATCGACCGTCCTGAACGGTATCTTCACGCAGATTGCCGTACCGGTCGATAAACAGTCCCTCCGTGAATCCCAACCATTTGACGTCCGTCCCGCCAGTCCCGACATCACTGACATAGAAGTACGCCTGATACAGGGCGCCGTCACCGGTTATGGAGGACGCGAGCACCGACACCGAGCTGCCCGACGCGCTTTTCCGCAGAATGGCCGTCAGCGCCGCCAACAACCGATCCTGGAGATCGTCGATGTTGGACGATTCAAAGTAAGTATCGGGGATACAGTCGGCATTACATCCCGCAACCGTGGATCCGCTGGTCCCATCCCGGTTATTGATCTTATCCCACTCAACCGGCAAATCGGGGACCCAGTTGCCGTTCGTGTCCTCAAACCCACCCTGTTGCGCCGCGTGCATCATCAGCTCGCGTCCGGCGATCGTTCCGAATGCGAAAAAGGTATACACGGTGACGTTCTGAAAACCTTGCAAATCATGCCCAGGCACATTGAGCACCGGAATCGTCGCCTGGCGGAGGTCGTTTCTGTGGACCCAATAGGCCACGTCGTTCAAATGGTGCGTCCCGTTCGAACCATAATCAGTCTTATGCTCGCCCATCAGGATCGACGCAGGTGTATTCGGATTCGTGTTACAGGTTCCGTTCGGCGCGTGGATTGTCGTGTTGCCTCCGACGCAGGGCACGCCCGAGATTGCGCCTGCATAGTTCTGCAAGACGCCCGGCACTCCTTGGTCCTGAGTCGGTTCACCGTCTGTAAAGACCATGATGAACGTTTTGCAGCAGCGCACTTCAGACGACGTGCTCGCCCAGGCCGGCGTATGGTTGCTGCCGTAGAAGAACGGGTCTCGGCCGCAGGCATCGCCGATGTACTGCGATGGGCAGGTCTCGGTCCCCGTCGTGGCCTTGATTTCCGGCGCACCGAACGAGCCGACCCCGTTCGAACCGAAGTTGGCGCCGTTGCTGTTTCCACCCGAAAACGCAATCGGATAGACATACTGCGCCGGATAAAACGCCGAATTGATCTGCGCCACATACCGGGCGGCCTCATAGAGCGTCTCCGCGAGCGGTGTCCAGGTGGCAGGCCACGCTTCTTCCACCGCATCCACCATCGCCGCCGTATTGTCGTTGAACGTCTCGACGACCGAGCCGGTAAAATCAATCGATTGGCGGCTGCCAAGGCCGTTCAAGATCCGCATACCATTGTTCGATCCGTCATTGTTGAACACGGCCAACCCAAACCGAGCTTTCGATCCGATCTGATGGATCACGCCTTCGGCAGGACCGGTTAACGCGATTCGGATCTGGAAGTAGTTCGCCGTCTCATTGTAGGCATCGCCGTCGCCGCCGCCTCCATTCCGATTACACGCGGTTTCGGTGCTCCCCGGCGCGTTGTTGTCATTGTCGACACAGAACCGACCCTGCATGCCCGATGTGCCGCCACGGAGGTGGATCCAGAGATCATTTGGATTGGTCCCCGTTCCACCCTGGGCCACAGAGACCGGAATCCTGCCGAGGTAGCTTGACTGCGTGCCTGTGGCGGTCCTTGGAATTGACGGCGTCGTCTCATGTCCTTCGCTCGTCCCATCGAATCTGGCTTGGGCTTTGATCGTGCTCAACGCCGGCGTACCGGTCGGCGGGCACGTTCCGTCCGTCGCTCGCGCGACTACGCAGTCGTTCCCGATCATGGCTTTCTTGACGGCGTCGAACCGACGGAACACCGCCCAGTTCAAGAAGTTCCCGTCCCATTCCGTTGCACCACAAATGGCGCCGATCGAGGCCTTCGTTGAGCTGGGCTCGAAGCGATTGTCGGTGGCATCGTAGATGTAGCAGCCCATGGTATTGAAGAACCCGGAGTAGGTCGTGGCACTCCAGAAGTTGGTATTCGTCGACGGTACGCCGCCCAGCAAGCCGCAGTTCGCGGACTCGCACGCGCGGTTCGTCATACTGCCGGAGTTGTCCATCACGATTAGAATGTTCGGCGGCACAACGTCCGCCACAAAGGGCGGTTGCGCCTGGTAGTCGGCCAACGTTTGGGCCTGGCCAATTGCGGTCGGCGCGGACAGCGCCGCCATTGCCAGTGCAAGAGCCATCCACGTGGATTTCATAGTCCGAGAGTCCATGACTATTCCCTCCTCGTTCTGATGCCCCGATGGGCTACCGTTCGCCATCTCGTGCGTGCGTTTCAGGTTCATGATCCGTCGGCCCTTCTCTGTTTATTGCGGGAGAATAAGAATCATTCTGACAATCCGATTCGCCTGCTCGCGCTTGACTTGGAATTTGACCTCCGCGTTCACGCGAATGTCGACCGGCTCCATCGGCTTGTCTTCCGGATCGACGATGACGACATCGGGCGAGAGCTGGTAGCTCGCGCCATTGATCCCGAGACTATTGCCCTGCACCGACGTCACCATTCCGGATTGATAGCCGGCAAGAGAAACTGGAGCGGTCTGCTGCGCGGCAACCGTGGAGGTCTCCACGGCAGTGAGGGCGACTGCGCCGACCAGCGCCAGTACGAGGGACATAGTCCCTCGAGACTGATCGCCAACTGATCTGAATCGGGCTCGTTGCGTGTGCATCGCCATGGTTCAGCTCCTTTAGGTTGGCTTTCGCTTACACGTTTGGTCGCCGGAGGCCGCATAACAGTAGTATTCCGCCTGCACGTTGGTGACAGCGCCGGTGCTTATATGTTGGGCGAAACAATTGATCCGATAGAATGTCTCCACCACCGACGAGGAGTCGCCAAAGCTTCCTTGAACCTTGCGGTATTGCTTGTCGATATCGCCAGCAACTTGGTAGACCGGGCCGACAACCGGTACGGCCATGATGAGGTCAGGGGACGCGCCAGCTCCGATGGGCACATCCGCATTGTTGGTGTCCAACTGCACAAGCTCCGCTGCCAATGAAGCCATCGCGGCAGCAGGAACAGGTCCTGCCGGAACCTGCAACGTCGCTGGAACCATCCGAGCCATCACCACCTGCTGAATGACTTGGACACCGGTCTGGACACAGGCTTCTGCGGCTTGCACACCGGCCTCGTTGGTCCGTGAGTACCCTGCCGAGGTGCTCTCCATATTCGTCACCGTGAGCGCCGCAATCCCAAGCGCCGTCATCAGAACTAAAATCACCATGACGGCCAGGGTGGCGATACCCCGCTCGTTTCCAAACACTGTGTCTCTCGCATCCATGATCGCTCGTATCCTTCCGTGCTAACAGGCGTCGCAGAGCGGAATGTTCCGCACATCCAACGTTTTCGTGAGGATTCTGCGGCGCACTGAGGTGTAGGGCGGCGTCTGGGCTCCAAAGTCTCCGGCCGCAAACACGCCATTCACATGGTTGTGATCGCTAATCTGCAAGGCATTGGGGGTCAGCAACGCCGCCGCACTGCCTTCGCCCAATCCTCGATCCGCCGCCCTGGCGGCTTGCCTGGCGACGAGATTCACTTGGACCATTCGAATCTTTTCCGAGGTCATGGGCGCGACGTTCCATGGCTGGTTCGTAACAAAGTCTCCGGCGGTAAATCCCCCGCCATCACCCTGATCATCGATCACACCATCGCCTCCAAGATCCAACAGCGTGCAGCCGTCGCACCCGTAGGCGAACTGCAGGTCTTCGATGCCGTCGGCGATGGCCACCTGTTGCGCGCCGACGGGTCCGACCGGTCCACGCATCAGGCAAGGAGCGGCAAGGTTGCCGCACTGGGCCGGATTGTTGGCGACCGTGTAGTTGATGCACTGCAGCAGGTACACCTGCGCCCCTATCGGGAAATTGATGTGGAGCTGTGCCGGATTCTGAAGCTGCAGGCCGTTGGGCCCGCTCAGCCCGGTCACCTGCGCCGCGAAAGCCCCATTGATGGACACGACATTGGAAGTGGTAAGGAGCCCGGCGTTCGTCATCGCCGTGACGGCCCCAGGCTGGAGCTGAATCTGCGAAAATCCCGGCGTGGTAGCAGCCGACAACGTCCACGCGGCCACGGGAGCCCCGGCACCAGCCAGCGTCTGAGTATTGGTCATGGGAACGACCAACCGGATGCCATCAGGCCCCACATCCTGGCCGGCCGGGTTATTGTCGACGGGCACAATCGGGGCTGCCGTCGCCGGGGCGGCAGCCGGAACTTGGCAATTCCCCACGGTCATGTTCGATTGCCATCCGAAGCCGGCCATTTTGATATCACGAGAGAGCAGATCCATGGCCAAGCGGGCGCTCTGCTGCGCGTCGACGATTTGGCCGCTGGTGTGCGTCGCCTTCTCGCTGGCAATGAGCACTCCGAACCCCGCGCCAACAATAATGGCCAGAACAGCCAGGGCCATCATGACTTCGACAAGGGTAAACCCCTTCTCTCGGTCGGGCCGGGGGCAGCTGCGGATTTGTCGTGCGCTTGGCCTCATGCGCGTCATCCCTTCTCTACTTACTCCACGGCAATGACCGAAATGACATTTACCGCTCGGTTGAGATTGGTGCCGGTCTTTTCTTGCCAATTGACCTGCACTTGCACTTGGAACTGATTCAGGGGCGGGTTTGTGACGATCGGTTGGAGCGTCACCACCCCGCGAGCATTGCGCAACCCGCTCGCGGTGAGGGCAGTCCTCCATTGGACATAGTCGCCATTGGCCTGAGTCTCCGCCGCACTGGGAGCGGTACCGGCCATGGTCGTATCGATATTGTTGTAGGGGTTTGTCGTTCCCGTCGCCCGACCCCGGTTGAATTGAATCCGTTCCATCATCTCGCTGGCCAGATTCGAGGCAACCGTCAAATCGTTCGCATCCACGTTCTTGTTCAGGGAGATGATCTGCATGCCCGAGAGACCCAGCAGCCCCACGGCAAGAATGCCGGCGGCCACCATGACCTCCATCAACGAGAACCCACCCTGTGTTCGTACAATTGGTTTCATCATGGACTCACTCACTAGGGACACACGCCCCCGGCCGCCACCGCCACCCCGCACCAACGAACCCGTCCACCGGGAGAAATCGTAATCGAGTAGACCGTGTTCTGCGGAACGTTCCTGACGAGCCACACCTGCCCTAGATTCCCAATTGGGGCCAGAAGTCCTTGCGGATTGAATATCACCGGAGCGACTGGGCCGCCCCCAGGTCCCGTGAGCGACGTGATATTCACCGCCTTCACTTGGAGACCTGTCGAGAGCGCCGCTCCCGAAGTAGGATTGATAAGTGGGCCCCCTGTGTTGGCGTTGACCACGGCCACCTGAAGTGACTGGCCTTCAGAGCCTGGGACCAGTTGAGGCGCAATCGCCACTGGCGTGTTGACGTTCATGGCCAACAAGCGAGAGGTCTGTAACGTCGCGGCCATCTCTCGCGCGGCCTGCTGGACCTCGTTTCGAGCCGCCATGCGGGAAAATCCCGGGATAGCCATCGCTAGCATCACCGCCACGATCCCCACGACGACCAACATTTCCACGAGCGTAAAGCCGCCCTGGCTTATGATGCGCGCCCGTTGTTGAGTCGATTGCGTCATGCCGATACCTCGCCGCCGCCCTGAATGAGCAAGGCCTGTGCCTTTTCTCTGCCCCCTCGATCCGTGCATAACCCCCTGATTCTGTGAGCGTCCCCACCCGTTCGAGGGATCTATCTCAGTCCAAAACTCGGCGAGGCGACGAACACTTTGCGTTCCTCGTGCCGCCGTTTTTTGCATCTTGCCACGAGGCGGCAGTTGTGCCTGGGAGGGTGATCATCGAGCCTAAGTCTAGCAGGGAGCGGCCAGGTGGCAACCAGAAAGCGGAATGCTGCAGCGTCCTTGATCGCCTGGATACCGGCGAATTCTCGGGCGGGAGCGACTGTCAGGCCCTCGCGAACAATACTCCATGCGTACGATTGGTGTCGTACGTAGCTTGTATAGGGATGGTCGTCCAACCCCACAGATTGAGGGCCTGTGCCCAGGTCGGACCCGAACCAACCCTCTATTTGACCGCGACCTTCCTGACCTCCTGCAGCGTGGTCTCACCTCGGAGCACCTTCTGGACGCCGTCCTGCACTAGGCTCAGCATGCCCTCATGGGCCGCGAGGCGCAGTAGTTCATGGGTGCGGGCCTTGGTCTGAATCAGCACTTTCAATTCATCGGAACCCGGCAGCAGCTCGTAGAGAGCCACCCGCCCCTTGAATCCGGTGTGGGCGCAGGCCTCGCATCCCTTGGCCCGCCAGAGCCTGTCCGCGGCTTGCAGGGGGAAACCCAAGCGCTCCCACTGGGCGCTCCCATAGGCCAGCCTCAGCTCAGACCACTCCGTCTCCGCCGGCCGATAGGACTCCTTGCAGCGCTCGCACAAACGCCGACAGAGGCGCTTCGCCAGCACCCCGATCATCGCATCGGCGAAATTAAAGGAGTCGCAGCCCATATCGAGCAGCCGCGTGACTGTTTCCACGGCGCTATTCGTATGGAGCGTGCTGAGCACCAAATGGCCCGTCAAGGAGGCCTCGATTGCGATATCCGCCGTTTCCTTGTCGCGCATCTCCCCCACCATGATGACGTCTGGATCGGCGCGCAAGAACGCGCGCAGCGCCGAGGCGAACGTCAGGCCGATCTTGGGAAACACTTGAAGCTGGCGCAGACCGTCCTGGGTGATTTCGATCGGATCCTCAACCGTCCAGATTTTTCGCGAATCGTCATTGATGTGCGACAGCAGCGCATGCAGCGTTGTCGTTTTTCCGGATCCTGTCGGTCCCACGCACAACAGAATGCCGTAGGGTCGAGCCACCATGTGCTTGAGCGAGGCGATCAATTCTGGCGACAGATCCATGCCCTCCAACGGCAACAGCCCCTTGGACGTCAGGATTCGCAACACTACGTCTTCGTTCTGCCCGGAGGTCGGCAGGGTGGCCATGCGCAACTCCAACTCCTTCCCCTCGCTCGTCCGAAAGCGGACCTTCCCGTCTTGCGGCTTCCGCGATTCAGCGATGTCCAGGTTGGCCATGATCTTGAGACGGGAAACCATCGCCCGGCGGTAGGCGGCCGGCACCTTCATATACGTAAAGCAGGCGCCGTCGACGCGAAACCGCACCACCATGTCCTTCCGCGTCGAGTAGGGCTCGAGGTGAATGTCAGACGCACCGAGGCGGTGTGCCTCAAGGATGATCTGATTGACCAAGCGCACGATGGCCGAGGTGTTTTCGTTGACCGCCTCCTCACCGCCCTTGGCGGAGACCTCGGTTTCCCCGTCATCGCGTATGAGTTCGCCGAGGATGTCTTGGATGGATTCCTCGACCGTCCCACCGTCCGCGGCGTCTAAGAAACGCGCGATATCGAGGCGCAACCCGACCACCAGGTCGACGACTGTCCCCGGGAAGGCATACTGGATGTCGAGCACGCGATCCATGTCGGCCGGGTTGTCAATGATGGCGGTGAGCCGGTTCTGCTCACGGCTGAGCGGGGCCCAGTGGTGCCGTCGAAGATAGTCGATCTTCACCTGTTTCAACACCCCGGGCGGAATCGCCTTGCGTCGATCGAAGGGGACGTAGGGACGTCCATAGTGGGCGCTCAGGGCAGCACCGAGTTGTGTGCCCGACAGGTGGCACTCTTCCATCAAGTAGCGTTCCAGGTCGATGCCCCGTCCGACGGAGTCCTCGATCGCCTGCTCGAAACGATCGGCCGTGAGCACGCCGTCGTCCACGAGGCGGCGGAACGCCTCGCGCCGGGAATCCCGGCCGACGGCCGAGGTCGCGCCGGAAAGACGCGGCACCCGTTGGCTCTGCGTGAAAGCTCTTCCTTGGGTCTCGGCCTGTGGCACATGACTGATTGCGTTCATGGTCTCCATCCCTTCCTCCGCGTGAAAGAAACAACCTGTCGCTACAAAGCCCGCCAGGTGCCGGGCGCCACCGCCACCACCGGGAGGCCGCGGAACAAGCCACGACTGAAATCGTGGTCGTACCACACTTCCAGACCGCGGCCGGACGTCCGTATGGTCCCCTGCGCCACCACCGAGCCGAAGACTCGCAGGCCGTTCTCGATGGTCAACGACCCGGGGGTGTACAGGACACCGTTCAGATGGATATCCGACAACTGCACGGGCGCTCGGGTCGCCACGCTCGTGGCGCCGTCTGTCGGCGGGGTCAATGCCGGGAAGCTCAGCCCTGCCGAGTGCGGGCGCCACGTGACGTGCGCATTGATCACATAGAGTCCCTCCGCGTAGGAGGCCTGCGCCGTGAGGGTCGCAAGGTTGTCGGCCCGAGGGGCCTGTTGATCCAACGTGTCGATAAACACCAACCCGTGCCGATCGCCGACGTGACGGGACGTCATCACCTCATCGAGCGTGAGTCCTGTCCGTCCTTCGGCGAGCCCCCCGAGGTACAGCCGCCCGTCTTGATCCACGGCATAGTAGGCCCCGTGCTCCTGGGCAATTCGCTTGAGGGTGGCATAGTCCCAGGTGTCGAACCGGACGCCCGGGACCGGCATGAGCCGTTGGGCGACATTGAGCGGAGGCTCTGGATCCACGGCCATTGGCTGCAGGAGTGTGATCGCCCCGCCCACTCGCCACTCATGCCAGCGGTCTTCTCGCCGCGCCGTCTCGAAATACGATTGGCCGGTCAGCGGCGCCAGGCTGATTTTCTCCGGCACATCCTCCCAGTTTCTGACCACCGCATCGCCCAGCACACGCACTTGCCCCCAATGGACCAGGACCGACGGTGCTGCGGATCCCGAAGACGCGAGGCTCCCCACCTCGACCGGTGCTCCAAGCGGAGGCACCTCGATCGCCGCCAGTTGCATGCGGACCGTTCGCCCCTGATCGAGGGGACGCGTGGGGTCCTTGGCCATCACTTCGACCGTACACAGCAGATCGGTCCGCGTCGGTCCAAAGACCTTCAGCGATTCAACTTTGGGAATGGCCTGGCCCGGAGACAAGCCCGATCGCGCAGCGTCGTTGAGCCAGAGATCGTGGGTCGGCTGGCTGGCCTCAAGCAGGACGTCGGGCGCTTGCGCCGTGCCTCGAAATTGCGAGATCCCCTGTGCGTCGAAATACGACGGACTGGAGGAGGGAGTTGTCATCCGTTTCGCGAACAGGGTGCGTATCTGATCGGATGGAGCAGAGCCCGGATCGTGGATCCATCCGACGACCCGCTCCGCGCCCGCCTCCGCCATGTGCAAAGCCGCCGAATCCATACGCAGTGCCGCCACACCTTCCAGCTCCTGCGTGGCCAGGTGCAGCGCGGTCATTCCCAGCAGGGACAGCGCGAGAATCATGAACAATGCCGCGAGCAGCGCGATACCGTGGTCGTTGGCAGGGAACGGGAACCGATGCATGGGTCTCTCCTTGTGGTAATCAGGGTGAAATATGAGCTACAGCTGAATGGCGATATCCTTGGTAATCCGACGCCGATCATGGCCGAGACATAGCTCGAGGCGAAGTCCGCGGACCTGGCTCATCTCACTGGTGGGTTCGCCGAGCGCGGTCCAATAGGCAAATCCGAGGCAGCCGAGGTCGTCGATGAGCGTCGCGGTTCCTCCATCCACCTGCCGCATCAACTTCAGGTGGTCACCGTCATCATTCGTGACGGAGTAACGAACGTGATTGACGACGAAGACGTGCGCGCCAGGCGAGAATGACTCGCCGAGCGGCTGTGCGAGGGAGATTGTGCTCCGTTGCCCGGCACGGACGAGCCGATTGTCGACGCACTGCAGGCGGTGACAAATGCGGACTTCCTTGCCGGCTGGCCACTGACTGCCATCTGACACGGCGAGTTCCGTCTGGCCGACCAATGCCGCCGCGACGAGTATCGTTTCGTAGCCATTCATGTTGGCGCGCAACTCAAGTAGGCGTGGCTCTGCCCGCAACAGCGCGCGCCGTCCGTCGACGGACAATCCAACGGCGGCACGGATATCCTGCTCGAACACTTCCAGTCCAAGTCGCGCATCTTGCGCCACGGCCATCTGCCGGTGTTGCCGTCGGAATCGCGTCTCCAAGTGCGTGAGCGTGTCAAGCGACAGCGACACCACCACGAGGCCGATGGTTAGCGCCGTCATCAGTTCCGTCAGCCCGACCCCGGCGGTGTTTCGCAACGGATGTAGAAACTGTGAACCCGCGAATGGCATCGAGAATGGCATAGAAATGACTCCTTAGGACGCGCCTACAAAGCGAGGGTTGCCCCGCCCCGTCCTCAGCGTGATCGTACGGTTCTTCCCAGCCCAGGCGGGGTACGTGGCTGTCGCCTCGATCTGCACATATCCGCTGTCAAGCAAGCGCCCCGTGCGATTCGGTTGAACTGTCCACGTCACCTGGATTCCATCCACTTCCGTGCCCGACGAATAGATCCCGTCCCCCGCCACCACATCCGGCACCTCCCCATCGTCGTGCATGCGGGTCTCCATTCGTTCGCCGCTCACAGCCGAGTCGACGAGCAGCCGTTCCCATGGGACGACGCGTTTCGACTCCAACCTCGACTCGACCAGCGCCAGTGCGCGTGTGCCCGTCGCTCCGGCGCGCAGTCCACGCTCGGCCCACTCGAACATGCCGATGGCCCCCGCCAAACCGATAGTGGCAATGACCATCGCCACCATGACCTCTACGAGGGTCATCCCTCGGTCATCGCGCCTTGGGCCGATCATGTGGTGTCGCATGTCCAAGTTTGCGTGGTTCATGACACCGCCACCCGCCCCGTGAGCGAGACGGTGATCCGACGGGGATTCGCCCCGTGGCTGCCAAGCAGAATGGTGGCGGCGCTGGCCGAACGACCAGTGGGATGAAACCAGAGTGTTCGTTCTTCGGGCCACGACAGCAGTGCGACGCCCCGGCCATGAAAATCGTACCGGCGCAACCGGGTCTGCGCGTCGTCGTTCAACACCAGGTCGATCGCTTGCCGATCATCGGCGAGCCGCACCTCGACGCGCTGCCGCTTACTCAAGGCCAGGAGACGGGCTTGCCGAAGCTCGGAAGCCACCTCCGACACCACAGCCCGCTCACGATACCGCGCCGCAGCCACGGCGAATTGCGGCACCGCCAGCGCCGACAGGATGGCCACCATCGCGAGCGTGACCATCAGCTCGATCAAACTATGCCCTCGCTCTCGGTTCTTCATGCGACGCTTCCCCTTTCCATTTCTGACGGCTAAGTGGCTCTCCGTGCGTCTTCGCTGAGATTCCAATTTCCATGCCGCAGTGAAAGAGAGGTGGCGGACCAGAGAAACCCACTCCCCCGCACGCCCTCGCGATCGAGGAAATCACTGGGGATTGAATGAGTTTTCCCGTTGGAGGAACGTGTGGCGGCGACGCGCCCGTGAGTGGGGTTCGTCGAGAGCGTTTGTCTCGAGGCGATGAACGTGGAACGAAAGAGATACAGTGAGCAGACGATCAGATACGGAGGGGACCGGCTACCTTCGTAGGAGGGACCCGCTTAAGGTGCGGGCTGGAGCAAGGTCCAATACCAATTCAACAACGACTCATGGAAGAACAACGCGAGGAGCGCCCCGAAGGCGAGAAAGGGGCCGAACGGAATGTATTCATCCCGTTTGATGACTTTCAACCCAATGAGGCTCAGGCCAACGACGGAGCCAAGTAGGGCCCCGATCATGATGGTCAAGAGGGCCGGGCGCCAGCCAAGGAAGGCGCCAACCATGCCGAGCAGTTTGATATCCCCGCCTCCCATGCCCTCTTTGCCAAACACATAGGGGCTGATCACCGCCAGGCCCCAGAGCAATCCGCCGCCCACCAGCACCCCGAGCAGGCTGTTCTGAATGCCCAGGGGCAACACCGTTGCGCCTGCCACCAGACCAAGGACGATCCCGGGCAGGGTGACGCCGTCTGGAATCATGGTATGGGACAGGTCGGTTCCCGTGACGACGACCAGCGCCGAGAAGAGCACGGCATAGGCTGCGGCCGGCCATCCCCACCCGAAATGCCAGACGATGGCGACCCAGCCGAGCGCATTGGTCAACTCAACCAGGGGATATTGCAACGAGATGGGGACCTTACAGCTCCGGCAGCGTCCCCCCAACATCGCATAGCCGAGAATGGGGACGTTGTCGTAGGGAGCAATAGGGCGTCGGCAGGTGGGGCAGTGGGAGGCTGGCCAGACGATCGATTCCTTGCGGGGAAGCCGATAGATACAGACGTTCAGGAAGCTCCCAACCAAGGCCCCGAACAGAAAAACCACTATAAGGATGGTCGGAAAGCTCATTCTCTACGATATAGCTGGTAAGGGCAATTCCGTCCAGGGAAAACCGTCCTAGGCATAGTAGGATAGATAAGCCATTGCACACAAATCAGAGAATCTGAAATACTTTGCGCCTGTCATCAGTTACACGACAGATAGAATACTCACTATGCCATGCGTAAGGAGCCTTAACTATGGCCAAAACCACTGCGCGAGCTAAGAAGATCACCGGCACCATCACGCTCCCGCCGCGCAAAAAACGCCCGGAGTCTTTGACCAGCCGTGAAACCGAGATTCTTCAATTGATCTGGTCGGGATTCAAGAACAAGGAGATCGCACAGCGGTTGAAGATCAGCGTCAAGACCGTCGAGGCGCATCGCGCCAACATGATGAAGAAGATTCGCGTGTCGAATACCGCACAGCTCTTGAAGGCCGCCATTCAAGGCGGCATGATTCGGGTTCGTTAGTTCGTTGGCCTTAAGGGTCGTCGATCGCGTTGTCGAACCACCTCGAATAACGCGACCGACGCCGCCGCGGACGCATTCAACGACCGGACTCTCCCGGCCATCGGAATCCGTACCCGCCCGTCGCAGGCCGCCAACACCCCAGGGCGAACACCCTGGCCCTCTCCGCCAAGCACGAACGCCACCGGCCCGGTATAGTCGACGTCGCTGTAGGCCTTGTCGGCCTGCATATCGAGCCCGTAGATCCAGACCCCCGCCTCCTTCAGCTCCTGCAGTAGATTCGATAGATTCGTGACCTGGGCGACGCGCACGTGTTCGATCGCGCCGGCTGAACCCTTGGCCACGGCGGCCGTGAGCCCGACCGCCCGCCGTTCAGGAATGATCACCCCGTGCACTCCGGCGGCTTCCGCGCTCCTCAGGATGGCGCCAAAATTCTGGGGATCTTGCACGCCGTCGAGCACGAGGAGAAAGGCGGGCTCCCCTTTCCGTTTCCCTAGATTCAACATGTCCTCGACCGACGCATACCGGCGCGCCGCCGCCACCGCGACCACGCCCTGGTGGCGCACACCGGGCGCCATACGATCCAGCATGACCTTCGGCTCGATATGGACCGGAATCCCGCGGCCCCTCGCGAGCCGGACGATCTCCTCCAACTGACCGTGTGTGTGCAGGACGAGCACCCGCATCAACGGGCGGCCGGCCTCCAGCGCCTCCGTGACGGCGTGGACGCCGTACAGCGCGTCGGCGGGCTCAGCGTTTCCAGCGGGTCGTGCCATCGGGTTTGTCTTCGAGCGTGATGCCGGCGTCGGCGAGTTGCGTGCGGATCTCATCCGCCCGCTTGAAATGCTTGTGTTTGCGCGCCTCGTTGCGCTCGACGATTAGTTGATCGATCTGTTCATCCGAGGGACCACGAGAGACGGTTGGCGCGGTCCCGGCGAGCTTCGTGTGGAACTGCCAGGCATCCGTTTGAAAGAGCCCCACGACCGCCCCCAAATTCCGAAACTCCTCGCGAGCATGTCGACGGCCTTCCGCTGACAGCCCTTGATCGAGCAGCTTGTTGACCTCAGTCCGCCACTGTTGTAACGCGGCGATGGCAACCGGTGTATTGAGGTCGTCGTCCATGGCCTGCTGAAACGCGGCGCGGGTCTGCGACACCACCGTGCCGATCCGGTCGTCGGCAGGGCCCCTGGCGGGCCCGGGCTCCTTGAGCCGCGTGAACAGATCGTAGAACCCGTTCAGAGCGTTTTTCGCTTCGCGCAGGCTCTGGTCCGAGAATTCGAGCGGGCTGCGATAATGGGTGGCGAGCAGGAAATAGCGCAGCACCTCTCCGGTCGTGGCCTCATGCCAGCCCTCTTCCGCCCCGAGCTTCTCGAAGATCTCCCGGATCGTGAAAAAATTCCCGAGCGACTTCGACATTTTCTCTTGGTTGATCTGCACGAACCCATTGTGCACCCAGTGCCGGGCGAACTCTTTCCCGGTGGCGCCGCAGGATTGCGCGATTTCGTTTTCATGATGCGGGAAGATCAAATCCATCCCCCCGCCGTGAAGATCGAACGTCTCGCCCAGATGCCGCATCGACATAGCGGAGCACTCGATGTGCCACCCCGGCCGCCCAGGCCCCCACGGGCTGTCCCAAGCCGGTTCGCCAGGTTTCGACGCTTTCCACAAGGCAAAGTCCATGGGGTTGCGTTTGCGCTCGTCCACTTCCACCCGTGCACCCGCCTGCAGGTCCTCGAGCTTGCGCTTGGAGAGGCGCCCGTACGCCGGATAACGTGCCACGTCGAAATACACATCGCCGTCGATCGCATAGGCCAGACCTTTGGCCATCAATTCTCCGACGAGCGTGACGATGTCCGCCATATGTTCGGTGGCCTTGGGTTCGATCGTCGCACGGCGGACGCCCAACCGGCCCATGTCCTCGTGGTAGGCCTGAATGAATCTCGAGGTCACGGCGTCGCACGTCATGCCCTGTTCATTGGCCCGCTTGATGATCTTGTCGTCGACATCGGTGAAGTTCTTCACAAAGTCGACGGCCAGGCCGCGATACTCCAGATAGCGGCGCAGGACGTCGAAGACGAGGGCGCTGCGGGCATGACCAAGGTGGCAATAGTCATAGACCGTCACGCCGCAGACGTACATCCGCACCCGTCCCGGCGTCAACGGTTCAAGCGCCTCTTTCTGACCAGAGAGGGTAT
This sequence comes from uncultured Nitrospira sp., assembly GCA_964449255.1. Classification (GTDB taxonomy): domain Bacteria; phylum Nitrospirota; class Nitrospiria; order Nitrospirales; family Nitrospiraceae; genus BQWY01. The sequence goes on along the minus strand of CAYUYE010000002.1, from coordinate 253,809 downwards.
TGTAGAGCTTCACCATGTTACGGCGAGACGTTGCGTGGAGCCCGCTTGGGCCAATGTGTGCGGAGAAAATAGGCGACGCCGAGGAACAAGACGGCCCCGATCACCACGTCGATCTGATGAAAGTATTGCCGCAGATCCGCCCAATGCTCTCCCATGACGAGGCCAATATAGGCGAGGAGGAAGCACCATGGAAAGGCGCCGATGAAGGTGAACACGACAAACCGCCAAAACGGCATCCGGGCAATGCCCGCGGGCAGCGAGATGAAGGTCCGGATGACCGGCAACATGCGGCTGATCAACACCGCTGCCTCGCCATACTTGGCAAACCAACGATCGGCCTGATCGAGATCCTGCTGGCGGATCAGCATATACGGCCCATACCGCTCGACAAAGGGTCGCCCGCCGTAGACCCCGGCCACGTAGGCGACAATGGAACCCAGGACGTTGCCGATCGTCCCGGCCAGCGTCACCCCCAAAAGCGAAAACTGGCCGGTGAGCACCAGATAGCCGGAAAAGGGCATGATGATTTCACTGGGCAGGGGGATGCAGGCGCTTTCGATCGCCATGGTGACGACGATCCCTGCGTATCCCATTGCGGAAATCGTCGCAATGACAAACCGGCTGAGCATCTCGACGATCGTTTCAATGAGCTGACTGATCATCGCCGCCTAGCCCTCGATGGAGTGGTTCTCACACCCGCCGGGCGAAACAGCTCCCAGCCTCGGAGCGTCCCGAGCGCGTCATCATGAGTCATGTCCAGATGCAACGGGGTCACCGACACATAGCCGGCCCGCACAGCGGCATAGTCGGAATCGGCCTGGCGGCGCCAGGTGATCCGCGTGCCGGCAATCCAATAGTAGTGCCGTCCATGGGGATCGATTTTCTCGACGATCGGATTGTCGAAGCGGCGGCGGCTGAGGCGCGTGACACGCACGCCTCGGATCGAGGTCTTGGGGCGATTAGGCACATTGACGTTCAACAGAGTTTCCTCCGGCAGCCGGTGCTGGAGCGCCGCCCGACCGACGACCACGGCATAGCCGGCGGCGACGGCAAATCGAAACTCCTCCCACCCCTCTTGCGAGACGGCCACGGATGGAATGCCGAGAATCGTCCCTTCGAGGGCCGCCGACACGGTGCCGGAATAGGTCACGTCATCGCCGAGATTGACACCGCGATTCACCCCGGAGAGCAACAGCGCGGGCGGCCGCTTCAGCACATGTTTCACGGCCAGGTTGACGCAGTCCGTCGGCGTGCCGTTCACGGCAAACCACCGCGGGCGCACCCGCGTCAATCGCAGCGGTTTGTGCAAGGTCAATGCGTGGCCCACCGCGGTCCGCTCACGGTCCGGCGCGACGACCCAGACCGTCCCCAGGCGCGAGGCGGCACGGGCGAGCGCCTCAATGCCCGGAGAAGTAATACCGTCGTCGTTGGTGACAAGAATCGTGCGAGACAACGCGGACACACAAAAAAAGCTGCCGGAGGCAGCCTTTCATCCTCTCCCACGCTCTGCTCGCCGCTGCTTGGCCGGATCCCGCGGCCACGACCGCAGCCACTCCAACCAAGCGAGAAACGACACAACAAAATTGGTCGGGGCGGCGGGATTTGAACCCACGACCCCTCGCACCCCAAGCGAGTGCGCTACCGGGCTGCGCCACGCCCCGACCCAAGCGAATCTGTCACAGGGGCAATCGATACGACCGTCTCCGGAGCAGGTCGCGAGATTGAGTCACGATACCTCGGTACGGGAATGGACCTCCAAGAGTCGTAGAATGGCCTGCAGATCGCCACGCAGGCGGGTGGCGATCTCCCGCGGAGATTTCTTGCCCTGGGCATGCCGGCCACGCCGCGCCCAAAAGCGTTTTACCCCCGCGAGCGTATGGCCCTCGTCGTACAACATGCGCCGAATTTCCAAGACCGTCTCGATATCCCGCTGCACATATAAGCGCTGATTCCCGCGACTCTTCTTTGGCTTCAGGAAGGGGAACTCCGATTCCCAAAAGCGCAGCACATAGGCCGGCAGCTTGGTCATCACACTCACTTCGCCGATCTTGTAGAACACCTTGCTCCCCAGCACGGGGATCGCCGTGGAGGCGACGCTTCGACCGGACGATGTGGAAGTCCTCAATTCCATTATGAGTTGACGTATTTCTTAAACACCTGGCTTGGCCGGAAGGTCACCACCCGTCGAGGCGTGATCCCGATCTCCTCGCCAGTCCTGGGATTACGTCCCTTCCGCGGCCCCTTGCTCCGCACGATGAAGTTGCCGAATCCGGCGATTTTGACCGATTCTCCCTTATTCAACACTGATTTCAACATGTTCAGAATTAGTTCAACGATATCCGCGGCCTCATTCTTTGAAATACCCACCTGTTTGAAGATTTCGTTGGCGATGTCCGACTTTCTCATGCGTCCCCCTCGACAGACACGTCGCTGATCACCTGACCCAACAGCCTCTTACAACACAGGAGGCCAAATTTTCACATAAGTTACGCGAGGTTATCATGTCTGTCAAGTGACGACTGCCATGGTCCATGAAGAAATCAGCCTAGTGCCGTCGGTCCCGTTTGAGGAGCTTGTACTCAATCCCATCCGCCAAGGCCTGCCAGCTGGCCTCCATGATGTTCGCCGACACCCCAACGGTCCCCCATTTGTCCTTCTGATCGCCGGACTCGATCAACACCCGTACTTTCGCCTCCGTTCCGTGACTGGCTGCGAGTACGCGGACCTTATAGTCCAGCAGCCGCACCTCCCGTAGCTCCGGATAGAACTTCTCCAAGGCCTTACGCAACGCATGATCCAGCGCATTGACGGGCCCTTTGCCGACGGCGGCCGTATGCTCGATATCGTCGCCCACCTTGACCATCACGGTGGCCTCGGCCCGCGACTCCAGGTCGGACTCCCCCTTCTCCACGATCGTGCGGAACCCCAGCAACTGGAACGACGGCGTATGGCTGCCAAGGGCTTTCCGCACCAGAAGTTCGAACGACCCCTCCGCGCCTTCGTACTGATACCCTTCGTTCTCGCGCTGTTTCAGCTGCGCCATCAAGTCCTGGACGGCCTTATGATCCTTACTGAGCGCAAATCCAAAGGCCTCCACCTTCGCGAGCAACGCACTCCGTCCCGCGGCATCCGACACCAAAAAACGCTGCCGGTTTCCAACCAGTTCGGGACGCACATGTTCATAGGTTGCGGGGTTCTTCTGCACGGCGTGAATATGCACACCGCCTTTATGCGCGAAGGCGGAATCCCCGACATAGGGCTGATGTTTATCCGGCACCAGATTGGCGATCTCGGCGACGAAGTGCGAGACCTCCCGGAGGCGTTTGAGTCGCGTCCCCAATGCCCGCGTGCCCATTTTCAGTTGCAGATTGGGCAGGATCGAACAGAGGTTCGCATTACCGCAGCGTTCACCGATGCCGTTGATCGTGCCCTGGACTTGCTTCACGCCGGCCTGCAGCGCGATCACACTATTCGCCACGGCCATGTCGCAGTCGTTGTGCGCATGGATGCCTAACGGCACCTGCACGCTGTGCCAAACGACGGAGCAAATCTCGCGAATCTCCCACGGCATGGTCCCGCCGTTGGTATCGCAGAGCACGATGCGTTGCGCGCCGGCCTGCACCGCCCGCTCGAGCGTCTCGAGCGCGTAGCTGGGATCCATCTTGTAGCCGTCGAAGAAATGTTCGGCGTCGTAAAACACCTGCCGCCCCTTGGACCGCAGGTGATCGATGGACTCCCCGATCAATTCGAGATTCTTGGCGAGGGTGATGCCGAGCGCCTCGGTCACGTGCAGCGGCCAACTCTTCCCAAAGATCGTGATCGTACTCGTCTCAGACGCCAGCAGCGCTTGGATATTGGGATCCTTCCGAACGGGGTTGCTCGCCTTACGGGTGGAGCCGAAGGCCACCACCGTGGCGTGCCGGAGCGGGATCGTCTTGATCAGCCGAAAAAACTCGATGTCTTTCGGATTCGCGCCCGGCCACCCACCTTCGATATAGTCCACCCCGAGTTCATCCAGCCGCTTGGCCACAAGAACTTTGTCATCCGCGGAGAAGCTGACGTCCTCGGATTGCGCGCCGTCCCGCAGCGTGGTGTCGTAGATCTCCAAGTCGGCGCGCGACAACCCGCCCGCTCCAGCGGAAACCACCGGCGCTAGGTTCGTACTTTTATGGCTGTCCGTGCGTCGTGCCATGGTGCCTGGCCGTCTATGTCCGAACCGTGTCCAATCCGAACGCTGTATGGAGGGCGCGCATCGCCAGCTCCATGTATTTTTCTTCGATCACGCAGGAGATTTTGATTTCCGACGTGCTGATCATCATGATGTTGATCCGCTCGCGCGACAACACCTCGAACATCTTGGCCGCGACGCCTGAGTGCGACCGCATACCCACGCCGACCAGCGACACCTTGGCGATCGATTCCGTGACCGCGACCGATTTGGCCTCAATGTCCTTGGCGACGCGCTGGATCAGGTCGACCGATTTGCCAAGATCCGCACGGGGTACGGTGAAGGAGATGTCCGTCGTGCCGGCCTGGCTGACGTTTTGGATGATCATATCGACGATGATATGGGCCTCCGCGACCGGACCGAAAATATTCGCGGCAATCCCGGGTTTATCCGGCACCCCCACGATGGTGATTTTGGCTTGATTGCGGTCTCCGCTCACGCCGGAAACCATCACCCGTTCCATGTCGGCATCTTCGCGCGTCACCAGCGTTCCCTTTCCGTCCTTGAAACTCGACTGGACCTCGATCGGTACGTTGTACTTCGCGGCAAACTCTACCGATCGGCTCTGCAAGACCTTAGCCCCCAGGCTTGCCAATTCCAACATTTCCTCATACGACACGCGATCAAGCCGTTGCGCCGACGGCACCACGTTGGGATCCGCCGTATAGACCCCGTCGACGTCCGTAAAGATAATGCAGCGATCCGCCTTGAGCGCGCCGGCCAACGCAACCGCCGTCAGGTCGGATCCCCCGCGGCCGAGCGTGGTCACGTCGTTCTGGGCGTTGATGCCCTGAAAGCCAGCCACCACCGGGACCACGCCATGGTCCAGTGCCTGCCGGAGCCGTTCCGCCGTCACGCGTGTAATACGAGCTTTGGTGTGCGCGCTGTCGGTCATGATGCCGACCTGCCGTCCGGTGAACGAACGCGCGTCGACCCCACGCCCGCGCAAAGCCATCGCCAGCAGCGCGATCGTCACCCGTTCGCCCGTGGACAGCAACATGTCGAGTTCGCGCTCATCGGGTCGCGCCGTCATCTCATGCGCGAGACGAATCAAGCGATCCGTCTCCCCGCTCATGGCGGAGAGCACGACCACGACCTGATGACCTTCTTCCCGGGCCTTGGCCACGCGATCGGCGACGCGATGGATGCGCTCGACGTTCCCGACGGACGTGCCGCCGTATTTGTGAACGATCAGGGCCACAGGTGTTTACTTCCTCGTGAAGCGCGCGTGCAGCTTGAGCCCTTCGCGGGCTGCGCCGCCGGCCCCCGTCGCATGCGCCTCATCAAAGGCCGCACCGGGCGACCGTTCCGCTGTCTGCGTGGAGTCCACCAGCGTCGTGAGCACCTGCCCATTCGCCTGGCCGTTGCCGGGCAAGGCGTCGGATCGATCACAGACCAGCAGGAGCCGGCCGGGTCCGCCCTTCGCCAGAGCCTGTGCCAACGGGCCCACAATTTCACGATCAAACGCTTCCACCGCCTCGGTGCGCGCCTGCACTCCGGCTTCCGGGGCCACCAGCGTGCAGAGATTTGCGTGCACGTACACGAAATCTTTCTTCGCCAACTCGCCGAGCGCCCCTTGGGCGAGCGGCTTGAGTAGGTCAACCCCCGTCGTGTCTCCCTCCGGCTCGACACTCTCAAACCCTGCCGAGATGCCGAGCCCGCGCTGCAGCGTATTCAGCGAGACCATCGCCCCCGAAATCCCCAGCTTCTCCGTCAACGGCGGCCATTGCGCCGACCGCCCTTGCCCCCACAGCCAGACGCCCGTCGCGGTTTTCTGGCCGGCGTCTCGCCGATCCAAATTGATCGGATGGTCGCGCAACACGACCAGGGCGGCATCCATCAGCTTGCGCAACAGGTCCGCGCCGTCCCCGTTGGGCAACGACTCGCCGATCGGGTGCCCCTGGACCATCTGTGGGTTCGCACAGACCGCGCGCGACTTGCCGTTCGCCCACACCATGTAATGCTGGTGGCCGGATCCCGGATAGAACTGGATAGTCTCCGAGCCGATGCCTTCATTCAACGCTTCGACAAGTTCACGAGCCTCCTCGGTGTCGATCCCCCCGGCGGTCGCATCTTCCAGCACGGTCAACGGGCTCAGCTTCTTGGCATCGGTATTCGCATGCTTCCCCGCCGGCGCATGTTCGGAGCGCAGCGTAACGAACTGACACCGATAGACCACATCATGCTCGCCGACCGAGATGCCCAACCCCACCGCCTCGAGCGGCGCGGGCCCCGTGGAATATTTCTTGGGATCGTACCCAAGAATCGTCAGGCCGGTCAGTTCCCCAGGCGGCGCCAGCCCCTCCGGCGGGATCGACACCCAGCCGAACTCCCCGAGTCGCGACAGCCGATCCATGTGAGGTGTGTGGGCCACCTCCAGCAACGACTTGCCGCCGAACGCCGATTGCCCTCCGTCTGCGAACCCTTCTCCGTGGATGATCAGATATTTCATACGCTCACAATCTGGATACGAACCACCACCCTTAGCTTCGTGTACATCTCGCCCAGGGACTCAGCCTACCCAACAGTGCCGCCGTACCCGTCTGCTCGTTGGAGGCTCGCCGGATGGCCTGCTTGGCCACCCCGGATCAGACAGTCCGGCTCGGCTCTTCTCTTGGTCGCCAACAACCACCAGGTCGCTCAGAGTCGAAGGAGCCGCGCGACCTCATCACGACTCGCTTTGACGGTCGTCGGCTGCACCGAGACCTTCATGGCCGTATCCGGATCTTTGAGTCCATGTCCGGTCAACGTGCAGGCCACGACCTCTCCGTCTCGGATCTTTTGCTGCCGCCACATTTTCGCGACACCGGCCACCGAGGCCGCCGAGGCCGGTTCGCAAAACACGCCCTCTTCCTGAGCGACCAGCTTGAACGCCTCGAGGATCTCTTCATCCGTCACCATGTCGATCAGCCCGTCTGATTCCTGTACGGCCGCGAGTGCCCCCTTCCAGCTGGCTGGATTCCCGATTCGAATCGCGGTCGCGATGGTCTGTGGCTGTTCCACCACCTGGCCCAGCACGATCGGCGCCGCCCCCGCGGCCTGGAACCCGAACATACGCGGCACACGGCTGATCTGCCCGGCCTTGCGGTACTCCTGGTATCCGCGCCAGTAGGCCGTGATGTTGCCCGCATTGCCGACCGGCAGCGCATGAATGGTAGGCGGCTCGCCGAGTTGATCGCAGACCTCGAAGGCTCCGGTTTTCTGCCCTTCGATACGGAAGGGGTTGATCGAATTGACCAGCTCGATGGGATTCGTGTCCGCCAGCTCTTTGACGATCGTAAGCGCCTGATCGAAGTTGCCCTCGATCTGGATGACCTTCGCCTGATGCATCATGGCCTGAGAGAGTTTCCCCAGCGCAATTTTCCCCGCCGGAATGAGCACGTAGACCGCCAGCCCCGCACGCGTCCCATAGGCGGCGGCGGAGGCGGACGTATTCCCGGTCGACGCACAAATGACCGCTTTGACTCCCGCCTCACAGGCCTTCGACATGGCGAGCGTCATGCCGCGGTCCTTAAAAGATCCCGTCGGATTGGCGCCTTCGAACTTCAGAAACAGCTTGATGCCCGGCGCGATCCGGGCGGCCAATCGCGTCGCCGGAACGAGCGGGGTGTTCCCCTCGCAGAGCGTGATGACAGGCGTCCGCTCCGTCACGGGGAGAAACTTCCGATATTCTTCGATGAGGCCGCGCCAGACTGCCATACTCTTGCTGTCCCGCGTACGACGGCGTAGGCGGGACGCGCTCCCTATTCGTCGGGCCCTTCCACCCGGATCAACGACGTGGGTTCGGAAATAAACGCCATCCGATTGATGTCCTGCAGCGCGGTTTGTACCGCCCGCTCGGTGGCCTGGTGCGTGCGGATCACCACCGGCACCGTCTGCCCGTGCTTGCGGCCCTGCTGCAACACCGTGGAGATGCTGATGCCCTGCTGGCCCAGAATCCCGGCAATTTGCGACAAGACACCCGGCTGATCGACGACCATGAAGCGCAAGTAATACAGCGAGCGAATGTCCGCCATCGACCGGACGGGCAACGGTCGACGCTGGTCCGCTTGAAAGGACGCCGGCGGCACGCGTCCCGTGCCACCCGTGATCAAGTTCCGCCCAATGGCCAAGATATCGCTCACCACGGCGCTACCCGTCGGCATCGACCCGGCCCCGCGGCCATAGAGCATGACGTCGCCCACCGCATCTCCGACCACCTGAATCGCGTTGTAGACCCCATGCACTTGGGCCATCGGCGAGCCCACCGGGATCATGGTCGGATGCACGCGCGCTTCGATTTCCCCGTCGGTGAATTTGGCAATACCCAGCAGCTTGATGCTGTAGCCGAACTCCGTGGCATAGGCGATGTCGAGCGGCGTGAGCTTTGAAATCCCCTCAGTGTAGATGTCTTTCACATTGACCGGCGTGCCGTAGGCGAGGTTGACCATGATGGCCAACTTGTGCGCGCTATCGATGCCTTCCACGTCGAAGGTCGGATCGGCTTCCGCATAACCGGCCTGCTTCGCTTCTTCCAACACCTCGCCGAATTCACGGCTCTCCTGGGTCATCCGCGTCAGAATATAGTTCGACGTCCCGTTGATGATGCCGTAGATGGACTGAATCGTATTGGCCGCCAGACCTTCCGTGAGCGCGCGAATGATCGGAATGCCGCCACCGACGCTGGCCTCAAAACCGAGGTCGACGCGCCGGCGCGCCGCGGCATCGAAGATCTCCTCGCCGTGCACGGCCAGCAGCGCCTTGTTCGCCGTGACCACCTGCTTGCCTTTGGCGATGGCCTCCAGGATCACCCGCTTTGCGGCCTCATAGCCGCCGATCAGTTCGACGACGATGTCGATGTTGGGGTCGTCGAGCACGGCACGGCTGTCGGTCGTCAGCACTCCGGCTGGCAGCGTGATGCCGCGATCGCGCGTGACATCGAGGTCCGCAATGCGGACCAGTTCGACGGGCACGCCCACACGGCGCCGGATGAGCGTAGCGTTGTCGAGTAGCACCTTGGCCACGCCGGTTCCCACGGTGCCGAATCCGATGATACCCACCCCGACGCGGCTTCTCACTTCTTCGATCCTTCCAGCTTCAAGGCCCGCTTGATCCCGCGCACCGCCTGCCGGGTCCGATGCTCGTTCTCAACCAGCGCAAAGCGCACGTACTCGTCGCCTCCCTCGCCGAATCCGATGCCCGGCGACACCGCGACCTTTGCCTCACGCAGCAGCAACTTCGAGAATTCGAGGGACCCCATTGCCCGATAGGCCGGTGGAATTCGAGCCCAAACGAACATCGTCGCCCGCGGCATGTCGACCGCCCACCCGATTCGATTCAAACCGTTCACGAGCACGTTGCGCCGCTTCTGATACCGCTGCACCGTTTCCTTCACGCAGTCCTGCGGCCCGTTCAGCGCGATGATGCTGGCGACCTGCAACGGCTGAAAAATCCCGTAGTCCAAATAACTTTTGATCTTCTGCAGCGCGCCGACGATCTCGCGGTTGCCCACACAGAAGCCGACCCGCCAGCCAGGCATGTTGTAGCTCTTGGACAGCGTATAAAACTCCACCCCGACGTCCTTGGCCTCGGGAATCTGCAGAAAGCTCGGTGCCTTATAGCCGTCGAATACCAGGTCCGCATAAGCATAATCGTGAATCACGATCAGATTGTGTTCTTTGGCGAACGCCACGACCTTCTTGAAGAACTCCAGATCCACCACCGCCGTGGTGGGATTGTGCGGGAAATTGAGCACCAAGACCTTGGGCCGAGGCAGCGTCTGCTTGTAGGCTTGCAGCAGATCGGCGAAGAAATCGCTGTCCGGCCGCAACGGCACGCCGCGCACTTCGCCACCCGCAATGATGACGCTGTACATGTGGATCGGATAGGTCGGGGTCGGAGTCAGCACGACGTCCCCCGGACCGATCATCGCCAGCGCCAGGTGCGCGATACCTTCCTTCGAGCCGATCGTGACAATGACCTCGTTCTCCGGGTCCAGATCAACATCGCAATTCCGCTTATACCAGGCGGCGATGGCGTGGCGAAGCTTGGTGATGCCGCGCGACGCAGAATACCGGTGATTCACGCCCTTTTTCGCCGCCTCGACCATCTTGTCCACGATGTGGGGCGGCGTCGGCTCGTCGGGATTTCCCATCCCGAAATCGATGATGTCCTCGCCCCGCCGACGGGCCTCTTGTTTGAGGGCCTGGACCTGGGCAAAGACGTAGGGCGGAAGTCGTTTGAGTCGAGGAAAGTCAATCATGGGGCGGAGTCGTCCACGCGTTGAAACGGTTTGGTCTCTGGGGAGGGCTTATTCTAGTAAAGCCTCTTAACATAGTCAATTTTCAGGGAATTGTGTCGTTTCACCCGGTGGGGTTTCGACTGGTTACGTTGCCCTGGGACTCGAGCCGCATCTTGTGACATGGTTCCACGGCTATGCCATAATGGGCCGCGGTTCGGCCGCTCATGCGAGCCTGACCGCAGGGTTGTTCCAGTTAGCAATGGAGGAGATCCCGTGGCGCGTCTTGGGGTGAATGTGGATCACGTGGCAACGCTGCGCCAGGCCAGAGGGGGCCAGGAGCCTGATCCGGTCGAGGCCGCGATGCTGGTGGAATTGGCGGGTGCTGACGGAATTGTCGTGCATTTACGAGAGGATAGGAGGCACATCCAGGATCGAGACCTGACCCTCTTGAAGGAAGTGGTCAAGACAAAGCTTGACCTTGAAATGGCGCCGGAAGAGACCATTGCCAAGATCGCGCTGACGATCAAACCACATCTGGTTACCCTGGTCCCCGAACGACGGCAGGAACTGACGACGGAGGGAGGCCTCGACGTCATCGGCCAGCGGGAGAAGATCGATAAGATTATCCAACTCCTCCACGAGGGAGGCATTCCGGTGAGCCTCTTTGTGGAGCCCGATCTGAACCACATCAAGATTGCGCACAAACTCTCTGCGGACTACGTCGAATTGCACACCGGTCGCTATGCAAACGCCCGATTGGCCAAGGAAGAGCAAACGGAATTCGATGCCCTTTCCCAGGCCGCCAAGTTGGCCTTCAAGTTGGGCATTGGGGTCAACGCAGGACATGGGCTGAATTATCGCAACACGAAGCGCTTGACTCAAATCCCTGAAATCGTCGAGTACAACATCGGGCACAGCATCGTCTCGCGGGCCGTCATGGTCGGCCTCGAACGCGCCGTACGAGAGATGAAACAGTTGGTCGCGTAACCCATTACTCGAGACTCGATTCCAGATCAGGCTTCCCGTTCACTCTCCATACGCAGGACCTCTGATGAACATCCTCACCGCCGCTCAAATGCAGGCGTTGGATCGGCGCACAATCCACGAGGCGAAGGTGTCGAGCCTGACGTTGATGGAACGGGCCGGCCAACAGACCGTCAGCGTGATGGAGGAGGTGTTCGGCCCACTGAAGGGGCGGTCCATCGTCGTCGTCTGCGGGAAAGGCCACAATGGCGGCGACGGGCTCGTGATTGCCCGGTTGCTCGCGCAGCGAAAGGCAGCGGTCCGCGTCATCCTGCTCCATCCGGTTTCGTCCCTAGCCGCAGACACCAAGACCATGTACCGGCGTTTCGTACGCGTGGGAGGCAGCCGCGGGCTGTCCACCGCAACATCGGGAGGTCAAGTGGACAAGGCCTTGGCCGGCGCCGACATCATCGTCGATGCGTTGCTTGGAACTGGCCTCTCGTCTCCGGTCGCCGGACTGTATGCGGAAGCCATCGAATCGATGACACGCGCGCATCGCCCGATCGTCGCCGTGGATCTTCCTTCCGGCTTGCACGCCGACAGCGGAGCCGTCCTGGGGATTGCCACGCAGGCTGCGCTCACGGTGACGTTCGGACTCCCCAAACTGGGCCTCTATCTTGGCGCGGGGATCGACCGCGCAGGCGCGATCTATGTCGCCGATATCGGAATTCCCCCTGAGTTTTCGGCCGCTGTTCCCGCTCCGGCCGTGCTCTTGACGGCCGAGACGGTGGCAGCCCTGCTGCCCGCCCGACCACTTACCGCCCATAAGGGGACGTTTGGCCACCTGGGCCTCATCGCTGGGTCCGTCGGTAAGACCGGCGCCGCAGCCTTGGCCGCCAAAGCCGCCGTCCGAACCGGCACAGGGCTCGTCACGGTCGCCACGCCGGCCGGTGCAAACGCCACGCTCGAGAGCAAGCTGCTTGAGTCCATGAGCTGCCCGGTTCCGGATACCACCGACCATACGTTGGCCCTCGCGAGTCTTGAACCGTTGCTTCGCTTTGCGGATCACAAGACGGCGTTGACCATCGGCCCGGGGCTTGGCCTCCACCCCGAAACCATGCAGGTGGTGCAGACCCTGCTGACACGAATCACCGTGCCCTGCGTCGTTGATGCCGATGCGCTCAATGCGCTGGCACCCGCGACGGCGCGCTGGCCGCAGGCCAAAGCCCCATTGATCGTGACCCCGCATCCCGGTGAAATGGCGCGACTGAGCGGGATGGAGAATGGTCAGGCGGTTAACCGCGATCGACTCGGGGTCGCGCAGCACTTTGCCCATACCCATCAGGCCTTCGTCGTGCTGAAGGGCGCCAGGACCATCATCGCCCACCCCGATGGCCGCCTCGCCATCTGCCCCACCGGGAATCCGGGCATGGCCACAGGAGGGACCGGGGATGTGCTGACGGGTGTGATCGGCGGGTTGTTGGCCCAAGGGCTGACGCCATGGGATGCGGCTTGCGCCGGAACGTATCTGCACGGCCTGGCCGGAGACCTCGCCGCCATTGAACGGGGCCAAGCAGGGCTGATCGCCGGCGATCTCATCGACCACCTCCCTGCGGCGATCCGTCATGTCACGCGCTGACCGTTCACCGGCGGCGGCCGGGGGAAAGTCCCGCCGGCCAAAGCGCGCAGGGCGTCCTCGTCGTACAGGAAATCCCGGTCAGCCGGGCAGCGCCACCTTGACCTCGATTTCACGTTCGCCGGAGGACACCCGTCGCCTGGGTCAGCGCATCGGGAAACGCCTACGCGGCGGCGAGATGCTGGCGCTCCGCGGAGACCTCGGGGCAGGGAAAACGGTCTTCGTGCGCGGAGTCGCGGAGGGCCTCGGCGCGACGCAGGGCGACATCAGCAGCCCGACCTTTGTATTCATCCACGAGTATCGCGGCCGCCTCCCGCTGGCCCATATCGATCTGTATCGCACGGAATCGGTCCTGGACCTTGACCATCTCGGGTGGGCCGACTATCTTGACGGGCGCTGGGTCGTCGCCGTCGAGTGGGCCGAAAAAGCCGGCCCGGCGTTGCCGGCTGATCGTGTCGAGATCACCCTGGCGCATCGCACGCCGACGACGCGACGAATCACCTGTAGAGCCATCGGAGCGGACGCACGTCGTGTGCTGGCACAGGTCCACGAAGCCCACCGGCCGCGACCGCGACGTCGTTCATGACACGCCTGTGGCCCTGGTTCTCCGCCGAACAGGTGGTGGAAGCTGACCGCGGACGGCTGATCCTTCGGTGCAGAGAGAGCGCTGAGCAACGAGCGTGACTGGTTCGAGGAGCCTTGTGCAAATCCACATGCGAGCAGCCAAGACATGATTCGACTGATCATCGTCGGCCTGTTGCTCCTTCTGTCGTTGGCCTTCTTTCTCCAGAATCAGGAGCAGCAGGCCACGCTGCATTATTTTTTCGGCCTGCGCTCGGCTTCCACGCCGATCTATAAGCCCATTTTGTCGGCGTTTGTAGTCGGGATTCTCGCCGCCGGCATTCTCCTGTTTCCTGCTTGGCTGGAGGCCCGCATCGAGCTCCGCCGCCGCACGAAGGCGCTCCAGGAGGCCGAGGCTGATCTCGAGCGTCTCCGAGGCTCGTTGGGCTCCGCGATTCGCCCCCACAGCGCCTCCGCAGCATTGGACGTTGAAACAGATGTCGACGAGTAGCACTGCCGAACTGACGCCGCTCATGCGGCAGTATCGCGAGATCAAGCAGGCCTACGCCGACGCGATTCTCTTCTTCCGAGTCGGCGATTTCTACGAGATGTTTTACCAGGATGCGGAGGAGGCCTCTCGCCTCCTGAGCATCGCCCTGACGTCTCGCGACAAAGCGAGCCCCGATCCCGTCCCCCTCTGCGGCGTGCCCTATCACGCCGCCACCAACTATATCGCGAAGCTACTCAAGGCCGGCCGCACCGTTGCGCTGTGTGATCAGGTCGAGGATCCGAAGACGGCCAAGGGGCTCGTGCGCCGTGAAGTCACCCGGCTCTATACCCCGGGCACGCTGCTGGACACCGAATTGTTGCCCCCGACCGAATCGGCCTGGTTGGCGGCCGTCAGCGCGTCCAGGGCATCGACGGGCGGCGGCGGGGCCCAGGCCGTCGGGCTGGCCGCGGTCGATCTCTCGACCGGCGATTTCCGCGTCAGCGAATTCGAGGGTACGGCTGCCGCGGCGCAACTCCAAGACGAGCTCGCCCGTATCGAACCGAAGGAACTGCTGATTGCCCCCGAACTTCCAGCCCCGTTGTTGAACAGCCTCAGGATTCTGCGTGGCTGCCGCTTTAGCACCAAGGAAGAGGCCCATTTCGAAGCGATCGCCGGCCAGGAACGGCTGCGGAAGCATTTTGCGGCTGCCGAATTGGAGAAGCTGCGCCTGCTCCCAGCGACCGCCGGCCGAACGGCGGCCGCGGCCATTTTGCGCTATCTGCAGGACACCCAGCCGAACGCGGATTTGCGCCATGTTCGAGAGTTGCGCGTTCAGGCCTACGCCGACGACATGCGGTTGGACAGCATGACGATTCGCAATCTCGAACTCGTTCGCCCCCTGCATGAGGTCCTTGAGGACCCACCATCGGCCGTCACGACGCTGTTCGGCGTTCTCGACCACACCGTGACCGTCATGGGGAGCCGCCTGCTCCGAGAATGGATTCTCCGGCCGCTCGTCCAGCGTGCGCCCATCGAAGCCCGCCAGGACGCGGTTGGGGAATTGCACCAGAATCTGGAAGTCCGGGTACACCTCCGCACCGCCCTCAAGACCGTGCAGGACATCGCGCGGCTCAGCAGCCGAATCGCGGTCGGCCGGGCCAGCCCGAGGGACCTGCTCGCGTTGCAGCAATCGCTGTCCGCGCTGCCGGCCATGCGGACGCCGCTCGCTCGATTGCGCGCGCCGCTCCTGACATCGCTGGCCGACGCATGGGATGACGCCGCGGATGTCCACGATTCCATTGCCCGCACCATTGCGCCGGAAGCCCCGGCCACGATCCGCGACGGCGGCGTGATTCGGGAGGGCTACCATCCCGAGGTCGACGCGCTGCGCGCCGCCATGCGGGACGGCCAACAGTGGCTCGTCCAACTCGAAACGAAAGAGCGCGGGCGGACGGGTATCGACTCGTTGAAGGTCCGCTATAACCAGGTCTTCGGCTATTACTTGGAAGTGACCAAGACCAACCTCGCCAAAGTACCGGCCGACTATATCCGCAAACAGACCTTGGCGAACGCCGAACGGTTCATGACGCCTGAGTTGAAGGAGCTGGAAGAACGCATCACCGGGGCCGAAGGCAAACTGAAAGCCCAGGAAGCCCAGCTGTTCGAGCAGTTCCTCCTGGAGTTGTCTGCGCACACGGCACGGTTTCAGGCTATTGCGGGACGACTCGCCACCCTCGACGTGCTCATGGCCTTGGCGGAAGTGGCCGCCCGGTCACGCTACATCCGTCCGACGATGACCGAGGACGGTCTGATCGAGATCGTGGGCGGCCGGCATCCGGTCGTCGAGCAATTGGCGCTGGAGACCGGGTTTATCCCGAACGACACGCACCTCGATCAAGACCAGCACCGCCTCCACATCCTGACGGGCCCTAATATGGCGGGGAAGAGCACGTACCTACGCCAAGTGGCCTTGATCGTACTGATGGCGCAGATGGGCTCGTTTGTTCCGGCTTCCGGCGCACGCATTGGGATCGTCGATCGCGTGTTCACGCGCGTCGGCGCCTCGGACAATTTGGCGGCGGGACAGAGCACCTTCATGGTGGAAATGAGCGAGACCGCCCACATCCTGCAGCACGCGACATCCAAGAGCCTGATTCTGCTGGATGAGATCGGCCGAGGCACCAGCACGTACGACGGTCTGAGCATCGCCTGGGCGCTGGCAGAGTTCATCCAAAGTCCTGACCGGCTTGGGGCGCGGACACTGTTTGCCACGCATTACCATGAAATGACGCAGCTCGCGGACCTGCGGCCGGGAATCAAGAACTATCGCGTGGCGGTGCAAGAACGCGACGGAGACGTGTTGTTCCTACGGAAGATCGTGGAGGGCGGCGCCGATCGGAGCTATGGCATCCACGTGGCGAAGCTGGCCGGCATCCCGCGGCCAGTCCTCAGCCGCGCGCAGGAGGTGTTGCATCAGTTAGAGCAGTCCACGCAGTCCAACGTCAGTCCCGGAGCAGGAGAGAATCACCAAGCCTCTCTGTTCGACCCTTCCCTCCCTCCCCCCCATCCGATCCTCGATGAGGTCCGTCAGATGGATCTCTTTTCGATGACGCCCCTTGAGGCCCTCAATCGCCTCGCGGAACTTAAGCGTCGCCTCGACCAAGACAACTAGGACATTCGGCGACTCGAACCGATCTCAGAATGATGGGCGTCGAGATAGCCGTAAGCCGTGACTCCAGGGCGTCCTGGCGGCTGGCGAGGGCGCGAGCAGCTTCAGCCTCGCCAGAGATCATGGCCAAACTGCGCTCACCGCGCGATCCAGCCCCCGCTTGGACGGCGGGAACTACAACAACTAGCAGGTCTCCTGGGGCTTTCTCTCCAGACGGGGCGACCTAGAGAGGCTAAGTGGTCGGGCGCCATGCTTTGCGGGAGATTCGGCACAAAAAGAAAAAAGCGGCTCCTCTTTTGAGGAGCCGCTTCTCGTTACAAAACACTTGCGACTGACGATCAGTGACCCTTGTTGTACTCGGCGGTCCAGGGTACCAGGCCAGCCACCGGCTTGCCACCCGGGAGCAACACATCGTATTGCATCATCGGCTCAGCCTTCGGGGCCGTATTCAGGCCTTGCTTGGCCTTGGCACAGGCTGCATCCATCTCATCCTTGCCCATGCACTCCTTCAGACGCAGCGCGGAGATGCTCCTGGTCTTGCCGGGAGCGCCCGCCACTTCGTCGAGCTTCTTGATCGAGGAGATCACACGATGGTTCTGCTCGGTCTCCTGGGCGACAAATTCAACCAACATGGTCTTGGAACCTTCCGGAACTTCCTTGGCCGCGGCCGGTCCGGCATGTGGACGGGCCATGCCCTTAATTTGCTCCCACACTTCCTTGTTGGCAGCGTAGAACTTCAGATTCTTGCCCGGGTGCACCCTCTGCCACCAGAGGCCACTCTCCGCGTTGCCACCGAACACAGCGATATTCAACCACACGGCTTCATCATAAGGATCAATAACAATCACCCGACCTTGCAGCGTGGTCGGCTTGCTCATATCCCCCCACTCAAAACGCTCCTGGAAGGACTCAATGGCGAACGCGGCGGAGGTCATCGCCGCCACGAGAGCCACGGCGGCCGCCACGGCCAACCCTTTGGTTTGAAGCTTCATGATTCGCTCCTCCTTGAATGCAAGACCGTAATAAGCCAGTAAAAGGGGTGTCCCTTCGTATTTACTTCAGTACCTTGAAGTCCGTGATCGTCCGGCCATCCAGCGTCACTTCCATCGCGACGAGATCCTGTGAGGCCTTGATCAAACGGTCCATCAGTGCCTTGTCCTTGACGTTCAAGCGCACGGTCGTGGCGGCATGGTACCAGCCTGAATAGGCGTTGTTCTTCTCGGTGCCGCCCGTAAAGCCCCAGGCGCAGCAGGAGACCAATGGATCAGGCGGCTTCACATCGAGATCAGTCGACGAACGACCAGCCGGGGTACCCGAGGCCGGTTCACCGGTGTTCCAGTACTGAATGCCGAAGAGGATCTCTCCGTCCGGATTATCGGCCCACTGGGACCAGACTCGGCCCTTGAGGGTCTTCACCACTTCGCCCTTCATGGCTCCGCCGCCACCGACGAACTTGTCAGCAACTCCGCCTGCTGGCGCATCGGCCGCAAACGTTACACCGGAAGTCAGCAACCCGAATGCGGCCACAGCCGCAGCCGCTGCTATGACGACAACCTTCCTCATCAAAGCACCTCCTTCATAAAATCCAAACCCAACAGGACAAGTCACACAGTATCGTAAGAATGAGAGCTCAATCACACCGTCGTCAGAACTCGGCGAGAACCTTCTGCCCGCGAACCCCCTTTCCATGGTTCACACCGCTTCAGCTGACGTCACTCCGCAGCAAATAGTCCGTCTGGGAAAAAGTGGCGAGATGGTATTAAAATTGTCTAACGGAGTCAAGGAAATAACTCGGCATTTTTCAAGGACCAAAAAATGGATTATTCATTTTAAATAACAAATGGTTATGAGATATGACCGAACGAGAAACAAAACGTTGGGTTCTGTGAAGATTAACGGAAGTTAATGTATGGCGGCTGAGAGCTGGCGCTCGGAGACTGGCCCCAGCGCGGTAAGGGAGCGGGAGGATTCGGCAAATAACCGTCGACTCAGGGCATGAACATCGTCGCGTGTGACGGCATCGATGCGCGCCACGATGTCGCTCAACGAGACCGGTCGGCCCAAGTAGAGCTCGTCCTTCGCCAACTTGCTCATGCGGCCGTGCGAACTCTCGAGGCCGAGCATTAGACTTCCCTTGAGGTGGTTCTTTGCTAGGGTCAATTCCGCAGAGGAGACTCCGCCTCGTTGCATCCGCCGCAGCTCGCGGCAGATGACCTCTACGACGCGCGCCGCTTCGCGGCCTCTAGTTCCGGCATAGATTGTCATCGTGCCGGCATCGGAGTAGGTCGACAGGTAGGAATAGATCGAATAGGCGAGGCCGCGCTTCTCGCGCACCTCCTGGAAGAGCCGTGAGCTGACGCTTCCGCCGAGGATGGTGTTCAGCACGTGCGCCGCATACCGGTGGTGGTCCGCAGCCCCCACGCCGGCCAATCCGACGCAGAGATGCACTTGCTCGAGTTGCTTCTTCTGCACCAGCACTCCACCGGACACCGAGGGCGGGATCCGGCCCGTACGATTCCCTGGCTTCCCCGTGGCGCTATGGAACAGCCGTTTCAACAATCGACTCAGTGTGCGTTCCTGAAAGTTCCCCGCCACGGCAATAATGGTCTGCTGTGGGTCATAGTGGGTGCCGACGTACCGCATGAGATCCTGCCGGCGCAGCGAAGCCACCGTTTCCGGCTTCCCCAGAATCGGCCGACCCAAGGGATGATGTTTCAGCACCTGCTCGGTATGGAGATCTTGCAAGAGATCTTCGGGATCGTCCTGCACCGTGCGGATTTCTTCCAGGACGACCTGTTTTTCCTTCTCCAGTTCACGGACAGGAAACTGGGACCGGTAAAAGAGATCCGCCAAGAGCGTGAGAGCCGCCTCCAGATGCTGGTCCAACACCTTGACGTAAAACGTCGTGGTTTCCCGGCCGGTGAAGGCATTCATCTCTCCACCCAGGGCGTCCATCTGATGGGAGATCTGGCGCGCCGTACGAGTCCGCGTACCCTTGAAGAACATATGTTCGAGGAAGTGGGAGAGACCTTCTTCGCCGGGCTGCTCATCACGGGAGCCGACGTTCACCCAGATGCCCACGGTGACTGAACGGAGTGTGGGAATCGATTCGGTGACGACGCGGATGCCGTTGTCGAGGATGAACTTCTTATACATCGCCGCACCTGACGCCACGGTTCTGCCACTGGGCCATCAAGCGAACCGGCGTTCGCTGATGGCCGACAGCCCAGACGGAGGAGGGTCGAGTGTGAGGCATGTTCCCTTGCCAAGCTCCCTAGGAGGTGGCGGCCGGTTCCTTTGCCGCCGCTCCCGCCGGAGGCGCCATCGCTTCCTTGCGGCTCAACCGGATTTTCCCCTGCTTGTCGATCTCCAACACTTTGACCAACACTTGTTCGCCTTCCTTCACCTCGTCGCTCACGGCCTTGACGCGATGGTGCGCGAGTTGCGAGATGTGCACCAGCCCGTCTGTCCCCGGCAACACCTCCACGAACGCGCCGAAATCCATGATCTTGCGGACCGTGCCCATATAGATCTTCCCGATCTCCACTTCGGCGGTGAGCTGGCCGATCCGCTCCATCGCCTTCTTGGCCGAGGCCTCGTCGCTGGATGCAATCGACACGTCACCCGTATCTTCGACGTTAATCTTGACACCACATTCGGCGATGATCGAACGGATCATCTTGCCGCCCGGCCCGATCACGTCCCGGATCTTGTCTTGCTTGATCTTCATCGTGAAGATCCGCGGAGCAAAGGCCGACAGGTTGGACCGCGGCGCACTGATCGCTTGGGTCATTTTCTCCAGGATGTGCAGCCGTCCGACGCGGGCCTGCTCCAGCGCCTGCTTCATGAGGGCCGGGGTGATGCCCCCGATTTTGATGTCCATTTGCAGGGCGGTAATGCCGTGTTTCGTGCCGGTCACCTTGAAATCCATGTCGCCGAGGTGATCCTCCAGCCCGAGGATGTCGGACAACACGACGACGCGATCGCCTTCCTTGATCAGACCCATGGCGATGCCTGCCACCGGCTCCTTGATGGGCACGCCCGCATCCATCATTGCCAGAGTCCCGCCGCAGACCGACGCCATCGACGATGAGCCGTTCGATTCCAGAATGTCTGACACGATGCGCAGGGTATAGGGGAACGCGTCCTTCGCGGGAATCACGGCGCGCAGCGCCCGTTCCGCCAGCGCCCCGTGGCCGACCTCGCGACGTCCCGGCGAACGCAACGGCTTCGCCTCGCCGACGCTGAAGGGCGGAAAATTGTAATGCAGCATGAACGAGCGAGTATATTCGCCCTCCAATGCGTCGATCCGCTGCTCGTCCTCCATCGTGCCGAGCGTCGCCACGACCAGGCTTTGCGTCTCGCCGCGCGTGAACAGCGCCGACCCGTGCGTCCGTGGCAACACCCCGACCTCGCAGGTGATGGGCCGGATGTCCGCCACCCCGCGCCCGTCGGCCCGCACGCGCTTCTCCAAGATCGAGTTCCGCACTTCGTCGTATTCGATGTGGTGGAAGGCCAGCTTGACGAAATGACCTCGCTTCGGATCCTCGTCATTCTTGAGCTGTTCCTTGGCCTGATTGCAGATCTCGTCGAGTTTTTCCTGGCGCGCTTGTTTGTCGGGAATGAGGATCGCCTGCCGCATCGGCCCGGCCACAATTTTCTGCACCTGCGCCAATAGGGCGGGATCGACTTGTTCGACCTCCACCTTCCGCTTCGGCTTACCGACCTTCTGGCGTAGTTGCCCGACCGCCGCCAGGATCTTCTTGATCTCGGCATGAGCCAGCTCGATGGCTTCGATCATGACTGGTTCGGACAGCTGGGTGGCCCCGGCCTCCACCATCATCACGGCGTCAGCGGTCCCCGCCACCACGAGGTTGAGTTCTCCGTTCTCCAAGGTTTCGAGATCGGGGTTGACCACGAACTGACCGTTCATGCGGCCGATCTTGATCCCGGCCACCGGATGCTCGAAGGGGATGCTCGACACGGCCAAGGCCGCCGACGCCGCGGTGATCGCGACCACATCGGACGTCCCTGTTTTGTCGGCCGACAAGACCGACGCGATCAACTGCGTATCGTAATAGTAGCCCTCGGGAAAGAGCGGGCGGATCGGCCGGTCGATCAACCGGCTCACCAAGACCTCGCGCTCGGAGGGGCGACCCTCGCGCTTGAAATAGCCGCCTGGAATCTTCCCTGCCGCGTAAGCGCGTTCCTGATAGTCGACGGTCAGCGGGAGAAAATCGGTGCCCGGCCTGATCGTCTGCGACGAGACCGCCGTAGCGAGGACGACGTTGTCGCCATAGGTCGCAACCACCGATCCGTCCGCTTGTTTCGCCATCCGCCCCGTCTCTAGGCGCAGCCGACGTCCCGCGACTTCGATTTCAACAACATGAACCATGGGAGATGCTCCTTCCTGCCGACCCGACAGATGCCCACAGAGATAGGCTCACCAGCCGCTCGCCGCCCTTGTGTGAGTCTATGTCCGTGTTCACCTGTTGGGCCGCTCTGCAGGCGCCCATGGCTTGCGCCACGGGCGCCCCAATTAATGTGGGGTTACTTGCGGATCCCGAGCCGATCGCACACCGACCGGTACCGTTCGGCATCCACCCGCCGCAGGTAGTCGAGCAGGCGACGACGCCGGCCGACCATTTGCAACAAGCCCCGCCGCGAATGGTGATCCTTCTTGTGCATTTTGAAATGCTCGGTGAGATAGCCGATGCGGTTCGTCAGAATCGCGATCTGGACTTCCGGCGAGCCGGTGTCATTCTGGTTGCGCCGATACTGTCCGACGAGCGCATCTTTGTCCGATTTTGCCAGTGCCATACACTCCTCCCTTAGATCCCTGCTTACGTTTTCGCCAACACCTTCTTGATCCGGATGGCCGATGTGTCCGCGGACGTACCGATCGCCAGCAGGTGTCCGTGCACATCTTTGATCCGCACTGCCTCAGCCGAGTGCCCCTCATCCCAGCCGGTCTTGTCGAGGACCGAGGACCAGGGCACCGCCACACCATGCAGCACGCGTCCCGCCGTGCTCTCATCCACCAGCACCACCGGCATCGCCGACAACGCGTGGTCCAACGAGAGGAGCGACTCGCCGAGCGTCCCCGCTTCCCAGCGGCGACCGGCCTCTTCGAGCGTCAACGCCTGCTCCAGCGCCAAGGGGCCGACGCGGGTCCGCCGCAGGGACAGCAGATGACCGCCACAGCCCAACGCCTCTCCCAAATCCGCACACAACGTTCGAATATACGTCCCTTTGGAACAGTGCACGTGCAATTCGACGTCCGTTCCCGACAGGCCAAGGATCGTGAGTCGGTGAATGGTGACCGGACGCGCCTCGCGTTCGATCGTCTTCCCCGCGCGCGCCGACCGATGGAGCGGGACTCCATCCACTTTCACCGCCGAATACATCGGCGGCATCTGGGCGATCGTCCCCTCGAACCGCTGGGCCACCGCCTTGACCTGTTCCAGCGTCAGACCGGGCACGGGTCGCTGGCACAGAACCGTCCCGGAGGCGTCCTGCGTATCGGTGGTCGCGCCCAACCGTAACACCGCGCGGTATTCCTTGTCCCACCCCACGAGATACTCGGCAATCCGCGTCGCCTGCCCGAGGAGCACCGGCAACAGGCCGGTGGCGTCCGGATCGAGCGTGCCGGCGTGCCCGACCTTGGCGCCTCGAACGAGGCTGCGCAGTTTCGCAACCACGTCATGCGACGTCCAACCGGCCGGCTTATCGAGCGTAAGGACTCCCTCGCAGACCTGCGTGGCCGTCTCTACCGCCATGTGTCTAGCGCGCTCCTTCCGGCGATTCGCTCGGAAGCGTGTCGCCGTCCACCTGCTCGTCCTCGTCCGTCTTGACCTGCTCGAGCAACTCGAGAATCCGGTCCCCACGTGGCCCCGAGATATCCTGAAAGAACTCCAGCTCGGGCGTGTAGCGCAGTTCCAACCGCTGCCCCAACTCGGATCGGATAAAGCCGTTGGCCTTCGCCAGCCCCTCAGCCAGCTCGCGCTCCGAGTGCCCGTTGATCAGCGTCGTGTAGTACACGCGCGCCAATCGCAAATCGTTGGTGACGGCGACGTCGGTGACCGTCACGTCCCGCAACCGCGGATCGCGCACTTTCCGCTGCAGGATGTCGGCGACTTCCATCCGAATTTGATCGGCGACTCGTGTCGCCCGCTTGGTAGCCGGTTTCATCGCGGTCGAACACTCCGTGCGCCTAGAGCAACTCGATTCGAGACTGAAGCACTTCGAGCGTCGGAACGGACTTGATCAGATTCAGCGCGTGATCCAACACCTGTGTCGCATGCGCCCCTTCATTGGAGACACACGCGATACCCAGCGTCGACCGCTGCCACAAATCCTGTTCGCCCACTTCCGCTACCGACACGTTCATTTTCTTGAGCCGATCCTTCACACTATGGAGGATCTGCCGCTTGTCCTTCAGCGAATGGCCGTCGGGGAAGAAGATTTCGACTCGGCACAACCCCACGACCATGTGGCCCACTTACAACTTCACCGCCACGCGATCCAGCGCAAAGTTTTCGATGACGTCGCCGACTTTCAGGTCGCCAAAGTTTTCGACGCCGATGCCGCACTCGTAGCCCGACTGCACTTCCCGCACGTCGTCTTTGAAGCGCCGGAGCGACCCCAGCTTGCCTTCGTACACCGTCACGTGGTCCCGAACGACGCGGACACCCGAACTGGCGCGGGTGATGTTGCCGTCGATCACATAACAACCGGCAATGACGCCGCCCTTCGACAGGTTGAATACCTGGCGGACTTCGGCCCTCCCGAGGACCCGCTCTTTGAAGGTCGGCTCCAGCATGCCTTCCATCGCGGCGCGGATATCGGCAATGGCGTCATAGATGACGCTGTACAGGCGAAGATCCACGCCCTCCTGTTCGGCCAACGACGCCGCCTTCGGCTCGGGACGGACATTGAACCCAATCACGATGGCGCCGGACGCGGCCGCGAGCAGCACGTCGGTTTCGGTGATGCCTCCGACGCCGTTGTGAATGACCCGAAGCCTGACCACATCGGTCGGCAATTTTTCCACGGCGGCGGCCAAGGCTTCGGATGAGCCCTGCACGTCGGCCTTGATGACGACAGCCAGCTCCTTCATGTCCCCCTGCTTGATGCGGGCATACAGGTCATCCAAGCTGACCTTGGCGGGACCGGACAGTTCGGCGGCACGCTGCTTTTGGGCACGGGCCTCGGCGATTTCGCGTGCCATCCGCTCGTCTTTGACGGCCATGAACACGTCGCCGGCGGACGGGACGCCCGACAAGCCCACGACCTCCACGGCCGTCGACGGGCCGGCCTCGTTCAACTTTCCACCCATGGCAGGCAACAAGGCACGCACCCGGCCGCTGTAGGTTCCGACGACGTAGGCATCGCCCACGTGCAAGGTGCCATCCTGAACCAACACCGTCGCCACCGGCCCGCGCCCGCGATCCAGTTTGGCCTCGACGACGGTGCCCTTGGCCGGCTTGCGCGGATCGGCCTTCAATTCGAGGACATCGGCCTGCAGGAGAATCATTTCCAACAGGAGCTCGAGGTTTTGCTTCTTCTTAGCCGAAACTTCGACCATGATCGTCTGTCCGCCCCAGGCTTCCGGAATCAGGTTGTGCTCGGCGAGCGCATGTTTCACACGATCAGGATTGGCTTCCGGCTTGTCAATCTTGTTGACCGCCACGATGATCGGTACGCCGGCGGCCGTCGCGTGGTGAATGGCCTCGACCGTCTGGGGCATCACCCCGTCGTCGGCCGCGACCACCAAAATGACGAGGTCCGTGACCTTGGCCCCTCGGGCGCGCATCGCCGTAAAAGCCTCGTGGCCCGGCGTGTCCAGAAACGTGATTCGTTTGCCGTGCAGCTCGACGGAGTAGGCGCCGATGTGCTGGGTGATGCCACCCGCTTCACCTTCGGCGACTTTGGTCTGTCGGATGGCGTCCAGTAGCGACGTCTTGCCGTGGTCGACGTGCCCCATGATCGTGACTACGGGTGGCCGCGACTCGAGCTGCTCTTCGCCCTTCCACTCGGCAGCTTCTTCCAGCAATTCCTCGCCACCCTTCTGAGTGGCGATCTCGACTTTCACGCCGAAGGAGTCCGCGATCAACGTCGCCAACTCCATGTTCATGGGCATGTTCAGCGTGAGCATCTGCCCGCCCTCCATGAGCTTACGCATCACATCGGCCGGACGTTGGCCCACCAGCTCCGCGAATTCCTTCACGGTCACACCCGGGCTCAGCTTGACGCTTTTCTTGCGCGGCTTGGTGATTTCGGCCACCGGCGTCGCGCCGGTGTGGCGTGCGCGGTCATCCCGCCGATGGACGGAGATCGTGCGGAGATCGCCCCATCGCGTCGCGTCCTCATGGACCCGGACGTCCTCACCCTCGCGCTCGCGGGTCCCCGGCTTGCGCACTTTCTTGAGCGGCGCTTTGGTCCCCTTGGCCTCCAGCTCATACTTCTTCTTGAGGGCCGCGGCAGCTTCGGCCGGCGTCAGCGGCGGCGCCCCAGGCGCACGCGGCGGCTGTGACTCTGTGGGGCGCGGCGGGGGAGGCGACGCCACATGCGGCGTGATCATCCCGAGCACGGTTCCAATCGGCGGCAATGTAGGAGGAGGGGGCGGGGCAAGCGTTTCGACGGAGGGTGGCGCGGCAGGCTCCGCGACGAGGGGCGCAAACAGCGGCGCCTCCGTCGTAGCCGTTGCAGCCATCGAGGTCGACGACGCATCCATTGGCGTCATGGCGGCGACCTCCGGAACGGGCGCCTCCTCATCGCTCTTCTTCTTCTTAATCAGAATGCGGCGTTTGTCCGGTTTCGCCGGTTCCTCGACTACCCCCGAGGCCGCCCGGCCTCCACCAGCTCTCGTCACGCTAGCGCCTCCCTCTGCCTCATGTCGTTCGCCGCCGGATTCTTTGCCTGTTCGACTGCCTGCCCCGGCCTCGCCACCCGATGCCTTCAGGCGCGCCAACACCCGCTCCGCCACATCCGATTCCAGCGCGCTGCTGTGCGAGGCCACGGTGACGCCGATCCGCTTCAGCTCGGCCAGGACGTCCTTGCTCTCCACGCCCGCCTTCTTGGCAATTTCATACACGCGCATGACCGGTCACACCTTCGCTACCTAGCTCACGTTCCTGCCGCGCCGCCCTCGGCCGCGGCGGCTTCGGCGGCACGCAGCGCCCGCGCTTCTTCTTGTTCGCGTTGAGCGGCGGCCTCTTCGGCCAAGGCCGCCCGGATTTCCTTGTCGCGCTCGGCCTTTTCCTTCTCGTACTCCGTCGCGCTGATGATGTCGATCTTCCAATTGGTCAGCTTCGCCGCGAGGCGCACGTTCTGCCCGTTCTTCCCGATGGCCAACGAGAGCTGCGAGTCGGCTACCACGACCAGTGCCGATTTCTTCTCCTCGTCGATACCGACCTTTTCGATGGTCGCGGGGTTCAACGCCTCGGCGATGAAGACGCGGGCCTCGGTGGTCCAGGCCACAATGTCGATTTTTTCGCCGCGCAACTCGCGAACCACTGCTTGCACGCGAGAGCCCTTGATCCCCACGCAGGCGCCGACCGGGTCCACGGCTTTGTCCCGCGACGCCACGGCAATTTTGGTTCGATCTCCCGGCTCACGCACAATGCCCTTGATCTCGACGATTTTTTCCGTGACCTCCGGGACTTCGAGCTCGAAGAGTTTCGCGACGAACTGTGGGTGCGTCCGCGTGAGGATGACTTGAACGTCCTTCGGCGTTCGCCGCACTTCGAGCAACATGGCCTTCACACGGTCGCCGCGCCGATAGGTTTCGCGAGGAATCTGCTCCTGGATGGGCAGCACGGCTTCGGTCTTGCCCAGATCCACGATGTAATTGCGGCGTTCCATCCCGATAATCACGCCGTTGACCAGATCGCCCTGGCGTGTCGAGTACTCCCGCTGCACGACCTCCCACTCCGCCTCACGCACCTTTTGGAAGATTACCTGCTTCGCGGTCTGGGCAGCGATGCGGCCGAGCTCGTCCATTTCGATGACGTTGCCGATCTCGTCGCCGACCTCCGCACCTTCGTCCACTTTGCGGGCCTCGGTGATGGAAATCTCAGCTTTGGGGTTGGTCACGGTCTCCACGATGGTCTTGACGGAGACCACCGAAATCTCCCCCGTCTTGGGATCGATCTCGACGGTGATGTTTTCGCCCTGGCCGAATCGCTTCTTCGCCGCCGTCTGCAACGCCGCTTCCACGGCGCCGAGGACGCGCGCCTTGTCGATGCCCTTTTGGCGACCGATTTCGTCGATGACCGCGATCAGCTCTTTGTTCATAACGAACCTTCCTTCGATGTCCCCACGGGCGCCCTGAACGATCCCTCCGTCAGCGCGCTAGAATTCAACTTCCAACTTGGCTGCGGCAATCGCAGCCCACGCCAGCCGCACCATCCGTTCTTGTTTCCCGTCCACCACCGTCAGTGCAATGCCGTCGTCGTCGCTGTTCAGCAGCCGGCCCGTCACCCGCCATTGGTGCTCCAGCGGCTGGGTCAACTTCACGTTGAGTAGCTTTCCCCTCACCCGCTGAAAGTCCTTCGGCGTCTTGAGCGGTCGATCAAGCCCCGGCGACGACACCTCCAGCGTATAGGTATGCGGAATAGGATCCGCCACGTCCAGTGCGGGGCTCAATGCGCTATGGGCGCGCTCACAGTCTTCCAGCGTGACCCCGCCGGGCTTGTCCAGGAACACGCGCACGACCATCCGCGGTCCCTGCCCCACACACATCACTTCAACGAGTTCGAGACCCATGGCCCAGAGGATCGGCGCGGCAACCTCCTGCACGCGCTGGGCAACCTGGGTACTGTGCATGAGCAGGAGAGAGGTCAGCCCGCCGAATCAACTGGTCCACAAACAAAAAAGTGGGCCATCGCCCACTTCCTAAACCCACGGAACAGTATCACTTTATCCCCAGGCAATGCAAGGGGACCGGGAGACGTTAGCCCGCCGTCAATTCTTGGAAACGGCGGGCCAATTGGCTTGTCACAGGCCCCGGGGCGCCACTCCCCACGGCCTCCCCATCCACCCGTATCACCGGGAGCACCTCAACCGTTGTTCCGGTGAGGAACACCTCCGTCGCCGCACGAAACTGGGCGACAGTGAGAGCTCGCTCGGCAACCGAGAGGCCCTCCTTGCGGGCCAGATCCAACACCTGGTGCCTGGTCACCCCGGCGAGGATGCTCGGCCCAAGAGGCGCGGTATGGAGCACACCCTGGTGCAGGGCCATCACATTGCTGACCGAGCCTTCCGTGACGAGGCCCTGTTTCACGAACAGGGCCTCGAACGCCCCGGACTCCACCGCGTGCTGCCGGGCCAGGACGTTGCCCAGCAGATTGAGGCTCTTGATGTCGCAGCGCCCCCAGCGAAGGTCCTCCATCGTCATCGCGGACACGCCTTTCGCGCGCACCGCCGGGTCCATCGGGTTCATCCTGCGAAAGGTCATGACCACGGTTGGCCGCGTGTTCGAGGGAAACACATGATCGCGCGGCGCGACACCGCGGGTGACTTGAAGGTACACCTTCGTTTCTGGCCAAGCGGCCCTCTTCACCCCGTCCTGGATGAGGTCTGCCAGTTGGTCCAAGGGCGCGGGCAACGCCAGCCGAATGGCCTCCGCGCTGGTGGCCAGGCGATCGAGATGCGCGTCCAACGCGAAGAGACGTCCGCCATAGCTGCGGATGACTTCGTAGACGCCATCCCCGAATTGGAATCCACGGTCTTCAATGGAAACCGTCGCGGACTCTAGGGGTCCAAACACCCCGTTCACGTATGCGAGGTCAGGCATAGATGTCGGACACGCGGCTTATCCGGCCGCCTGGATGAGGAAGGAGCGTCGATCCTCCGCCGTAAATTTCCAGCCCATCCGTTTTTCGAAGAGGAGCATGTGGGCGCCGGGGCACACGACTTGAAATTCAAAGGTCCGGCGTCCGGTGTCCACCGCGTTGTTACTCGCAATCCGGAGAAAGTCGTCAGCGACGAGGGAGAGCGTCGTGCGGTCGTAGGTGGGCACCCACTGTTCGCCTCTGGTTCGGTCTTCCCATAAATGAATGGTGAAAGGCTTCCCGACCGTGGCCGTGATCGTTCGCGTCCCCTCTCCTGCCTCGGACATGGCCCCTTGTGCACTCCCCCCACTGACACTCACCGTCTTGCATCCCTCATGGCCCGTCGTACGAAACAGGCGTTATGCTTTCTTTCGCCCACCAACGTAAATGGTGTCGGCTTCCACCCGTACTTCGTAGCTTCCCACGCAGTACCCGCCACCATCGGTCCCTTGGCCGTTGCGGACATCAAACGCGAGATCGTGCCAGGGGCAGGCGATGACACACCCTTTCAAACGTCCCTGATGCAACGGCCCACCTTCATGAGGGCAAAGATCGTGGATGGCGTAAAACTGTCCCCCGACATTGAACACGGCAATCGGCCGCTCCTTGACCATGACAACCTTGGCGCCCCCCTGCGGAACCTCATCAACTCGCCCGACCCGTTCAAACCCTTCCATGGCCTTCCTCTCCCAGTCCGGCACGGCGGTCGCACCCCGCCCCACAGGCGGCCCCCGCGAACTTACCACGTCACATGACCAAGGTAAACTTCAGCTCCATCCCCAGCGTCACTGATTGTTGCGCCACGAACCCGGCCGTCGCTTGGATAATGTAGCGCGCATCCGATGGAGGAGGCCCGTGACGTGCGCAGGGATCCTGTTCACACGGCGCCACGCGCTCCATGATATGGACAATCCGCTTACTTTCATCGACCCAGATCAAGTCGATCGGAGCACGATAGGCTTTCGTCCATTGGCGGAGCCGTCCCGAACTCTCAAAAATAGACAGCAAGGCCTTCCCCGGTTGAAGTGGCTCGTGAAAGGATAAGCCCACAAGCAGTTTTTCCGGCGTACTCGCAACCTCGCACTCCAACTTCACGTCGTGTGGAAAGGTGATCAGGATGGTTTCATCACCCTTTTCACCGGTCAACAGGAGACTCACGGACATCAACAGGATTGCCACCCCGATGAGGAGACCGATCCGATGTCGTCTGGCGGGTGCCGGCTGACTCGCGGTGTTCATGAATTATCCTACACGCTCCATGCTACTCATCCGCAGGACGCCCAACAAGTGCGGAGTGAGAAATGACTACGGGGTGAAACACGCAGCACTCAGTCTTCAGCACTCAGCACTGCTCTATCGCCTAGGCCCAAGGGCCCACAAATGCTAGACATATGGGCCTTCTGCGCGATTGCGGCCCGTTGACTTGCCGTTTTTTCGCAGTCTAGAATGCATTCTCGTTTCGTTGCAACTAGGTGACGAGATTCGTCCGGAGTATTCGAAGTTTTTGAAGCGATTTTTCTAGCCGTCGAGTCGAGAAGGAGGCACCTGTTATGGCTCTGTTGATTACCGATGAATGTATCTCCTGCGGCGCATGCCTACCGGAATGTCCCAACGAGGCCATTTTTGAGACCCGCGGTCAGGCCGAGGAGAAGGGCAACCACGTGGGCGATGGGCAAGGAGTCGGCGACAATATCTACGTGATTACGCATGATCGGTGTACCGAGTGCGTCGGCCACTTCGATGAGCCGCAGTGCGCCGCCGTCTGCCCGGTTGATAACTGCTGCATCTCAGATCCAGCCTATCCGGAAACGACGGATGTCCTCTTGGATAAAGCGAAGACGCTCAATCCCGACAAAGCCATCGATCCGGCGAAGGTGTGGAGCGGCGTCCGAAACTAGGCCTCAAATCGGTTGCCAAATCCAGCCCCGCTTGAGCAATCAGGCGGGGCTTTTTTGTCCCCACCCGGCAATGCACGGGTCGCCCGGTTTAAAAAAATGCTGTGACAGACCCCACCCCCTCGGTATACTGATTGTGCAGTGAAGGTTTCGTCTCTGGGATCGACGGGGGCGAATGATGGCCCGGCCCTTGCTTCCCCGCCCTTCCCTTACTCTGGGAGGTGCCTTATGACCGGAGCGAAGACACTCCTCGCCTGTTCTATGTTGGTGCTGGCCCTAAGTGGGGTAGCCCAATCGGCGTTGCCGGATATGGGATCGGTGATTGAACGATTCGTCCAGCACCGGTTCCCCAACGCTCACCAGCATCATTGGATTATCAACCAAACGACTGTGGAAGAGGACGAGGTGACGGTGGACCTCAAGACCGTGGTCAGCCTCTCCCCGCAGTCCGACCCTATTGAGGAACGGTATCTCCTGCTCTTCGTCAAGGGAGAACTCACTGCGGCCCAGGTGATTCCGCTGGAGGGAGACCCGGATTGCCAGAAGGAA
Source organism: uncultured Nitrospira sp. (assembly GCA_964449255.1). Taxonomy (GTDB): domain Bacteria; phylum Nitrospirota; class Nitrospiria; order Nitrospirales; family Nitrospiraceae; genus BQWY01. Next base: position 221,763 of record CAYUYE010000002.1, on the reverse strand, counting down.
GAGCCGAGCCCTTCAGGTCACTCAGCCTAGTACACTCACGCGCGGACGAGTGTACCCTCCCTCAGGTTCGACACACAGCACAAGGCCCTGGACGGGATACTCCCGGCCAGGGCCTTGCTGTATCAACACATGAACGCGTCAGTTACTTGATCATCACCAGCTTGCCGCCGAGGTGAGCTGGATGCAAGTGGCAGCGATAGGTCAGGGTGTTACCCTGCGTCGCGTAGAACAGGTCGCTGGTCGGAATGCCGATGTACTTGGTCTCGCCCGGCTTCAGGACCACTTCCGCCTTCAACACAAACGGCGACACGGCATTGACCGCATCGGTCATTTGGAACCCATGCTCCGCGGTGCTGTTGTTCGTAACCTTCAAGACGACCGGACGGCCCGGACGAACCTTGAAGTCAATGACGGTGATCGGGGGATACCACGTCTTCAGGTTGCCGATTTCAACGGCATAGAGCTGGCCATCCACATCGAGTTCCTTGAAGGGCTGGCCCACGACACCACCGGTTTCAAGGTCACCTATTTCGACCCCGCCGGCTTGGAGGGCATAGGCTCCCGTCGCCGCTACCAGAACCATCATGAGACCGAAAAAAATTGAAATGAACGTCTTACCCATGACTGACCTCCTTCAAGGAAGAGTAATGAGATGGAAGTGCACGCCTCGTTGGTAACGTCTCTCAGATGACCGGTATTCGTTCTTTTGGCAATTCCAGTCCAAACACCCTTTCGGAACAGCGCGAGCTTATAGCATAGGGATTGAAAGGTAAGCAAGAACGATTTCCCCTCCCTGCCCCGGAGAAAACCACTCGCGATCGATCCTAGTAGGACGGATCGCGCATCTGAGCTTCCTTGGCTAAAAGGTCTTTAGGTCTCAATGGCTTATGGATTCTTTCCCGGCGCTCGATTCATCTTTCCCCATCAAGAGATCATAGGGCGCAAATTCGTCGGTGAGCACGGTCCCGTCTGCCCACGGCTCCAGGCGTTGGGTCCCCCACAACTCAGTGGCCTCATTGGGGAGTCGTTGCTGAGCCACCAGTTGGGCGGCCTGCGCCTTTGCATCGGCCAACGAAATCCGTTCGACCGAAGGGCCCGCGAAAAACACGAGATTGCGCGCCTGGATCGGGCGGGATTTCCACGGCCCCGGAACCGCAAAGGTGTGGATGACGGGAAAGATCGTCCGGAGGGTCGCCACGACCGCCCGCTCTCGCGCACGGTCTCCGCCTTCCCCGGAGGAGGCCAAATTGACCGCCAGCACCCCTCTCGGCGACAGGTGCCGGCGCACCTCTTGGTAGAACTCCTGCGTCGTCAGATGGAACGGGATCATATGCCGGGCGAACGCATCGACCCAGATGATGTCGTACTGCGTCTGATTCCCTTGGAGAAATGCCCGCGCATCTTTCACGTAGACCTGGTGCCGGGGAGAAGGCCGGTAGTCGAAATACTGCTCCGCCGCGCGGGCCACGGCGGGATCCACCTCCACGGTATCCAGCTCCATTTCGGGCCAGTAGCGCCCGAGCCACTTGGCCAATGACCCGCCGCCGTGCCCCAACACGACGCCGCGGGTGGCGTCCGGAGCCCAGGCCATGGCCATGACCATCATTTGACTGTAGGGCAGATAGAGTTGAACGGCATCGGCCTTCCACATCACCGCATGGAAGGTTCGGTCCAAAATCAGATAGCGGAACAGGTCGTCGTCGCGTACACGAAGCTGCTGGTAGGACGTATCCTCCTGATACACCGGCGTCGGGAGGGCCTGCAGCGGGTGAGCCGCCAACCATCCACCGCCCGCCAGACACAACAACACCACTAGGGAGACCATCCTGCGCTGGGCTCTTGTGGTCCAGCCCCACGCCACCCCCAACAACATTTGCGCCCCCCCAAGCCATGCCACCAGTGCGTGGGTGCCCATCCACGACAGAAGAAAAAAGGCCGTGCCCCAGGTGCCGACGAGGCTGCCGACGGTCGAGACGGCGATGATCCGGCCGGTGCTGCGGCCCAGATGATCGATGGTTTGCACGGCCAACCGCAACAGCGCCGGCAACACTCCGCTCAACCCAAACGCGGGAGGAGCCAGGAGCAGGGCCGCCGCCAAGCAGGGCCCCCATCGAGGATCGTCGGTCCATGACGACACCATCGTGAGCACGGTCTGGCTCACGCCGGCCAGCAGCAACGTCCACAAACCTGAGAAGAGGAAGAGGCCGACGAGCACGCGATCGGGGGGATAGCGGTCGCTGGCCCATCCGCCAAAGGCATAGCCGCTGCTCATCGCGGCGAGGATGACGCCGATGAGCGCCCCCCAGACAAACAGCGAATTGCCGAAAATCGGCGCGAGTAGACGGCTGCCAAGGATCTCTAAGGCCATCACGACGGCGCCGGATAAAAAGGCCGTCAGAAGGAGCGTCGCGGCAAACCGCGGGGTCGGGTGGAAGGCGCTTGGCATCAATGAGCGGGGTCAGTTCGGGCGTGGCTCGCAAGGCGAGAAGCACGGCGGCAGGTGGCGCACGTCACCCACCCCAATTCTTGAAATAGCGGAGTAAATCGCGCACCGACAGCAGCCCCACGATACGATCGTCCTCGGTCACGGCCAAGTGGCGAATGCCCTTCTCGGCCATCAGGTCGCTCGCCTCATGGGCGGTGCGATCGATCTCAATGGAGATGATTGGCCGGCTCATGACTCGCCGGACCGATTCCGTCGCAGCCTCCACCTGTTCGGCCATGCCTTTGCGGACTAGATCCGTCTCCGTGACGACGCCCACCGGCTTTCCCTGCTCCGTCACGAGCAGCGCGCCCGTTTTCTCGTCGCGCATGACTTCCGCCGCTCGGATGAGCGACGTGTCGGCCTCAACCGTCCGCACGCGCCGGTTCATAATGACGGCGATTGGGCGGGCGATCAGGCCGCTGTGCGTGGCCATGGATCCCTCCGAAACCGTTGACGAAACGGCCTGATTGTAGGCGTCAGTTTCATGGCCTGTCAACGCGCCGCCAGCCCTGTCCCCAACCATTGTTGGGGGGTGTTTTTTCTTGTGAGGTCCCACCCCTTCCAGTATAGTCGTATCATCATTCCTGGCGTGAACCCTTGAGAAAGATTCCGTAAGCTCGGAGGAGGAGGGATTCGATGCATATCAGCGTAATCGGGACTGGCTACGTCGGCCTAGTGACCGGGGCTTGTTTTGCGGAGTTCGGGGTCCACGTGACCTGTATGGACACCGATGCCAGCCGCATTGCGAAGCTCGAGAAGGGCGATGTCCCCTTCTATGAGCCCGGTATCACCGAATTGGTGCTCAAAGGCATCAAAGAGGGCCGCCTCAGCTTTAGTACCGACGTCGCAAAGGCCGTGGACAAGGCACTCGTGATCTTTATCGCCGTGGGGACCCCCCCGAAAGCCGACGGATCGGCGGACCTCTCGTACGTCGAGCAGGTCGGACGCGGCATTGCCACACACATGAAGGGCTATAAAGTGATCGTGACGAAGTCGACCGTGCCAGTCGGCACGGGCGAGAAGCTGCGCGAGGTCATTAAGGCCAATCAAACCGGCAAGTACGGATTCGACATCGTCTCCAATCCCGAGTTCCTGCGCGAAGGGTCGGCTATCGAGGATTTCATGCGGCCGAACCGCGTGGTCATCGGCGCGGACAGCGATCAAGCCGTTGCGATCATGAAGGATCTCTATCGTCCCTTGTACTTGATCGAAACGCCGTTCGTGGTCACTGATGTACCGACCGCGGAGATGATCAAGTACGCCTCCAACGCGTTTCTGGCAACCAAAATTTCCTTCATCAATGAGATGGCCAACCTCTGTGAGCGTGTCGGCGCCGACGTCCAGATGGTGTCCAAGGGGATGGGGTTGGACCACCGCATCGGCAACAAGTTCCTTCACGCCGGTCCGGGTTTCGGCGGCTCCTGCTTCCCGAAGGATCTGGCCGCCTTGGTCCAGACCGGAGACCGCGCCGGCTTTACGATGCAGATTGCGAAAGCCGCGGCCAAAGTGAACTACGAACAACAGATGCGCATGGTCGGCAAAATCAAGGATGCTGCAGGGGGCCTAAAAGGAAAGACCTTCGGGGTGCTCGGCCTTTCGTTCAAGCCCAACACCAACGACCTGCGCGAAGCGCCGGCCCTCACGATCCTGCCGGAACTGATCAAGGAAGGGGCGAAGGTTCAAGCGTTCGACCCGGTCGCCATGGAGGAAGCCTCCAAGCTGGTGCCGGGCATGAAACCCTGCCACGATACGTACGATGTGGCCGAAGGGGCGGACGCGCTCATCATCATGACGGAATGGAATCAATTCCGGACGCTGGATTTCGAGCGGCTGAAGAAAATGATGCGGCAGCCATTGATCATCGACCTGCGGAACGTCTACGACCCGGACCGTGTAACGCCCTTCGGATTCCGCCACGTGTCGGTCGGTCGCAAATCGGCCGAACCGCAAGGCGGGATCTAGCCGCCGTCTTCCAGCGTCTCCCCTGAAAACTAGAGCGCCCTGCTTGGTGACCCAAGCAGGGCGCTTTGTCTTTTTGCCGTCTCTCGACCTGCTAGGCGCTTGTCAGGCGTGGCATCGGAGCCTTGGTGGTCTCCGCTCCCGTCTTCGGCTTGTAGCCCATGCGATCCAGGACCTTGATGATCTTCGATTTCAATCGATCGTCCGCCTCGGCCAGTGCCGTGGCTAGGGGCTCGACCGCCGGCTTGCCGATCTTACGGATGATCTCGGTCGCCGACTGCCGGAGTTCGTCTTCCTCGGACACCAGCAAAGGAATGAGCGGCGACACGGACGTGGCGCCAATCTTGATGAGGGCGTCATAGGCCCGTTGCCGGACATCCCCCACGTCGTCATTGAGTGCGTCGATCAGTTGCGGCACCGCGCGCTGCTCGCGCATCTCGCCCAAGGCCTCCACCGCGTACTTGCGGTTCAGCCAATGCGAGTCCTTCATATCGGTCAGCATCGCATCGGCCTTGGCGGCGTCGGGATCCTTCGCGCGGATGCGGAAGCTCTTGGCAATCCGTTTGCCGCCTTCTTCGACGACCCGAATGGTGGCCCCATCGCCTGGCTTGATCTTCTTGAGATCTTCGAGCGCCTCCTCGGCCACCTCGAGCACCACGGTCTTGCCGTCGTAGGCCAACAGCTCCACCTCGATCTGGCGTGCCTCCGGATTGACCGCCACCACCTTTTCGGTGACGAGGTTGAATCCGTCCTGCTTGGCCCCGTCTTTCGCCCCGATTTGAATTAACCGCACCGGCTGTTCGTCGGCCATGGTACAACTCCTCTTCCCTAAAATTAGCTCGCGCTCTCTGACGCCTTCCACCCCAAACTCGACAAGACGGCTTCGACCGTTTCCTGAACCATCGTGTTCTCGTCTTCCAAGAGCGGCACGAGTGACTCGACGGCCCGCTTATCGCCCAATCGCGCCAACGCTTCGGCCGCGTTCCGGCGCACCAACCAATCTTCGTCCCGGAGCGACTGGACCAGCGGGTCGTAGCTCCGTGCATCGCCGATCCGTCCCAGCGCCTCGGCCGCATGGCGGCGAACCATCCAATTCGTGCCGAGCAGCCCTTCGATCAACGCCTCGACCGCACGCACGTCGCCGATCTTCTTCAGGACCCGAGCGGCATCTTCCCGCAACTGACTATCGTTGAGAGCTTCGACCAACCCCGGCACCGCACGAGGATCGCCGACCCGTTCGAGCGCCCAGACGGCGGCCGATCGCACCGCGCCGTCACGGTCTTTGATCGCCGTCACCAGCGGGTCCACCCCCCGTGGATCCCGCAACTTGCCCAGCGCATGCGCCGCTTGCTCCCGCACACTCCATTCGTCGCTCTCTTGCAGCACCTCGATCATCGGCTCGACGGCGGACGGACCGATGCGCACCACGGCACTGGTGGCGGCTTCGCGAATGATCGCATCTTCGTCGGACATGAGATCGATCAGCCGCGGCAACGCCTCGCCGCCGACTTGCCCGAGACTCGCCACCGCGTGATCGCGCAAAGCTTCGTTGTCGTCCCGCAACGCCGAGATCAATTGCGCGATGCGGTCCGTACCTTGTTCAAGTTCATCCACCGGTATTTGCCTCCTGGGCCTGCACCGCCTGCGCTTCGGCCAACGCCGTGAGCTTATCGACGATCAACCCTGAATTGTACGAGACCAACCCGTCCCGATCGGATTTCAGCCGCTCGAAGAGTTCCAACTGCGGCCGCAGCACTTCCACGTCCTTGATCTTGGCCAGCGCCTCCATGGCAAACACACGGAGCGGCCTGACCGGAATCGCCTCGATGTATAGGTGGACGGGCCGCGCATCACCGATCAATCCCAACGATTTGAGCGCGTACTCCTTCACCCCCGTGTCTTTGTCCCGCTCCAAACGCGCCATCAGCGACGGGACGGCGCGCGCGTCTCCAATCTTCCCCAACAGATCGGCAGCGGCTTCGCGCACCACCCAGTCCTCATCCTCAAGATACTCGATGAGAATATCGACGCCCGGCCGCCCGACGCCCAAGAGATCGATCACCGTCGCCATACGGGCATCTTCCCGCTCGATGCTCCCCTCGACGTTGCGCAGCGCATTCATCGCGTCGTCGATGCGTTCACGGACTGCGCCGAGCTTCTTGAGCGTCCGCACCGCGATCTCGGAAATGGCCGGGCGGCCCATCGCATCGACCAGTGCATCGGCCGAACGCGGCTCCAACAGATGCTCCAACATCGCCGCCGCGATCACCTGGGCCTCAGCACGATCGTCCTGCAGCATCGCGCACAGGGGGTCAATCGCCGTGGGAATCGCTCCGATCAAACTCGTCACCATCTGACGGGTCGATTCATCGCTGATTTCATGCAGCCCATTCACCAGAGCGGCAGCGGCCTCTTGCTCCAACACCCCAGCCATCTGCCCGAGAGCCTGGGCCCCAGCTTTGCGGACCGGCTCATCCGAGTCTTTGAGCAACGCCACGAGCGCCACACCCGCATGCGGGTCCTTGATGCGCGCCAGCATCGCAGCCGCCTCCGCCTTGAGGGCCGCAGACCCACTCTGAAGCGCCTGGATCAGGGCGGTGACGGCCTTCGGTCCGCCGGAGAGACAGGCTGCTGTGGCGCGCATGCGCCGCCAGTCTTCTTCGTGGACTAGCTCGGCTACGAGGGTTTCGATGCTTTCGCGCGACATGGTTCCGTCGTTGAGTTCCTAGGCGATTCGTCCCGCGCGCCAACCGACCTTTGCCAAGGTCTCTTTGACGTGGTAGCGCACGTTTTCATCCTGCGCTTGTTTCAGCAGCGGGAGCAAGAGGGGCGTCGCCCTGGCGCCAAACCGGGCGAGGGCCGCCGCAGCCTCCGCACGAGTCACAGTCTCATGGAGTGCCGCCACCAGCGTCGGGAGGGCCGACTCATCGCCAATGAGGCCCAAGGCCTTCACGGCCGCCGGCATGGCTAACATGTCCTCGGTCCATCGGTCTCCGCAACCGGCGATGTCGCGACTCGCCTCTGGCTTGGCGGTTCCCGCAGCGATCGGGATCAACGACGGCACGGCACGCGGATCGCCGATCACCCCCAAGGCGTCAATCGCGAGCGGCCGGAGGCCCGGCTCATGAAGGACCTTCAACAAGAACTCGGTCGCGCGCCGATCACCGATCTCGCCCAAGGCCCGCACCGTGTCTTCCCGCACGGCGGCGTCCGCATCGTTAAACAGCGAATACAGTAGCGCGTCCACGGCGCCGGCGGCCTTCATTTTGCCAAGCGATTCGACGGCATGCAGCCGGACCAGCCATTCTTCGTGTTTGAGCGCCTGCAACAATTCTCCAAGCGCGGCCGGGCCCAGGGCCGCCAGGGCCAACCCCACTTCCACACGCACGGCTTTGACCTTGTCTTGCAGGAGAGGGAGCAATGGAGCCACTGCCTGCTCATGACCGATCCGCCCAAGCCCTTTCGCGGCGTGGGAACGGACGATCCAATTCGGACTGCGCAGGGCTTGAATGAGCGAGGTCAGCGCGCGCGCGTCCCCCGTGACGGCGAGGATGCCGAGGGCTGCCTCCTGGAGGTCACCATCGGACTGTTCCGCAGCACGAATGAGGGCCGGTACCGCCGGCTCACCGATAAGGACTAAGGCCCCGACAGCCGCCTGCCGTACGGCCCGATCGGAATCCCGGAGTAACGCCACAAGCGGATCCACGGCCCGCTCATCACGCAGCGTTCCCAGGGAGGTCGCGGCCTCCTCGCGGATGGCCCAGTCTTCATCCCGCAGGGCCGCAATATTTTCGAGGACGGCATCCGCCATGACGCTGGCCACGAGTGAAGGACCTCGACTCGTTTGTGGTGATGCAAAAAGCCTTGTCAAATCTCGCGATTTGACTAGAGCCAAGTACCTTAACATGGCGTTTTTTTGAGGGTCAACCAAGGGGCTCCCAGGGGCCGGCAACGACCGTGGAGGTCTGTTACGCGTCTGGACGAGGCGGATGCAGGACTTGAGTCCTCGCTCAGATGAGGCTAGCCTGGCGTCTGGTACGTCCCTTAAGAAGACGAATCCTTTGGGTTGAGCCGGCCTCTAAGCCGTGGTCGACCTTCAGCGTTGTCATCATGCCATCCTCGATCTCCTACACCCCTATCAGATACAAGGAGGCCTCTCACATGCGATTCCACGAGCGGATGGTGCCAAGCAACCTGTGGTTGCTCGGGTTTGCATTGTTCGTATTGGTCGTTGCAGGACCGGCTCTGGTCACCCCCGCTCAGGCCTACGAGGTCTGGATGGCCGATCAGTCCGATACCGGCAAGGAAAGCGGCGGGTTCCTCTACATCTACGACGGGGCCCAGCTTGCCGCCAATCCGAGTTCAGCCAAGCCGACGGTCACCATTGACCTCAGCGGTGAGATCAACACATTCTGCGAGGACGCCACCAAGAAACCGGTGCGCCGCCCACACATGATCTTCTTCAACAAGGCTCAGGACCACGCGATCATTTCGTTCCTGAGCGGCCAGGTGCTGTTCATGGATGTCGCTACCCGAAAGCCCGAGGCCTGCCTCTCCATGGGCAAAAACGCGCACGCGGCCTGGCCGACACCGGATCAGAAAATGGCCATCGCGGCCAATATCGCCGAGAAGAAGTTCATCCGCATTTGGACGGATTATGCCGCGCACAAATTCTCGTACGATCCGGCCAAGGACGTGTTGGATCTGACCCCATTTGAGGGCGGCGAACGGCCGGATGTCGCGCCCATTTGCCCCATCACCGAAAGCGGCAGCCGCTATGCGTTCATTACGTTACGTGGCGGGGGATTGCTCGTGGCTGATGTGACCGCGACACCGATGAAGATCGTGAAGATGTTGGACAACGTGCAGATCCATCCAGCCGGCTGCGGCGGCATGCAGGTCGGGGACACGATGTACATCAATTCCGGGGGCGGATGGCCGATCGCGCCGACGGCGTACGATGTGTACGCGCTGGGCCTCGGCGGGCTCCCCGAGAAACTCCCGGTGAAGCTCATCACCTCGCGGGATGAGAAATTCGCCGACTCCCACGGCATGGCGGTCGTCGGCCGCTACGTCTGGAGCGCTGATCGCGCCGGCAACAACATTGAGATCATCGACTCGCTGAGTAATTTGAGCGTCGGCTCCATCGATCTGGTGGGATCTGTCAGCGACGACCCTGCGCCGGATCTAATGGACGTCTCGCCGGATGGCAACCACGTGTTCGTCGCCACCCGTGGCTCCGCCCCGCTCACGGGCAATCACAAAGACGTGCACAATGCCAAGGGATCCACGCCGGGTATCATGGTGATTCACGTGGCCGAGGGCGGTAAGGTCGGCCATGTGGTAGGCATCGCCCGCGCGAGCAACAAGAAGGACGACAAGGAAACTGCCGACCCGCACGGGATTGCGGTGAGGAAGTGAAGCGAAAAGACTTCACGAGAACTTAACTCGGCCAACGGGGGGCAGTGCCAGCCTCGTCGTGAAAGACGATGGCATGAGCCGAACGACCAATGCTCTGCGCTTTTTTCCTGCCCCAAGGGATGGGTTCGACGTCTCGCTTCCGCGCCTCCCGCGGCATCCCTTCAAACCGTACTTCGTGTGAGCCGGCAGCTCATCGGGCGAAGCCCTCCCCCTTTGACGCTGCCGGATAAGCACCTTGAATTCCTCAATACCTGATCAGTTCACTGAAGGCGTCTATTCGTGCGCGATGGTGGCGCTGCGAGCGCCCGGCACTAGCGAGCGAATTGAGAGACGGCTAAGTCGAAGGGGGTTCTCCGGCGGCGCAATGAAGACGGCTCCCATCACTAAGACGCGATACCGCTGCCGATGGTAGTTATCCGGCCGCGACAAAGAAGAAGGCTACGCCTGACGAGCGGCCGGTACTAGCGAGCTTGGTCGTGACCGACCGCTCACAAGCCGGTCCCGGTTCTCGGAAAGTGAGAGAGCAGAGAGAATCGGCCAGAGACAGGTAGAGAGGTTGTAAACATGTCTCCGCTCGGAGTCTGTGGTGAGCGCCTCCGTGTCTACCAAACCATTTTGGGCCCGGGCTAAAGGGGTCGCGAATCGTTTCTGAAGAGCGTGTGCGGAAGAAGTCGGCGGTTGCGGGGTGGCTCAGGAGCCTTTGGGCCCCCGCGCGGGCGGAGCCTGGATTCCATCCAAAACCGTTTGGCCTCCGGCGGACCCAGACTTCGTCTCTAAACGGCCGGCCACGTTTCACGCTCACCCGTGACGCCACGAACGCCCCTGACGGCTCGGCCCGATTCACGCGGCGCACCCAGGCCCGAGACCGCTCCACCGGCCAGTCACTGGGCGAGGAGACAAACTTCGGATCGGGCTCCGCACGCCGCCGTGAGCTTGAGGGGGCCTGCGAGAAGAGTCATCTTGCCCATTCGCCTGAGCCTTCGAGATGGGTCCTCCCTTAGAGTCGACTCAGGTAGGTCTTCTGAGCTGGACAGGATATAGCAGGAATTACGCTCATTTCCCCATGGCCCGATTTACGAATTCATGTGGGTCTGAACAACCCGAATGCCATCGTAGAAACCTGGGACTATGTGAGAAGCCCAATTGCCTCGAACTGAGGACTAAATCCACAGTTCGTCCAGAGAAATTATTGGACATTCCCCACTTCCCTTCGGGTCCTTGTCATTGCCGGGTCGCCATCCTGATTTCCGCCTTGAGTTTCTGGGAGTAGATTCATAACGCAGTAAGGCTGCGGAGTCACCCGCTGTCATTTCCTATCCGATAAATCATCTACTCTCCATCTTCCGGCATCCTACTCTCCCGTTTCCCGTCATCAGGCCAAACACATCGAGCCGCCACATGGTGGGATCTCCCGTGTGGGAAATACGTGTATATCGTCGCTCCTCCTGAGTCTCATATCGGCATTCAAATTGCACATTGTTGATACCGAACAGTCCAGAGGAAGAGGAGATGGACCCTTTCGCCACAGCAGGGAAGACAGATTCTGGAGCAGTCGGCGGCGTGGGCTCCGACACGTGGAACGCTAGGAGGAGAACGGCGCACTCGGATAGAAGTCGAAGCAGGGAGGTGTGACTACGGGTATCAGCAGGGGCCAAGCGACAGGGCGAGGGTAGGTTTGTTGGCCGCCATGAGCTTATTGGCGTCCGCCTGCGGTAGCGATGGAGATGCCGGCGCAGTAGCACCGCAACCAAGGCTCAGCGAGCCATTCGTTGAGGGGGTCCTTCATGTCGATTGGGAAACAACAAACGGGCGCTTCGCGCTTTGGGGCGAGACCCGCTGGTGTATGAGGCCGCGGCCCATACGAGGCCGGCCGCCTCGGGGTGTCATGCTTCAAGCCTGGGTGGACCGGAAAGCCTGGGTGACCGTGGCTCTTCCCGACACAACGCGACACGGCGATGGGAAGTGCCGCAGCAGGGGTATCGGCGTGGACCCAGGGCACCAGGATGGTAGATAGCGTCCGAGCAACCTGTGCGAGATGCACAGAGCGGAAATCTAGGCCGGACGGGACCCAGAGGGCCCTACACAGTCGGCTGAAGAACCGACGTCTTGGGCACTGACAGGGCATCCACCAAGCTTCCGGACCCGACAAGGAGGTCGCCATGTTGCCTCAAGGCCTTCGCATTGCAGCCAGTGTCAGTGGCGTGGTTTTATGTCTGTGGCTCGCGTCCTGTGGTGGAGACAATGGGGGAAGTCCACCGGGGCCCCCCGCCAGCGGAGGACCGCCTCCTGTTACCAGATTGGTCTACCTGGCGGATCAGGACACCGACGGGGTCAACGAGCTCTATCTGGTCGGGTCCAGTATTAAACTCAATCCCCCACTCCCGCCTGGGCGCACTGTGTTCGATAATTATGAGATCCTTCCGGACCAGTCCGGGGTGGTGTATCTGGCCGATCAGGACACCGACAATGTTATCGAGCTGTACCTTGTCAAGTTCAACAATCCGGGTATGAGTATCAGGCTTAGTCCACCGCTGACCGCACTGCCGCACGTCTCCACGCTATCGACGAGCTTTCACATCATTCCAGACGGTTCCGGAGTCGTGTACCGCGCCGATCAGGAAAGGGACGATGTTGTGGAGTTGTACTGGGTCAAGTTTTCCAACCCGGGAACCAGCACCAAGCTGAATGGGCCGCTCGTGGCGGGCGGCAATGTGTCGACAGTTGAAACGCTTCCAAACGGTTCTGGCGTCGTCTACGTGGCCGATCAAGATACAGACGAAAAGTCCGAACTCTTCCTCGTGCGGTTCACGTCTCCCGGAGTAAGCCAGAAACTTAATCAGCCGCTCGCCAACGACAGGGACGTGTTTGGCCCACATGTCCTTCCCGACAGCACGGGGGTGGTCTATCTTGCCAATGAGACGAGTACGTTGTCCGAGCTGTATCGAGTGCTGTTCAGCGCGCCCGGGAGCAGTATCAAGCTCAATGGGCCCTTTGCTCGACCGGCCTCCTCCATCATAGTGTCGCCCACCATCACGCCGGATGGGACCAGCGTTGTGTTCTTTGGCCCGGGGGATCCCGGTCCCGGTTTGGAGCTATACCGCGTGAGCCTCGCCAATCCCGGAGTCAACATCAAGTTGAACGGCACGTTGGCCACGGGACTCACGGCGGTCCTCAGGTATGTGTTGCTCCCCGATAGCTCGGGCCTCATCTATTTTGCCGATCAGGACACGGACGATGTGTTTGAGCTGTACCGGACCAACTTTGCCACTCCAGGTACCGCCGTCAAGATTAGCGGCCCTGCCTTGGGTAACCAACGGTTCGGTCCCCTGTTCACAGTGGCGCCGGACTCCAAGAGTGTGGTCTATGCCGTCTACCTCGGTCCCCTGCAAGCCGAGCTTCGGCATGTTAATTTGGCCACGCCGGGCGTGACGACCCTGCTTCAGGGCCCACCGCTCACCTTTGCCTTCGGGCCATCAGGAGGGGTGGCAGCGGCTAAGTTGGGGGTGACGCCTGACAGCACAGGCTTCCTGTATGTTGGGCATGAAACTGCCGGGGTGGATGAACTATTTCAGGTCAATTTTGCCACACCCACTACCGCAACCAAGCATAACGCTCCCTTGGTGACCAATGGGGACGTGAAACTTTTTGTCGCTCGCTAGGAGCCTGTCCTAGATTCCCATTCGTGACGAAGTGAGAGGGGTTAGTTTAGAGACGAAAGAAAAGGGGCCGAGATCATTCTTGTCCCAAATAGGTCCTGAACATGCCTTCGGCTTGTGAGTAGGATGGGGCTGGGCAACTGATAATTGGGGCGACCGATAAAAAGGCGTCAATGCGAGTCGACCGAGGGGTAAACCAGAGGCCGTTCAGAAGGGATTCTGGTGAGGCCGGGGCGAGTGAAGGGCCGAGGAGTGAATCTTCTACTGGCAGCTCAAGCGGGACTTTCCGCAAGGCCGCAACGGAGCGCTGAGGCGAGGCGTATGTCTCTCGATACGTTGAGCCTCGGCGCGATGTGAGAACGCAGCGGGAAGCCCGGTTCAGCTGCCAGCCTACATGGCGCCCTTGGCGAAATCGCCCGACGGTCCAAATCTTCCAGTATTTCCCAGCGGCAAGTCCACCCGCTGGTTGTCGGTTTGGCTCGAATCCACGAGCACTTCGTCGGCCGAGGGCGTCCACCCGAGCTGCTCGAGCGTATCGAGCGTGAGTTTGCGTAACGCATCGGTGGCATTCAAGCGCGACGTGGCGAAGGACCAGATGCGCTCCCCCTCGAGCTGAAGCTCGGACGCTTTCGGATCATGGAGGAACGCGACGAGCGGCTCGATCGCCGTATCGCCGATCAGCACGAGCGCCGAAGCCGCCTTTTCCCTCAGCACCCCGTCCTTCAACAACATGATGAGATCGGGGATCACGCGCGGATCGCGGAAATGGCCCAGCGCGGTGGCGGCGGCTTCCTTGATAAACGCATCTTCGCTGACGATACAGCCCGGGGTGGGGGTGCCTTCTTGCTTGATGCCCTTGCCCTTCAGAGCGTCCAGCACCGGCGGGAGCGCCCGCGGATCGCCGATCATGCCAAGGGAGGCGATGGCATGTCGCTTCACTGCGCCGTCTTTCATCGCTTCAATCAAGGGATCGATCGCCCGCGCATCGCCGATCATACCCAGAGCAATCGTGGCATCCTCGCGCACGGCCCGATCCGGATCCTTGAGCGCCGTGCACAAGGCGTCGACCACCTTGGCGTCGCGCACCCACGACCGTCCGATCTGGTAGTCGGTCGTCATCCCACCGAGCGCGCGGGCGGCGTGGCACCGCACGACGAAGTCCTTGTCTTTCAGTGCATTGATCAGCGGGTCGACGGACGGTTGGCCAATCGCCACGAGCGCCGTTCCGGCCGTCTCGCGCACGATCTTCGATGAATCCTGGAACAGTTTGAGGAGCGTCGGAATCGCCGCCGGATCCCCGATCTTGCCCAGGGCTTCCGCAGCTGCGGCCTTGACGGCCCCGTCGCGGTCGCGGCAGGCCACCATCAATCCCTGAACGGCACGGGCATCCTTGATGTCGCCGGCCGCTTTCGCTGCGTGTTCGCGCACGCGCCAGCGCTCGTCTTTGAGCGCCGTGAGCAGTCGCTCCACCACCGCCGGCCCCACTCCCGCCATCGCAGCTACAGCCTGATCGCGTGCCTCCGCGATCGGGTCATTGAACAACTTGATCATGGCTTCGACGGCTTTGGGACCACCGATCTTGCCGAGCCCCTTGGCCACCGCCGCACGCACGGACCAAAACTCGTCTTCGCAAGCCTGGATCAACGCCTCGAGGGTGCTGGGGTCGCCGCGCTCGGCCAGTTCCTTGGCCGCCTCTTCGCGCGTCGCGTCGTCAACGTCTTCCAGCGCCTCAAGCCAATTGTCTAGTGCCAGGTCTGCCATATTATCCTCTCGCTTCCTTGCCGAGCATTTGTATCTCGTCGCTCGTCGTTCGCAAGCACGTCACTCCTTGCCCCACGAAATACGTTTCACGATTCACGCGTCACGAGCTAGTAGTCCCTCTGGCCGCCATAGGGATACGTCCGCCGACAATTCACCTTGAGCGTCTGGGTCCCGCGCCCTTCGACGCACTGATCCAGCGTCTTGGCGAACTCAACGTGACCATCCTGCGTCACCGTGAACTGAAAACTGAACGTCCAGGTTCCGTACGTATAGGTTCCCGGCCGGAACTGGAATGCTTTCTTCTCCATGGTACGGAGGGCACCGCTCATTTCTGGGTCCGAGGCCATTTCGGGTGTCACGCCGGGGATGTGCCAATAGTCGGGCGGCTGCAACGCGGTGCCGTCCACCGTGATGGTGTATTCCTTGGGCGGACTCGGCACGGCCTCGGCGCGCCCCGCCCCGCTCAACACCATCGCCGCCGCGACCACGAACGCCCATCCAGCTTTTGTCGACATGGTGTTCATCTCATTCGTTCTGTCTCGGCACCTAGCACCGGCTTCGGCTTACGGCTTCGTGTTGGCCGAGGCCTGGGCAAACACGTCTTCCACCGGTTTGCTCTCCCATTCGGTATGGGTCTGCAGCCCCAGCGCCCGCATGACGGTCGCCCCCGTATCGATAATGGACACCGGCTGCGCCACGTGATGCCCCTTCTTCACCCCCGGTCCCGAGGCCATCCAAAGGACTTGGGGAGGCGCTTGATCGGAGACCTCCGCCTTGGCCGGCTCGCCGAATCCGATGGCGCCGGACGGACTGATGGAGGTCACGAACACCACCGTCGACTTGCGAAGCCCAATCTCCTGGTAGAGATCGAGGATAGATCCCATGGCCTGATCGATGCCCAGCAGCGACTCGCGGTAGGCCTTGGAGGTCCAACCTTGTGCCGCCCCGACTCGACCCGGATCGGGCAGGTGCACGATCAACAAGTGCGGGAGCGCGGGAATCGCATGACCGAAACCGTGGCCGCTCGTGGCCTTCTTGAAATACTGACGAACGTAGGCCACCACCTTCGCCGGATTGCACTCCGGACGGAGGGCGCCGCAAATCTGGTGGTCCGTGTACGGCTCGGGTTTGGCCAGTTGATAGAGCGCTTCGTCCATGTAGAAGATGGTACTGTCACGCCCGCCGCTTAAGTCGAGATAGTCGAACATGGTGGGAGGACGCGGATAGCCACGGGCAAACTCGAATGTGTTCCAGGTCATGCCATGGCGGGAGACCGGCATGCCGGTGATCAAGGACGCCATGGTTGGCAATCGCAAGGCGGGCTGGACCGCCGACGCCGACCACGTCACCGACCCCTCTTTCACCAACCGGCTCAATACCGGCATCGCCCCACTCTTCAAGGAATCCTGCCCCACACCCTCCACAACGAACAGAATAGCCTGGTTCGCGACCGCATTGGCCGCCACCACCGTGTCATTGGCGATTGGACCGGCCGGGGCACGGCTCGCATCAGCCGGCTCGACCCGGACCATCCAAAACCCGACACCGACGATTCCAGCCAGAACCACCCCGAGGAATGAAACGGCCACGCAGCGACTGGATGTCCCGGATCTCGTCATCGTCCCACCTTAATTGCACGCCCGTTGTTATGGATAGAGCCAAGTACCATAGCACGCGGTTTTTGACAGACACAAGGGCGGTAAGGCGCCGGGAGCGAGCCTCGATCCCCGCTTCAGCCCTGCGACGCAGCTCATGCCCTCTACTCGTGGTTTCCCCCGAGACGCGCTTGGTGTATGATGGCCTCACCATGGTGACCAATCTGATCGCCCAGGAACTCTCGGCGCCCTTTCCGGCCTCTGTGCGCCTGGCCGCGGTGAAGATCCGCGACCGCGGGGAGGTCAAAAAGATGGACGCCGGTACCCTCGCGCTCCGCGAAGGCGACCCCGTGATCGTCGAATTCGAAGGTGAGCTCACCTTCGCCACCGTCTACACCGCACCCTACTCCACGCCATTCAGTCCACCCATGAGGATGTTGAAGCCGATTCTGCGGCTCCCGACGTCGGAAGAGGCCGCTATCATCAAGCGCCATGACCAGTTGTCTCGGGAAGGCATGGCCATCTGCCGGGAGCAGGCTGAGAGTTTGGGGCTCCGGATGAAGATGGTGGAGGTCTTCGCTGCCTTGGACCGCCGCCAAATCACCTTTGTCTACACCTCAGAAGACCGCGTCGACTTCCGCGAACTCGTCCGAATTCTGGCCCGCCGTTTCCACTGTCGGATTGAAATGCGCCAGATCGGTGTGCGCGAAGAGGCCCGCCGCCTTGGCGGGGTTGACACCTGCGGGCTGACCCTCTGTTGCACCGCGTTTTTGACGGAGTTTCTCCCGGTCAGTGTGAAACACGCGAGAAAACTGGGGGTTCCCGTCGACGATCCTAAAATGCTGGGTTTGTGCGGCCGACTAAAATGCTGCCTCATGTTCGAAGCCATGGGAGGGGGCCTCTCGACGCTATCATCGTCCTTAATTACCCCGACCTCCCCGGGCGGTTCGGCCCCACAAGACGATTCTGCCCGTTAATCCTGGTTTTTCTCGCCCCGGTCGGCCCCCCTCCTGGACAGATTAGCCCCGCGCCTCCCCAAAAGATCGTCCCCGTCGCCCTGGCACCCCATCGGCGAGGGTGGTATCCTGAAGCCGAAATCAAGACTGGCTCAGGTACTCTAAAAGGAGCCGCGATGGGAGAAAGGGGTTCGTTCCGACGACACCTGCCGATTGGCTCCCCCTGGCTCCAGCTCTTCTGCCTGGGACTCGCATTCCTCCTCGCACCCGCGCCGACTCACGCCGAACTCCGCACCGTCACCGGTTCCGGCGACCACGTCCTTCGCGAACACGACACGAAGCAAGAAGGCATCCGGCTCGCAACCGAGGCCGCCAAACGCGACGCGCTCGAACAGGTCGCCACCTATCTGGAAAGCATCACGGTGTCCACCGACCTGAATCTGGATCGCGACGAGATTCGGACCTACAGCGCCGGCATGGTGAACGTGCTGGAGGAACACCTCTCGATCACCGCCGACGGCGACGATATCACCTTCCACATCGACCTGACCGCGCAAATCGATACCGACGAGGTCGCCGAGGCTGTGAAGAAACTCAAAGAACACGAAGAGGTCCGCCAAGAGCTGGCCTCGCTCAAAGCCGAGGTGGACCAGTTGCATCAAGAGTTGGATGAGGCGAACCAAGCGCTGGCCTCGGGCTTGCCTCCAGATGAAGCGGCCGCGGTCGCCGATCGGCGCACCGAATTGTTGAATCAGGTGCAATCGAACGGTTTGGTCCAGCAGGCCTGGACCGACTGGGTTGTCGGCGGCCCCTACGCGTGGCCCTACGGCTACGGGTACCCTTACGGCGTCACGGTGCCGGGGCTCCTGGCTTGGGCTGGTCGGCTCTATCCGGCCAATCCTCATGTCCCGGTTGTCACCCAGGTGATCACCGCCCGTACCGGTGCTCCGTTGCCACCGGCCCCGCCGCACCCGCCGACACCCCCAGGCAGCATCCCGGCCCATCAGCAACTCGTTACCCCGCTCCAGGTCCCGGCCAATGCCGTCATCGGCACCCCGGCTGGGAGCCGCAGTTTCCAGCGTCTCCAGTCGTTCCTCCCCCGTACGGGAACCGTGCAAGCAGGCGGGCAGCCATCTTCGATGTTCATTCAGACCCACCCTGGATCGACGAACTCCTCGACCCGCCCGCAGTCGGTCGTGCCCCAGATCGGCTCGCAACGGCTGCGGCAATTTCTGGCGCCCCCTGGCTATGCGCTCCCGCCGACGACGCGCGGGGTTCCGCCGCCGTCCTTTCCGCCGGTGGCGCGCCAATTCTCCCCAGGTATTTCCGGCTATCCGCGAATGCAGCCCTCCATGCCGAGCTACGCGCCCCGGTCGGTCGCTCCGTCCAGCAGCAGCGGAAGCGGCCGATCCGGAAGCAGCGTCGGACGTGGCGGAGGAGGACGCCGTTAAACTCATGGTTGCTTGTCGGCCCAACTTGCAAGGCACCGGCCGCCACGGCATCGCGAATGGGGCCGCGGCGCTGGGCGTTGTGCTATTGATTGCGGGAATGTACCCCCTCCAGACACAGGCGGCCGATGACGCAGGGCAGACCGCGACCATTCGCCACCAGGCCAGCCAGGCCTTCGAGCGGCTGGATCAAGCGCTCCGCAGCTCCCCGTATCTGCGCCCTGCGAAAGACCCCTCCCGCCCAACAAGTTACGATCCGGAACAGTTCTTAATCGGGACCGGCCAGGGCGATCTGGCCAAAGGGCGAGTCACGTGCCAGCGCGTGTCGGAGCTGTCGGCGCGCTCGGAGCTGGCCAAGCAGATCCGCGTCCTCGTCAAGGAACACGCGATCGACCGGACTCGCGAACGAAGCGGGCATCCAACCGAACAGGATCTCGAAGTGACGCGCGAAGAAATCGTCCAGGAATATCTGCAAGGAGTGAAAATCGTTGATCGGCAGGTCGATGAATCCGCCGGCCTCTGCACCAGCACCGCGATCATGCCTCGCACCGCGATCGCTCCGGGTTCCGAAACTCGCGATGCGTCCGCTCCCGCACCAGCTTCGACTCGCTAGCCGCCATAGTCCCGTCATTCGTCACGCGTCATTCGTGGGACAGCAAGGCTATCGCTTGTTTCTCCTTGTCGATTGGCAATCGAGGGATGAGCCGTGACGCTCCACCGGTCGATTATGGTCCGCATTGCACTGCCGCCTCCGATTGAGGTAAGTACGTCGGGCCATGCCACAGGAAAACAACTTTCAACATTCCGACTACAGTCGCGCCGACCCGGCAGAACGCGCGGCCTATCGGGAATTCACGGCGACCGCCCCGGTTGATTCTTCGGCATGGCACGATGCCATGGCCGCCCATGGCCGACGCCTTGAGCGCGCCGGGGTGCGCCTGGTCGTCTTTCTGCACGGCGTTACGCTCGGGACGGACGTGTTCGGCGCCCAGCGTTTGGACGACGTGGGTGGATTGAAACGCGGCTATTCCCGCGGCATCTCAGGGCTCGACGCGTTGCTGGCCCTGCTTCGGGAAGAGACCAATGGTTTGACCGGCCCGCCCGGCTGGCCCCCACCACCCTGGGCGAACAGCCCCGCTGCGAAACAGGTCGTCGACGAAACACAACGCGATGCGGCTAATTTCACCGATGCGTACATCGAGCAGTTCCGCAAAGGTGTGAACCGCGATTGCTCACGGGCGATCGCGTGCGAGCGCTATCTGTGGTCAAGCGAACACCATCATCTGGGTCGAGCGCTCGCCGCCTGTGGCTTTTTGGACCAGCTCCGACGCTGGACAGCATCGCACCACCTCGGCCACGGCGATCGAATCTTGGTCCAAGCCCACGGCCAGGCCGGGCTATTGGCCGCGCTCGTCTCGAATCTCTTAGCCCCTGCCCCGCTCTCCGGTCGCCCGCACGTCCTGAAGATTCTGGCTGACTACGCGGCGCAGGCTCCGACATCGGCCACCCCTGGCGATTTAATTCCCCAGCTCCACACCGATCTGCAGGCCGGCGACTATCTGCGGGGGGCCGTGGTGGATGTGGTGACGCTGGGAACCCCCGTGCGGTATGGATGGGATACAGAGGGCATCGGCTCGTTGCTGCACATTCTCAACCACCGCATGATGCGCCTGGACGGCAAGCGCTGGCTGGCAAAGATGGAACTGCCCCAAATCACCATGGAGATGCCCATTGCCTGGGGCGGCGACTACGTCCAGCAGCTGTCGGTGGCGGGAAGTGACGCGCGCCCCTCCTCACCCGAGGCTCAGGCCGCCAACAAAGCGCTCTGGGAGTTGCTGGAACCGTGGGATGGTTTCGAACGCTGGCTGGAATGCGCGAGACGGTCGGCCCGGTGCCAAAACGACGGGCGCTGCCTGCTGGTCAACTACAAAGACTCTACCGGATCGACCACCGCACGCGACCATCTCTACGGCCACGCGGCCTACACGCGACAGGCGGCCCTGCTCTTCAATCTGGGCGAAATCGTCGAACAACTCTATCCGGCCTGACGGGTGGTGGTTCCTGTGGCGCGGTGGGCCCCACCGTTCAGCGGCTGGGTTTCTTTGGCGATGGATTCTTGAGGTCGTTCAGGAAGGCCTGCAGATCCTGGTCGGAGGGCGTATGCTCCGTGATGACGAGGTTCTCGGGCTTGGACGCCAGCGCGGTTCGCAGCGCCTGCGCCCGCTGCTCGCTTGTGGTGACGTCGGATTCGACCTTCACGTCCACTCGCCAGACGGAAACGATCCAGTATTTCGGTTTGGGCTCGGCTTCTTGTAGATAGTAGCTGCCCGTGTTGTCGTACATCAGGCGGTATCGCCGATTACTGAGCATCTCCTGGTGCGCACCGACCTCGAGGTACCGCGAGTTGGAGATGGCCTCGGCGCCGTAGATCACGCCCTGGACCATCAATACGTCCTGCCCAACCAACGCGTTGAGACAGGATTCGGTGCGCAGCACCGGCAGCAGCTCGTCTCGCCCAAGACTGATTCGCGTCGTGTCGGCCAGACTCACCATGGCCGTCGGCCCCTTCAACACCGTCTGTTCGACCACCCGCACCTGTTGCATGGCGGCCTTCAACATCTCGGGCGGCTCCGCCTCGACGACGAATCGCGGCGAGGAACCGCTCGCCCACAGTTCGCGCACTTGCGCAGCCTCGGGCAACTGCTTCTCCGGCACAATACAGGCGTGCGACAGCGGTTTGACGCCTCCTCGTTTGAACGCCGCCCCTGGGTTGAACGGCTCGATACTGGGCGGGATCGGCACGAGTCTGGCGTTGGCAAGCCCGCGGGCCCGCACGTCGTTCTCGAGCGCGGCCATGTATTGCGTTTTCGCGTCGGCGTAGCTCGCCGACGTGGGCGTGGCCGATTGGCCGGCGCAGCCGGCCAGGAGTGACGCCGACAGTATGAGGGGAAGACGAGCGCGCATCATCGTGTTGTCACGTACGTTGCACCGCGTAAAATCGGCGAAGGATACTGCGCCCCGATCCAAAGCGCAACTAGAATGGCTCGCCGGAGATCTACCGCTTGAAGATCATCCGCGGGGACGTCAAATCGCCCAGTCCCATGGACACCAACTCCCATCCCGCGGCCCCGTACTCGTTCAAAATCCGCTGCATCGACGCCACGTCGGTGGTCGCCTCGACGATCTTGTACTGGAAGACCCGCGGCTGCACCTGCACCGGAGACGGTACCGGAACGGTCTGCGCCTGGACCAGCAGGCTTACCATCGTAGGCACCACCACCATTCCTAGAACGACAAGCAATTGTTTCACGCTCAGATTCCTCATGGCCACACCTCATTGTTATTCAGGACAGAATCTCGAATGATCGGACCATCTCCCAAATACTGGTCAAGGCTTGGGATTTTCGAACTGGTCGAACTCGATGATTTTCTCAAATTTGCCGTCGCCATCCTCGTCGATCTCCTCACGCACTTTGACATCCAATTTGATGAACGCACGTTTCCGGACCTGGCGCGTCGTCGAATCGATGAACTCGACGGAATCAAGTTTCCCCATGGTGTAGTATTCGATCACGTCGGGTTTCCCATCGCGATCTCGATCGACTTCAGTGCGAATCGCGGAGCCATTCGGGTTATACCAAACGGTGGTTTCAAAGTAGCCGTCGAAGTCATTGTCGTATTTAGCGCCCACTAACTTTCGATCGATGTACTCCTCTACCGCATCGTTCTTGCCATCCCTATTTCGATCATAGGGATCCCGCTCAACCGCAAAGTAGTTCCACAGCCACTGAGCGGCGAGCGTGAGGGCGACCCCAAACAGGACAGCCCAGAACACATCACTTCCCGCCGAGCGTCCTCCCGCCAATTCCTGCTCAGAGTCGGTCCGCCTCCGGGCCGTGCCTGGCGCAGCACCTCGCTCCAATCCACATTTCCAGCAAGTCGTGAACTCCCCAGAGAGATGTTCGCCACATCCGGCGCAGGTCCAAGAAGCCGTCGCGGTCGACGCCCCGCTTCTGGTGGCGGCAATCTCCTGTGCCTCATTGTAGTCTTCATCATTGACCCACAACTCAGGAAAGACCTCTACAAACGGCACTTCGCCCGCCAGCGACGAGCCTTGCCGGTTCTTGAGCATGCAGGGAATGCCGGCGCCGTCCAGTAGTTCCTTCAGCGCTTCGACCTCCACAAGCGACTGGGACACGAAGAGCTTCTTCATGGCGCTCCGATCTCCCCTTCGGCGCAGAGCTTCGTCGGGGGACGGGCTCCCCGGGGAACGCGTCCTCCTCCTCACCTAGTATGGCATCTCGTCGTCATCTAAGCCCACGTGGTGTCCCAATTCATGGACGACCGTCGCGCGGACCTCCCAGACCACCTGCCTCCGGGTGCGACACAGCCTGAGGATCGGACCGCGATAGATGGAGATGCGCGCCGGGAGCTCGCCGCCGGCCTGAAAGAAGGATTCCTTATCGAGCGAGTGCCCCTGGTAGAGCCCAAGCAGATCGTCGGGGTCCTCGATCTCCAGGTCTTGTAATACTTGTGCCGGCGGCTCGTTCTCGACGACGACCGTCACCTCTGCCGCCAGCTTGGCGTAGTCATCGGGCAGGGACTCCAGCGCTTCCCGCACCAGCGCCTCAAATTCCGATTCGTTCACCGAAAGCGGAGACACCCGACGACGAGGCATGACCTTGACCGTTCTCGGATGCTCAACATGCCCATCCAACAAGACCGCAGGGCGCGAGGACCCCGAGGCGTACGCAGCGAGGTACGTTGAGGGGTACGAGTCGCCTGAGAACGACGTTGGGGGGCATGTTCAGCAGCCGTTAGGGATGCGCTGCTCTCCAATTCCGCCCCACCCCAAGGTCCACTTTTAAGGGCACCGAGAGCCCCATCCGTTTGCCGGTTTGTTCCATCTCATAGCGGATGAGTTCTTTGGCCTGCTCAAGATCTTTCTCCGGCGCTTCAAAGACTAACTCGTCGTGGACCTGGAGAATCATCTTGGTGCGGGGCAACTCCTCCTGCAACAACGCATGCATGGCGATCATCGCCACCTTGATGAGGTCGGCGGCCGACCCCTGGATCGGACTGTTCACCGCCATGCGCTCGCCGAACCCACGTTGGGTTGGGTCGGAACTCGTGAGTTCTGGGATCGGCCGGCGCCGTCCCAAGATGGTCGTGGTGTACCCCCGCTCGCGAGCCTGCGCGATCGTGCGGTCGAGAAACGCCTTCACGCCGGCATAGCGTTCAAAATAGGCATCGATGTATTGCTTTGCCTCGGCCTGGGTGATGCCCAGATTCTGCGAGAGGCCGTAGGGGCTGATGCCGTACAGAATCCCAAACACCACCGTCTTGGCCGCACGGCGCATATCTTTCGTGATGAGGTTGGCCGGCTGATTAAAGATCTCCGTCGCCGTCGCCAGGTGGATGTCTTCTCCCCGTTCGAACACCGCCAGGAGTTTCTCGTCCTTCGCCAGATGGGCCAGAATGCGCGGCTCGATCTGGCTATAGTCAGCCGAGATGAGCACGTGGTCCGGCGGCGCAATGAAGGCCTCGCGGATGCGGAGGCCGTGTTCACCCTTCACGGGGATGTTCTGCAGATTCGGATCCGCCGAGGAGAGCCGGCCCGTGGACGCCACCGTCTGGTTGAGCGACGTGTGGAGCCGCCCCGTATCAGGATTTACCAGCGCCGGCAAGGCATCCACATAGGTCGACTTGAGCTTGCTCAGGCTTCGGTAATTCAGAATGTGCGCGGGCAGCTCATGTTGCGTGGTCAGTTGGGTCAATGTGTCTTCGTCGGTCGAAAAGCCCGTTTTCGTTTTGCGCAGGGGTTTGAGCCCCAGTTTTTCGAAGAGCACCGACGCCAATTGTTTGGGGGAGTTGATGTTGAAGGCGCCCCCGGCGAGCCGCGCGATATCCTCCATCATGCGGTCCAGGTCCCGTTCCAATTCTTTGCTCAACCCCTCGAGCGCCTTCACGTCGAGCAAGAAGCCGTTGCGTTCGACCGCCGCCAACACCGCCACGAGCGGCATTTCGACCTCGTCGAAGAGCGCCAGCATGCCCTGCTCCTGCAAACGCTCTTTCAAGATCGGCATCAACCGATGGACGATCGCGGCCGCCTCGCCGGCTTGATGCGCCCCAGGCGGCGGCTGCACGTCGAAGAGATCTTTGGGGTACGCGCTCGCTTCCGCCTGCTGCCCCCGCACGTGCGCGCCCAACACGTCCAAGGCGACCGTCGAGAGGTCGTGCCCACGGCGATTCGGATTGAGGAGGTAGGCTGCGATCATGGTATCGAAATACGGCGGGAGACAGTTCAGCCCTTCCCTGGCCAACGCCAACAGCCCCGGCTTGAGATCATGCGCCGCCTTGACCACCTGCTGGTTCTGGAGGAGCTGTTTGAGCGGCGCCGGCAATTGGTTCGCCGCGCCCTCGACGTACACCGAGGCTCCGCCGTCATGGTTCAGAGCCAGGCCCTGCCACTCGGCTTGAACGGAGGCCCGCTCGCTCAGGGTGTACGCCATCGCCACGGATCCCCGTGCGGTGGCGGCCCCCATGAACCGTCGGACTTCCTCTTGATCGTGAAGGAACGTCACGGCCTCCGGTGCCGCGGCGGCCGGCGCGACGTTGGCCGTGAGCGTTTTCAACAGACTGTGAAACTCGAGTTCACGCAGCAGCGGCGTCAGCTTCTCGACCGGCAGCGGCTTCGTCCGGAAACTTTCGGGATCAAAATCGATCGGCGCGTCGACGTGAATCGTCGCCAGCTTACGGCTCAAGCGCGCCTGTTCGGCCTGCTCGGTCAGGAGCGCCCTGGTCTTGGGTGGTTTCACTTCTTCCAGACGCTCGAGCAACTGGGGGATGGTTCCGAACTCCGCAATCAGTTTGGCCGCCGTTTTCTCACCGATGCCTTTGACGCCGGGGATGTTGTCGCTCGTGTCCCCCATGAGGCCCATGATGTCGATCACCCGTCCCGGCTCCACGCCGAATTTCGCCTGGCAATCGGCGTCGCCGAACCATTTGTCTTTGACGGGATCGTAGATCCGCACCGTAGGGGTCAACAGTTGGAACATGTCCTTGTCGCTGGTCACTAAGGCCACGTCGTACCCCGCCGCGTCCGCCTTCCGGGCCAAGGTTCCGATCAGATCGTCCGCCTCATAGCCGGCCAGGCGGACCACCGGAATTCCGAAGGCCTCGACCACCTGATGGATGTACGGGATCTGGGCACTCATGCCCTCCGGCATCGGAGGACGCTGGGCCTTGTATTCTTTAAACTCTTCGTGGCGGTGAGTCGGCCCCTTCTCGTCGAAAACGATCGCCAGGCCCTCCGGATGGTGGTCCCGGAGAATTTTTGCCAACATGGTAGTGAAGCCGTACACGGCATTGGTTTGCAGCCCCTTCGAGTTGGAGAGCGCCGGTAGGGCGAAAAACGCCCGATAGATGTAGGCGCTGCCATCGACGAGGTACAGGGTCGGACGCTGAGAAACGGCGGCTTTGGCGGTCATGGCAATCGCGAAGGGTCCCTCGGACTACGGGTCCTTAATCACCAGCGGAGGCGCACCGAATTTCTCGCGCATCTTGTTGATCGTCGAGAGCACCGTGGGTTGGCCGATCATCTTCCGCTCGAGGCGGCGCTTGCCCGGAAAGTCCAGCAGCGAAATCCCAATCAGCATCGTCAACACGCCTTGGCCCGGCAAGAACAACATCGCAAAGCCGGCTAAGAGAAACACGACACCCACGGCATTCTTGATCAGATGGGCGAGCAGGCGCAGGATCGGATGGTGGTCACGCATCCAGGCATGGGGGTACTCCTCGTCGAAATAATGAGAGGGAATGCGCACCAGAATAAAGGGAATGGCCACCAGCGTCCCGATGAACATGACGACGGACGAGAACGCCAACCAGAGTAACGTCGTCCCCGACACATAGGACTGAATCGCCGAGAGCCATGCATCCATCGTCGAGCTGGAATCCTAACACGCAGGCTCCGACCACAACAACGACGAGCGCGAACGTGTTTACCCCTTCTGCGCCGGAGGCTATAATGGCGGAGCACGCAACCATCGCCACCCGCATGGCAGGAGTGCCTGTGCGCCAGAAGACGCTCCGTACAACCCCCAAGCGCTCGTTCATCGCCGCGTGGCTCGCCGTCGCGTTGGGCGCCGCCCTGTGGTCCGGGGTCAACGACCATGCATGCGCAGCGGTACCGGAGCCCACACCGGCCGAGGGACCGGCGGCGCTCGTGGACGTGGAAGTCACGAAAAAAGGCGCGGGCAAAGAGGTGGTCGTTCGGAAAGGCGCGCGGGAGTGGTACATGCTGGTGGAGGTGACCCCGGACAACACCGTGATCGTCCGCCAGGAGAAGGAGCATGATCGCTATCTCGTCGATGAAAGTGAAACCCACGATCGGCCGTTCATGGCGCAAGAGGTCGACGACGCCATCGCCGATTTCGTGAACAGCGCCAAGACACAGGCCGCCAAGCAGAAATGATGTCCGGCGACGCGCACAAGACCAAACCGCGGTTCGTGATCTACGCGCACAATGCGACGTACGACAAGCTGCACCAGGTGGCCACGCTGGGATTGACCGCCGCGGCCATGGGGAAGGACGTGCTGATCATCCTGCTGTTCTGGACGATCAAGAAACTCTCCGACGGTCGGCTTGACGACGTGGATTTTCCACCGGAATACGCGGCGGCGAGCGACGAGGTTCGGCGGTTGCTGCGCGAGAAGAAAGTGCCGAAAATTACCGAAATGCTTCAGGAAGCGAAATTGGTGGGCTCACTGAAAGTGATCGCCTGCAGCGCCGGCCTCGAATACATGGGCGTGGACGCCGACAAGGTTGCCAAAGGCGTCGATGAAGTCATGGGTCTCCCCGCCATCATCTCCCTCACCGCCGGCGCCGAAACCACGCTGTTTATCTAAGTCCTTGTGGCTGAGGAAGCAGCAGACCTCGGCTGGTGCTCGCGCTCATCGGGGACAATCCGCTGCCGAGCGATGCCTCAACTAGTCAGGTGATCCACCGCGCAGGGAAATTCCAAGCGCAGCGGACGAGCCATGCGCGACCATCCGCATGTCGAATTGCAAGACGTGACCCCCTTTGTTGACCCAGAATCTGGTGATCGACTCATCAATCCGATCTGGGCACCTGTTCTTCCCGTCTTTACCAGACTGGGGGCATAGAGCACCTAGCATCTAACAAAACGCCGGGCTGTCCCATCAATACGATGGAAGGCAGCCCGGCGTTTTTATTTGTCCCTTACTTGTTAAGTTGCTTCCCTAGGAGTGCTCTGGATTACTTATGTGATACTCTTGACCACACCCCCATCGACGCGCAACGCTGCGCCGGTTGTGGCGGATGAGAGTGGACTGGCCACATAGACGACGAGTGCGGCGACTTCTTCAGGCGTGGCAAATCGTTTAATCAACGAGGTCGGGCGCACCTTTTCGAAAAAGGACTTCTCAAATTCCGAAAACGACTGTCCCTCTGCCTTCGCCAACGCGTCGACAAATTCTCCGACACCGCGCGACTTCGTAGGACCTGGCAGCACGCTGTTCACGGTGATGCCGGTTCCAGCGAGCGATTCAGCGAGGCCCCGTGCCAGTGCTATTTGCGCTGTTTTGGTAACACCATAATGAATCATCTCCGGTGGAATCTGCACACCGCTTTCGCTGGAAATAAAAATGATCCGTCCCCAGTTTGCGCGCTTCATGGTCGGCAAGCACAAGCGTGCAAGGCGAAGACCGCTCATCACGTTCACCTCGAAGAATCGTATCCAGTCGGCGTCAGGGATATCTTCGAATGGTTTCGGCTCAAAGATGCCCACATTGTTGACAAGAATATCGATGTCAGGATACTGGGCCACCAGGGTTTTCGCCGTGTCCGCATCACTCATGTCTCCGACAAACCCCACCGGTGATCGCCCCGTGGTCTTCCCAATTGATTGCACCGCCGCATCAACAGCGGCTTGCGTGCGGCCGTTGAGAATGACGCGAGCCCCTTCCCGAGCCAACACTTCCGCAATGGCATAACCGATACCGGCTGTACTGCCAGTGACGAGTGCGAGATGATTATGTAATTGCATATCCATCGTGTTGTCCTCGTTGATCGGAAAGGGTTGTTACAGCTGCACAACGACCTTACCGATGTTCGTGTGCTGTTCCAGCATCGTGTGACCAGTCTGAATGTTCTCGGCGGTGAGTCCGTTTAGGACGCGATTGGCCGTCGTGCGCATCTTGCCAGACTCGATCAACTTCTTCACCTCCGTTAAAATCTCCCCCTGCGACCCCGCACGGTAGTCGAACATCGACTTGGCAAACATGAACTCCCAGTGAATGCTGACAGCCTTGGGTTTGAAGATGGAAATGTTTAACCCATCCGCGTCGTCAATGAGGCCGATTTCACCGAATGGCGCGATGAGGTCGGCCATTTTGGTCCAGTGCTGACCCGAATGGGTCGTACTGAAGATGAAGTCGACCGACCGCAGTCCGAGCGCGCGGACGTCCGAAACAAAGTTCTGGTGGGATACCACATGATCGGCTCCGAGGCTGGCGACCCATTGTTTGCTCTCTGGTCGAGAGGCCGTCGCAATAACAGTCATCGTGGTTTTCAACTTGAGTAACTGAATCGCTTGCGACCCGACACCGCCAGCCCCACCGATGATGAGGATCGTTCGCTTATCCGCTCCCGTCAGCCGCATCTTTTCAAATAACATCTCGTAGGTCGTCAGGCTGGTCAGAGGGAGCGCGGCGGCTTCTGTGAACGACAGCGTGTTTGGTTTCGCGGAGACAAGCCGTTCGTCGACCAGCTGCCGCGTGGCATAGGACCCCGGTCTGGTCAGGTCTCCGCTGTAATAGACGGCATCGCCCACCTTGAATCGGGTCGCGTCCGTTCCCTTGTCGCGCACCACACCAGCGGCGTCCCAGCCGAGAATGACCGGCTGGCTATCAGAGGCGGATCGGGATGAGCGAATCTTGTAGTCCACCGGGTTCAACCCAATCGCTTTGAGTTCAATCAGGAGATCACGTCCGGTTGGCGTGGGATCGGGCAGTGCGATGGGCCGGATGTTGAAGGCATCGAGGGAATGAGCTTGTGTGTATCCGAGTGCTTTCATGGGACCCTCCTCATTTGATATGTAGAGATACGGCTCACAGGCTGGAAAGACAAGTACGCACATTTCTGTGAGTTGGTATCAAACCTGATACTGGAGGAAGGTATGGGGAAGCGACGATTCGTCCATTGCATTGAGGGATGCCCGGTTGAGGTCACGTTGGATGTGATCGGAGGGAAATGGAAAGGCGTCGTGCTGTACCATCTCTTCAAGCAGAAAGTGCTGCGCTTCGGCGCGCTCAAAAAGCTGATGACCGGTGTGACCCAACGTATGTTGACGACACAACTGCGCGAGTTGGAGCGGGACGGCATTCTCCGCAGAACGGTGTTTCCGGAAGTCCCGCCCAAGGTGGAGTATTCCCTTTCAGGTAAAGGAGAAACGCTGCGGGACATTATTCGGTCGCTCGAGCGATGGGGAGTTGAGCACCGGGGAGCCTAGCGTGGCGACCCTCTTTGAATAGCACTCTAAAGTTTGTGAGGCTGGTGAGAGTCAAATTATCGACATGAGGGTCAAGGCAGAGAGGGTCAGGTCTTGCAATCACGCATCACCGCCTCAGCTCGCTTTAGCTGTCGGCTGATCGTCGCAAAGTGCCGCATGTCGGAATGCAAGACCTGACACCACTGTTTTTGCCTCTGGCGGCTTCTACTTCCCTTCTCTAGAGAGCATCGCAGGCAGGCTGGAGAATCGCTTGCAGTACAGGAAAGCGAGTGGCATTCCAGCGGTTCGTTGCGGCGTCGTAGAACCGATGGTCTGCGTTGACCGCGAAGGGGATACTTGCGCGCTCCAATTGGCAGGTCATGAATCGAGCGAAAGCGATCTGCTCCTCGATGGTGTATGTGTCCCCTTCCTCATAATTTCCGGGCATCCATGCCCCTACCCAGGTAAGTACACCGGTCGCTGCAGACCAAGCCTGCGCAGCCTGAATCTTGTCCGTGATCAACTGCTTTTCTGAATCAGTTCCCGTCGTCCACAGTCGCCGCTTTGCGGTCTTGGATGGGCCAGCGGCATAGAAATGCCATTCCGCCATAACGAAACCCTTCGACATGCTTGGAATCTTCAATTCGGCCAGATTCGTCGGATCGGCCAAGTTGCGTGGCGCAATAAAAATCAACCGTTGCGGGCTGAAGCGACGTATTGCGGCGACTGCCTCTTCATAGAATTGGTTGAGCCGCTCTGGCTGCGAGTTCAGCGCGTCGCTCGGTTCCACAATCAAGTCGAAAGACAGAAGCGGAGAAGTGTCCTTGAAGAACGACGCGACTTGACCCCACCAGTTCGTTGCATTGGCCAATTCGGCATCATCGGGATTGTTTTCGAAGGCGTGGGCTTGATAAGCAATGATCGGAATCAGTCCTTGGGCTAGGCAGTCGTTTACCTGGGTATTCAGTGTGTCCAGGAGGTCCGCCGACATCTCGTCCTGGACGCGAATACGGACGTGGGAGATTCCCACGTTCTTCAGATCTCGAACGGCCGTCGCATTGTACGACTGACGTGCCTGCTTGAATTCGGCCCACGTGACATCCAACCCTTTTCCCAACTTGGACAGGGAGGCATTCGGCTCAATGGGTCCGGTCGCCTGCTCACCACTCTCACCACTGCAAGAGAAAGACACGAGCATCAGCAGTGCGCACAGTAAACGCGTCTTTCGCTGGACTTGGCTCGACATTGGCTTCAGTCACAAATATGAGGGTCAGGTCTTGTAATCACGCATCACCGCCTCAGCTCGCTTTAGCTGTCGTCGGCTTTGTCTGGCATGAGTATTGACTTATCAGCGCCTCTGTCAGGCGGGCAAGGCAAAGAAGTTGGCCTTGACGGCCTGTATGTGAAAGCTGCTCACGATTCTCAATGCGACGGTGAAGAGTAGAACTCCGTGGCGGGTCGTGGCACAGCAGCCCGCTTGATTTTTAAGACAGTTGCTGACCCCGCTTATGTACTCATCCCTTTCTAAAGTCTCTTTGGTTTTCGCCTGCTTGTGTCAACTTCCACTTCTGGAAACACCTCAACTCCAAGGTGTAGCCCTAACTCTGAAATTATCTTGAGAGTAGACGGCTTCATGGAGCTGCCCTGATACATGTGACCGGGCAGACGAATGAATATTTCGGCATGTCCCCCCTCCTCGGAAATTCGCTTTATGAACTCTGAATGGTTCGATTTCAGCTTCAGAACGACACGTTCAATTTCTTCAAAGAACGGTTCTTCTGTCCTGAACTCTGATAGATGTGACCAAGACGTGAGCTCGCGTCTTCCTGGAAGTTCTCTCCCTTTGGGCGTCTTGATGCGGTCTCCCACATTCCATGCCGTGTGCGGTTCGAGTCCAAGCTCCGTCGAGATATCGTCATATCTCATCTTCGGATGTCGGATAAGCAGGACAATGGTGTATTCCTTCATTGATGATGTAACCTCTCGCGTAGCAGGAGCACCGCGGATGGAGACGTCGCTGGGCCTTAAGGCTAGTGCGCTGAAAAGCAATGAACCGACCAGCTGCTGTCCTCAGTGTTCATCATTGCGACCTTTCTTGGTCGATTTGGACATGAATATGGGGGTCAAGTCTTGCAATCCGACATCATTCCGCTCTGCGCCGATGATACCCGAATGATCCTAGCGAAAACTCTTAAGACGGTTCAAGGCATTCGCGGGACACAGGGCACCGAGCCTGCGACGGACTGGGAATCCTGGCGCTCGCCTGCGTGCGTGGACGCCTAGCACGACTCCATCACGCTGGCTTTCTGAGGCACGGCTGATTTGTTCTCGCTACCGAGAAGGCGACAAGCCTTGGCTGGCGTGCTCGTTCCCACTCCCGCTCGCCTCACAACACGGGCGTACAGGGCGTCGAAGCAACCGCGCCCGTCCATTCCTTGGAAGCCTGCAACCCTGCATAGAAGGACCGGCGCTGCGCGAGATTGGCCACACCGGTAAACCGGCAGGCTGCGGGATTCAGTTGCCACCAGACGTCGGCGCGCTGTGCGAACTTGTCCTTGCGCAATGGCAACGGCGGGTGAGAGAGCCAGTAGTCGCGAATCGGATTGGCGTGGCTTGTCTGGCGGGCCCCTCCCCCCTGCGCTTGCAGCAACCGGTCAAACGCCCCTCCCACGCCCCGTGGGTCGTATGACGTCTGCACCAGCAGGGCATAGGCGTATTCGTCCGCTTGATCCTCCAGTGTCTTGCTGAACGAGTGCTGCAACAACAGATTGACGGCAACGTCGGCGATATGGCCATACGAGGCCCGTGTCAGTTTGCGAGCGAGCAGCTCGAACTTGACCTGGTCGAAACAGTGGCCAAGCTCGACGTGGCCGAGTTCGTGCGCCAACACGGCCATCAGCTCGGCTTCCGTCTGCAGCGTCGCGAGCAGACCCCGCGTGACGAGGATGACGCCGCCCGGGAGGGCCATCGCATTGGGTTGTGGCGAGTTGAGGATGAACACGCGATAGGAGAACGGCCGCTTCATCATGGCGGCCTGGTGCTGCACCAAATCGTTCACGTAGAGATAGGCGGGATCCGAGGTATTGGACGTCCGCGCATAGCCGTTCGCGATCACGTTCCCCAGATCGGCCTCATCGACCGCATCGATCGGCATCACGCGCGCGATCAGTCCGTCGACCACCTTGGTCGAATGGCCGAGCAACTGGAACGCCGGCACAAAACTCGCTCGCAACGGAGTTGTGGCTTGAAAGAAAGACAGCGTGGCGATCAGCCCGCCGCCCACGAAACACAAGAGTGCAAGAAAGGCCGCCCGAGTCGAACTCGTCATGCGAAGCGATCCCTGAACTTGTTATAGACCGAGTGCATCATCAACATGATGAGGCCCACGCCGACGAACACTACCGCCCGCGTGAGTGTGTTGGATTGCGAAAGGTCGAAAATGAGTAGGCGCATCAGGCACAGGCCCAACCCGCTCAAGGCCATATAGCGGAAATGCTGCTCCTTGAGCGCGATGCTCAGCACGAACACCGCGAAGGACTCGGCCACCCAGAGGAGGGTGAGGATCGCTTTGTCGAACCCCGCGTAGAGATAGATCGTCACCCCCGCAACAACCGGATAGTAGATCCACAGATGTTTGCGCTGATTGACGCGCACAACCCAGGGCGACAGGCGGGCCAGCGAACTCGGAAACGACACCGCGTCCAGGCGGAGCCGATCGGTCGTCTTCCACAGGTACAGGAAGAGCAACAGGATCGCGAGGCCCCCGCCAAGCCACGACGCATCGAGCCACCGCACGCTCGGCGTCACCAAGCGGCTCGACACCGAGGCGACATGCGCCGCCGCCACCCACGAGAACACCAGTGAATAGGCTCGCAGGCGCGCGGTCGCCACGTCATCCTGCCCTAAAAACAAAAGCGCCACCGCGAGAGACGCCCACACCGCCGCGTGCCACACGTCAGGCACTTCGAGAATGAGGAGCACCGCTCCGAGAGCCAAGGTCCCTTCGAGGAAGAACGGATTGATGCGTGTCCAGAGCCCCAACTGCTCCACCGACTCACTCGGTCGATAGGCCCACCAATACAAGGCCACGCCCATGGCAAACCCCTCGATGAGCAGCCTGGCATGCACCGGACCAAGATAGGTTTCGGCCTGCAGATCGACAAGGGTATGCCGAACCACGAACGCCGCCACGTAGGCGTAGCCCACGTGGAGGAGGTAGCGCTCCGATTGGCCAGACACGCTGTGGTCTTGCGATATCTGCCTGGCGACTCGGTTGGCCGCTTCGAGCGCAGCCAACGACAAGAGCAACCAGGCAATGCCCGTCGCCAATGGAGAAAAGCCGTTCAGGAGGTGATAGGCCGCGCCCGCCAGCTGCACGCCCAGCAGATAGATACCAGGCCACCGTACGAAGGTGCCCAACGACTCCACGTAGCAGAAACGAATGGCGACACCCGACAGGAGCAACAACGGGATCACATGGAGCAGTGTGTCGCCCACGGCCATGGCCGGTTCTGCATTGAGGCGCATCCAGGTCAGGCTGGAGACACTCACGAGCGCGCCGAGCAGACCAAGGGCAAACCCCGTCGACTGCCAGCGCGACCTGGCGTAGAGCAGTCCACCCAAGACCACGAGGGCCGCTCCCTCAAACCAGGTCTCGCGATAAACATGCAACGCCACCAGGGACAACAGGATCCCGAGGGCGATACCGAACGGCGAACAAGGGATGGCCCGAGCAAGCCGCTTCGAGGCAATGAGAGAGAAGCCTTCCAAGTCTTCCCCCCAGCGCTGGACAAACGCCAGATGAAAGGCGGCCCCCAGACCGGCGCAGGCCAACAGAATCGCAGCATGACGATAGAGACGCGCCGGATCGTCGTAGTTGAGGTCCGCCAGACCCAGCCATACGAGGCTTCCTGAGAGAAGGTAGAGTGACAGTGAACCGACTCTGCGCAACGTGGATTCTTGGTCCCCTGCGACGACCCAGAGGTAGAGCATCACCTCGACATACAGAAGCGCCGTGACCGCCAGCCCATCCGAGAACAGCGCCCTCGCCGACAGGATGGCCAGGGCCGCAACCACCTGCGCCGACAGCGTTTCCACCACAGAAAGCCAGCGGATACGTTGATCGCACTTGCGGCGTAAGAGGCCAAACCATCCGAGGGCAACCAGCGGGACTACATGGAGCAGTTCCGACCAGAATTCGGGAGACGCCTGACCCCATCGGCCGCTGCACGATAGGAGCCCAGTCACGAGGAGCGCGACCACCAAGCCGCATCCCATTCCGGCGTTTTGCCACCGCTGCCGGATAAACATGAGGCTGCCGAGGCCCGCGGCCATGACCGGCTCGAACCAGGATTCACGCGAGAGATGGAGCGAGAGGACGGCGGCCATCAGCCCGATCAGCGTGCCGAGAATCGAGACCTGGGGCTTCGAGGCGTCCGTCTCCAGACCATACAGATTCAGTCCGTCGAAGCCCTCCCCCCATCGGCCGCGGGTATGCAAGTGGAACAACGTCGCCAACACAATGCATCCCGACAACACCACCGCATGCGTGTGGAGTTGTGCCAACTCGGCAAAGTCGACCGTTTGAACTCCCCACGTCACCAACACGGCGCCCAGTCCGTGCAACACGACGAGGCCCGCGCGCCGCAAGAGCAACTCTTCTTCCTGGGCGACGACGCGCACATAGACCATCACCTCGGCGAAGAGCAGTGCCGCGATCGTGAAGCCATCCATCACGAACGAGTAGGCGGACAAGACGGCCAGCATGGCGATGGTTTGCGCGATCAACGTATCGGTTTGGTAGAGCCAGGAGATGCCCAACTTCTTGCCCCGCCGCGCCAAGAGGAATGCCGCGAGCGCCGCCGCCCCGAGGACCGCGGTGCGCCAAGAAGAATGCACCGAGTTCACGTAGGCGCCGAGCCCCATGAATCCCCAATTCATGAGGTGGACCGTGAAGGGCAATCGTTCGAAGATCTTGGATTCGTATTCTTTCTGGTAGTGGACCAGCGCCGCGAAGACACCGACGAAGACGTTGCACAAGATCCCGATCAGCCGGTCGAGGTCGTCATGTCCGCCCACAGCGGAGAAGTGCCAATAGAGATGGTATGCGGCGAAACTCCCCAGCGTCACAAGCAGATGTCGATCCCAGCGGAGGCTCCGAAACGCCAGCACGACGCCGAAGGCCGTCACGGACGACGCCACGATCAGCGTCAGACCCGTTTGCGGCGCAATCGCCAACGCCACGACGCTCAAGGTGACGTGCAGCGACGCGATGGACTGCCGCCCTCCGGCAAATCCAAAGTAAAGATTGACACCGATGCCCAGCAGCAGAAGGCCCAACGCATAATCGGGATCGTGAAGCCACTGAAGGCCAGGGATATGGCCCGATCCGAGGCAGCCGAACAGGAACGTCGCCCCACCACTGCTTCGCAGCCACAACGCGAGCTTGAGCCACGACTCCTTCGGCTTCAGCACGTAGAACCCGCCCAGCATGGCGGCCGATGCACCGAGGATCATGAAGAATCGTGACAAGGCATCGAGCCGGAGCGCGGTGTAGATGCCCAGGAATCCGATGCCGGCCACCAGAATCACGGCGCCCAAGATGCCGGTCCAATTCTCGATGATCGCCTGTTCCCACTTGGAGAGCGGACGTGGACCTCGGGCAGTGTCGGGTTTCGACTCGGTCGCCTTGGCGCCTGTGGAATGCGTCACTCCTGACGCGGCAGGCTGTGGAGCTGTAGGAGCGACTGGGCGAATTGGCGGTACGGGAGTAGACGGTGTCGGCGCCGTGGGAGCCGGCCTTGCCGGCGCCTGGACCGGAGCATTCTGCACGATTGGCGGCGAGGCCGGCTTGATCCGTACCTGTTCTTTCTCAGCCGCCTGCCGCTCCGGCGCGTCAAACACCAAGTCAGCAGATTCTCGAACGGGCCCTTCCTTCAGGCGGCCCTCCAAGAGAGTCAGTCGCGACTCCAACGTTCTCACCCGTTTTCTAAGCGACCAGAGGGTGAAGCCTCCGACCATCAGGATGAAAAATTCAAACATTCATTGCCCACGTTTTGAACAGAAAGTTCTTAAAACTCAGGACTTTAGTAAGTGTAGCCGATCCCCCAGGCTTGTCTAGGAACGTAGCCCCTGCCCTCTGTGGAGGGAATGGAACGAGGCACGGGATCCTTTCAGCCCGGTCGCCGAAGGGAGGAACGCACAGGGACGGGAAGACCCCTTAGTTTATCGCGACTTTGTGACCCCGACGCGGGCGCAGTACTGGGTCAGTTTGCACTTGCTGCACCAGGGGGAGACGGGTTGGCAGAGGTTTTGACCGAAGGGGACGAGCAGATCGTTGTACGTGATCCAGTGGCGGCCCGGCAGTTTCTTGCGCAGGGCGACCTCAGACTCCTCGGGAGATTTGGTCTTGATGTAGCCCCAGCGATTGCTGATGCGGTGCACGTGAATGTCGACGCAAATGCCGGGTTTGTTGTAGCCGACCGTCACGACGAGATTGGCTGTTTTGCGTCCTACCCCCGGCAGCTTGACAAGCGCATCAATGTCGTCCGGAACGTTCCCGCCGTATTCCGCCAGCAAGAGGCGGCAGATCTTCAGAATCTGCGTGGCCTTCGTGCGATAGAACCCGACGGGATAGATGAGTCGTTCGAGTCGGCGTGGTGAGACGTTCAGGATGGCGGCCGGCGTGTCGGCCACGGCAAACAACCGCGCGCTGGCGTCCGCCGTCGTCTGATCCTTAGTGCGCAGACTCAGGACGGTGGCGATCAGAATACGAAAGGGATCACGGGCGGACTCCCGCGCCACGACGCCCACCACCGGCTCCTGCCAGTGGCGAACCTCACGCCGGACGATGCGCAAGACAGCATGAATGTCCGCGTCTCGCACGACTCAACCCTGTCCCAGACTCGAGAGGGAGAACGGGAAACGATTCGGGAGGGAGGAAACGAGCTTACTCGGCCCGATGCTTTGAAAGCCACTTTTGGCGGCGGCGCTGGGCTTCTCGCTGCTTGGCTTTCTTCCGGACACTGGGCTTCTCGTAAAAGCGGCGGCGCTTGAGTTCGCGAAACAGCCCTTCGCCGGCCAACTTCTTCTTGGCAACCTTCAGTGCCTTTTCGACGTTGTTATTGAAAACACGAATTTCCATGTGTGCGTCGTCTCACTTGGTTCAAGTGGCAAAACGGGGCGTAGTCTAGCACAGGCCTGGCAGGCCCTCAAGACAACTTTCAATTGTTTGGCGACGTGTCAGAAGCGACTGTTTAAGTGGCTGATTGTTCAGGCGATTCATATTGTTATCCACAATCACCAGCATCGATGCGACGGCCCCACGAGCTAGGAGCCTCGCAACCTGGACATCCGCGGCCAGTGGGGTCGGCAACTCTGGGAGATGCTGCGCGAGTAGTTGCATCAACTCCAGGATCGCCTCCGCCATTTCGAGCGGCACCTGAGTGGCGGTCCCCATGGCCTCTGCGAGAGCCTGTTCCCGTTTAGGGTCGGTTGGGTTGAGCCGCTGCGCGTCCAGCACGGCTCCGTAGGCCCTCGTGTCGACCTCGGCGAGACGCGCGAGGCGGTCGCTCAGCCGGCTGAAGGACGCGGGACCTCCGGGGCCAGACTCGGTTTGACCCGCCGCAGGGCGAATGCGCCGGACTTTCGCGCCCAACTGTGCTGCCAACGCCGCAACCCAGGCCGCCACCGAGGCCCCAGCCGGCGTGGGCTCCTTCGCGCCCACGGCCGTCAAAATGTCCGCGAGCGGCCATGCGAGCAGACCGTCGTTGGCCGCGGCCGCGGCCGCGCTCGCGAGTTTCGTTTCGAGGACCTGAGCAGGCTCGAGGCTTCGGAGGCGCAGCCTCGCCCGCGCGGCACCCGTCACGGCGCGCTGGGGCGCCAGCCCGATCAATTCCGACTCCGCAATCGACACACCGGCCCGCGCCGCCTGCTCGCGCACTGCTTCATACGCCACGTGAAGCGGCGTGACATCGATATCGGTCAGGTTCATCGACAC
This sequence comes from uncultured Nitrospira sp., assembly GCA_964449255.1. Taxonomy (GTDB): domain Bacteria; phylum Nitrospirota; class Nitrospiria; order Nitrospirales; family Nitrospiraceae; genus BQWY01. Next base: position 181,971 of record CAYUYE010000002.1, on the reverse strand, counting down.
CTGGACCTGTCGTCGGCTCGGCAGATCGACGCCGATCGCTTTGACATGGGCCAGCCCACCGCTCGATGCGCGGACAGATTTCGCAATGGCCTTGGCAATCGAGAGATCGCGACTTGCCAAATTGACGTTGAATGCCACAAGGACCGGTCGGGCACCAACCACCGTCACGCCGGCTGTGGGATGGGGACGTGCCGGTCCACAATCCGGTTTCCATGCGTTGTCCGAAGCCATCCGAACGGCCAATCCCTCGAGCCCACCACGGCGAATCGACTCCAATCGTCGGCGCTCGGGGATTACTGCGGCCTCTTCATAAAAAAACACCGGAATCTGGAGCTCCTGGCCAATCCGCGCCCCAACGTGTTTCGCCAGCGCCACACAGTCGGCCATGGTCACACCGCTGATCGGGACGAAGGGCACCACGTCGGCAGCGCCGACTCGCGGGTGCCCACCGCCGTGCCGGCGCAAGTCGATCCGCTGACTGGCGACACGGACGGCCTGAAAGGCCGCCTCCGCGACGAAGTCGGGTGGGCCCACAAAGGTCAGGACTGAGCGATGATGGTCCGGATCGCTGGTGCGATCGAGAAGCACCACGCCGGGAACGGATTCCACGGCCGCGATCAGCGCGGCGATGACGGACTCATCGCGGCCCTCGCTGAAGTTGGGAACGCACTCCACCAGTCGTCTGACGGGCAAGACGCCACCTTCGGCTGAACGCGGGAACGGTTCTTGGGAGGAGAGCAGCGACGAACTACTTCGTTTTCTTGACGAAGGCCTTGTAGATGCGCTTGTCGGCCTGGCCTTCTTCTTCGAGGCCGACCATGTGATGGCCAGTGGTTTGGCACCAGGCCGGCATGTCTTTCTTGATGCCCTCGTCGTCAGAAATCACTTCCAACACCTGCCCTAAGGTCAATTCCTTGATCTTTTTCGAGGTCATGATGATCGGCATGGGGCAAAAGTAGCCGAGGGTATCGAGCTTGACGTCTGATTGCATCATGAACACTCCAGAAGGTTGAGGTCTCGGTTGAGGCTGCAGGCGATTCGCGTTCGCAGTCCGGCTCCGCCCGAACCTGAGCTGTCGCCTCGCACGTTCAAATGAACAGGTTCACCGCCCCTTGGCGAGCCTCATTGAGGTAGGTGCTCACGCCGGCCAATTGGTCCACCCCGTCCATCAGGGTATCCTTCGAGATACCCATGAGTCCCATCGTCGTCGTGCAGCCGATGAATTTCACGCCCAGATCCTTGGCCGTCTCCATCAATTCCGGGACGCCCGGCATGCGATTGTCTTTCATCACTTTCTGCATCATCTTGGCGCCGAGTCCCCCGAAGTTAAAGCGCGACAGGGGCAGCGTCCCCGCCCCTCCTTTATTTAACCACCCGAACATTTTCCGAAGCCAGTCCTTGGCCGTGGTTCCGGCCCCGGGCTGGCGGATGGCATTGAGCCCCCAAAAGGTGAAAAACATCGTGACCTGCATCCCCATGGCCGCAGCGCCGGTGGCGATGATGAACGCCGCCATAACCCGATCCATGTCCCCGCTGAGGACAACAATGGTCACCCGGTCGGGCTTGCTCTGTTCGAGTTCCGCCAACGTCACGCTCGGTTCGATCTGTGTCAACGCCATAGTCACGACCTCCTGCCAAAGGGCTCAATGACTATATTCTCTGAATTTTTTCCTTGTCAAGCAACGAAGACCGACCTTCTCCGGGGCTCACGGCCCCAAAATCCATATTTCTTGAAGACGGATCGATTCCGTCCTACCCTCTCCCTAGGTATCGGTCTCCAAGCATGCTACCACGCCTTCGCTCCAGCGAGCGGCTTCGGACGCTCATCGCCCTCACCCTGCTGCCCCTAACCAGCGCCGCCCTGTGGGCGATGGGCGCCGGCGCACAGTCCACGCAGATGATCACGGCGCCCGCACTGGCCGTCGGGGACGGGGGTGGCTCCGTGAACTTCATCTCCGTGCAACTGGAGCGGTCGCAAGAGCAGAACGGCCCCACGATCGTGTTCAATGAGCTCAGCACGCCTTGGAGCGGGTCGGCCGTGGGGGATGAACTCAAACGTGGTGTGCGGGAGGCGGTCCGTGCGGCCGCTCGAACCTTGGGCGAGGACGAACGTGGTTGGCAGGTCACTGTCCGGAATCATTCGCGCGCACGCATCACGGACGGGTCCAGCGCGAGCAGTGTGGTTGCCGTGGCCCTCATGGCTGTGGCGCAGGGACGAACCCTGTCCAATTCCGTCGGCTTGACCGGAACGATAGACGGGAATGGGACAATCGGGCCGGTCGGTCACTTACCGCAGAAACTTGATGCCGCCGCCGAGGCTCGCATGACCACCCTCTTGGTTCCGAGGGGCCAGATTCAGACCGCCGATTGGGACCTCCTGGTGCTCGGGCACCAGCGCCGCCTGACCGTGCTCGAAGTCGATTCGCTCGCCGACGCCTTTGACTACATGACCGGCGGCCGCTAGCTCTTACAGTTCCGGTTTACTCGCCACCAAGACCGATATCGCCCGACGAATCTGCGGACGCGACCCGAGCAAGGTGAGGATGTCCCCGGCCGCGAGCACAACGCGCGGCATGGGATTGGATTCGGTCGAACCTCCTCGTGTCAGCGCAATCACCGACACGCCGGTCATCTGCCGCAAACTCAAGTCGGCCAGAGACTTGCCCAGCGCCGGGGAATCGTCGTCGATCCGACAGGTCTCCACTTCCACATCGGTCAGTGTCCCCGCCCGCAGATGATGCGCTAATTCGGGCATCTCACTGCGGCGGAGCAGCGCGTACCCTTCGCGCCGCACCTGCTCAGCTTTCTTCATGACGAAGTCCGGCGGCAAATTGAAGGTGCGCAGGACCAGGGCAAAAATCTCGATCGACGTCTCAAACTCCTCGGGCACCACGTCGTCCGCGCCCATATCGTGCAGTTCATGAAGCTCCCGCAAGTAGCGCGTCCGCACCACGATATGAATCTTCGGATTGAGCGCGCGGGCCACTTGGACCGCGCGGCGGGCCGCAAATGGATCGGAGATCGCCACGACAAATACCCGGGCGTCATGGATCCGCACGTGTCGCAGGACGTTCGGGTTGGCGCCATCCCCATAGTAGATCGGCACGCCGGTGCGGGATTCGCGGCGCACCGTATCGCCGTCGAGGTCGAGGGCGACGTACGGAATCTCGGTTTCCCCAAGGACGCGCGCCAGATTCCGCCCATTGAGCCCGTACCCCATGATGATGACGTGATCGCGGATTCTGATCTGAGCCTCGGTCTCCTGCTGGACGTGCATCGCGGTCCGTCCCGGCATGAGATGCCGAAGACGCTGCCAGGCTTCGACTCGGCGGGCCACGTGCGGCGCCCACTGGAGCAGAAAGGGCGTGCAGAGCATCGTCAGCACGGACACCGCCAGAAATACTTGATACTCCGTCGGGGACAACAGGCCCGCGGATTCGCCCTGTCCGGCCAGGATGAAACTGAACTCCCCGACCTGGGCCAACGCCAACCCCGTTAACACCGCCACTCGAGGCGGTTGGCCCACGCCGAGCACGGCGCCCATTCCCGTGAAACACTTCACCAGAAACACCGCCACCACGAGCCCCACGACGACACCCGGATGGTCGACGACGGTTCTGAAGTCCATCAACATACCGATCGATACGAAGAACAAACTATTGAAACTGTCTCGAAACGGCAGCACCTCCGCCATCGCTTGGTGACTGTATTCCGACTCCGAAATGACCAGCCCCGCGATGAACGCGCCCAGGGCCAACGAGAGCCCGCTGATGGACGTCAGCCAGGCGATCCCCAGACAGAGTACGATGATCGTCAGCAAGAATAGCTCGCGGCTGCGGCTGCGCACGATGCGCTCCAGAAACCTTGGCACGACATACCGCGCCGCAATCAGAATCAGGGCGACAGCGAGGAGGGCCTTTCCGATCGTCAGCGCCAGCGTTTTGGCCGCACTGTCCATCGGCGTGGCCAGCAACGGCACGAGCAACATCATTGGCACGACGGCGAGGTCCTGAAACACCAGAATGCTCGTCGTGGCGCGGCCGTGGAGCGATTCCATTTCGCCCCGATCGGTCAGCGCCTTCAGCACAATCGCGGTGCTGCTCAGCGAGAGGACGCAGCCCCAAAAAATCGATTGGGGCACCGTGAGCCCCACAAAGGGACCGACGAGCGCGACCAACAACAACACACCGCCGACCTGCATCAGACCGCCCGCCACCATCAGCCGTCGCATCGTGGTCATGTGCGCCAGCGAAAACTCGATGCCGATGGTGAAGAGCAGCAACACGACGCCGATCTCCGCGAGCACCCTGACCTGTCCCTGGTCGGAGACGAGGTTCAACCCATGGGGACCGATCATGGCGCCCGCGCACAAAAAGCCGGCGATCGACGGCAACCGAAATTGATGGAACAGAAAAACGACGGTGATCGAAACGATGAAGATCGTCAGCAGATCATTGAGAATGGCATGATCGGTCATGGGCGGCGGAACGGGCTTGGACACCGGAGGGGCCCGGTGGTGCCCGAGAATACCGGAGCGCGAGCCATGGAACAAGCACCACACGCTTGTCTTCCCCTGCATGGGCCCGGTATGGTGCCGTCGCCCCTCGGGACATTAACATGCTCCGCGCCATCCTATTCGACTTCAACGGTGTCATCGCGGACGATGAGGCACCCCACCTCGTCTGCTTTCAGCAAGCCTTGCGAGAGTCCGGCCTGGCGTTGACCAAGAATGAGTACTACGGCACCTATCTGGGCATGGACGAACGGACCTGCACGGAAGCACTGTTGGTTCGCCGTGACGGTTTCGTCGACACGGCGGTACACGAGCGGATCACCGCCCGCAAGGCCGAACTCTTTCGGGCCTACACCGCCGACCACCCACCACCGCTCTTCCCCGGGATCGAACGCTTCGTCCTGGACGCGCGGAGCCGGTATCGCCTCGCCGTGGCCTCCGGCGGTCGGCGTGAACAAATTCTCGCAGCACTCAAGGGGACCCTCATCGAACGGGCCTTCGACGTGATCGTGTCGGCCGAGGACATCGCCCTCGGCAAACCCGACCCCTTCATCTATCTCCATACGCTCAAGCTCCTGAATGGTGCCTACCCGCGCCCTCCGCTGCTTCGAGCAGACGAGTGTCTGGTGATCGAAGACTCGCGCGCCGGTGTCCTCGCCGCCAAAGCCGCCGGCATGAAGGTGCTGGCTGTGGCCACCACCTATCCACCGGAGCAACTGGCGGACGCCCATGGCGTGGTCCAGACGCTGGAGGGACGCCTCGCGACGGACATCGAAGGCCTTCTGGCGGCTTCGCCGCCCGAGCTGGCACAATCTGATCCGGCGTAAGCCTTGTGAGGAACGCGCGCGGAGAAAGGCCTAGAAGGGGAATCTGATGCCCATCTGCACTTCGTTCGGCAAGAGCCCCACAGCCCCCGATCGATCAAGCGGTACGCTTCCCAGAGGAGAGGCACCATTGAGGGCGCGGTCGCGCTCGGTGGCATATCCGCCGCCGAACCCAGCCCCGATGTAAGGGAGCAAGGTCTTGGCTCCCACGGTAATCCGGCCCGTCAGGGACGGCACCTGCCGAACCACATCCGTCACGGGATCAGGCCACAGGCTCGAGAGGGTGGAGCGTGTCGTGTCGGTATGGAGACCGCTCCAGAACGAGGATGCACCCGTGAGATCCCCCGCCTGGGAAGGCTGGGCCGCGAGGCCGACCACCAAAGCCGCAACGACCGCCAAGACTTGCCGCTGTCCTCCCCAGCTACGCCCGGCCATTTCTGCCTCCTTCGAGGGGGAACTCGCTGTCACGGCAGAATGGATCAGCAATTAACTTGCCGGCTCCTGCCCCTGACAAATTCGCACGTTGTCGGCGGTTGCTATGAAACTTTCGTGGGGGAGGACTGTGGGCTCTTCGTCACACTTGTCTGCTCGACGCACCGCGAGGTCACACAGGCAGGTGGCAGCCTTTCTACAAAGGGTAAACCCTCGCGCAAAGATTGTCGCCTGACCTGACAGATCCTGCTCCCCTGCCGCTGTTCTCTAAACAGATTGGATCCGAAGGGGACAAAGGCTTGCCTCAGACTTTGTAGTACTCCCGGTACCATTCGACGAACCGAGCGATGCCTACTTCGATCGTGGTCGAGGGTTTGAAGCCCACCTCCCGCATCAGATCGTCAACGTCGGCGTAGGTGGCCGGCACGTCGCCGGCCTGCAGCGGCAACAGGCGCTTTTCGGCCTTTTTCCCCAATGTCTGCTCCAGCACTTCGATAAAGCGCATCAACTCGACCGGTTTGTTGTTACCGATATTGTAGAGGCGATAGGGGGCGTTGCTGCTGCTGGGATCGGGCTTGTCGCTGGACCAACCGGCATCCGGCTTGGCAACACGGTCGAGCGCTCGCACCACGCCTTCGACGATATCCTCGACATAGGTGAAGTCGCGTTGCATTTTGCCGTGGTTGAACACGTCGATCGGCTTGCCTTCCAGGATCGCCTTCGTGAACAGGAACAAGGCCATATCCGGACGCCCCCACGGCCCATAGACCGTAAAGAACCGCAGCCCCGTGCAGGGCACCCGATAGAGGTGCGCATAGCAATGGGCCATCAGCTCATTGGCCTTCTTGGTCGCCGCATACAACGACACCGGGTGGTCTACGTTGTCGTGCACCGAGAAGGGCATGTGGGTGTTGCCTCCGTAGACGGAACTGGTCGAGGCAAACACGAGGTGTTCGACCTTCTGATGCCGGCAGCCTTCGAGGATGTTGAGAAACCCCTCAATGTTTGAATCCGTATAGGCATGCGGGTTCACCAGCGAATACCGCACGCCGGCTTGGGCGGCCAAGTGAACGACGCGGCGGACGCCGGATTCTGCGAAGAGTTTTTTCATGCCCTCGCGATCCGACAGATCCATCTTGACGAACTCAAACTGCTTCTGCGAGGTCAGCTGCGCGAGCCGCGCTTCTTTGAGCCGGACGTCGTAGTAGTCGTTCAGGTTGTCCAACCCAATGACTCGATCGCCCCGCTTGAGCAACCGTTTGGTCGTGTGAAACCCGATGAAGCCGGCTGCGCCTGTTAACAGAATGGGTCCGGATGCCATCGACAGTCCTTCCTACCGATTCGGCGGTTTCATGAATGGAGGCACGCCATGGTCGAGCTGATACAACTCCAACGGCGCCAGCGCACGCGCGTGCGACGAGACGGCCACCGCGCCATCGGCCTCGACCCGATAACCATCGAGCGCCCGCGCATAGTGGTATCGACAGCCCAGCGGGGCTAATGCCTCCCCCAGTTTGTCCGGCGGCTCCCATTGCGCGGTCAGGAGCGCCGTGCGGGCCGGATTGCGCGCACTGAACGTAAAGGACAAATGGTCGGGATACCACTCCGCGCCGCCGGTCGCATACGACACGAACAATTTCGCCTGGGCCGTGGCACAGAGTTCGGCCAGATAGCCGTTGGTCAGGTACCCGTTCTCCCCGACCTCCAGCCACGTCCCCGGATGCGCCAGCGCCGCATGGGCGGCATAGGTCCGTAATTCTTTGAGCTGCTGCTGCGACGCCAGCACCATACTGACGGGGCCATATTTCTGCACCACGTCTTGAATCACCCCATCCTTGATGGCGGAACGGCCGGCATTCGTCGGCCCACTGTCGGCATGCACCAGGATGTTTTGTCCGCGATCGGTGATGAGATAGCAGTTGCGCGGCATCTCGAGATCGCAGGGATCCTCGCCGAAGAACGGCACCGACACGACCGCTCCACCGTCAAAGCTCCATGATTCCCCATGCGCCAATTCGATCACCTGCGTGAACCCGAGATCGCGGAGCAACGCGTGGTAATCATAAAAATAGGTCTTTCGATTGCGGCGGCTCGGCACGATGACCGGAATCTCTTTGGGCAAGCTCAAGAGCGAACGCGGTTCGACGTGGTCGTCGTGATCGTGGGTCAGGAAGATCGCGGATGGGCGAGGCAACAATTGCCCCCACAGCGACGGCACGGGCATCTCCGCGAACCAGGGCAGGAGCCAGGGATCGAACAACAAGAAATGGGACTGCTGGCGATAGAGCAGTGCCGCATGACCGAGAGGCACCAACTCCCGATCCTGCGTAGCGTCCAGCCAGCGGGCGCGCACCGAATGGTTCGGCGTGGCCGACAGGCAGTCGTGCTGTTGAAGCGTCTCCATCAGTTTCGTCAGCACCCGCTCGTGCTCACGCGAAGAGGCGACCACCGTGCGCAGGGCGCCGACTTGCTGGCTGCCGTCCAAGAGCCCAATCAGTTTGCCGACGATCGGCCCTGCCGACCGCTCGAACGGAATCGGAATGGCCTGGCGCTTGACCGAATGAAAGATCCGCAACCCCGCGCTCGTCACGGTCGATGATCGATTCGGATCGAGGGGAAATTCCCATTGAAAGGTTCCGTCCGGCCGGCGTCCGCAGCGGATGTGTTCCCGCAGTTGTGGGCGTGACTGAACCAGCTCGGCGTACGCATCTTCCAGGTGCCTACGCAGCCGCGGATCGCCCACCACCGCACGTTGGGCAAACACGTCGCTGACGACTGTTTCCACAGCGCTGAGCAGATGTTGGTGCGCCTCATGCAACGCGACCGTCACGTCGGGCGCCACCCCGCCTAGAAATGGAAACGGACCCGGAGCTTCGGCGCTCTCGAATTGCACCCACACCCAGGGCGCGAGGGCCAGATAGTCCGTCGCCCGATAGTGGTCCCAGACGCGCATGGCTCAAAATCGGTGCTGAGTGGTACGTGCGAGGTGCTCGAGATTCAGCTTGCTCATCGTGCCCATTTCAGCGGACTGATATGGGGTTCGTACAGCGCCTGTACGACGTTGCCATCGGGGTCGGCCATGTAGAACGAATAGCTTCCATCCCGGTGCTGTTTTGGCGGTTTGACGATCGTCGCGCCCAGGGTGGCCCCCTCGTGGACGACAAACGTGTGCAGCCGGTCGACGTCGGCCGGCGAATGCATGATCACTCCGAGATGGTCCAGCAGCTGTCCCGTGCCCGCGCGATAGTCCGCCACCTCGGCGGGGGGAATTTGGTGCAAGGCCAGGTTGTCGGTACCAGAACTGAAATACACATTGTCTGGGTCGGGCTCCCAGACCACACGCATCCCGAGCACCCTTTCGTAAAACCGCCGGGACTTCGCCAAGTTCGTCACCCGCAGCGCCACGTGACGCAACCCGCCATGTGCCGGAACTGACTGCATCGACACGGCTCCCCTCTCCCGATGAGCCTGACTGTTCTCGGACAGGCTCCGCACCGGCGCTATAGTAGTGAGCGCACAAGCGCGGCGTCAATGACGTGATCCCAAACCCCGTCACCCGCGCGGCCGCGCGTTACATGGCCTGCCACTGCAACTGGCCGTCGCCAGAGACCCCATCACCATGTTAGGATTTCCGCGAGCCCGTCTTATGAAAAAGGAGAACGTTATGGTTCGCGTCGTGGGTCGTGTTCTTCTCTGCATCGGTCTAGCCTTTGTCTGTGCTTTTACCCTCACCCTCGCGCCCGCGTTGCCGGCGAGAGCCGCCGACCCTCCGAAACCCGCTGCCCCCGCTATCAAGGAGATCACCGGCAAAGATAGCGCGCCGATGGTCCTGATTCCGGCCGGGCCGTTTCCCATGGGCGTGCCGCCGGGCGATCGCGACGGGGGGCGCGACGAATATCCACGACATGAAGTGACCCTCGATGCGTATTACCTCGACAAATACGAAGTGACCAACGGGCGTTACATCGATTTCGTGCGGGCGACGAGTCATCGGGTCCCCCAGCATCCGACTGACGCAACCCGCAATCTCTGGCAAAAGGGGACGATGCCCGAAAGCGTTGCCGACCGTCCCGTCATCAACGTCGATTGGTTCGACGCCGAGGCCTACTGCAAATGGGCCGGCAAACGACTGCCGACCGAAGCCGAATGGGAGAAAGCGGCCCGCGGCGGCGACGATCGGCGGTTTCCCTGGGGCAACGTGGAACCAACCGGCAAATATCTGAACTATCTGCAGCGGTGGCATGGAGAAAAAACCCTGATGCCCGTGGGAAGCTACGAGGCCGGCAAGAGCCCCTTTGGCGTCTACGATATGGCGGGCAACGTCTGGGAATGGGTCAACGACTGGTACGATGACCGATACTATGAGAAGAGCCCTCCCAAGAATCCGCCCGGCCCGGACACGGGAGCCGACAAGGTGCTCCGCAGTTCTGGATGGGCCGTCGAAGCGCCGTTGGTCAGGATTTTTACACGCGTCGCGAGTAATCCCAGAATCCGAAACGAATCCACCGGTTTCCGATGCGCCATGGACGCGACAAAATGATTTTCGTGCGAACGCGTGGGAGAACCGCCCTTCTGTGGGTCGGGCTGCTGCTCGGAGGAGCGTGGGGGCTTCCGGCACAGGCCGATGTGCTCGACGCCGTGGCGATTGCGAAGATCCTAACGGAGCCCGCCGTCTACAATCTCGAAGTGGTCACGCTCATCGGCACGATCCGTGAGATCCGCCCCATCAAGACCGAGGGGCATTGCGCAGGGAACGGGTATATCCTGTTCTTGAGAGACGAAACGGGCGAACTGGCCATCCGCAATCAACCCCTCTGCGTCGAGGGAGAACATCTGCCTGCGCTCGAGGGCCACTACGCCCGAGGCGAGCGCGTGGTGGTGCGTGCCGCCATCATCGAAAATCCCTCGCAGCTGACCGATCAGGCCGGCTTGGAAGCCACCCTGGTTCGTATCGATCGCGTCGGTGAGTAGCCGCGGCTTTCGCGGGAAGCGCTCACATGGGCACCCCTATCTCGACAGAAGGCCCTCAAGGATTCCAGGGGCGCCACGTCGCGGCTTTCGAAAGCCGGATGGCGGCCGAGATGACTCGCCTCATCGAACGGCACGGTGGACGGCCCCTGGTCGCACCGGCACTCCGGGAACTCCCGCTCAGCGATCACTCTTCCGCGCTCCGGTTCGGCGTGCGGCTGACCACGCAGGGCGTCGACATCCTCATTCTGCTGACCGGTATCGGGACGACGGCGCTGTTTGACGTGCTGAAGAGCCGGCATGAGTGGCCCGTTCTCCTTGAGGCCCTCAAGAGCACGGCGCTGGTTGCACGAGGTCCCAAGCCCGTTGCCGCGTTGAAAGCGATGGGCCTACGCCCAACCCTGACCGTCCCGGAGCCCAACACCTGGGTCGATGTCGTCTCCACGCTGGATGAATACCGTCCGGTTAAGGGGCTGTCTGTCGCAGTCCAAGAATACGGAGTCTCGAACCCCGATCTGCTCGAAGCCCTGCAGCGCCGCGGCGCGACGGTGTTGCCCGTGCCCATCTACAAGTGGGCCCTGCCGGAAGATCTGACGCCCCTACGGCAGGTGCTCGATCAAATCATCGCCGGACAGACTGCAGTCATCCTGATCACCAACGCCGCGCAGGTCGATCATGTCATGCAGGTGCTGGAACAGGACGGAAAAATTGAACCGTTTCGCGCCGCATTGAAGAAAGTTGTCGTAGCCTCCATTGGCCCGACCGCCAGCGAGCGCCTCCGCCACCACGACTGGCCCGTGGACTTGGAGCCTTCCCATCCCAAAATGGGCATCCTGGTCAAAGAAACGAGCGAACAGGCCCCCGCAATGACAAAGGGTAAGAGATCCTAGAACTTCGGTTCCTTGAGGAGGACTGGTTTTTTCGCCTGCTGAACCCACAAGAGATGCAACAGAACTGGAGTTACGGAACTCGGGAGGATGAGTTTGCAGCTCCCTTTATTTCGGCTTTGGTCCCAATGGGGGAAAAGGCTTCAGGCGCCTTTTCCCTCGCCCACTACTTTCCCAAGATTGGTCGGATGCGGCGGCTTCGACGCGGACATTGCCGCAGAAGCGAGAGAACCTTTCGGATTTCTGTGGGAAGGAAAGCGGGAACTGACCGAGTCCGCGAGGGAATTCCCGAAGGCTTCCGCCCGCAGAAACCCGAAAGCTCGCTTCGAGTGGCACGGACGCGTCGTGGCTGACGCGTCCGGCTCTGTCTCACGGTTGCGAATAGATCGGTTGTTAGGGCAGGCGCAAGGACACCGGAGACGCCTCGCTGCGCTTCTCGGCCTGCACATCCCGCGCGCACCGGAACCCAAGCCAGTTCATCGACGTCTTCGGCTCCGTCCCATTCCGTTGGGCAGCGCGTACACTCGGCGTGCTGTCGATCCAGCCGCCGCCTCGGAATGACTTCTGGGTCCCCTTGTCAGGCCCCTTGGGATTCCGATCCGGAGCAATCTTGTAATAGTCCTTGTCGTACCAGTCGGCCACCCATTCGGCGACATTGCCGACCATTTGGAACATCCCATAGGGGCTCACGGCATTGTCGTATTTATCCACGGAGATAATCGGCGGATAGAGCAGCAAGCGCTCCGGACGATCCCGGACGGGTCCTGAGAGACCGCTCCGACCGAAATTCGACCGCGTGAGCCCGGCTGGCTGATTGCCCCACGGATAAATCCGCCCATCGGTCCCGCGCGCCGCCTTTTCCCACTCCGCTTCCGTCGGGAGGCGTTTGCCGGCCCACTTGCAGTAGGCATCGGCGTCATACCAGGTCACGTGCATGATGGGGTGATTCACCATCGTGTCCTGGAAGTTCCCGCCGTCGAACTTCCAATCCACCTGCGGCGGCAGATCATGAGCGAGCACGTATTTGAGGTATTGCACGGTCGTCACTTCGTATTGGTCAATCTCGTAGGCGTCCAGGTGGACCTTGCGCTGCGGGAACTCGGCAAGATAGGCCCCTCGATCGACTTTCTTGTCGCTCCCCATGAGAAATTCTCCAGCAGGGATCAGTACCATCTCATCATGGGCCTGGAGCGTGGCCCGCTCGGCCGCCAGTTTCTTCCCGGTCGGCGTCCACTCCTGCTTCACGTCTCCCACGTCCATGGTCCATCCAAGGTCCACCGCCAGCACGAACGCTGCCAGGGACACACACACCGTCACGTTCCTGCGCACGACTGATTGCCTCATAACTCCGGCCTCACTCCTGTAAATGAATATGATTACATCGCTTCTTTGGGGCGATCATCCCCGTCCTTCTGCTCACCGGTCTTGTCGTCGTCAAACGTTTCCAGCGGCTGAAAATTGACCGGAAGCTGAAAGAGATAATCCGAGACGGTCCTCAATTTCAAGTGCCGATATTCCACAATCCAACTGGCGTCCTTCTTCGCAAGTTTGACGGGGAAATGCAGGTCGGTAGCCAGCCACTGGTAGTAACGTTCCGTGCCTTCGCCGCCCTGCACGGTGACCTCGTAGAGCGTGGTCGGGTGGCCATCGAACTCCTCCGTGCCGATTTCCTCGCGCGAGATTTCGCCGTCCATCCGTTCGCCGATTTTGGGGGCCATCAGCGGATCGTACGGAACGGTCTTGAAATGTTTCATGCGGGAGAGCAAGAGCCACATGAGCTGCTTGTCTTTGCGCACGATCGTGACATTCACGGGGCCAAGGTCGTGATGCTCCAGACGCCACATCTCGTCCCGGTAGTAGATGAACGTCTTGCGCGTCTTGCCGTTGGTCTTGATGATCTGGTCCGCGGTGAATTCCAACGCCCAGGCCGATTCCACGGAGAAGCTCAGGCTCACCAGCAACGCCGCCCATCGTCTGATACGCATCAGGGTTATCCTAGCACAGCGCTGCGGCGCGTCGCATGGCGGGAGGATCGGGTCGACAGTGGCGGTTAGTTCATGACGAGCAGACCGGAACCGTTGATGGCGCCCGCTTTGAGGGCCTGCAACGCCTGGTTGGCCTCATCGAGCCGGAAGCGCTGCGTCTGGGGGCGAATGGGAATCTCGGCGGCCACCTGCAAGAAATCCAGACCGTCCTGCCGCGTATTGGCGGTCACGCTGCGGATCACCCGTTCGCCGAACAGGTCGCCATCGTAGTTCAGCGAGGGAATGGGACTCAAATGGATGCCGGCGATCGCCAACGTGCCACCGCGATCCAATGCCTGTAGCGCCGGCGGAACTAACTCACCGGCCGGTGCAAACAGCACGGCTGCGTGGAGTTTCTCTGGGGGCCGCGCGTCGGTATCACCAACCCACCGAGCGCCCATGCGTGCGGCCAACACCTGATGCTCCTTGCGCAGCGAGCAGACATAGACCTCGCAGCCCCAATAGCGCGCCACTTGGATGGCCAGATGCGCCGCCGCGCCGAACCCATAGAGGCCGAGCCGCTGCCCCGGTCGAATGCCGCTCAGACGCAGGGCGCGAAAGCCGATAATGCCGGCACACAGCAGCGGCGCCGCCTGCTCATCCGTAAAGCTCGCGGGTATCTTGTAGGCGAAGTGTTCGGGCACGATCGCCTGACTAGCGTACCCGCCGTCGGCGTCGTAGCCGGTGAATCGCGCCGCCTCGCACAGGTTCTCCCGACCGCTAGTGCAGAATCGGCAGTGCCGGCAGGTGTCACGGAGCCAGGCCATCCCCACACGGTCTCCCACGCGGAGCGAGGAGACCGCAGGGCCGAGCTTCTCGACCACGCCGACAACCTGGTGGCCGGGGATGAGCGGAGACCGCCTGGGCGGCAGTTCTCCCTCGATGACGTGCAAATCCGTTCGGCAGATGGCGCACACGTGCACGCGGAGGCGCACCTCGCCGGGGCCGGGCTCGGCCGACGGCACCTCGCGGAGGATGAGCGGGGCCGACCGTACATCCGCCGGCCCCAGGAGGATCATCGCTTGCATGGGATGAGGACGATTAGCCCCGAAATGAGCGGCTCGGAAAACCGCCTGCGGCTGCACGTGGACGAAAGCGGCGTCGGCCCGCAGCTAGTTGGCCGGTTTGGCCTTGATGGCCTCGATCTCGAGCCGAATGTCAACTTCGTCTCCCACGATCAAGCCGCCGCTGTCGAGCGCTTTGTTCCAGTTCATGCCGAAATCCTTGCGGTTCAACTTTCCTTTGCCGGTGAAACCCGCCCGGACGTTCCCCCACGGATCTTTCGTCACGCCGTTCATCGTGCCGACCAAGGTCACTTCCTGCGTCACTCCGTGCAGGGTGAGATCGCCGAAGGCCGTGTACTCATCGCCCATCTTCTTGAGGTTCTTCATCTTGTAGAGAAGCGCGGGGTATTTATCGACGTCGAAGAAGTCCGGTCCGCGCAAATGCGCATCACGTTTGTCGTGATTGGTGTTCAGTGAGGCCGCTTTGATCGTCGCCTCGATCGCTTTGACCTGCCCTGCCTCCGCGTCCAGGTCGACGAATCCGGTAAAGTCGGTGAACCGCCCGGTCGTCTTTGAAATGACCATGTGTTTTACTTGGAACTCAATGATCGAGTGGTCCGGATCCACGGCATACCGCGCTGATTCCGCCGCCGCGATGCCGGTCACCGCAGCGAGGGCGGCCACCATCGCAACTCCGCACACCACTGCCCTGCTGAATCGTTTCATCAGCTTCCCTCCCCTTTTCGTTGTCATCGTCACTGGGTTGGCTTAGATTCTCCCGCGGGCCTGGAGCTGGCCGGAGCGGCCGGTTGCACATCGATGGATGCGGGCCCGGGTGTCGCCGGCGCCTGTTGGGCCACGGCGGTCGGCTTGGCGCCGGTCCTCATTCGCACATGGACATCCACCGCCCCCTCGGCCACGTTGCCGGGAAACGGCGGAAACGGATGGGCCTGCACGATCGCCAAGAGCCCGGCCTCGTCGACGTCGCGCACCCCCGAACTTCGCTCTACCTGGATGAGTTGGGCCTCACCATTGGGATGCATGCGAAACGCCACCCTGACGGTTTCACGAGCCCCTTGGATCCCCTTCGCATAGCGCGCACGCTGTCCCCAACTGCGACTGATCAGTCGCGTGACTTCTTTCCAATAGCCCTGCTGCCCCTTGTTTTCTGGCAGCGGCTTCAAATCTTCTTCGGCGATCAGCACATTGGCGACGGGCGCGACATCCGGCTGGACCTCGTCACCCGTGGCCGAGGTCGTCGCCGCCACCAGTTCGACCTCGGCCGGCGCGGCCTCCGCGTCCCCCGTCGGCGGCTCCGGCTGCTCGTGCGCCATCGTGAGATACGCCGAGCGGCCGATGATGCGCTGCAGCTGATTGCCGGGTTTGACAAACGACACGGTCACGCGCACCCGCAACGCCTTTGGGCGAACGGACGTGTATCCCAACGGACGCGGCTTGACCGCGACACTGGCCTTCCACTGTGAGGGCTGGTCAGTGGCTTCCATCGGCACCATGACCTTGTCGATCGCGGCCCCTTCTAATACGGCGACCATGGCTTCAGTCGAAGGAGGCCCGCCGTTCAGGGTCACACCGAGAGTGAGCTCGGTGCCGAATTGGATCGTGCCGTTGACGGAATCGTTTTCGAGGGTGAAGGAGAGGGTGCGCTTTGTTGGCTGGGGCGCCGGCGCCGGGGCGGCATCAACCTGGCCGGCCGCCAGTAAGGTAGCCAGACACCACGCCCATCCGTGAGGCCGCAGCGTGAACATCTGGCGCAAGGCGGCACGCATCGAGTCATCGTACTGATCCAGGCCGGTCGATGCAACCCTCCGATTCGGGGAAGCGAAGTTCCTTCGCTCCGTTAATGAATTGTGGGATAATATTTGCATGCGCGCCGTCGCCAAACTGTTGCCGAAACCAGGATTTTCACTGACCGATTGCCCAGATCCAACGCCAGGACCACAGGACGTTGTGGTTCGAGTCAGGGCCACGTCCATTTGTGGGACTGACGCCCACATTTACAATTGGGACGCCTGGTCGCAGAGTCGCGTTCGCCCTCCGCGCATCATCGGCCACGAAGTGTGCGGGGAGGTTGTGGACGTCGGCCCGGACGTCACCCTGGTGGCCAAGGGCGATTTCGTGGCCGCCGAATCTCACCTGACGTGCGGCCAGTGTTTCCAATGCCGCACAGGCCTTGCGCACGTCTGCCAACACTATCGTATCCTCGGCGTCGACCTCGACGGCTCGTACGCCGAGTTCGTCGCACTCCCCGAGAACGTTCTGTGGAAAACCGATCCCTCGCTCCCACCGCAGATCGCCTGCTTACAGGAACCGCTCGGCAATGCGGTCGATGCGGCGCTCGCGGAAGATGTGACGGGCCAGACCGTCCTCATCACGGGCTGCGGACCGACCGGCTTGTTCGCCACCGCGGTGGCGCGCACGGCGGGAGCAGCCACCATTATTGCCTCCGACGTGAGCGACTATCGCCTTGGGCTTGCCAAGCAGGTCGGGGCGGACCATGTCCTCAACGCAAAAACCGAACCGGCTGAGCGATTTTCGGCTATGGTGCAAGAGATGACCCACGGGGAAGGCGTCGATGCCTCGTTGGAGATGTCCGGACACTCCTCGGCGATCCATCAGGCGTTTCGGTCGGTCAAGAACGGCGGGCGCGTGACGCTCTTCGGCATTCCCAGCGCTCCGCTTGAACTCGATCTGGCCAATGAAGTCATTTTCAAGGGCCTGCGCGTCTATGGTATTACGGGCAGGAAACTGTTCAGCACGTGGTACCGGATTGCAGGACTCTTCAAGGCCGGCCTGGACATTCGACCGGTCGTGACCCACACGTTTCCATTGGCGGAATTCGAGAAAGGATTCGCGCTGGTGAATTCGGGGCAGTGCGGGAAAGTGGTGCTCTTTCCGTGAAACAAGAACACATCCCAGGACTGCTCACCATCCTCCCCGATGAGGCTCAAGGCGCGATAGGTGGAGTCGGAGGGACCAGGCGGAGCCAATCCCTCGTGCTCGCGCAACCCGCACACTAGGTCTATGAGGATAACATTAAGGGCGGTGCTCGTTGGACGCGCGCACGTACGGGATTGGCTCCGCCGTCCCCCCAAAAATACAAAGTGGGCGGGGACAGATCGCTGGAAATCTGTCCCCTCTCGGAGTCATGCGGCAATGACTTCGTATCTCCATCAATCTTGAGGCAGGTTCTAGTTGCATCAGCGAACTCATCGACCTCGACAGCCTCCTCAGTGCCAAGCGCTTACGACGACTCAAAATTTCAGGAGGCTAGATCATGACGATCGACCCCAACCTCCTCCACCGCTTTTTTGAGTTCTCGAAGCTCTATGACCAAGAAAACGAGATCATCGAGTTTGGTACATCCCGAGAAGCGCTCGATGCCTTATGCGAGAAACTCCCCCATAGGCTCCCTCCTCTCTACGAACAGATGATATTGTCCTGGAGATGGACGGCACTTAATCTTGGGCGATTCCAACTTCTCGCGAATCCTCTTGGAGCTGATTTAGATGACCTTTATGATGAGATCACGCGAGATAAAACCCTTGCTGAAACCCTACTTCCACAGGGGTATGTTCAATTCGGCAAGCACGAAAATTATGATCCGATCTGCTTCGATACTCGCCATCGACGCTCGAATGCCGACTGCCCTGTCGTTCAGATCGATCACGAACAGATTCTTTGCAACAACCGTATCAAGAGGATTGAGGAACTGGCCCCCACTTTCGCGGAACTGATCAAGACGATTGTTGGCCGACCACCAACCTTGAAATAAAGCCTATGGCTTACTCCTCCTTCAAGAAAACACTCGATGAACGGCTCGCGGAGATTCGCGCGGCCGGGCTGTACAAGACTGAGCGCATCATTACCAGCCCACAGGGCGCCGAAATCTCCGTCACTCCTGGCGTCGGCGTCGGCCACGTCCTCAACCTTTGCGCCAACAATTACCTCGGGCTCGCCAATCACCCCGACATTGTCGCCGCCGCCAAGCGAGGACTGGACCAACAGGGGTACGGCATGGCCTCGGTCCGATTCATCTGCGGCACGCAAGACCTGCATAAGAACCTTGAGCGTGCGATCAGCGGGTTCTTCGGCACCGAGGACACGATTCTCTACAGCTCCTGCTTCGACGCCAATGGCGGGCTCTTCGAAACACTCCTGGACGAACAGGACGCCGTCATCAGCGATGCCCTGAACCATGCTAGCCTCATCGACGGCATCCGCTTGTGCAAATCGAGACGGTTCCGCTATGCACACTCCGACATGGGGGACCTTGAGGCACGGCTGAAAGAAGCAGCGAGCTGCCGCCTGCGGCTGATCGTGACGGACGGCGTGTTTTCGATGGATGGTGACCTGGCGAAGCTCGACCAGATCGTTGACCTGGCCGATCGTTACGATGCGGCGGTGATCGTGGACGATAGTCACGCCACCGGCGTGATCGGCGGCAAGGGACGCGGGACCCCGGATCATTGTGGCGTGGCCGAGCGCGTGGACATCATCACCAGCACCCTCGGCAAGGCGCTGGGTGGGGCCGCCGGAGGCTTCACGACGGGACGCCGAGAGATCGTCGAACTATTGCGCCAGCGCTCCCGCCCCTATCTGTTTTCCAATTCCTTGCCACCAGTCATCGCGGCCGCGGCCCTTGAGGCCGTCACGTTCGTCGCCGAAGGCGATGCGTTACGCCGCACGCTTCGGGAGAACGCCCAGTTTTTCCGCGAGGCCCTTACGGCGCTGGGCTTCACCTTGGTGCCCGGCAGCCATCCCATCATTCCCGTCATGCTCGGGGAAGCGACGCTGGCCACCAGGATGGCTGATACGCTGCTCAAGGAAGGCGTGTACGTGGTGGGATTCAGCTATCCGGTCGTGCCCAAGGGGCAGGCCCGAATCCGAGTCCAGATGTCGGCCGCCCACACTCGCGCTCAACTCGAGCGCGCCGTGGACGCATTCGCGAAGGTTGGCCGCCAGCTTGGCGTGATCCGCTGACGCGCCAAGGAGACGCGCGCGCCGCGGGTCATTCCTTGATCGCTTTGGCCCGCTGTTGCAGATAGGCATTCCGCACGGCGCTGTAGAGATCCACCGTGGCCTCCTCCACGCCCTGGAACGTTTCCAAACTGAGCGACCGTTCGTTCACGATAAACGCGGCGCGCCCGCCGAGTTGAACGATGGAGGTGGTGTCACGATTCTTGTGCGCGACGAGCGACGGCACGTTCTTGATCTCAATCAGCGGGAAGACCACCCAGTTCAAGGGATCCAACGCCAAATCCATGACGTAGCCCGTGAAATCCCGCAACGTCAACGGCGGGAGGAGCGGCAGCACCACATAAGGGCCGGGTGGCACGCCATAGGTTCCCAGCGTCTGCCCAAAGTCCTCGTCCGGCGTCTGCATCTGCATGTACTTGGCGACGTCGAAAAAGCCGCCCAAGCCGAACGTCGTGTTCAGGAGAAACCGACCCAGTTCGGTACCGGCCCCCTGGACTTTGCCCTGGAAGAGGTTGTTGAGCAGTCGCGGGCCCATCCGCAAGTTGTGGAAGAAATTCTGCACGCCCTTCTGGGCGCTGTTGGGCATCACGAAGTTGTAGCCTTGGGCGAGCGGCTTCAAGGCATACTTGTCGATCTTGCGGTTGACCTCGAACATCGCCGAATTGAACGTCTCCCACGGATCGTATTCTTCAACGGCATCCTGCTCCGTTGCGAAGGGATCGTAGGGCTCGTCGGACGCGGCCTGCTCGGAGGCTTCAGGTTTCTCGGGCGGACGAGGCACCGGAGGGCTCTTCGGAGATGAGGCGGCGGCACCCGACGTCCGGGTGTCTCGGTTCCCCTGTGCCAAGGATAAGGGCTCGGGGACAGCGCCCGCGACCACAAGTGAGGAGGAATCGGAAGACCAGAGCGGGGACGACTGATCGAACGCAACCCCTTCAGCGCATCCGCCCAGCGCCGCCCCGAGTACCATTACCGGAAGAGTCCATCGCCCATTCCCTGGCCCACGCCCTCGTGCTCCTCCCACCGCGCCCCCTTTGTCGGATAGGAATCAGTCGCATCGATCGTCCCCTCAGGATGATCGTCGGACTCGGGGGCGCACTGTATCAAATGGACTGCGAAACCTCAAAGCACCCGCTGAGTTGGGATCGATTCTACGGCCTGGATGACGACGAGGTCGGTCAAGGGATGACGACGAGGTCGGTCAAGGATGGAACCGGGGCAGGCCATCCGGTTGAAGCAACTCAGCGACGAGGGGATCGAGTGCGTTCGAGGGCGGTAATCAAGGTGCTGACCTGCTGTCGATCGGTTTCGGCCAGATCAATAAAACGGACTTCCATGCCGGGCAAGAAGAGCTGCCGTTCCGGTTTCTTCCGTACGCGGATGACCAGCGCCTTGGTACTGATTTTCTGTTGGGGATGGTCCGGCAGGGCAAATTCCACGGCGAGTTCTGTCCCGACAGGGAGAGGGGTTCCCGTCTCCAGAAAAAACCCACCCCCGCCGAATTCGGCCGTCAGGCCCTCCCCGCTTACCGTCCCCCCGGCCTGGTAGCGGACCTTGAGTGCGAGCGGAATCATCCTGTCCGACCCCGCCGCGGCCACCGGCCCGTATGTTTTTCGAACGGCGAAATCGATCACGTCGGCCCAAGGGACTGACCCCAGCTCGCTTCCGTCTCGGGCCAAGACGGAAAGGGTTTCCCGCTCGATGTCCACTACGAGCATCGCCCCTTGGTAGCCTTCACTACTGAGTACTGGGAATCTCATCGGGCGCGCGATTGTACCTCGGTCTGCGTGAAAATTTAAGAATAAAATGCACAAACTTGTACGAGATCTGAAGATGCAAGAGTCACTCCATGTTCTTCGATGGCCATCCGTCGTGCTCCTTTTTTCATAATACTCCCATATTTTCAAAGGGAATAGTCCTGGCCAGAATCCGCTCCTGGCAAGGTTTTCCAGGCTGGTCGGATGAATTTCCGTACAGCCTGGGCCATGTTGTTCGAACAATGCATCTGGGCGGATTGTGCCTAGTCGAGGCGGAGGGTCCGTACGAACTCCTGGAGGCGTTCGAAGTATCGTGCCCCGCCGACGAACGGGACGTTGTTGTGGTCCGCCCCCGAGACCACCCACCACCATTTTGGTCCTTTGAGGGCGGCAAAGACGGCCTGACCCAATTCCAACGGGATGATGTCGTCCCGATCGCCGTGAATCACCAGAGTCCGCACCGAGAGATCCGGCAGACGGTCGATGAGCCTAAATCGGGCGCCGAGGAAAAGGTGCATGGGCAGGCCCCAGTAGTGCAGTTTGGCGACGGCTTCGACCGAAGGAAACGTCGACTCGAGGATCAGGCCAGCAATCGGCCGCTGCGCCGCCACTTCTCCTGCCACCGCCCCACCCAGCGACCGACCGAAGAGGATGATGCGCTCGGGCCGAATGCGCCGTTTGACGACCAAATAGTCATACGCGGCCATTGCGTCCTGATAGAGGCCGTCTTCCGACGGGCGTCCCTCGCTGCGCCCGTAGCCCCGGTAGTCGAATAACAACACCGACAGGCCCAGGCGATACAGTTCCCGAAGGTTGTCCAGCCGATGCACGATGTTGCCGGCATTCCCATGACACCAGAGCAACACGGCGCCAGCCCGACTGGCTTCCACAAACCAGCCGAACACGCGGCCGCCGCCGGGCACGGGAATCCACACCGCTTCGAGGGGAAGACCGCTGAGCGTCGCCCAATCGCGATCCTCCCAGGGGGCGGGGTGGTAGAGAAAGAGTTGATCGAGGAGCCCCATGAGCGCAACTCGGCCTCTCAAAAGTATGCGTGCAGTAGCAAGAGCAGGTCGTTATCGTGCGCACGATGATTGTACTCCAGGCGAAAGGCCCAGTTCTGGCTCAGCGTGTACCGGCTGCCAATCGACCAGCGCCAATCTTCAGATTGCTCACCAAGGGCGTAGCGGAGGTAGGAGGTGGACGCCAACAACTTCCAGCGCTCGGTGACGTCCACGAGCATGCCCACCGTCCCGCCGCCGCCGATGCGATGACGCTCTTCGTAGGCTCGGCTGTAGTTACCCTCGACATCGGCAAAGGCAAACCATAGCTCGCGCCGCAGGAAGCCCGATTCGACGGCGGCTCCGATGCCCCCGCTCACCACGCCGTTGGCACAGAGTTGGCAGGTATTGTGCCGAATCGTGTTCATCCCGAGATTGAGTTTCCAAGAGGGAGCGCGGAACAGGCTGTCCATCGGGGACAGCGACATGATGTTGAGCAGTGTCGCGCGTTCGACTCGGACCTGATCGCGCCGATGATAGTGCCGCAGGCTGATCGCGGCAGCTTCGATCTGGGCATCGGGCGTGTACCCCGGCTCAGGATCGAGGAGGTCGTGGTAGGCCGTCCGGAAATGCAGTTCTTCATAGAGGTCGTTGTTCCGCCAGCCACCGCCGACCCCCACCCGCGAGGTCCCATGCCCGACGTCGGGCCGTTGGGTAAACGGCTCAACCGTGACGGCCTCCGGCGACACCTTGAGCTGGCTGCGCGTCGTCAGAACGGCCCGATTGCGCGCACGGAATCCACCCGCGTCGTCCGGATCCCCCTCCCCTCGCATCAGGAGATAGTCCGACGCCGTGTCCAGGACCATGGCTCGACGGGAAGGCGGCTGCTCACGGAATCCTGGCTGGTCAAGTTGCGATGGGTCTTTGATCGCCCGTTGAAGCCATCGCTCCTCTTCGGACGAAAGCAGCGCCCGTTTTCGCTGCACCACTGTGCGGCGCGACGGTCGATAGGTGACTCGTCCGACGAGTCCCTGCCGCGCGATCAGCGCCCGCACGGTGTCAGACGGCAGCGTATACAGATGGAACGGATCCGTCAGATGGGCAGAGGGGTCGGCCGCATCCAGCAGTGACAGGATATGGTAGCTGCAATTCTCATCGAAGAAGAAGTAGTCGAACCAGGCGTTGCCCATTTCCCATGCGTGCATGAGCAGTCGCTGGACTTGAGGTTCCGACAGGTTGAGTCGATACTCCCAGATATCTCGATTCTCCAGGTCGCGATACTCCTGCACCTTCAAATAGTAGGGAATGGTGGTAAATAAACCTTGATACCCACCAAAGATCCCCTTTATCGCGTACTCGGGTCCCACGTCCGGCGGCAGTTCTGCTGCATAATTGATCGTATAGGCCAGAATGCGAGTCTGGTCGGTTTGGCCCTTCTGATCGACGCGCAAGAAGGTATGCCCGAACATGGATGAGGGATTGTTCAGGAATCCAGCAGGGAAGATCAGACTGATCCCATCTGCATTGAATTCGTTGAGCCATTTCTGGAATCGCTCACAGCGTTGAGGCCGAAGCCGCGTTGGATCGAACTGGAGTTCCTCACTGAGCCAGGCATATCGAGCCACGAACGCACATTGAGCCGGCTGCTTGGAGCGTCCGACGAGGGCCTCGGAGAAGAATGCCCGCAACGTCTCGAGGAGTTCGGCTTCCGGGTCGGTCTTGCCATCCCGCGCCAGGAAAAACCCCGGATCGTCCTGTTGGCTCGTCACCCCGCCGAGCCAGTTGGGTTGATAATAGAGCAAGAGCTGCCACTCCCGGCGCTCGGCCAGGCGCCGTTCGGAGGCGGCGCGCATGAGTTCAGCCAAATAGGGATTGGCCTCGGCTCCAGATGCAGGTCCGGGCAAAATAGCCATCCCGACCAACAGACCGCCTAGTACACAGGCGATCCATCGGGGCCACAGCAGAGGGGTCACTCGTAATTAAGGAGAAGCGAATAGGAAGGGCGAGGCCCCCGGCCCACGGCCGGGAGCCTCTTTCAGCACTAGCGAGCGATGGTCGCTTGGGCCAACACGGGATGCCCGGCGATCGCTTCATTCAAGGCCTTGATGAGGGCCACGGGGGACGCCTCTCCGGCCTGCATCAACGTGGCATACTTGTC
Source organism: uncultured Nitrospira sp. (assembly GCA_964449255.1). Taxonomy (GTDB): domain Bacteria; phylum Nitrospirota; class Nitrospiria; order Nitrospirales; family Nitrospiraceae; genus BQWY01. The sequence goes on along the minus strand of CAYUYE010000002.1, from coordinate 157,405 downwards.
TTGTGCAAGGGCGAAAAACTCACCCTGCTGCTCGGCAGGCACACCCATGAGGGCAGCGAGCGACGCCAGGTTTTCACCCCGGCCCTGCGCCATATCCTGCGCGAGATTCTCGAAGTTCAGGCTGGCGAACATGGTCGTCTTATGTTCCGACCACACTTGTCCGTCGTTCGTGCAGCCGGAGGTGCCGCTGCTGATGCCGAAGGTACCGCTCCCAAAAGTTCCGTTCGTGGTGGCCATCATCACCTGCGGAGCGATGTTCTTCTGGTTCTTGAAGTCACCCCAGGCCAGCTTGCCAAGCCCGCAGCCTGGACCGGTGTCTGGATTCGCGGCCAGCGCCATTCCGGCTTGGGCTACCAGGAGCGCGGTCGCCAAATAAACGGAGAATGATTTCTTCATGCATCCCTCCTTGTGGTTGATGACCTTGAAGGAGTCGACCCTTCAAGTGGCGCGATTATACCAAACGGGAGGATTTATGAAAGGAGGAAAACGTGCCAGGCGGCAATGGCTCCGGCCATGCCATGGCCTGTGGATAATTCTGTGAAACTTACGTACACATCAAAAGCTGTACCCAACGCCGAATATCCCATAGTGCGATTTATAGTCCACGGCCAACTGTGTCCAATGCCAGTGAGCGACGAGATACTTGTACTCAGAAAATACAAACACCCGTTCGCTCACACGGGCCCGAATGCCCCCCAAGAACTGATAGCTCAGTGCCGAGGCCCCCTCGAAGCCGCGATCGCGCCGCTCGGGAATGTCGGTGTCGGTCAACAGGCCGGTCGCCCATCCCAGCCCCGCACCGGCATACGGCATCATAACTGCCCCGGGATATTGGACGAGAAGGTTGGCCATGGTGCTGAAGACGGTCAGCGAAGAAGCGCCCGTCCGCGTCACGCCATTTGGCGAGACGGGAAACTGCAGGCGCCCGCTGTGTGCTGTCGATTCGATTTCGAGACCGATCACGTGCCGCGCGAACGAGGGAAATACGGCGGCCTTGATGACCGCTCCGGCGCCGATGCGGAGTTTCGTGGGGTTGCGGGATTGATTCTGGAAGACGGCGTCTCGGTCTTCGGGAACACTGCCCACCAGCCCGCCCGCGATGTAGACCAAATCGTCATGCGGGTCTGCCCACGACTTAGAATACGTGACCAAGAGACACGCAAAGAGAGCAAGAACACATACCAGCGTCGATCTGAGACGGCGGGTCACCGCCGCAGAGTACCAGGGTGGCGGGTACCGAGGCGAGTCTTCCCCAGGCACAAAAAAAAGGGCCCGGTTGCCCGGGCCCTTTCCGACCGAAGACCGCGTCGGGACTAGTTGCCCTTCACGATCGTGCAGAATTCGGCGAACACGCCGAGGATGTTCTTGGCCGAATAGTCGATGTGGGCCACGTTGGTAATTCCACCCGCCGCTTTCGCCGCGGAAATGCTCATGTCGCCCGTCGCGACCCAGCCCAGGATCGTCGTTCCGCAGGCCTTGCCTTCCTTAGTCGCGGCCGCGTTCGTCGTGGCGAGATTGCCGAACTTGGTCTCATTGAAAATAATACCCGCCAACGGCGAGGCAACCGGCTGACAGCCATACAGGGTCAACATGCTCGCGGCCACTGCGGCAAGAATCAGATGCTTCTTCATGAAATCCTCCATGTTTGTGGGAAACACTTGAGATCGTTAGTTGCCCTTCACGATGGTGCAGAACTCGGCAAAAATCCCCAAGATGTTCTTGGCGGAATGGTCGACATGCGACACGTTCGTGATCCCGCCCGCCGCTTTCGCCGCGGACACACTCATGTCCCCTGTCGCGACCCAGCCCAGGATCGTGGTTCCGCAGGCCTTGCCTTCCTTAGTCGCGGCCGCGTTCGTCGTCGCCACGTACCCGAACTTCGTTTCGTTGAAGATGTTGCCGATCAGCGGCGAGTGGACCGGTTGACAGCCGTAGAGACTGAGCAAACCGGCGGCCACTGCAGCAAGCACCAAGTGCTTCCTCATACAGCCCCCTTTGGTTGATGGATGTGAAGAGAAACGACTTCGGACCTTGGATTTCGTCACGTGAACTGGACGGGTCCGGTGTTGGCAGCCGCACTATAGTAATTTCCCCCAGACCTGTCAACTACGCGCGTGTCTCCCCGGGGCGCGCATTTGAGCTGAGGCTCTGCGAGTTCGTCTCCTGGCCATCCCCCCTGTGGATAACTCTGAACGGTCGTTCAAGAAGACATGCTCTCCCCGTATTCCGTGGGCGGTGAGTATCAAATGGCCCACGGCTCGGGGAAGTGTGAATCGTTTCGGCCCAGCCGAACCAGGGTTAAAGAGTAGGGTCTTCCCCCGCCACGCTTGATAGGGACGATGGGTATGGCCGAAGACGCAGACGTCGGGCTGTTCCCGATCGAGGAACATCTGAGCCGACGCGTTCAGGCTCTTCCCCTCGAATACGATATGCCGAAGCGCAATCCGTCGACCGGCCACTTCAATGACGCGCTCCATCGGATGGCCGCTCCGGGCGAATCCATCGACGTTACCGGACACGGCGGTCACTGGGGCGATCGTCGCCAGCTGCCGGAGAACTTCCGGATCACCGATATCGCCGGCGTGCAGAATCAGGTCGACGCCGGCAAAGTGTCGGAGGAGTTCCGAATCGAATCGGCCGTGTGTATCTGCGATCACCCCAATCCTGACCGGCCGATGGTTCGATGTGAGGTGATTGCGCATGGTCATTTGAGGACGGCGCGCACCTGCTCCCACTCGATGGCGAAGGGCTCGGGCGCCGACTTGGGCAACCGGGCGATTTCGGCTTTGAGGCGCTCGGCCCTGCCCTCGCTCACCGGATGGCTGGAAAGGATTTCGATCTGCTGGCCGTCTTGTTTCACGAGGCGCTCGAAGAAGGCCACCATGCCGTCACCTGGGATTCGGGCGCGATGGAGCAGCCGCACTCCTTCGACATCGGCCTCCGTTTCTTGCTCTCGACCAAACTTCAACGTGGCCAACTCGATGCCGAGTTCCTGGATGATGCCCGCCAGCCCCTGTTGATTCCCGGTCAGAATCGTGACCACCGCCACGAGCCCGATCGTCTTAACGATCCGTTCCATCCCGTGGCGTTTGAGCACGTGATTGACCTCGTGGGCGAGGACGCCGGCGACTTCTTCCGGGCTCTCGGCCTTTTTGAGGAGTCCGGAGTAGACGACGAGGTAGCCGCCGGGCAGTGCAAAGGCGTTCACCACCCCGCTCTCCACCACCTCGACGTGGAACTTGTAGGGGCTGTCCCTGAGCTGTTCGGTGAGCCGAGTGGTGATGGTCTGCACCGCATCGGCCGCCGTCCCCTGCTTGATAACCGTCTGTCCTGCGAGAAATTGCCGATGGGCCGCCTCCCCCAACGATTCCTCCCATGAAACGGGGATGCGCGACACGGCAAATTCGGCGAGCCAATCAGATCCGATCCAGAGCAGCAACAACAGGGCACCGACCATCCCGACCGCAATGAGGAGGAGAGTCCGGCGTCGACTCCGATGGCCTCGCACTTCCTCGGCCGTCTGCTGTAACGCGGCGGCCACAGACGGTGGCGCCTGTGATCGGACCGCCTCGATCACCGGCGGGTCTTTCAAGAACAGCGTGTACGTGATGCCGCGGTCCTCCCACTTCACCGTCAGATGATCGTGATCGAATCCTCCGGCGCCGACTGTGAGTTGGTCAAAGGGCAGCAGGAAGGGGGATCGGTCGATCGTGCCGGCCAACGTGATGGTCAGGCCCTCAGGCGCCACCGCGACGTGGCAGGGCGCGCCGCTGGCGGGAATGTCGCCGCCGAAACAGAGGGCATTAGGTTGGGCAGTCATCGACAGACACCGCCATTCTTCACACGTCCATCGTCATTCGTACGGGCAGGCACAACGTCCTTTCTCTTGCCGCCTGACAAGCGACGCGTGACGATTGGCGTCTATTCCGTCGCCGGCATGAACTGCCTGACCCACGCGCCGAATCCACTGGGGTTGCGGGTTTGGATCAGCACAAGACCAGGCCCGCGAAAGCGACAGATAAACCCTTCACCCGACGTGAAGCTGGAGATCCATCCGGCGGCGGCACGCTCGATCTTATAGGATGTCGTGGCGGTCCAGGCGACCAGGTGGGCATTGTCGACGACGTATTCCTCGTCGGGCTTCAACTCCACGCGGTGGATCGCGCCGAAGCTGTTCAACATCAACGGGCCGGTTCCGCCGACCTTCAGAATGAAAAAACCTTCTCCCCCCAGCAGCCCGCGGCTGAGGCTTTGCATCTTACTCTCGATGGCGATGCTCTCCGCACCGGCGAGAAACCCGTCTTTCTGCACGAGATATTCGTTCACCCCGTCCAGTTCGAGGATGACGATTTCACCCGGCACCGTCGGAGCAAGGAGCACTTCTCCAGCGCCGCGCGTCGCGCGCAGCGTCTGAAAGAAGAAATGTTCTCCGGTGAGGACCTTCCGCGACAACGCCTTGAGCAATCCCCCTTCCATCTTGCTCTCCACGTCGATGGTTGGAGACGCCGCCACCATCGCCCCTGATTCGGCCTTCAGGCTCTCGCCCGACGCCAGATGCACCTTCACCATCGGAAACGCCCCCGGATACAGAATCTCACTCTTCATCGTTCGTCCTTTCGCCGCTATGGCGGAGAGATACCGCGCGCCGTCGTGTAGAGGTCGGCGGATTCTGTGAGATGTGGGGAGGCCTGTCAAGGCGACGGGGTATCGTCAGCGATTGGGATGCGGGCGCGGACGCACGGACTCCTGCCCGTCCGGTCGAGGGGGAAGCAGTCCGTGCTCTCGTCGAAACTCACGACGTTCGGCCGGCGACATATGGCGCCAGGCCTCGCGTAACGCCTTGCGCTCGGGCTCGGGCAAGGACCGGAAGTAGCGTCGGGCGTTGCGCAGGGCCTTCCGCTGCTCCGGCGGCAAGTCCCTGAACCGTTGGAACTTCTGGCGAAGCTGGTCTCGCGCTTCCGGGGGCATCCCCCGCCACCGGCGGAGGCTGTCTTGCGCCTGGCGACGCTCGTCGTCATTCATGTGCAGCCATTGCTGGGCGCCACCACGGAGTTTTTCACGACGCTCGGGCGGTAACTGATCCCACGTCCCGCCAAACCGCTTGAGCACGCGTTGCTCCTCAGCCGACAGTTGCTCCCAGGGAACCGCCGCCTCATGCGACTGCGCCTGCACGAGCATCGGGCTCCACAAGACGAGTGCGAGTATGAAGATCCCCTTAGTCACGTGCGCGTCGTCCTGGCCGATCAAACTTGTGACGCTGGCCCTGGTCGGAGGATTTGGATTCGGCAGACTCGGATCGATCCGTCTCGTTCTGGTCGGATGGCTTCACGCCTTCGCGCCCTTGCTCGACGGAAATTCCCTCGACCTCGAACGGATCGATCCACGCCCCTTCCTCGCTCCGCCATTCGCTCAAGAACTCCAACAGTTCCACGTCGGGCGCCTCATCCGAAGTTTTCCCGGACCCAATCGCCGCCCAGGGCGACCCGAGCACGCAGAGGCCAAGCCAGCCCCACGCAAGCCTAGCTTGTGCGCTCGGTCTCGGCCAGCCACTCATAGAACTCCAGGTCGTCGACGATCTCGACCGCTTCCAGTGTGACCAGCGCTTCCATTTCCTCTACCCCGAGGCCGTGTTTGCCGTTGTTCCAGGGGACACCCCACAGAAAGACCACCAGCAAGGCCATCGCCGCCGTCGCCATGCCTCCGATCACGAGAGGAGACCAGCGGGATCGCGGCCTCCCTGCCGCAAGCGCCTGCCGCCGAGCCTGCCGCAAGGCTGCCATGGTGTTCGGATCGAGGTCCTGGGCGCTCGACTCGAGCACCGCTTTGGCCCGCTCCACAAATTGACGATCGTCCGATTCCATCGTTAGGCCCAATGCGCCCCTAATTTCGCCCGCAACGTATGCACGGCTCGTGAATAGTGCGTCTTCACACTGCCTTCCGAACAGCCCATGGCGGCCGCCGTCTGCGCTACGTCCAATTCTTCCCACGCCCGCAGCATGAAGGCCTGCTGTTGACGACGCGGCAACTCACGCAGGGCCGTCTCAAGCGCGGCCATCGCCCGTCGATTCGCCAGTTGGCGGTCCGGGGCTGGCGTCTGGAGGTCCGGTTGCGCCTCCAACAGGTCTTCCTCCTCCCCGGTATCGTCGTCGGTGCGGGTCAGCCACCGGCGCCACCACAAGCGCACCCTGGTGCGCCGATACCAATCTCGAATCCGGCTTTGCAGGATGCGATGAAACAGCCGCCCCCACTCGCCTTCCGGCCGATCCGCATAGGACTGCACCAGCCCCAGCATCGCCTCCTGCACGAGGTCCAGCGCTTCTTGTTCATCGCCGGTCGCAATCTGCGCCATCCGGAAGGCGCGACGCTCGACCTCCGCGAAGAACCGCTCCAATCCGGCATACTGATCGAGGGGCACCGTTCGTTCACCCTGCCGCGTCGTGGACAGCACCCAGATTGTCGCTCGCAGCGAACTGCACGAGAGGTCATCGGGCCTTCCCACAAAGTTACGATCAAGGGGCGAGGCCGCCGGAACAGGCGGATTGTCGGAGCTTGTGCCCGCGCGGTCAAGAGCTTTATGGGCAGCCCCCCGCGGACCATCCCACTAGGAGAACGCAGAGTCGCACGGACGGTTGACCGATGGGGTTCGCGGGCTTATTGGATCCGCTAAGGCCGCTTCGTGGAATGGTACTGCGGAGCACGCAGGAAATGGGAAGGAAGGAGAGGAGAGGAGGTTACTTCTTGGGGGCCGCCGCAGGGACGCCGTTCAGGCTCGGCAACGCCACGCTCACGTCTGTGTCGGGAGCCGCATCGTCATCCTTGGCATTGGCCCCGACGCTGTACAGTCGGCCTTTCGAGACTTGCACGAGCATGGGCAAGCCGGTAAAGGGATCGTAGAAATTCTGTCCGGCTTTGGCAATGCGCGCCTTGATGTCACCCGTGCTCTCTTGTGCCGTCTTCCGAATATAGGCCTGTAGGCTGACGAGCCGCAGGAGCGCGTCCGTTTCCCTCACTTGTCCGACCGGCGTCTCCCAAGCAGGACCGGTGCCGACCTCAAACAGATTGTTCAGCGGATTCGACACATAGTCCATCGGTGACTGGACCGGCGCGTGGACGTGGGGATAGAGATTGGGAGCCGTAAACTTCTCCCGCGATGTTTCCGCGACTTTGATGAGGGCCTCGTAGTACTCCGCGTAGTCATTGAGAATCCGCTGCCGCGGCACCGGCATCGCTGACAGCCCGGCGAGGTACCAGGCGCGATCCTCACCGCCGTCGCTGTTCAGCGCGTGCTCCAGATGCTTGCGTTGCACGAGGAACTGATTCTGCATCGCCCAGCGCATGGACAGTTCGACCGAATCCAGCGGGGCCGTCGCCTTGGTCACGCGTCCAAGGTATTTCGGATCGAGGTCCGGCGAAAGGACCAAGCCGGAGAGTACCCGTGCATCGTCGTTGATGGCGGCCACGGCCAACATCTTGACCCCAAGTGTTCTGGCCTTCCGTAGGACGTTTCGCCAGACACCGAGATCCAGTTCCACGCGGTCGAGCCCGGCGTCCATCCCCTGCGTAAACCCATCGGCCACGAAGAGTCGATGCACATGCAACACCCGCGGGCAGTCGGGGACGGTCCCCTGACCATGTCCAGCATCTTCAAACGACATGGTCGTCCACTGCCGATAGCGATCCATGGCATTGGGCAGGTCCTTCGTCCATTCCTTGATCACACTCGCCTTGTTGCCAAAGAGGGCGGCTGGAGCGGATTCCGCATACCAACTCGCCAACGTCGCCGCCGCGGGGGTGCCCGCATGCACACCGGCAGCGGGCGCTCCATAACAAGCCTCCATGGCCCGGGGGCTCGCGGGCGCCGCCATCATTTCGATCCCGGCTTGCTGGGCATCTTTTTGCTCCGGGGCTGCGAGGCCCAAGAGGAAGGCGTACCCACTCCGCTTGGCATCTCCGGACGACTGTGGGACCGCACTCGTCAGATCCTGAAAGGGCTTATTCGGCTTTTCTTCCATCGCCAGCCAGGTGACACCTAACCCGCCCACCACCAGCACGGACACGCCGACGGCCAACACGATCAGACTGATGATGGTCACTGTGATCGCGTGCGCCGTTGCGAAGCACGTGTGCACAAACGACGTGAGGTTCCACCACATACGGCGGAACATGGCGCCGAATTTAAACGAGGACCGCGGTTTCGCCGCCGCGGCCGGTCGACCGATTTCTTCGGGCACCACCAACGGCTCCGGCAACCTGACCGGAACTGGCTTGGGCGCCGCAACTGGCGACGCCTCGGCAATGGGAGGCGCGAGCGGGGCCGTTGGCGCAGAGTGGGCCACTTGGGCCGCGACGGCGGCCCCTACCCACGAAGGATGCTCTTCCTGTACCGGCTTGATCTCACGCACCGCCGGTGCGGCAGGGACCGATGGGGCAGGCTGCGACTCGGCGGCCGGCCGGCTCTTCTTCTTTCGTTTTTCCTTCCTCTTCTTGATGGGCGTATCGGCAGCCAAGGGCTGCGCGACGAGAGGCCGCACTTCGACAGGCGCCTCAACGACGATCGGCTCTGCCGACGCACGTGGCTCTTCCGGCTGCACCTCCGGCGCGAGGTCATCCTCCTCCGGGTGTTCTACCTGCCCGCTTGGGATCGTGAATTCTGGGCCGGGCTGCTCGTTGACGAGCGAGACCGTGCGAGTCGCCGGAATCTGAATCGGAACGGCTTCGGACGCAGACGGTGTACCGACGGGCTCATCCTTCGACGTTGCCATCGGCTGCTCGGCGACCTGCTGCACGACCGGCGCAACGGACGTCGGCGGTGGAGTAGAGCTCGTCGCCACCACCACTGGCTCCACGACCGGCTCGACCTCGGGCGTTGGGATCGTCGCACCTTCCGGCTCGCGTTCGAGTGCGGGCTCTGCCTCGACAGCCGGCGTGATCGGTGAGAGGTCGGCTTCCACAACTGGTTCTGCGACCGACTCCGTACTCCGCTCCGCAACCGGCGTCGCCGGTGGATCTAGTGTCCGTCCGACCAATCGAAGGACCGCGGGGATCAGCGAGAACCCTGTCTTGGACTCGGCCGGAGCCGGCGGCTCCGCCACAGGCGCCGGCGCAGCAACCGACACGACGGGTGGCTGCTCCTGGGCGACCGGTGTCACCGGAGACGGCACTGGGGAGGGATCCTCCACCGGCGTCGGGACGGTCTCGTCAGCCGTAGACAGCGCAAGCATGGGCGTCGGCTCTTCTCGAAGCTTCAGAGGTTCCGCGAGTTTCAGAGGAAGCACCGGCTCAGGCTGTGAGGCAGCCAGCGCCCCCTCATGCGGTGCGGAAGGCGCGTCCACCGATGCCGGCGACGCCGCGGCGACAACGGGAACCTCCTCCACAGACGCCGAAGGCACTGGCTCGGAAACCTTGATCGAGAGCACGGGTTCGGGCGCGGGCAACGGCGGCGCGACCGTCGGAGAAGACGTAGGCGTGACCAACTCATCCCGCTCATTACGGATAACGGCGCTGTCCAGCAAGGCGCGAATCGTGGCCGGTTCAGATTCTGGAACGTGCGTCGACAACTCGGAGCCGGGCGCAACCGACAACGGCGTGGCCGTGCGGGTCTTAGCGTCGATGTCCGTCTCCGGCAGCTCCTTCAATTCCGCCTGTTCGAGAATATTGGCGATCAGTTTGTCGTTGACTTCCTCCACAGGGAGTCGAGCTCTCTCACCCGCCGGCAGCACCGCGAGCGGCGCTTCTTCCACTTGCTCCCAAGGCATCGGCGTGGGAATAGACAGCTTGTCGCTCGACGACCTTTCGCCCTCGGTGGCGCCCTGCGGCCAGTTCACGACTGGGGATGGAGATTCGGCCACGTCCCCTAGGGTCAGGCAGTCTGAGATCGAGTTAGTCGAATCATTCGTGACGGATGGCGACTCAACGGATGAGGCCTGCACGAGGGACGGAGTCTCCGGCGCAGGCTCAGCGGGGGCTGGGACTCCTACCTCAGGCGTAGCCGGCCCCGGACCCACGACGTCCGCAATCGACAAGATCGCAGTCGGTTCAATTTTTAGCAGTGGTTCGGGCCATGGCTCGATCGGCAACCGCGGTTCCATCGGTGACGGGACCACCGACGACGGCGCTGTCTTTCCCTCTTCGACAAGGGCCGGAGACGCCGGCAGTGGCGATGCATCGATACTGAGCATCGGGGCTGGTGATTCGACTGTCGCCGACGGCGCCTCTGGGGTCGTGGAGACGTCCGCGCTGCTCCAGGACAGCACCGGGGTCGGATTCTCCGGGGCGGGTTGGTCGGGTCTGAACGCAGGCGTCGTCGAGGCGGGAGCCGGCGGCTCAGCGACCGGGATGCGAAGCGTGAGTTCCTGCCCCTCATCCTCCCACGGCAGGCGAGACGGGCCCCCTGTGCGAGTCGACTCGGCGGAAGTTTCGGCCTTCAGGATCTCGACCGACTGTGACTCCTCCTGCGAAGTCAGCGTCCCACTGTTCACGGCCGACTCCGCCGGCATCGAAGGATCCGGGGTCGACGGCGGCGCCGTCGCCGCCTCGTTGGCTCGGGCCATCAGTGCCTGGGACCGAAACGCGGCCGGACAATGGGCATCGATCGAGGCGATTTTGTCGTACAGAATTTCCGTGTAATTCGGACGTTCGGGATCGGGGTCGTCGATCAAAATCTCGATGGCCTTGGCATATTCGTGGACCGCGGCGTCGGGATCGCCCTTGATCTCCAGCACCTGGCCCAACGAATCGAGAAAGGGAACACACCGGGGACCAGCGGCGAGGTACTCGCGGAGCAGCGATTCCGCCAGCCAATAGTCCTGGCGTTCCATCGCTTCTTGGATCATGGACTCGAAGGCCGTGCGTGCGCTGACTAGGCTCCCGATCCGAAGCTGCAGCGTCGCGAACAGGCGTTTCGCTTCCTGGTTGGTCGGATCGAGCGTGAGGAGTTCTTTGAGGACCCCGGAGGACCGGCCGTACTTGCCGGCATTCATCTGCGTAATCGCTTCCTCTAGCAGGCCCGATTTCCGCGAATTGGACGGATCAGAGCCGCCCGCGCGCTTTTGCGTACGGGGAGCGGCCTTCTTTTCAAGGCGTGAGGGAGTTTTCTTGTCGTGTCGCACCATACAAATCTAGCAGATACGCTGGTTCCGTCATCTTGGAGGGGACGGCCGGGACTAGGGTGGAACCCGGGCCCATCAGGCCGGCGCAACTGATTGATTTCACAGAGACCGTACAGAATCCTTGGGGACGAGAATCGGGCCCACTGCTCTCATGCCTGTATCGGCATACTGAGGAAAAGACCTGAGACGGCGTAAAGGGCGGTGCAGGACGCGAAGGACGGGGGCCTGGGGCTTACTTGGGCAGGCCGTGGTTGCAGATGTCGAATTCTTCGGGGTCACCGATGAAGAACTTGTTCCCGGCCTGGTACACGTAACCGGAAGGAAAGCCTTCGGTTTCCGTGTCGCCGGCCCGGACCAGCACCTTGCCGCAACGGATGCAGTGCTGAACGCCTTCCCAAGACCGTTCGCCGGCCAAATGTTGGATCGGCACTTCCTCTTCGATGGGGTTCAACTCCGGTTCCAGGATGAGCGGAGAGGGTGCGGGGACCAGGATGCGGCGCACCTCCGTGATGAGGCGACGCACCAACCCCATATCCTCCGTGCTCACGCCTTCAAGGACCAGCACCAGCAGGCCAAGAGCCCGCACTGGGTCGCCCTTGGCCTCGGACAGAAGCCGTTGGGCGAAGGCCTGGACGCGTGTCTGAATTTCCTGTTGGTCCATCGTGCTGGAAGAAAGTGTAGCACACGAAAAACGGCGCCCTGGCCGGGACTTCTGCCCACGGTGATTTCTCGATTGCCCGCAGATCACCACACGCGACGATGGGACATGTGTGAGCGAGAAAGCGGGCGAAATGACGGGCTAGGAACGGCGTCCGGTCTTCTTAGCGGTGCGAAAGACCCAGGGGGGAACGGGATTCGGCTCGGACCACAGGCCGCGCTTCGCATACTGCGCATCGGCTTCAGCCGCTTCAAGGTCGGGGTTCGCGACGCTCTTGAGACGCCAGGCGAGGCCCTCTTGCAGGAGAATACGGCTCACCGCGCGGCCGTCGGGCAGGTACAGATCGGCCAGAGTGACGCCGCCGCGGTCTTTCTCGTAGGTTTTCACCCCCACCGTCCGTCCAGTCAGCAGTGCGTCGAGCGCTCGTTTCGCTTGCTTGCCGTAGGATTGCTTCAGCTCCGGGGAATCAATGCCGCGGAGCCGAATCCGTTCGGTGCGGCCTTCGCGACGCACATCCAACGTGTCGCCATCCTTGATCGCCCACACCTTGGCATTGAATTCAGCCGCGAGGCCCTCCCCTGCACAGAGAAGTGCGCCTAGGCACAGGCTGCACCCGAACACGAACCCTCTCCATCGTAGCGTCATGCCTCAATTCTAGCAGATGACCCGTACGTGTCAGGCGCAAAGTGGCTTTGGGACTCACATGGCAGGCCTTCCAAGGTTGCCGTCCCCGCGCCGGTCACGCGTCATTGTCACGATGTTGCGCCGACTTCCAGACCTCCACGGCGACCAATGGGACCACGCCGAGGAGCGCGATGACACCCCATTCTTCGAGGGTGAGCGGCGTCACTTCGAAGACGACCTGGCCGGCCGGGGTGAGCATCAGGATGATCTGGAGGCAGAGCGACAACCCGGCGGCCCAGAGCAGGCTGGGATTGCTGAACATCCCCAGCGAGAACAGCGATTGACGGTCGCTGCGGCAATTCATCGCGTGCACGAGTTGCACCACGACCAACAACGTGAACGACAGCGCCCTCGCCTCTTCAACGGTCGCGTGGAGTCCGTGGAGCGTGTAGGCAAAGGCGCAGGTGGTGATGATCGCCATGATCAAGCCCTCGCCAACAATGCGGATCAACCGCCAGGAGCTGAAGAGGGGCGCGCTCGGCCTCCTCGGCGGACGGCGCATGATGTCGGGATGCACCGGCTCCACCGAGAGAGCCAACGCGGGGAAACCGTCCGTAACAAGGTTGATCCACAAGATTTGTACGGGAAGCAGCGGCAGCGGCAGCCCGGCCACCGTGGCCACCAGCATGACCAACACCTCGCTGATGTTGCAGGAGAGCAGATAATGAACCGACTTGAGAATGTTGCTGTAGATACCCCGTCCCGCCTCCACCGCCGCGGCGATCGAGGCGAAGTTGTCGTCGGTGATCACCATGTCCGCGGCTTCCTTCGTCACATCCGTCCCGCTCCTGCCCATCGCAATGCCGATATCCGCAGCCTTGACGGCCGGGGCATCATTCACCCCGTCTCCCGTCATGGCCACCACGGCATCACGACTTTTCCAGGCGCGGACAATGCGCATCTTGTGTTCCGCCGACACACGCGCGTACACCGCGACCGATTCCACGCGCGCCGCCAACTCCTCATCGCTCAGGCGGTCCAGTTCGGCTCCGGTGACCGCTCCTTGTGACGTTGTCAGGACACCCAGTTCACGCCCGATCGCGACCGCAGTGTCCGGATGATCTCCCGTGATCATCACCGGCTGAATGCCTGCCGTGTGACACAGGTCGACGGCGGCCTTCGCCTCCGCACGAAGCGGGTCTTTCATCGCCACGAGCCCGAGCAGCGTCAGATCCGTTTCCAACTCACCCGCTCGATACAGCGCGGGGGGCGCCGTGAGCACCCGCCGTCCGACCGCCAGCACACGGAGAGCGTGATGCGCCAATTCGGCATTTGCCCGCTGAAGCGCCGTTCGTTGCAGCGCGTCCAGCGGGAGGACACGGCCCTCCGCCGTCAGATACGTCCCGCAACGCTGCACCAGCACGTCGGGCGCACCTTTGACGTACACCGTCGGGCCTTCAGCCCGACGCCTGACGACCGTCATCAACTTGCGCTCGGAATCGAACGGCACCTCGCCCAACAGGGGTGCGTCGGCTTCGAGCGCCGTCTTCTGCAGTGCCGCTTTGGCAGCGGCCACGACCAAGGCGCCCTCGGTTGGATCGCCGACGATGCGCCAGCCGCCTTCCAATTCTTCGAGTGTGGCGTCGTTACAGAGGACGGACGCGGTCAGCAGCTGTACCACGCCGTCCGGAACGGCCGCGGACGGAAGGACGGATTGAGGTTGGGGTGACGGCACCACAGCGGATTCTCGGACGATCGTGCCTGTCGGCGTATACCCTTCCCCGCTGACGCCAAACCATTCACCCCCCACGTAGAGCCGCGTCACCGTCATCTCATTCTTGGTCAGGGTGCCGGTCTTGTCGGTGCAGATGACGGTTGTGGAGCCCAACGTTTCCACCGCTGGCAGCTTTCGGATCAACGCGTGGCGCCGCACCATGTTGGTGACGCCGAGCGCGAGCGTGATCGTCACGATCGCGGGCAGGCCTTCCGGAATGGCCGCGACGGCCAAACTCACGGCCGTCAGAAACATCATGATGACCGGCTCGCCGCGCAACAGACCCAGCGCGAAGACGATGGCCACGATGCCCAGTGAGAGATATAGGAGCAACCGTGCCAGTTGCTCCAGCCGCCGCTGGAGCGGCGTCGGTTCGCGCTCCTCGGCTTGCATGAGTTTGGCGATCCTGCCCAGTTCGGTCCGAAGACCTGAAGCGACGACAATGGCGCGCCCTTTCCCGGCAGCTACATCGGTCCCGAGGAAGAGCATCCCCTGTTGGTCTCCGAGCGGCGCCGCCCCGTTCGTGGACCGTTCGCTGCGCTTGTCCACCGGGGTCGATTCGCCGGTCAACGCGGCTTCTTGCGTGCGGAGGGCGGCGACATACGTCAGCCGTGCGTCGGCCGGCACGTGGTCGCCGGCCTCGACGTGGATGAGATCGCCGGGCACCAAGTCGCGTGCCGGTATCGACCGCACGATGCCTTCCCGAACGACGCGGGCGCTCGTGCTCGACAGCTTCTTGAGGGCGGCAAGCGACCGCTCCGCCTTGTACTCCTGGACAAATCCCAATGTGGCGTTGAGCACGACAATCGCGAGAATGGCCCCCGCGTCGATCCATTCCTTGAGGACGCCTGAAACGATGGCCGCCCCGATCAGCACCCAGATGATGAGATTCGAGAACTGCGACGCGAACAGTGCCCACACCGACGGCGGCGGGGCCTCAGGCAGTTCATTGGGACCGAAGTGCTTCGCCCGCGCGTCGGCTTCCGCCACGGTGAGGCCGGACTCGAGGTCGGTCTTCAACTCGGCCGCCACTTCCGACGCCTCGAGCTGGTGCCAGGTGATCGTGGAATAAGTCGTCATGATCGGCTCGTCGCCACTCCTGCCTACTGTGCAAACCATCTGTTGCATCGGCAAGGCCTATGCCGCGCATTCCTCAACCCCCGCAATGTTGCGCGAGGCCTGCGAGTTCTGCCAGGCGTCTCGCCGAGCCGGTTGTCTGCGCCGCGCGGATGGCCCGCGACAGTAGCATTTTGCTACAGCGACCAGGTGAGTCCAGTAGCAGAAGTCCTCCCATACACAAGAAACCTCCTGAAATCTAATGGGCAAGCGGGGGCATGCGAGTTGCTGACCCTTCCTGTAGCGGAAGCCGGAGGTACCGCCACAGACAATGAGGGTGTCACGCGTTCACCAGGCTGGTCGCATCGGGGCGGGACTGATCACCACTTGGGTCCTGGGGGTATCTTCGGCCTGGGCCGCACCCGTCGCGCCCCCGCCCTCATCTCCGCCCTCAGCCTATACGCTCGACGGTGTGTTGCAACTGGCTCTCGAGCGAAACCCGGCGGTGGCCGGCGCGCAGGCGCTCCTCGAGCAACACCAGGGCCAGCGCCTCCAAGCCGGGGCCTATCCGAACCCGACGGTAGCCGGGCAAAGTGGCTCCGGCTCGATCCGCGACCCAAGCAGCGGCTCCTCGATCACGGAATACCAAATTACGCTGAATCAGCCGTTGGAATGGACGGGGAAACGGACCGCGCGCAAGCAAGCCGCGGACGCCGGCGTGTCCGGCGCAGCCGCCGGGATCGAGGAAACACGTTTGAATCTTGTGGCCGACGTCAAGACCGCCTTCTACGACTTGCTCCTGGCGCAGCAGTCGGCCGACCTGGCCGCCCAGAATCTGTCGATCATGGAAGACGTCGCGCGCATTGTACGCGTGCGCGTGAAGACCGGAGAAGCCCCGCAATTCGAAGCCATCAAAGCCGACGTGGAAGTCCTCAAGGCGGCCCAGCTCAGAACCAGGGCACAGAACGTCGTGCGCGTCAGCCGGGTCGGTTTGGATGCGCTGACTGCCGGTTCTCTCGGATCGGACTACATGATCCAGGGCGAGTTCGACCAACTCCCCCCGAGTCTCACGTTGGAACAATTGTCCTCCCGGGCATCCGCGCAACATCCGACGCTCCGCCGTCTGCAACGGTTGGTGGATCGGGCAGGTCTCACGGTGGTGAAGGAGCAACAAAGCCGCATCCCCGACGTCACCGTCTTCGGCGGCTACGCCCGAGAAGTGGGCCGAGAAGCCGCAGTGGCGGGCCTGAGCATTCCGACGCCACTCTGGTACTTGCGCCAAGGCGAAATCGCGTCGGCGCTCGGCACGCAACATGGCGCCGAGGCTGACCTCCTCCGGGCGCGGTACGATCTGCTCAAGGCCGTCAATCAACATTTTCAGGACGCGCAGACGACGGCGACGCTGATTGAAGTCTATGAACGAGGGCTGCTGAAACAGGCGCAGGAGGCGCTCCGCATCGCGCAGTTCAGTTTCCGGCAGGGCGCCGCGAGCCTCCTGGAGGTGCTCGACGCCCAGCGGGTGCAGCGCCAGCTCTTGTTGGATTATCTCCAGGCCCGATTCGATCTCTCCGTCGCCATCGCTCGACTGGAGCGGGCAGTCGCCGGATTTCGATGAACGGGCGCCGCAGCGCGGCGTTGCGGCGCGAAAGGAAAACCATCACGTGCGCAGCGCCACCCTCCGACGACTCCACACCGTTGGGCTCCCCCTGCTGCTGGTCACGGCACTCTCGGGGTGCGACTCCCCGCCCCGTGACAGCGCGGGGGCCAAGCCGGTCGCCCCGGAGCCCTCGTCTACCAACCTCACCCTGTCTGCCGACATGGAATCAAAAGCGTCGATTCGCGTCCAGCCCGTGGCGGCACACGACTTCCGGAGCTCACGCGAATTCCCGGCCACCGTCCAGCCCAATGCGAACCGGCTCGCCGAGATCACGACCCTTGTCAGAGGACGAGCCGAAGAGGTGTATGTCGACCTTGGACAGGACGTCAAAGCCGGGGAAATCTTGGGCACGTTGAACAGCAGCGAGTTAGGGCTCGCCCAGTCGGCCTATCTCAAGGCCTTCGCGAAACTGACGGTCACTGAACGGGCATTCGAGCGGGCGAAGGTGCTCCTGGAAGAAAAGGTCATCGGGCAGGCGGAATACCAGCGCCGTGAAGGCGAGCTGGTGACGGCCCGGTCAGAAGCACGCGAAGCCCACGACCGACTCCGGCTGCTCGGGATGCAGGAAGAAGACATCGGACGTCTGCGTCGGGACGAAACCATTCGGTCGACGGTCGCGATTCGGGCCCCGTTCGCAGGGCGCATCCTGACTCGGCATCTCGTTCGGGGCGAAGTGGTGGAAACGACGGACAAGCTGATGACCGTCGCCGACCTGGCCGACGTCTGGGTGATCGCCAACGTGCCCGAGAAAGACGTCGGGTTCGTGCGCCCCGGCCTGCCGGTGGATATCCGCCTCCCCGCGTACCCCAACCAGACCTTTCACGGCAAGATCACCTATGTCGGAGACGTGCTCGATCCTTCCACGCGTACGATTCGCCTCCGTGTCGTCGTGGCCAACCCCGAGGGGAGGCTGAAACCGGAGATGTTTGCGACCGTCCGCGTCTGGGCCCAGAGCGAGGCGCGCGTGCCCACGATTCCGACCAGCGCCATTGTGCACGATCAGGGCCAGAGCGTGGTCTTCGTGAAACGCGACAACCAAGAATTTGAACGGCGAACGATCACGGTGGGCGAAGAGCACGACGGCGAAGCGACCGTCGTCGACGGCCTGCGCGAAGGAGAACGTGTCGTCATCAGCGGCGCCTTCCGGCTCAAATCCGAGTTGGCCAGCCGCCAACACCCGGTGGCCGTCCAGTGATCTCACGCATTCTCAACTTTTCCCTGCAACAACGCCTGCTGGTCATCGGCCTCGCGTGCCTCTTCGCCGCCTGGGGGGTGTATGCCTTCGAAAAGATTCCCATCGACGCCTTCCCGGACGTGACCAACGTCCAGGTGCAGATCGCGGTGCAGGTGCCCGGCCAATCGCCCGCCGACGTGGAGCGCTTCGTCACCATCCCCATCGAAATCCAACTCACCGGCCTGCCGCGACTGACCGAAATCCGGTCGATGTCAAAATTCGGCCTCTGCCAGATTACCGTCGTCTTCGAGGACGACATGGACATCTACTTCGCGCGCCAGGTGGTATTGGAACGGTTGCTCGAGGTCAAGAGCCGGTTGCCGCCCGGCGTCGACCCCGTGATGATTCCGATCACGACCGGACTGGGCGAAGTGTACCAGTACTTCCTCGAGGGTCCCGAGCAGCCGGAGGCCGGCTCCCCCGCGCATCGCCAGCAGCTCACCGACATGCGGACCGTGCAGGATTGGATCGTCCGGCCCTTGCTGAAGGGACAGCCGGGTGTCATCGACGTCAATTCGCTGGGCGGGTTCGTCAAACAGTACCAGGTCCTGGTCGATCCCGACCGGCTACGGAAGTACGACCTGGCCTTGCGCGACGTCTACGCCGCGATCGAGAACAACAACCAAAATACGGGCGGCAACATCTTAGAACGGTACGACGAGAAGTACATCGTGCGCGGCCTCGGACTGATCAAGACCCTGGACGATCTCGAACAGATCGTCGTCAAGGAGGCCGGCGGCACACCGGTCCTCGTCCGCGACGTGGCCGAGGTGCGGATCGGCCATGCGGTCCGACACGGCGCCGCCGTCCGGAACGGCCGCGAAGTGGTGACGGGCATTGTCCTGATGCTACGCGGGGGGAACGCGCGTGAAGCCGTCAAGGGCGTGAAGGACCGCATTGAGGAAATTCAGCAGCGCCGCCTCCTCCCCGACGGTCTCCGCCTCGTCCCCTTCTACGACCGGACCGAGCTGATCACGGCCGCCCTCGACACCGTCCAATACGCGCTGCTGGAGGGCGTGGGGCTCCTGCTGCTCATGTCCATTCCCTTTCTCGGCAATCTCCGCGCAGCGTTCGTCGTCGGTGTCGTGTTGTTCCTCACGCCCTTCGTGAGTTTCATTGTGATGCGCTACGTCGGCCTGAGTGCCAACCTCATGACGCTCGGCGGCATGGCGATCGCCATCGGCGAAATCGCGGACGGGTCCATCGTCATCGTCGAGAACTCGTATCGGTACTTTTCGGAAGATCCCAGCCCGAAGCCCGACCGTATCGGCGTGGTGCTCAAAGCCTCGCGAGAGGTGGCGCGCCCCATTGCCTTCAGCATCCTGATCATTTTAGTCGTGTTCTTACCTTTGCTGACGCTGCACGGGATGGAAGGGAAGATGTTCCAGCCGCTCGCCTATACGATGGTCATCGCGCTGCTGGTCTCCCTAGTCCTGTCCCTGACGCTGACGCCGGTGCTGTCATCGCTCGTCCTCAAGAAGGGATTCGAAGAGGACCTCGTGTTCCTGCAGTGGATGAAGGCGCGCTATTTGCCCATTCTCCAATGGGCGCTCGCGCACCGGAGGCTGGTAGTCGGGATTGCCGCCGGCCTGTTCGTCGTCACCCTGGCGCTCGTGCCGTTTCTTGGACGCGAATTTGTCCCGATCATGGACGAAGGGTCGCTGACGCCGCAGATCATCCGCCATGCCAGCGTGTCGTTGTCGCATTCCATCGAGCTGGAGCAGCAAGTGCATCAGGCGATCTTGAGTTTTCCCGAAGCGCGCCAGGTCGTCAGCAAGATCGGCCGCTCGGAGATTGCGACCACGCCGGAAGAGGCCAACGAAAGCGATCCGGTCGTCAGCCTGGCCCCCCGCGACACCTGGACCACGACGTCGCGCACGCTCGATCTCGTTGAGCGGATCCGGCAACGGATCGCGGAGATTCCCGGCGTGGCGCTCCTCATGAGTCAGCCGATTCAGGAACGCGTAGATGAACTCATTTCCGGAATTCGCACGCAGGTGGCCGTCAAGCTGTTCGGGGACGATCTCGACCATCTCAAGGAGAAGGCCGAGCAGATTGTGGCCGTCATGAAGACGGTGGACGGCGTGCGGGACGTCAAGATGGAACAGCTGTTCGGCCAATCGTATCTCGCAATCTCGGTGGATCGTCTGAAGATCGCCCGCCACGGGATCCACATCGCGGACGTGCAGGAGATCGTGGCCACCGCGATCGGTGGGAAACCCGTCACGCAAGTCTACGAAGGCGAACGGCGGTTCGACCTGACGCTGCGATTTCCGGAAGCCGCGCGGACCAGCGTGAAGGCGATCGGGGATATCATGGTACGCGACCCGGGCGGAACCCCGATCCCCTTGAGCGATCTGGCGTCCATTGAACTGAAGGAAGGCCCCGCGCTGATCAACCGCGAGGACCGCAAACGACGCATCGCGATCGGATTCAACGTGGCCGAACGGGATATCGCGAGCGTGGTGGCTGAGGCGCAAGCGAAGATCGCGGCGCGGATCGACTTGTCTAACGGCGAATACATCACGTGGGGAGGCGCCTTCGAAAACATGCAGCGCGCGATGGCGCGGTTATTGATTGTCGTCCCGGTGACGATCGTCCTGATTTTCTTGCTGCTGTTCGTCTCCCTGACGTCGTTACGGTATGCGGCGCTGATCATTCTGAATCTTCCGCTCGCCTTGATCGGTGGCGTCCTGGGCCTGTGGGTCACGGGCGAGTACTTGAGTGTGCCGGCATCGTTGGGCTTTATCGATCTCTTCGGCATCGCGGTGGGCAACGGAATCGTGCTCGTGTCCCACATGCACGAACTGCGCGAGCAGGGACTCTCCCACACGGAAGCGGTGACGACGGGATGCCTTCACCGACTGCGACCGGTCCTCATGACCGCCTTGACGACCTTGCTGGGCTTGCTCCCACTGGCCTTCGCACAGGGCATCGGGGCGGAAGTGCAACGCCCGCTGGCCGTGGTGGTCATCGGCGGGGTGTTGAGTTCGACGCTGTTGACCTTGGTGGTGCTACCGGCCCTTTACGGCTGGTTCGAGGAACCTTCGCTCAGCAAGCGAGAAGCCTCTCCGGAGGACATTCCGTTCAGCCAAATATCAGCCACAGCCCAAGCACATAGCTCACAATCATGAGGAGGCCGTCGGGCTCCACGAGGACGAAGCGCTTCTCCGCGCGGTAGATGATGCCCATCAACCCGATGTTCATCATCAAAATCGACCAGAGCGCGGTGTTGGCATGGGACGGGCTCACGGCCGATAGAATCGCCTCCTGCCGATAGGCTGCATCCACGAACAAGAACGCCGCCATGTTGAAGGCGTTGCTGCCGTAGAGATTGCCCACGGCCAGGTCAAAGGCGCCGAGCCGCACTGCGGCGACGGCGGCGACCAGTTCGGGCAGCGACGTCGTGACCGCGACCAGCGAGGTGCCCACCAGGGTCGCGCCGATCCCGGTCTCCTCGGCGATTCGATTGGCCGACCAGGCCAAGAGCGGCGCCGCCACCAGCAGGACGAGCGCCGCGATCGCAAATCGGACGGAGGCGTCGCGCAACGCCGCGCGGCGGGACTGCTCGGCGGCCTCCTCTACGCGCTCGGTCAGGCGCTCCCGTTCCTGCTGCCGTCGCTTCATGTCCTCTTGCCTGAAGACCAGCCGCATCCCGAGGACGTAGAGCACGAAGAGCGTGAGGCTGCCCAAGCCGATCCCCGCATGAACCACGTTCACCTTCAGGAGGATGAACAAGGCCGCCAACCCGGTCAGAACCATGGCCAGGGCCGCAGTGAGCGTATGCTCGAAGGCCGCCTGTTGCCAGACTTGCTTCTTGCGATAGAGCAAATCAATGAGGCCCAGCGTCAGCATGTTGCTCATGCCGGCGCCGAACAGATCGCCCGCCGCCAGATCCGGCGCCTCCAGCACCGCCGCGCTGACCGTGGTGAACACTTCGGGGAGTGACGTCGCGGCCGCGACCAACACCACGCCGATCCAGAGTCGCCCGAGGCCTGAATGCTCAGCGATCTGATCGCCGTAACGCGAGAGTCTGGTGCCCGCCACCAGAATCACTGCGGCGCTGAGCAGGAACAGGATCCAGGCCAACGATGGGTCTCCCAACCCTGATGTGGCACCCCGACGGCGGTGGGGGCCTGGTCAGCGGACGACGAGAATCGAGCAGTGGCTATGTTGGATGAGTTTGGTTGAGACGCTGCCGAGCAAGAAGCGCGCAACGGCCCCTCGGCCCCGTGCCCCGGTGACGATCAGGTCGCTCTTGTGCCGTTCGGCAAAGGTCAGGATTTCCTCGGCTGGATGCCCGATTTTAAAGACCGGTTCGGCGCGGAACCCGGCGGCCTCGAGCAGTCCCGCGGCCCGCTCTACGATGGCATGCCCGACGTCCTTCAATTCCGGATAACGCAGAAACGGCATGGCGTGCAACACCGCGACTTCACAGGCCTGGCCGCTGTTGCGGCGAGGGTGCACGTGTCGCACGACGAATTGCAACGCCTTTTCGGACGCGCGCGATCCGTCGGTGGCCAACACAATCTTCCGAATCGGACGGCCCGGCTCTTTGACCACCAGCACCGGCCCCGCCGCATGGTGCACCACCTTGGTCGACACGCTTCCCAACATGACGCGATCAATGGCGTCTAATCCGCGGCTCCCGAGCACCACCAGCGTGCCCGCGCTCTTGGCGTGCCTAAGAATGGTCGACGCCGTCCCGCCATGTTCCACCAACACCCGTCCCCTGAGTCCCACCTTCGCCAACTGGTGTTTGGTCTCCTTGGCCACGGTTTTGGCTTGTGCCTCCAGCCGCATGGTCTCCTTCTTGAGGTACGGAGCGTCCCAGGCCGGTGCGGGATAGGGCACGAGCGGAGCCGCCAGCGCGCCCAGATCGACGACGTGCAAAGCAGTCACCCCTTCCTTGTTTTCCAGCGGAAGGCGTGCCGCCCAGTCCGTGGCCCATCGTCCGTACTTCGATCCGTCCACTGCGACCAATAGCTTCATGACGCTCCTTTGAGGTTCTACTCGATCCTTCTCGCTATCCCTCGGCGACGGCGCCCTCCCCGGATGGCTTCGACACGCACCTTCGGCAGCAACCGCTGCACGTCGCGCGACTGACAGAGTTGGTTGCCGGGCGACAGCGTGGCCGCCGTCCCGCAGGCGGTGGCGAATCGCACACACTCTTCCAATGATTTCCCGCCCGCGTGCTTGAGCACGAAGCCCGCCACCGTCGAATCCCCCGCCCCCACCGTGCTTTTGACCAACACCGACGGAGGCACGGCGCGGTAACAGGCCCGCTCGCTCACCAATAACAAACCTTCGGGCCCTCGCGACACCATGACGACGGCGATCCCGCGACGATTGAGTTCGCGCGCGGCCTGCAAGAGTTCCGCTTCACCCGTGAGCACCTCGCCGACGATCCTCCTCAGCTCATTGACGTTTGGTTTGATGGCAAACGGCTTGGCGTCCAGTGCCGCCCTCATGCAGGCCCCATCCGCATCCACGATGGCCTTGGCCCCGCGTCCCTGGACGATCTGCACGATCAGCGCATAGGCGTTGTCCGGCACCCCACGCGGCAGGCTTCCGCTGATCACCACGTACGCATCGCGCAGATCTAACAACCGGAGATGGGTGAGAAAGCTATGCCACTCCTTCTCGACGACGTTCGGGCCGGCCGCATTCAACATCGTTTGGCGGCGCCGGCGCTGCGGATTGATGAGAACATTGCGGCGCGTTTCTTCTTCAATATGCGTGAAATAGGTGGTGACGCCCTCTTCTTTGAGCAGATCCATCATGAGCTGGCCGCTGTAACCGCCGATGAACCCCAGGGCCATGCTCTCGCCGCCTAAATGGCGGATGGCCCGCGACACGTCGATCCCCTTGCCGCCGGCGTAGAAGCATTCCGCGGTGATGCGGTTCGCGTCGTCGACGACGAGATCCTCCACCTCAATATAGCGATCCAGCGCGGGATTCAGCGTCACGGTGTAAATCATCTTACGCCAATGTTGAATGGTGAACGCTCAAGTTGAGTGGCTGAATCTTTGCGTTCTCGACGCTCAACGTTGCGCAGTGTCTTTTCTGAGATAGATGAACCAGTACACCAGGGCGACGAGCAGCGTTCCGCCGACGATGTTGCCGAAGGTCACGACCGCAAGGTTCTCCACCACCTCACCAAGACCGATGGGCGACGGCCCGCCACGCGCGAGCGCCCACCCGACCGGCAGAAAGTACATGTTTGCGATGGAATGTTCAAACCCGGAGGCCACGAACGCGCTGATGGGAAACATGATGGCGAGGATCTTGTCGGCCACGCCGCGGGCGCCCATACAGAGCCAGACCGCCAGGCACACGAGCACGTTGCACAGCACCCCACGCGCAAACGCTTCCATCGGGGTGAGCGCAACCTTGGCCCTTACGATCCGGATCGCGGAGTCCCCGACGGCGCCGTCCCCCAAGCCGTTGGTTCCGCCGAGCAGGACGAGCCCGACGGTCCCCAGCGCGCCCACGAGATTGCCCGCATAGACGATCCCCCAGTTGCGCAACACGGCTGACGTCGGAATGCGCCCTGCGGCCCAGGCCATGGCGAGCAGATTGTTCCCTGTGAACAGCTCTGCGCCACCCACAATCACCAAGATCAATCCAAGGCTGAAGCCGATCCCCCCGAGCAGACGGCTGACACCGAAGGGCAGCGCGGTTCCGCCTGGGACCGTTGTGATGGTCACCGTGAACAACAAGGCGCCGAGTGAAATAAACGCGCCTGCCAGCACGGCAAGCGCGAAGGTCGTCAGCGGCGGGGCCGTCGCTTTCGCGACCCCGACTTCCCGAACGCGCTCGGCGATCTGCGGCGGCGCGTAGGCATCGAACAATGTGATCGGAACGGCTGGCTCCATGAAGGTCGCTTACAGCAGGAGACGTGTTCGATGCGGATCGTCCGCGTGTGACGCTTGCTCCCGATCGCTTAACCGTTCGAGTCGAACGGCGGAAACCTTATATTCTGGGCACTTCGAACTTTCGTCCGCGCTGGAAGACAAGAGAGCATTCACGTCGGTGACGGGAAAATGAAAGCTGGTGAAGAGCTGGCCCGGCTGGACGCGCTCGCTGAGGGTCAGCGGCAGGATTGCGGCTCCTCGCGCGCTCACCATGCGCACGAATTCGCCTTCCTCGAGACGCAAGCGCGCGGCGTCCCGGGGGTGGATTTCCAAGACGTCCGCATCGGCCACCCGCATGATCGCCGTCCGCCTGGTTTGCGCACCGCAGCCGTAGTGCTGAAGGACGCGCCCGGTCGTGAGCAGGAAGGGATAGTCTGCTTGGGGCGACTCCCCCGGCGGCAGGTAATCCACCGCGACGAACTTTGCGCGACCAGCCGGAAATCGCTCCTGATGCATGAGCGCCGTCCCGGGATGGTCAGCGGAGGGGACGGGCCATTGTAGCCCTTCAGTGCGATCCAGACGCGCAAAGGAGACCCCACCCATGGACGGCGCCAACGCCGCGACCTCATCCATGATCTGTGATGGATGATCGTACTGCATCGGGAAGCCCATGCGCGTCGAGACCTCGCAGACCACTTGCCAATCCGGCAGCACGCCTTCGGGCGGATCGACCACTTTGCGGATGCGCTGGATTCGGCGCTCCAAGTTCGTGAACGTACCGTCTTTTTCTAGAAAGGCCGCGCCCGGGATCACCAGATGCGCCAGCTTCGCGGTCTCGCTCATGAACAGGTCCTGCACCACGAGGAATTCAAGGCTCCGCAAGGCCTGCCGCACCTTCTTGAGATTCGGATCCGTCTGCGCCACGTCGTACCCGATAATCCACAGTCCTTTGAGCCGGCCGTCGAGCGCGGCGTCCCACATGTCCGGGGTCTTCATCCCCCGCTTGGTGGGCAACGGGCGGCTGGTGATCGCCAGGTGTCGCTGAGCCGCCGCGGGATCCTGAAACGACTGATAGCCGGTGAAATAGGTGGGCAAACACCCCATGTCGGACGCGCCCTGCACGTTGTTCTGGCCCCGGAGCGGATTGATGCCGGTGCCGGGTCGGCCGAGATTCCCGGTCGCCAAGGCCAGATTCACGAGCGCGATCACGCCATGACTGCCCCAACGATGCTCGGTGACCCCAAGCCCGTGTGCGCAATACGACGCCCCGCTCGTGGCATAGAGCCGGGCTGCCTCACGGATGAGCCGGGCCGGCACGCCGGTCACTCGTTCAGCCTGCTCGGGTACCGCCGCATCGATGGTCGCGAACCATTCGTCGAACCCCTCGGTCCGTTCGGCAATGAAGGCCTTGTCCAGCAGGCCTTCTTTCGCGACCACGTGTCCCATCGCGTTGAGGAGGGCCACGTTCGTCCCCGGCTGCAGCTGCAGGTGGATGTCGGCCAGCCGAGCCAGTTCAGTTCTTCGAGGATCGATGACAAGCAAGGGTACACCCCGTCGATGAAGCTGCTTGATCCGCGCCCCCACGACCGGATGCGATTCGGTCGGGTTCGCGCCGACGATGAGGATCAGTTTGGCGCTATCCAGATCCTGCAAGGAATTCGTGGCTGCCGAGGCGCCGAGCGTTTCCATCATGCCGGTCACCGTGGCGCTGTGGCAGACACGCGCGCAATTGTCGATGTGGTTCGTCCCGATGACACAGCGCATGAATTTGGCAAACAGGTAGTTTTCCTCGTTGGTGCCGCGGCTCGAGGAGATCGTCGCCACGGCATCGGGACCATGGGCGGCTGTCAGGCGGCGGAACTCCGAGGCGATCCGGTCCAGGGCCGCCCCCCAGGATAGTTCTTCCCATCGCGCCCCCCGCCGGGCCTGCGGTACCCGGAGGCGATCGGGCGCATCGTGATACGTCCATCCGAACCGTCCCTTCATGCAGGCGTGGCCAAGGTTCGACGGCGCATCGTCAGTCGGAACCATCGTCACCACGCGACGGTCGCGCACACCCGCATCGAATCCGCAACCGACGCCGCAATAGGCGCAGGTCGTACGCACCCACTGTGTCGGCTGCCCGTATTCCGCAATCGTCTTCTCCTCCAACGCCCCGGTCGGGCATTCCTTCACGCAGGCCCCGCACGATACGCAGTTGGATGCGTCCCACCCCGTGCCGTCGCCCGCCATCGGGCGGGAGGCGAAGCCGCGGCCGACCATGGTTAAGGCGAAGGTGCTTTGAATCTCATCACAGGCCCTGACGCAACGGGCACAGGAGATACAGGCCAGATTGTCGAACGTGAAAAACGGATTGGAGGCGTCCTGGATCGGCTCCCGCCGCCGGTGGGCGCGATACCGGACATGGCGCAGACCCAACTCGGCCGCCATTTCACTCAACGCGGGAGGCGCCGACTCCGGATCGAGCTGTTCCGACAGGTAGAGTTCGACGATGTTGCGCCGCAAGCGTCGCACGCGCTCACTCTGAGTCGTTACGACCATCCCGTCGCGCACGGGGGTGGTACAGGACGCGGGCGTTCCCTCCTGTCCTTTCACCTCGCAGAGACAGACGCGACAGGATCCGAAGGGCGCCAACCGGGGTGACGCACAGAGGGCGGGGATTTTCACACCTGCTTTGTGGGCAGCGCGATAAATGGTCTCCCCGGGTGGCACGTCTACCCGACGGCCGTCGATCGTGCACTGAAGCAAATGTTCAGCCATCGTCAGTTCACCAATCGCCCGGTGAATTCCGACCCGAAGTGCTCGATCGCCGTCAACACCGGAAAGGGCGCACGCCCACCCAGGGCACAGAGGCTGGCTGACTTCATCGTTTCACCGAGATCCCGAAGCAGGACCAGATCTGACTGCCCGCCCCGTCCCTGCTGGATCCGCTCCAGGATTTCGCGGCCTCGAATCGACCCGATCCGGCAGGGCGTGCATTTGCCGCAGGATTCGTCGGCGGTAAACGCCATGAAGTGCCGGGCCAGATCGACCATGTCGGTGTCGGCGTCGTACACGACGATGCCGCCATGGCCGAGGATAGCCCCCCGCTTGGCAAACTCGTCGTAACAGATGGGGATGTCCAGCGCCGAGTCCGGGAACAGACTGCCGAGCGGTCCGCCCACCTGCACCGCCTTGAAGGCCGCGCCCGGCGCCATACCGCCGCCGAATCGATCCAAGGCCTCGCGGAGGGTGTTGCCGAACGGAATCTCCACCAGACCCGGCTGCCGCACCCGTCCACCCAGCTGGAGCACCACCGTCCCCCGCGATCCCTCCGTGCCGATTGCCGCATGCCACGCGCCCCCGTTCGCCAGGATCGTTGGGATGGTGGCGAACGTCAGGACGTTGCTGATAATCGTTGGCCGGCCATAGAGCCCGGACACCGCCGGGTACGGCGGTTTGGCCTGCACCTCACCCCGTCGCCCCTCCAACGATTCGAGCAACGCCGTCTCTTCGCCGCAGACATACGAGCCGGCGCCGCGATACACCTCGATTGGGAACGGACGTCCCTGCACCTCCAACAACCCGGCCGCCTGAGCGGCTGCAATGGCGGCGGTCAACGTGCGCGCGGCGGCCGGGTACTCATGCCGGCAATACACATAGCCCGCGCTCGCGCCGATTGCCATCGCGCAAATCAGCATGCCTTCGAGGAGCCGGAAGGGGTCGCCTTCCATGATCATACGATCACAATAGGTGCCGGCGTCCCCTTCATCCGCATTGGCCACGAGGTACTTCACGTCGCTCGGAGTGGCTCGGGCCACCGTCCACTTTTGGGCCACGGGAAAGGCAGCCCCCCCTCTGCCCCGCAACCTCGACACCCGAACTTCCTCGATGATCGCATCCGGTGTGAGCGCACGGGCCCGCTCTAATCCCTTCCAGCCCCCACGCGCGCCGTAGTCGGTAAGCGACAGCGGCTGACTCAGCCCGAAATTCGCAAAGGTGTGCCGCTGCTGTTGCGCGAGAAAGGGAATACGTTC
The DNA here is from genome assembly GCA_964449255.1 of uncultured Nitrospira sp. GTDB lineage: Bacteria > Nitrospirota > Nitrospiria > Nitrospirales > Nitrospiraceae > BQWY01. The sequence continues at coordinate 128,421 of CAYUYE010000002.1, read as the reverse complement.
GACGGGTGTACCGCCGTCGCCCTTCACAATCCGGCCGAGATCATCCGGGTCGACGTTGAACCAGGCCACGCGGCCGGCGGCCATGTCCCGCTCGACCATCGGCTCCAGGAAGAAGGCGCCGCGCGTCGACGTGCGCACCAGGCGCACATCGGGGCAATCCTTCCAGGCCTGGGCCAGTGCCTCGGCCCCGACGGCACAGGCGGAGGAGTCGTTGGAGCAGTACAGGCGAATCATCGTAGGCTCAGATCGACTATCGATACTTTTCCAGCAGGTAGGGGACGTCTTCGGCCAGCACACGTCCACGGAGTTCTTCATCGATGAGGACCGTCGGCCCCACGGCGCAATTGCCGACGCAGTAGACACGCTCGAGCGTGAAGCGTCCGTTCGGCGTCGTTTCATTCAGCCCGATACGCAGCTGTTCCTCCAGCGCCCGCAGCAGGCGGGTCCCGTGGTTGGCCATGCACGATTCGCCCAGACAGACGCGCACGACATGCCGCCCCGTTCGTCGTTGGCGGAGGTCCGGATAGAAGGACACGACCCCGCTCACTTGGGCCTCGGTGGCCTGGAGCTCGCGGGCCAATTCGGGGATGGCCTCCCGCGACACACAACCCGCAGAGGTCTGCAGGGCCACGGCGCGTTGGAGCATGTTCCCCTTCGTGGGCACCTGGTCCTTCGATGCCGGCGACGGCTGGTCTGCGGTGCCGCCGCGTTTGTCGGGCGAATGTTGGGATTCCTTCATGACGGAGACTCGCTCAAACCGATATGGGATCGAAGCTGGTTATAGTCGAAGCTCGCCGCACCCGTCCTGGCGCGGCCCGGATCGTCCCGTTCCAATTGCGTAATGAGGTCCTCGACCTGGCGCCGCGTGGACGGATTGGCCGCCGCATGCCGGGGCGTCTGCCCGCCAAGCGACGGGGACGCGGTATCGGCCCAATCCGCGTAGGCCGAGTCCAAGAAGGCCCGCCACATCTCCCGCTCCTCGTCAGGAGTGACCGTGATGTGACAGTCTTCGCGCTCGACCTCTTCCACGCTGAGCCGACGGACTGGCGGCGCGATCGCTTCCTTTCGAAATCGCAGTGAGTACCCGAATGTGGATGCCAGGTCATGTTTCACCGCCTCGAGTCGTTCCGCGGAATCACATTCCACCAGGAGCTGCGCGGGTGTCAGCGTCAGCCGCGCCACGAGCGAGGGCGTACGAAACACCCATGTACGGGAGCGTGCCGATGATGCCCCCGACCCCGATGCTCCTTCGCCATCCGCCGCTTCGACCGGAAGCGGATCGAACCCCTTCAGGTTGCCCATACCGTCGCTCACAAACCGAAATTCATGATGCTCGTAGAGCGCGACGGCGAACAGAAACGGCGCGCCGCGCGGCCCGACGTATCGAATGTGCGCGACGGCGTCCACCAAGGCATCGAAGCGAGCCTGGGCCACAGCCCAGAGAAGAACGTGGCCGTAGCGTTTGGCAAATTCTCCCCACTCCCCCAGTCCGAACGAACCGGACTGCGCCTCCATCGCCCGTCGATACTCCTGCACCGCGTCGAACACGTCCCGCGCATCGGCGGGCGAAAACACCACGGCACACTTGGCCAGCACCCACGGCCTCGCGTCTTGCGGCGTCGGAGGCGGAATCAGCCGCGCCAGCAGTACATGCCCTACGGGCACCTGACGTAGCGCCTGATCACCTTCAACGACAATCGTCCGCCCATCGCCGAGGGATCGGAGCGATAGCGTGATACGATCACCCCTCAGCTCTTCTTTCGTCACCTCCACAAGGTCCATGCACGAGTGCTTGAGCGGATCGAGCCATTGCCGTTCGTCCTGTGGAATATGTTCGGTGATCACGTCCCGCAACTGCTCGATGAGCGAGAGCTGCCCATCCTCTGGGTAAAAGTCGCTGTAGACCCACAAGGTGGCGAGTTCGGTCTCCTCGGGCGAGGGCGCCAGCGGCGCCTCTCCACCGCCTTCCACATAGGGTCTCAACGCGCGACTCATCGCGAGGCGCTGCTGGCCCAGGAAGCCTGGGGCCATGGACAGAGCCCCGAGTCTCGACAGGACGACGTCGAGCGACGCCGGGACCGGTTGCCACAACCCCGCCTCCGACTCACTCACGAGCTTCATGGATCTCTTCCATGACGTCCGTTTCGGCATCGAGCCAGTCTTCCAACGCTCGATTCTCCCGCCGCCCGCGCAACTCCCACAGTTCGTAGGCGCGCTTGGCGATCCGTTCCCACATGCCATCCGGCAATTCGATGGGCGACTCGACTCCGCTCCGGCGCGGCGGCGCGATCCGCGCCTTTTTCGCTGTCGCGAGCATGATGACCTCCTTCCTTCGTGTGTGTCGCACAACGACTCTGAACCCCTACGTGGACACTCCGGTCGTGGGCTCCGGCTTGGAGAGCGCCCCGGCCTCGGCCAACGAAGCGAATTTCGGACTGCGGACCGTGAACACGGGACAGCCCGCCAGACGCACAATCGCCTCGGCCACGCTCCCAAACCGGACATGCGACCAGCCGCGCCGGCCGTGTGTACCCACCACGATGGCGTCACTGCCGCGCGCCTGCGCCACGCGGAGCACGACGTCGGCCGGCACACCCGGTACGATCTCGTAGTGCGCCTTCAGCCCGCGCCGTTCGAAGGCCTCGCCGAGCTGCTTCATGGAATGCTCAACCTCCGCGCGGAGGGCCGCCCCCGTGGGCGCATGCGTGAGTGTAAAGTCCAACCCGTATCCCACCGGCTCAACCACGTGCAGCAACGTCACGGCGCTCCCAAAGCGATCGGCCAACCGCACCGCATATTCGAGCGCCTCCCGGGAGCAATCGCTGAAATCGATCGCCACCAGCAGGTGGGCCAGGGTCTGCAGCGTGGTTTCGACTCCCCCTCCTTTGTCGCGTCGACCCGAGTCGGCGTGTCGGATGGTCACCACGGGACAGGGTGCTCCCCGGACCACGCGTTCGGCGGTACTGCCGATCAGCACATGGTCGAGCCCCGTGCGTCCATGCGTCCCCATGACGATCAGATCGCTGTGGAGTTCCGCGGCGAGCTTCATGACCTCCAGGCTGGGCAGTCCGACCCGTTCGTGACGCTCAACACGGACACCGCGCGCGCTCGCCTTGCGCGCCGTGTCCGCGAGTTGGGCGCGAATCTCGCGGGTCCGATCCTCCAGATAGAGCTGATTGACCTGGTACTCCAGGTCGCGCCAGGGCTCGAATTCCAAGACATTCACGAGATCCAAAGTCGCCGCGTACGCACCCGCCAACGCACAAGCCAATACCTCCGCCCCGCTGGCCGAAGCAGACCCGTCGGTCGCCAGAAGCACCCGCGAGATGAACGATCGTTGTGTCCGTTCCTCCGTCATCACCATCCTCACCTTCCCGTGATCCGCATCATCAGACCGCGCCGACCGACATCAGCAGAATCTCCCCCTTCATGTTCGGATGGATCGAGCACTTGAACTCAAACTGGCCCGGCCGGTGCAGCGTGAAGCGGAAGATGGCGCTCTTGCCCCCGTCGAGAAATGCACCGCCGACGGTCTGTCCGTAGGCGATGACGCCCTGGTGTTCGATTTGCGTCGGCGTATCCCGAAAGATTGTCGAGCCGAAGTCGTGCCTGATCTTGTCCTCATTCTTGACCGCAATACGAATGGGGGTATTCAGCGCGAGCGGCATCTGCTTCGTCACGAAGGTGTTGTCCCGGATCAAAACCTCCACAACCTGCTCGGTCTGCGCGCTCGGCTGTTCCGCCATCCCCATCAGCATCCAGAGAAGCCCGGTTCCCGCCACGCCCACCACCAACCCAATCGCCCGGCGACGATTCGTCATGACGGCTCCTTACATTGCTGGTTTGACTGTTCGAGGCACGGTCCGGGCTGTCAGCGGCACCGTCAGCACCGGACACCCCGCCGTCCTCACCACTTGTTCTGCGGTACTCCCGAAAAAGATCTTGTCGACGCTTCCCGCGGCTCCGCCGTAACTGCCTATGACGACCAAGCCGACGCGCTCGCTGCGTGCCACTTTGGCAATCTCGACGAAGGCCACACCCTCGGCCAGGAGGCGTCGGATCGGCACGCCCTTGGCCTCCTCCGACCCCAGCAGCCGGCGTGCATTGAGCCGCGCATGATGACGGAGGCGCTTCAACTGGCCCCTTTCTTCCGATGGCGGGGCCAGCCCCAGACGGTTGAGCGCATCCAGCGCCCGTCTATCGATCACGTGGAGCACTAGCACTTCCGACTGATAGAGGCGCGCAAGCGACAGCGCAAGCCGAAAGGCCTCTTCTGAGCAAGGAGAGAAGTCCACCGGCACGAGGATTTTCTCAAAACGCCGTTCAGCCATGTTGCGTCCTTCCTTCCCAAATTACGATTGAGCAAGCCGGATGCCACCCCTCCTCAAGCCGACCTGCGGAAAACCACTCGAAATTCCGTCCCTATGACCACCCCGTGGTGCCCTCACTCAGCGCCCGGGGGAGTCCTGCTACAGGAAGTGCCTCCCGAGATGTCGCAAAAGGCTACATCGATGAGAAGCCCGCGGAGAACCGTCATTCGTCAACCGTCAATTGCCACCGAAGAGCCACGCGTCTATCGAGACAACACCGTGTTTTTGACACGAATGACGATTGACGAGCGACGATTGACGGATGCATCCCACTGGCACTTCTCTTGCTGACTTACAGAGGTCGGAGGTCGTCATGACTCAGGCACAATGGTGGTTGGCTGGCGCGATCGCGTTAGGGGTCGGGCTTGTCGTCTATCTAGTCTTCTTCTGCCCCACGGAATGCCACTGAATCGCGCCGGCGGCATTCGCGTGCGTGATGCGTGGAGATGTCGATGAGCAGCCAACAGAACACTAGCGCCTCCATGCGCCTTCTCGTGGCCGTTGATGGATCAGATCCTTCTCATCATGCCCTGCAAGGCCTCGCCCACTTGCGCCGCGCCACCGACGTGGTGTTGATCCATGTGCTCGACATCCCCATTCCCGCCTATCCAATGATGGTGCCGGAAATTTCGGATGAACTGTTTCTCACTGCCAAACGCGCCATGGAAACCGAGGGTGCACGACTACTCCGTCACATGCAGGCCGGCCTGCCCCTCGATAGCGGACCCTGCTCCACGCGGCTTGAAGTGGGAAAGCCGGCCGAGGTCATCGTCTCCCTCGCCCGGGAAACGCACAGCGATCTCGTCGTGCTGGGGACCAGAGGGCTCGGCCCGATCAAGGAGATCCTGCTTGGAAGCGTGGCCCATCGCGTGTTGGTGGATGCACCCTGCTCGGTATTGGTAGTGAATCAGCCTTTGCGATCGCTCCGACAGGTGCTGCTCCCTGTGGAAACCTCCGAAGACTTGGACGCAGCCATTCGCTTTCTGAAGATGGGCCCGTTCCGGGAGAAGCCGGCCATCGACCTCCTCACCGTGCTTCCCTTTTCTCCGCCCCCGTGGCCGGCCGGTGCAGTGATCAGCCAGCAGATGGAACGCGATCTCGTCGAGGGCGGCAGACTCTTTCTGGAGGCCGCAGGGAACGCCATCGGCGAGCTGGGCTATCGCGTCACCTCCAGAGTTCTGATCGGCAGTCCCTCAGAGACGATTCGCCGCGAAGCCGAGAGGGGCAGAGCAGATCTCCTGATGCTGGGAAGCCGGCAGCGGCACGGGGTCTCGCGGCTCCTCCTGGGCAGCGTTTCCCACTCACTGCTTCATCGCCCTCCTTGCCCCGTGCTGATGATTCACGAATAGGTTCAGGTTGAGCAACTGCACTCATCACGAGGCTCAGGGTCATTCGCCTTAGTCTCAGCCTCGCTTTCGAATTTCGCAGTACCGATTCACCTCGGCCGGATCGAACCGCTCGACCGCCAGCACGTTCCGGATGAAGCGGAAGAGTTTCGCACGCGTATCCAGGCTCAGATGCGGGTACCACAGGGGACTCGCGATCACGAGCCCTCGAAACGCGAAGAAAGGCGCCGCGGTTTCCACCACCGCATGGTCTCCGCTTGCCTCCATGTAGGTGTCCCAGAAATCGCGGAAGAGCATCTCGAACGCCCCGGTGAGTGTGCCCCAACGGCGAAGAGAAAAGAACAGGTAGTTCACGGTCATCGCGGTGACGTCGTCGGAGGGTTCTCCCCATTCGCCGCGCGACCGATCCAACACCCTGAACGCGGTGCCCCGTCCAAACAAGACGTTCCACGGGTGAAAGTCTCCGTGCACTTGGCTGAGCCGCCCGGCCCGGTGGCGAAGGCGCCACCGCCAGCGATTGCAGGCCTCCTCGATGTCGCGCAGCACATCGGCCGTGATGAAGGCGAAGCGGTCCGGATAGCTGTCGGTGAGGCCCATGATGCATTCGCCATGACCGATGAGTTCCCGCATTCGACGCCGATAGAGATCCGGATCCCGCCGCTTCCGACGATGGATGGCCGCCAGATAGCGAGCCAACGTGCGCGTGCGCCGGCGATCCAACGGCTGGAGACGGTTGGTCTTCATCAGCCGCTCGAAATCGACGTGGTAGCTGTGGCCCTCGACCCACTCCGTGAGGACAAAGAACTCCTTCGCGGGCGCCACGGAAAACAACGACCCATCCGCTGCGAAGGCGCCGACGTCGATCGCATTCACGTGCTGGGGCAACCGGCCGTAGGAATCGTAGTCCCAGAGCAGCGCCTGGGCCCGGTCCGCAGGGTGCTCATGTCCGAACGGGCCCGGACTCATGGTCTCCAGCACCACGCTGCCCTGCTTCCCGTCTCGACGGTATGTTAGCCGGACCGGCTTGCCATACCCGAACCCTTTCAGCTCGGACTGCGAGGACTCTTGGCCGATTCGTCCATAGGTCAGGAGTTGCGTATTCGTTCCAAACCGTTGCCGGAGGTAGTCCGTCAGGTGGCGCTTGGTGAGCTTCGGCATGTCACGCCGCTAAGACGCAAGTCGCATTCCCATCACGAGTCGGCAGGAGCGGGCGTGGGATCGATCATTCCGCGCCGAAGTGGCGCATTGGGCTTCATCAGCGCCCACCAGTTTGGGGAGAAATGCACCAGTGCGTGCGTTTCTCCCAAGTCATCGTGGAAAGGCCAGCGAAAAAGAACCGACAACTCCCCTGCCTACATCAGCTGTTGTGCAGCCGCTCCTGTCATGCATGTCCCCTCGGAAAGAGGGCACAGCCCTTGCTGAGAGCAGAGGCAGACCCCCGAGAGGCAAGGAGGTCGAAGGAGGTCAAATGGATCTGGAAATTCAAAGCCGCAATGTGGCGATGACCCCTCGGTGGAAGACCGAAATCGAAAACCGGGTCGCGGATTTGCAAAGCGGGCATGATGACTTGACGCACGCTCGCGTCACACTCACGAAAAACCGCCATCACAAGAAACTCAAGAACGTGGCGGAGGTGGTTGTCGTGGTGACGTTACCGCGCCGGCAAATCCTCACTGCCAGGAAAGAGAACAAGACGTTCGAGGAAGCCATTCGCGCGGCGTTTGCTGCGGTGTCGATCGAGCTCGACAAGTTCCGGGCCAAACGGGCGAGTAAGGAGGTTCGCACCGCCCCGGCTCCGCCGCTCCGCGGTGTGATCAGCAAGGTGTTTCCGAAGGGCGGCTACGGTTTCATCCTCCCCGACGGCGGCGGCGAGGTGTACTTCCATAGGCATGCGCTGCATGGGCTGAAATTTTCCGATCTGGAAGACGGCCTTGAAGTGTCGTTCAATGTCGAGCCCGGGGAGAAGGGGCCCCAGGCCACCACGGTTCGTGCGCTTCCCACCGTCGGCTGAAGGAGCGCGATGAGTGCACAGACGAGTTCCAAGGTCCCGGTCGATCTGCTCGCGCCGATGATTGATCCGGACGCGCTGGGCTTTGCCGATACACGCGAGTTGGAACCCTTGGACGATACGATCGGCCAGGAACGGGCCGTGGAGGCCTTGGAGTTTGGGCTCCATATGAAGAGCCCGGGGTTCAACATCTACGTGGCCGGTCCGGTGGGGACCGGCAAAGGTTCGCTCGTGCGCCACATGGTAAAGCGGCTGGCCCTCTCCGCGCCTCCCCCCTCCGACTGGTGTTACGCCAACAACTTCCAGGATCCGTCACAACCGATCCGCCTGGGGTTCCCGGGCGGCCAGGGTCGCGCGTTTCAGCGGGCGATGGGCGCCTTCATCCACGGCGTGCGGCACGACATTCCCGCGATTTTCGAGAGCAAGAAATACCTCGACGCCAAAGCCAAGCTCACGGAAGAGACCGAAGCGCAAAAGAAAGCGTTGTTCCGCGAGCTCCACGAGTTCGGACGCGAGCACGGCTTCGGCTTTGAAGAGCTACCGATTGGGTTCGGCCTGGCGCCATTGAAGGCCGGCCGGCGGATGACCGAGGAGGAACTCGAGCACCTGTCGGACAAAGAGCGTGAGACCATCGCGCTACAGCGCAAGGAACTCGAGAGCGAAATTCGAGAATTCCAAGTCCGTATTCATGCGCTCGACCACGAGGCGGAACATCGCCTGCTCGAACTGGACCGGCAAGTCGTGACGAGTGTGATGCAGGACCGCTTCGCGCTGCTTCGGAAGTCCTACGAACACCTCGCTGAAACCCGGACGTATCTCGATCGTGTGCACGCCGATATCATTGCGCATTTCAAAGATTTTCTGCCGCACGAAAAGACCACACTCCCCATCCTCGGTTTGGAGATGAGTAATCCGAAACCGAATCTCGTTCGGTATGAGATCAATTTGCTCGTTGAGCACCGCGCGGACGGCGGGGCCCCGGTCATCGACGAAACCCATCCGACGTATATGAATCTGATCGGTAAGATCGAGCGAAAGGCGCACCTCGGGGTCATGTACACGGACTTCATGGAGGTCAAGGCAGGCGCGCTGCTCCACGCGAGCGGCGGCTATCTGATCGTGAACGCCCTGGATGTCTTACGCCAACCGTTTTCCTGGGATGCCTTGAAGCGCGCGCTGAAAAGCGGCGAGGTCAAGATCGAAGATCCCGGCGAATTCTTCGGGTTTTCCACCACGGGACTCAAACCGCAGCCGATCCCGATCGACGTCAAGGTGATTCTCGTGGGGCCACCGATCATTTACCACCTGTTGCAGGCCTACGAAGAAGATTTCCACAAGATCTTCAAGGTCAAGGCCGACTTCGACCTGGATGTCACGCGCGACGAGAAGCTTGATCGTCAATATGCCCGCTTCATTGCGCGCATCTGCCGCGACGAAACCCTTCCGCATTTCACCAAGGAGGCGGTGGCCGAGGTGATTCGCGAGGCCTTTCGGCTAGCGGAACGGCACGACCGATTGTCCCTTCGGTTCAGCCTCGTCAGCGACCTGGTTCGTGAGGCGGCATTTTGTGCGCGGCGCGAGAACCGTTCCCTGGTCACTCAGGCCGACGTCGAGGCTGCGATCGCCCACAAACAACGCCGCTCGAACCTGCCCGAACAATGGATCCAAGACGACATTCGGGAGGGCACACTCCTCGTCGATCTCGACGGCGACGTCGTGGGGCAGGTCAATGGCCTGTCTGTCCATGTCCTCGGCGACTACATGTTCGGCCGGCCCTGCCGCATCACTGCCCGCACGTTCATCGGGACTCGCGGCGTCATCGACATTCAACGCGAAGCCGAGCTGGCGGGACATATTCACAGCAAGGGCGTGATGACCCTCGCGGGATTCCTGGCCGGAAAATTCGCCGGGGCCCACCCCTTTGCACTGAGCGCCACGTTGACCTTCGAGCAAACCTATTCTGAAGTGGAAGGCGACAGTGCGGCGGCAGCGGAGTTGATCGCGATTCTCTCGAGCCTCGGGGACGTCCCGGTCCGGCAAGGACTCGCCATCACCGGCTCGGTCAATCAACTGGGGGAGATTCAACCTATCGGCGGCGTCAATGAAAAGATCGAAGGCTTTTTCGAGACCTGCCGGCGCCGGGGCCTCACCGGAACACAGGGGGTGATCATTCCGACCAGAAATATGAAGAACCTGGCCTTGAGACGCGAAGTCGTCGAAGCGGTCCAACACAATCAGTTCACGATCTACGGTGTGACAACCATCGACGAAGCGGTGGAGCTCATGACGGGGCTCCCTGCTGGGCAACGGGACGCGCAAGGACTCTTTCCGGAGCATACGCTGTATGAACGTGTGGATCTTCGACTCGAGGAGATGGCCCAACTCGTGGCCAGTTGGAGCCAGCCGATGATAACCGAAGGGCCTGTGGCGGAGCCCCAGAACGACACGCAACAGGTGGCCGCCACTCCATCCGGCGTCCGTCATACCGTCTGAGAAAGGCACCGCCCTATGCCCATGTACGATTACAAGTGCTTAGATTGCGGAAAGGAATCCCTCGTGGCCATGACCTTGAAGGAGCACGAGGCGCAGCGCGCGACCTGTCCACACTGTGGGAGCCAGCGCATGGAGCAGCTCTTCACGTCATTCGTGGCCCACACCACGAAAAAGAGCTAACCGGCGTTCATCACGGAAGGGAGGACCCCCATGAGCAGCATGATCAAAACCGCCCAGTATTTCAAAGTGCGCACGCCGAACAAGGCCGGCGTCGGATTTCAGATCCTGAACGAACTGCGGAAATCGGGCATCGATCTCATGGCCTTCTCTGGGTTTCCCCGCGCAGGAGGCGCCCAGTTGGACTTTGTTCCGACCAACGCGGCGAAGTTTCTTGCCGCGGCCAAGAAGGCCAAGCTCACCGTGTCGCGCCCCAAGACCTGCTTCGTCGTCCAAGGACAGGACCGGCCCGGGGCGGTCGCCAACGTGCTCGTGCGACTCGCGGACGCGAAGATCAACGTGACGGCCGTCGACGCCGCCACGGGCGGCGGCGGGCGCTATGGCGCCATGCTCTGGGTGAAGGATCGCGACGTCAAGAAGGCCGCCAAGGTGCTCGGCGCAAAATAGCGGCGTCCTAAGGCCGGCTGCGAGGGTGGCGCCATGATCACGGTTCAGCCGGCGGATGCATTGCTGCTCGTCGACATCCAAAACGACTTTCTCCCCGGCGGTGCCCTCCCCGTCCCGCAGGGGGATGCGATTGTGCCGGTGGTTCGATCCTACATCGACCTATTCCGCAAAGTGCCGGCCTCCATCCTGGCCACGCGAGACTGGCACCCCCAGCACCACTGTTCGTTCCGCGCGCGCGGCGGACCTTGGCCGATACACTGCGTCGCCGGCACTCCGGGAGCGGAGCCGCCTCCGGCGCTGGATCTGCCGAGCTCAGCCGTGATCGTGCACAAAGGCATGAAGCCGACGGCCGACGCCTACTCCGGGTTTCAAGAGACGGCGTTGGACGGACAACTCCGCGCGATGGGCGTCCGACGGTTATTCGTCGGCGGCCTGGCCACGGACTACTGCGTCCGGCACACCGTCACGGACGCTCGGAAGCTGGGCTACCCCGTCTTTCTCCTCCTCGACGCGATCCGCGCCATCAACGTGTATCCCGGGGACGGTGACGTCGCCGAACAGGAGATGGTTTGTCTTGGCGCCGTGCCGGTGCGAAGGAAGGACCTCACCCGATGACCTCGGCAATCAGCGTGCTGCTCACGGACTTCTACGAACTCACGATGGCCCACGCATACGTGGAGCAACGGATGCTCGGCACTGCGGTGTTTGAATTCTTCGTCCGCCGTCTTCCGCCACATCGCGGGTTCCTGATGGCCGCCGGGTTGGAACAGGTCGTGGAGTTTCTGGAAAGTCTCCACTTCACGACGGAAGAGATCGCCTGGCTCGACCGGACGGGCCGGTTCTCGCGGACGTTTCTCGACTACGCCGCCAGCCTGCGTTTTACCGGCGACGTGGACGCGATGCCGGAGGGCACGCTTTTTTTTCCGCCGGAGCCGATCTTGCGGGTGGTCGCGCCGATACCGTTAGCCCAGTTGGTCGAAACTCGGATCATGAACCTCCTGAACTTTCAAACCCTCATTGCCTCGAAGGCGGCGCGCTCCGTCCTGGTCGCAGACAAGAAGCCGCTGATCGATTTCGGGCTTCGCCGTGCGCATGGCGCGGAAGCTGGAGTTTTGGCCGCACGAGCGAGCTATCTGGCCGGCTTCGCCGGCACAGCTACCGTCCTGGCCGGTTGCCAATTCGGGATCCCGCTGTATGGCACAATGGCGCATTCGTTCGTCCAAGCCCATCACGACGAAGCGACGGCGTTCGAACGCTTCGCCGTCTCGCAACCGGACCACGCCGTCCTGTTGATCGACACCTACGATACGGAAGCCGCGGCCCACAAAGTGGTGGCCTTGGCGCCGGCGCTCCAGGCGCGAGGGATCACGATTCGCGGCGTCCGCCTGGACAGCGGCGATTTGGCGGATCATGCGCGGAAGGTGCGCGCCATTCTCGATGCCGGAGGCCTGTCCCAGGCGCAGATACTGGCCAGCGGCAATTTGGATGAGTACCGGATCCAGACGCTCGTGGCTGGGAGGGCGCCGATCGACACCTTCGCCGTCGGCACCGCCATGACCACGTCCTCCGACGCTCCCTCGTTGGACTGCGCGTATAAACTACAAGAGTACGAACGGCGGCCCTGCCGGAAACGGTCCGAAGGAAAGGCGACCTGGCCGAGTCGCAAACAGGTCTACCGCCGCTATAATGGGGACGGGTTCATCGCGGGAGACACCCTGACGCTTGTCGACGCGCCGACGCTTCCGGGCACACCGCTGCTTCAGCCGGTCATGCGCGCCGGTTGCAGGGTGGCTCCCGGGGCTCCGCTCGAGGAATGCCGGCGCCACGCTCTCCAGCAGCTTGCCGCCCTGCCGATTGGAGCGCGGCACCTCCAGAGCCCCGCCGCCTATTCCGTCGAGATCGCCGCTCCACTGCAGAACCTCGCTCAGGCGGTCGATCGGGAGACCTCACCCACCTGAATCATGACGGTCTGTCTCACACCCGCCGGGCCAGTGCTTCGTCGACTAGGCTGCGTGACGAATCCACTTCTCGTGCGGATACTGCGCGTCGGCAGACTCATGAGACGAACCTGCGGGGATGCCGTCAGCCGATGGCACATGCCGCTCGCTCCCCATGCCCCAGATGAGCAGCCCTATCAAGCCCATCACGGTCAGGACACCAATGAGTTCAACCATGGCCCACCTCCCTGTATCACAGTGGTCCAGGAGACACGTACCTCTTGCATGATGCTCTGGAAACAGTGAACCCATTCCCACAAAAGAAGCCGAGCGCGAGTACCAGTGCTGTGCTCTCCCAGAACCGGCACCGGCCTCTGAACGGTCGGGGCCGACTAGGCGCCGGGCGTTCGTCGCACCATGGGAGCGCTCGAGCCGGCTAGGCGCTTGGCCGAAACGCCCAGCGCTCCGCATGGCGCTTCATTTCGGCTATTGCCTTGGCGTCCCTCGCGGCCGCCGTCACAACCAGCCCACCCAAGTACACGGCGGCTAATGCGAAGAGTGCCACGACCAAGAAACCCATGGGGATGCCGGGCCAGGAGGCCGGGCTCGTCGCCACACCCGCGCGTGCCGCCGCCGAGGTCGCCACAATCAGCTCGCTGCCTTGCTCCCCTGTCACATCAGGGTTGCTCGTGGTCAGCGCCAGGCTCGCCAATTGGTACTGGTTCGTGCTCCAGCTTTCCTCGGTATTGAGTTGGGCCAGTGCCAGACGGACGATGGCCTGGCCGAGCTGCCCTTGGGTCGCTTCATGGCGAAGGGTAAAGCCCTGGATGGCATCGACGATCGTGCGCCCGATCCTTCCTTGCCACGTGTCCACAAACGCTCGATCCAAACGTGCCCCCATGGCCTCAATCCGATTGATCATGGCGACGTTGAACGCCGAATGTTCCTGGTCAGCCGACATGAGCCCCTCCCGCATTCCCCGCTTCGTGAAATTCACGATGGCGCGGCCCATCACGGTCTGGACCCACGCGGCATGTTCGGCAGGGAGACTACCCGCGAAGCGCATGGCGGCGCCCAAAGGCCCGCCTGGCAGCGATTCCAATTCACGTTGCGCTTGGGTCGCGGCATTCAGTTGCGCGGCCGCGTCCGCGATGGCGATTGACGAACGTGCTTCGAGTAGCGCCTGATCCACGATGGTCTGACCAAGTAATGGTTGCAGTCCGGCTTGGTCTCCCGGCACGGAGAGTGATGCTTCCGCCGCGGTTAGTGGGCCGGCCGGACCGTGAAGCAGGCCGTTGGCCACCATGAACACCAGCAACGCGCCGACCGCGATGGCGCACATGCCGACCCCTACGACGATGTCGGTGATGTTGAAACGATCTCTCATGACATCCTCCTTTCACATTGGGGACGTTGATTCAGCGACGGATGCCGCGGACTGGTGGGCGCAAGGTTGTGAGGGGCGATTGGGAAACACAGACGTCCGGCGACAACGCCAGCACGCCGGCATCCGGGAACGGGCCGATCGCCGCGTGCCGTGCACAACCCCGGCCTCCTCACGTGAAGCCACCGCCGCACCGCATGTAAGTTGGTTTGGGGATGAACAGTGCCTGACGGGAGACAGGCGGCAGACCCGGCAGGCTCAATCCGTGGGGATGGTGCGCCACAGAGAACCATGTCGGGCACCTCGCAGGCAAAGCGAAGTGGAACGGAACCGTTGATTTACTCTACGCCCCGTCGAGGGAGAGGGTCAACAGGGCAGAATGGTTCTGATACTTGGATATCCCTAGGTCAGAGCCCTGGGTCGTCTGAACGAGGTGATGGCGTCGTGCCTCCACCAGGAGCGCCGGCCGCTCGGGGCGAGTCCTCACGTTTTACCTGGCACAGGGCAGGAAACGGTCTTCTGGGCCAGGAGATTGACCCGCCCGATCCGCCGTGAGCCCCATCACAATCCTCACCCGTGGACCCTCCGGGAGTTCGATGATCCCACTCCAGCCCTCGACTCCCAGCAACACCCATTCGTAGAGCCGCTCGGCATCGTTCAACACCGGTTCGTGTGGGAGGCCATAGTACTGCTCCTGCATCGCTTCATCGTACAGACCGACGCAGCCATGCGAGATGGGCTTCCCAGGAAGATCCCGCCCGTGAATCCAGAAGCCCACTCCGTCCCGATCGACATGGAACCGTAGCGCGTACGTCATCGGATAGGGGGTATCTGTACCCTCGATCGAATACAGGGAGGACGGATGCACTCGATGCGCCGCGGTGATGCGAAAGTCTCCGATAGGCGTCGGATACGAAACCAGACCGGCGGTCACGGGCATCGAGAACTGCAAGACTCCTCGCTCATAGGCGCCAAGGAACTGTTCCTCGAGATCGATGAGAAGAAACCGCGCCTCTTCCGCCGCCGGGAGATACTGCCGCGGCATCGGCGTAAAGCCGCGGATCGACTCGAGTTCCTTGGGAACTTTGATGGACGTGCCTGGAGCCACATGACGCCGATCCACGCGATTGAACCGGGCTACATCCTGCCAGTGGCTCCCAAACAGCGATTCGAGCGACTCTCCTTTGCTGATGCGGCGACAGCCCCAGACCACGCCTGCATCGCTCGGATGCCGCACGCGACACAGCGAGTGGCCCCCCGCTTGAACTTCCATCCCTGCGGACGGCACAGGAGACGCCGCGCCAGATGCGTGGAGCAGGAAACCGGCCACCGCGAGGATGCCGGCGCAGGGCCGTCCCCTCGATGACCGTATCATGCTCGCACGATGGATACCGGACGGGGGTCCGCATCGTTCTGCAACCGCATCACTTGGAGGCGCCTACCGGCGGATCGTGCTTCTTGGTGGCCGATTGGACGTATGCTTTGCAGTCTGGACAATAGGTGTGCGTCAGGAGCAGGTCCTCCGGTTTGAACCCATGCGCCATTTGATAGTCACGCAACTCGATCCACCGCGGCCGGTCTTTCCCGGCGCCGAGATCGTTGCGCACCTTTCCGCAGCCGTCACAGAACTCCACGCGCTGCTGCTTCATGACTCGCCCTCCTTTCCCTCGGTCAATTATCAGCCTTGGCGCGACCCGAGATAGGCCTGTAAGACGTCCCGTCGCGCCACGAGCCCGACCAAGATTCCGTCGCGATCCACGACTGGCACCCTGATGACATGGTTGGTTTGCAGCACATAAATCAAGGTCCGCACATCGGTATGGTCGCTGACGCTGACCACCGATTTGGTCATGATCTCCTCCGCCGTCAGCTCGGGCAGCCGTTTCCCGGCATCGAGGGCGGCGAGCAGGTCGAACTCGGTCACGATGCCGACGAGATGCCGCCGGTCGTCGAGGATCGGCATCCCACCGAACCCTTCGATCATCATCGAGGCAATCACGTCGGCCTTGGTATGCGCGTGGGCCGACTGCACGTGCCGCTCCATGAGGTCCTCGGCTTTCAGATGGTCAAAGCTGATCGGTGGCCGATCCAGTTGTTCGGTGATGCGCGTCATACCGTCCTCCTCTCGTCTTCCCGCACTTCGCGCGGGGGGTCCATCCCTTCGTTCCGCAACGAGCCTTTCTCAGCCTCGAGTTTGGCGAACTCCTGCAGGAGCGTGCGTTGTCGTCGCGTCAGATCGGTAGGGGTCCGTACGTCGGCCAGGACGTACAGGTCCCCTTTCCCCTTTTTCCCCAGCCGAGGCATCCCTTTCCCGCTGAGACGGAAGGCGGTGCCACCTTGCGTCCCGGGAGGAATCGCAACGTCCAACACGTCACCGTTCAGGCCGCGCACCTGAATCTTGCTCCCCAAGGCGGCGTCCGACAGGGACAGCCGCCCCATCATGTACAGGTCCTCCCCCCTCCGCTCAAAGACGGGATGCGGCTTCACGTGCGGGCGAATCAGTAAATCGCCCGGCGATCCTCCATCTGCGTTGGGTTCCCCCTGTCCCGCCAGTCGAATGCCCATGCCGTCGTCCACCCCTGGAGGTACCTTGACCTTGTAGGTATGGGGCGCAAACTGGATCCCCTTACCCTGACAGCTCGCGCAAGGCGATTCGATCATGATGCCCCGCCCTTCACAGCGTGCACAGGTGCTCAGTGTCACCATCCTGACACCTTTTCCGGTTTGCACCTGCTGCTTCTGTCCGCTGCCCCCGCAGCCCTCACAGGCTTTAGGAGCGGTCCCCGGTTTGGCCCCGTTTCCGCCGCAGGTCGCGCAGGTCTGCGAGCGTGTGACATGGATTTCGAATTCGCCCCCCCTGGCCGCCTCTTCGAGTGTCACATCGAGATCGTAGTGGAGATCGAGACCGCGCGCCGCGTGGGCGCCCGGCCGCACGCGCCGCCCGAAGAAATCCCCAAACAACCCCGATAGGTCGCCGAACCGCCCCCCGAAAAAATCTCCGAACTGGAAATCCCGGAAGAGATCCTCGGTAGTCCACCGCCCCTCGACGCCCGCGTGCCCGGTCGCATCGTATGCACGCCGTTTGGTCTCGTCGGACAGGACCGCATAGGCTTCGGCGATCTCCCGAAACTTGTCGGCCGCGTCCGGCGCATGGTTCCGATCGGGATGATAGTGGAGGGCGAGCTGGCGGTAGGCCTGTTTGAGCTGGTCGCGCGTCGCGCGACGATCAACTCCCAGCACTTCGTAGTAATCGCGCTTCCCGGCGGTGGCTGGCACGGCTTACTCCACCGACATCCACTGGCCGTCCCAAAAGTAGCGCCGGCCCGACGGATCACGGAGTGGGCGCTGCTCGATCACGAGCCGACACCCGGTGTGTCGATACAGCGCTTCACTCTTCTCCGCCATCAGCATGCCGAGCGAGAGCGAGGGATCCTCGGCATCAAGCGTCACGGGAATCACGATTCGCCCATCCGCCCCCCGATGGATGCTCCCCTCCTCAATCGCCGTCGTTGGCTCGAGCCTGGCCCGTTTAAGCGTATCAAGATAGCGTCGAATCGCCGAGCGCTCCGCGGCATCGAGGGCCCTTCCGGTCATCCGATCATGCGTCGGCATCCTCCCCCTCCTGTGCCAGTGGATGCACGCAAGGGAAATGCCATCCTGGCGTCGGCCTGGAGTGGCTTGCGAGGCTCGCCGCAGCGCATGTCCGAGCCCTCAAGTGGCGACAACTACCCCAACCCACTCCAGCGTGTTGGCGCAAAACGCCGCAATCCTTATTGGCCCAAAACACGGTCCATGCATCGGCATCACCTGGCTTCTACCGAGCATGATTCATGAACAGTTCTCCTGCCATCACGGGTTCCCGAGTGCGACTCCGCAAGTTCGTGACCAACCGTCATGAATCATGCGGGCTAGGCATGTGTCCTGCAGGCCTAGAAGTGAGACGGGCGGCAACGCCTTGAGAGCACGACAACCAGGCGATGAGGCCATGAAGATCATCTGTGCGGTGGACGGCTCGGAGTATTCGCGATGGGCGGTGGACGCCCTGAATATCGTGGCGGCTCGGCCGCCGGAGATGTTGTGCCTACTTCACGCGGTGGAGCCTCGCCTCCCCAAGTCTGCGGGACCTCCCAGTCCCGCACGGATGGCTCACGTCATCCGCGCGCTCGATGAACGAGGCTCCACCCTTCTTCGTCAAATGAATCAGTACGCCGCCGTTGCACTCGGCCAAGGCGGGACAAGCGCCGCGACCAAGATCGAAACGGCCTTGGCTCACGGGCGGCCGGCAACGGCGATCGTCTCCCAGGCGCAACGCCGGCGGGCGGACCTGTTGATCCTGGGTTCACGAGGGCTGAGCGACATCCGCGGCTTCCTGCTCGGCAGCGTGTCGAGACATGCCGCGGTCCACGCCCCCTGCCCCACGCTAATCGTCAAACGCCCCCTCAAGACGCTCGACCAGGTCGTGCTGGCCGTGGACGCCTCAAAACACTCCCGCCAGGCGTGCGAATTCCTCTGCCAACATCTCGTCCAAGAAGGCACCCGCGTGTCCGTCTTCTCCGTGGCGACCGATCGACTCACCGAATTGGCGGCGCGAGAATTACCGGCCGCGGAAGTCCACGACCTCATACAACCGCAGCTCGATCGCGCCCAGGACTTGGTGACGGCCTATCGTGATCGCCTCATCAAGACCGGATGCGCGGTGACGACGGAAGTCGGTCGGGGACATCCCAGCGAAGCGATCCTTTCCCATGCCGAAAAACTCCATGCCGACTTGATTGTGGTCGGGTCGCGGGGACTGGAAGGCACGGAGCGGCTCCAAATCGGCAGCGTGGCGGAGAGTGTGCTGAAATACGCTCCCTGCTCCGTCCTCGTCGTCCGACGTCGTAGCTTCTAGCCGCTCTCGCCCTCGGAAGGAGAGGGGATCATCCCTGCCTTCATCAGCGCCTCGGTGGCATCATGCGAGGCTCTGATCACGGTCGTGGCCTTCTGTCTCAGTTGCTCGGCGGTCAGCGAACGCTCTGCCAATCCGAGTTCTTGTGCCTTCACCGCGGTTGCCGCCGCCACGCGTGGAACCACATCCCATTCATCCATGCGAGGCAGGATGTACTCCTCCTGGATCCCGCGCTCGCGCGCACACCTTGCTAGTTCCTCGGCCGCACTCCGTGCCATCTCATCGCTGATCGCCGACGCCCCGACGTCCAGCACGCCCCGAAAGACCGCTGGAAAGACCAGCGCATTGTTGACTTGATTGGGGAAATCGCTCCGGCCCGTCGCGACGATCCTGGCGCCTGCAGCCTTCGCATCCCAGGGCCAAATTTCAGGAACCGGGTTAGCGCAGGCGAACACGATGGCGTTGTCCGCCATCGCGGCCACACTCGCAGGAGCGATGACGCCTCCGGCCGAAAACCCCACGCACACATCGGCGCCGTCGAGAGCCTCCGGGATACCGCCCTTGAGCCCCTTGGGATTCGTCTCGCGACAGACCCGCCACTGTTCACGGTATTCATCCTGATGCTGTTCATAGTCCCGCCGGTGGGTGCCCAAGATGCCGCCAAGATCGCAGGCCACGATGTTGGCAGGATCCGCCCCACAGGCGGTGAGCATGCGATACGTCGGGACGTTCGCCGCACCCATCCCGATCATGGCGATGCGGACTGCATCCAGTCGTTTCCCCACCACCTCCAGCGCGTTCAACAATCCCGCCAAGAGAACGGTCGCGGTCCCCTGCTGATCGTCATGCCAGACGGGAATGCGGAGCTCCTTCTTGAGCGCCTCCAGGATCCGGAAGCACTTGGGCTGGGCGATATCCTCGAGATTGATGCCGCCAAAGGACGGCTCGAGGATCTTCACGGTTCGTATGAATTCGTCAGGATCCTTCGTACCGAGACAGAGCGGGACGGCGTCCACGCCGCCAAGATACTTGAAGAGAAGCGCCTTACCCTCCATGACGGGCAGTCCAGCTTCCGGTCCAATGTCTCCCAAGCCGAGCACGCGCGTCCCGTCCGAAATGACGGCCACCGTATTGGCCTTGTTCGTATAGGCGTAGACCTCATGGGGATGAGCCGCAATGGCGCGGCAGGGCTCGGCGACACCCGGCGTATACCACACGGCGAAATCGGCTAGCTGGCGGATGGCGCACTTCGGCAGCATTTGAATTTTCCCGCGATACGCGCGGTGCAGCCGGAGTGCTTGCTCTGCCGGTTTTCTCGCCTTGGCCAACAACTCGCGTTCGATCGGCGACGTGTTCATGCCACTCCCGCGACGGTCTCTCCGGCCGCCTTCCCCGCCCTGGCCCTCGAGACCATTGGGCCGATGAGCTCGTCCAGTGTCGGACGTCCATGGATATCCATGCCATAGGTCACCCGGGCCGTGGGCTGCGCGATCGAGAGTATCCGTCGCAGATCGGCCGGGGTGGCAATCAGCACCGTGTCGCAAGCCGTGCCGGCGATTGTGTCCTGGAGTTCCCGCACTTGCTCCGCCCCGTACCCCATGGCGGGCAACACCGCACCGATATGCGGATGCCGGGCAAACACGTCCCGAAGGCTCCCGACTGCCGAGGCACGCGGGTCGACGCATGCTCGCGCCCCGAACTGTTTCGCCGCCAGCGTCCCGGCCCCGAAACTCATGCCGCCATGCGTCAGGGTCGGCCCATCCTCGATGACCAACACGCGCCGATCGCGAATCACGTCCGGCCGATCCACGACGATCGGCATGGTGGATTCAAGAATGGGCGCGGAGGGATTAACCGCCCGGATCGCCTCACGGGCGAGTCGCACCTGTTCCGGAGATGCCGAGTCGAGTTTCGTGAGCACATAGGCGTCCGCCCGCAGAAGATTCACCTCACCGGGAAAGTACCGGGTCTCGTGGCCGGTTCGCAGTGGATCCACCAGGACGATTTCTAGATCCGACTCGATAAATGGATAGTCGTTGTTGCCGCCATCCCAGAGCAGGATATCGGCCTCCAGCTCCGCTCGTCTGAGAATCCGCTCGTAATCGACGCCGGCATAGACCACGTCGCCCTGCTGAAGATGCGGCTCGTATTCTTCCATCTCTTCAATCGTGCACTGCGCGGTTCGGAGGTCGTCGAGCACGGCGAACCGCTGCACCACCTGTCGGGCCAGATCCCCATAGGGCATGGGGTGGCGCAGTACGGCCACCCGCAGTCCTTCGCGTCGGAGAAGCCCCGCAATTTTTCTCGCCAGCGGACTTTTCCCCGCTCCGGTCCGAACCGCACAGACGGAGATCACGGGTTTGTGCGCGTGCAACATAGTCGTCCGGCAACCCAGCAACGAGAAATCTGCGCCGTGCGCCACAACACGGGACGCTTTGTGCATCAGGTCTTCATGCGAGATATCGCTGTAGGAAAAGATCACCTGGTTGATGTGATGCCGTTCGATCAGCGACTCGAGATCAGCTTCGGGGTAGATAGGAATCCCCGCCGGATAGCGCGAACCGGCTAGCACGGCTGGGTATCGCCTGTTCTCGATGTTCGGGATCTGGGCCGCTGTAAACGCGATGACCTGATAGTGGGGATTGTCACGGAATACCACGTTGAAGTTGTGGAAGTCCCGTCCGGCTGCCCCCATGATGACGATTTTCAAAGGTTGCACTCGCCCTTCCTCCCCCGCCAGCATCGGTTGCCGCAAGAACCGTGCTCATGACGTCACAAACCGGAGCGTCGTGCGTTTCGTTCCGTCGCCAAGGCTTTCCATGATCGTCCATCCATGGGAGCCACCGCCTGGCGCGAATCTCCCCCGATCCCTGAAGGCGAATGCTGAATTCTGCCACAGAGCGGCCCAGCTCCACCGGCCCAAGGCGCCGAATGAATGAGAAATCCTCCCCTCATGAACGAGGGTCGGATGAGGAAACGATGGTCTGCCCCTTGCAGCCAACTGGGGTAGGACCACGGTCTGCTCTTCTTTTATGGCTTGGGCGCCGATCATCAAATCCCGACGTGATTGGGACATTACTCCGCACCTGTACGACTATGCAGCCGTGCGCAAGTCGTTCAGTTGGGCACGGGTACGAAACGAGCTCACGGGACTACCCGGCGGGCAGGGTCTCAACATCGCCCATGAAGCGGTCGCCCGGCATGCGCAAGGGCCTCGAGCGCAGCACGTCGCCCTTCGCTGGATTGCGAAGGACGGAGCGCATCAGGACTATACCTTTGCCGCGCTCGACGCCCTGTCTAATCGCTTCGCCAACGTGCTCCAGCGGCTCGGAGTGGGAAAAGGCGAGCGCGTCTATGTCCTCGCGGGCCGGATCCCCGAGCTGTACATTGCCGCATTGGGCACACTCAAGAATCGGAGTGTCTTGTGTCCCCTCTTCTCCGCCTTCGGGCCAGAACCCATTCGTACACGTTTGAGCATTGGGCAGGCCAAGGTATTGGTCACGACCGACATCCTCTATCAACGAAAGGTCGCGGCCCTTCGCGAGAGCCTCCCCGATTTACAACACGTGCTGATCGTGGGACACGATGCGCCCTCCTCCGATCACCCGGACACGCAGAATTGGCATCGTGTCCTCACCCAAGCCAGTGAGTCCTTTGCGATCCCCCCGACCGAGCCAGAAGATCCGGCGCTCTTGCATTTCACGAGCGGCACCACCGGCACCCCGAAGGGCGCGCTGCATGTGCATGAAGCGGTTGTGGCCCATCACATGACGGGGAAACTGGCGCTCGACCTCCACCCTGACGACGTCTTCTGGTGTACCGCTGATCCCGGCTGGGTGACGGGGACCTCCTACGGCATCATCGCGCCCTTGACGAACGGCGTGACCAGTATCGTCGATGAAGCGGAGTTCGATGCGGAGCGTTGGTACCGCACCCTTCAGGACCAGGGCGTGACCGTGTGGTACACGGCTCCGACCGCCATCCGCATGATGATGAAAGGCGGGACAGATCCCATCCGCAAGTACGATCTGAGCCGGCTGCGCTTTTGCGCGAGCGTGGGCGAACCACTGAATCCGGAAGCGGTCGTGTGGGGTCAGGAGGCGTTCGGCACACCCTTCCACGACAACTGGTGGCAGACCGAAACGGGTGGAATCATGATCGCCAACTTTGCTGCCATGGACATCCGTCCCGGGTCGATGGGACGCCCATTGCCCGGGATCGAGGCGGCTATTGTCGAGAGAACCGAGGCGGGTCAGGTGCGCGTCATGGCCGACCCCGACCGCCAAGGAGAATTGGCGCTCCGTCCGGGATGGCCTTCGATGTTCCGCGGCTACTGGCATGAGGAGGCCCGCTACCAGAAGTGTTTTGCCGACGGCTGGTATCTGACCGGCGATCTGGCCAGGCGGGACAAAGACGGGTACTTTTGGTTCGTGGGGCGGGCGGACGACGTCATCAAGACGTCCGGCCATCTGATCGGGCCGTTTGAGGTCGAGAGCGTGCTCATGGAACACCAGGCGGTCGCGGAAGCAGGCGTGATCGGCAAGCCGGACCCGGTCGCGATGGAAGTCGTGAAAGCCTTTGTCGCGCTGAAAGAGGGATTCGAGCCCACTCCCGCGCTGCAGAAGGAGTTGCTGGGCTTTTCCAGAACCAGATTGGGAGCCGTGGTCGCGCCCAAAGAGATTGCCTTCTTGCCGAGTCTCCCCAAAACCCGCAGCGGCAAGATCATGCGGCGTTTGTTAAAAGCCCGTGAACTCGGCTTACCCGAAGGAGACACATCGACAATGGAGGGCGCCTGATGCAACACGCTGTGGACCGCCCCCATGCACTGGAACTGCTGTATCAGATGCTCCGAATCCGGCGCTTCGAAGAAAAATGCGTCGAGCTCTATAGCCTGGGGAACATCCGCGGCTTCTTGCACCTCTACATCGGCGAGGAAGCCGTAGCGGTCGGGGCGATCCGTGCACTGACCCCCGACGACGCCGTCGTGGCCACCTATCGCGAGCACGGGCATGCGCTGGTGCGCGGGACACCCATGAAGAGCCTGATGGCCGAACTGTACGGCAAGGTCGACGGCTGCGCGCGGGGCCGAGGGGGCTCGATGCATTTCTTCGATGCGTCACGCCGCTTCTACGGGGGGCTGGCGATCGTCGCCGGAGGATTGCCGGTTGCGGTCGGCCTCGCCCTCGCGGACAAGCTGCAGGGGCGGCAGCGAGTCACGGCTTGTTTTTTCGGCGACGGCGCGGTGGCGGAGGGAGAATTTCACGAATCATTGAACCTGGCCTCGCTCTGGCAACTCCCGGTGCTCTTTCTCTGCGAAAACAACTTGTATGCCATGGGGACGGCATTGGGACGGCACCAAGCCGATACGGACATTGCAAAGAAGGCCTCGACCTACAACATGCCCTCGCAGGCAGTAGATGGAATGGACGTGCTGGCTGTCGAAGAGAGCACTCAGGCCGCCGCGCAGTTAGTCCGTCAGGGACAGGGTCCCTCCCTCCTCGAATACCGGACCTACCGGTTTCGCGCGCACTCGATGTACGACCCGGAGTTGTATCGCAAGAAAGAGGAGATTGAGCAGTGGAAAGAGCGAGATCCCATCACGACGTTCGAGGGCATGATGCGCGAGTGGAAGGCGCTGGTCTCGGGCGATCTCGAGAAAGCCGAGAAACAGATCGCCGCTGAGATCGATGAGGCCGTGGCCTTCGCCGAGGCCAGCGCGTGGGAGCCGTTGGAGGATCTGGAGAAGGATGTCTCTACACCGAAAGGCTGAGGCCGAGGTTGAGGCCGAAGAAGAAACGCCTCATCGTCCCTGAACCTCAATCTTAGCCTCGACCAGAAGCTTCAACCATGACCAAGATCACCTACCGAGAAGCAGTCCGACGCGGAATGCGCGAGGCGCTCCGGAGCGATCCCCGCGTCTTTCTCATGGGCGAAGATGTCGGCCGGTACGGCGGCACCTATGGTTGCAGCAAGGGCTTCCTCGACGAGTTCGGCCCTGAGCGCATCCGCGATACCCCATTGTCAGAATCCACCTTCGTGGGGGCCGGCATCGGCGCGGCCATGGGGGGCATGCGCCCCATTGTTGAGGTCATGACGGTCAACTTCAGTCTCTTGGCCCTCGATCAAATCGTGAATAACGCCGCCACCATTCGCCACATGTCGGGCGGACAATTCAGCATCCCCTTGGTTGTGCGGATGGCGACGGGCGGCGGCCGCCAAGTGGCGGCGCAGCATTCCCACAGCTTGGAAGGCTGGTATGCCCACATTCCCGGCATTACCGTGTTGACACCGGCGACCGTCACTGACGCCAGAGGCATGCTGCTGACTGCGTTGAAACAGCCGGACCCGGTTTTCATTTTCGAGCACGCGTATCTGTATCCGATGGAGTGCGAACTCGAGGAGCAAGCCGGTGCGGAGGAACCAGGCGGAGCGCAAGCGGCTGGCGGGGCGCAAGCGGCTTGGACAGATATTCAGCACGCCGCAGTCCGACGAACAGGCCGCGACATCTCGATCATCACCTTCGGCGGCTGCCTTTGGAAATGCCTGGCAGCGGCGGAAATGCTGGTGGCCGAGAACATCGATGCCGAAGTGCTCGATTTGCGCGTTTTGCGTCCGTTGGATACTAGGGCCATCCTAACGTCCGTCGCCAAAACACATCGCGCACTCATCGTGGATGAGGCCTGGCGCACAGGAAGCTTCGCCGCCGAGATCAGTGCACAAATCATGGAAGGGGCCTTTTATGATTTGGATGGCCCGGTTCAACGGCTCTGCAGCGCCGAGGTCCCGCTCCCCTATCCGAAGCATCTCGAAGATGCGGCGCTGCCCCAGCCCGATACGATCGTGGAGGCTGTGCGCAGGCTTGTGCCTCGATAAGGCGACGATGTTTATTGCATTGATTCCGTCGTCAAGCGTCATTCGGATGCCGGATGCACTCAGAAGCGATGGACGCACGACGGTTGATGAGGTCTGAGCATGGCTGAATTTCTCATGCCCACTCTGGGCGCTGACATGACCGAGGGCACGCTGGTCGAATGGAAGAAACAGATCGGCGACCGCGTCTCGAAAGGGGACATCCTCGCGGAGGTCGAAACGGACAAGGCGGCCATCGAAGTGGAATCCTTCTCTAACGGGGTGCTGGATCAACTCCTCATCAAGCCCGGAGATACGGTCCCGGTCGGCACGGTCATGGCGATCATCCGGGAGGACGGCAAACCGACACAGAAGATTGAGGCGAAGGTCGAGGTCCAGGCTGAGGTGAAAGCGAACGCTGAACCTGCAGCACCCCGACCCGCCTCGCCACGCTCCGCGCCCGCGGCATCCACACCCACCACCGTGGGACGACTGCGCATGTCTCCTGCCGCCCGACAATTGGCGCAGGAGCTTGGGGTCGATCCAGCTTCTCTCGTCGGAACGGGGCCAGATGGGGCCATTTCACGAGAAGACGTTCGGCGCACGGCCGAGCAGTTGCGCCCCACGCCATCGACCGCTCCACCGGCCGAACCGGCGGTAGACCGTCAGACGCGCATGCGCCAGACCATCGCGGCGGCCATGGGGCGGTCCAAACGAGAGATTCCGCACTACTACCTGAGCACGACGATTGACATGGGCCCCGCCATGGCGTGGCTCGCGAAGGAGAATGCGGCTCGTTCGGTGATGGACCGTCTCCTTCCGGGCGTGCTCTTGATCAAGGCCGTGGCGTTGGCGCTGCGAGAATTTCCCGAACTCAACGGCTTCTGGAAAGACGGGCAGGCGGTGAACAGCCCTGCCATTCATGTGGGAGTGGCCATCTCGTTGCGTGGAGGCGGGCTGGTAGCCCCGGCCCTGCACAACACCGACCGGTTGAGCCTGTCGGAAGTCATGCAACGGCTCCAAGACCTGGTGAAACGGGCCCGCGCGTTTTCGCTCCGCAGCTCCGAAATGTCGGACCCGACCATTACCTGCACGAGCCTGGGTGACCTGGGCGTCGACACTGTGCTAGGAGTGATCTACCCACCGCAGGTTGCACTGGTCGGGTTTGGAAAGGTCGCGGAGCGGCCATGGGTCGTCGACGGGCAGATCGTCCCACGACCGATCGTGTCGGTGAGTCTGTCGGCCGACCATCGGGTCAGCGATGGGCATCGTGGGGCGATGTTCCTCGCAGCGATCGATCGGTTGCTCCAGAATCCGGCTAACCTGTGATGGTGCGGCCATCTGCTCTGAGAAAGGGTGCAGCATGAACAACCCGGCCTTCACGACGAGGGTGCTCCTCTTCTGTACCCTGGTTGGTCTCGCCGGCACATGCCGGCACGTCGAGGCCATGACGCAGATTCTCCCCGAGGCCCAGGTTGAGATCGACCGCCAGACCTTGCTGGAGCTCACGAGCACCTTCGACCAAGCGGAGGAAGCCATTCGCGCCAGAAATATCGACGGCCTCATGTCACTCTATAGCGATCACTACCGCTACCACAGGATGAACAAAGCTGATATCCGCAAGATCTGGGCGAAGCTGCTGAAGGAGTACGAGCTGATCGCCAACATCCACACCTTTTCCGCGATTCGCGCCACCGGATCGGGACCGACGGGCCTCGTCGAGATCACCTGTGCGGGGGCGCTATGGGCCACGAGCAAAGACTCCAAGGAGCGCATCCCCATCGACAGTTGGCATCAGGAAGTCCATCGACTGGTGAAAGAGAAAGGGACGTGGCGCATCGTCGGAAGCGCGGGTGGAACCGCAAAACGACCGCAACTATTCGGCACCGCGCCACACCCCCTCTTCTAATAGGGAATTGCTTCATGGCCACCGCGCTGACCGCTGATCAACTCCGAGAGAAAGTGCTGGGTCTGTTGAGCGAGGTGGCTCCCGAGGCTGATCCGGCCACCATCAAGACCAATGTGAGCCTTCGCGATCAACTCGACATCGATTCGATGGACTTTCTGAATTTCGTGATCGCCTTGCATAAAGCCTTTCACGTCGAGATCCCCGAGGCGGACTATCCGAAGCTCGCGACCGTGGACGGGTGCGTGGCGTACCTCTCGCGACAGCCGTGACGCGATCCCCTGGAGGAACATCTCTGCGCGGATCATCACGGAGACCACGGCTCTCGGTCGTCATCGCGCTGAGCGCCGCGGCGCTCTGGACCGGATGTGCGGGACCGCTCAAGCAGATCGGGTCGGAGGCCTCACTCGTGTCTCGGGCGTCCGGATTCGACCCCGGCCAGTTGGACAGCCAGCCGGTAGCCGTCCTCAGCGCGGTCGTAAGCTTCGGACTCGAGGGCTATGCGCATCAAGTGTCACGTTCGTTGCAGCGGGCCTTGCTGGCAGAGCCGATCGCCATCCAGGCCCGCACACCGCAACTGACGCTGAGCCGCATCAATCAGGCCGGGTTGGCAAAAGACTATTCGGACATGATCGCTGCGCACCTGCAAAGCGGCGTCCTCAACCGCGCCACCATGCGCGCCATCGGCGATGCGGCGCAGGCGCGATTCGTCTTCCTGCCCATGATGGCCTGGTTCGAACAATCGATGTCGGAGCGGTTCAGTTTTTTCGGCATTCGTGTGCTGCAGACCCGCGTGTCGATTCTGCGCCTGTCCCTAGAACTCTGGAATACGCAAACCGGGGAACTGGTCTGGGAAAGTTCGGGCGAAGCCACGCTCGCGGGAGAGGATGTCCGGGAGTACCGGATCCCCTTCGAGGAAATTGCCGAACAACTATGGGCGAAACTGCTTGCGGATTTGAAGCGCCCTCGAACCCTCACTCACTCACCGTCACTGCTCCAAGGAGGCCCCTGATGTCACGTCCCCGTCATCGCCGCCTGTTCCTCACACCGCTCCTGATGCTCTGGCTTGCTCTGGTATCCAGTCCCACGGTACCGGGGCTGCTGGCCCAGGGCATCGGCACCCAGCGGGTCGAAATCCTCATTCAGGACTATGCCTTCGTCCTGACGAAACCCGGCGCACTGCATCCCGGCCTTCCGGCCGCGCTGATTCTCCGCAACCAGGACATCGTGCGCCACGGCTTTACTTCTCCCGCGTTTCCGACATTGCCCCTGAATGCGGAAGGGGAAGGGGTGGCCACATACGGCAAGGGCATCGAAGGCGTGTATGTCGACCCGGGGAAAACGATCGTCCTCTATTTCACGCCGCAAGGCGGCGGCAACTATACCTTCCGCTGCGATCTCCATCAGCAGATGAAGGGGGAGTTGCTGACGCTGGAGCTGCCAGCAGCGTAATCGCGAAGAGGGGCCGCTCGGGTGCATCAAAACCCCTCCTGGAGAGCCTTCTACTCTTATGCAGAATCCCCATGACTGTGCACCAAGGGAAACAGACGATCCCTCGCTTCCGCGCCTCTCGCGGTAGCCCTTCCACGGCGGGCCGAAGCGGAAACCTTCTGGAATTCCCTCAGCCGCGATCGAACGATCGCGGTACTTCCGTCAGTCCCAGCGTTCCTTCTTCGTCCGCCGGGTGGGCCCCATCCGCTCCGGCGCAAGTCGCTCGTACTCGTCCCCTTCCCTTTGAGGGTGTGAAACCGGGACCGACCGCTGTGAAGCCGGTCCCGGTTCTGGGTCTATGACAATGCCAAAGCTGACTCCGAGCGAGGACAGACTTGCAAGCGGTCTGTCCTCGCCACCCTCTACCATACTTAGGGGCGGCGCAGTTGATCCCCAACTGCGCGCATCGAGGGAGCACATTCTGATCGTGCGGCCTCTGCGAGCAAAGGGGATCAACTGTGCTGCTCAATTCTCTTTTCTTGCGGGACGATTTGTCGCGACGCCTGAGCTGCTCGCCGCTCGCCGGTTCTCTTGAGCGACGCCGCTTACGACGTCATCGGCGCCTCACGCGCCGCAGCGAGATAGCCCCGCGCGTGCAAGACTTCCATGATCTTGCGGGCCGCCTCATTGGCCGGCTCCTGCGTCGTATCGACCGTCACATCCGGATGAAGCGGCGCTTCGTAGTTGACCTGAAGGCCCGGCACCGTTTCGCTCGCTCCCGATCGCCCACCCCGGTATGTTCCCTTCCGGTCGCGCTGTTCGCACACGGCTAACGGACAGACGACCGCGACTTCGACAAAATGGGGAATCAGATTCCTCGCAAATTCGCGATAACTCCGCCGATGACCGGTGGCGTCAAAGATGACCGGGACCCCATGTGCCGCCAATCGACTTCCAAAGTAGGCCAGAGCTCGATAAAACAGCTCTCGCTCCGCCGGACTGTATGTCGGGCTCGGGGTCAAGTGACGCCGGAGTGCGTCTGACTCCAAGACCTCCACCGTCAGGCCGCAGGACGCGAGTTCATCGCGTAACGCCGCCGCGATTGTACTCTTCCCCGAAGCCGGAAGACCCGTCAGCCACACGGCAAATGGTTGTGCCATAATCAGCCCCTCCTCAGCCACGCCGACTCACCCCCGAGTCCTTCGCAAATCAGGTGCCGCTGCGACAGGCTGTTTCGCGTTGATTCAGCTAGGACCCTGGCGACTATAACCCCATGGCGCTATTGGCCACTGGCGCAAAATGCACCAGATCAAGAACCTGCCTTCGAGCGGCTCACGTCCCCCCGCCCGAGCCACGGTCGTCCGGCCTGTTTTTCCGCCGCGTTCCGCCTCAATCTCGATAGTGTTCGAGCGGGGCCTCTCGACAGTGACTGTGGCATTGCGACTGCACTGCACAATCCAGAGCCTTTGACGTCATGGACCTTGCCGCCCTTTCAGCCGAGGACGTATATCGGCGCCTTGAATCATCCACCGCCGGTCTTGGATCGACGGTGGTCGAGGCGCGCCTTCGGCACTACGGTTACAACCAGCTGCGCCCCGCAGCGCGCACGTTCTGGCCGCTCGCGCTCGCCAGACAGTTCACACATTTCCTCGCGGTGCTGCTCTGGATCGCTGCCGCGCTGGCGTTCATCGCCGATGCCCTCAAACCGGATGAAGGCATGACCATGTTGGGCTGGGCCATCGTCGGCGTCATTGCGATCAATGCGGCCTTCGCCTTTTTCCAGGAGTACAAGGCGGAGCGTGCGGTCGAGGCGTTGCACCATCTCCTTCCATCAACCGCCTGGGCGATCCGCAAGGGGCAATCCCAACGCATTGCGCGCCAACAGATTGTGCCTGGTGACGTCATCTTGCTTGAGGAGGGCGAGCAGGTGCCGGCCGACGCGCGTCTGGTGGAGGCCGTGGGTCTACAGGTGGACATGAGCGCGCTGACCGGTGAAGCCCGCCCCAAACGGCGCACGGCGGATCCGGTCCTGGACGGGCATGTGCTTGACCTGCCGAATCTGGTCTTTGCCGGCACCACCGTCTTGGCCGGCCACGGCAAGGCGGTCGTGTTTGCCACTGGCGCACACTCTGAGTTCGGCAAAATCGCGCAGCTGGCCACGGCCGCCGAAGCCGGATTGAGCCCGCTCCAGCAGGAGATCATGAAGGTCACCCGCGTGATCGCCGGCATTTCCCTTGCCATGGGTGCGCTCTTCTTCGTGATGGGACTGTCGCTCAACTTGGGCGTCTGGGTCAGCGCCATCTTTGGCATCGGCATCATCGTGGCCAACGTCCCCGAAGGGCTGCTTCCGACGGTCACACTCGCCCTGGCCTTGGGGGCACAACGGATGGCCAAACGCCGGGCGTTGATCAAGCGCCTCGCGTCCGTCGAAACGCTCGGGTGCACGACCGTCATCTGCACGGACAAGACCGGCACGCTGACCGAGAACCGAATGGTTGTCGAACGTCTCTTCGTTGACGGGTTGGAAATGGAATCCCGCGGCGGCTTGCTCGTGGTCAAGGACCACCTCCCGAGCACCGTCGACCCGCGGCAGCTCGGCCCCCTGATTCAGGCGATGGCGCTGTCTCACAACGCCAAACAGGTCCGCCTCGGTTCGGGGCGACGGGCGTGGACCGGGGATCCGACGGAAGTGGCGCTCGTGGACTTCGTGGACGCGTACGGGTTGTATCCGCACGCCCCGCCGCGTCGCATGGGGGAGATCGCGTTCGATGCGGACCGCAAACGCATGACGACCCTCCATTGGATCGACGGCCGCGTGGTCGCGTTCACAAAGGGCGCACCGGAGTCCGTGCTCCCACTCTGCACGGCCGTGCACGGGGACAGCAGCGGGCGGCCGCTGACGCCGGACCGGCGGCAAGAGCTGCTGGCCCAGAGCCGCCGCTTCGCGCATCAGGCTTACCGTGTCCTCGCGCTGGCCATGCGTTCCATGGAAGCCGGACAGGACCAGCTTGAGGCCGATACGGTCGAGCAGGGCCTGACGTTGCTCGGACTCGTGGCCATGATGGATCCGCCGCACCGGGAAGTCCCGGAAGCGATCGCGCGATGCCGGACCGCGGGCGTGCGCGTCATCATGATTACCGGGGATCATCCGCTCACGGCGGTGGCAATCGCCCGCATGATCGGTCTTGTCCCGGAGCCCACTGCACAGGACGGTCGTGGCTTTGCACCGGTGATCGAAGGGGCACGGATCGAGACCATGAGCGATGCTGACCTGCGCCGGCTGTTGAGTCCCTCGCGCCCCGGCGAGCCGGACCCGGTGTTCGCGCGGATGGCGCCGCGCCACAAGATGCGCATCGTGTCCATCTTGAAACAGATGGGCGAGATCGTCGCCGTGACGGGAGACGGCGTGAACGACGCGCCGGCGTTGAAGCTGTCCCATATCGGCATCGCAATGGGGGTGGCAGGAACCGACGTCGCCAAGGAAACGGCGGACATGATTTTGCTGGACGATAACTTCGCGACGATCGTCAACGCCATCGAAGAGGGGCGTGCCGTCTACAGCAACATCCGCAAGTTCGTCACCTACGTGCTGGCGAGTAACGTCCCCGAAATCGTGCCCTACCTGGCCTATGGCCTGTTCGGCATTCCGCTGGCCATCACCGTCCCGCAAATCCTGGCCGTCGATCTCGGCACCGACATGCTTCCGGCACTGGCGCTGGGGGCGGAACGGCCCGATCCGGGCATCATGGAGATTCCGCCACGTCCCCGCACTGAACGTCTCATGAGCACCGCGCTGCTACTGCGCGCATACGCGTTCCTGGGTCTGATCGAGGCCGTCATGGCGATGACGGCGTTCTTTGTGTTTCTGCAGGTCGGCGGATGGCGCTGGGGAGAGCCGCTGGAATGGTCGAGCCCACTCTACATGCAGGCCACGGCCGTGACGCTGGCGACCATCGTAATGGCGCAGGTCGCGAACGTCTTCGCCTGCCGCTCTGAACGCACATCGGTGTTTCGCCTGGGACTGTTCACGAATGGGCTCTTGTTCTGGGGGATCGCTGTGGAACTCGTCTTGTTGCTGACGATTGTCTACGTGCCTCCGGTGCAGCAGATCTTTCGCACGCAGGCGCTGCCCTTGTGGGTCTGGCCGATGCTGCTGATGGCCGCACTGGGACTCCTGCTCCTGGAAGAAGGGCGTAAATTGGTGGTGAATCGCCTGAGGACGCCGCACAACCGGTGGCGCACGCCGCTGATGCCCGCACGTCCCCCTGTCTTCGCGCGAAAGGAGTCGTCATGACCCTCGGCTTCGCCGCACGCTCGGCCTGTGTCCTGCTGTGGCTGCTCGTCTGCTGGAACGTCGCGTCAAGCCAGGATGGGCGCATTCGAAGCGGGCGCATGATGTATGAAGAGCACTGCTTTCGGTGCCACGGTTTGCGCGGCCACGGTGACGGGCCGGAGGCGGATCGGTTGATCGTCAAGCCTGCCGACTTTCATTCCGCACGACTCCGGGCCAAGACCGATTTCGAGCTCTGGATGTCCGCCGCCTACGGCGTGGCCTACACCCCCATGCACGGATGGCTGTCACGCCTGACGGAGGAGGAACTGCTCGAAGTCTTGCACTACGTGCGCGAGTTGGCGCCGGCTCAATAGTGGCCGCGCAGGCGCTCCTCAGGCGCCCGAACCGTGCCACACGAGGATCATGCGCTCTGCGTTGGTGATGACGTTCGAAGACATCTTTCTGGGGCTGCTGGTGGCGCTCGCGTCCGGCGCTTTGATCGGGATTGAGCGCGAGCAATCGGCGGCCCACGAGAACAAGCCGCGCCTGGGCGGCATCCGCACCTTCCCTCTGCTGGCTTTGGCCGGCGCACTGTCCGCGTTATTGGCCCACACGCTGGGTGTCTGGCCGATTCTCGGCGCCCTGCTCGTGGTCGGCGCCTTTCTCGCCGTCTCCTACTTCGAAGAATGGACGCGGGATGCAACCCCGGGTGTGACGACCGAGGTGGCGGCGCTCATCACCTTTCTGTTGGGCGTGATGGCGTTGCTGCCGGATCTGCCCATGGACGCGGGGCATCGGTACCTGCTGATCGTGGCCAGCGCCTCGGTGGTGATGGCGCTCCTGTCCTTCAAGACGCCGCTGCACCGAGCCGTCGCGCGCGTGTCGAACGACGACATCTACGCGACGGCCAAGTTCGTGATCTTGGCGCTCGTGGTCCTTCCTCTCCTGCCCGATCGCACCTATGGCCCGTTGGACGTGCTGAATCCCTACAACATCGGGCTCATGGTGGTGCTTGTCGCGGCCATCAGTTTCATGGGGTACATCGCCGCACGCGTGATCGGCGCGCGAAAAAGCGTCGCCATGACCGGCATACTCGGCGGCCTCGTGTCCTCCACGGCCGTGGCGTTCGACCTGTCCGGCCGCGCGGCGGCGACGCCGGCCCTGACCTCGCTGGCGGCGAGCTCGATTCTTGTCGCCTCCTCGACCATGTTTGTGCGCGTCCTGGTGATGATCTTCGTCGTGGATGCCACCCTGCTGCCGGAGCTGCTGACGCCGCTGGCCGCGATGACCCTGGCCGGATACGGCTGTGCGGCGCTGCTGTATCTCAGGCCGGCCGGCTCCCACTTGGACGGCACCACGGTTCCGCACCGGAATCCCTTCGAGCTTGGCGTGGCGCTCAAGTTCGGCCTGTTCTACGCGGTGGTGATGCTGTGCGCGAAGGCGGCCCAAACGTACTTTGGGAGCCGGGGGCTGTATGTCGCCAGCACCCTCGCAGGATTTGGCGATGTGGATGCCCTGATCCTCTCGGTCGCGCGGTTTCACCAGGAGGGCCTGGCGGGTCCTTCGGCAGCGGCGGCGATCACGCTGGCGACCATGACCAACAGCGTGGTGAAAGCGGGGCTGACCGCCTGGTTCGGGAACGCGCCTCTCGCATGGCGGGTCGCCGCCGGCGTGGCGACGATACTGATGGCGGGCGGCTTTGCATTGTTTGCGGGGCGGTGAACAGAACGGCTATCCTGGCATGACTTCGTCTTTGGAGAGGACCTGCACGTTGCAGCAGGATTCGATTGCGTCACTGACCATTGAGAAGGGCACCTGTTTCGTGCTCTTCGCATACGACATTGGGGCCTTCGTCAACCTCGATGAAGCCGATCGCCGTGTGACCGCGATGAAGGAGCGGGCCCGCATCCGCTACAAACTCCGAGCGCCCGCGCATTTGGAGTATCGCCCGGCGCCGCTCCGCATCACCCAGGAAACCGGGTCGATCAAATTGTGGCACTACAGCAGCCAGCCGAGCGTGGAGCTCATGCTGTACGACTTCGGGGCCCTGTCCGTCACCTACAAAATCCCGATCGAGGGTCCCTTCAGCGGCCTCCTTGGGTTGAGTGAAGCCCTGTACGACAATCAACAACTCCTCGCGGACTCGCGCCAGTGGGTCGAACAACTGGTGGTCGCACTGGGCGACGCCATCGACAAGCCCAGCGTGGCCAAGGCCGTCGAGGACTATTCGATTTTTCACATCGAGGCCTCCAGCGCGCCCAACGGCCCGTTTCTCTGGACGACTTTCGAGCAGGAACTGGCGCAAATCCTCCGCTGCGAACGAGGCCCCCTGTCGGAGCAGGAAGTCCGGGATGCCATGGCCTGCCGTATCTCCTTCAATCCGGAGGACATCGCCGCGATCGACTGGAACGCGGCCTTTCTCTTCGGGTCGGACATGGAGGACGTCCAGGCGGTGATGGAATTCGCCAACGTGGAGTTGCTGGAGATGCGCCTGCTCGACCGCCAGCTCGACAACGCGCTCGACCAGGCCTATGAGGCGCTGGCCAAGAAGCAATGGAGCCGCCTACCGCTGCCGGGCTCCTTCGAAACCAGTTCGACGCGCATCGCCGAGCTGCAAGTGGAGAGCGCCATTCTCTTCGAGCGTGTCACGAACACGCTAAAGCTCGTCGGAGACCAATATCTTGCGCGTGTCTACCGTCTGATCTCTCAGCGGTTCCACCTGGACGAATGGGATGCGGGCATCATCCGAAAACTCCAAACCCTGGACAGTATCTATGGGAAAATGACGGACCGGGCCGCCAACCTGCGCATGGAGCTGCTTGAGTGGATCATCGTTGTTCTGATCGCGATCTCCATCGTCCTCCCCCTTTTCCCCCTCGGAGGCGGACATTAGAACCTATGTGAAAATGGTCGGCGTCACGACGGCCGAGGGCTATGGCTTTATGGCATCCTGTCGTCTGACGAGGAGGCGAACAGCTCCAGGCTCACCATGCTGGACGACGGAGGGGCAGGCGGGGCCCATCCCTCGTGCTCGCGCAACCCGCACACAAGGTTTATGGAATGTCTCCACTAAGGGCGGTGCTCGTTGGACGCGCGCACGTATGGGATCAGCCCCGCCGCCCCCAGGGAGAGAAGAAAGTGGGCGGGGACACACCGCTGACAAGCGTGTCCCCGCTCGGAAATAGTCGGAAGCAGCGCTCAGGCCCCGAACTATCGTTTTTGAGATAGGCTCCAGTCACTAGGCACCTCCCATGGCTGATGAACAGACCATCCTGAAAGTCCTCATCGGCTCCCAAGCCCATGGCCTCGCCGCGGCCGAGAGCGATGCGGACTATCGCAGCGTGTTCGTGCTGCCGACCGCCGAACTGTTTCGGGTGGGTTTCCGCCCCCAGGGCCCACGCTTGTCCAAAGAGAACGGCGATGTGACCGCCTGGGAAATTGGCCCCTTCCTCAATCTGACGCTCGAATGTTATCCGCTCGTGCTCGAAACGTTGCTGGCGCCGATTGTTGAGGCCGATGCCTGGGGACGGGCCTTACGCGAGCTGTTCCCGGCACTCTGGGAGCCCAACCAGGCGCATGACGCTTTTCTCAACTATGCCCACAACCAGCGCAAGAAGTTCCTCGACAAGAAAGACGGCCGCCCGGAGAAATACGCCGCCGCCTATATCCGTGTGCTATACAACCTGTGTGAGCTGCTGGAGAACGGGCGCTTCACGGTCCGGATTGCCGACACACCCGTCGGCGCTGAGATCACCAGGCTCAAGAGCGGCGCCTACCGCGTCGGCGAGGTGATCGACCTTGGCGAGCAGTGGACGGCGGAAGCCGCCCGCCGCCTGTCGCGCTGCCGACACCAGCCGGATCGGAAGGCGGTCGACGAGTTCGCCGTGCGCCTCCGCAAGGCCTTCTTGACCTGAGAACCGCCCGGCACCGATGGATACACCCGCCCACGAGCAGCCGCAACAAGCACGCGACGTCATGACCACATCCATCCCCCGCGCGCGTCCCGACGACACGGTCGCCACCGGGCTGGAGCACATCCGGCGGGTGCGGCCCGATGAAGCCAGCCACCTGTATCTGGTGGATGAACATTCGCGAATTCTCGGCCAGGTCCCGGTCGAGCTGCTTCTCCAGGCGGCGTCGGACCGGCTCTTGGGCGAACTGCAGGGGCCGCCTCCCCTGGAAGTTTCCCCGGAGGATTCCGCGGAATCAGTCGCGCTGTTGGCGGTGGAACGGCACGAAGCGGATGTGACCGTGCTCGACGAGCATCGCCGTTTGCTTGGCGCAATTCCGATCGGACGACTTCTGGCCATTCTTCACGAGGAACACGTCGACGACCTACTGCGTAAAGGCGGCGTAGGGGCGGCGCATCCGGAACCACGCGAGACGCATAGCACCTTCGATGCGTTTCGTGCACGGATACCGTGGCTCATGACCGGGCTCATCGGCGGCTGGATGGCGGCCGGCATTGCACGAACCTTCGAGTCGGTGCTCCAAGAAGAAATCGCGCTCGTCTTTTTTCTCCCCCTCGTCGTCTACATGGCCGATGCCGTCGGCACACAAACCGAGACGGTGCTTGTGCGCGCCTTGGCCTATGGCGACGTGCCGCTGGCTCGGCAACTCTATCGGGAAGGCCTGCTAGGCCTGTTGATCGGGACGACGATCGGCATCGCCGCAGGGGCGGGGCTGCTGTTGTTCGATGGCCGCCGCACGCTGGCGCTGGTCGTGGGGCTGACGTTGTTAACCACCGCCGTCATGGCCACACTTGTGGCCAGTCTGCTCCCCCTTTGGCTCGCGCGGATCGGTGCCGACCCCGCCCTGGCGAGCGGTCCGATCGCCACGGTCGTCCAGGATCTGCTCAGCGTGGCAATCTATCTGGCCGTGGCCACCATGCTGCTCTGAGCTCGAATGGCACAACCCTCGCATTGCTGTCTGCCATGATTCGGTGGCTGGCTGCCGTTATTGCGGGTCTGGTCCTCGCGAGTACGTTTCATTCGGCCGCGGCGGAATCGGCATCGGCTCCTGCGCCAGGTCCGGACCTTGAAGTATTCGTCCGCGAAGGCTGTCCGCACTGCGCCCGCGCTGAAGCCTTCTTGAAGACGCTTGCCACCGAACGACCGCACCTTCAAATCACGCTCCATGACGTGGCCCACGACCCAGCTCAGCTCGCGAGACTCACGGATCTCGGCAACAGCCGCGGCCTACACCCAATCGGCGTCCCGGCCTTTCTCATCGGTGAGGAACTCCTGGTCGGCTATGACGACGAGCGCACGACGGGCGCACAGATTCGACGGTTGCTTGATCGTCCCCCCGGCGCCGCGCCCGGAGTCGAGACTCTGCCGACGTCCTGGTTCGGTCCATTGGACGTCCACACCATGGGGTTGCCGCTCTTTACCATCGCCATGGGGTTGCTCGACGGCTTCAATCCCTGCGCCATGTGGGTGTTACTCTTCCTGCTCTCGCTGCTGGTGCATGTCCGCGACCGCACCACCATGGTCTTGGTGGCCGGCACGTTCGTCCTCGTCAGTGGCCTGGTCTACTTCGCGTTCATGGCGGCCTGGTTGAATGTCTTTCTCCTGGTCGGCCTGTCGCGGATCACCGAGTTGGTCTTGGGAAGCGTCGCCCTCTTGGTGGGCGCGATACACGTAAAGGATGGACTCGCTGGAAGCACCTGCCCCTCGCTCAGCATCCCGGAATCGGCCAAGCCTGGTCTGTACGACCGGGTCCGAAAGATCCTCCAAGCGGAACACCTCACCGGCGCGCTGGCGGGCGTCGTGGTGTTGGCGGTCCTGGTCAACGTGGTCGAGTTGTTGTGCACCGCCGGATTGCCAGCGGTGTACACGCGTATCCTCACCATGCAGTCACTCGCGACCTGGCAATACTATGGCTATCTCGCCCTGTATAACCTGGCCTATATCGCAGACGACAGCCTGATCCTGGCCATCGCCGTCGTGACGCTGAGCCACCATCGGCTTCAGGCGCGTGAGGGCCGGTGGCTCAAGCTCCTCAGCGGATGTGTGATCCTCTGCCTCGGACTGGCGCTGCTCTTCGCACCCGCTTGGCTGCACTGAAGACTCCCTTGTCTGGCGGGCACTTTTTCAAAGGCGACGACACCAGTCACCGTTGTTGCTTTTGGCAACAGCTCCCTGGCCCGCCCCTGGTCTGAAACGCCTCAGCCCGGTACGTGACCCGCGTGTTCCACCGCCAAGGCATACCTAAGTGGTTGTGGAGATGACCTTTTCCCGCGCACCAACTTGGTTCTAGACGCTGGCATTACCCGTGCAGTTCTGCCTGCGCAGGAGGACGAGATGACCGTGGCACTCGAACAGGAGAGGGACGAGCGTATCCTGGAACTCATCGGGTCGATGCCGGGATGCAAAATCGACGATATCGTCGGCAAGGCTTCCGATCTGACCTGGAATCAGGTATTTGCGGAAATCGACCGCCTGAGCCGGACGGGGCGGGTGCTTGTAACGTTGCATCGCCGGGGGGAATACATGCTCACGCTGCCGAGTCACGGTGTCCCGGAAGCCTATCCACGATGTGATATCGCCCCCAGCGCGGCGAACTCAGCGACACCCGCCGCGGCAGCAGACAGCCTGGTGATTCGGTCGCGAAAGGGTGCGTAAGGGGGGAGCGTTTCGCCCACACATGAGGTTCCATTCACCATTCACACGCGATTTAAGAAGGAGGGATGTGCCATGGGAGCATTGACACGCTGGGAGCCGTTGACCAGGTGGAATCCGATGAAGGAACTCGAGGAGATGGAGAAGCGGCTGTCGACGCTGTTCGGTCGGGCACCCTTGAAGAACGGTGAGCGAGAAGAAGCGATGACGGTCGCGGAGTGGTCACCGCTAGTCGACATCAGCGAAGATGACAAGGAGTACCTCATCAAGGCGGAGTTGCCTGAAATCAAAAAGGAAGATATCAAAGTCAGCGTCCACGAGGATGTCATGACCATTTCGGGTGAGCGGAAGTCCGAGAAAGAGGAGAAGGGCAAAAAATACCATCGAATCGAACGTTCGTACGGTAGCTTCATGCGCAGCTTCACACTCCCTGAAGATGCGGACGCGACCAAAGTTGCCGCGGAATCCAAGGACGGTATCTTGCGCGTGCGGTTGCCAAAGACGGAGAAACCGAAGGCCAAGTCCGTCGAGATCAAGGTCGCCTGAGATTCGAATGGAAAAGGAGAGGGGGCAGCTCCGGCGCGCTCCCTCAAATGGATATATGCCCTCGATGAAACCAGCGAGAAAAGGACCGGCCGCATCCCGACCTTCCAGCCCCGCCCCTGGCCGCGCGTCCCGACGAGATCGCGACGTGCGGGAGTTCGAACACGATTCATACAAGATCAAAAGGAAACTGACAGAGCCTTCGGCCTGTCCGCAATGTGGCGCGGTCTTTCACAAAGGTCGCTGGACCTGGGGAACCAGGCCCGCCGGCGCCCATGACGCACTGTGCCCCGCGTGCCAGCGTATCGAGGACAAGTATCCCAAAGGGATCGTCACACTCAAAGGGCCCTATGCCGAACGGCATAAGGAGGAACTGATGGGGCTCATTCACAACGAGGAATCGAAAGAAAAGAGCGCCCACCCGTTGGCGCGCATTATGAGCATCGCAGCCACCCGGGAGGGAACCGTGATCTCCACCACGGATTCGCATTTGCCGAAGCGGATCGGCGACGCCCTGCATCACGCCTATCACGGGGAGTTGGACGTGCAGTACAACAAAGCGGAGGATTTCGTGCGGGTCACCTGGTCACGAGAAACTTAGGACTCGAAGAGGCTGGATCGTTGCATCGACGTCGCATGGACATAACGTGGGCCACCCTAAGATTCCGACTCGTCCTGACGGTCGTGCTGGTCTGGATCACGGCGCAACCGTTCGACGCGCATGCCGAGACCAGGCTCGCCGCGGACGCGGTCGTCGAGGCCGATGCCGACACCGTACAAGCGTTGCGCTCCGCGTTCGCCCGCGCGGAAGCTGCCATCGCGAACCGCGACCTGGCCGGGGTGATGGCGCTCTATTCAGGGAGCTACAGCTATCATGGCTTGAAGAAAACGGACATTGAGAAGATTTGGGCCTCGCTTTTCGACGATTACCGGCTGATCAAGGATCAGCACACCTTCTCGGTGATTCGCGTCAAGTCGACGGGACGCGGCTTCGTGGCTGAGATCACCTGTACCGGGGCGCTCTGGGCCACCGCCGAGCGGAGCCAGCTCCGCGTGCCGATCGACAGCTGGTATGACGAAGTCCACCAGCTCATTCGCGAAGACGGGGTGTGGCGAATCTACGGAAACGCAGGGGAAGCGCCGAAGGTTCTGCCGTTCGGGACGGCGCCGCATCCCCTCTTCTAACGCCTCAAGAAAGGGCCGGCTTATGCGCGCCGTTGTCGCCGTCGATTGGTCCGATCAGGCCTTCAACGCGGTCCAGGTCACGTGCCGCTTATTCACGCCAGATGAGCTCACCCTCATCCATGGCGTCGACACACGCCCGTTCGAATCACCGCTCGTCGCTCCGCCGATCGCCAAGCAGGCGGCGGCCGAGATGCGCCAGGCGTTGATCGATGCGGGAGACAAGCTCCTTCAGCAATCGGCCCAACTCGTGCCGCCGACGGTTAAATCTGTCCGCCGCCTGAAGCAAATCGGCAATCCCGCCGACGTCGTGCTGGAAACTATCAAGTCCGCGCATGCGAATCTCGTCGCCATCGGCACACGGGGGCGCAGCCGGATGGCTGAGATGGTGCTCGGCAGCGTCTCCCATCGCGTGATCCAGCACGCGCCGTGCTCGAGCCTGATCGTACGGGCCGACCCCGGCCGCATTCAGCGCGTCCTCCTGGCCATTGAAGGACAGGAAGATGCCGTTCGGCTCCGTGGCTGGCTCAGCGCACATCGCTTCAATGACCCGGTGGAGATTTCGGTGCTGAGTGTCGTGCCGCTTCCCCATCTGGGAGATCCCACCGTGGCCTATGGGTATGCGGCCTGGACGGACGAGATGGAGAAGTACGCGCGAAGCCAGGTTCAAGACACCGCCGATGCATTACGGTCGTTGTATAAGATCGGCAGTGCGGAGGTGGCGAAGGGAGACCCCACAGATCAGATCGCGAAGGCCTCGCAGGAGGCGCAGCTCGTCGTGATTGGCTCTCACGGACGCAAAGGCCTTGAGCGCTTCCTCTTGGGGAGCGTGTCTCACGCCGTGTTGCATCACGTGCAATGTCCGGTGTTGGTCATCCGGTAGGCAGCGGGGGCTTCATCCATGTGTTGGTAGTGGGATTGAAGGTGGACCATGAATGGACGACGTGGTCTCGTCATCGCGGCGGTATTGGTGTCGCTCGGCACAGGGAATGCCTGGGTTCAGGCGCAAAGCGAACGCGGCAACCCGACGACCGGGAAAAAGGTTTACGAGCAGCATTGCCAACGGTGCCATGGTGACAAACTCGATGGCCAGGGACCGGAAGCCAAATGGTTGATCGTCCCGCCGGCGAATTTTCTCTCGCTGAAGTCGCGAGGCAAGGACGATTGGGAACTCTTGGTGTCGATCTATCATGGCGTGCTCTTCACCCCGATGCACGGGTTTCGCGACACATTGTCGTATGACCAGATGCGTGACGTCCTCGCCTATATTCGACAGGTGGCCCCCTACGGCGGGACCAGCTGAACGTTCGCGTTTGGGCGGCGCCGCACATGAATCCGAGCGTTCAGGGACAGGCCGGGGTGCCCGTGCCGGCTGAATCGGTCGTCCTTCGAGACGGCACCACCGCCAGCTTGTACGTGGCGCATCTCGGTTATGCGTCGGAGTTGCAAGCTTTCTTCGCCCGCCTGTCTCCGCTCGCCCGCCATCGGCGCTTCTTTCTGGAGTCCGAACCACCGGCACAACTCGTTGCCGAGATGTGTCAGGGATCGGACCCCAAGAAGCAGCTCACCCTGTTTGTCGCTCGTACAGTCCGCAATATCCTCCATATTCTCGCGGTTGGATCCTACGAGGCAAAGGACGAGCGGACGGTGGAAGTCGCGTTTGCCGTCGACGATGACTACCACGGAAAGGGGTTGGGCACGATTCTGCTGGAACGGCTCGCATTCCTGGCCCGCGGCCATGGGTTCACGCGATTGTGGGCCGTCACCCAACCCGACAACCTTCCGATGCGCCAGGTCTTCCAGGAATCGGGATTCAGGGTCCGCGAGCACTTTGGCGGGGATGAGATGGAAGTCGAGATGGATCTCACGTTGCCGAATACTGAGACGGCTCAGTCGGATCTCCGAGACCGGGTGGCCACCGTGGCGTCGCTGGAACCCCTGTTCCATCCGCGCTCCGTGGCCGTCATCGGAGCGTCGCGCAATCCCGATCGCATCGGTGCCCAAGTCCTCACGTCGTTGCTCACCAATCGCTTTCGCGGCTCCGTCTTCCCGATCAACCCCCATGCCTCATCGTTGCAAGGCCTACGGGCCTATCCGTCCCTCACGGAGCTACCCGTGGCGGTCGATCTCGCCATTGTCGTGGTCCCGCCCGTAGCGGTGCTGCCGACGGTGGAGGCGTGCGGGGCGGCCGGCGTGCGGACGCTCGTGGTGATCACATCCGGCTTCTCTGAAGTTGGGCCGGCTGGCGCGGATCTCCAACGTGCACTCGTGCAAAAAGTGAGGGACTACGGAATGCGCATGGTGGGGCCCAATTGCTTCGGCGTGGTAAACACCGCGCCGACGGTTCGGCTCAACGCCACCTTCACGTCCACGTTTCCTCCAGCCGGGCGCGTGGCGATGTCCTCGCAAAGCGGCGCCCTGGGACTGGCCCTGCTGGCGGCCGCGCACCGTCTGCAGCTCGGCATCTCCTCCTTCGTAAGCGTGGGCAACAAGGCGGACATCTCCGTGAATGATTTACTGCAGTACTGGGAGGAAGATCCGGCCTCCGACGTGATCCTGCTCTACGTCGAATCCTTTGGGAATCCGCGTCGCTTTGCGCGTATTGCCCGGCGCGTGGCGCGCACGAAGCCGATCGTGGCCATGAAAG
This sequence comes from uncultured Nitrospira sp., assembly GCA_964449255.1. Classification (GTDB taxonomy): domain Bacteria; phylum Nitrospirota; class Nitrospiria; order Nitrospirales; family Nitrospiraceae; genus BQWY01. The sequence continues at coordinate 83,917 of CAYUYE010000002.1, read as the reverse complement.
CCGGACGCACGCAGTCGGGACGGCGGGCGGCGGGCTCCCACACGGCGGCGCTGGCGACCAGCGAGACGGCCGTCGAGGCGCTCTTCGAACAAACGGGCGTCATTCGCGCGGACACGTTGGAAGAGATGTTTGCGCTCGGCACCATGCTCTCGAATCAACCGTTGCCGACGGGTCGACGTGTGGCTGTGCTGACCAATGCGGGTGGGCCTGCCATTTTGTGCGCCGATACCTGTGAAGGGTCCGGACTACTCCTCCCTGAACTGTCACCCGGCACCAGGGAACGACTCGCGTCCTTCGCGCCGGCGGCGGCCTCGCTCAGCAACCCCGTCGACCTGATCGCCTCGGCCTCTCCGGACCACTATCGCCAAGCCATCGAAACGCTCTTGGCCGCCCCAGAGATTGACGCCGTCATCATCCTGTTCGTCTCGGTGAGCTTGACCACGACGGGCCCGATCGCCGCTGGCATCCAGGACGGTATCCGACGGGCCCGAGCCGCGGGGATCTCTCGAAAACCGATCGCCATCGTCTGGATGGCGGAAGGCGACCTTGAGCGGCGCTTTGAGCTTGAGGGTGAGACCATCCCGACGTTCAACCTGCCGGAACTGCCGGCCACGGTTCTCGCAAAGGCGGCGCGGTATGCGGAGTGGCGCCATGAACCAATGGGACAAGCACCGGAATGGCCTGGCCTCGATGTCGCACCACTGAGGGACCTCTGTGCGCGTGTGGTCACAGACCGGGGTCCGGGGTGGCTGACCGCGGATGAAACGAGAATCGTCTTCACGGGGATGGGGCTTCCGGTGCTTGAGAGCGGGGTGGCGGAGACCGAGGAGGCCGCCGTTTCCTTGGCGGAACAACTCGGATTTCCTGTGGTGCTCAAACTGGTGAGCCGTGAGATTGTTCACAAAACCGATGTCGGCGGTGTCGCCCTCTATATAAAGGATAAGGACGAAGTTCGCCGCGCCTACCGGCAAATCTGGCAGCGACTCAAAGAACTCAACAAGTTAGAGGCGATGGAGGGGGTCCTGATCCAACCGATGCTGACCAACGGGGTCGAGGTCATGGTAGGCGTGACCCATGATCCGTCGTTTGGGCCACTGGTGGCCTTCGGCCTCGGCGGAATTCACGTCGAAATTTTGCAGGATGTGCAGTTTCGGGTCACGCCGCTGACGGATCGCGATGCGCATGACATGGTGCGCGAGATTAAAGGGTACCGACTCCTGGAAGGGTATCGCGGGCATCCGCCGGCGGACATCCCCGCCATCGAAGAGGTCTTGCTGCGGATCTCCCGATTGGTCGAAGAGATTCCGATGATTCAAGAACTTGATCTCAATCCGATCTTCGCCCTGCCGCCAGGCCAAGGCTGCCGCATCGTGGACGCGAGAATCAGAGTGGGTGACTCCACAGTAAATCTCTCCCTCTAGAGGGCCGCCCCTTGTCCTGGCGCGAGTGCACTATCGGCGTGTGTGGCGAAGCTTGCCGAACAACGTCTGCAACTCGTCCTTGGCCGCTTCGAGTCGCGTACGCTGCCTTTTCGACAGTTGGCGCCCTGCTCGATTGATGTAGAAATTGAGCATCGACATAGCCGATCGGAAGGGCTCGGTTTTGCGCCGATTGCTCTGCTCCGCGGAGCGTTTGAGCGACAGGGCAATTCGGCGAGGGTCTTTGAGCGTAAAGACACCCGGCTCCAAGTCCAAGGCATTGCTTTGCTGAGTGACTCGCTGGGACCACCGCTGACGCTTGGCTGCGGTCATGACGGAGGTTCCCAAGCCGCCGGAAGGCCCTACTTGGTACCGGCCGGCCTTTCGCTGCGAAGCTGGGCGAGATAGGCGACGAGGTCGGCGATCTCCTGATCGGTCAGTGTTGGGTCCGGCAACATGCCCGTTCCGGCATGGCCCTCTCGAATGATGCGAAATCGTTCCGTATCCGTCTTGAGCCGGAGGGCGCGAGGGTTGCGCAGGTCGGACGGTGGTGGATTGAGTCGCGTAATGACACCGCCCGTTTCCTCGTTGACTCGCGGCCGCCGGCTGAGATCACCATCGGCCCCATGACAGGATGCGCAGACCCCTTTCCCGTTGAACAGCGCTCCTCCGCGTGTCGCGTCGGCGGGGTCCTTCGTGGCCGTCGCACCGAGCACCAGCGACGAGAGGGTCGTCAGTAGGAGTCCGCAGATGAGGAAACCGCGTCTGAGGTGCAGGCTGTTCATGGCCGGTATCGTGGTGCCGTCACGGTCTTGCGGTTTGGACTTTGAACGCGCGGTGACAGGCCGTGCAGGCCTTTAGCACTCCATCAAGTTTCGGGAGAATCTTGGCCACGTCCTTGGTTGGGATACTGTCGGCCAGCGCCTCCGTCGCCGACTGATGCGCGATCGCCAATTCCCGAAAGTTCGGCGGGTAGTCTTCGAATCGCTGCTTAATCATCTGCATGCGCCGGGCAAAAAACGCCCCGTGGGCCTGCGCCTGCATCTGGGCAAGCGTGAAGTTGCCCTCAGCGAGGGCGGCGACAATCTGGTCGAGCGTCTCAAGATGCTGGAGCATGACGTCGCGGTATTCCTGCCCTGCCGCCTCCCCGATCGGCACAGCCTGCCTCGTGTCGGGCACCATCGCCAAGGGCGGCTGGGCCTGACCTCGCTCGAACTGACGGACGTCCTTGAGCCCATCGCCGCAGCCGACTAGCGCCAGCAGGACAAACGTCAGGCCAACAGAGACCGCACGCACGAGCCCGAATCGCGTTTGCATGGTCTTCATCCTTCCGCCGCCGGCACGTCAGCCGCTTGGCACGGCGCACTCTCCCGCTCATCGGGCCCCGTCTCGATCGCACGGAAGACCGTTGCGCGATCTTCCTCAGATGCCACTTGATCGATGGCCGGGTAGAGCACGCGCTCTTCCTTGATGTTGTGCAGACTCAGCACGTTCAGCAAGTCCGCTTCCTCGGAGTCCGTCTGGAAATCGCCCTGCTGTACTTTGTGCTCCATGGCTTTGAGGATGGCACGGATCTGGCGATGTTCGCCCCGCATGACCTCAGTCGGCCCGCCGTCGGACATCCCAGTCTTTCGCTCCCAGAGCGGGAACAACACCTCTTCCTCCCACACAATGTGGCGCTGCAGGCCGGCCGAAAACTCGTGGAACAGCTCACGGGCGAGCGAGTGATCTGCCCCTTTCGCCTGTCGGTACCGTCGAAACAGATCGTCAAGTCGTCGGTGGTCGTCATGGAAGAATTCGCGAATCGATTGGTTGCTCATATTCCCATCCTCCAAAGACAAGAGGCCCCCCGCTGGAGCCTCGCCCGATGCCTCCCACCCTGTGGCCGGCCACTCGTACCCACCCGCGTACCCACCCGACTTCCGGCATCATGACGTGTTGACCGCCCGCCAGTACGCGTCCACACGGTCCTGGATATGCTGAAGCGCCGCGTCTTGTCTGGTAGGCTCAAACAAATGACGGAAGCGGCCCTGCAGTTTGAGATAGTCCTCCACTGGTTTGCGCTTTGGAATGTACGTGTGAGTCACGAAGCCATGGATCGCTTCCTTGAGCGGCCACAGACCCGTCTCCACCGCGAGCTTGGCGACCTCGGGCGTCTCGCCCGGATCGTAGAGCCAGCCGGTGGGACAGGCGGACAACGCAAGAAACAGCTTCGGCCCGGCATGTTTCGCCGCGCGCGCAAACTTCTCCTCCAGATCCAGCGGATACCGCGGCGCGACGGTCGCCATGTACGGCGGCTTGTGCGCACGCCAAATCTCGAAGATGTCTTTTTTCTCCTGCGTCGCAGCCGCAGGATGTCGCACGCTGCATGGGGACGTCGTCGTGCGCGCCCCAAATGGTGTCGCGGGAGATAGCTGCGCGCCCGTGTTCCCGTAGGCTTCGTTGTCGTAACAGAAGTAGTAGAAATCCAGGCCACGGGAGATGGCGCCCGACGTGGACGACAACGCCATGTCGTAGGTCGACCCGTCTCCGCCCAAGACCACGACTTTCACATTCTCCGTCGAGGACAATCGGCCCTTTTCGATCAGGACATCCAGCGCGTCGCGCACGCCTTGGGCGCCAGCCGGCGCCGAGCCCATCGTCGTATAGAGCCAGGAGCCTTTGAATGGCGTGTACGGATAGGCAGCCAACATCGTGAAGCACCCGGCGGCGTTGACATAGACGACGTCATCTCCGAGGACCTTCGCGGCCAAACGCAAGGCCTCCAAGCCGCCGCATCCAGCACAGAGCGTCGTGCCTGGAACGATGTGCTCCTCGAGCGGAATCTGCTTAATCTTTTTGAAGGTCTCGCGCTGCCACATGGTGATGACTCGTTATTCGTTCAATGTGACTCGCTTCATGGTTGTTTCACACTTCGCGTGTCACGATTCACGCCCGCAAGGCCAACTCCTGCAACTGCCTCATCTCTCGGTGCTCGTCCTCGGTATAGAGCAGCACCGGCCCGATTCCCTTGCCCAGCCCTCCGGCTTCCGCCGTTTGTTCAAAGATCGCACGAAATTCGCCCTCTGAAAGATTCTTCCCTCCAAGTCCTCCGATGAAGGAGCAGAGGGCTCGCGGACGCTCCGGTTCATGATACAGGCAGGCCGCCACCTCCTGAAACAGAATGCCGCCTTGTCCCGGTGACAAGTTCTGATCGACCACGGCCACCGCCCGCCGTCCTTGCAAGGCTCGACGAATCGCCTCCGCCGGCCAGGGACGGATCACGCGCAATCGCAGCAGTCCCACTCGTCTCCCCTCGGCCCTTGCCGCATCGACCGCCGCCTTCCCTCGGGTGGCAAACGCATTGGACATCACCAACACGTCTTCGGCATCGTCCAGGCGATATCCTTCGACGAGATCATACCGGCGTCCAAAGAGACGGGCAAAGTCGCCGGCGGCTTCTTGATGCACCGCCAGTGCGTTCATCGCCGCCAATTGCATTTGATAGCGGAAGTAGCTGTAGGTCGCTCCCCCGAGGACCGCCACACCGAGGGCGTGCGGTGCAGACGCCTTGAAGCCCAGATGCGGAGGACGGAACGGCGGAAGAAACTGCTTCACGTTCTCAGGATCTGGCAGCGTCACCGGCTCGCGCGTAAATGATAGATAGAACCCGTCCAGATTCACGATGACGGGCAGCATCACTCGTACATCCTCGGCAATGCGATAGGCCATGAGGATCGAGTCCACGACCTCTTGGCAGGTTTCGGCATGGATCTGCAGAAACCCGGAATCCCGCGCCGCCAGCACGTCGTTGTGATCCGGTTCGAGCGTGATGGGGGCGGCCAGCGCGCGCGACACATTCACCAACACCAGCGGGACTCGCCATCCGGCGACGGAATAGAGCACTTCAAACGCGTACAGAAGGCCCTGGCTGGACGTCGCGGTGAACACCCTGGCACCCGTGGCGGCGGCCGCACCGGCCGCGGTCATCATGGAATGTTCGGAATCCATCGTCACAAAACGAGCCGGCAGGTCGCCGTTCTCACACCACTTGGCGAGCACCTCGACGATTTCCGTCTGCGGCGTGATGGGAAAGGCCGGGACATAATCCACGTCGGCCAGGCGTGCCGCCCAGGCTGCCGCCATATTGCCGGTTATCATCTGGCCGTCCATGCCGCGACCCCTTCCTTTTCCCGTTCCGCGATCAGTGCCTTAGTGGGACATTCATGAACGCAGATCTGACAGCCCTTGCAGTGGTCATAGTCGATCGCCGGCCTGTCATCTTTGGTCATCGAGATCGCCCCGTCCGGACAATAGACGAAACACAGCCAGCAGCCATTGCACTTCTCGGCAACCAACACTGGTCTGAACGTCCGCCACCCGCTGGTTTCCCGGAGAAGAGAATTGGCGGCGGCGCTGATCCTGGCCGTTCCCTTGGTCGGCGATTCGTAGGTGGGTGACCGCAACGGCGTGGAAGCCAGACGTCCTTCCTCATGCCCTTCCAAGGCGATCGGTGGGGTAGCCGCATAACACTGGAGCGCCGCCGCTTGGTTGCGCGCAACCACTGGGACGTCGAGTCCGAGCTCCCCCAGCTCTCGGGTGATGGCCTCGCGAATGGACTCTTCACGAAGTCCGACCAGTCGACCGGCCACGGCACCGAGCAACGCACTGATGGCCTCGCGCTTGCCGAGACGTTGCAGTGCGACGTCCGTCAGGTCCATGGTGATGAGCCGCGCCGGAAACGCGGTGTGGACTCCAACCTGCTCGCTATTCAACGGCGAATTGACGAATAGCATGGTCCGCTCCGTGATACCTTCCAACACACGGGCGTTTGGATCGCGGATCAACGATGTGTCGGCAATCAAGACCAGATCGGGATCGGCAATGGCGCCTCGCTCGCGAATCGGCTCGCGCGCAATACGCGTGAACGCCGACACAGGGGCTCCTCGGCGCTCAGCCCCATAGATCGGGGAGTCCTGCGCCTGATACCCCTCCAAGAACGCCGCCGTCCCCAGGATGCGGCTTGCCGTCTTGCAGCCTTGCCCGCCACGTCCATGAAACCGCACGGCGATCATCGGCTCTCAGGTCCCCCACACAGCGCCAAACTCCCCTTGCCTCGCGCAGTCAAGACAGACCACCGCCGTCGGGAGGGCTTCGAGCCTGGCCTGGTCGATCTCCTTCCCGCACCCTTCACAACGCCCATATTCACCGGTTTCTATGCGAACAAGCGCCCGATCGATGGCTTCGATTTCGGCTTTCATTCGGCCGTCCATGCGGTCCAACAGGCGGATCATGTTTTCCTCTTGCCCCTTTTCCGCCCCTTCGGCTTGCGGATCCAACTCCAACCACAATAAGTCGTCCTCGGTTTTCGCCACATCGTGAAACAGCTCGCGTCGCCGGGTCAGAAGCTGGCTTCGGAGGCCCTCAATCGGCAGCATGACTTTTCCTCCCTCTCCAGGCTCTCTTCACAATGGGTGAGCAGGGAGCATGCCACCGCAGCCCCTTCGACCTAATTCGAGGAACCTCGATTTCTTGAGGAATGGCGGCGAGATACCGACGGATCTTGGGCGGAGAGATCGACAGTTGGGGCATTCCGAGTCGAGAGTGCCCGATCCGCTGTCGCAAAACGCGACAGTAATTCCTCGGCCACCATCACTGAAAGGTGACAGGCACCGTCCTCGTGGTCCTCGACCGCCGGCACCAGGGTGCCTGCGCCAGAATCACTCAGGAGCAGGAATCGAAATCAGCACCCCGCCGAGCACATCGTTGAGTTGGTAGTCCCGCTTGGGACTTTGCGGGTGCGCGTTATGGCACGTCACACACACCGAAGAGACCGCATGGTCCGCGTACAGCGATTGAAAGTATCGTGCGCCTCCTTCAGTGACAAAGCCGCGGAAGGGTTCCGCCGGTTGGGCCATCACCGCCTCCAGCGCCTTCTTCTCGAACTCCGTCGACGGGCCATTGTGTTTGTTGATCGGATGAAGGCCGATTAACCGATATCGCACTTTCACTCCCGTCAGCGCCGCGAGATTCGCCGATTCCTGAAAGAATTGCGCCGGCAGCGGCAACGTACTGGCAGAACGCCATAGCTCGGACGATTCGATCACGCCGCGCCGTTGCATCCGCTCCACGACATGGACGGTGTAAAAGGTGCGGTCTGACGCGAGAACAGCGTGCAGGTAGTCCGCAACGGTTTCGAGCGGAACGCTCCCGGCGGACTGTCGTTCGGCGGTGCTCGGCCCCGCCGTGGTGAGCACGCCCAGCACTCCGAAGCATCCCGCGATCCAAGCCATCTTGCGTGACATGGCATCCTCCTTTGCTCGGTCCTCACGCGCTCACGATGTGCAGGACACCGGCAAAACTTCGCCGTGGCCCGCGTGTCGCAGCCGCCTTCCGATTCAAGGCTTCAGCGACCGGACATAGGCGATCACGTCGGCGACCTGGACGTCTTCGAACGCACCATTGAATCCGGACATCGCCGTCCCAGGGCGTCCCTCCAAAATGGTTTTCCGCAATTGCTCGTCCGTCTTCGATTGAGTCGCCTTGGCCGTCAGATTGCTGGGCGGCGGCGTGAGGTACGCCGCCATGTCGCTCTGGCCGTCGCCCTTGGCCCCGTGGCAATGCTGACAGCTCTCACCATACAGCTTCTTGCCGTTCTCGGAGTTTCCCTTCGTGGGTCCCGCAAGGAGCATTCCCACTCCACACACTCCGAATCCGCCCATGAGCACTACCACTCTCAGGATTGATCCGATCACGTGCCGTTGAAACATGGAATGCCTCCTTGCTGATCGCCAGCGACGAATGCCTCAACTCAGCGCGCCTGGCGCGACGGTTATGAGAATGGCGGACCGCTTTTCTGCCCTCAGGGAGTGAGGGACACCTGCACGCAGCGCAAGGAGCTCCCCTTTGCGGAGAGAAAAGACCTCCTCGCCCGCGCGGAATTCAATGTGACCATCCAGCACCTGTACCGTGATCGGTCCGTCGGCTTTGTGCGTGGGCAATGCGCGGCCCTTGCCGAGCGACCGGAACACCACGCGAAGCCCCTGTGTCTTGAGAAGAACGATGGTGCGGTCATTTCCGTCCCCTTCGTGGCTCGGCGCCTCCTGACCCTCCGGGGCTAACAAGCCCCACACGTCATACACCGCCGCGGCAACGGCCTCGGAAAGGATCGGGACCGTGTCTGGTGTTGAAACCGTCATGTCGTCCTCCTCCTATTGATTCGCCAGTGGCAGGTCATCCTGGAGGCCACCATGGGGTCGCCCGCGCATCATTCCTTCACGATAATTCCGCAGGCGATGCGTGGGCCACCCGGTGCATCTTTATTCGGCGGGTCGGGCAGATACTTATCCTGGAATTCGTGAATGATGAAGGCGCTGCCGTCCTGGTCGAAGAGGGTGTTCAACCCGGGCGACAAGGTGACGCGGCTCGTGACCGTGTACAGCGAGCCCTTTCGGTTGTCGTCGACGGAGAGGTTCGGCAGATCGCCCAAATGGTATGGATGGTTGCCCAATCCCGGACTGACGTTCGCCTCGGGATTCACCTGCGGATCGATGTTGCCATCGTAGTGACCCTTGGCCGCCGAGAAGGGATCGCACGCACCGGTTTCATGTATGTGGATCGCATGGAGGCCCGGTGTCAGCTTGCTCGCGGACGTGCCTTCGATCTTCAACTTGATGCGCACCCGCCCCTCGTACTCTTCGTACAGATGCGCCTCTCCGCTGATGCCAGGCCCCGCAATCGCGGCCTTGGCATGGAGCTTCGAGGAGTGCTTGCCCGTGTGATGGGACGAGCATCCTCCCAGCAGGAGTCCCGCCATCACCCCGGTCCCGATGAGGATGTACGTCTTCATCACCACCCTCCTTTCGGAGTCAGAGATTCGGCGGCGCCACGGCTCTCCGCCTGTGGCGCCGCATCCAACAGACAATCGAATGGATTACAAGCCTCGGTCTTCGATCGACACACCAAGTCCAATCCACGCGCGCAACAAATCATGCCGGGTAATGGAATAGGCGACCTTGCCATTCCTCCGCACCGGCAAATTGAGGAGTCGCTTCTCTTCCATAATTTTGACCGCTTCCTCAATGCTCGTGTTCTCCGTCACTGCAATGCGATCCTTCACCATGACGTCTTCAACGGTGATGCGATTGAGGTCCTTCTCGGCCTCCAGCGCGCGTAGAATGTCGAACTCGCTGACGAAGCCGATGAAGTCACCCTGTTCGTCGACCACCGGAGCGCCCGGCGTATGGGTCGTCAGCAGCTCTACCGCTGCCCCCATCGCATTCTGGGATCGATGAAAGACGAGATCGTTCGTGGGATGCACTTGCCCGATGGTCTTGAACCCACCGACTGGCACACCTGGTCTTGCTAGCGTCGCCATAACTCCCTCCTTCTCGTGAAATAGTGATTGCCCCCTCTCTCTCCCTGCTCACATGTCCTCGAGCAGACTCATTTCATCCTGTCTCCACGACGTCCCACTTCATGATGCGCATGCACTTATGGGAGCCAGGCAGACGGATTAGGATTCAGCTCTGATTGTGACCCGACCCGATGGGTGATTGGTCGGTATCCCAAACTAAAATGCGAATTGGATGCCACGGGCCTCGACCACTACGTCGCCGTGTCTTGTGAGCGGTAGCGTGGACTTGCGCGCAGTTAAGGAAGAGCCCTGACAATCCGGTGAGGTGATCTACCTCATCGGCCGCAGGGCAACGTGCAGCGGAATGCTACGGTGGCAGGCCCCGGTAGTGTTGACTGCCTGATTGAGCGGTCCGTATTGAAGAGCACAATCCCTTGCCGGGGCATTCCTGGATTACGGTGGTCCGGAAGGGCCTTCGAGGCCCATCCCCATCCCACCGCGCGGCCCTCTGCCGCCGCGGTGACCGGGGCCATGTCGCCCGGCAAATGTGCGCTCGTAGCGAATGATCGACCAAATCTCCTCATCAGAGAGTTGGCTTCCAAACGCGATCATCGCCGTGCCGGGGATCCCGTTCTTGATCACCCAAAAGATCTCGCCTTCACTTCGATGGCGCCAGAATCCGTGATGACGAAAGTTCCGTGGCGGAGGATTCAACGTAGTGGCTGCCTCGCCGTCGCCTCGACCGCTCGCGCCATGGCACTTCACGCATCCACCTGTCCCTTCGTAGAGAGTTTTGCCGGTTTGAATGACCTCCGTGGAGTCAGGCAGCGGATTGGTCAGTGCCCGCGCCTCCGCCAATTTGTCCTCCGGCACGCGCGGCCGCATCATGCCGTGCCGATCCATGGCCGCCGCCATGAGCGGGACCGCGAGCACGACGAGGCCGCTCACGAACATCGTGCGCAGAGCGACTCCCGCCTTTCGTACTTCTTCGTGGATCATGACACGGCTAAGAAGGGTGCAATGAACCGCAGATATTCGATGACATCGGCAATGTCCTGGTCGGTCAACTTCCCTCGCCAGCCATGCATCGGACTGAAGAGGACACCGTCCTGGATGGCGATTAGTAAGTCCTGATTGGTCTTCGCCCGATACTTGCCGAGATGAAAATTGGCCGGAGGAACGATCAGGGTGCGAGCGTCGGGACCGTTGCCGTTTCCAGTCTCGCCATGACACCGCAGGCAATGCTGTTCGTACAGCGCTTGCCCTCGTCGAGGACTCCCCTGGCCTTCAGGTGCGGCGATCGCCGCGCTCACTCCGACCAAGAGACACAGCACACATCCGATCTGCGCGAGGCTGCTCATCCTTCTCATGCCCTGCCGCTCCTTCTCTGCCCGCTATGGCCGTGCCTGGTCCTACGACGTGGGACGAGCGGGCGCCAGCGATCGGACATAGCGAATCACATCCATCATCTCGGTCTCCGTGAGGCGGCCTCGCCACGAATGCATCGGGCTGAACAAGACCCCGTTGGAAATGGCGACCAGCAATTCAAAGTCACTTCGATCCCGCGACTGCAACGTATGAAAATCTTTGGGCGTGACAATCAGGTCCTTCGCGTCGGGGCCTTGCCCATCCCCTTGCCGTCCGTGACAGCGGAGACAATTGGCCTTGTACACCGACTCGCCCCGGTCCGGGCTTCCGCGAAGATCCTGCGCGGCAAGCCAACCGGCGGTTGCGATAAGGCTGAGGAGGAGCACTCCTATCGCGACCACTCTTCGCATCTCCGGCCTCCTACGTCGGCGCTTCTTCGCCGCACAGCACACCGACCTACGATAGGCATATCAGCAAAAGGCATGCCTTTGGCACGAGCCAGCGATTCTTGACCAATCATGAACAGAGCCAGCGATTGGGGGTGGCGGACCGTGGTCTCCAGCGACAGTTCGCCGTCGACCACTGGGGCACTTCGCAACAGGACAAGCAGACGGATGGGACAGGGAATAGGCTCGGACAGGTAGGCAGCCGGACGAACCCGCCCGGCTGCCTCAGGACAGGACGGGCTAGAAATCGAGCTCGACCATCTTGCGGTGGAACCGGGTCACCACGTTTGGATCCGGCGTCAGCCGGATCTGGGCCTCCTCCTTCCCCTTGTAGGGCAGGAGATTGAGGACATAGCGCAGGCTTTCCAGCCGAGCAGCCTGCTTGTCATTGGCTTTCACGATGATCCACGGGCTGAACGTCGTGTGCGTCTTGCTGAACATCTCCTCTTTGTATCGTGTATAGGAGTCCCACAGTTCTTGCGCCTTTTCATCGACCGGACTGAGTTTCCACTGCTTGAGCGGATTCTGTCGCCGCGCCTCGAATCGATTGAGCTGTTCCTCTTTCGAGATCGAGAACCAGAACTTGATGATCGTCACTCCGTCTTCATAGAGCATGTGCTCGAACTCCGGCACCTGTTGCAGGAACCGCTGGTGTTCCTTCTTGCTGCAAAAGCCCATCACAGGTTCAACCACTGCACGGTTGTACCAACTCCGGTCGAAGAAGACGATCTCACCCTTGTTCGGCAGCTGGCGAATGTAGCGTTGGAAGTACCACTGACCCCGCTCCTCATCGGTTGGTTTGGGTAGCGCCACCACACGCATGGCCCGCGGGTTGAGGTGTTCGGTAAATCGCCGAATCGTACCGCCTTTCCCAGCCGCGTCGCGCCCTTCAACGAGAATGGCGATGCGTTGCGCGTCGCTCTGCACCCAGCGCTGCAGCCGCACCAACTCGACCTGCAGCCCGCGCAGCTCTTCCTCGTAGAGGAGGGTTTTGGTGACGTCGTCGAGATCGACGTCCTTGGCCCGTAATAGGCGGAGGAGCCCCTTGCGCGTGTTCACGCGCCGGAGATCCTGCTCAGTCAAGGTGCGCTCCACCTCGCGTCCACCCTTTCCAACCTTGACTGATTCCGTCGGTTGGTACCCATCGCCCACGAGAGGCGCGACCGTCGGGATCGCCTCCAATATGTCGGTGTCGGTCCGATCGTCAGCGTCTTGGAGCTCATTCACCAACGCCTGTGGGCGGCTCTTTTTTTGTTTCGGCTTGTCGTTCGGCTCGTCTGCAGACGCCATGGGTTCGTCCTTCCTTGTTGTGCGCCTCGCGTGGGCTTTCTTAATAACCCACCCTCAGCTTCAAAAAGCAATGCTACGATCGCGCTCAGTCACCGCTTTGATGTAGTCTGGCATCCCCTTGATGGTGGCGCCCGCCACCAATTCCGATCCACCGATTTGACGGGCAACCGCGCAGGCCCCGCACACCCAAATCGGCACGCCCGCCGCTTGCACGGCCGCCAACAAATCCTTGAGCGGCGTCAGATTTACGCCAGTGACATGGTCGGCCGTCCCCTTGCGGCCCAACGTCACGGCCTCGTTCCATAACCACAGCACGACGTCATGCCCCTGCTCTTTCGCCGTCTTGGCCGCCATGAACGGCAGCGTCGCCATGGTGGGATCATCGGTGCCTCGACTGCCTGACACAATCAGTGTGGCCATGGTTCCTGCTCTCCTCTCGTTCGCACTAGGTGGTGTGGTCGGCTCAGGGCACGCTCAGACATGGGCTCGGCTGTTCGGTCCCCCGTTCGCCCCAAAGATGGCTTCCACGCGCTTGAGGCTGGCCGGCACTCCCAAGACGATGACCGTGTCGCCAAGGGCGAGCTTCACCTCGGACCCCGGATTGAATTCCATGTGTCCGGATCCCCGTTTCACCGCCACCAGCATCAAGCTGCGCTCTTCTTTCAAGCCGCAGTCGCAGGGGGTCCGGCCGTCAAAACGGGGGTCTTTGATGAGAAACTCCTCCAGTTGGAGGTCCAGGTGTTCACTGTGAGTTGCGAGCTCGAGAAAATCGACGACCGCAGGACGAATCAGCGCCTGAGCCACTTGCATCCCACCGATAAGATAGGGCGATGAGACTCGATTCGCTCCCGCGCGAAGGAGTTTCTGGTCCGAACCCTCCTCACCGGCCCGCGCAACGATGTGCAAGTCCTTGTTCAACCCCCCGTGCCGTCAACACGATGTAGAGATTCTCCATGTCGGTGCGCACGACCGACACCAGTCCTTTGGCGCGCTCGATCCCGGCTCGAAGCAGAACCTCATCCTGCGTCGCATCGCCTTCGATCGCCAATACCCCGGTTTCCGCGAGTCCCGCCAACGCCGCAGGGTCTTTATCGATCACCACGAACGGCAGCGGTTTCGCCTGCAGTTCTTTGCAGATCCGCCGGCCCATGCGGCCATAGCCGCAGATAATGTAGTGCTGTTCGAGCGTCTTCACTTTCGTTCCAGCCCGATACTCTCCCAGAATCCCGCGCAGCTCTCCCTCGATCAGCATCCGCGCGACGTTACCCAGTACATAAAAGAGAGTGCCGACCCCACAAATGATCAACACCAGCGTGAAGACCCGCCCGGCGTTCGAAAGCGGCCCCACTTCACGATAGCCCACCGTCGTCACGGTGGTTATCGTCATGTAGAGCGCGTCGAAGGCGCTCCACCCTTCGATGACGATATAGCCGATCGTCCCGGTTGCGACGACGGCGACCACAGCGGCCAGGGACATCCCAACACGATACAGGCTACGGGACGTCCGGTCGGCGCGCTGCATGGGCCGCGAGTTACTCACTCGGCGATCGATCGAAGCCACGCATGGATGTCGGCGATCTCTTGCGCCTTGAGCACGGCGCCCCAGGCCGGCATGGCATTGCGCCCATGGAGCACCGTGTCCCAGAATCGATCATCCTCGCCCAGGATGGGATTGCCGGAGAGCTTCGGCCCTGCTCCGCCGGAGGCCCGCTCGCCATGGCAGGCCTGACAACTGTTCGAGAACAGTTGGTGGCCTCGCCGAGCATTGCCGGGGGGCCGGAGCGCGGCATCCGGTGGGACTTCGCCCACACGGAAGGGCGTCGCGGGTTCAGAATCTGGCGGCATCACATCCGGTGTTGCGGGGTTGTAGCGACCGGACAAATAGGTGATGAGTATCCCGGCCTCTTCGTCACTCAGTTCGGCCCCCCAGTGACGCATCTTCGCCACCGTGGCCTCCCACTTGGCCTGAGGGAGCCGCTGCTGCGTGATCAGATCAGTGCTGTGGCACATCCCGCATCGTGCCAAGACCAGTCCCTCCCCCCGCGCACTCACCTCCTTGTCCAGAGTTGTGGCCGGTTGTGCATGTCCCCTAATGAGGCCAACCAAAACCATCAGGACACTGAGCGTTAGCCATCTTATCGGCCTACGGTCTTGTGAACGGCGACGTTTCATTCACCACTCAACATTTCGTGCCTTATGTCTCCACGGTAACCGTCACTCGATCCCACCCGTTCCACATGAATCCACCGGGATTCCACGGTGATCGCTCCGGTTGGACCTCTCCTCGACTATCGGTGGCGCGAGACAAAAAGGTAACGGGACCCGGCCGTGACGGACTCCAACGGTACTCCCACTGTCGCCAGGCATAGGGGACATCGTCTCCCACAAATTCCGCGGGCAACCACTGGGCGCCTCCATCCGTCGAGACCTCGACCTTCGTCACGCGCCCTTCGCCGGTCCAGGCCACACCTCGGACCACCATCGTGCTTTGCGGAACAACCGCACCCTCGCCGGGACTGGCAATCAACGACTTCACCACCATGGCCTCAACCGGCCGCATCACGGCGGCAGGCACCGCCATCCCAGGCTCGATCGGCGTACTCGGGTAGCGATAGGCCGTTTCCATGTAGTATCCGCTGGCCTCCCGATCCTGCACCGTAATCCCCGTCAACCATTTGGTACAGGCATCGGCCATCCACCCGGGTGAGAGCACCCGCAGCGGTCCCCCGTGCAGAAGCGGCAGCGCCTCGCCGTTCATCTGCGTCACCAGCAACGTGTCCGGATGCAGCGCTTTGGAAAGGGGAACGCTGCGTGTGAAGAGGGGCGTGTGAGGATGCACGGGCCGGTCGGCCCCTTCGAGTTGCACGTGTTTCGCCCGTTCCTGGTCTACACCAGCCTTCGCCAGCACATCGGCCAGCCGAACTCCGGTCCAACGGGCATTGCCGACGGCCCCCCGCTCCCACTGGACACCAGGCAGGCGTGGGCGATAATTCGCGCGACCGTTCCCGCTGCACTGCAGCACCGCCGTGATGTTGTGAGTGCTAAATTGGCGCAAATCATCCAGACTGAACGCCTGCGGTTCTTTCACGAGACCGGACACGGACACCCGCCAGCGTGCAGGATCGGCCACGGCCGCCGGAGGAGGTCCAAAGTGACTGCGAACGAAAAACTTGTCATTGGGGGTGATCCACTCTTGAAAGACCGAGATGTCGGTTTCCGCATCGTAGGGCCTGGCCACGCGCGTCCGTAGCCCGCCCCCTTCCTCTCTCGGCGACGCCCAGGCCGCCCGCATCATCCGTTGTGGATCAGCAGCGGCCAGCATGGCGCTGGCCGCCGCCAGTTGCAGCATGCGACGTCGGGTCATGGGCGTATCGGCCATGCTGATCAACTCCCTCGTCGTTACTTCGCCAGGGAGCGAATATAGTGGATCAGCTTCCACACGTCATCGTCCGACAGATTGCCGAAGGGCATCATCCCCGTGCCGGGCGACCCGTTCTTGATCACCCAGAACAGTTGGCCGTCCGACAGACCTTTCATGGTTTCGCCGCATGTGAAATTGCGCGGCGGAGGCTGGAATGCGGCCCCCATTGCCCCGCGTCCATCTCCCCCAGTCCCGTGGCAGTTCATACAGGCCAGCGGGGTCGCCGTTTCCTGGAACAGCTTCTTCCCTGCCTGGATCGTCCCCGAGGATGCCGGCAAGGGATTCGTCTTTGCGAGGAAGTCTCCCGGCGCCTGCTGGGTTTTGCGTTCCTGGGGACATACCCCCATCGCCCCACCGCTTTGCGCGGCCGCACCGTCGGCGCCGTGGAACGTCTCCTTCAAATAGGCGATGACGTCCGCCACGCCCTGCTGTCCGATCGTGAGGCCCCAGTACGGCATGTTGGGCGATTTCCCGACTGCCGGTCCGCCATTGTTGATCACGGTATAGAGATACTCCATCGGCAGTTTGTCAAAGGCCATGTTGGCGTGAATCGCCGGCTTCGGGTTGAGCCCTGAAGCCGCCGGCCCGTCGCCCTTCCCCGTCGCACCATGGCACTGTGAACAATACTCCCTATAGAGCACTTTCCCCCGATCCGCGCTTGCTTTCCCGAACTCCTCGCTCTTCCAGGGCTCGTAGTATTTGAAATCCGATACGCCCTGCACCATCAGGTAGCCAATGACCGCGCGCAATTGCGGTTCCGTCGCATCGGCTAGGAATTCGCCGCTATGGGGCACAAAATCCTGTGGATTGATCCCGAAGCGAAACAGCCAATCCTTGTCGTAGCGCTGCCCGGCTTTTTGCAGCGCGGCGCTTTGCGGTCCGCCGATCAGTTGCCCGTTGTCTTCGATCGTATGGCAGCCAAGACAAGCATGGGCCTTATAAGCCACTCCGCCGAAGGCGACGTCATGCTTTGTGACTTTCGAGAGATCAAACGCGCCCACCGTCACACGCGGGTCCTTGTTGTGCGCCTGAAAGTAGTCCGCGATGGCGTTGGCATCGTCTTCCGAGACCACGACATGTTTATGCGGCTCCAGCGAGAGATCCCACCGGTATCCTTTGGCGTAGAGCGGGGCTTCCTTGCCCGTCAGCCAGCGAATCAACCAGGGACGTTGGTACTTGCTTCCCGCCCATATTAGGTCCGGCGCCGTCAGATTAAACCGCGAGTCTTCCTTCCCCTGAAGGCGATGGCAGCTCGCGCAGTCGTTCTTGACCATCCCCTCGATACGGACCTGGTGATCTGCCGACCAGGAATAGGATAACGCGGCCAATCCCATGACCGCCGCGATCACGCCCATGATCGCCCCTCGAGCCGCCCATGACTTCGACCTCGCCCTTGACGCTTCGCTCATAGAACCTCCCGTCAGAGCCATGCAGATTACCGCGATGACATGGATGCCACACTCGACGCCGAAAGCCGAATGCGCACGTCCGGCGGCTTGAGCAGAGTTTGGTGAACCGTACAGGCCTCCGCGACCCGTAGGAGCCGTTCCCGCTCGGAAGGATTCACCGAGGCCGGCAATTTGATGCGAATCGCCATCGGCCCCACCCGATGAGGCCGTTCCGCCATGGCATATTCTGCGTCGACGACGAACCCCTCGCAGGGTATCTTGTGGCGCTCGCAGTAGCGCGCCACGAAATAGGCCACGCAGCTGATCAGCGACCCCACGAACAGTTCGACCGGGCTCATGCCGGCGTCGGTGCCACCGTCGTCGCGCGGCTGATCGCTGACCACAACATGGGCCCCGCTTTGAATATGGAATTTCGTTCCGCCCCGATAGGTAGCCGAGAGATTCATACGTTACGCCGATGTTCCACCGCGTGGGACGCCGCGAGCCAATGACGGGGTAAGGGCGGCGAGTTCACCCTGATCCGCCCGAGCCGCAAGCTGGGAATCGCGACAACTAACACAGGGCCATAAGGAGGCAATCAGCAGGATGGGCAACAGTCTCATGGAGGGGAGACTTTGCGAGGCTCATGCCACGAGGGAGTGCAGACGCGATCGCAAGAATTCTTGTGGGTTGGAGGGGTCCAGCGGAGACCCTGTCAGCCCCTGAAGCCATTGGCCACAGGGGGCAACGGCGCACTGTCCCTTTTTGGGACAGTCGTAGAAGTGCGGATGGCAGTTCGCTGCACCGCGACGGCCTGGCGAACGCTAGCCCAGTTAATTCATGATGGTCATGAGTACTGTGGGCTAGCCTCCCCGCTTGAGACTGAGCATGTAACTGGTGAGATCGCTCAATTGCTGATCGTTGAGGGGGAACTTCGGCATGAATGAGCCCGGTGAGACCGCGGCGGGATTTTTGAAATGACGAATGTGCCAGTCCCGATCGGGACGCGTCGTGCCGACAAATGACAGATCCGGCCCTACCGCACCGCCTTCACCGTGAACGCGGTGACAACCGTTGCAGCCAAACTGCGCATAGAGCGCCTTGCCTTTGGCCACCGATGGGTCGACACGCGGCACGGCATAGAGATTCTTGATTGAGATCCCCAGCAGGGCAAAGACGACGAAGAGGAAGAGCGCCCCACCTCCGATCGCCACGGGACGCCGGATGGGATTGCGCGTCGGATTGCGGTCGATGAAAGGCCACAACAGCATCACGAGGACCACGAGCATCGGCAGCACCCACGTGGCCAGCGGCTCCAACGGACCGTGTACGTACTTGAGGAGTTCGTAATAGAACAGGAAATACCATTCCGGCACCGGCACGAAGCTGGCTTCGGATGGATCGGCCTTATCGGTCAGGGGCAAGGGAACGGCAAGCGCCAGGGTCGCAACAACTGCGAAGACGCCCAGCATGATCACTGCGTCCATATAGACTTGCCGGGGGTAAAACGGCTCGGTGCCGAGGGCAGCTCGATCTTCGGTCCATGGGCCGGCGGGGCCGACCCGACGCAAGACAAACATGTGCAGGGCAATCAGTCCGATGAGCAGGGACGGGAGGAAGAGGACATGCGTCGCAAAAAATCTTGATAACGTCAGCGCCCCAAGCGTGTCTCCCCCTCGCGCCACGCGCATCAGGAAGTCCCCGACGAGCGGCACCGTCCCGACCATATTAATCCCGATGTGCGTCGCCCAGTAGGCCGTCTGATCCCACGGCAGCAGATACCCTGTGAAGGCAAAGGCCATCACGAGCAGAAAGAGCACCACTCCGATCATCCACATGACCTCTCGCGGTGGCTTGTAGGCGCCGTAGAGAAAGGTCTGGAGCATGTGGAGACCGATCATCACGACCATGCCGGAGGCGCCCCAATGGTGCAGGCCACGGACGAACGACCCGAACAAAACCTCCGACTGGATGTATTGGACGCTGTCGTACGCGTGATCCGGCGTCGGCGCGTAATAGACGGCGAGAAACATGCCGGTGACGGCTTGGAGAACAAACAGGAAGAGTGTCGCGGAGCCGAATACGTAGATCCAGCTCGCGCCGCCAGGAATGGGCTCTTCGAGGAGGGTTTTCTGGATGGGTTTCAGCCGAAGACGGCTGTCGAGCCAGGTGTAGAGTCGTGAAGCCATGCCGTCAGTCGTCAAGCGTCATTCGTCATTCGTCATTCGGAAAAGGCACCAATGGACTCTTCCCGATTGACAGTTGACGATTGACGTCATATTTCGATCTTTTGGGACAACCCCGCTTTGAACTCCTTGTACTGCACATGCAGACGGCCGTTCTCGACCTTCGACGGGATGACATCGAGCGACCGTGGCGCGGGGCCGGCCGACACACGCCCCTCCCGATCGAAGACGCTCCCATGGCAAGGACATTTGAACGCACCAGCAACCTCATCCCAATCAAAGCCGCACCCCAGGTGCGTGCACTGCGGCGCGAAGCAGGTGAGGTGGTCGCCCTCGTGCTTCACGACCCAGACGCCCTTTTGGACACGGGCCGATAACCAGCCGTCCTGAATGGTCTCCTGGTATTCGAGCTGGGTCGGTTTCCCCACCGCCAGGTCTGCAACGGCCCCAACGTCCACCCATGGCCGCTCGCGCCGTTTCAGCGCCGGAGAGATCACATAGCCGATCAGCGGAACTCCCAATCCCAGCGCAATCAATCCTGAGGCGATGGCCGTGATCCACTGAAAAAAGGAACGCCGAGTACCGCCCGCCGGCGACACATCGCCAGTAGCGGCTCCCCTGGCGTGGTCCGTCGGCGCACTCGGACCTTCTTCTGAAGACGT
Organism: uncultured Nitrospira sp.; assembly: GCA_964449255.1. GTDB lineage: Bacteria > Nitrospirota > Nitrospiria > Nitrospirales > Nitrospiraceae > BQWY01. The sequence continues at coordinate 63,403 of CAYUYE010000002.1, read as the reverse complement.
GTCGCTCATTTTGGATTTGCAGACCCGTTCACGCAGGTGGCGAACCGTTCTTCGCAGTGATAGATCTCATAGGAAGCCCCATTGGGAACCGGCACAAAGGTAGCGCGCCGGATCCGGCCACCCTGTAGCTCGATCGTCGCTTCGCAGCCATGCCGCCGCTCCCGCGACATCGTCCCGCGGCTCGTCGGAAACTCCTGTTCGAGCATTCCGCAACCCTGGTAGTAGGTCAGGGCCCGAACGTCCCCCGTTTGGCGATCGCTTTTCGGTTGGCCCGCACAAGACAGAAGCCGCTCCTCCGTGAGACCAACCAGCCCCTCTTCGAACGCGCGCGTCCGCCTCACATCGGGGGAAACACAGCCCAGGAGACTAAACCACCCGAGTACGGCACCCGCCAGCAAGCGGCCTCCCCATGTTCCGGTCACGCGGAATGCTCCAGCTTGGAAATCCCCATCGTCTTGAGAATCGCCTTTTCGTAGAATGGTTCGCTGACGCCCCGTTTCATCTTGTGCAGGAAATACTTCTCTAACCCGATTTTTGCAAGGTGCACCCATTTCCCTTTTTTCGCCCAGGTGACGTTGCGCGGCGCCATCTGAGGCAGGGCCACAAAGGCCATGCCCGTGTCGCCCATGTCCGCGAGACAAATGGCATTCCAGGTGGCAGTCTCACGCTTAGCATTGTTGTCGATATCGGCCTTGATGTTATGCACAGCGGCCGAGACCATCGATTCGATCATGTACCCGGTCTTTGGCGCACCGGTCGGGATCGGCGTCTGTTCCACCGGCGGGATGGCCACACAGACGCCGACCGCGTAGATGTTTTTGTACTTCGGATTGGCCTGATTCGGATCGATGTTGACGAAGCCCTTGGGATTGCAGAGCCCGGCGGTGCTCGCCACCGCATCGACACCGGCGAAGGGCGGGATGAACATCGAGTAGCGGAAGGGGACTTCCTGTCCGTCCTCCAAGACCACCTTGCCCGGCTGTACCTCCTTGATGGAGGTGTTGTAGATCGGCTTGATCGCATGTTCGGCGAATTCGTCCTCCATCAGGCGACGCGATTTGCCGACACCGGCCAATCCCATGTGCCCAATATACGGCTCAGGTGTGATGAAGTACATAGGTACTTTCTTTCGGAGCCGTTTCTTGCGGAGATCCGCATCGAGAATGAACGCCATCTCATAGGCGGGGCCAAAACAGGAGGCGCCTTGCGCCGCGCCAACCACGATCGGGCCCGGATCTTTCAGGAAGGATTGGTATTGTCCCCAGGCTTGCTCGGCGTGATCGACCGTGCAGACTGACTGGGTATAGCCACTCGGCCCAAGACCGGGCACCGCGGGAAAATTCAGCTTAGGACCGGTCGCAATAATGAGGTAGTCGTAAGGGATCTCACCTTTCCCGGTGATCAAGCGGTTTTTGTCTGGCTCAATCCGCTCCGCCGCCGAATGGATGAACTCGATGCCTTTTTTCTCAAGCGCCGGCCCGAGCGGAAAGCTGATGTCTTTCCTGGTCCGCCAGCCCACCGCGACCCACGGGTTCGAGGGCACGAAGTGGAAGTAGTCGACGTTCGAGACGACCGTGACCTTGTGTTTCTTCTCGAGCATCAGCCGCGATTCATAAGCAGCCGGAAGCCCGCCGATGGATGCGCCCAAGATCACTACTCGTGCCATGCTGCACCTCCGTTTCAGGACTGGGACTGATGACTGAGCGGGAATGGCTCAACACTTCCCTCGACGACGCTCGGGACCCTGACTTCGGCGAGCCCGCCTCGGTCTGAGCTCGGGACGAAGGCAGTCGAGCCGAGCCAGTCGAAGGGCAGTCCTCAGCACTGGACCTAGCGCCCACCGCGCTCCGCTCGTTCGGGCTTCTCCTGCTGAGGCTTCTCTGGACGTTCCGACCGCGTGTGCTCGCGGGTGCGCTCCCGTGTCCGTTCGCGCGTTTGTTCCTTGAGCTGTTCCTTATCCTTGAGCTGTTGCTGAGTCTTATCTTTGTCCTGCAATTGCTGCTGTGTCTTGAGCTGATCACGATCCCGGTCACGATCCTGCGCTGCCCCCATTGAAGGCAGGCCCAGAGGCAGAAGGAGTCCGGCGGCTATCGCGATGGAAAGAATGGTTCTCGTTGTCATCACAGACCTCCTCATTGGAATTCGATGAAACATTAGACGTCACGTAGAAGGTGAGACGGTTTCATTCGCAACTCGCGTGGTGAGTCTCACACTTTACGCGGCTGGCTGGTCGGGCAGGTATTGATCCCCAGCAAGCTCCATGCAGGACAGTACCCAATCAGCCCGGTGATCAGCGCCACGCCGCCGACGATCAGCACCCCCCACATGCCCGCGGGGGGCAAATCGCCCAAGAAGCCCACCGCCATCAAAGCCGCGCCCATTCCTATCCGGATCGGCCGTTCGATACCGCCAACGTTGCAGATCATGGTGATACCTCCTTGTGAACAGTGAGGAGTGAGAAGTGAAACGGAAAGGGGTGTGTCCTGACTGCGATTCCCCTCTCCAACCGGTGAGAGTCCCCTAGGTCGGAAAGGATTCATGATGAGTGCTCATTCTTGAACTGGCCTGCCTACTCCTCACTCCTCCGCTATTACTTCCCCCTTCTCACTTCTTATTTTTCACTTCTCCCCTCGACGCCCACCAACCGAAACATCGTGTGGCAAGCGGTGCAGCGATTGGTAATGCTCGACAACGCCCGCAAGACTTGCTGTGGGTTGTCGCCCTGGTCCACCCGATTGGCAATCTCGTCGAAGTCTCGATGGACGGACATGCCCATCTGTTTGAACGCCAGCGGCAGTTTGGCCATCAGCAAGGGACTATTGTCGGCCGCCATCTCCATGCCGGCCGAACGGGCCGCCTTGACGACCCGCTCCTTCATCAGGCTCTGATTGGATTCACTGAGCCCGCCCAGAATGCCGTCGATCGCAAGAAGGAGTTGTCGCATCTCCGCAAGAATCTGATCGCGCTCGGCCGGGGCCAAGAGGACTTGCGTCCGCCCATCCGTTCCGGTAGCGGTTGTGCCACGCACAAACAGCCAACCGAGCGCGGCTACGAGAACCACCCATAAGGCTAACGCCAAGATGCAGGCCCATTTCACCGCGCGTTCTCCTCAGACACTGCTGATGGGATACGAGTGCGATCATCGTGCCATGCCGAGAGCAGTGAGCAGAATCGTCGGGTTTCCGCGAAGTTCCTAAAGGGAAGGAAATGACCGAAGGAAGTCGAGCAGAAGAATGCAGCGTTAGGCCCCAACGCCGATGGCCGGTCATGGGGCAAGATGCAACAACCGAATTCGCGTGTTAGACGATCGTCGGGTCCAGATGAACCTTGCAGGCCATGGAGTTGGAGATCAGACAGTGAGCCTCGGCTTTCTCGAGCACCTGCTTGGCCTTCTCCTTGTCCTCGCCGGGCTTCACCGTCAGACGAGGCCGCAACGTGATCGTCGTGAACTTGAATTTGCCGTCCATTAATTCAAGCGTCCCCTCGGCGTCGCTCGCATAGGCCGTAAATCCCACGCCCGCGCGCTCGGCCATCGCGAGAAAGGTGGTCATGAGGCAGACGTTCGCCGCTTCGACAAACAGATCTTCCGGCGACCATATGCCCTCGTGGCCTTTGAACTCCGGCGGGGTGGCGACTTGCAGATCCGGCTTGCCCGCGACCGAGCCGACCCCTTTTCGTTGCTCCGTCCACTTCACACTGGTGTGATAGGTGTAGACCTTCGGACGAGTCTCCATAGTATCCTCCGTCATCCGTGATTCATCCGGAACGAGCCAGCATCTCCGTGGCCACGGATCCTTGTTCCGTCGCCGCCGGTTCGGGCTTCACCCCGCTCCGAGACACCAGATAGTAGAGCACGGGAATGACCACCAACGTAAGCAAAGTCGATGCCCCCACGCCAAACAGGAGCGACACGGCCAAGCCCTGAAAGATCGGGTCCAGGATGATGACGAAGGCGCCCACCATGAGGGCCGCGGCAGTTAGCACAATCGGGCGCGTGCGGATGGCTCCGGCCCTGATGACGGCATCGGCCAGCGGCACGCCTGCCCGTTCCTGCAGTTGAATGAAGTCCACCAGCAGAATGGAGTTCCGCACAATGATGCCGGCTAGCGCGATGAAACCAATCATCGAGGTCGCCGTAAAGTAGGCGCCCATCAGCCAGTGCCCGGGGAGAATCCCGATTAAGGTGAGGGGGATCGGGGCCATGATGATCAACGGCGTGATGAACGATTGGAACTGTCCAACAATCAGCAGGTAGATCAAGAGCATGGCGACCGCGAACGCCAACCCCATATCGCGAAACGTCTCATAGGTGATGTGCCACTCCCCATCCCATTTCATGGCGATTCGGTCCTCAGACCAGGGCTGGGTCGCGTAGTATTGCTCGACCGGATAACCCTCCGGTGTGCGATAGCGCTCGAGCTGTTTCCCCACACCCAACACCCCATACACTGGGCTTTCCGCCTGCTCGGCTCCCGGTCCGCCCACATCGCCCACCACATAGACGACCGCTTTCTGGTTCTTGTGGTAGATCGTTTTGTCCTGCACCGTGCGCTCGACTCGAAGAAGCTCCGAGAGCTGCACGATGCCGCCCGTGCTGGTCCGCAGGCCGATTTCACCGACGTGCTCGAGTCCGGTCCGTTCCGCCAGCGGGAGCCGCAACACCACCTGCACCGGACTCCGCTCCTCAGGGATATGGACCAACCCGACTTTGGCGCCCTCGATCGCCATGCGGAGCGTCTGGACGATATCTTCGGACGGAATCCCTACCAGCGCCGCCTTGGCACGGTCGACCGTGAACACGTACTTGACTTGATCCGCTTCGATATAGTCATCGACATCGACGACACCGGGGGTCGCTTCGAAGAGCTTCCGAAGGTCCCGCGCCGCCGCGAGTTGCCGGGGATAGTCCGGTCCATACACTTCCCCCACAAGCACCGACTGAACCGGCGGTCCCGGCGGCACCTCCACCACCTTGACGTTGCCGCCATGCTCGCGTCCAATTCGTTGCACCTCCGGCCGCAAGCGCTGCGCGATCGCGTGGCTTTGCGCCTGCCGTTGATCTTTCGCCACGAGGTTGATCTGAATATCGGCCTCATGGGGTAACTCGCGCAGATAATAGTGCCGCACCAATCCGTTGAAATTGAAGGGCGAGGCGGTGCCGACATAGGCCTGGTAGTCCCGCACTTCGGGAACGGTCTGCAAGTAGCGTCCCAGTGCCTGCGCGACGCGGGCCGTTTCTTCCAGTGTCGTGCCCTCCGGCATGTCGATCACCACTTGCACTTCGCTCTTATTGTCGAACGGCAGCATCTTCACCACGACGTGGCGGGTGTAGAACAGCATCGTGGAGCCCACCAAGAGGAGCGCTACGAGCGCCAGCACGGCCATGGCCAATAGTGGCGAGGTGAGCAGCGGCGACACCAGCCGCCGATAGAGCCGAGCCGTCAGGCCCCTGTCATCCGCCTCATGATCGACACCGGCCACTTTCGCACCGGGCCGGTAGCACGTCTGGCAGAACCACGGAATCACCACGAACGCCACGAGCAGCGAAAAGAACATCGCGATGGATGCGTTCACGGGGATGGGACGCATGTACGGCCCCATCAATCCGGAGACGAAGGCCATCGGGAGCAACGCCGCGATCACCGTGAACGTGGCCAAGATCGTCGGGTTGCCCACTTCGTCCACCGCATAGATCGACGCCTCCTGGTGCGGTCTCACGTGCGATTTCAAGTGGCGATAGGTGTTTTCGACCACCACGATGGCGTCGTCCACCAAAATGCCGATCGAGAAGATCAGCGCAAACAGCGTCACCCGGTTGATCGTATAACCGATGAGCAAGGACGTGAAGAGCGTCAAGGCCAGAGTCAGCGGAATGGCGAGCGAGACCACCATCGCCGGACGCGGGCCCAACGCGACGCCCAGAAACGCCACCACCGCCACCACGGCGATCAGCAGGTGCCAGAGGAGCTCGTCGGCTTTTTCACGGGCGGTCTCGCCATAGTCACGGGTGACGGTCACGCGCACGTCGGAGGGCAGTACCCGCCCTTTCATCGCCTCGACTTTCCGAATGATCTCGCCGGACACCGTGACGGCATTGGTGCCGGCCTGCTTGGCTAAGGCGATGGTCACGGCTGGAGACTCGTGTGAGGCGGGAGGTTGGAGGTCGGAGGCAGCGCCGCCCGTTTCACGATTCAGGTTGAACGATTCACGGGATGTGGCCCCACCTCTCCCGAACCAGACATAACTCGTTGCCTCCGCCGGTCCGTCCGTCACCGCGGCGACCTGCCGCAAATACACCGGCCGCTGCTCACTCACGCCCACGACCAACCCTTCCAGATCCTCCCGCGCGCGGATGAATCGGCCGGTTTCCACGAGGAAGCTTTGATTGCGCGCATCGAACCGGCCAGTCGGCAGGGCGCGATTCTCGCCTCGAACGACCCCCGCGATCTGCAGCGGGGTCAGTCCGTAAGCCTTGAGCCGCGCGGGGTCGATCTCGACGCGCAGCTCCCGCGCCTGACCCCCGACGAGAAATCCGGCGGACGTCCCAGGCACCTTCTTGGTCTCCTCCAAGACCTGTTCGCCGAGTTGGTGGAGTTCATACGCGCCGTACCGGTCGCTCGACAAGGTGATGGTGACGATCGGTACGTCATTGACGTCTCGGGGCTTCACCAGAAACGGCGCGGCACCCGGAGGCAGGAGATCCTGATTGGCCATCAGCTTGTCGTAGAGATCGACCAGGCTCTTCTCCATGTCCTGGCCGACGTAAAACCGGACGATGAGTAGCGCGCCGCCGGGACGCGAAAGGGAATAGACGTACTCGACCCCTTTGATCTCGGAGATCTTGCGCTCGAAGGGTTTCGTCAGTTGGTCTTCAACGATCTTGGCGGAGGCACCCGGGAACGGCAGCCACACATCCGCCATCGGCACGACGATCTGCGGTTCTTCTTCCCGCGGGGTCACAAGAATCGCCAGCGCCCCGAGCAGCAGCGTCGCCAGCATGATGAGCGGCGTGAGTTTGCTGCCGATGAAGAGGGCCGCGATCTGGCCGCTGAGCCCGGGACGGTATGGAGATGGGTGCAAACTCATCGGTGCACAATGCTCAATGAGCAATGTTCAGTGCTCAAGGGATGGCTGCGAACGGAATCTTGAGCCTTTCTTTCATTCGGATCACGGCGTGTTCGCCGGCAAGGCCACATCCTTGACGATCTGCAGCTTGGCGCCGTCGACGCCGCGTGCCCCTTCCAGCATCACACGTTCAGCGGCGTTGACGCCGGAAAGAATCTCCACGTCCCGCTCGAGCCGGCGGCCGATCTTGACCCACCGAAGTCGGCCGATCTCATCCGCGCCGACGACAAACACGCCCGTGAGTTCTCCCCGCTCGATCACCGCCGACGCGGGCACCAACAACGTCTGGCTCGTGCCCTTCTCCAATTGGAACCGGCCGAACATGCTGGTTTTCAGCCCCGGGGTCTTCTTGAGGTCCAGCTTGACGGTAAAGGTATGGGTCTGTGGATCGCCGGCCGGCAGAATCTGCGAGACGACACCGGTCAGAGACGACCCGCCCAGCGCGTCAATGAGGACCGGAATCTTGTCACCGCGTGAAATAGACTTGAGGTCACTCTCGGCAACCGTCGCTTCGAGCCGCAACTGGTCCGGATCTTCCATTTTCAGCAAGGCCTGGCCCGGCGACGCCAGCTCCCCGGCTTCCACCTTTTTCTCCGTAATGACGCCGTTGAAGGGAGCCTTGACGATTGTGTAGCTCAACTGGGCGACCACCGCCTTGCGATTCGCCTCGGCTACCTTGTAGGCACGCTCCGCATTTTCCATCTCCTGCTTGGACACGGCGTCGTCGCTCAGGAGCTTTTTCATGCGGCCGAGCTGCGCGCGCGCATTCTCCAGCTCCGCCGACGCCCGTGAGAGTTCCGCCTGCAGGTCGCGATTGTCCAATTGAATGAGGGTCTGCCCTTTGGTGACCGGCGTGCCCTCCCGCACCAGCAGCTTGTCGATGGTTCCTTGGATGCGGCTAGAGAGCGTAGCTTGGTACATCGGCGCCACTTGGCCCGTGACCTCCACCCGAATTGGCACCTGGCCGGTCCGAACCTCCACGACCGCCGCTTGGATGGCGGTCGGCGGAGCCGCGGAGACGGCTTGAGGCGTTGGCTCCTCCTTGGAGCCACAGCCAACCAGGGCGAGGATGGCCGCAAAGATCCACCGTGTCACGAATGGACGCTCCCTCGTTCCGCTCATGAACTCCCTCAGGCATACGACGGCCTGCGCCAGAAACTATACACAGAAATGCTTAAAAAATCCGTCGTGCCCCACAGCCCGCGGCGCGAGATCACCCTGGGCGGAACACCCGAGTCAGGGCCGCAGCTGAACCGGTTCGGCCGACTCTCCGAGGGCCTCTCCGGCCGCGGCGCCCGCGGCCTGCAGGCGATCCTCGCAGTGAGGACCTGTTCCCGCCGCGCGACTGGCATGCTCGTCCCACTGTCCGCGCTTGGCCCCAAGGTGCGTCAACAAGCATTCAGCCGTCGCCAGAAGGTCCTCGAGACGACGATCCGGCTTGGCGCCGTAGTGGGCCCGGTCGAAGATTGGGATCTGGAGACACACTTCGGCACGATACTGGCGCTCCGGCGAGTAGAGGACGCGATGCATCGGGGGATGCGGATGTTGGCAGGGCTTGAGCGGATCGAGTGATTGAAAAAAGACACGGCACAGCCTCCGCAACTCCCCGACCAACTCCTGCAACTCGGGATCGTCTCCGAGCGGCAGGTGCCGCGGGTCCTGGAAGGCCGCGTAGAGATTCAACTGGAATCCGATCTGCACGACGCGATCGGACCCATCCCGCACGGAAAAGGGATCATGGTCGAAGCAGATCTGCCGCTTCGCGATCGTCTCGCGCAACGCCTGCTCGCTGACGAAGGCGTCGTCCAACACCAGTGGAATCATCCTGCGTACTCCCTGACCGGCGGACTTCCCACGGTCGCACGGGCGGCGGATGCCGCCGCCCCCGATTATTCCTGCACGCCCAGCTTCCTGAGCAACGCCATCATGGGACACCAGCCGGTAAAGGAGGACTGAATCAGATTGGCCGCCACAAAGGCCGCCAAATAGTTCCAATTCGGATGGACCGTCGCGCCGAGCACCACCGCCGCCAAGACGAACGCCCCCGCAATGAATCGCAACCACTCATTGAGCCGCATGACCGTTCACCCCCCCTCGGTTTCTCCCCGGTTCTGGCTGTATGAGCAAAAAGCGGAGCAAAGGATTCAGCGGTTCAGCCGTCGCTCGACATCGAGAATCAGCCGGGTCGTCTTCAAAACGGCGTCCGGATTCAACGACATGCTGTCGATGCCCTGTTCGACCAGAAAACTCGCAAACTCCGGATAGTCGCTGGGGGCCTGGCCGCAGAGGCCAATTTTTCGGTTTTTCGCTCGGGCCGCCTGAACGGCGTCGGAGACGAGTCGAAGCACCGCCGGGTTGCGTTCGTCGAACAGCCGTGCCACGAGCTCGGAATCCCGATCCACGCCCAAGGTCAACTGGGTCAGGTCGTTGGAGCCAATCGAGAACCCGTCAAACACCTCGGCAAACCGATCGGCGAGCAACACGTTACTGGGAATCTCACACATGACGTAGACCTCAAGCCCGCCTCGCCCCCGCACCAGCCCGTGGCGTTCCATTTCCTTCAGGACGAGGGCCCCTTCCTCCGGCGTCCGGCAAAATGGCACCATAATCTTGACGTTCGTCAGGCCCATCTCTTCGCGTACTCTCTTGAGGGCTTGGCATTCCAAGGCAAAACCATCCCGGTAGCGCTCGTCGTAGTAGCGCGACGCCCCCCGGAACCCAAGCATGGGATTCTCTTCGGTCGGTTCGAAGGCACGTCCCCCGACCAGCTCGCTATACTCATTCGACTTGAAGTCGCTGAGGCGGACGATCACGTCCTTCGGATAAAAAGCGGCCGCGATCATGCCGACCCCTTCGGCCAACTTGTCGACAAAGTAGCGCGCCTTGTCGGTGTACCCCGCCGTCAACCGATCGATCTCCGCCTTAAGGGCGCGGTCCGTCAATTGGTCGTATCGCAGCAGGGCCAACGGATGAATCTTGATCGCCGTGTTAATGATGAACTCCAGCCGGGCCAGTCCGACCCCGTCGTTTGGGATGAACGAGAGGCCGAACACTTCTTCCGGATTGGCCACGTTCATCATGACTTTGGTCTTCGGCCGTGCCAGCCCACGCACATCGATGTGATCGACACCGAACCGCAGGCGGCCTTCGTAGACGTAGCCGGTGTCTCCTTCAGCGCAAGAGACCGTGACCAGCTGGCCCTCCTGCAACATCTCCGTGCCCTTTTCCGTGCCGACGATCGCCGGCACGCCCAACTCACGGCTGACGATGGCGGCATGGCAGGTGCGGCCGCCACGGTTCGTGATGATCGCGGCCGCTTTTTTCATGATCGGCTCCCAGTCGGGGTCGGTTTTGTCGGTGACCAACACGTCACCCGGATGAAAGTCGCGCAACTGCGTCACGCTCTTCACGATTCGCACCGAACCGACGGCAATCTTGTCCCCTACGCTTCGCCCCCTCGCAAGCACCCGGCCGCATTCCGCCAGATGGTAGATCTGCATCTGCTCGGACTCCCTCTGCGAATGGACGGTTTCGGGCCTGGCCTGGACGATGAACAACTCGCCTGTGTGGCCGTCTTTGGCCCACTCCATGTCCATCGGGGTGGGCGTTCCTCGTTTGTAGCTGTAATGGTCTTCAATGAGACAGGCCCATCGCGCCAACGCCAGGATGTCCTCGTCCTGCAGAGCGAACCGCAAACGATCCTCCTCAGGGACGGGGATGTTCTTGACCATCTTGCTCCCGCCCACGTCGTACACCAGCTTGAATTCCTTGGTGCCGAGCCGCTTTTGAAGAATCGGCCGCAGCCCGTCCTTCAACGTGGGCTTGAACACGTAATATTCGTCCGGATTCACGGAGCCCTGCACGACGTTTTCGCCCAACCCGTAGGCCGCATTGATCAGCACGGCATTGCGAAACCCCGTTTCCGTATCGATCGAAAACATGACGCCGGAGGTCCCGACATCCGACCGGACCATCTGTTGTACGCCCACCGACAGCGCAATTTTCAGATGATCGAATCCCTTGTCGACCCGGTAAGAGATTGCACGATCCGTAAACAGCGATGCGAAACAGCGCTTGCACGAGTCGATCAGGGCCGCGTGCCCTTGGACGTTGAGGTAGGTTTCCTGTTGTCCCGCGAAACTGGCGTCCGGCAGGTCCTCGGCCGTGGCGCTGCTACGAACGGCCACATCCACCGGCTCCGTACGACCCGCACTCAGACGATCGTAGGCCTCGATGATTTCATGCTGGAGTTCGAAGCAGAGGGGAGCGGCCAGGATCGCTTGGCGGATCTGCCGACCACGCTGACGCAAGTTGGCAAGATCGCTCGTGTCGAGATCCTTGAGCGTCTCGCGAATCGTCGGTTCCAACCCGGCCTCGCGCAAATGGACGCGGTAAGCCTCCGCCGTAATAGCAAACCCGTTCGGGATCTTGACGCCCTTGGCGGCCAATTCGCGGTACATCTCGCCGAGGGAAGCGTTCTTCCCCCCGACCAGCGGCACGTCCTCGATACCGACCTCTGCGAACCATCGGACATATGCCGTGGTCACGTTTGTTGTCGTCATGTCCCACCTCTCCCCCCCGTTGCGACCAGCCGTGGTGCCCCCGACGAGCGAGTCCTCGTCACGTCGGAAGCGTCTGACTGAGGATCTCTTGCTCGGCGAGGAGCCAGTCGTCCAACGGACTGCCATGCTGGGGGCCGCGCATCAGATACAACTCATAGGCGCGCTTTTGGATTCGCTCCTGCAAATCCTCGCACGGAGACACCGGCGTCACAGTGATTCTTTGCGCTGAAGGCCTTGCCTTCTTCTTCTCGGATGACGTGGACGGAGCTTTCTTGGCGCGAGGGCGGGACGGTGTCGGTTGGGGATCCATCGAAGGCCTCCTGGGTGGACTCATGGCGAAGGGCTCCCGCAACGGTCATGCCAGGGCCGGCCGGACCGCTCGCCGCAAGGCAACCCGTTGACAGATCGAACATTTTGCGGGAGGGACGAGCCGCCGACCATCGGCCGTGGCTCGCACGTAGTGAAGACTGGCGCTACAGACCCGATTCCATTGTGGCGCGGGATGCTACAACCATTAGAGCGAATCCACGAAGACGGAGTCGGCACTGTTGGGCCGATGATACGAGGGTGGCGCCTCCACCAGCTTGTCGATCGCCTCGCGCAGGTCGGCGAGGTGAAACGGTTTTTCAAAGAACAGATTGCCGCCGTTCTTGAGGGATTCCGCTTCAACCGAGCGGGCCTCAAGGCCTGAGAGCACGAGGATCGGCGACGCCTGACAGAGGGCGCGTAGACGCCGAATATTCTGAAATCCGCCGGCCGGCATTTCCAAGTCCGTGAGAATCAGATCGGGACGGAGCTGTGCGGCTTTTTCGGCTGCTTCATCGCCCGAGCCCGCTTCCGCCACACGCCACCCCTCGCATTTCAAGGCAATACGCAGCAAAGTGCGTACACATTCATTGTCATCAATTACCAGTGCCAACTTGGTTGACTGGGACAAATGAGCCATGCATCCTCCTTAGCCCGCAAGGTTCCGCGGGCACTGAAGGGAGATAACGCAAGTCCCATTCCACCAGCTAACACCGCAAGAGCATGGAGTTTCGGTGCCGCAAGGGCAACGCGGGCTCTGAAATTCTGTCGCCTAGGGAATACACCTCAGGGGCAGAAGGCCGCTGCAAGCCGTCTCGGACGACGGTCCAGGCTTCGCGACGGACCGTCGTGGCAAATTGGACCATATCTGGCGGATGGCATGATGATGGTCGGCTCAGTCTCGGAGGTGCCGCACAAAAGCCACGATATCTTCGATATCCTGTTCGGAGAGCATTTGCTCCCATGCCCCCATCGCCGTGTCCCGGCGGCCCTTGTGCACCGTCTTGATCAGTTGCGGCGCCAGTTGTGTGGATGCTTTGGCCGAGGTCAAGTCGGCGGGCGGCGGTCTCAGGCCGGCATAGCCGTCCCCTTTGCCCTGCGGTCCGTGACAGACCGCGCAGTGCTCGACAAAAAGCGCCTTCCCCCTGTCGAGATGATCGGCTGCGCGTACCGGGTCGGCAGTTTTTGGGACCGGCTGGCATCCGACAAGCAGGCCGACGACCACCATCTCCAATACTCTTCTCTGTGCGCTCATGTGTGCCTCCCTCTCGCGTCACTTACGTCATGAACATCGATCGGCGCCCCGTTCCCAGTTCGTCTAAGACCGCTGCATCCTGGCGGCTGGTCGCCACCATAGCGCGGATCGAAAAGGATCGCAGCGCATCCAGAATGGACAGGGTGCCGATGGCAGAATCCTTGCGACCCGTAAACGGGAACAGGTCCGGTCCGCGCTGGCATTGCATGTTGATATTCACGCGGGCCACCAAGTTGGTCAACGGATCGATAAGGCGGCCCAACTGCGCCCGGTCTCTTCCGAAAAGGCTCACCTGCTGCCCATGCTGCGAGGCGGCCAGGGCGGCGATCACCTCCACGCTTTTTCGAAACGGGCTGATCGGAATGACGGGGCCAAACTGTTCCTCGTGAAACACGCGCATGTCCGTCGATACCGGATACAAGACCGCCGGGACAAAAAGCGTTCCGACGCTGGTCCCACCGCCCGGGTTCAGGATCTTGGCGCCCTTATGCACCGCGTCCTCGACCAACCCGGTGAGGTAGTCAACCTTGCGCGCTTCCGGGAGCGGTGTGATTCGGACGTCGCGCTCCCACGGCATCCCGATCGGCAACCGATTGACCATCTCCACCAGCTGCGACAGGAACGAGTCGGCGACCGCATCGGCCACCCAGATGTGTTTGATGGCCGTACAGCGCTGCCCGCTGAACGACAACGCGCCCGTGACGCATTCGCGGACGGCGACCGAGAGGTCGGCGTCCTCCAGCACGATCGCGGGGTTCTTCGCTTCCAATCCATAGATCCGTCTCACCCGATTCGGGTACGGATGGTAGCGTTCGATGGCGTTGGCGGCACGGCTGGAGCCGATAAACGCAAAGACGTTGATCTCGCCCGATTCCATGATCGGCTGGACGACCGTCGGCCCATCCCCGTTGATGACGTTGACCACCCCGCGCGGGAAGCACGTCGCAAAGGCATCCAACAACGGGAGGTTGCAGAGCATCCCGTACTTCGGCAATTTCACGATCACGGGATTCCCCATCACCAACGCCGGAATCAGCGTGGTGAAATTTTCGTTCAAGGGGTAGTTGTAGGGCCCCAGACAGAGGACCGGTCCCAACGGCGCGCGACGAATGACGGCGGCGACGTCGTCTTTGAACACGGCCGCGGCGCTCTCCCGCTGGACGCGCGCCAGTTCGGCGAGCGTCTCCTCCACGTACGCGACCGTACGGTCGAATTCCTTGAGGCAATCGTGGTACGGCTTGCCGATCTCCCACATCTCCAGCAGCGCGACTTCTTCACGCCTTGAGCGCATGGCCGCCACGAAATACTCCGTGCAGCGCATGCGCTCGTTGGGCGATGCCGTTGGCCATTCACCTGTGCCGCTCGCCCAAGCCCGGTCGACCGCTTCAAGCGCGCTGAGAGCCTCATCCTTCGTGAGCAAGGGGCATTCGCCGATTTCGGGCTGCTGTGGGATCCGACCATCCGCTCGGACGCAGACCGGGGACAGGACAGGGCGCGCGGCGCCGTCCCACCGATGCACCCGCCCGTCTATCAAATACCGACGCCCGTGTTCGTACCGCCCCAGACGAAATCGCTCTGGCACCTCATCCGGAAGTGGAAAGAGCTCCGGGCCCAGATGCCTTGTTTCAGCGGTGGCGATCATGGCAAGCCTCCGGGGTTAGACAGCCTTGGTCCCCATCAGATAGGGCCCAACGAGGCGGTAAGCATTGTGGAGATACTGGGCGATCATCCGATGCGTGTTGAAGAACGATCCGTTGAGGGCGATGGTGGACCGCATCATGTCCTTGAAGCGCTCACACTCCTTGTAGAAACAGGGCATGACTTTGTTGGCCAGCTTGTCGTAGAGCTCGGCCGCGTGGCAGGCGTCCACGCCCGGGTCAGGAACGGCGCAGGGTTGCGCCCCTTCGCCAAATGCCCATCCGGTGACGCCTTCAATGTGCCCTTCGATCCACCACCCATCCAACACGCTGAGACTCGGCACGCCGTTCATCGCGGCTTTCATGCCGCTCGTACCGGAAGCCTCGAGCGGAGGCATCGGCGTATTCAGCCACACATCGACGCCGGCGCAGAGCTTTCGGCCCAAGTCCATGTCATGATTGGAGAGGTAGGCGATGCCCACTTTCCCCCGTAGTGCCTGCCGGAGCTCGTGCAGTCGGCGGATCACGGCTTTACCATCTTGATCGAGTGGGTGCGCTTTGCCAGCAAACACGAATTGGAGGGGACCCACTTCGTCCACTAAACGGCGGAGCCGATCGAGATTGTGAAACAGGAGCAGAAACCGTTTGTACGCTGCGGCGCGCCGCGCGAAGCCGATGGTCAAGACGTCGCAGTCGAAACCGGCGTTTGTCTCGTGATTCACGTGATCCAACAAGGCGCGCTTCGCCTCTTGATGCGCCTGCCAGATGTCCTGCGTCGGAATGCCGATCGCGTAGCGTAGAGACAGCGCGTCGGCACGCCAGTCTGGAAGATGCCGATCGTACAGCGCTTGGAACGACGGCGCTGCCCAGGTGGCCGCATGCACCCCGTTCGTGATGGAATGAATCGGGTAGCCCGGAAACATGCCGCGCGACACTTCCCCATGTTTCATTGCCACCCCGTTCACATACCGTGAGCACTGCAGGCCCAACGCCGTCATGTTGAGCGAGGCGTTTTCCCAACAATGCGTCAGGATGGTCCAGAGGCGATCACCCAGCACCCGCCTGGCCATGTCGTTGGGAAATTGATCATGGCCGGCCGGCACCGGGGTATGGGTCGTGAAGATACACTGCTCCCGGACGCGCGCGATGGCTTCCCGACAAGCCGTCGACTGTTGGCCCCCTTCAGTCACGTGCTCTTCCAGCAGACCCAACAGCAAGAGCGCGGCGTGGCCTTCGTTCAAATGGTAGCGATGGATCTCTCGATAGCCCAGTGCACGGAGTATCCGAACTCCGCCAAGTCCCAGAATCACCTCTTGGCACAGGCGATAGTAGTGGTCCCCGCCGTACAGCGAGTCGGTCAGCCGACGGTCCCACTCGGCGTTTTCGGGCATGTCGGTATCCAGCAGATAGACCGGGATCGTGAATCCCGACACCCCCTTCACGTCGTACCGCCATGCCTGCACGTGGACGGGACGGCCCTCCAATTCCACGACCACGTTGATCTCTTCCCGTTCGGCATAATCGTCGATCGGCCACGAGACAGGCTCCTCGATTTGGTTGCCGAACGCGTCGAGTCTCTGGAAGAAGTAGCCCCGACGATGCAACAACGTCACGGCGACCATCGGGATTTCCACATCCGCCGCCGCTCGAATCGTATCGCCCGCCAAGACGCCGAGGCCACCCGCGTAGGTCGGCATCCCGGCCTCAAACCCGATCTCCATGGAGAAGTAGGCGACCAGCGCTTGACGTTCCATGCGCACCACACACCCTCTCGTACAAATGCTACGGACAATACAGGAAGGACCAGCAAGCCTCGTGCCGCACTCGCCGGATCGTCCTCACCTGCCGCCACGCAGGAAACGACGACAGGTGAGGAAGACGGCCGGCCCAAGTGTAGCGGAAAGCCCCACTCCAAGAATGGGCACTGCAGGATGAAGCAGCACAGTGGCCATCCCTCCCAGCACAGCAAGTCCTCCTCAAGTGCCGGAGAAGTAGTCTTGCGCGAGGTCGTTACGCTCTCGCGGGGGACAAAGCAGACATCACCTGCACCTCGGAGGGACGACTGGCCTCGCCCATGTATAACGTGCAGTGCGGAAAGGGGATCTCGATACCCACTGCTTTGACTGCTTTCATATCGAGCCACCAGTCGGCCAACAGTACTCGCCGATCCGGCTCCCGGACTCAGCGAACATTCTTCCTTCTACCCTTCATCAGCACGATCAGGCCCGCGACCCCGATGATCAGAGCCAGCACGCCTAAGACAGCCAAGGGGTCCATGGCGCCTCTCCTTTTTTCGCGAATCGCTCCGCTTCTCCCTGGACCGCGGTCCCGACACCCCTCCCGTTCATGTGCGCTCGCCTGACGCACGGCGGTTTCGTTGCTGCCATAGCCGCCGGAGCCACTTCTCCAGGCCGACGGTCACATACACGAGGAGCGCTGCCCCGACAATCGGCAACCATGCCGTGCCGTCGATCGGGACTGTGTGAAACAGCTTGTTCATGATTGGGGTATAGGTCAGCAGGAGCTGCAGCGCCAGCATCGCCGAGACCCCGCGCCAAATCCAAGGATTGCTGAAGAAACCGACGTGAAACATCGTGTGATCCAGCGAACGACAATTAAAAAGATAGAAGAGCTCCACCATCACAAAGACGTTCACTGCCGCGGTTCGGGCGGCGGCGACAGACTCAGTGCGAGCCTCTTCCCACAGAAAGACGCCAAAGGCGCTCGCCAACATCAACAATGAGACGAGGAGGATTCGTCCGACTAATACCTTCGTCAAGATCGGTTGGCTCGCCTCGCGCGGAGGGCGCCGCATGATGCCAGGTTCCTTGGGCTCGAACGCCAGCATCAAGCCCAACGCGACGGAAGTGGTCATGTTGATCCAGAGGATTTGCACCGGCAACACGGGCAGAGCCGTTCCCACTGCAATGGCGGTGAGCAATACGAGCCCCTCTCCCCCGTTCGTCGGCAATGTCCAGACGATGAACTTGGTCAGATTATCGAAGACACATCGCCCTTCTTCGACCGCAGCTTCTATCGAGGCGAAGTTGTCGTCGGTCAGCACCATATCGGCGGCCTCTTTGGCCACTTCGGTCCCGCCGCGGCCCATGGCGACGCCAATGTTCGCCTGTTTCAATGCCGGGGCGTCGTTGACTCCATCCCCCGTCATCGCCACGATGTGATCGCGGGCCTGCAACGCTTCAACCAGTCGGAGCTTCTGCTCGGGCGACACCCGCGCAAATACGGCCGTATGTTCAACCGCGTCTACCAACGCCTCCTGTGGCACCGCGGCTAACGCCTGTCCCGTCATGGCAACCAACGTGCCGTCACTCTGCCGTGCTCGTCCGTCCAATCCGATCTGTGACGCAATGGCCCGCGCGGTGAGCGCGTGGTCGCCGGTGATCATTTTAACGGCGATGCCTGCGCTCTGGCAGGCACGAACCGCCGCCACGGCCTCCGGCCTCGGCGGATCCATCATGGCTTGGAGGCCCAGGAACACGAGCCCGGATTCGACGTCGCGCTCCGTCAAGGAGACGGCCGCGACGGGCACCGTTTTCCGCGCAAGGGCCAAGACACGCAAGCCCCGTCCGGCGTAGGTTTCGACACGAGCGATGACGGGGTCTGGATCAACGGCCACCTCGGACCCATCGGCCGCCACCATCCGGTTACAGCGCCGCAGTGTGGTCTCGACGGCCCCTTTGAGATAGATGGTCGATGCAAGCCCTCCCTGATCCAGATGGAGCGTGGCCATGAATTGCCGTTCCGATTCGAACGGAATGGCATCGACCCGAGGTCGCACCTGGTTGAGCCATGCCGGGTCGAGTCCCGCCTTCTTCGCCGCCACCAGCAAGGCGCCTTCAGTCGGGTCGCCCGTGATGTTCCAGCGGCCGTCCCGCTCCACGAGCTGGGCGTCGTTGCAGAGCGCGCCGGCCGTCAGCAGGTCCTCCAATCCAGGAAGCTGGTTCAATTCCGCATGCCGAGAGCCGGGCGCGGGGCCATCCGCTTGCGGGAGAATTTCCTCGCCGTTCCCCTCAGGCCCCCAGACCGGAAACCCCGTCCTCGCATCACGGATCGCGCCTACCGGCTCATAGCCGGCGCCTTCGATGTGGAACACCGAGTCGCCGATCAGCACCACCTGCACCGTCATTTCATTCTTGGTGAGGGTGCCGGTCTTGTCTGAGCAAATCACGGTCGTACTGCCGAGCGTTTCGACAGCCGGCAACTTGCGGATGACGGCGTGTCGCCGCGCCATCCGACCGACCCCGATCGCCAAGGTTATCGTGACCGCTGCTGGTAGCCCTTCAGGAATGGCACTGACGGCCAACGCCACCGCGGCCATGAACATGTCAGTCACCGGTTGTCCTCGCCACAATCCCAAGGCAAACGTCACGGCCGCCAATGCGAGGATCACCACCGTGAGAGTCTTACTAAAGGAGGCCAGCTTGTTGGTGAGCGGTGTCGCGAGCTGAGTCGTCGCGCCCATCAATTGATGGATGCGGCCCAGCTCGGTCTCGGTGCCAGTGCCGACCACGACACCAATGCCTTGACCATAGGTGACGAGCGTGCCCGAGAATGTCATGTTCTTTCGGTCCCCGACGACCGTCTCGGGAGGCAAGACCTGATCGGCCTTCTCCACCGGCACCGATTCCCCCGTCAAGGCCGATTCGTCGGCGCGCAGTTCGCGAACTGCCGTGAGCCGCAGATCGGCCGGCACCTTATCGCCCGACTCCAGCAGCACCACGTCGCCCGGAACAATGTCGGAAGACGCAATCCGCAGTTTCCGGCCGTCACGCCGGACCACCGCCTCGGTCTTCATCATCGCCGCCAGCGATTCGAGCGCGGCCTCAGCGCGCGATTCTTGAATGAACCCGACCACGGCATTCAGTAACACGACACCAAAAATAACAGCCGCGTCGACATACTCGGCCAGCAACAGCGTGACTGCGGTCGCCGCCAGCAACACATAAATGAGTGGATGGTGGAATTGAAGCAGAAAACGGATCAGCGGACCATGACGTCTGACCTTCGGGAGGACATTTGGCCCGAACCGTTCAAGCCGCTTCGCTGCCTCGCCCGACGCGAGGCCCTTGGCCACGTCGGTTTCCATCAGGAGAATGACTTCGTGCGCCGGCAGATGATGATGGAGCGTCATGAGGCAACCCACCCCGGTTGATCGGACGAAACATCATCCTCCGCCATGTTCAGATGCCGTGCGTGAAACATCGAGCGGGGGAGATGGCGACCCCGGTACGCTCCATGACTATGGAGATCCCAGTATCTGTTTCACCAGCCGCAGCTCGTCGCGGATGAGTCGGGGCATCAGAAAGTGCTTCCGCACATGTTCGCGCCCTGCCCGGCCGAAATCCCCGCGCTCCCCCGGATGCCGCAGCAATGCCAGCACCCGCGCGGCGCACTCTTCGACACTCTCGACCAAATTGTTCTGGTAGGATTCCGGGAATTGCATGGGAATGCCGCCGGCTTTGCCGGCGACCACTGGCTTTTCTTTCCACAAGGCCTCGGAGACCACGAGGCCAAAACCTTCCCGCAATGACTTCTGAATCACGACGTCGCAGCCGCGCTGAAACACATTGACCTCCATGCTGCCGACGCCGGCCAGGTTTGTGAAGACGAACAGATCCGGGTCATTCGCCGCCTGTTCTTCGACGCGATCGAGGATCTCCCACCCTTCCGGATCATCACCCGCCATGGCGCCGATAAGGGCCAACTGCACGGAGGGGATTTCTTCTTTGATTAAGCGATAGGCACGTACGACTCCCAAGGGATCCTTCCACGGATCGAATCGAGACACCTGCACAAGCAGCGGCCTCGTCGGGTCCACACCGGAATCCTGAATCGCCCGGCGGCAGAGATCCAAGGGCAATTCCATATTCTTGGTGGCCAACGGATCGATCGCCGGCGCGATGAAGGCGACGTGCTTGGGTGCGATCCCGGGCAAGAGGAATTCGCCCATCGTGAAGACGACGGCGTCGTATTCCTCGAGAAACGGCCGCAGGAAGAGGCTGACCTCCTTGTCGGGGGCGGAACTGTCGATATGGCAGCGCCAGATCCACTTGGCATTGCGCGAACCCGTAAAGTGCCGGATCGCCGCCGGCTGCGGGTCATGCACGATATACACATCATAGTCGTTCCCGAGCGCCTTCGCGCTGCGCTCATTGACGCGGAGGTAGAGCTCCTGCTCTGGTTTCCGTAGATCGTAATGCCCGCCCTGCAGGGCATTGTGAAAGGCTTTGGTGATGGCAAAAAACTCGGGCTCGCCGTGAATCAGCCGCCAGTCGGCCTGGATGCCGAGCGCCTGCAGCATGGGAACATAGCGGGCCAACAATTCCGCGACGCCGCCGCCGGCCGCTGTTGAGTTCAAATGGCAGATCTTCACACCCGCCAGTTCCCTTCCCAATGTCTGGAGTTCCTCAAACAACTCATCACTCATCAGCGCGCGATAACGATCGACGTTCGCTTGAATCGCTCCGCAGCGCCGCCCGATTCCCACCTTCGGCAACATGGTCTTTACTTCCATTGGACCGTCATCTCCCCAGAGTCGGATGGTTTCATGCTCTCGCGCCCCACTTCCAATCTCGAATGTCCGGCTGATCGTCACCATACTTGGCGATGTACTCCTTGTGCTCCCATCGTCGGTCCTTCATCGCTTGCCTCGTGTGGGCGGCCAGCCGCTCCAGCTTCGGCACGCGGTCGATCACGTCCATGACCAGATGGAACCGATCGAGATCATTCAGGACGACCATGTCAAAGGGCGTCGTGGTCGTGCCTTCTTCCTTGTAACCTCGGACGTGCAGGTTGTGATGATTGGTCCGCCGATAGGTCAGCCGATGGATCAGCCATGGATAGCCATGGAAGGCAAAGATGATGGGCTTATCGGTCGTGAACAACGCATCGAAGTCTTTATCCGATAATCCGTGCGGATGCTCACTGGGAGGCTGCAGTTTCATGAGATTGACCACGTTGACGACTCGGACCTTCAGATCCGGCACGTAGGTTCTCAGCAGGTCCACTGCCGCCAGTGTTTCCAACGTGGGGATCTCTCCGCAGCAGGCCATGACGACGTCCGGCTCGCTGCCTCCGTCGCGACTCGCCCACTCCCAAATACTGGCTCCAGCGGTACAGTGTTTCACAGCCGCATCCATGCTCAAGTACTGCAGCGCCGGCTGTTTGCCCGCGACGATAACGTTGACGCAATTGCGTTTGCGCAAACAATGATCCGTCACCCAGAGGAGCGTATTGGCATCGGGGGGCAGATAGACGCGGATGACGTCGGCCTTCTTGTTCACGACATGGTCCAGAAAACCGGGGTCCTGGTGCGAGAAGCCGTTGTGATCTTGACGCCACACGTGTGACGATAACAGGTAATTGAGCGAGGCGATCGGCCGCCGCCAGGGAATCTCCCTGCTGGTGGTCTTGAGCCACTTGGCATGTTGATTGAACATCGAATCCACAATGTGGACGAAGGCTTCATACGTAGAGAAGAGTCCATGGCGGCCGGTCAGGAGGTAGCCTTCCAACCATCCCTGACAGGTGTGTTCGCTCAAAATTTCCATGACCCGTCCCGTCGGCGACAAGTGCGCATCCTGATCGAAGTCTTCGGGCAAGCAGTCTCCCATCCACGTGCGGTCCGTGACATCAAAGACCGCACCAAGCCGGTTTGAGCTCGTTTCATCTGGCCCAAAGAGTCTAAAGTTGCGCGCCTCGAGATTCAGTTTCATGATATCGCGCAGGAACGACCCCATTACCTTCGTGGCCTCGGCGACGACGGTCCCGGGGCTCGGCACCTTGATGGCATAGTCACGAAAGTCCGGCATCCTAAGATCTTTCAACAACACGCCCCCATTGGCGTGCGGATTGGCTCCCATGCGGCGGTGACCTTTCGGCGCCAGATCGGACAATTCCGGGCGCAAGCGCCCCATGTCGTCGAAGAGCTCATCGGGTCGGTAGCTCTTCATCCACTTCTCCAGCAGGTCGATATGTTGCGGTTTCCTTGCCATCTCGGCAAACGGGACCTGATGGGAACGCCAATACCCTTCCGTCTTCTTCCCATCCACCTCTTTGGGGCCGGTCCACCCCTTCGGTGTGCGGAGGATAATGAGCGGCCACCGCGGGCGTTCAGGCTTGTTGTGTTTGCGCGCCACCTCTTGGAGATCGCGAATGTCAAGAACGACCTTGTCTAACACGGCCGCCATCATCTGGTGCATCGAGCGTGGTTCGTCTCCCTCGACGAAGTGCGGCTGATAGCCGTACCCGATGAACAGTTGTTCCAGCTCGTCACGGCTGATCCGCGCGAGCACCGTCGGATTGGCGATCTTGTACCCATTCAAGTGGAGGATCGGCAGCACCGCCCCATCGGTTCCTGGATTGAGAAACTTGTTGGAGTGCCACGCCGCCGCGAGGGGACCGGTTTCGGCCTCTCCGTCGCCTACGACACAGGCGGCGATGAGGTCGGGGTTGTCGAAGACGGCGCCAAACGCATGCGAGAGGGCATAGCCTAACTCGCCGCCTTCATGAATAGACCCGGGAGTCTCCGGGGCCACGTGGCTGGGAATTCCCCCGGGGAATGAAAACTGTTTGAACAGTTTCTTCAGGCCATCGGTGTCTTGCGACACATTCGGGTAGATCTCGCTGTAGGTGCCCTCGAGATAGGTGTTGGCCACGAGCGCAGGGCCGCCGTGACCGGGGCCTGCGATGTAAATCATGTTCAGGTCGTATTTCTTGATGACGTGATTCAGATGCACGTAGATGAAGTTCAACCCGGGAGTCGTCCCCCAATGCCCCAGCAGACGAGGCTTGATATGGGCCAGCTTCAAGGGTTCCTTCAATAGTGGGTTGTCGAGAAGGTAGATCTGGCCGACCGACAGATAGTTCGCGGCACGCCAATAGGCGTCCATCAGGGTCAACTCTTCGGCGGTGGTCGCCGAGGACATCATTTCCTGAGCCATATTATCCCTCCCCCTGCGAGACAGGTGTCCGCAGGCATCTGATAGTTTCACGGGCAATTTCGACCTCTTCATCGACACCCGCCACGTACGCCGCGACCGTCGCACCATCGTGGCTGACGGCGACGGCTTCACCGGACGCCAGTTTTGTGATTCGCTCATTGCGCACTGGATCCAGGCGCAATCCGCACCACTCCATCCCCGCACAGATTTTCGCCCGGATGACCGGGGCTCGCTCGCCGATTCCGCCGCCGAAGACAATCGCCTCTGCCCCGCCGAGCGCGGCCAGATAGGCGCCAATGTATTTCTTGACTCGATAGCAGAACACGTCAATGGCCAACGCCGCGCGAGAGGTGGGGTCCTGCGTCGCCGCCACCAGCACGGTCCGCATGTCCTGCGAGAGACCCGACAGGCCCAATAGGCCGGACTGAGTGTTCAACAATCGTTCGACCTCGTCAGCCGATCGACCTTCGCAGCGCCCGAGGTAACTGACCAGTGCCGGATCGAGATCACCGGACCGAGTTCCCATGACCAGTCCTTCCAACGGAGTGAACCCCATGGACGTATCGATCGACTGACCGCCCTCAATGGCCGCAGCCGAACATCCATTTCCTAGCTGCAGTGTGATGATCCGGACGTGATCGCGGCGCCTCCTCGTCGCGGCCTGGTAGGCTCTCGCCAACGACGCGTGCGCAATCCCATGAAAGCCGTATCGGCGAATGCCGTGCTTCTTCGCGACATCAAGATCAATCGCATAAGTTGCTGCCGCACGCGATATGCCGCTATGGAATGCTGTGTCGAACACCGCCACCATCGGGAGATCCTGGCCGATAGCCTGCTGCGCGCCTCGGATGCCGGCCAAACAGGCGGGATTGTGAAGCGGTGCCAATTCACCAAGGTCTTGGATCTTGGCCAGCACAGACTCATCGATACGCACAGGGTTTCGGAAACACTCTCCCCCATGCACCACCCGGTGGCCAACCGCGCTAATATGCCTGCCCTCGAGCCGCTCGAAGACCCATCGCACGGCCTGTTCATGGTCCTTCACCTCATGTTTGACCGCAACCGGAGAATGGTCGGCGATCTGACATCGGAGGACGGCTTGGCCCCCGATGCCCTGCACGTCTCCGGAGACCGTCTCTTTTATTGCTGAGGCCTCGCATCCTTCGTTCGACACATCGAAGAGTCGAAACTTCAGAGACGAGCTGCCGGAATTCAAAACCAAAAGATCCATATGAGACTCGTCGTCATCTCGAGGTCGTGGCCGTTCGCTTCGTCTCTCCGCTATCTCTTGACGCCTGACCCTAGCAATTTCTGCTCGAGAACATACCCGATCGACACGAGCGGAGCCGCCATCGCCAGGTACAGCGCTCCGATTTCAATGGCGTAGCGCGGGATCGTATGGCCCGTGAACGGCAGCAGAGCCACCATATCGAGCCCCCAATTCACCACCATCCACACGATACTCGTGATGAGCCCCTCTCGCAGAAACCGGCTCGTGACTCCCCGGAAATATAGGGCCGATAACACCCCGCCCAGAAGCGAGCCGACCACCACCATGATCGTCTTAAAGAAAAGCTGATCGCTGTCCCTGAGCGACAATAACGGAATGGCCGTGACATAGGGGATGACCCACAGGATGAGTCCGTACCCAATGCGCTTCAGCATCATCGCACCTCTTTGACGAGCATGAGTCCCGACGCCCTTATTGCCCTCAGCGCCCAGATTCCTTGCACCGACGAGACCACAAAGATCAGCGACAAAACCCCAAGAGAAACGGGCAAGACGAATTCCGGGCGACCCTTCAGCAGGAAGTATCCATGAATCAGAATGGTCAACAGGCCCGCTCCAGCCAGCCACAGCGAATACAGCGGACCATATCTCGATCCCTGTGCGAGCTCTTTCAACCCACACAGGACAAGGAGCACCAGCAGGAGATTGAGGATGAGAAACACCTGGATCCCCCCGGGCATTCCAAACAATTCCCATTCTTTCCAAAATGCCGAGTCCATTTCGTGCACGATCAACAGTGCAGCGTTGACCATGTAGAGATTGATGCTCCTGGCGGCCGTCCCGATGGTATTCATGCTTCGCTTCTCATCAACCGAACCTCATCCCGATCCACTCGCCGAGATAGTGCGTGACGGCGATTACACACACCGCGATGGCCACGTGTTCCCCAATCACCTTCCATGACGGAATGCCCTGGGCCCGAGCCAGCAAGAAACTCAACACGGCCAAGAGCGAGAGCCCCCATAGAACGGACACGCGGATCGCCGTATCCAACTCAAAGATGAGCACCGGGACGGCGAAGCTCATCGCAATCACAAACTTCGCCGCAAAGGTCGCCATGGTGGACTCCCACACTTCCCACGCCGGACCGTTGTTCTTCGCCTCTTCGGAAATGTGAATGCCCAAAGCGTCCGAAAAGGCGTCCGCAATGGCGATCGTCACAATGCCTCCGAGGACCGCCAACTGGGAATGCGTCCCGGAATGGAGCCCCACCATGAGCCCCAGCGTTGTGATGACCCCCGAGGTCACGCCGAAACTCACGCCCGTTTTCAACGATCCCTTCACCGCACGGACTCGTTTCTCACGACGTCGGTCCACTAAAAGGCCAAATACAGTCCCACGCCGAAGCTTTCGATCTTCTGGTTAAAAAATTGCCCATATTGGTTGAACCCTCGATAGTAGTTCAGCAGGAGTCGAAACCGCCGATCGGTGTCCGGACGAGTCCATTCGATCCCCGCGAGCACGTTCGAATTGATTACCCAATTCAACTGCTCGAACGTCTTGAAGTCGGCACCCATCACAAAGGTCGCGATAAACGGACGATCGAACCACCGTTGAAAGAGCACGCTGGGCCAACTCGGCCCTCGCACCTCCGCGCCCCACTGCACCCGGTTTCGGTGCAAGTCCGGGGTCCGGTGGATCAGATAGCCACCTCCTGCGTACAGCCGGCCCCATCCGCCTGGCGCATCCACAGATCCGATGGCTTCAATCTCCTCAAAACTCAAGTTCACGCGATTGAACCCCGGATTGCCTAGAATCAGTTCGTCCCCGAGGTGGCTACTTTGGTGATAGAACCGTGCGCGGGCCGAAAACAGCCCGCTCCGGACGCTCACGGGAATTCCGACGACAAAGTCGGTATTCAACAGGTCCGACGACGACGAATCCAAATTGAATTGCGAAAAGACGCCTGCCAGGATGCCCACCTGCCACCCGTCACAACCACGCCGCCTGCCGACGAGACCGAAGTTTTCTCCGAACCCTACCGAACCCACGTTCACCGACCGTCCAACATCCCTGACCTGGACGGTCGGTTCTCGTCGCCGAATCGATTGAAAGCTTGCAAAGAATTGCGGCTGCTTGGGATCGGCGAACAGTGGTCGAAAGACGTCGCCTTCTGGAAAGGCCACCGTCTTCCCCCGTGTCGCCTGCGACGACTCACTTGGAGCTGGAATCTCATAGCGGCAGTCCTGAAACCGGTCGTCGGCTTCACCACGGACCTCCTCCGCCCAACAGAGCCCTAGACTCGATACCAGCATCGCGGCCACAAGACCGCAGAGGCGCGCCGGCCCCTGCCTGCCTCGCCTTGCTGCGCACAACCTCACGCCCCACATCACACCACCTGTTGCTCGCGCAATCGTACGATCAGCTCCTTCTTCGCAATCAGCAAGGCCCCCACGCCGATCAGCATCGTCAGGAGCGTTACGAGTTTCCCAACGACTGGAAGGAGCGAGAGGAACGCATACAGCACGAGCCCCGTGACAAAGGCCCAGCCGAGCGACGGTGAATCCGACAGGCGCTTCAGCACCCACCCTCCTGCCCAGACCATGACGAAGATGCGACCGATATAGAGTGTGACGATGGAGAGGACACCCAGGATGAGTCCGATGGGGATACCCACCACCGTCACCAGACAGATCAGGATCATCAATGGTGTTCCGATCACCGTGAGGAGTCCCACCATGAGCGAGAGCCCTGGCCGTTCCTGAATCGTCACGGCAGCCGCGCGGCAGAAGACGGGATAGACCCAGATCAGCAGTAACCCGAGGAGCAAGGTCGAGGCGAAGCTAACCACTTTAGCCACGATCCAGACGCCTGAGAATCCCTCCCGGAAGCGTTCGGCCTTGAAGGACTCAGGGAGCGGGCGATGGATGACTCCTCCTCGGACCGTCGCTCCCTCGTCAATCGAGGGAGCGGTTTCGTTCCAATATCTAAGTATTCCGCCCACCGTGGCCTTTGATGTCAGGCGGACTTCCCCCGCCGCGACCGTCAGGTCGCGCTCGATGGCATTGGACACGGTGACGTTTCCGCCGCCGACCCGCGCATCCTTCCCGATCCTCCCGGCGAGCAGGACGTTTCCCCCGCCGGCCAGTAGGTTGTCATGGACCTGCGCCGAATCCGTCACCTGGAGGTCTCCCCCTGCGACCGTCAGATTTCTGCCGATCTTGCCGCCGATCGTGACTTGTCCGCCGGCGACTCTGGCGTCCTGTGCCACCGTGCCCGAAATAGTTACGTGTCCACCTCCCACGATCACATCGCCGTTGACCGTGCCGTCCACCAACACCTCACCACCGGCGGCATAGACATCTCCATTGACTGTGCCGGAGATCTCGACATGCGGGCCGATGGCGAAATAGTCACCGTGGACCACCTGTCCTGCTCCCAGGACTGCGCGCTTTTGAAAGAGCTCCTTGAACGAGTCCTCGTCGGCCCAGACCGTCGTTGACCATGCCGACAGACTGATGACAAGCAAGAGTAGGGTCTTCATTGGAATTGCCTCCGAAATCGCCACATGCCGAAGGCGAACAGGGCGGCGCCGATCAATGTCATGGCCACGACCTGTGTCCAGAGCATCGCGATCCCCGTGCCCTTGAGGAGAACGCCGTGCACGATATCGATAAAGTACCGGAGTGGGGACAGCGCCATCAGGGAGCGCACCCAGGTGGGCATTGTTTCCAATGGGGTCAAGAGGCCAGAGAGTAACAGCATCGGCGCAACCACCAAGAGTGCGATCATCCCGACCTGCGCCTGATTGATGGCCAGGGTTGCTGCAAAGATTCCCATCCCCGCCATGGCCATGATGAACAGGGCTGTGAGGAAGAAGAACAGCGTCAAGCTGCCCCTGATCGGTACCCCGAACACCGGCCTCATCACCCCAAACATGGCCATGGCCGTGGCACCAAGGATCACACCGGTCATCGCCATGACTTTGGGTAAGACAATCTGAGTAGGGGTCAACGGCGAGACCAGCAGCTGCTCCACCGTGCCTCGCTCTTTCTCTCGCACCAGTGCGGCCGCCGGCAGCAAGATTGCGAAGAGCGTCGTCATCCGTAGCAGATGCGCGATCGACTCGAACCAACTTTCGTTCTGGTCTTGATTGAACCAGACGCGATGTTCGCTCACGATCAGAGGCACCGTCTCTCCTGAGGCACCCGCCAGGCCCTGTCGCGACAAGACGTGCTCTCGGTCGAACCGTTCCACAATGCGGGTCGCGTAGCCGGCCGCCGAGAGCCCTTGTGGTGAACTGGTGGTATCAACGAGCAATTGCACGGCGGTCGGCTCTCCGGCAGCCAGGGTCTCATGGAAGCGAGCTGGAATATCCAACACCATCATGGACCGACCTCGATCTAACTGCTTGACTCCATCCTCCGGATGGGTCAGCTCGCCATCAAAACGAAAGTATGGAGGGTGAAATCGAGCAATCAGCTCACGAGACGAGAGACTCCGATCGGCATCGTAGACCTGCAACCCGGCATTCCTCAGTTGCGTCTGCATGCCGCTTCCGACCGCAAAGACCGTGAACGTGAACGAATAGACGAGAAACCCCAGGAGAGGGATGTCCCGGAACAACTGCACGAGTTCCTTGCGCGTCATCACCATCAGTCGTCGCGACCAGACGGCGCTGTGGGCCATCGCTCTCATGCGCGCGGCCTCTTGGTGAACAAGCGATAGCCGATCGTGCCCAACACCGCCGCATAGATTGCGAGGGCGAGGACATCCGTCCAGAGTACGGAAGGGCCGACATTTTTTAAGAACGTTCCCCTCACGATATTGGTGTAGTACATGCCAGGAAACAGATACGCGGGGAGCCGTGCGGACGGCCCGAGTGAAGACACCGGAACAACGAGGCCTGAGAACAGGATCGTCGGGACCGTACTCACCACCACCGTAATGATCATGGCGGCCTGCTGGGTCTCGACGAGCAACGAGACGACCAGACCAATGCCGGTGCTCGTCAGGATAAACAGGACGGATGTCGCCAAGAACAATAGGACGTTCCCCTTAAAGGGCACGGCGAACAGGAGCACGGCCATCAACCACAACACGACGACATTCGTTGAGGAAATCATGACATAGGGAGCCAACTTGCCGACCAGGAACTCCAACCGTCTGACCGTCGTGCTGTAGATGTTGTAGATCGAGCCAGTCTCCTTCTCGCGGACGATGCCAAGAGCAGTCAACAGGGGCGACGACACCATAAGAGAGAACATTACGAGCGCGGGCACGGTCGACCAGGTACTACGGACCTCTTCATTGTAGAGATACCGCACTTCAAGCGTGATCCCCTGCGTCCGCCGCTGGGCCTCGTCGCGCGAGAGGCCTCGGCTCCGTGCGAGATGATCCACCAGCAGGTCCTTGTTGACGGCACTGTTGATGGCAATGACATATCCTTTGGTGATATCTGCGCGCAGTGGAAACGTGCCGTCGATCAGGGTTTGGACCTGGACCGGCTGCCCCGCATGCAGACGTTCCTCGAATTTTTCCGGCACAACAATCACGGCGCGCGCCTTGCCGCTCTGGAGCCAATCGTCGATGTCTTTCTTGCTTTCGAGCACGCGCTTGAAATCGAAGTACCGAGACTCCATGAACCGGTACAGGTAATCACGGCTCAGCGCACTGTGATCCTCGTCCATGACGGTCAAGGGAATGTGCTCGACGTCCAAGACGAGGCCATAACCGAACACAATCATCCAGATCGCCGGCATGAGAAATGCCAGCACCAGAAACAATCGGTCGCGCGTCACCTCGCGCCATTCTTTGGAAGCCACGGCTGTGATACGCCGAAGATTCATCGCGTGGCCCTCAAGAGAACTGCCTCCGAAATCGCCACATGCCGAAGGCGAAGAGCGTGCTGCCCAGCGTGACCATCGCCACAACTGGTCGCCAGAGGATCTCGAGTCCTACGCCTTTGAGCTGGATCCCGTAGCTGATGTCCACAAAGTAATGCAAGGGCGACAGCAACATCAGGTACCGCAGCCATTCGGGCATCGCTTCCGGCGGCGTCCAGGTACCGGACAAGTTGATCATGGGGGCCACCACCAGAATGGTCATCAAGCTCACCTGGGCCTGATTCGTGGCGATCGTCGCGGCGACCAATCCGAGGCCTGCGGTCGTGAACACAAATAACGTCGTCATCACGAAATAGAGCAGCAGACTGCCTTTCATCGGCACATGGAACAGGCCGTGCAGGATGCCAAAAAGACTCATCGCGGTCCCCACAAGAATCACCAGCGTCATGGCGATCACTTTCGGGAACATGATCTGAAAGGGTGTGAGCGGCGATACCAGCAATTGTTCGACCGTTCCCCGCTCGCGCTCTCGGACCAACGCCGCCGCCGGCAGCAGAACGGAGAAGATCGTGGTGATCGTCAGCATTTCGGAAATCGACATGAACCAGGATTCGTCCTGATTCGGGTTGTACCAAATGCGGTGCTCGCTTCGAACGATCGGGAGCGAGACTTCGCCGTCCATCGACAGGCCCATCCGCTTCGACGACGCTTCGAGGCCAAACTCGCCGACGATTCTCGCGGCATAACTCGCGGCCGACAGCCCCTGCGGCGAATGAGTGGCGCTCACCTGCATCTGCACCGCCGTGGCTTCTCCTTCCGTCAACGCCTCCTGAAACCGCGGCGGGATGTCCAGCAAGACGACCGACTCACCAAAGTCCAGGCGGCGCAAGCCTTCCCGGGGATGGTCCACCTCGCCATCGAATCGAAAGTAGGGCGAGTGGAACCGTTGTATCAGGTCCCGTGACGCCGCGCTTTGATCGGCATCGTGGACGACCAGGCCCGCGTTCACCAACTGCATGCTGGTTCCGCTCCCCGCCAGATACACGTCCATGATGAACGCCCAGAGGAAAAACCCCATGAGCGCTTTGTCCCGTGAGAGCTGCCGCAGCTCTTTGACGACCATCACAAGCAGCCGCCGCCACCAGACGGGCTGCAGGAGAGCCGTGAGATCGAGGGCGTTCATGCGGTCGGCCTCTTGCGAAACAGCGCGTACCCCACGCTCAACAGCACCGTCGCGTAAAGCGTCAACACCAGCACGTCCCGACCGAGGACCTCGATGCCCACCCCTTTCAGAAACGTGCCATGCACGATGTTCGTGAAATACATGGCCGGAAAGAGATGCGCCACAACGTTGGTCTCTGGGCCGAGCGCCGACACCGGGATCAACAGTCCGCCATAGAGAATCGTTGGGACGATGCTCAGCACGACCGTAATCACCGCCGCCGCTTGTTGGGAGTTGACCAGCAAACTCACGATGAGTCCCTGGCCGGTCGTGATCAACACGAACAGGAGCGCGGTCACATAAAAGAAGAGGCCGTTGCCTTTGAACGGCGCGCCGAACAAGAACACCGCCATGGCCCACAGCACAACGATGTTGAATGCGGAAATGGCCACGTACGGCGTAAGCTTCCCCGCCAGGAACTCGCCGCGCGTCACGGTGGAGCTGTAAATGTTATAAATCGAGCCACGCTCTTTTTCGCGGACGACGCCAAGCGCCGTCAGCAGCGGCGGAGCCAACGTGAGCACAAACATCACCAACGCCGGCGCGATCGTCCAGGCACTCTTGACCTCTTGGTTGTAGAGATACCGCACCTCCAGCTTGATTGGTTGCATGAGTGCGCGACTTCGCTCCCGCGGCAGGCCCCGCGAGGCTGCCAGATAGTCCGCCACCCGTTCTTCGCTGAAGGCGGCATTGATGGCGATGATGTACCCTTTCGTGATGTCGCTACGGAGCGGAAACGTCCCGTCGACGAGAGTCTGGACACTGACCGATTGGCCGCCCTTCAGCCGCTCTTGAAACTTCTCCGGAATCACGATGACCGCTCGCACCCGACTGCTCGCGAGTAACGGCCCCGCCTGACGTTCATCGGAGAGCGCCCCTTTGAAATCGAAATAGCGAGATTGTTGGAATCGGTACAAATAGTCGCGGCTGAGCGCGCTGTGATCCCAATCGAGCACGGCGTAGGGAATATGCTCCACGTCCAGCACCATTCCGTACCCAAAAACCAGCATCCAGAGAATCGGGATCAGGAAGGCCAGCGTCAAAAACATGCGATCGCGCACGGTTTCCCGCCATTCCTTCGAGGCCACCGCGGCAATTCTTCGCATGTTCATGTCCACTCACCCGCCCGCTCGACCGGCCACTCCGGCGCCGAAGCTGTAGACCAAATCGCCCCCGAAATAGCTGGCGACGAGCAGCACGATGACCCCGACGACTCCGATAAGGAGCGCCAGGATAGGTTTCTGCCGCATCCATTCCAACCACGTGGCCGCGCGTAGGCCTAACAATCCTGCGAAGATCCAAAAAGTCGCAAACCCCAGTGTTTCGTGTATCTCCAGCGCTTGCTCGGGAATCCCGCTGTGTTCCACCGCTTCCTCGGCGAAATGGCCGGTGACCACTGCCACTCCCGCTGTGATCACGCCGATGACCAGCATGAGCAGGCTTGCCTCTCGGCACTTCTCGGGTTTCCACCAGAACGCGAGCACATCACACGCCACGCTGGTCGTCAGCAGCGCAATTGGGAAATGGACGACCATCGGATGAATTGGATGCATGTTGGTTCCCTTTCACAGAACGCCTGATTCGTGAGTCGCATGAGGCTTGAGGTCTGGGTTTGAGGCCCCACGCGTCTCCCTCTAACCTCCTACCTCTAACCCTCGACTGGACCGCGTACTACGCCACCTGCTGCTCCTGTCGCTCTAACCCCGTGACACGATGGACGAATACGTCTTCCAAACTGAGTGGGCGCGTGGCGATCCCCCACACCTCCACACCGTTGGACGATAAGGCGGCGCGCAGCCGCAGCTCGTCCTTCGCGGGATCGACGGACAGCAGATGAATTTTGGTTCCGAACAGTGCCGCTCCCGCAAATCCTGTCTTTTCCAAGTGCCGCAGCGCCAGGCCCGGCTGATTGGTGGCTACTTCGAGGAGATGACCGGCTTCGTGCTCCACCTCCCGCTTCATCTCAGCGGGAGATCCCTCTGAGACAATCCGTCCGGCATACATGAGCGCCAAGGTATCGCAGTGCTCGGCTTCGCTCATGTAATGTGTCGTGATGAGAATGGCGACCCCTTCCTCTCGTGCCAAACGTGACAAAATATCCCAGAAATGGCGCCGACCAATGGGATCGACGCCGGAGGTCGGCTCATCGAGAAAGAGCACGCGGGGTCGATGCACGAGCGCACAGCCGAGCGCTAATCGTTGCCGGACGCCCATCGGCAAACGACCCGTCAGATTCGACTCGTAGCCTTTGAGGCCAGCCATGGCGATGATCCATGCCAGTCGGTCCTCAGCCTCCTGGCGCCCTAACCCATAGATCCCGGCAAACAGGCGAATGTTCTCCTCGACCGTCAGGTCCAAATACAGCGAGAAGGCCTGCGACATGTAGCCGATCCGTTCCTTGATGGCGCTGCCGGCGGTCCGCATGTCCGCCCCGGCCACCCAGCCCTCGCCACCGGTCGGAGGCAAGATCCCATTGAGCATCTTGATGACCGTGGTTTTCCCTGCTCCGTTGGCCCCCAACAGTCCGAAGATCTCGCCTTGTTTAACGTGAAAACTCACGTGGTCCACGGCGCGAAATGAACCGAAGTCGCGCACCAGATTGTGGGCCTCGATCGCCAGCCCGTGATTCTCGATTCGGCTTGTCGACGACGGCATGGCCAGCGCCTGCTGGTTCTCCGTCTGCCGCAGGAGCAGCGAGACGAAGACATCTTCCAGCTCCGGGTCGTCCACCTGCGCCCCCTCCGGTTTGATGTCGCCAAGGCTCGACTCGATACTCTTCACGGCCTGAGTCGGATTGGGGTCGTTGACGAAGACGTGCAGCTTGGGGCCGAGCGCCTCCACTTGCGCGAAGCTCTGCTTCAACCTTGCAATGGCCTCCAACTGGGGCCGCGCCTCGAAGGTCACCATGGATCCTGGGACCAGTGCGAGGACCTCCGCTGGCGTCCCGGACACCAGCTCCTTCCCATGTGAGAGAAACGAGAGCCGGTGAAACCGGGAGGCCTCGTCCATATAGGCGGTCGAGACCAGCGCGGTCATGGCCTTCTCTTCAAGCAACTCCGCCAGGATGGCCCAGAAGTCTCGACGCGACACGGGATCCACACCTGTTGTCGGTTCATCGAGGATCGCCAATTCCGGCTCATGAATGAGGGTGCAGATCAGCCCGAGCTTTTGCTTCATACCGCCGGAGAGGTTCTTCATCGCGCGCGCGCGAAATTTCTCGAGTCGCGTCATTGCCAGGAGGCGGACCTTGCGTTCGGCGAGGTCTTGCTCCGAAACCAGCCTGAGCCGCGCGAAGAAATCGATGTTTTCTTCCACCGATAAGTCGGGATACAGATTCAATCCCAGGCCTTGCGGCAAGAACCCCAGCCGCTGCTTCACCCGCTCAGCCGCCCGTTCCGAATCGATCGCCGTGTCGAACACGTCCACAGCACCGCCTTCATACGTCAGCACACCGGCGATGGCTTTCATCAGGCTGCTCTTCCCCGCGCCATCCGGTCCAATCAGACCATAGATCTCGCCCCGCCGGATTTCGAGGCTCACACCATCGACGGCCACCTGCTTTTTGTAGCGCTTGACGAAGCTGGATACGCGCACCACCGTTGCATCAGCACTCATTGGTCGTCTCGTCATTCGTCAAGCGTCATTCGTCAGACGTTAACCGGATAACTTCCTCCCACCGTCCTCCCGATTTGCGCATGACCAGTGACGATTGACGTCACTTCGGATTCGCCCACGCCACCTCATCTTTCCAGCGAATGATGGCATCGGCCGGCAATCCAGGTGTGAGTCGATGGTCGGGGTTCTCTTTCACATAGAGCTTCACGGCATAGATGAGTTTCACTCGTTCATCGGGAGTTTGGACTTCCTTCGGCGTAAACTCGGCCTTGGAGGCGATATAGCGAACGGTGGCATCGAAGGGATGATCGGGAAACGCATCGGTGTGAATCCTCGCCGGTAGCTCAAGGCGGACCTTCCCGATGAGCACCTCCGGCACGAACACTTTGAGATAGAGCCGATCGAGATCGACGAGCTCAAACAGCGGCGCGCCAGGCGCAACCACTTCTCCTACATCCACCATCCGGGTCGTGATGGTGCCAGCGCTGGGTGCTTTGATGGTGAAATCGGCCAGTACGCTCTCGGCTTCGTTCAACACGGCTTCGGCCTGATCGCGTTGTCGCTCCAAGGCATCGACGCCTGCCTCTTGCGCCCAGATGCGTTTCCACCCCAGTTCAGCCTGCGCCGATTCTTTTTCGGCTTGGACAAGCGCGGAGCGTTGGGTTGTAATGTCACGCCTGGCAACCTCCCACCTCAATTGGGCTTGATCGCGTTGTTGAATCGACGCTTGATCTTTGGCGGCCAACTCCTTGAACCGTTGCGCATCGCTTTGCGCTTCCTTTTCGACGGCGATGGCCTTTTCGACCGAGGCACGGGCCTTCGCCACCTGCGCATCCGCCCGCTCGATCGCCAGGGGCACATCCAGGTTCAAGATGGCCAAATCCGCGTGCGCCGCCTGCACACGGGCCTCAACCGCTTCCCACGCATGCCTCGCTTGATCGACCTTCGCTTGGGTCTGGTTATCGTCGAGTTGAATGACCAGGTCCCCGGTGTGAACCGCATCGCCTTCGCGGACGAACATGCGCACGATCCGTCCCGGAAACTTGCTCGCCACGGTGACATGATCGCCTTCGATGCGCCCATTGACCTGAATCAGTCCCTCCGGCAATCCCGAGTTCCAGATCCAGCGATCCAGGGCCGAATAGAGCCCCACGAGCACGGGGACGGCCAGCACGAGCGCAATGGCCTGCTTCCGCGTCGTTGTCATGTGGAGACCTTCGCCACGTCCTGCGTGTCGGAGGCGACCAGCCACCGGATGGCGTCCTCGAACTCTTGGAAGACCTTGGCCATCACGAAACGATTGCGCACACAGGTTTCGAAGAAGGAGGCGTGATCCATGTTGGCGTCCGGACCAACGAGGATGGCAATCTTGCGTTTGATCAACTCCTCCGAGCGCCCCAATTCGGATGCCACTTGCCAGATGTCATTGATGGACATTGTTGCCGTGCCGCGCCGGAAGTCGATCAGGATCTGGTAGCCCTTCAGATTCGAGGCATGGGACATCAAGGTCGCCAACATCGTCCGGCTCGCTGCCAGATCCACCGTTCCGCCGACTGTGAGGACGAGAAACTCCTGCGCACGGATGACTTTGACTCGAACCTCCATCGACTCCCCCATCTGAGGCGTTCACAACTCCATGTCCCGCCGACCCTGCCCCTGCACCAGTTCCTGCGTATCGGACGCGACCAACCACACAATGGCGTCCTCAAACTCTCGAAAGACCTTGGCCATGACGAGCCAACTCTTTGCGCACACCTCGAAGAACTCCGTCTTTTCGACATCGGCGTCGGGAGCCACAAGGATGGCTATTTTCCATTGACTCCACTCACCTGAGCGCCCGAGTTCAGCGGCTACATCCCAGATATCCTGGATCGACATCTCCGCGGTTCCGCGCCGGAAATCGATCAGGATCTGGTAGCCCTTGAGATTGGCGGCGTGCGTCACTAGGGCGGCCAACATCGCTTTGCTTGACGCCAGATCCACCATGCCATCCACTGTCAACACGAGAAACTCTTGCGCACGGATGACTTTGACTCGTACTTCCATCGTCGTCGTCTTCCCCTGTCGCAGTCAGAACAATGTCTCCAACTGTCCTTGTGCCCGCGCCAAATTGATACGCGAGGCATTGAAGCGGAACAGGGCCTCCACGAGATTGTCCCGAGCCCGTGTCAGGGCGGTTTGCGCGTTTGTCACTTCAATGTTCGTGGTCAGCCCCGCGGCAAACCGGTCGCGCGCAAAGGCCAGTTCTTTGTGCGCCAAGTCCAGGCCCTTCTGAGCCACCGAGACCTGCTGTTGGGTGGAGTTCAGCGTCAACAACGCATTGCGGACTTCCAAGTTCACCTGGTCCGCGACGTCCTTCATCCGGATTGATTCCTGACGAACGCGGCTGCGGGTTTCGGAGATCCGGCTTTCGCGCTGGCCGCCATCGAAGATCGGCACCGACAACGTCACTCCCACGGTATGCGTGCCGATCGCCTCGTTCGGCTTCGTGCCGATCCACCCGTAGTCTCCGGTGAAGGCCAGCGACGGCAACCGCTCGCTGGTCACCGAACTGAGGGACAGCGACGACAGCTTCTGCCGCGTGGCTTGCGCCCTGAGTTCCAAACGGTTCTCCTGCGCAACCACCAGAGCCTGTTCCGGCGGCTGCACCGGAGCCTCCACTAGTTTCAACTCGTCGGTGAGGACGAGACGGACGGCGAAATCGATCCCCAAGGCCCGCGTCAGATTGAGCTTGGAGGTCTCCACGTCGTTCTGAGCGACGAGCAGTTGTTGTCGCTCGTTCTCCAATTGCACTTCTTCGCGCGTCACGTCGAGTCCGGTCGCGACGCCCGCTGTTTTTCGATCCTGGGCCAGCTTCAGCAATTCCTGGCCGAGTTTCACGTTGGCCTGCTTCGCCTTCACGGCGGCCTCCGCACGAAGCGCTTCGACATAGAGCAATCCGACCGTCGCGGTCGTATCGCGTTTGGTGATCTCCGCTTCCAGGTCGGCGACCACCACGCCGCTTTTCGCCGCTCGCCACCGCTGGATGAGACTCAGGCTGAAGATGTTCTGGACGAGGCTGCCGCGAGCATCGAAGATATCGAAGGGATCGGTTCGCGCGCCGGGAATGCCCAGCGACGCAATCCGATCTCGCGGAATCCCGAAGGCCGCCAGATTCACGGTTTGGTTCCGCTGATTCACGAACCCGGAGAGATTGGGCATGAGCGCACCGAAACTTTGGTCGGCCTGCGCCTGCGCCGCCGCGATCCGTTCCTTGAGCAACCGTACCGTGTTGTTGTTGTCGAGGGCCGATTGGATGGCGTCCCGCAGGCTCAGCCGAAGTTCCGGCTCCAGGTGCTCGGGGCCTTGCGCCGGGCTGAGGTCCGGACGGGCCCACATGGCGAGAAGTACCGTCAGCCCTGCGGCGACACGAAGCAGACTGCTCGACCGTCGTAAGTTGTTCGACATGTAAGGAACGGCGTTCCTTTCGATCATCGGCAGTGCAAGTGCGACACCATCGGAGTGCCACCGCCAGCATCCTTCAAAAGTCCTCACTTTTCAGGCTTCTGCGAAAAGGGAATGGCGCGAAGAGGGTTGAGCCGCTACAGCCGGGAGTGACGTCACTGTGGAAAAACGCGACAGCGAGAGTGGGCCCTGTCGAGGACCAGCGAGGTACTAAGGGGATGGCGAGAATCCAACGCCAATGATCTCCATCCTGCGATCCACAACTTGGACCGTGGCTCCGAGGAAGAGTTCTGCTAGCCAGGCGCTGGTACGAACATGGTCGGTCGCTTCGGGAATGAGGAAACGACTGGTCCCTTGCGCCAACGCCGCAAACGGAATCACCTGATCGGCGGCAAATCGGTCCAGCGTCGCGCCACTCTGCACCTCCTGCAGTAATTGCCTGGCGACACGCTTCCCGATGAATTCCGCGGAGCGCCGGAGCGCTCCCGCCAGATCGGCCCCCACGCGAACGTTCCCCGTTCGATCGGCAAAGAGAGCGAGGGCCGCACCTTTCTGGCTCGACGTGGCATCGTGCCGGATCTCGATCTTGGCCGTATGGCCTGCCTGATCAAGCATCGCTCGCGCAGCCTCCGCCATGCGCTGGCTCACCTGACGTTCATCAAGATGGGACGACAGCGCGATCCCCCACACACGTTCGACGAAACCGGCTTCCTCCAGTACGATCGGCTGAAGCACCTTGCTGATTGGCTGCACCGAGAGCCGGACGATTCCCCCACCCTGCGGGACGTACCCGGGCCGAACCAGCTCGACCTGCGCATGGAGACCCATCCGAGCCAACAACGGCAGCAGCACATGCTGCAGGTGGAACAAGGACGGCGAAAAATCCTGAAAAACTCCGCCGCGCAGTTCGACCTCGATCGGCGAGGTCGCGAAGGCCAACACCGGCAACAGGCCCAGGGCCAGCATTGTCGTCGATCCCGCCGAACCGATGTCCCACGAATAATGACACCCCGTTTTCAAGGGACCGGGCCGAAACGTAAACTCCGTGGCACCGGGCGCAAGACCCTCCGCCGTCCCATTGACGAGCTCGGCAATCGCTTCCACGACGCGGGTGTGCTGAGGACGAAGGCCGGGCTTCTCACGTTTCACACGGGCATTGATGAGGTGAATGGGGCGGCCGGTCAACGCCGCAAACGCGACTGCTTGCCGCACGATAGTCCCGCTGCCGGAATATTGCGACCCGTCAATGGTCAGCATTGCGGTCATGTGCGTTGATCGGTGGCTGGCTTGCGTCGAGAAGCCTACTCACCTGGTACAATGAAATACCCAGAAGAACATCCTCGACGAACATCACACCCTCTGGAATGGCCGACCCCGATGAGCAGCGTCTCCACGAAGTATTGGCATCGCCTCGACGACGGCCGCATTCAATGCGATCTGTGTCCACGTTTTTGCAAACTGCATGAAGGCCAACAGGGCTTCTGTTTCGTCCGCGCCCGCCAGGAGGACCGCATCGTCTTGACGACATACGGCCGATCCAGCGGCTTTTGCGTCGATCCTATCGAAAAGAAACCCTTGAATCACTTTCTGCCTGGCACCCCCGTCCTCTCATTTGGGACCGCCGGCTGCAACCTCGCCTGCAAGTTTTGCCAAAACTGGGATATGAGCAAGTCGAGGGAAATGGATACCCTCGCCGATGCGGCCTCGCCTGAGGAGATCGCCCGGGCCTCAATTGAAATGGGTTGTCGCAGCGTCGCCTTTACCTATAACGATCCGGTCATTTTCCACGAGTATGCCATTGACGTGGCCCAGGCCTGCCGCGAGCGCGGCGTCAAATCTGTGGCCGTTACGGCCGGCTATGTGTGCGACCCCCCGCGGGAAGAGTTTTACCGATACATGGATGCCGCGAATGTCGATCTCAAAGGCTTTACCGAACGGTTCTATCGTGAGCTGACCGGGGCCCAGCTGCCGCCGGTGCTGGAGACCTTGTGCTATCTCAAGCGTCACACCAATGTGTGGTTGGAGATCACCACGCTGTTGATTCCTGGCGAGAACGACTCGGAACTGGAACTGGAGGATCTTACGCAGTGGATAGTGACGAACCTTGGGCCCGACGTTCCGATCCATTTCACGGCGTTTCATCCGGATTGGAAGCTGCTCGAGAAACCCCACACAATGCCGTCGACCTTGACGATGGCCAGGCGGATCGCCCTCAAGAACGGCATCCGTTATGCTTACACAGGGAATGTGCAAGACAACGAAGGCGGCAGCACCTACTGCCACCAGTGTGAGTGCCGCCTCATTGGCCGCGATGGGTATGAGCTGCGCGAGTGGAATCTCACGTGTGATGGCAACTGCCGAATCTGCGGCACTCCCTGTGCCGGCGTCTTTGAAGCCGCGCCGGGACGGTGGGGTGCACGACGACGCTCGCTACGGCTCAAGGACCATTCGGATGGAGGCCGTTCCTTTTGAAAGGCCTGTAATCCTTTCACCTCGGAGTCGATGCACCGCAGGGATCAACAGGTCCTTGCCCGTCCCCCCTTCACTCTTGCTGCAAACACCCGTTTCAGGTTTTCCGGCACGTCGACGTAAGGCGCCGGTTCCTGGAGCCGTGGCTCACCTCCATAGACCTTTCGCAGAATACCGTCCACAATCATCCCAACCGGTGCGACTGTGAATTCCTGCCCCTGGTAGACCCATACCCGGCAATCTATGGGCTCGCAACAGGCCGATACGCAGGAGTCGCAGCGACTTTCCTTCGGGACCAAAGCAATATCATGTCCGTTCACTCGGATCGTCGGAGAACTCTGAAAACGCAAGGCTCGTGCTTGTTCCAGAGTCTGGATCTGCGTCTTGCGCAGGGTCACCTTCATGCCTGTCGCCTCCAACACCGGCCGGATGATCTCGAGGGCTTCATCGAGTGTTTCATTGGTCCCCCGACAACGACTGCAAGTGGTGAGGTTGAGGAAGAGAAAATCCACCTCGACCGTTCGAGATGCCAAACCGGGATCCGCTGCGGTCGGTACCGTACCGGTCGTCATGTTTCCATCTCCGTTCGGATGGGCTCCATGAGCTAGCTGCAACAGGCTTTCGACGTTTCGCCCTTCATCTGCTCTTTGCAGAGTTTCAGATGCTCCTGACACATCCGTTGGCAGGCATCGATGGTCGAGGTAATGTCCTTTACCTTCGCGGCCACCTCGTCTTCGACTTTTTGGGCATAGCCTTTCAGGGATTCCCGGGTCTCACGCCCGGACTTCGGTGCCAACAGCAACGCCGCCCCGAATCCAAGAATGGCTCCTCCGACGAGCGCATAAACAAGCTCCTCCCCGGACCCTTTTCCATTCTGTCCTTCCATCGTGCCCTCCTTTCACTGTGAGGCGCGCCCCCAGTTTAGGTGTCGTCACATGTTCCCCCATCTCGGTAGAGCAGGGAGTATGCCACCCCAGTCGTTGCCGAACCGACGCCAATCCACTCAGTAGACCTGAGGCTTTAGGGAATGACTGCGGGTTGGCGCATCGATCTTCTGTGGAATCTTGATTCCCGCGGACGACCAGCTAGTCCCAAAACGCGACGGTCGGTGAGGGTCGCTTCATCGCAGTCTGGCTGACGGGCGACGACGAATCTTTCTCGCGTCGTCCGGATCAGTGAGGGAATAGGCGGTGGGTTTCGGCAAGTGGCTCATTCGTTTCATTAGGTACGGGCTTTGCTTTGCTCGTAGCTATCCCTTCGCCATAGGCTCATGGGAGGTTTGGCCGTATGAACCAGGCGTAGATAGAGAAGAGGGCTACAATGACATCATCCAGAGGACGGTCAAGGGCTGTCAGACGGAAGCGGAATGAAACGTACCCCAGCGAAATGGCACGGAAAGTTGCTGCCGCGGGGCGCCAGCACAAGAAAGAGGAGATCTCCGCGGCCATGGAGGACTCACGCCGGCGAGGCGCCGTCGGCATCAAGCCAAAAATCTCGGCCGGTCTGACGCGAGCGGTTGAGATGGCCAAACGTGAGGCCAAGAAACGGCGGATCACCGAAGAAATGGAGGCGTCGCACCGCAAGGCTGGGGCCAAAAGCGTTGCGAGGCCGTCGGGCACCTTGCTTCGCACACTCAAGTCCGTCGAACGTGCACACCAAAAAGAGGTGATCACCGAAGCCCTGGAGGAGTCGCAACGGCGCACAGCTCCTTCTGGTTCATGACCGATCGTCTCTCCTGGCCAGTCAGGGACGTGACAGATCCACGCGTTCATCGCAGAATGCCGCTCACAATCAATTCAGTGGCCTGATCCGGCGTGAGGCCGCGCGCCATCAGCGTTTCGAGCTCCTTCTTGTCCACGCTCCCAATGGCGGCTTCATGCGTCACCTTCGCCTCTGGATGGTAGACCTTCACGAGTGGAATGGCACTGGCTCTGGCGCGATCTTTGATGATTTCCTTGCAGTCGACGTGCCCTCTGGCTCCTTTGGCATAGGCCTCCGTGATGCCCGTGATTTCCGCTTCGGCCTCGTCTTGAACCACCACGCGCGTCTTGATGATGCCCCTCGCCCGCTCGCCGCGTAGCTGCACGGCCTCTTTGATGTGTATGACATCATGCCCGCGTCCGAAGATCTTCGCCGTCAGCTCGGCCACCGCGTCCCGCTCCACGTTCACGACGTAATCGATCGCCAGCCGCCCCACCGAGCCGGTCAAGAGCGAGAAGTCGGAGAAATACCGACCGCCCGGCTTAACGGTCACCACAGCCTGGGGTTTGACGAGCATCTGCCCCAAGGGGCCGTGATAGTGGCCTTCCGTGTAGGTCAGCCTGGCGCCCTCTCCAATCTCCATCCGAGCATCCATGAGGTGCTGCGCCTGCTCGGCGACTGGGAACAGACAATGCGCCAACACCGACGCCACCGCATCGGACTCGACCGTGAGATTGATCTTGATCTGCTGGACACC
The DNA here is from genome assembly GCA_964449255.1 of uncultured Nitrospira sp. Lineage (GTDB taxonomy): Bacteria > Nitrospirota > Nitrospiria > Nitrospirales > Nitrospiraceae > BQWY01. The sequence continues at coordinate 19,271 of CAYUYE010000002.1, read as the reverse complement.
GGTGCGATGCGCGAGACCGAAACACAGATGAATCGGCTGTTCGATCCGCGCCCCCTTTTCGACGATCATTTCCCCGACGATGGCATCCGGCGTCTCTTCCAACTCGGCCCGCAGTCCCGGCACGGTGCGGCGGCTCAAGATGCGATGGCCGTGCGCCACGACGTGCGCGATCCGGTTGTCGTCGAGAATGGCGGGCTCCGCGCCCACCATCGGCAGCGCCTGACGGATGGTCTCAAGCTCGCTCATAGTGGCACTCCACGCCATCGCACCGGACACAGGTCCGCCCCCGGAAATGATCGACGACCGTATCCGGACGTCCCGTGCAGATGATACGGCCGGCGCATAATTGCGAGGCCCGATCCGCCACCAGCACCACGTCTTCCTGATGCGTGATCAGCAGGACGGATGCCCCCTGCCGTTTGAGTGTGTGGATGACCTCCACGATATGTTGGATCGACAGCATGTCGATACCGGCCGCAGGCTCGTCCAGAATGGCGAGCGTGGGTCGCATCGCGAGCACCGAGGCCAACTCAACTCGGTGCCGTTCACCGCCGCTCAAGGCGTTGTCCACACCTCGGGAGAGATACCGCTCCGGCGACAGTCCCACCAATTCCAGCGCAGCATTGGGATTCGCGTCCGACCGGCCGAGTGTGAGCAATTCCCGCACCGTGATGCCTTCGAATCTCGCCGGTTCCTGCCACGCGAGCGTAATCCCTCGTGTCGCTCGCTCGTGAATGGCGAGCGGTCTGAGGTCTTGTCCCTTGAACATGAGGGTCCCGGAGGCGGGGGCATAGCCGTCGCAGCCCATGACCACATAGGCCAACGTGCTTTTCCCCGATCCGTTGGCGCCTAAGAGCGCGTGGATTTCTCCTTCGCGCAGGGTCAGGTCGAGGCCGTCGAGGATCCGTTGACCATTCACGTCGTACACAAGTTGGGTGATTGCCAACAAAGGCCTGTCCATGGTTGGCCAAGAGGTCGCAGAAATCGTGCCCGGCAGAGCACGCGCTGGCATCAGTTATGCTCTCACCATCGGGAAAGGGATCATCGATGAAACTGGCACCGTATGAACATCCCGTCCGCGTGAAAGCCGGGTCCGTGGAACTCGAAGGAATTCTGGGACTTCCGCAGGACCCGATCGGATTGGTGTTGTTCGCACATGGCAGCGGCAGCGGGCGATTCAGTCCCCGCAACAACTTTGTGGCGCGGCAACTCCACGAAGGACATGTTGCCACACTGCTGATCGACCTCCTGGAGGAGTGGGAAGCAGAAGACCGCAGCAATGTGTTCGACATTCGGCTGTTGGCCGATCGTCTTCTGGGGGCGACCGAATGGCTTGCCGACCAACCCGCCACCTGTGAGTTGAAAGTCGGTTACTTCGGCGCCAGCACTGGCGCCGGGGCGGCCCTGCAAGCCGCAGCCATGGAGCCGGAGGCCGTCGCGGCCGTCGTGTCTCGTGGAGGGCGCCCGGACTTGGCGGACGTCTATCTGCCCTGCGTGAAGGCGCCGACGTTGCTGATCGTTGGAGGGGACGACGAGGGTGTGATCGAGCTGAACCAATCGGCCTTTGTGCGGCTCCATTGCGAAAAGCGCCTGGAAATCGTCTCTGGTGCCTCCCACCTGTTCGAGGAACCCGGTACACTTGAACAAGTCGCGACATTGGCCCTGGCCTGGTTTCAGCAGTACCTGGCTCCGCCCGGTCAGTCGGAAGGCTAAGGTCAAGGTTTAGGCTGAGGTGGCGCAAAGCCTGGCGGCAGAAGTGAGGGGTCTGGAGCAGCTGCCTCAGACCTTAGCCTTAACCTCGCCCTTAACCTGCTGCGTCACTCTGTCCCATGTCGCCGCAGTCGACTCAGGCGCACTGGGGAGAATCTCCTCATTGTTGCCGCCCGCCAATGCGAACTTTCCCCACCATTGCTCGTGACCCAGCGGCACCTCTCTTGCTCACTCCGACAGTACGACGCACCAGGAGGTCAGCAGGATCGTGATTCCACCCGTTCCCAAACCAGGAACTCCCACGGCTCCGCTGTCGGAGACTGTCCCCGTTCCCGATACCAACACCTTGCCGGTTCCAATCCAAAGCGGCGCGCTTGAGACCTATCCCTGGGGTGCTGGACCGACCAGAGCCAGGCGAACTCGTTGGATGTGGGTGCTGCTGTTCATGGCTCTCGGCCTGGCCGGCGCCCTATTCATGTGGCGATGGTGGGCTTCCAATAATACGCCCCTGCCCTACAAGACGGCCGTTGTAGACCGGGGCTCAATTCTCTCCACCGTAACGGCAACCGGCGCCTTGAACCCGGTCGTTTCGGTGCAGGTGGGGAGCCAAGTTTCAGGCAAGGTGAAGGAGCTCTACGCCGATTACAATACCGAGGTGACCAAAGGTCAAAAAATCGCCCAAATCGATCCGGCCCCGTTCCTGGCCAAGGCACACCAGGCGCGAGCCGCGCTGAAAACGGCCAAAGGCACCTTGTCCAAAGCCAAGACCGCGTTGGCCCAGCGTGAACTGGAGCTGAATCGAGCACTCGAGCTGCGGGCGCAACAATTCATTCCTCAAGCCGATTTGGATCTTGCCCGCACGAACTTTCGCGATGCGCAGGCACAGGTGGACGTCGCGCGCGCGCAAATCGAGCAAGCCGAGGCGGCGCTCGCGTCCGCCGAGCTGGATCTCTCGCTGACCACCATCTATTCGCCCGTCAATGGCATCGTCATTTCACGGAGCGTCGAGATCGGCCAAACCGTGGCCGCCACGTTTCAAACTCCGACGTTCTTTGTGATTGCGCAAGATCTGACGAAGATGCAGGTCAACGCCAATGTCAGTGAAGCCGATATCGGCGGCATTACCGAAGGCGCCTCTGCCGAATTCCTCGTCGATACCTATCCCAACGAATCGTTCAGCGGAACCGTCACGCAGGTCCGGCATTCGCCCACCACCATTCAAAATGTGGTGACCTATGACGTCATCATCCGCGTGGAGAATCCAGAGCTCAAACTCAAGCCGGGCATGACCGCCAATGTCTCGATTGTGCGCGCACACAAGGAACAGGCGTTGCGAATCCCGAATGCGGCGCTCCGGTTTCGGATGACCGACGTGCCGGTCGATCCAAAGAAATCCACGGTGTGGACCTTCGATGGCGGCCAGGTCACGCGGGCGATCGCGATTACGCCGGGCATTGCCGATGCCACCTTCACGGAGATCGCGGCGGGCGAGCTTCGAGAAGGAGACCGGGTCATCGTGGGTATCGCATCCGAGGGGGAGGCCGAGAACAAAAATCTCCCGCCGGGATTTCTCCCGCGTATGAGATGAGCCGACACCCGCGCCGACCTCACACACTTCTATGATGACCGGGCTCAGTTCATGGCTGATGACCGCGCACCTGGCCCTGCGCGTGTTGGGACGCAATCCGCTCCGGACCGGCCTGACGATGCTCGGCATCGTGATCGGCATCGGGGCCGTGGTCACCATGGTCAGCGTGGGACAAGGGGCCAGCGCCTCCATCCAATCCGAAATCTCCAGCCTAGGGTTGAACGCCTTGATCATCGTCCCCGGCGCGACCACGGTCAGCGGGGTGCGGTCCGGCCTTGGCGGCGTCTCGACATTGACAGTGGAGGATGCCCGCGAAATCGAAAGGCGGGTTGCCGGCGTTTCGTTGATGACCTATGCGACCCGGGGCATTCTCCAGGTGGTCCGCGAAAACAAGAACTGGAACACGGTCATCAGCGGTGTCACGGCGACACTCCCCGAGATTCGAGATTGGCCGGTGGCTCAAGGCACCTTCTTCTCGCAAAGCGACGACGACGTGGCCGCGAAGGTGGCTGTGCTGGGCAAAACCGTGGCCGACAACCTGTTCGAACGAGGCGAGGACGTCATCGGCGCCCAGATCCGGATCAAAAATGTGCCGTTGCGCGTGGTCGGCGTCCTCAAGCCCAAAGGCCAATCGTTTACCGGTCAGGACCAGGATGATGTGGTCTTCTTGCCGTTCTCCACGGCCGAGCGTCGAGTATTGGGCGCAAAGCTGCTCGGCACGGTCGGGGCCATTTTCGTCCGGGCCATGCCGGAGGCTAACGCGACTCAGATGGTGACGGAGATTCGCCAACTGCTCCGAAGCCGACACCGGCTCCACCAGACGGAAGAGGACGACTTCACCATTCGCACCATGGAAGACATTGCCAAAATGTCCGCCGGCGCGAGCCGCACGATGATGCTGATGCTCTTGAGCGTGGCCTCCATTGCGCTCTTGGTCGGCGGCATCGGCATTATGAACATCCTCCTCGTGTCCGTTACCGAGCGCACGCGCGAGATCGGGATTCGCATGGCCCTGGGAGCGAAACGGAAGGACATTCTGTTGCAGTTTCTCGTCGAGGCCGTGATTCTCAGTACGGTTGGCGGGGTCGTGGGGGTGATCGTTGGTGTCGGCGGCGCCCGGGCGCTCACCACGCTGGCCGGTTGGCCGGTTTCGATCTCTGTGGAAGCCGTCGTGGTGGCCGTCGTCTTTTCGCTGGCCGTCGGCCTGTTCTTCGGCCTCTATCCAGCGAACCGCGCCTCGCGCCTTAATCCGATTGACGCGCTGCGCTACGAGTGACGTGCGAAACGTCAATCGTCAAAAGCCATTCGTCAACCGGTTGAAGTGCACGGTCGGCATTCGTCCAAAGACTCAGCACCTTCCGGCAAGATTGACGGTAGACGCCTCACGATTGACGCGTTGCGGGAGGAACACTCTCTAAAACGGGATGGGATACACATGACAGGACGATGCACTCACACCCGTGGCGGGACAGAAAACACTGAACGGCGGAGGTTGGTTTGGAGAGCTCGACTTCTAATCTTGGGATCTTGGAGAGGTTTTAGGCTTCCCGGTCCTACACCGCCGGGCCTGCACACCGCCTCTGCACTCGACCCCTCATTCAATCACTGTACCTCTCACCACCCCTCCGCCCAATTATAGATAACTCCAATTCTGCATCGATCAAGCGCCCTGATTGTGAGGTATTTGTCGCAACTTGCCACTGGCACCGCCGGTTGAATCTGACGCGATGATGGTTATTAAAGAATTAGAGAAGAGAGGGAAGGGTCGAGAGCAATGAGGGTGGCGGGTGAATTGGCGGAGTAGGTGAGGAAAGGAGGCGAGGGGTCGCTTGAGAAGTGAAGGGTTGGCATCCTGGGTTTGACCCGTTCTTGCGCAGCAAGGGTGCAGTGGGTATCGTCGCTGTGTGCGTTGCGGGAAGTGGTTCGAGGGTACGCACCATAAGCTCGGTGCCAGTAGGCACGGCCGTTTGATGCGAGTCCGAAGACTGGTGGTGCGGGACGATCTGGGATGGTTGGGTGGCTGGAGGGTCGTCCGAATACTTCCCGGCCAGAGAGCAGGCCCCGATAGCCCCCGCAAGGACGGGCCGTTTTTTTGTGTGCCGCCTGGGCGGTTCCTCACTCAGATGGGCGCAACCCCCGGTATTTTTCCACCCCTTTGTCGCCTCCCGCATGGCAGCGCATGCAGTCGGCGAAACGTCCAGGCCCGTGGATTCCCTTCGCTTTGCCACGCAGTTGTGAGACGAGACTATTCTCCATCACCTGAGCTTGCAGTCGGCCATCTCGTGCGGTCCGATGACAATCTCGACAGGATGATGCCCCAGTGGCCCGAAAAATGAGGTCGCTATGGGGATTCATGGGTGGTTCTTCCAACGCCAAGCCTACCTGGCCAATGCCGAGCGACATCAGCACCAAGCCGGTGACGAACACAGCAGGGGGCGGATTCGATCCAGGCCTGTTCTGCCACATTGGACCTCCATTGGCTCAGGGGTAGAGTTCACCGCATGAGAACCTCTGCGGCGCTGATTATCCGCGCCACCCACTTATGACGGTGGACGAATCGAAAGGGTGCCCTCACCACTCTGAAACTGAAGCGGCGTGCCGAATGCAGCGCATTTTCGTTGCATGGTCCTTTCCAAGAAAGACCGCTCCGGACCTTCCGCCAGCCTCACGCGACAATCTTCGATGGCGGTCGGCACCAGCCGAATCCTGGTGACGTTGTCCTGCTCGAGATCGAGCAGAAACAGAAATGACAAGTCATTGCGTTCGTTCGCATCCACCGCATAGTCATCGATAAAGTCCCCTGTCGAATAGAGGATGGGCTTCCCGCGGTAGAGCTCGATCCCCTGCGGCGTGTGGTTGGAGTGGCCCCAGTAGCAGTCGGCGCCGAGATCAAGCACCTCACGGGCAAGGGCCCGAATCGCCCCAGTGGGAACTCCCCAGTTTGGCCCAATGTGAGCCCCCACCACCACAACCGGCGCGCGTCGTTTCGCCTCGCGGATTGCCAACGTCAGCCGCGCACGATAGGGTTCGAGCAGTCCACGGGAACCGTACGAGACAAACGTAATCCCCGGTCGTCGCTCCGTCGCCTCCCATTCCGGCTCGTTGTCGCTGATGCCGATGAGGGCGACGGTGAGACCGGTTGTCTGCACGAGAGCCGGCGCCATGGCCTGCCGGAGTTCCAACCCAGCGCCCGTATGGGCGATGCGTGCTTGGTCCAGTAAGCTTAGGCAATCGACCAGGGCGTCACGGCCATAGTCCAGGATGTGATTGTTCGCCAGCGTGACCCCGTCGATTCGCGCCGCCTGCAGAAACTCGATCGCGCGAGGTGACGCGCGAAAGTGAAAGGTCTTGGTCACCGGCTCCCACTCCTGTCCTCGCGCGCTGATCACACACTCCAGATTCACGATCCGCAGATCAGCGGCGAGCATCCGAGGGAGTACGTCGCCCCAGACGGCCGTCGGCGGCACCAAACGGTTTTGTACGACCGACTCGTCCACGAGCCGCCCGAGCATGACATCACCGGTGAGCGCCATAGTCTTCACGAGTGCCCACTCCCCGCTCAGTGCGGACTGTCCTCCCTGAGAGTGCTGAGTACTGAGTGCTCAGTGCCGAGGTTCGGATAGAGCCTTGTCGTCTCATCGCTCAGCACTCAGTCCTCCATACTTCCTCGCCTTTGTGTCTTTCTGACCCCTCTGCCGATCGGCCTCTGTCCCATTTCAGGACCCCGACCTGCATGGCTGCAAGTATCTTTGTCTGTTGCTCTTTGCAACGCGCTCGCTGGTTCTGGCTCACATTCAACAAGTTGCACTTAGATGACGGCCCCTCTCGCGAAGCCCTTTCGAGGCATGATTGATGCTCGTACAGTTCTCATGTGAATCAGGAATGCAAGGAGTAGGCAATGATGCGTCACCGTCCTCGTATTTCGCATCCAATCTTCACCCTTCAGAAGCACAAGGCCACCACCCTCCACTATGATTTCCGGCTGGAGATCGGAGGCCTCCTCAAATCCTGGGCCGTCCCCAAAGGCCCCTCGCTGGATCCCCGGGTCAAGCGGCTTGCCGTCGCGGTCGACGACCATCCAGTCGACTATGCGAACTTCGAAGGCGTCATCGAAGAAGGTCAGTATGGAGCGGGACCGGTGCTGGTCTGGGACCTCGGCTGGTACCAGGTCTTGGATGGTGATCGCCTACCGCACGATGCGGAACAGCAATTGGGAGAGGGGAAACTCGACTTCGTTCTATTCGGCAAGCGGCTGAAGGGAGCTTTTTCGCTGGTCCGAGTGAAAGGACGGCCAAGTCAGTGGCTTTTGATCAAGCATAAGGACGCCCATAGTCACGCGGGTGTGGACATCACCGATCAATACGACACATCCGTACTGACGGGGCGCAAGCTCGAGCACATGGAGGAGGACGCGCGGGCCGGCATTCTGAGGCCGGTTCACGCCGGGTAAGCCTATGCCAACGGAGTCGGGACACAGCCGGGCCCCCAGTGCCGTCCTGTCATCGAAGACCGACCGAACGGCTTCAACTGTCTCGCTTTCGTGGAACATACTCGCCACCGCCAAGGACCACCAGCAGCGACAGCTCGCGCGACGACTCCAACGCTTCGGCGACTTTCACTGGACAGCCTATCGCGGACTGCTCGTCGGGCGCGTGGAGGACCAGCCAGCGTTCTTCACGCAACTCGTGCGCTGCGAGGAGGATGAACCAGGGTTCTTGGCTCCTGTGGCTCGGATTGTGCCGATCTCGCGCACGATTGGTTTTACGCCGGAGAATCTCCTGTGCCAACTCAAGGAGATCGTGCTTGGCTGGGCGGGCCGAATCGACAGTCGCACCTTTTACGTCCGTTGCGAACGCCGCGGGCATGCCGGCGTTCTCCACAGCCACGACCTCGAGCAGACGCTGGATGGTGTCCTCGCGCAGTACCTCCAGGCTCAAGGGTATCAGCCAAGGGTCGATTTCAAGGATCCTGAGGTGATCATCGTGGTGGAACTCGTGGAGGACATGTGCGGGGTAGGGCTCATCACCAAGGCGCTCAGGGAACAATACCCTTTTGTGCGAGTCCCGTAGGAGGAGATGCCGTGGAGCCACGACTCATGTGCAGACTCCCTCTGCGCTGGAGCCTCCTGTTCGCGATCACCCTCATGACCGTCGGTATCAGCGGAGGCGTCAACGCGGGAGCGCAGAAAGCGGCGTCCGAGATTATGGCCGGCAAGGCCATCTATCAACAGCAGTGCGCCAAGTGCCACGGACTCGCCGGCTGGGGCGATGGGCCCGAGGCCGGCAAGCTGCGGGTCAGCCCCCGGAATTTTCACGATGCCATCACCGACCTCAAGCCCGATGAGCACTTGCGCATGAGCGTGGCGTATGGAGTCATGACCACCCCCATGCATGCCTGGCGCGGGACTCTTAGTGACCAAGAGATCGATGATGTCGTGTCCTATATTCGCCTCCTGTCCAACAAAGCGCGATAGCCAGTCGGGAAACGAATCGGAGAGATGCTCGGATAGGCATTCGGAAGGGAAGAGGGATCCCATGACCTTACACAAACTCTTGGAATCGGCCGCAGATCGGCTCAATGACGCCGCGCTCCGCATCGAACAGGCGCGCGAAGCGCCGGCGTCTCCCGAACAGCTGACAAAATGGATGGAAGCACTGACACAGTACGTCATGGCGCTCAGCGAGATTCACACGCTGAACAACGAATCCATCCATGAGAAGCTGCACGAACTCGCGGGACGCGCGGGGTTGAGACAATTCCCCGGCGGCCCCACTCGCTAAATGCCGACCAGGATCCGATGCGCTGATGGCCTTCAGCGTGCGCATGAGGTCGCCGTAGGACAGGGCAGGCACCTGCCTGCCGCTCCCTTCTTGGGCGGCGAGGATGAAGTCGTTCATCGTCACGATTCCTTTCAGCCTGCCTGGCGTGTGCGAGCAGAGAGGGTCCAAGGAGGGTCAGATGACATTCACATTCCCCGACGCCTTACAACTGTTAGAACTCTTTCATCAACGCGACTACGCACAGGCGAGACCTCATCTGTACTTCAAGTCATTGAAGTCGGACCGATGGATCCGGCCGAAGGGCATGCGTGTGATTCCGTCGAATCTCGAACTGTCGATCTTGGACGCGGAACATGAAGAATGGGAGACGATCCCGTTCAAGGATGTGAGCTTCGGCTTGTGGTAACGGGCGTCCCGTGATGCGGCGAACGCCGGGCCTGCCGCTTGTGAATCGTGACGTGGTTCCCGTCGGGATCCTCGATCACCGCCATTCGGCAGACCGGCGTGTCGAAGGGGTCAGCGACAAATCGCACGGCCCGGTCTTTCAGCTTGTGGATGAAGGCTTCAAAGTCCGATACTTCAAAGGCAACGACCGCGCCCTTGGCTCCAGGGCTATGGCCCATCTCGGTGTTCGTGATCGCGAAGGTCGCCTCCCCAAGGTCGTACTCGACCCATTCGCCAAGATAGTCGTGACCGGGTTGTAAACCGAGCACGTGTTCATAAAAGGCCCTCGCCCGGGGCACGTTCGAGACGGGATAGACGGTGAAGGCGATCGATTCAATCACGGTCTGACCTCGATCCGATTCACGACCCGATCCACGCCGAAGACATACCACGCATCGAATTCCGCCATCTCTCGCTGCGCCTGGCTGGGCACCTCGCCGCTCAACGTCACCACCGCGTTGTGCGCTTCGATCCGGATCCGTTCGGATTTGACGAGACGGTCTTTCTCGAGCACGTAGCGAACGATCTTGACCAACTCCGTCTCGGACCACTCGACCGGTGGTTCCACGGCCATCCCGTTCACCACATCCCGGCTTCCCGGGACCCACCAGGCCAGCACCCCAGCCACTTGCTTGTGGGCCACGCGGCTCACATGATCGTCGAGGAGCACCACCCCGTCGGACACCGAGACTCTGATGTTCCCGCTTGCCGGCATCCTGGGCGTGCGCACCGTTTCCGGTTGGCCCTTGCGGACCAGGGTGAGACCACAATCTCGGAGCAGCTCTTCCTCAAGCATCGCATCCCGCACAGCATCCAGCACCGCACCGTCTCCCATGCGTTCAGCCGGCACGACGTGCAGCCGATCCACAATGCCCCGGACGCCGGGCACGGCGATGGCGGTTGACATGGCCACCTTCTTCGCCGCCACGTGTTCGGCTTCGCCCTCCAAGGTGAGCACACCCTCGTGCCATTCCATCTTGATCGGATACTGATGCAGATTGATCACCACCTCATGTTCAAAGGCCGCGCGCACGGCCCGAAGCACCTGCTCCCGAGTGAATTCAGCCGCACCGGCACGATGTGGTTTCGTTGGCATGGTCGCCGCCCTCTCATTCTCCGTTACTATTCCATGGCGCCGCGGCTCATGACGCGATCGGCCTCTTGACGACCAGCACCGGACAGCCGGCCCGCTGAGCCACCTGGTAGGAGACGCTCCCCAACACGTCGGCCAGTTTCCCGGTCAGTCCCCGCGACCCCACCACGAGCAGATCACAACGGCGGCGTTTCGCTTCCCGCGGGAGCACGTCGGTCGGATCGCCGACCACGACCTTGGACTGCAGATCGGCGCCCGCGGCCCGGACGACCGCTTCTGTCTGGGACACGGCCAACCGGCCCGCATCGCGCCGCAGGCGCTGCAGCTGCGCGCGCACGGCTGCCGGACTCGCCTTCGACTCCGCCCGGTACAAGTCGACTTCTCGCGCATCGATCGGCCGAAGCACGGAGACCACATCGATCCGGCGAACCTTGGGGACATGCGTGAGGAACTCCGCCGCGGTTTTTGCGCCTCGAGAGCCGTCGGTCGCCAATAGCACGTGCAGCGGCGGGCTGAGTGTGGCTTTCGCCGAGATGAGCAGCACGGAGCAAGGGGCATAGTTCAAGAGGCGCTGCGAGACACTGCCCAACACCAAGCCGCGTGAACCCTGCAAACCCCGCGTACCGGTCACGACCACATCCGGCTGGACCTCCCGAATGAGCTTGAGTAATTCATAGATCGGCGGACCTTGGCGCAGCGCACACTTGATCTCGCCATACTGTTTGCGCAACCCCACGGTGGCGCGTTCCAGCACCGCCTGCGCCTCATCCGCGCGCCGCCGCTCGACGCGTGATCGTGGTTCGCCCGGGAGCGACTCCAAGGCGTCAAAGGGTTCGATGACATGGGCGATCGTGACCCGGGTCTCCCCAGGGTGCGGGAAGGCCCGCACCCACTTGAGAACCGTGGCGGCATAGGACGATTCGTCCACCGCTACCATGATATGCATCGTGCCATTCTCCTTTTCCGCCCTCAGGTCACCCGGCGGCCTCGGGGAACAGGAGCCGGTTCCATCGTCTCTGGTGGCGCTCCCGCCTCGATCACCGCGTGCTCAAGGCCGCGTTGGCCCGCGCGAGGTACTCCACCACTTCGTCGTCGCCTACCTGCGCAAAATTCCCATAGAATTGTCCGATCCCATAGAAGGAGTCCGGTGTCTGCAGCATGATGACTTCGTCGACCTTGTTGCGCAGCTCTTCCTCGGTGCGCGCCGGTGCCACCGGGACGGCAGCCACCAACCGCGCCGCCCCTCGCTCCCGTAACGCCGCCAGTGAGGCATAGAACGTCGCCCCCGTTGCGATGCCGTCGTCGACGAGAATGACCGTCTGTCCGGCGATTTCCGGCAGAGGCCGCCCTCCGCGATACCGTTCGATCCGTCGCTGGATTTCTCGTTGCTCGCGCTGGATTGCCTCCTCCAACTCTTGCGGAGACACCGCACAGGCCTCGAGGACGTCCTGATTCATGTGGCGGAAGCCGGTTTCAGCCAGGGCGCCCATCGCCAGTTCCAGATTGCCTGGAGTCCCGAGTTTCCTTGTGACCAACACGTCGAGCGGCACATGCAGCGCCAGACTGATTTCGTAGCCGACCGCCACCCCCCCGCGGGGCAGCGCCAGGACTATCGTTCGTGGGGCATCACGACAGTGGGCCAGTGCCCGAGCCAGTTGCCGCCCTGCATCCCGGCGGTCTTCAAAAAGGTACCCGTCGCGACGAGCCATGGCTACGCCTCCTCTCGCGATGCGCCGGACCATCCACAATTATCCCGCTTCCTTCCTATCCTTCTTACCCGAAAGATCACCGGTCCGCGCACGCAGGCGACGGACCAGTTCGGCATACGAGGCGTCGTGAATCACCTTGTCGAACTGTCCGCGATAGTTGCGGACCAAACTGACCCCATCGATGATAACGTCATAGACCAGCCACTGGCCTGACACCTCCAGCAGCCGGTAGTCCATCGGGATCTCGAGCTTGTCTGAGACAATCCGCGTGCGGACTTCCGCATAGGGCCCATCGATCCGCTCACTGAGATACTGGATGTCTTCACCGGAATAACCTTCGATCTTGTCGGCATACCGATCTGAGAGAAAGGACCGGAACAGCTGCACAAACTCGGCGCGCTCTTGGGCGTTGAGGAGTTTCCACTGGGTCGTGAGTGTGCGTTTCGACATTTCTTCATAGTTGAATCGTGCGCCGATGACGTCTTCCAGCGACTGCCGCCGCTGGGACAGTCGAGCGGGCTGCTTCATGGCCTCATCGTCCAGAATGCGCAAAACCTCATTGATCGTCGAGCGCACAGCCTGGGTGGGCGCCTCGACCGCTCCGGTCGCCCCGCCGATCCAGAGCAGCACGCCTACGAATCCACCGATGAGCGCACGGCGAGCCTCAATCATCGCGTCCAGCTCCCTTTTCGATGAAAAGCGGAGCCTTCCTCTTTGAACAATAGAGCAAGAGGAAGACCACGGCTCGCAACGGGGCGTGGCCCACCCTGCCGCAGAACCTGTTGATTCTCTTTGTGGGAGGAGAACGCTGAGGACGGGCCAATAGATTTTGGCTACAGAGCCCTGGACAGGGCTGTAGCAAATAGTCCCAGAGAAGTTACGACCGGGCCAGGAGGACCGCGGCGAACAACACGGCGAGGCCGAGCAGGAGATTCCCCCGCGCGAGGAGGGGTGCCCATCGAACGAGACGCCGTTCGGCAGGAGTCCGGTCGGGCTCTGCTTTCCTGATGATCACGGCCACCCGAGGGCCGATCATTAGGTCGTGGAGCAATGAGATCGCCAGCAGCACAGCGACGAGTGTGAGTTTGACGCGGAGGATGGCCGGCCACGTGGCTGGATGCAGGAGTTCATGCCCGCGCGCCACCACGAGCAGCGGTCCTGTAGCCAACAGCAATAGGATGGCCGCCCAGACCACAATTCGGAATTGCCGCGCGAGCGGCGCGAAGAGCGTTGCTCGGTAGGATGCCAGGGATGGCTGTCGGAGCACCGGCACTACGACCGCGGAAAGGAACACCATCCCGCCGATCCAGCTGACCGCCGCTAGCACGTGGAGGAAGGTCAAGAAGATCGTCACGTGAGAACGAGATGTCGATCACGATCCATGCGTTCTGATGTCCCGCTGAAAAAGTGCGTGTCGAATGGAATCCAAGCCGCTCATCACTCAGCGGTGTGGGCCTGTGCAGCCCCGCATTCGGCCACCTACCGCGTGCCGCTGTAGAGATAATCGACTCCAACCGGCAAGTTTTCCAACCATCGGAAGAACTTGCTCACCTCGTCGCCGCGGAATATCGAGCCATGTTGCGGCAGGATCGCCTTGATCGGCAGCCCTTCGATCTTCCGGATGAACCCACTCACGGCCCGGTTGGAACTCATGTACCGCTGATGGAAGCCCTGCATGGCCATCACGTGACTGTTCCAGTCCTCCACGACCAGACGGAGTTTGCCGTCCTTGAAGACCGCCGCCCCGATGTCTCCCGAAAACAGGAACCCGCTCACCGTGTCATGCATCACCATGTTCCCGGGGGAATGCAGGTACGGCGCCGAGATGCAGCGCAACTGTCCACCGCTCTTGAGCTGAATCGAAGCCCCGTCGTCCGTGACGGGCACAAACGACGTATTCTCTCCGGCCACTTGGGACACGTTGTAGTCCATATAGTGAGGAATGAACCGGGTCCACTGCGACGGCAGCACCACCTTGATTTTGTTGTTCGTCCGGAGCCAAGCCGGAATCGACGCACAGAGATCGGGGTCCTGATGGCTGACCAACAAGTGCGTGATCTTCATCGCATTCATCACCTGATTGACCTTGTTCAGGACGGGCGTGAAGCGATCGTGACCCCCAGGTTCAATCAGAAAACCCTCGCCGCCGTTAACGACGAGATAGGTGTTACACTCGATTTCCTCCCCACCTCCCTGGATCCCCACCCAATAGACCTGGTGCTGGGAGTCGTCGTAAAGTTTTATCGGTAACGCGCCGTTGATCCCCGCATTGGTCAAAGTCAGGAGAAGGTTCCCAGCCATTGGCCCCCCTTTGTTGTATAGCGCCGCCTCGATCGTTCCCCGTTCGCAAGACCTCGCCTTGGCCTGAGGTCTCCTGTTGTCGAGAGGGAGTGCTGCGGGAAGTGCGTGCATGGGTCGCCCTGAGCCTGGACACCCATGCACGCCCGCCCATCAGAAGCTAATGCCGATGTACGGTCCGACTTGGCCGTAATTGTTCGTGGTATTGGTCATGCGCGCGGTCAGGTGATACCGCCCGTCCAATCCAATTTTGAACGCCTTGTACACCTCATATTCGAATCCCGCGCCGAATTGCACACCGATGTCCAGGTACTGTGTCTGATTGGACGGTGGGCTGATGACGTGAAAATCAAGGCCGATGGGAATGATCCAGGGGCGAAACTTACTGCCCTCCATAAATTTGAGCTTCGGCGCCACATCGATGGTGAGCATCGTCAGTTGAGTTTTCGCTGGTGTCGTCCCTCCTCCTAAGGGCGCCCCGGCCAGCGCCGTCACGGTTGGGACCGCACTGGTCACGGTTTGCGACGCCAAACGATTGAATTGCAGACCGATCTCACCCACGGCCCAGACCCCGCTCATCATGCCCCAACTATCCTTTGAGAGCACAAGATCGAGTCCAGCCCCGGCGTACCACCCAATGTTACTGTCGTTCCGTCCCTGCCCCAACGCATTCTGAGCGTCAGTGAAAATTTCTCCGCCCCGATCGCTGTTGAGACCGACAAAGCCGCCCTTGAAGAACACCATGTTCCCGGTGCCTTCCTCAGCCGAGGCCGGCCAGGCACCAGAAACACCGAGCCCCACGGCGATCGCAATGGCGACACAACGCGCCCCAATGCTCCATCTTCTCGTCCCATTCCGCATGACAGTTCTCCCCTTTCGCGAACGTCGAGCGGTCTTCCCCCACACTCGACGGTGTCGCTGAACTGCCCTCGCCGGCCCGGGACATCAGCTTGATGAGTTGCCCCTTCGCACGCATGAATATGTGCCCTCACACACTAGGTGATCATTTCCCGCACCCGTCGATCCGTCACGTCGCTGAAAAACGCCCTGTCGCCCTCACGATACCGAAACAACCGGGCGCGGTAGGATTTGCGAACCATTTACCCTTGTCTCGTCCACCTCGGCCCGCGGCTTCCACTTCAGCCGCAGGGATCACGCATCGCACCGCAACACGGGCGGCTTCATGTCCGCCCTCCTTTTGAACCCCCGGCGGCGGGCCCAGCCTTCATGAACACGGCCGGCCCAAAGTACGCGAACGCGTCTTTCATATTCGAAAAAAGTCGATTGACCGGCCCCATGGCCTGATCGGTCACGAATTGAAGGGCCAAGACGATGCGCTCTTCGCCCGGCCACAAAGGCGTCACGCCGTGCCAAAGTTTGTCGCCGTTGAACACCACCAGGTTCCCCGGCTCCATCGGGATGCGGGTTTCGCGGATCTCATGGACAGCCTGATCCGAGCAGACGCGCGCGACGAGCCGGCAATGTGTGGAGCGTTCCACAAGCCCGACAAACACCGAGTAGCGCCGCCCCTTGTAGTAGGACCGATCGTAGTGAAAGCCGATATGATCACCCGGCCGCGTATAGTAGTAGAGGGCGCAGGCGTGAGGATCGCCCTCGGGGCAGAGCAACAACTCCGATTCGGTGACCCGGCTCAAAAACCAGCGAAAGGCGGGAGAGCGATAGAGCGAGATGATGTGTGGGGCGCGCTCGCGCAGCGTGAAGTAGCCCACGCTGCCGCCTTTTTTGTGTCCGGGAATATAGCTACGATGGAGGGAGGCCTCAAGATGCCGGGCCTCGACGATGAGCGCCTGCACCAACTCGCGCGGCAGGATGCGTTCGAGGGTGACGAATTCCTGCTGCAGCCAGTACTGGCTGTGGACCAGGCGAAGATCAACCTCGTTGCGGAGGCGCTCCAGCAGCGGCTCGACGTCGACTGTACCAGAGGCCATCGGGGGCTCACCGGAAAGGAGACGCGGTACTGCCCCCCGTGCCGGCTCGCCCAAACCGCGAGCCGGACGCCAGTCAGGCATTTATCGCGCCACCGTCAGGATGGCGGACTCGCCACCCGGTTCGTTCAAGGCCGACGGCTGGGGGAGATCCTTCGCACATCGGAACCCGAGCCAATTCATTTTCGTTTCCGGCGGCGAGCCATTGCGCTGCGCCACGCGGATCGTCGGTGTGCTGTCGATCCATCCGCCGCCGCGGAACGCGCGGTTGGTCCCCATCGCCGGACCTTTCGGATTCCGATCTGGCGCCGACTTGTAATATTCCTTATCGTACCAATCCGCGACCCACTCGGCGACGTTGCCCGCCATCTGGTGCACCCCATACGGACTGACCGCGTTTTCATATTTATCGACTGAAATGATCGGCGGATAGAGGAGCAATCGCTCCGGGCGGTCGCGGACCGGGCCAGAGAGTCCGGAGCGGCCATAGTTGGCGCGGGTCAGCCCAGCCATTTGATTGCCCCACGGGAAAATCCGGCCGTCTTCTCCCCGCGCGGCCTTTTCCCATTCCGCCTCGCTAGGCAGACGTTTTCCGGCCCAGGCACAATACGCGCTGGCATCATGCCAGGTCACATGCATGACCGGATGGTGCGCCATGCCTTCCTGGAAATTCCCACCGTCGAACCGCCAATCGAGCAAGGGCAGTCGATCCGTTGCCATGACGAATTTCAGGTAGTGCAGCGCCGTGACTTCGTACTTGTCGATCTGGTAGGCGTCCAGCCAAATACGACGCTGCGGCATCTCCGCCAGGTAGGCGTTGCGATCCACCTGTTTCGTGCTGCCCATCAAGAACTCGCCCGCAGGAATCGTCACCATCTCATCCTTGGTCGGGAGCTTGGCGCGTTCCATGGCCAGTTGCTTGCCTTCAGGTGTCCACTCCACCACGATGTCCTGGGTGTCCAGGCCCCAGGCCATACTGGCCGCGATGACGAGGGCACCGGCGATGAGCACCCCGGTGACGACTCGATCCAAGGTTTTTACTACGTCGGTACCTGTGTCACTCATCTTCAGCCTCTTCCCAGTCGTCATTCGTCACGCGTCATTCGTCACCAAAGCGGTATCACACTCCCGGCACGCTCATGACGACCACCCTAATGACGATTGACGGTTGACGCTACTCGTTCTCGCTCCTCTCAGCGCCCCTGCTTCTCCAACAATGGATCGATCTCCTTCTGCACGTCCTCGGTTACGTTGTAGCGAATGTACGCATGGTCCAACACTTCGTTCGCATACAGCCGGCCCGTCGGCGCCTGGACCACGATGGCGGCCTCGGTGGTGGCCTTGGGCCCGATGGTCACGGTCTGCTCGATGCGCGTCCGAATGTACGGATGCCACACGACCAACTTGTAGGTCCCCGGCGGCACGTCCGTCATCGTGAAGCGCCCCTGCTCGTCCGTCTTGGCAAAGTACGGATTGTGGACAGCAACGCCCCAACTCTCCATGTAGGCGTGGAAACCGCACTGCATGACGAAGACATGGCGTCCCTTGCTCAGATTCACCAACTGTTTGCTCGGCGCGCCCGCCATGTGACGGTGATACAGCCCGGCGTCCGTCCGATCCTTCAAATCACGCGGGTGCGACGGATTCATCGGCAGCGGCACATTGAAGAGCACGCGCGGCCCTAAGTGAGACGTCTCGTAGGCCTGGATGTCGTGCATGACGGGATCCATGTTGACGACCGTCACACTCTGATTGTCGCGCACCACCGTGGTAAAGGGCACAAACAGACAGTCTTTAGCTTCGATCTGCGGCACCCCGTGACCCTCAAACGGTTTGCCCTTGTCGAGGCCTTCCAAGTACACGACGACGTCGCGGAATTCCGACGCGGGGCCGACCTGGAAGGGTTGGAGAATCCGCCAGCCTTGGCCGTCGGAGATGCGGCCGCAGTAAAACTGATCCGGCAACGTCGTCAGGTTATAGCCCTTGGGTTTGGGGACTTTGCCCTCGAGCTTCACGGACCCGGTCAAGGTGCCCCCGTCCGTCACCGTGACCTCCTCATAGGCGAATGCCTGGCCCGACAGGAACCCCGCGACCACACCAACGCCAATGATGTAAAGAATGTGTTTCACTCCGGCCTCCTCCTGCGCAAACAGGTTGAGAATTAAGATTGAGTGGAAAGCTCAGACCCTCCCATTCTCCTTAACCTCAGGCCCAACCTTCAACCTCAAAAAAACGGGGGAGCCACATGCTAACCACGGGGCTCCCCCTCGAAACCTGGTACTGAGTGCAACAGCCGGACTGAGAGGCGGGTACTGAGGACTGAGGTGGCAGCATGACCTGCCTGCTCTCAGTCCCCAGTCCTCATGTCCTTGTCCCGTCCATCACGTTCAGTCCATCCGCTCTACTTGAGAGCGGTCGGGATCGCCAGCGCCTCGGAGAGTGACGGCGCGGGCGTCACCTCAGCCCGACGACCGACGCTCCCGGCTGCACCCAACGGGAGCAACCGCTGATCGCCGGCTGGTAGCACCCGGAAATAGCCCCACTGTCCGGATTGCGTGTAGGGCAGCCGTTGATTGGACCAGAGGTAGTCTCCGGCCAACCGGTAGGGTCCGCCCGCTCCGCCGCGGATGAAGACGTCCAAGGTCTCAGACCCGGAGTACTCCACCACGCTGATCATGTCGGCGCCCGGCATGTAGGGTTCGA
>CAYUYE010000001.1:0-393829 GCA_964449255.1 uncultured Nitrospira sp. | reverse complement strand
AAGCCGAATCTGTTGAAGGGCTACGCCGGCAAGTAAGTCCCAGGTCGAAGTGTCCGCAGTAAAGGGAGGGGCAGCCAGCAGTGGCTGCCCCTTTTTCTTTGCGTTGGACAGAGGCCGGCCTAGAGTGCGATAGAGAGATTGGAGATAGACGGGAGGCGCATCATGGCTCAGGCGCAGGAACAACCAAATAGCGCTCAGGTGGTCGAGCTCGATTTGCGGGGAGTCATCTGCCCGTACAACTTCGTAAAGACGAAGCTCAAGCTCGAGACGATGGCTCCCGGCGAGGTGCTCAGTGTGGTGTTGGACGACGGTGATCCGATTAAGAACGTGCCCCGAAGTGTTCAGAACGAGGGGCACGCGGTGCTCAAGCAGGAGCGGATCGACGACCAGCATTACCGGGTTGTGATCCGCCGGCGCGACGACGACGAGTGATCCCCCGGCGCCGACCGCGTCTCCCACCCGCTTGTTCCTTCCCGCTGCTCCTCGCATGTGCCCCGACGACCAACGTCACGAGTGCATTTGTTCTGTGAAGTCCCGTGATATCCAAGGCCGTTTTTAGCGTGGTGCGACTCAGCCGCTCATCACTCCGTGTCAGGTTCGACGCAATAGTCAGGTCCCGGTCTCCCATTACATCGAACAATTCTCGCAAGGTGCGGGAGAGCTGGGCGCCGACGTCAAAGATCACCAGCGTTTCGCGCCTCGCGCGGAGCTGCCTAAGCAGCGTCCGACGCGCCGTGTGTGCAGCAGGAAGCCGTCCGACAAATGTCACACGGTCGCCGTCGACACCGGCGCAGGAAAGCGCCGCCGTGAGTGCCGATGGACCGGGGACGGCGATGACGGGGAGCCCCTGTTGCAAGGCTGCGCGTACCAGGTAGGCCCCAGGGTCGAAGACCGCCGGCGTCCCGGCATCGGTGACGAACGCCACGTGGGTGCCGCCGCGAATGCGATCGATCAGTACGGCGGTTTTCTCATCCCGGTTGTGATGACCATAGGAGGTCAGAGGACTGTCTATCCGATGGTGCGCCAACAACCGTTGGGTGGCTTGGGGATCTTCCGAGGCGATCACATCCGCGCTGCGTAGGACACTGATGGCACGAATCGTCAGATCGTCCGGGTGCCCGATCGGCACGCCGACGACGGACAATCGTCCCAGCCGCAGGGGCGTGCCGGGCGCGGAAGGCGTGAGGGGTGAGGAGGCGGTATGGTGTCCGGCCATAGATTCGGTTCCTTGACGGGGCTTTTTACAGATCGTTATAATTTTCCGATTGGCTGGTCAGCGCGATTTTCTCCTCTATCCGCACGGAGTTAGCAATCCATGCCGGTTCCGTTCTTCATGGGCACGATCGCGTTGTACTTCGGGGCCACGATCTGTTTCTTTATCTACCTGCTGAGACGGTCTGAGGCCCTGTCCAAGATCTCCCTTGGGCTCACTGCGGCCGGATTTGCCAGTCATACCATCGCCCTGGTTGTGCGGATGCTCTCGGGGGAGGAGGCCCTTCTGGCCAGCTTCCAGGAGGCTCTGTCCTTTTCGTCCTGGATGCTGGTGTTGGTCTTTCTCGCCGTCGAATTCCGCCACCGCATCCACGTCCTCGGTTCGTTCATCGTGCCGCTGGCCTTGGTGTCGCTCGTGACCTCCGCGGTCCTTCCGGATCGGGGGCCGGCGATCGCGGGTGGGCTGAAAGCCATGTGGCTGCACGTCACCCTCAGTATGCTCGGCACCGTGGGGTTCGCCGTGGCCTTTGTCGCTGGCCTGATGTACCTCATTCAGGACGGACTCCTCAAGTCGAAGCGCTTCAATGTTCTGTATACCAAGCTGCCGCCGCTCGACTTCCTCGACAATCTGAACCAGCAGTCGATTGTGGCCGGGTTTCCCTTGCTGACGCTCGGCATCATCACCGGGGCCCTCTCCGCTGATTTTGCCAAGGGCTCGTACGTGTCGTGGAACCCCGAGCAAACCTGGGCGCTGGTGACATGGGTGTTCTACTTGATCGTCCTGGTCGGCCGACTCACGGTGGGGTGGCGCGCCAAACGCGCAGCCTACCTCACCATCATTGGTTTCGCCGTGGTGATTCTGACGTTGATCGGTGTGGTGCTCAAGAACCCGGGACCGGTATCGTAGTATGCATCTGATTCTGGTGGGATTGAGCCACAAGACCGCTCCGGTCGAAATCCGCGAGCGGTTGGCCGTGCCGGAGAGTCGCCTGGGCGAGGCGCTGACACGCCTCTGCACGTACCAGGGCATCAAGGAAGGCTTGTTGCTTTCCACCTGTAATCGCGTCGAAGTCTACGCGGTCGTCGAGTCCGTGGAGACCGGCTACAACAGCGTCCAAGAATTCCTGGCGGATACGCACCTGTCGCTCTCCTCCGAGCAGCTGACCCCGCATCTGTATTGGCACACCGGTGAGCGGGCCATCTCACATCTCTTCCGCGTCGCATCCAGTCTCGATTCCATGATCGTGGGGGAATCACAAATTCTGGGACAGTTGAAAGATGCCTTCGAGGTGGCGTTGACGCACAAGACCAGCGGCATGATTCTGAACAAGGTCGCCAAGAAGGCGATTTCCGTCGCCAAGCGCGTCCGCACCGAAACCAAGATCGCGGAGCAGGCGGTCTCGGTCAGCTATGCCGCGGTTGAGCTGGCCAAGAAGATTTTTTCCAACCTCGCCGACCAGACGGTGTTGTTGGTCGGGGCGGGCGAAATGGCGAAGCTGGCGGCCCGGCACTTTTTGGCCCAGGGCGTGCAGCACATGCGGATCACAACCCGTAATCCGCAGAACGCTCTCGAGCTGGCCGAACGATTTAGCGCGGTGCCGATTCCATTCGAGCAGTATCACGCGGAAATGGCCAATGCCGACATCATTCTTTGTTCGACTGGGGCCTCGAACTACTTGATTTTGGCCGAGCACGTGCAGCGGGCCGTTCGCCGTCGTCACAATCGCCCCATCTTCTTGATCGACATTTCCGTGCCGCGCAATATCGATCCGGCGGTGCGCGATATCGACAACGCCTTTCTCTTCGACATCGACGACCTTAAGTCACGGGTGGAACAGAATCGTGAGGAGCGGTTGCGGGAGGCCGACAAGGCCGAGCGTCTCGTGAGCGATGAAGTGGGCGTCATGGAACAGTGGCTCAAGTCCCTGGAGGTGACGCCGACGATCGTGGCCCTGCGCCATCGCGCCGATGCCATCAAACAAGCGGAGCTGGAGCGGATGCAGTCCCGCCTGGGCGGACTGTCGCCGCAGGACCGCGAGACGGTCGAATCCTTGGCGTCGGCAATTGTCAATAAATTGGTTCACGGCGCGATGGTGACGCTCAAATCTGAAGCCACCTCGTCCTCCGGTGCGCTGTTCGTCGAAGCGGCGCGGCGTTTCTTCAATCTGGAGCCGGCCTCCGACCAGGCGGCCCCCACCGCCGAGGGCAACGGGATCGAGACCAGCACGTTGTCCGACACCGAGCAGCTTCCCACCCATCCACAGGCCCCGTCCGCCGTGCCGGCGCCGAACCCAGCCGGAGGCTGGCGACGCCGGGAGACGCCGTAGTGCCGGCCGTCTCGACACGAACCGCGCTGGTCCTCGGAACGCGCGCCAGTAAACTGGCGTTGCACCAGAGCGAGTGGTTCGCCGAGCAGGTCCGGCGAACGGCGCCGGGCGTGACGGTGACGCTCAAACAGATCCGGACCTCCGGCGACAAGATTCTCGACGTGCCGCTGGCCAAGGTCGGAGGGAAGGGGCTCTTCGTCAAGGAGATCGAGGACGCGCTGTTGACGGAAGAGATCGATTTCGCCGTCCATAGTATGAAAGACGTGCCGACCGCCTTGCCGGATCGGCTGGCCATCACCTGCGTGCCCCATCGTGAAGATCCCCGCGACGTTCTGATCGCCCGCGAGGGGCAGCGCTTCGTGGACTTGCCGCCTGGCGCCACGGTGGGGACCAGCAGTTTGCGGCGCCAAGCTCAGCTGCTTCAGCACCGTCCGGATCTGCGCATTGAAATGTTGCGGGGCAATCTGGATACACGGATCCGCAAATTGCGCGAGGGCGCCTACGATGCCATTGTGCTCGCGGCCGCGGGCCTCGTACGGTTGGGGTGGACCGAGCACGTGACCGAATACCTGCCCGTCGAGCTGAGCTTGCCCGCCATTGGACAGGGCGCGCTGGGCATCGAATCGCGGCGGGACGACGCCAAGGTGAACGACATTCTGGCCCGTCTCGAAGACAGGTCGACGCGGACGGCTGTCACGGCGGAACGCGCGCTCCTGCATCGGTTGGAGGGGGGCTGCCAGGTTCCGATCGCGGCGCATGCGACGATCGAGGGAGAGACGCTCCACCTCCGGGCGCTGGTCGCGAGCGTTGACGGGAAGCACATCGTCCGCGGCGAGCAGCGCGGACCGGTGTCCTCCGCCGAAGCGATCGGTACGGCGTTGGCCGAGCACCTGCTGAGCCAGGGCGGCCGGGAAATTCTCGATGTCATCTATGGCCGATCGTAAACCGGATACTCCCGTTGTTGGGACGGTCTACCTGGTGGGGGCCGGGCCGGGCGATCCAGGGCTCTTGACCCTCAAGGGGCGCGACTGCCTGGCGCGAGCAGACGTGGTGCTGTACGATTATCTGGCGAATCCGGCGTTGCTGGACCATGTCCCTGCTCAGGCCGAGCGCATTTACGTAGGGCGGCGCGGGCGAGGCGTCTACCAAGACCAGGCCGATATCAACCGTCTGTTGATTGAAAAGGCGCGGGCTGGCCAAACCGTCGTGCGCCTCAAAGGCGGAGATCCGTTCGTATTCGGCCGGGGGGGTGAGGAGGCGGAAGCCGTCGCGGCGGCTGGGATACCGTTCGAGATTGTCCCCGGCGTCACGGCCGCGACTGCGGCCCCGGCCTATGCGGGAATTCCCGTGACCCATCGGACGATGGCCAGCACGGTCGCGTTCGTCACAGGCCATGAGGATCCGACCAAAGCCACGGAGTCGTTGGAATGGCCGCGCCTGGCCACGGCCGAGGGGACGTTGGTCTTCTTCATGGGCATGAAGAACCTGCCCATGATTGTGGAGCGACTCCTTAAGGAAGGACGGGCTGCGAGGACGCCGGTCGCCTTGATTCATTGGGGCACGTGGGGACGCCAACGGACCCTCGTCGGGACGCTCGAGGACATTGTTGAGAAGGGCCGTGCCGCCGGATTTGAGCCGCCGACCTTGATTGTGATAGGGGAAGTGGTCGGCTTGCGGCGACAGCTCAACTGGTTCGAGACCAAGCCGTTGTTCGGGCGACGGATTCTCGTGACGCGGGCACGCGGCCAAGCCGCGGAATTCACGCGCTTGCTGGTAGAGCGGGGAGCCGAACCGGTGGAATGCCCGACCATCGAACTGCGTCCGCCGGCTTCGTGGGATCAAGTCGATGCTGCCATTCGCCGTCTGTCTGGACTGCGCTGGCTGATCTTCACGAGTGTGAACGGCGTCGGACCGTTCATGGATCGTGTGCGGGCCGCCGGACTCGACGCGCGAGCCCTGGCGGGCCTGAAGATCTGTTGTATCGGTCCGCGCACGGCCGAGGAGCTCCATCGCCACGGGCTTCAAGCCGACCTCGTGCCGGCGGAGTATCAGGCGGAAGGGGTGCTCGAGGCCTTGCGGGTCGAGGGGATCGTCGGCGCGCGCGTTCTCATTCCACGGGCGGAGGTGGCGCGCGAAATCTTGCCGAAGCAGCTCAGGGCGATGGGCGCCGAGGTCGAGGTCGTCACTGTCTACCGGACGGTACGGCCCGAACGCTCGGTGGCGGACCTGAAGCGGGCGTTGGAAGAACGGTCCCTCGACATGATGACGTTCACGAGCAGCTCAACGGTGCGGAACTTCGTGGAATGTTTCGGCGATCGCGAGGACCTCGGCCGTGCCACGGAGAAGGTGCCGATCGCCTGCATCGGTCCGATTACAGCGGAGACGGCCCGCGAGCTGGGATTGCACGTGACCGTGCAGGCGCCGGCGAATACGATACCGGCATTGGCGGATGCGATCGTGGCCTACTATCGAGCGTAGTGCGACAGGAGTTGACCCACAACGAGGTCGGGCGTCGTCAACCGAGGGCTGATGGCGCGGAATGAGAAACGGACGTAGAAGGGAGAGGAGGAGACGATGGTTCCTGTGAAGTCGTTTATGGTGCCAGCAGAGAAGTTCGCCTGTGTCGGACGTGACATGGACGTGAAGACCGCGGGCGTGATGATGCGCGACAAGAACATCGGCAGCCTCATGGTGACTCGGGGCGGCGATTCGAAGGAGGTCATCGGGATCGTGACCGACACGGACATGGTGCGGCGCGTCCTGGCCACCGGCGCCGATACGACGAAAACCACCGTTGAAATGATTATGTCGGCGCCGATCTTGATGATCGACGAAAACAAGACGCTGCTCGACGCCAACGATCTCATGGCCCAGTCCCATACACGGCACCTCGGGGTGTCGCGTAACGGGAAACTGGTGGGCATGATTTCGGTCCGTGATCTTGTAGTCTTTTTGACCAACTTGCCGAGGAAGTGACCCTATGCCCTTTCCGCAGGAACGGCTTCGGCGGCTACGCGAGAAAGAACCGCTGCGGCGGATGGTGAGGGAAACGCAGCTCTCGCCGGCGGACTTCGTCTATCCGTTGTTCGTCCGAAGTGGCAAGGGCAAGCAGGAAGACATCGCCTCAATGCCGGGGCAGTATCGATGGTCGATCGATCTGCTGGTCAAGGAGGCGGCTGAGGCTCAGAGCTTCGGGATTCCAGCCGTCATCCTCTTCGGCATTCCCGATACGAAGGACGAGCGAGGGACCTCCGGGCTCGACCCGAACGGCATCGTGCCCCAGGCGATTCGGGCGCTCAAAGATCAGGTGCCCGGTCTCCTCGTGATCACCGATGTGTGCATTGACGAGTACACGTCGCACGGCCATTGCGGGGTGGTGAAGGACGGCAAGATCCTCAACGACGATACCCTGGAATGCCTGCGCACCATGGCCTTGGCGCACGCGCGGGCGGGCGCCGACATGGTGGCGCCCTCCGATATGATGGACGGGCGGGTGGGGGCCATCCGCAATGAGCTGGACAAGGGCGGGTTTCAGGACGTGCCGATCATGGCCTATTCTGCCAAATTCGCCTCCTGTTTCTATGCGCCCTTTCGCGATGCCGCCAATTCCAGTCCGAAGTTTGGCGATCGGCAATCGTACCAGATGGATCCGGCCAACCGCCGCGAAGCCATCCGGGAAATGGAAGCCGATCTGGCCGAAGGGGCGGATATTCTCATGGTCAAGCCGGCGCTGCCGTTCCTGGACATCCTGGCGGATGCGCGGGCCCGCTTCCACCATCCGCTGGCCGCGTATCAAGTCAGCGGCGAATACAGCATGATCAAGGCGGCGGCTCGAGCCGGCTGGTTGGACGAGGAGCGCGCGATGATGGAGTCACTGCTGAGCATCAAGCGCGCTGGGGCGGATATCATCCTGACGTATTTCGCCAAGGACGCCGCGCGCCGGTTGTTCGCTGGTACGCGATGAAGGTGACGCGCAGCCTGGCCGCCTACGTCGCGCCGCCCCATCCTGTCGCGACGATCGGTAACTTCGACGGGCAGCACCGGGGGCACCAGGCGTTGCTGAAGACGGTCGTGGAGGCCGCGTCCCGCGCGCAGGGGACGCCCATGGTCGTGACGTTCGACCCGCATCCAGTTCGGATTCTGGCCCCGCAGGTCCCGCTACGGTTTCTGACCTCGCCCGAAGAAAAACTGGCGGCTTTCGAAGCCGTCGGGATCCAAGAAGTGGTGTTCGTCCCCTTCACGAGCGAATTTGCGAGCCGCTCCGCCGAGTATTTCGCGTGCGAGGTGCTGGCGGCGACGCTTGGAGTGCGGGAGATCTTCGTCGGCGAACACTTCGCATTCGGCAAGGGGCGTGTGGGCCGGATTGCGGACCTGGAACGGTTCGGGAAGCTGCGCGACTTTCACGTACGTCCGGTGACCCCGGTGGTGCTCGACGGCATTATCGTGAGTTCCACGCGGATTCGTACGATGTTGCTCGAAGGCCAGATCGAATTGGCCACCCACTATCTTGGTCGGCGGTATGCCCTCAAGGGTATGGTGGTGCCGGGACAGCAGCGCGGCCGCGACCTGGGCTGGCCGACGGCCAACCTGACCCTCCCGCCCGAGCGGGTGATCCCGCAGGACGGGGTCTACGCCGCCGTCACCCAGTGGCGTGGCCAATCCTATGATTCCGTTGCCTATGTCGGAACACGTCCGACCTTCGAGTCGAGTGGAGACCGGCTGCTGGAGGTGTATCTGCTGGACGGGCAGCCGTCACTCTATGGCGAGACGATCTCCGTCGAGTTTGTTTCTCAGGTGCGGGGCGATCGGACCTTTGCGAACGCCGAGGCGCTCGCGGCACAAATCGAACGGGATGTCGCCGTGGCCCGTGAGCGGCTCCACACGCTCGCGCAAGGCCAGAACAAGTGCTGATGCCCATCCCGGGGAGCTGACAGGAGTCTCCGTGGCCCATTCGCGTCCACTCGTCCGCCAAGTGGTCGCTGCGATCCGTCGCCATCGATTGCTCACGCCGGGCATGTCGGTGTTGGTCGCGGTGTCCGGCGGTCCTGACTCGGTGGGGTTGCTCCATCTCCTTCATAGGCTTGCGCCGGCCTGGAAACTCTCCCTGTCAGTCGTGCACTGCAACTACGGCTTGCGGGGCCAGGAATCCGAGGATGACGAGCAATTTGTGCGGCGGCTCAGTGCCCGGTTGAACGTTCCCTGCACGGTACGGCGTCTGTCGTTGGGTTCGTACGAAGCCGCCCCCCGCGGATCGCTGCAGGAGCGGGCGCGGGTACTGCGGTATCGGGTGTTCCGCGAGCTGGCGGCGCGGGAGCGCATCGACCGCGTGGCGTTGGGCCACACGGCCGACGACCAGGCGGAAACTGTGCTCTTGTGGATGGTGCGCGGGGCGGGATCGGCGGGGCTGTCGGGAATGCCCGTCGAGCGGGAACGTCTGTACGTGCGGCCTCTGTTGGGGGTGACCCGGGCGGCGATGTTGGACTACCTGTCTTCACAGCGTCTGGACTACCGGACCGATTCGAGTAATCGGCGCACCGCGTATCTGCGCAACCGCATTCGGCACCAGTTGCTGCCGGTGCTGGCTGAACTCAATCCGGCGATCGTACAAACGTTAGGGCGCCAGGCCGCGGTGCTCCGTGCCGAAGACAGCTATCTGCATGAGCTGACCCTGGCCGCGCTGGCGCAGACGGCGCAGCAGTCCCAGAGCGGTGAGGTCGTGTTGGAGCGTGCGGCCTTGCTCCGCTTCCCGTTGGCGATCCGCCGCCGAGTGCTGCGGGAGGTGCTCCGACAGTTCCATCCGGAACGCAAGGCTCCGTTGTTGACCACGGTGAGCGTGGTGGAGGAGCGTTTGCTCCGGGGGAACCGTGGGACGAGGGTGGTGCTGCCCATGGCTGTTATCACCCGGGAGCATGATCGGTTGGTGGTTCGGCCTGGGAAGCTGACCGGGACGTCGTCGACCGCGGAGGATCCGATCCGTCTCGTGGTGAATCCGATGGAGTCATCGACGGTTCGCTGGCCCGGGACTGATGCGGAGATCCGCCTCACGATCGTTTCCGCCGAACGGTTCGGCCCGACGTCAAACCCTAAGGCAGGTTCGGCGCGTGTGGTCTTCGATGCCGATCGGGTGACGGGGCCCCTTGTGTTGCGGACGTGGCGCCCCGGCGATTGGTTTTGCCCGGCCGGGATGGCCGGGCATCGCAAAAAACTGCAGGATTTCTGGATCGACGCCAAGATTGCGCGGGCGGCGCGGCAGGCGATTCCGATTTTGGAGGCCGCGGAAGGCATTTTGTGGGTGGTCGGGCTTCGGGCGGACGAGCGGTTTGTAGCGGGCACCGGGACCAGCCGGCTATTGGTGGCGGAGGTCGCGACGCGAGGGATGACGGGCGACAATGGGGAGGCCTCATGCCAGGGATTTTCGGTCGGCCGATCGTGACGCAGGAACAGGTGCGGGCGCGCATCAAGGAGTTGGGCAAGCAGATTACCGACGACTACACCGGCAAGGATCTCGTGTTGGTCGGGGTCCTGAAAGGGGCCTACGCATTTTACGCGGACCTGGCCCGCGCGATCCGGATTCCCATGCGGGTGGATTTTCTCGTCGTGCGGAGCTACGAGGAGCAGACAAAGACGACCGGGAAGGTTAAGCTCGTCTCGGACCTGACCGAAGACATCAAGGGGCGTGACGTGCTGTTAGTGGAAGACATCGTCGATTCGGGGCTGACGGCGACGTTCCTCTTAAAAAAGCTGGGAGCCCGGAAGCCACGCTCGCTCAAGATTTGCACGTTACTGAGCAAACCTGCGCGGCGCCAAGTTCATCCGCCGGTCGACTACGTGGGCTTCAAGATTCCCAATCGCTTTGTGGTCGGCTATGGCCTGGATTACCAGCAACAGTATCGAAATCTGCCATACCTGGTCGCGCTCGACCAAGTAGGGGAACAGCATGAGTAAGAGGTCCGGCTAGTTGTCACGTTTGACTTCACTGTGTTAGCATTCCTTGATACCTTTGGACTATAGATGCCGTTGATGGGGTCCAGGAGGAGCTGAATGAATTCTCGCGTGAAGAACCTACTGTTTTGGGTCGTGGTGGGTCTGTTCATGATCCTGCTCTTCAATCTGTTCAGCGTCCCCACGCATGCCCCTGAAGACGACGTCATCTTTAGCGAATTCATGTCCCAGCTGGACAAGGGCGAGATCACGAAAGTCACCATAAAAGGCAGCTACGTCAGCGCCATTCTGAAAGACGGCTCCCGCATCAAGACGTTTACCGCCGATTATCCCGACTTCGTCAAGGTCTTGCGCGAACGCAACGTCCAAATCGAAGCCAAACCGCCGGACGACAGCCCCTGGTACATCACGTTCCTGGTGACCTGGGGGCCGTTTATCCTCTTCTTGGGCCTCTGGTTCTTCCTTATGCGCCAGATGCAGATCGGCGGCAACAAGGCGCTGTCGTTCGGGAAGAGCCGTGCCCGTATGTTGACGGAAGAGCGTAAGAAGGTCACCTTCTCCGACGTCGCGGGCATCGATGAGGCTAAGGAAGAAGTCGTCGAAATCATCGAATTCTTAAAGGATCCGAGGAAATTCCAGAAGCTGGGCGGCCGCATCCCCAAAGGTGTGTTGATCGTCGGGCCTCCGGGGACGGGCAAGACCCTGCTTGCGAAGGCTATTGCAGGCGAGGCGGGCGTGCCGTTCTTCAGTATCAGCGGATCGGATTTCGTCGAGATGTTCGTCGGGGTCGGCGCGTCGCGCGTGCGTGATTTGTTTGAGCAGGGAAAGAAACATGCCCCCTGCATCATTTTCATCGACGAAATCGATGCCGTCGGACGGCTCCGCGGCGCCGGCTTGGGCGGTGGGCACGACGAGCGCGAGCAGACGTTGAACCAGCTACTGGTCGAAATGGATGGGTTCGATACGACCGAGGGCGTGATCCTGATCGCGGCCACGAACCGTCCGGACGTCTTGGATCCGGCGCTGCTCAGGCCAGGCCGTTTTGATCGGCAGATCGTCGTCAACCGGCCCGACGTGCGGGGGCGGTCGGAAATTCTCAAGGTCCATACCAAGAAGGTGCCGGTCGGGGGCGATGTCGAGCTCGAGAAGATTGCGCGGGGCACGCCCGGGTTCTCCGGGGCCGATCTGGAAAATCTGGTGAACGAAGCGGCCTTGTGGGCGGCGCGCCAGAATAAGAAAGAAGTCGAGTACGCCGATTTCGAAATGGCCAAAGACAAGGTCCTGATGGGCGCTGAGCGCAAGAGCATGATTCTCAGCGACGAAGAGAAGCGCATCACGGCGTTTCACGAGGCCGGTCATGCCCTCATGGCGAAACTGCTGCCGGGAACCGATCCCGTCCATAAAGTCACCATCATTCCCCGAGGACGTGCCCTGGGCGTCACGATGCAGTTGCCCACCGATGATCGCCACAACTATTCGAAAGAGTTCTTGTACAACACGCTCGCCATTCTGTTGGGTGGCCGGGTGGCAGAGGAGTTGGTGTTGAAGAACATCACGACCGGGGCCGGGAACGACCTGGAGCGGGCGACTGACCTGGCCCGGAAAATGGTCTGTGAATGGGGCATGTCTGAAAAACTCGGGCCGCTCACCTTCGGGAAGAAGGAAGAGGAGATTTTCCTCGGCCGCGAGATGACCACGCGGCGCGATTTTAGCGAGCAGGTAGCGATCGAAATCGACCATGAGGTCCGTCGCCTGGTGAACGAAAACTACGAGCGGGCCAAACGCCTCCTGACCGAACACATGAGCTCCTTACGGGCCTTGGCGCAGGCTCTCCTCGACAAGGAAGTGATTGAGGGGACTGAGATCGACGATATTATTCAAGCCCGCTCCGCTCAGCCGGTTCCGGCGTAGAGTTTCCGCTACTCTGGATTGGCGCCGATCCATTTCGTGTTCATCTCTGCGGTGCGTTGACGACCGCCCATTGGCCCCATCCTCACCATCCGTTGCGTCGGTCATGGACCTATCCTCCCCCACGAGATCCGAGGCTGGTGTGTTCGTGGCCGGACCCTATCGGTTGTCCTGCGATCAACCTCTGTTGGTGGGCGTGCTCAATGTGACGCCGGATTCGTTTTCGGACGGCGGCCGATATCTGGATGTGGAAGCCGCGGTGGCCCACGCGCAGGGGATGGTGAAGGCGGGCGCGGCGATCCTCGATATCGGGGCGGAATCTTCTCGTCCTGGTGCGAAACCGATCGGGGAGGAGGAAGAACTGCGCCGGCTGCTCCCGGTGGTGACGCGACTGGTGCCCGAGATCGGGGTACCCATCTCGATCGACACCACGAAGGCGTCGGTGGCCAGGCAGGCGCTGGACGCCGGGGCCTGCATCGTCAACGACATTAGCGCCCTTCGGTTCGATCCGGCCATGGCGCCGCTCGTCGCCGAACGGAAGGCCGGCGTGATCCTCATGCACATGCAGGGCACCCCGCAGACGATGCAACAGCATCCGGTCTATCAAGATGTGGTTCAGGAGGTCCGCGCATTTCTTTACGAGCGGATGTCCCACGCAGCACGACAGGGAATCTGTCTAGCCCAAATGGTCCTTGACCCCGGATTCGGTTTTGGTAAGCTCAGAGAGCACAATCTGGCCCTGTTGCGCGACCTGTCCGTGCTGACGACCCTGGGGCGTCCGATCATGGCCGGCGTGTCGCGCAAGACGTTCATTGGGCAGGTGACCGGCCAGGCGGCGCAGAGCCGGGCCTGGGGGACGGCGGCGGCCGTGGCGCTGGCGGTTGAACACGGGGCGTCGCTTCTGCGGGTGCATGACGTCGAGGCCATGCGCGACGTTGTGGCGGTGGCGGACGCGGCGCGCCGGGTGCACTCCGGCGATGCGCGAGCTCTTGAAGGAAGACATGCGTAAATTATTCGGGACGGACGGCGTGCGTGGAGTGGCGAATCTCGAGCCGATGACGAGCGAGATCGCCATGCAGTTGGGCCGCGCAGCCGCCTATATCTTCCAGCGCCGCGCGGGACGGCATCAGATTGTCATTGGGAAGGACACGCGCCTGTCCGGCTATATGCTGGAATCTGCGTTGACCTCGGGCATTTGCTCGATGGGGGTCGATGTCCTGCTCGTCGGGCCGATGCCGACGCCGGCGATCGCGTTTTTGACCCGCAGTTTGCGGGCCGATGCGGGCGTCGTGATTTCGGCCTCGCACAACCCCTATCAAGACAACGGGATCAAGTTTTTCTCGAGTGACGGCCTGAAACTGCCGGACGAGTTGGAAGCGCGCATCGAGGCGCTTATCGTGTCCAACGAGATCACCCATTTGCGCCCGACGGCCGACGCCATCGGCAAAGCCTTCCGCATCGACGACGCGGACGGGCGTTACATTGAATTCGTCAAGCGGGCGGTCCCGAAGGATCTGGATTTCCAAGGCCTCAAGGTCGTGATCGATTGCGCGCATGGTGCCGCGTACAAAGTGGCGCCGTCGATTTTGCACGAATTGGGGGCGGTCGTCGAAACCATCGGCTGTAAGCCGGACGGTATGAACATCAATGCCGGCTGCGGCGCGGTCCATCCCGAGCAACTGCAAGAGGCCGTGAAGCGTCACCATGCGGACATTGGCATCGCCCTCGACGGCGATGCGGATCGTGCCATCTTCGTCTGCGAGAAGGGTACGGTAATCGACGGCGACCGCATCATGACGGCGTTGGCGATGGACCTGCGGGATAAGGGGCAGTTGGCCAAGGAGACTGTCGTCGGGACCGTGATGAGCAACTTCGGCATGGAATTGGCCCTCAAGAAGGCGGGCATCCAATTGATCCGGACTCCGGTCGGCGATCGCTACATCCTGGAGCGCATGCTGATGGACGGCTACAACGTCGGTGGGGAGCAGTCGGGGCACATGATTTTCCTCGACCACAACACGACGGGGGACGGGGTGATCGCCGCCTTGCAGGTGTTGACGTTGATGAAGCGCACCCGAAAGCCGCTCTCGGACCTGTGCGATGTCATGACGCAGGTGCCGCAGATCTTGCTGAATGTCAAAGTCCGTCAGAAGCCTGACTTAAAGAGCATCCCCGAGGTGCACCAAGCCATCGAGGCCTCGGAGCGTCGGCTCAACGGCGAAGGGCGGATCCTCGTCCGCTACTCGGGCACGGAAGCCCTCCTGCGCATCATGGTGGAGGGGCCGCACGACACGCTCATTCGCAGCATCGCCGACGACCTCGCTGTGGTCGTACGTAATCACCTGGCTTGATCCCCGGAGACTGACTCCCCTATAACGGCGGGCATGCTCCCGTCCGTGACAATCGCGTTCCTTGTCGGTCTGTTGATCGGCTCCTACGTCCAGTTTATTCCTCTCCTCGTCTCATTCCTCCTTGTATTGACGGCCGTCGGATTCTCCCTGGTCGAGCGTGCCGGGCACCTCTCCCTCCGGTCTGGTTCCCTCTATTTTGGCGCGATCCTGGCCGGAGTGGTCTATTGGCCGCTCATACAGTCCGTGAGCGAACCCCTCGATCCGGTGGAGACCGTTGAGGCGCCGACGACCGTCGAGGGGCGGGTCGTCGAACCCGTCCGGATCGGGCGAGACCGGTTGGTCATGGTCGTCGCGCCGTCCGCCTGGGCCCGATCTGCGAGGGTGCGCGTGACCTGGCGCGCGCCGGACATCTTCCCGCGCCAAGGCGACCTGGTCGAGTTCACCGCGCGGCTCCATCCGCCAACCGGCACCCAGAATCCCGGCGGGTTTGATTTTGCCGCCTATCTGGCGGCGCGTGACATTCAGGCCGTTGGGACACTCTCTGGTCCGGACCGGCTGCAGATCGTCGAATCAGGGGACTTATCCTGGCGCTGGTTCGTCTGGACCAAACTGGATTCGTGCCGGCAACAGCTCTATCGCGTGGCTGAGCGGTCGCTGTCGCCAACGGTCTTGGGCCTGTACTTGGGATTCGTGACGGGTGAGCAGGGGCTGATCGACCCGGCGCTCCGCGACCAGTTCATGGTGACAGGCACGGTGCACCTGCTCTCAATCTCGGGGTCGCATCTGGGCATCTTGGCCGGCCTGACGTTTTTCTTGAGCCGCCTGCTGTGTCGGTCGTTGCCCACGTCTATTTTTCTGTGGTTGAACCTGCGGCGGCTCACGCCGACGAGGCTGGCGGTGTTGACGACGGCCCCGTTGGTGTTGGCCTATTCGCTGCTGGCCGGTGCGGAGACGGCCACGCTCCGTTCCTTTCTCATGATCGCGCTGTTCCTCGTGGCTACCTGGCTGGGGCGTGGACATTTACTGCCGCCGGTGTTGTCGGTCGCCGCGCTCGGCATGCTCTTGTGGGATCCGCGGGCGCTATTCGATGTCTCGTTTCAACTGTCGTACGCCTCAGTGTTCGCCATTGCGCTGTGGGTGAAGAACTCGCGCGAGCGCGAGGTGCCTCTGTCTTCCGAGGGACGCTGGGTGCCGGCGTGGGCTTGGGTGGCGGGGGCGCTATCCCTCTCCCTGGTGATCACGGCGATGACGATCCCGATGGTGGCCACACATTTTCATCAGATTGCCTGGGTTGGGCCCTTCGCCAATGTGATCGTGATTCCGTTGAGTGCGGTGGTAGTCCCGCTGAGTCTGGCGTCGGGAGCGTTGGCATTGCTCGTTCAGACGGATGGACTCCCCTTCGCCTCAGTGATCGAGTGGAGCTTTGGCGCGTTGCTGTTCGCGGTACGAGTCTGCGCATCTCTCCCAGGCGTGGAGTGGCACGTGGCTGCGCCATCACTCGCGACGACGGCTGCCTATTACGGGGCGTTTCTCGTCGCCATGAAATCCGGAGCTGGGCAGGCGCGCCGCATCGCGGCCGTGCTGTGCCTGGGTGGGCTGCTCGTGTGGTGGGCGTGGCCGCATCGCACATTGCCGCCGGACACCCTGCGCGTCACGATGCTCGATGTGGGGCAGGGGGATGCCACGTTGATCGAGCTGCCGACCGGCGAGACCATTGTGATCGACGCCGGGGCTGCCTACGACCGGTACGATGTCGGCGCCTCCGTGGTGGCGCCGTTTTTGTGGGACCAGGGGATCACCCGCATCACTCACGGCATCGGGACACATCCCCAACTGGACCATGTCGGTGGCTGGCCGTGGCTGCTTCGACATCTGCCGGTCGATCGATACTGGGGGCCGGGACTTGCACGTGAGGAAGCGTTCTATCGGTCGCTGCTGCAGGCACTGTCTGAGCGCGACTTGGTGGAAACGGTGCCGGAGAGGGAAGCGATCGTAGCGGAGGGCGGTGGGTGCCGGCTCACGGCGGTGGGGGCGTCGAGCGAACGGGAGCGGCCGACGGGGGGGCGGCCGGGACGCTCTGCCGCGAGCGAGCTGAACAACCGGTCGCTGATCACGCGATTGGAATGTGGACCGCACTCGTTTGTCTTTGCGGCCGATGCGGAAACCCCGCGGCTGCTGGAGCTGGTCGATCAGGGGCTGGCGACCCCGGCAACGGTCGTGAAGGTACCGCATCATGGGGCGCGCAGTTCACTCGCAAGACCGTGGCTTGCGCAGCTGCATCCGCAGGTTGCCGTTGTGTCGGCAGGGCGCCATAACGCTTACCACCACCCACACCCCGAGGTCGTGTCGGCGTATCTCGATGGGGGCGCCTCGCTCCTTCGAACCGACCGCGACGGCGCTGTCGTGATGACGGCCTCTCCCCACACCTCCCTCCTCACCGTCCTGACCACCCGACAGCTGCGCCTCCAACCTGTCGCAACAGGCCCGCCCTCGGTGGCATGGTGGGAGCTCGAACGGCAGAACTACCGTCGACTCTGCTGGCAGGCGACGGGCGGTCTGTGTCAGGCCTTGCTGACCAGCTCGTCCTCCTAGAACCTCACTCATCATCCTAGGGGCAAGTCGCGTTCACTCCTCATACCATTTCCAGATAGGGTCTGACCTATGTTCGGCGCCGCTCGGCGCTTCTTGGGGGGCAGACTGCCAGCCCTCGAAACCAGCCAAAATTGTACCCTTCTTGGCAATTAATGGTCCGCCCTGTCACTTCTGTCCTCATCCGGCACAAAAAGCTGTTGAAAAACGGCAAATTTAGCCTTCTGGCGCCGTGGCACACCATGTGCTTTCACTTGCTGGTTTTTTGACGGGGTTGTGTCACCAGGAGCTTCGGGATGGGACGGTTAGTCCGGGTCGTCATTCAGTTGCCGGTCGAACTGAAGGAACAGCTAGATGCCCTGAAGCAGCAAGGGTACACGGCTAGCGGGTTCATTCGAGCCATGCTGGAACGTGAGTTTACCAAGACGCAGGAAGAAGCGGTTGCCAAAAAGCCGGGGTCGAAACTGCCCCGGGCAGTGGGGATGTAACCATGGCCCGATGGTCCGATCTGCTTCGTGAGCAAGATCAAGTGGTGTCGCAGTTGGCCAAGGTTGCCGGGGGACAGCCACAGTCCACGGAGAGCCTGGCCGCGGAGGGCGAGGGGTCCTCAGCATCGCCGCAGCCGACGGCGCTGTATGCCGATGCGGTGGGGACGGTGACGCGAGCGGGACAAGCCGCCGCCCAGGAGGGCGCGCTGGATCTGGGTCCGTTGCGTCCCATCGCGCAGCAATTGGTGGACGACTTGCGGCAGAGCGATCGGTTGTTGGCCTACGTGTTGTCCGGCTCGCCCGGCAACGTCAGTGTGGCCTCGAACTGCGTGAACGTGGCGATAGTGGCCGGAGAATTGGCCCAAGAGCGGTTGTCTCTTCATGAACAGACGCGCCTCGTTCTGGCCTCGCTGGTTCATGATATGGGGATGTTTGCGGTGCCGGAACCGATTATCGGGAAACGGACGCCTTTGATCAAGGCGGAACGCGAAGTCATTTGGCGGCATCCTGAGCGCAGCGCGCAACTCCTGGCCGACTCCGGTGAGGCGGACGCGGACTTGGTCGAGATCGTGGCGCAGGAGCACGAGCGTTGCCATGGCGGCGGGTATCCACAGCAGTTGGCGGGCTCGCGAATCCACCCCCATGCGCAATTGATCGCGGTGGCCGACGTGTTGGATGCGATGATCAATCCACGTCCGTACCACCGGCAATTGTCGGCCCATCGGGCGATCTATCAATTGGTGACTGAGGAGAAACAGGCGTTTGCTCCGGAGGCCCTCAAGGCGCTCCTTGATCGTCTGTCGCTCTATCCTTTGGGTACGACCGTCCGGTTGACCTCCGGTGAGCAGGGGACGGTGATCCGAGTCAATCGTCAGGCCCCGCTGAGGCCGGTCGTCCAGATTCGTTCCAATCCTCGCACGGGAGTCGCCTTCCCGCGCACGATTGATCTGTCGCTCTGGCCCATGTGGCACATTGTCGAGGTTCTTGGAGCCACTCACCCAACTGCAGGTGACGCATGAACAAGTCCTGGTGGAAGTGTGCGCAGCAAAGTGTCGCGCTCACGGTAATCGCGGCGCTGTCCGTCTCGAGCGTGGCGTGCCGGAATCCGGCGCAATCTAGCCTGCCTCCGTCGGCCATGGCGCCGGGTGGAACCCCGCTCCCGCCGTTGCCCAAGGGGGACGTGTATGCCGATGAGACGGTAGTGGGGCCGGATGTGAAGATCGAACCGGGCGATACGTTGGACGTGATCGTCCATCGCGGGGCGGGAGAAGAAAAGTTCTCGGCGGGCGTGCGCGAGAACGGACAGGCGACCCTCGGGTTTTTGGACGTGCACGTCGGCGGCCTGACGGTCGCGGAAGCGGAGCGCAAGATCGAGGAGGGCGCCAAGCCCTTCATGCGGGAACCAAAGGCCATCGCCACCCTGAAGAAACGCGGGCTCAAAGTGAAGCGGGTGTTCGTCATGGGAGAGGTGAAGAAGCCAGGATTCTATCCCATGCCGAGGAATATGACCGTCTTGCAGGCCTTGGCGATCGCAGACAACTACACGGAGGCGGCCCTGTTGGAAGAGATCCGGGTGGTGCGGGGAGACCTGCAGGACCCCAGAATCTTGACCGCCGACGTCGCTCGGGCGCTGACCTACGGGGATTGGTCGCGCAATCTGTCGCTGGAGGAGAACGACGTGGTGTTCGTGCCTCGTGAGCACCTCGGCGACGTGTCTGAGGCGGCGAAGAAGCTGCAGCCGATCATCATGTCTTTCGTGGTTCCACTGTATGGGACGGCCACGATTCCGCTGTTTTTCCCGGCGGCCACGGTGCGGTAGGGCTTGGGGCGGGGTAGGGTGCGGAGTAGGGATGGGTGCTTAACAAGGATGTGCGCGGGCTAGGAGCAGAACGATGGCCCAATACGAACTGGACGTTCTCGACTACTGGTTGATCCTGAAAAAGCGAAAGTACCTGATCGCCTTCTCGGCGGTTCTGGTCCTTTTCTTTACCTTTTTCTTTACGAAAGTCATGACCCCCGAGGCCCTCTTTGAGGCCGCCTCTCGGGTGAAGTACGACCGGACCACCACGGTGGCGCTGCAGTTGCTCGAGAGCGTCACGCTGACGAATCCGAACGAACTCAGCACCCAGACTGAGGTCATCAAAGGGTTTCAGGTGATGGAGCGGGTCGCGCAGGATTTGGGGATCGTGGACGAGGCGCCCTCCGCCGAGGCGCGACGCACTCCGGAGTATCTCAATACCATCTACTACTTGGGCCAGAGCATTCAGACGGCGCGCGAGCCGGAAACGAACATCATCCGTATCACCGCCCAGTCCGAAGATCCCGCGAAGGCCGAACGAATGGCCAATAGCGTGGCCAACGCGTATCGTCTGGAGAACATCGCCGCGCGCAATCGCATCGTGACGGAATCGCGGCGCTTTGTGGAAGAACAATTGGCCGGCTTGGAACAAAATCTCCAGCGCGCCGAGGACAAGCTCCGGGGCTTCCGGGAGCGGGAAGGGCAGGTGTTCTTGGACGACGAAGCCAAGGCCGCGCTCGCCACGTTCACCCAGCTCGAGTTGTCCGTCAACGGCATCATTCGGCAGAAAGACGACGCCCAACGCCAGATCCAGGAGTTACAGAGACCGTCAGCCAACCCCGACGAGGTCACCGGGCGCATTTTCACAGAGGACCATCACACGCTGCTGGCCAAACTCAACGGCCGTCTGATCGATCTGAAGCAGGAGTGGGGCACACTCCTGCTCAGCTACACCCCGGAGCATCCGCTGGTCAAGGAGCTGGAGCGTAAGATCGGCAACGTGAAACGGGAAATGGTCGAGGAACTGGTCGTCAAGGTCAAAAGCCTCGCCGGGCAGGAGCGGGATCTGAAAGAACAGATCGAGCGGTATCGCAGTCGGTATCTGAGTTTTCCGAAGGCGGCCATCGATCTTTCGCGCCTGGAGCGGGAAGTGAAAGTGAACGCGGATCTTTATTCCACCTTGAAGGTCAAGCATCAGGAGCTGTTGATCAAGAGCGCGGAGCAGATCGAGGAAGTGACGATCATTGCGCCGGCCGTCATGCCGAAGCTGCCCATCAACGC
Organism: uncultured Nitrospira sp.; assembly: GCA_964449255.1. Taxonomy (GTDB): domain Bacteria; phylum Nitrospirota; class Nitrospiria; order Nitrospirales; family Nitrospiraceae; genus BQWY01. Next base: position 372,933 of record CAYUYE010000001.1, on the reverse strand, counting down.
GCCGAACGTCCCCCTCAACATGGCGGTGGGCTCCATCATGGGCGTGTTCCTGGGCATTGTGGTGGCCTTTGCCCGTGAATCCTTCGATACCTCGATCGGCACGATCGAAGGGGTGGAGGAATTTCTCAAGGCGCCGGTGTTGGGGGTCATCCCCACATTCGATGATGAGGAGCTGCGCGAGATTGCGGCGCGGGTGCTGCCCAAAGGAAGCGACAAGGACACCCTGGACAGCCTGTCCAAGTTGGTCACGCTGCTGGATCCCAAATCCCTGTTAGCCGAAAGTTTTCGGTCGATGCGGACGAATTTGCAGTTTGCGAGCATCGACCGGCGCATGAAGTCGCTGCTCTTCACCAGCGCGGGCTTGGGCGAGGGCAAGAGCACGACGGTCATCAATCTGGCGATCACGCTGGCTCAAGAAGGCCAGCGAGTCTTGCTGGTCGACGCCGATCTGCGGCGTCCCATCGTGCACAAGCGATTGGGCTTGCCGCTGGGGCCCGGCCTCCTGGAGGCGCTCCAGGGCACGCGGACGTGGCAGGAAGCAGTGCGGCGGGCGTCGGATCTCATGGTGGGCACGTTGGGCGTAGACTCCGTGCTCCAGACGCCAGGATTGGACAATTTGCACGTGCTGACGAGCGGCGCCAGCACACAGAACGCCAGCGAATACATGAGCCTCGCCAAAATGCGGCCGCTCATGACCGAAATGCAGGCGGCCTACGACATTGTGTTGTATGACACGCCGCCGATTCTCCCGGTCACCGACGCCGTGGCCCTGAGTTCGCGCGTGGACGGGACCATCATCGTCTATCAAGTCGGCCGGATCGGGCGTAACGCGCTGAAGCGCGCCAAGTTCCTCCTCGATCATGCCCAGGCCAACATCATGGGTGTGGTGTTGACCAACGTGAAGTCGGAGATCGCGCCCGAGGCGACGTTCTATCGATACGAGTATAAGTAACGCGCGGCCGGGTCGAGTCCGAGAGGCGACCGGCGCGCCCGCGGCGCGGAATCCTCTATGAGCACGATATCGTACCAGGCGGCGCGCCAACAGACGCTCCTTCCGCTGCTCCTCGCCGTCCCGATCGGGCTGTTGGCCACGGTCGCCCCCCCGACGATTGCCATGGGGGCGTTGCTGATCGTCACGCCGCTCCTGCTCTCCTTCCTTGCCCCGCTGGCGGGACTGTATCTCCTCGTATTTTCCATGCTGCTGGGCCCGGAGTTCGTCGTCGGGCAACTGGGGAGCGGTGTGACCGGTGGACGAGGGCTCACCCTGAGGGCGGACGACATTCTCCTGGTGTTGGTCGGGTTCGGGTGGTTCGGGCGCCTGGCGATCTCACGGCGCCAGCGCACGCTGGCAAAGACCCCACTGAATCGTCCGATCATGTGGTACGTATGCGCCTGCATCCTTGCGACACTCATCGGCGTGTTGGCTGGGCGGGTCAAGCCGATGACGGGATTCTTTTTTCTTTTGAAATATTACGAATATTTCTTCATCTTCTTTATGACGGTCAATCTGGTCACCAGTGAGCGGGAAATCCGGCGCCTCCTGACCGCCTGTTTTCTCACCTGTGGGGTCGTGTCCGTCTACGCCATCGCGCAAATCCCGTCGGGGATGCGTGTGTCGGCGCCCTTTGAGGGACAGGAGGGGGAGCCCAACACCTTGGGTGGGTATCTCGTGTTCCTCAGCGCGCTCGCGGCGGGGTTGTTGCTGACTCGGGACGCGGTGCGTAACAAATGGCCCCTGTTGGCGTTGATCAGCCTCAGTGGAATCGCGCTTCAGGCGACGCTGTCGCGCGCGTCGTTTCTCGCCGCCGTGGTCGTCCTGGTGGGCGTGGTGTTCAGCGTGCGAAGACGAAATCCCATGCTCGTGATGGTCATCCTTTTGGGCATGATGGCGATCCCGTTGACGGCGCCGCAATCCGTGGTCGATCGCGTGATGTATACGTTCGTGCAGCCAAAGGAGGCAGGGCAGATTCAAGTGGGTGGAGTGCACGTGGACACCTCCACGTCGGAGCGACTGCGTTCCTGGCAGCAGGCGATCCAGGAATGGAAAAAGTCTCCCGTGTGGGGCCACGGCGTGACCGGCGGTCCATTCATGGATGCCATGTATCCCCGGGTGCTCACGGAGGTCGGCTTGATCGGCATGACCGCATTTCTCTTGTTGATGGCCAGCATTGCCCGCGTGAGCGTGGATGCGCAGACTAAGCTGCAACAACCGTTCATGCGCGGACTTGCCTTAGGGTTCGCGCTGGGATTCGCGGGGCTCCTGGTGCATGCGGTTGGTTCCAACACTTTTATCATCGTGCGAATCATGGAGCCGTTCTGGCTTGTGGCCGCTCTTGTGGTGAGGAGTCTCATGCTTGAGCAGGCCCAACTCCGTCCGACACTCGACCGACCGACAGATCCCCCCGCCCTGCCGATCACGAGCTATCCGGGGTCTGTGCTGAACTATCCCTCTCGGTAATCGCCATGGGGTATGCACAACCGGCACAGGCGGCGCCTGGTGAGTCCCCGGACCCCGCGGTCCTGACACCACGTGTGCATCCCCGCGTTCATCCACCCCGTTTGACCACGCAGGTGTTACAGGGCGGGCTGCTCCTGGGCGGGCAGCGCGTGCTGAGCGTGATGATCTCTGGGCTCGGTAGCATCCTGCTGGCGCGGCTGCTGACACCGGAGATCTTCGGCGCCTTCGCCATTCTCTGGTTCCTCGTCGCGTTGGCCATCAACGTCAGCGAGATGGGGCTGACCTCCGCGTTGATTCAGTGCCAGGAGCGGGACGTGGATCGTCGTTTGACCACGGTCTTCCTTGGGCAGTTGGCCTTGACGACCGTGGCGGCGAGCCTGCTGGCCATCGGCGCTCCGTGGGTGACCACGGCGTTCGGGCTTTCATCCGGGGAGGTGTGGCCGCTGTCGTTCCTGCTCATCTTGCTGCCGTTGTCCGCCTTTCGGTTGCCGCCGATCGTTTTGTTGGAACGCCGGCTGACCTACGTCCCATTGACGCTCGCGGAGACCGTCGACACGGTCGTCCTGTATGTGGTCGCAGCGTTGTTGGCTTGGAACGGTGCGGGTCTGTGGAGTTTTGTGCTCGGGGTGCTGGCGGGGCGACTGGTGAGCCTCGGAGTCCTCTGGTCACAGATCTCTTGGCGGCCGGCCGGCCCCTTCGAAGGGGAGCGCTGGCGCGAGCTTGTGCGGCGGGGTTGGGCGTTCCAGTCCACGGCGCTCTTGGTGCAAGGCCGCGATGCCGTGACGCCGATCCTCGTGCGCTTCTTTAGCGGCATCCAAGCGGTCGGGTTTCTCAATCTGTCGGCCGCGCTCGCGACTCAACCGGTGCAAATGACCAACATGGCGTCGCGCGCCCTGTTTCCGGCCTTTGCCCGTTTGCAGCAGAGTCCGGTCGCGCTTGCGTCTGCCTGCGAGCGGGCCCTCAACCGCGTCGCCTTGGTCTTGTGTCCTGCGGCTGGTTTTCTGGCGGCGACGGCGGCGCCGGTCGTGCAATTGGTGTACGGTCCACAATGGAGTCCGGCGACTCCCGCCGTGCAGTTCTTGTGTCTGTCGGCCCTGTGCTCCGGGCTGGGTATGGTGGCGATTCATGCGCTGAACAGTCTGGGCCAGGCTCGCCTCGTCTTGCGGTTCAACGTGGTCTGGACCCTGGTGTTGTGGGGGCTGACGGCCGCGAGTGTGCCGGTCATCGGGTTTGTCGGCTATGCGGCGGCGCATGCCTGCCAATCGATCATCAGTCTCGTCGTCTTGGCGAGGCTTCGCGCATTCGTGCCGCTGCGCGTGTGGCCCCGCGTGGCGCGTCCGCTGGCAGCGACGCTTGTCGTGGGGGTCCTCCTTGCGGTGGCCGCACCCGCCATCGTGACGCTGTCCCACTTGGCGGCGGCACTCGGGCTTGCCGGACTGGCCTACGTGGGACTCGTCGCTTGGTTCAGCGGCGCAGCGTGGCGCCGCGAGCTTGCGAATGAGTGGCGCCAGGTGATTCAAAGCATGAGAACAAGAGAGGCGGCATGACGACGGCGTTTCCCCCCGTCTCGGTTGTGGTGCCTGTGCTCAACGCCGCCCGCACGCTTTCTCGCTGCCTCGGAGCACTCGTCCAACTCGATCCGGCGCCGATCGAGATCCTCGTGGTTGACAATGGCTCGACCGACGACAGCCGTGCGATCGCCGAGCGCTTTGCCGCCTCGCACCGTGCGATTACGGTGCGGGTGCTCGACGCGCCGCGGCGGGGGGCCTCGATCGCGCGCAATGTGGGCGTCCGGCAGGCGGCCGGGGCGGTCATCGCCTTCACCGACGCCGACTGCGCCCCTGAGCCATCCTGGTTGGCGCCCTTGATGCGACCCTTCGCGGATCCCCGCACCGCGGCGGTGGCCGGCCGAGTGGTGGGTGATCCTGGCCACTCGCTCCTGGAAATCTTCAGTTCGCTCTACACGCTACAGTTACCCGCGGAGCAACAGGTGCATACGACCTTCACGCCCTTTGCCGGCGGGTTTCCCACCGCCAATTTGGCGATCCGTCGTGAAGGATTCATGACGGTTCAGGGGTTCGACGAACGGGTCGCGATCTACGGCGAAGACTATGACCTCTGCGCAAGAATTTATGCGGAGGGCTGGCAAATCGTCTACGAACCGGGCGCCGTCGTGCGTCATCATCACCGCACGTCTCTCCAGTCCGTGTTGAAACAGGCCTATGGATTTGGGCGCAGCCACGCCTACGTCATTCAGAAACACTTTCCGCATGGGCTGTGGATCGATCTGCCGCGGCGATCCTTCGCCTGGCCCGAGGCGCCCGTGCAAGGGTGGTTGAATCTGACCTCCGCCGACAAAAAGCTTCTGCTCTTCGCTGCGGCCTCGCTGGTGGTGCCTCCATTGGCGCTCGTGCCTGCACTGTACGTGGGATGGTTGACGTGGCAGGCCTGGCAGCGGACGAAGGTCGCGCAGATGCCCGCGTCGCCTGTGACGTCGCTTGGTTTGGCCTGCCTGCTGCTCGCAAAATCCGGTGCGATGACGGCCGGTCGTTGGGCGGGGTCCGTCCAGTATCGCGTCTGGTGCCTGTGAGTGAGCTAAACCCATGAAGAGCGGAATCTCCACCAGAGCCAGTGCGGTTGCGTCACCGGCTCCACGCATCTCTGTCGTGATCTGCACCAAGGATCGGCCAGCGGATCTTGCGAAGGCGATCGCGTCGCTCCGTGCGTCCGGTCCCTTGGCGCAACAAGCGGAAGTGGTCGTAATCGAAGAATCGGCCGTGCCGACCGCCGTCGCAGGTGTGCAGCACGTGCTGCATCGGCGTCAGGGTGGAGGCTTCGGACAGACGCGTAATCGCGGGGTCACCGAATCCAGCGGCGAACTCATCGTGTTTTATGACGATGATTGCGAGGCGGAGTCTGGGTGGCTCGAACGGCTCGTGGCGCCTTTGCTGGACGATGCGTCGATCCTTGGAGCAGCCGGCGCCGTGATGGTGAAGGACTGCAATGCGATCGGGTACGCCGAGAACATTTTGGGATTTCCCGGCGGGGGTCTGCGCTACGTCCAGGAAGCGCAGGGCCGGGTGAAGCCGATCCGAGCGCTCTCAACCTGCAACTGCGTCTATCGGCGCGAGGCGTTGGACCGTGCCGGTGGGTTTCCGGAAGATCCCCTGTTCCAAACTCCGGGCGGGGAGGACTCCGTCCTTGCAGAACGGGTAACGCAGCTCGGCCCCTGCGTCTATGTGCCGGACGCGGTCATCTACCATCGTCCGCGCGGCAGTCTGCGGTCCGTCTTTCGATGGTTCATGGGGCGTGGGAGGAGTGAAATCGCCGCGCTGCACGTCACCGCTGACCGCTCCGCCTGTATACGATACCTGCTGCGGGGTTCCTGGACTCTACGCCTTGCAGCTCTGGGGACATTCTGCTGGCTGTGGCCCCCTGCACTCGTCGGGCTTCCGCTGGTGGCGCTCCTCTATGGCGGGGCCATGCTCTGGCGGTTCCGATTTGCACGCCGCTATGCGTCCCATCGCCGGGGCTGGTGGGTCGTTCCGTTGGTCAAGTTGGCCATGGACCTGGGAACGGAGGCGGGCCGAATCCAGGCGCTCGCACGACTCTGGGTGGGTCCTGGCGCCGCCGAACCCAAAGGCAGGTAGTCGGCTCCTCCAAGCGACGGTTTCGCGTCTCTTTCCTATCTGGAGAATCCTGCTATCTCCGCATCACTAAAGACGATTTTGATTTGCCCCTACCCACTCCTGCCTTAGGATAAGGCGATCGAATGAATAGGGTTCGTATGTCCGCGCAAGCTCGGTGTCGGGGTGTCTGCCATGCCGTCGAGGCGGAGGGCGTCCGACAACGGGCCAGGTGCCGTGCCGATTGAGCCGAAGGAGTATCGCCGGATGAGTCCAACTCCGAAACCCGTCTTGTATGTTTCCCAGCATGCCGACATTGTTGGTGGGGGAGAGGTGAGTCTGCTGTCCCTGGTCAAGAACCTGGATCGATCGCGGTGGGCGCCCAGCATGGTCGTGTCCGGCGAAGGGACGGTGGCGCGCGCCTGTCGCGCACTCGACATTCCGACCTACTGCGTGCAGATGCCCTCGTGCCGCTGGCCCAGCCGAGACATGCGGGACGGCTTGGGCCATCTGCGCCACGTCGTGCGGTCGACCGGTGCGCAACTGCTCCATGCCAACGGCTCACGTGCCATGATCTATGCGGGCCTGGTGGGACGGCGAGCCGGCACACGGGTTATCTGGCACGTGCGTGTCGAAGGATCGGACGGCCTGTTGGATCGGTTCCTTGCGGCGATGGCCCATCGCGTGATCGTCAACTCCCAGGCGGTCGCCCGACGCTTTCCGTTCTTGTCGAAGCGTCGTCTCCGCTGCATCTACAACGGGATCGATCTCAAAGAATTTTCCAGCGTGGGGGATGATCAGGCCGCGCAATTTCGGAAGCAATTCGGTGTTCCCACGAACGCGCCGCTGGTGGTCAGCGTCGGCCGTCTGGAGCGGATGAAGGGGTACGCCGACCTGATTCAAGCCGCGCACGCACTGAAGGACAAGACCCCGGCGATTCATTGGCTGGTGGTGGGGCACGGAGAAGAGCAGGCCGCGTTAGAGACAATGGCGCGTGATCACGGGGTCACGTCGGTCGTGCATTTCACGGGCTGGCTCCCGGAACCGCGGATTCCGCTCGCGGCCTGCGACGTCTTTGTGCTGCCGTCCCTGAGCGAAGGATTCGGTCGGGTGGTGGTGGAGGCCATGGCGATGGGGAAGGCGGTGGTCACGACGAAGGTCGGGGGGATTCCCGAAATCGTCGTGCCGGGTGAGACGGGTATTCTGGTGCCGCCCTCTGACGCCCACGCTCTTGGCAATGCGGTGTTGGGTCTGATCAAGAACCCGGCCCTCGCGTCCATGTTCGGATCTGCGGGACTGGCGCGCGCACGCCAGGAGTTCAGCCTCACGAAACACGTGGGCGAAATCCACCGGACGTACGAAGAACTGCTGGCGTGAGCCGGAGGAGCACGGAATATCCTATGGGCGAACGACTGTCCGTCGCCATCCTGTCGAAGAACGCGGAGGCCCATTTCGAACTCTGTCTGCGTTCGATTGCGTGGGCCGACGAAATCGTGGTGGTCGACGGGCACTCGACCGACCGGACCTGTGAGATTGCGCGGGCCTATGGCGCGAAGGTGTTTCAGAAAACGTTCGAGGGGTTTCCCGCGGAACGGCAATTCGCCATCGACCACACGACCCATGATTGGGTGCTCTCGCTGGATACCGACATGATCGTGCCGCCGGCTCTCGCCGAAGAAATCCAGCATCTGCTGAAGACGGGAGCGCGGCACGATGCCTATCTTCTTCGATGCCTGAATCATTTTCTGGGGCGGGAGATCCGGCATTGCTCATGGTTCGACCATCGGTTCCTTCGGCTGTTCAACAAACGCACGGGCGCCTACGATTTGTCGATGAGGGCCCTCGACCACTTTCAATGCCGCGGCTCGATCGGGCGTCTCAACGCCTACCTGGTACATCACCAGACGGAGTCGCTTGAGGAATATCTGCGCAAGATGACCCGCCTGTTCGCACCCCTGACCGCGGAGGAGTACGAGGTCAAGGGGGTCCGCCTCGCGTGGTGGAATATGCCCTGGTATTTCGTCGTGCGCCCCCTCCTCGCCTTCCTGCACAAGTACGTATGGAAGCGCGGATTCCTGGACGGGACCGCGGGCTTCTTGATTTCGCTGAACTCCGCCATCCTGTATTACTTCACGTTCAGCATCATCTGGGATCGTCAACGCGGGCTGCCGCGTTATGCCTTCGACCGGTATTTGCCCGCTTCCCCGACGCCACAGGAGCGCCATGCCAGTCTCCGCTGAATGCGGCATTGCGCCGCCGGACGTCTACCGCATGGTGGAGGAGGAGCTGGGGACTGTCGCCGGCCTGCGGATTTTGGACATGCCCTGCGCGTCCGGCCAGTTTGCCCGGCGGTTGGCTTGGCGTGGGGCGGACTGTATCGGCGTCGATTGGGTGAAGCCGCAGCATTATGCACGCGCGCTTCGCGCCGACATGAACCGTGCGTTGCCATTCCGGGACGGAACGTTCGATCGTGTCTTATGCCTCGAGGGGATCGAACACACCCAGAATCCCTTTCAGCTGGCGCGTGAGATGCATCGCGTGCTGCGGCCAGGAGGACTGGTGATGCTGAGCACGCCCAATATTCACAACCTCCGGTCGCGAGTGAAGTTTCTGCTCCGAGGGACCCTCTATTGGTTCGACTCGCGGGAGGTCACCGGCGTGGGCCACATCAGCGTGATGCCGCTCTTTATTTTGCGGCACCTCCTTGCGGAGGCCGGCTTTCGGGACGTGCGAGTGAAAACCAACGGGACCGTGCGACCCTGGCTGCCGGGGTGGGTGGCGGCTGCGCTGCGCACGATTATGCCTGTGCCCCAGGCGGGCGACGCGGACCTGAACTCCTTGCCGGTGCTGAACGGGGAGGGGTTCGTGGTGTTTGCGCGCAAGGAGGCCGCGGCATCGGCCACTGGCCCATGGCAAGGAGCGGCGGCATGAGAGTCGGCATCGATGGTCGTGAATTACGGGTTGGGATCCGCACCGGCATCGGCCGCTACCTGCGTGAAGTGCTCGGAGCAGGGCGTCGCGCGGGATGGGACTGTATTGTCTATGGCGACGGGAATACGGTGCTGCCGCAGGAGATCGGGGACGTCCCCCTCAAACGCCTCCGCGCGAAACTCAGCCAATGGTGGGATCAGATCAGTCTGCCCCGCATGCTTCGGCGCGACGGGGTTTCAGTTTTTCTCTCGCCCTATTATAAGGGTCCTCTGTGGGCGTCCTGTCCGACGGTCATTACCATCCATGATCTGTTCTTTATCGAGTATCCGGGTCGGGACCGTCCTTGGTACGACTGGACCATGACGCGGCTCGCCCGCCTCTATGCGAAACGGGCGCGGGCCATCATTGCCGACTCGGAGTACTCGAAGCGCGCGATCGTCGCACGACTGGGCATTGAGCCTACGAAAATCACCGTGATTCCGGTCGCCCTGGGAGGAGAATTCCGTCCGATGGATCCCTCGCCAAGCCTCCAGCATCAGTATGGACTGAACGGGCCCTATCTGCTGGCTGTGGGCAATTTCTTGCCCCACAAGAACCTGCCGCGGCTGGTCGAGGCCTACGCGAGGCTGGCGCCTGCCTTGCGCCAGCGCTATCAACTCGTATTGGCGGGGAAGACGAACGAACATGCCCAGGCGTTGGCCCGGACCGTCGAGATGCTGGGACTGACGGATCGCGTCCGGTTTCCTGGCTACATTCCAGACGAGGATTTGCCGGCCCTGTATGCCGGTGCGTCGCTGTTTGTGTTTCCGTCGTTGGAAGAAGGGTTCGGTCTGCCGGCGCTGGAAGCCCTGGCATGCGGGACGCCGGTGGCCGCGTCGAATCGCGCCTCCATTCCGGAAGTGGTCGGGACGGCGGCGGTGTTGTTCGATCCGGAAAACGTCGGAGCGATGACGGTGTCGATCGAACGGGCCTTGACGGATCAGACGTTGCGGGAACGATTGCGCCGAGATGGCCTCGCCCAAGCGAAACGCTTTTCACCGGCCGAGACGACGGGGCAGGTGATTCGGTTGATCGCGGAAGTGGCTGGGAAGGCAGCCTAGGAGTGAGCGCATGGGCCAAGCCCTATCATGCTTGTGTCATCAGCATCTCGCCCGCGCGGTCCGGCTCGAGTCCGGGCTCGAGCTGTTGAAGTGTGAGGGCTGCGGGCTCTACGCGAGGCAGGACCGTCCCGAGCCCGAACTGCTGGCGAGCCACTATCGGGATGAGTATTGGGCGCATTTTGCGGCGGAGCAGGCGACGGAGGCACGGTCCAATTTGTTTGCGCACGTGATGACTCGCGTGCGTGAGCGGCATCGGCGCCCGGGGCGGCTCTTGGACATCGGATGTGGGACGGGCAATCTGCTGTCCGTTGCGCACATGGATGGCTGGACTGCCGTGGGTATTGAACCGTCGCTGCAGGCCGCGGAGCATGGTCGGCAGAACGGGCGGGAGATCGTGGTCGGGGAATGGCCGGTCCCGACGTGGCCGGAGCAGTCCGTGGATGCCGTCGTGTTCTTGAACGTGCTGGATCATCTGCCCGATCCCGGAGCGGCGGTGCAAGCGGCCTGGCGGGCGTTGCGACCCTCCGGTGTGCTGTATGTCCGGGTGCCGAACGGGACGTTCCATGTGCGCTTGTTGTCGCAACGTGCGCCTGCGCTGGGGCGGCTCGCCGTGTTGCATCTGTACGGCTTCGGTGGGCGGGCCTTGCGCCATCTGCTGACGCGCGTGGGGTTTATTGGCGTGGACGTGCGTACTGCACCGCTGAGCCAGCAGGACGCGTATGTCGGCGGCCAACGGGGCTGGCACGGGATCCTGCGTCGCATGGCCAAAGGCTCCATGGTGGGCCTCTATCAGACGGCGGCCGCACTTGGATTGGATCGATGGGCATGGGGTCCGTCGATCGAAGCGACCGCGGTCAAGGGCGGCGACGCCGGTGACATCGGCGAGGTGAGACGATGAGATGGCTCTCGCAACGATGGCGGCGACGGCTGCGGTGGGGGGAGACGATCGTCATTCTGACCCTCCTGGCCGCCGTGTTGGTGCTTGGCACGGCGTATCTGCTTCGCGCGTTCTATGGGTACAACCCTGCGGACTATCGCCCGTTCGATCTCCAACGTGGGCAGCAATCACAGCCGCAATCACAGTCGCGGTAGCGAGGGAATTCTAGGATGTGCGGCATTGCCGGTCTGTTTGGAACCACCACAGCTGAGGTGACGAGCGCACTGCTGTCGGCGCTCGTGCATCGTGGACCCGACGACGAAGGGCGGCACGTCGAACCCGGGCTGTTCTTGGGGGCGCGGCGCCTACAGGTCATTGATCCGGCCGGTGGGCATCAGCCGATCGCGAACGAAGACGGCTCGGTGTGGGTCGCGCTCAACGGCGAGATCTACAACTACCGGGCCCTTCGCGAAGAGTTGATCCATAAGGGGCATCATTTCTCGACCCACTGTGACACGGAGGTGCTCGCGCACCTCTACGAAGAAGAAGGCGCCGACGGGGTGGCGCGGCTGCGGGGTATGTTCGCCTGTGCGATTTGGGACGCACGGGCGCGCCGGTTGATCGTGGCGCGAGATCGCTTGGGCATCAAGCCGCTGTATTACGCCGTCAATCCCGGTTTGGTGGAGGGCGCCGCGCAGGTGGTCTTCGCTTCCGAGCTGCCGGCGCTTGTGCGGGTTTTGCGGGCGCCGCGACTGCGCGCCCGGGCGCTATTGGATTATCTCGCCTGGCTCTACATTCCGGCGCCCGATACCTTGTATGAGGGCGTACGCCAGTTACTGCCCGGCCATCTCTTGATCTGCGAGGACGGGCACGTCCAAGTCAGGCCCTATGCCTCCATCGTGCCGGCGGCGCTGAATTGCTCCTGGGCCTCCGCCGACGAAGCGGCGGACTATTTCATCGGCCTGTTCCGCGACACCGTGCAAGCCCATCTGGTGAGCGACGTCCCCCTGGGGTTGTTCTTATCGGGCGGCCTCGACTCGAGCGCCCTCCTCGCGATGATGCGCCGCGTGGAGCACGGCCCCATCAAGACCTTTTCAGTGGGCTACGCGGCGGAGGCCGATCAATCCTACAACGAGCTCGAGGCCGCCCGCGTTGTGGCGCGGCATTTCGAAACGGATCACACCGAAGCCATCCTGCAACCCGACGTCACGACCCTCTTGCCTAAGGTGGTGGCCGCGATGGGGGAGCCGTTTGCCGATTCGTCGGCGATTCCGACGTACCTGGTCTCGGAGGTCGCGCGGCGTTCCGTCACGGTGGCGCTGTCCGGCATCGGCGGCGATGAGCTGTTTGGAGGGTACCCGCGGCACTTGGGCATGCGGGCGGCGGCTCGCTATCGGTGGGTCCCGCAGTTCATTCGCCACGCGGCCGGAGCGCTCGCCTCCCGATGGCTGCCCGAAGGCACGGATGGGCGGGACCAAGTCGGCCGCGCGAAACGCTTCTTGCGCTCGGGATCCTTGCCCTTGGCGGATCAGTACCTCGCCTGGACCACGCACCTTCCGGTGGAGTGGGGACGGCGGGCGCTGCACCCCGACGTGCTGGAGGGCGCGGTCACGGGGCCATCCATGCACCATGCCCGTGCTTGTTTCCAAGGGTGGCCGCATCCGGATCCGGCGGATCGTGCCATGGGCGTGGATCTGCAGACCTATTTGCCGGACGATCTGTTGCGCCTGGGCGATCGTATGAGCATGGCGCATTCGCTGGAGTTGCGGGTCCCGTTTTGCGATCACCAACTCCTGGCCTTTGCCCAGTCGATCCCGGCGTCGATGCGGTTCGAAGGCTCGCAACTCAAGGGGTTTTTGCGGCGTGCGCTGCGGGGCGCTGTGCCGTCATCCGTGCTGGACGGGCCGAAACTGGGGTTTCGCGTGCCGTTGGCACGCTGGTTCAAGGAAGATCTCGCGGAGCTGGTGCGCGATCTCCTGAGCGAGCGGGCCGTGCGCGCGCGCGGGCTCTTGCAGCCCGAGTATGTGCGATGGCTGCTCGACGAGCATGCCTCCGGCCGTCGCAACTTCACCGATCAGATTTATGCCGCGCTCGTGCTGGAACTGTGGCTGCGCGGACAACCAGGAACTGCATGAATATCTTCTTGATGGCAGACGTGTCCGCGGCGCAGGTAATTGGAGGTGCCGAGCGTATGTTGCGCCAGCAGGCGCTCGGTCTGTCGCATCTGGGCCACCGGGTCCACGTGATTGCCCGCGCGCCGGCCAATGATCCGCGCCCGCACGTGCGGATCGAGTCGATCGACGAGTGGCGCTTTGTGGTCGAGCGCGGGCACGAACTGTCGTTCATGCTGTCGTCGATTCAACAATCGGTCGAGGTGTTCGATCGTGTCGCCAGGGACTGCAGACCGGACGTCGTGCTCATTCACCAGTCCACGGCTGGCATCGGGCCGCTGCTCCTGCGGCGGCAAGTGCCGAAGACCTGGGGGTACATGTGCCACTCGCTGGCCCACGAGGAATACGCCTCGCGGGCGAAGCCGGCCCAGAGCACGTTGGAACACGTGCGGCGCACGGCCAACACGCAGGGGCGATATTGGGCGGAGCACTACGTGATGACCCAGTGCTCCCGCATCATCGTGCTGAGCGAGTTCATGGCCGAGCGGGTGGCGCGATTCCATCGCATCCCGCGGCGGCGCATCTGGCAGATCTCCGGCGCCGCCGACCCGGAACGTTTTCAGCCGGCGTCGAATCGTGCCCGGGTGCGGCACGAGCTGGGATTGCCGCTCGATCGGACGATTCTCTTCACCGTCCGCAATCTGGTCCCGCGCATGGGATTGGATCAACTCGTCGACGCCATGGCGCTGCTGGGCGAAGATGCGCACGATCTGCTCTTGGTGATCGGCGGCGAAGGGCCCTTGCGGGAATCCTTGAGCGACCAGATTCGACGTCTGGGACTGACGGAGCGTGTCCGATTGACGGGGTTCGTGCCGGAGGAGCAGCTCAGTCGGTACTATCAGGCCGCCGACCTCGTGGTGGTGCCGACGGCCCAGCTCGAAGGTTTCGGCCTCGTGACCGTCGAGGCCTTGGCCTGCCGGACACCCGTGATGGGTACGCCGGTTGGCGCCCTGCCGGAGATTTTGCGGCGGATCGATCCGGCCTTGGTGACGGACGGGCCGGATGCGGAGTCGTTGGCGGACGGACTCCGTCGGCTGCTGCGGCGGTTTGCCGATCAGCCCGGTGAGCACGGGCGGCTGGCCAGGAAAGGACGGCTGCTGATCGAGCGTGAACTGAACTGGTCGCACCACATCGTAAACTTGGAAAGCGTCCTTTTGGGGGACATGCGCCAGCAACGGCGCGCAGCATAAAAGGACAAACAGGTTGTGGCTAAGGCTGAGGTTTAGGAAGGACTGCGGACGATCTTGTATTCTCAACCTCAAACTCAGTCCCAGTCACCTAGCGCTATGGCTCCATTGAAAGTTATTCACGTCATTACGCGGCTTGATCAGGGCGGTTCGGCGCAAAACACGCTGCTCACCGCCCTGCGACACGATCGTGCCCACTATGCGCCGATGGTGGTGGCGGGAGAGCCTGGACGTTGGACCGCCCAGGGAGGGCAGGCCGCCACCGTGGCCAACTGCCAGCGGTTAAATGAGGCCGGGATTCCCTGGACGCTGATGGATTGCCTGGTTCGGCATCCGAGTCCGTGGCACGATCTGCGCGCCGTGTGGCGCCTCTGGCGCCTGTTCCGTGTCGAGCGGCCCGAGATTGTGCATACCCATACCTCGAAGGCCGGCACACTCGGCCGGTTGGCGGCGTGGTTGGCGGGGGTTCCGACGGTCATCCATACGCCGCATGGTCATGTGTTCTACGGTCATTTCGGGCCGGCACTTTCGTGGATCTTTCTGCAAATCGAACGGGTGTTGGCGCATCTCACGTCACAGCTGATTGCGCTCACTGAAGCCGAGCGTGACGATCACCTTGTACGCCACGTGGGAATGGCCGACCAGTGGAGCGTGATCCCGAGCGGGATCGATCTCAGCCAATTTCAGGGTGCGCAGCGCCGGGGGAAGCAACGGCCGGCATTCTTTGAGTGCCCCGCGGACGCGATTGTGATCGGATCCGTGGGATGGCTGACGGAGATCAAGGGCCACCGGACGCTCATCGAGGCGATGGGGCAACTCGTCCCGTCCAATCCGCGGCTGCATCTCGTGCTGGTCGGGACCGGCGACTTGCACGAGGAGTATGTGGCGCTCGCCACCAGATTGGGGATCGAGCGGCACGTGCATCTTGTCGGGCATCGAGAGGATATTCCCGCCTGTTTGGCGGGGATGGACGTCTTTGTGTTGCCGTCGCTAAACGAAGGGATGGGCCGCGCGCTGGTTGAAGCGATGGCCGCGAGCCTGCCGGTGATTGCAAGCCGTGTTGGTGGTGTGCCGGGCATTCTCGAGGATCATCATACCGGTCTGCTGGTGCCGCCGGCCGACCCTGCGGCCCTGGCCAGCGCCATCACGGCGCATTTACGCCAGCCGGCGCGCGCACGTGAGATGGCACTGGCGGCCTCCCAACGCATCGGGGCCCAGTTTGATATCACCTGGATGGTACCGGCAATCGAGGCGGTGTATGAGCGCCGCGTCAGCCCGTCTTCGCGGGAGAAGGTGGCGGCATGAGGCGTGCCATGGGCCGAGTCTGCCTCCGTCGTCGGCCGTCGCGCTGGGGTGGACTCGTTGTCCTCGCGCTCGGTGCGCTGGTGGTGTCGGCCGGTCCGCTGATGGCCAACGGCCCGGCCGAACGGGAGCCGTTGCTTGTCGCCGTGCATGTGCACAGCGTCGCGAGCACCGGGTCCATGTCGGTGGAGGCTCTGGCGCAACGCGCCGAGCAACTAGGGGTGGATGCGGTGGTGTTCACGGAGAACTTCAGCCTCCGCTACGAGTATGGCGTGCCCCCATTGCGGCAGCTCTTTCGGGTAGCCCTGTCCTATCCGTCGTTGCTCGAGTACGGCATCGAGCGGTATCTCCATGAGGTTGCCGAGGTTCAGGCGCGGCATCCGAAACTGATCTTAATACCTGGGATCGAAGCCGCGCCCTATGCCTATTGGACCGGCTCGCTCTGGAGCGGCAACTTGACGTTGCATGATACGCAGAAAAACATCCTGGTCTTCGGCTTGACGACACCGGGTCAATATACGAACTTGCCGGCGCACGGGAACGTGGCGTCCTACCATCATGGCTGGCAAAGCTTCCTCTCGGCGACGATTCCGATGCTCTGCCTGATCGGCGGGGCCAGCGTGATGGTGTCGCGCCGTCGGGCCGTCCGTTATGGACATATTCTGGAAGTCGGATTGGGATGGACTCTCGTTGCGACGGTGCTCTTTCTGATGGGGCTCACGAGCGCGTGGGCGGCCTGGCCCTTGGGTGAGGCGCGCTTTCCGCTCTATGACAGCCGCTTGGGCGCCGCTCCTTATCAGGCCTTCCTGGACGAGGTCCGCGCGCAAGGCGGCCAGACATTTTGGTCCATGACGGAAGCCAAGGACTACTCCACCCAAAACTTCGGGCCGCTGGGCACCGTGACGGTTCGGACGGAGCCGCATCCGGACACCCTAATGTTGACGCACGGATATACCGGATTCGGCGGCCTGTATCAGGAGGCGCACCATGCCGTCGATGCCGGCGCGGTGTGGGACCAGACCATCGAGCTATACCTGAGGGGGCGCCGCGAGGCGGCTCCGGTCATGCTGGGAGAAGGTGCGTTTCACAGCCTAGCGCACGCGCGCAAAGATCTGGATCAGGTCCTCTCCGTCGTGTCGGTCGAGCGACGTGATGCGGGGGGGCTGATGGAAGCCATTCGGGAGGGACGACTGTATGCCGTGGAGCGCCAGAAAAAAGAGTACCTCTTGACGCTGGATCGCTTCGAACTCCGTTGCGAAGGGACGACGGTCGTCGCGACGGCCGGGGATTCTATCGAGGCCGCGCGTTGCGCGAAGCCGTCGGTATCCGCGCAGATCTCCTCCTCCGACGGAGTCGCGCACCCGGTGCACGTGACCGTGATTCGCTCCGGCCGGGTGCTGCACACCGCCACCGGCCCCACTCCCTTGCGAATCGAACTCCGTGACACCGAGGCCACGCAGGGTGAGCCGGCGGCCTATCGCCTGCTGGTGCGCGGAGGCGGGGAGATCGTCACCAATCCAATTTTCTTGACCGCGCAGGCCGTCTCCGTCCGTTCGTCGACGGCGGCGGTAGAAATGGTGTCCCGATGAAGGTGACCATTCATCAGCCGCAGTTTCTCCCCTGGCTGGGCTATCTGGACAAGATCGCCCAATCCGACGTGTTTGTCGTCTTGGACAACGTCCAGTTCAAGAAGAACGAATGGCAGAACCGCAATCGTATCCGGACGGCCGAGACGTGGCAATGGATGACCGTGCCCGTCCTGCACGATTTTGGCCAAATGATCAGCGACGTGCGGATCAACCAGCAGCAGCACTGGCGGCAGCAGCATCTGCGGGCGCTCGAAATACACTATGCCAAAGCGCCCTTCCGCGACCTCGGCCTGGCCGGTTTGACGCACATCTACGAGACGCCGTGGGAGCGGTTGTCGGACCTCAATCTGGCGGCCTTGCGGTGGCTCATGCAGTGTTTTGGTATCGCGACCAGCATCCGGCTGGCTTCCGAGATGACCTTGCGATCCCAACAGACCGATCGCCTCGTGGATATCTGTCGGTTGCTCCGGGCCGACGTCTATCTGGCCGGAGCGGGGGCGCAGGGCTATATGGATGTGCCGCGGTTCGAGGCTTCCGGGATGCGGTTGGAGATGCAGATGTTTGTGCATCCGACGTATCGACAATGTTACGAACCGTTCATCCCTGGGATGTCGGCGATCGATCTGCTGATGACGCAGGGACCCGACTCGTTTCACAAGATCTGTCGCGGGGCCGGCGGCTGCGACCGCAAGGAGTTGTTCAAGTCATGACGCGGAACAAAACGAACGGACGGTCGGAGCCCATGCGCTTGCTGGCCATCGGCGCGCACCCCGACGATATCGAATGCGGTTGCGGCGGCACCCTGGTGAAGTACGGCCAGGACGGCCACCGCATTTTCATGATGGTCATGACCGAAGGCGAGCGCGGGGCGTCGCGTTCGATGCGGCATCGCGAACAATTGAAGGCGGCCAAAACGCTGCTGGCGGAGAAGATCTTTTGGGGCGGCTACCCGGACACCCAGGTGCCCTCGGGGCCTTCTCTCATCAAGCGGATCGAAGCGGTCGTGAGGGAAATCCAGCCGCACTTCATCTTCGTCCACTATTTCGACGACACGCATCAGGACCATCGCCACATCGCCGAAAGCACGATCACCGCGACGCGCTACACGAAGAACGTCTTGTTTTACGAGGGGCCGACCACGCAGAATTTCTCGCCGACCGTGTTCGTCGACATCGACGAGGTGCTGGAAGACAAGATTGCGTCGCTGCGCGCTCACGTGTCGCAAGTTTCCAAAACCAACATCGAAGGGTTGACGATCGTCGATATCATCCGCTCGGCGGCCCATTTTCGTGGCATCCAAGGACGGGTCAGAAACGCCGAGGGCTTTCTCCCACTACGCTTGTTTATCAACGTCTCCTGATGCGTGAACGACCGAACATCCCGCACTCCAGGCCGACCTTTGGCGCCGCGGAAGAGCAGGCGGTGCGGGACGTGCTGCGCTCGGGACGGCTCGCGCAGGGGCCCGAGGTCGAGCAGTTCGAGCGAGAGTTGGGCCACTGGTTTCAGGGCCTGGGCGGGGTCGCCGTCAGCTCCGGCACCGTGGCGATCGAGCTTGCGTTGCGGGCGCTGGGTGTCGGCGAGGGGGACGAGGTGATCATGCCGAGCTACGTCTGCGCCGCCTTGTGGCACGCGACGACGCGGGTCGGGGCCCGGCCGGTGCTCGCGGACATCGAGGGGGAACGGTTCGGCCTCGATCCCGCCGCCGTGCGGCGCGCACTCACAGCCCGGACAAAAGCGCTGTTGGTCCCACACTTGTTTGGGTTGCCGGCGAATGTCACGGCGTTGGAGCAACTGGGCGTGCCGATTGTCGAAGACTGTGCCCAAACGCTGGGGGCGCTCGAAGCAGGGCGGCCCGTGGGAACGGTGGGGCAGGTGGCGGTCTGTTCCTTTTACGCGACGAAATTATTGGGAGCGGGCGAGGGGGGCATGGTGCTTTCCCGAGACGAACGCCTGTTGGCTCACGTCCGCCGGCTGCGACAATACGATGAAGACGAGGTGCTGACCACCGGGGCCTCCAACTGCAAAATGAGCGACCTCCATGCGGCCATCGCTCGGTGTCAGTTGACGAGACTGCCCGATCTCCTCACGCGACGCCGGGCGATCGCTGCGCGCTATCGTGAGGCCTGGGCGGGGTTGCCCGTGCAACTGCCGGCCGTACCTGCCGGCTGCACGCATAGTTATTTTCGATTCGTCGTCACGGCACGGGATGGACGGGCCGATAGCGATGCCGCAGGGTTGTTGATGGCACAGGCGGCGCGCCAGGGGGTGCAGTGCCGGAGACCGATTTTTCAACCGCTCCATCGCTATCTGGGACTGGAGGGATTCCCGGAAACCGAACGGGCCTTCCGGACGGCCCTGTCGGTTCCGCTGTATCCGTCCTTGAACGACGAAGAGGTGCATCGGGTGATCACGTGCCTGCAAGGAGTGTGTCATGAAGTCGTTTAGCCTCGAGGAGTCCGCCACGAACCTCACAGGAGCCCGGCCGGTTTCCGGCATGGCTCGGATGGGCTTGGTGGGAGGGCTGACTGCGGCGATGATCGGAGGAGCACTCCTTCTGGCGGCGCTTCTGCTCCCGCCCGTTCGCGGGCTCTTTCTCGAGGCCGGGCTGCGATGGGCTTACGTCCTGGCGGTGGCCTTTGCGACGAGTTGGACCTTGACGCCTCTGTCTATGCGTCTGGCGCATCGGTTCGGGCTGGTCGACGTGCCGAATGGGCGGAAAATTCACAGCGCCCCGACGCCGCGCATCGGTGGGGTCGCCATCTATGCGGCCTTTGTCTTGGCCCTCTTGATGAACTCGATTTTGATGGACTGGATGCTGGCCCTGCTGGTGGCCGGCACCGTGCTATTCGCGGTGAGTCTCTTCGACGACGTGCGGGAAGTGCCGGCTTCCACCAAGCTGATCCTGCATATCTTCGCTGCCGGCTTGGTCATTGCGTCCGGGAAGGTGTTGACGCTGTTCCCGCATTCGCCGCTCGGGGAGACGGGCAACGTGTTGTTGACGTTCGTATGGTTGGTGGGGATCACGAGCGCGTTCAACTTTATTGACGGCATGGATGGGCTGGCAACGGGCCTCGCGATTCTGATTGCGGGCTTCATGGGCATCGTGGCGTTCGACACCAATCAGCCGGCGCTGGGATGGATCACCGTGGCGCTGATCGGCGCCTGCCTGGGATTTCTTCCCTATAACTTCCGGGTTGCGCGCCCGGCGGCGGTCTTCCTGGGTGACTGCGGCTCGACGTTTCTCGGGTTCATGCTCGCGGCGCTGGCCGTGAAGGGGAATTGGGCCGACGAGAATCCCATCGTCTCCTTCAGCAATCCCATTCTGATCTTCGGGGTGTTGATCTACGACATGATCCACATCACCGTGGCGCGCATCGTCACCGGCAAGGTGACGTCGGTTCGGAGTTGGCTGGAGTACTGCGGCAAGGACCATCTCCATCACCGTTTGGAGCAGGTCTTGGGGAGCCGCGTGGCCAGCGTCACGATGATTCTTGCCCTCACCATTGCGCTCGGGTTGGCGGCCCTTGTGCTTCGCAAGGCCGGCACGACGGAAGCCCTCTTGCTACTCGCGCAGGCGACGATCATCATCGTGATGTTCACGATCCTCGAGCAACGCGGCCGACGGTGACCGGGACACGGTATTCGTCAATCGTGATTCGTTATTCGCAGACGTAAGAAGTCATTCCTCCCCACGGCCATCCCCCCTCGTACCTCCACCCTCCAACGTGTACCGTGTGACGCCGCCCGTGCGTCCCGAAAACTTGTCGGACAGGCTTCCCTGGGCTATGGTATCTTCGGTCGCTTCCAGTATGTTCAAAAAGGCGGTCCAGCGAGGCCGCAGCGAGCGAAGTGCCGAGGCATATGTCTCTCAATATGTCGAGGTGCTGAGGGATGCGAGAACAAAGCTGGAACACTTTTTCAACATACTGCCATGGTGCCAACGGTTGAGTGGAACAACGGCGTCGTCCGGTTGCTGGATCAGAGCCGGCTGCCCGAGTACGTGGAGTTTCTCGACTGCAAGGACTACCAGACTGTTGCCATCGCCATTCGTGAGTTGAAGGTCCGCGGCGCACCGGCGATCGGGATTACGGCCGCGATGGGGATGGCGCTCGGTGCGCAGGCCGTCGCAGTCGCTGATTTTCCCTCCTTCCAAAAAGCTGTCTTTGCCATCGGCGATCACCTGGCCGCAACGCGTCCCACGGCGGTGAACCTATTCTGGGCCATTGCCAGGATGAAGCGACGGCTCGATCAATTGCGGACCAAAACGCTTCCTGAAATCAAGCAGGCTTTGGTCGCAGAAGCTCAACTCATTCTTGAAGAAGATATCGCGATGAACAGGGCGATGGGGCGGCATGGCGCGGCACTCATCAAGGACGGGCAGACGATCCTCACCCATTGCAACGCGGGGGCGCTGGCAACGGGTGGGTATGGGACGGCCCTCGGTGTGATCCGCGCGGCGTGGGAGGCGGGGAAGAAGATCCGCGTGCTTGCGGATGAAACGAGACCGGTCCTCCAGGGGGCGCGGCTTACCGCCTGGGAACTCATGCAGGACCAGATCCCCGTCACACTGATCACCGACAATATGGCCGGCACCCTCATGCACCAGGGTCTGATCCAGGGCTGTATCGTCGGCGCCGATCGCATTGCCGCCAACGGCGACGTCGCCAACAAGATTGGGACCTACTCAGTGGCGGTGCTGGCGAAGGCTCACGGCATTCCCTTTTATGTCGCGGCGCCGTCCTCGACCATCGACATGCGGACGCGATCGGGGAAGGATATTCCCATTGAGCAGCGCAATCCGCTCGAAGTGACCGCCGTTCACGGCGGCCGTCCCGTTGCGCCCAAGGGCGTCGAGGTGCTCAATCCCGCCTTCGACGTCACTCCCGCCGACCTCATCACCGCCATCATCACCGAACGCGGCGTCTTTAAACCGGGCGAGCTCGCTCAACAATTCCACTAGGCGCCTTACTCCTCGAGTGGGGAAGTCAGTGACAGGCTTTGGTGGCTCGATCCACATACGCTGATCAACTAGCCGATGCATGGATCAGAGTTAGTGATGACAATGTTGGTTAACCGTTGTGTGACGCCATCTTGCGCTGTGACGCGGAGCTCAACAGTGAGGTTGGTTTCGCAGACTAGCGGGATGTTGGTGGCTGTTGCGCTTGCAGTCCCAGGTAGGGCCCTTGCCAATATCACACCATTGCGCACGATCGTCAGGAGCGCATTGGGATCGCTTTTTGTGGCGGTGACCCGATAGGCCGAGGCAGTGCTGGACGCCGGCACGTTGCCATCGTATGTGCAGGGAATAATGTTCGTGATCAGGCAGTTGATATTCCGCAGGGTCAAGGAAATCTGCGGGCCCCCTGAAGATCCTCCTTCGAAGGCGCTGAAGGAAGACAGTGCGGCATTGTTGGTAGGAGGTTGGGCCGCTCGGACGATCGTGAGTTGGTACGTTCGTGCCGTTTGGCCAAAGCAGGTCACCACGATCGACACGACGGTATTCTGACCGGCCGGGTTCAAATTGACCGTCAGCGGATTGGTCGACTGGTTATTGATGCTCACGCCGGCGAGCGCCGCGGCGGTCGCCCCCACCTGGATGGAAGAGGTCGCAGAGCCCACGTCCAATGAATAGCTCGTGATGGAAGGCGTGAACCCTGGGAGCGGCTTTGCGTCGACCGTAAGGTCGGTTAGGTTCGTGCTGCAGCCGGGGATAGGTGGGACAGACAGCCGCGTGACGGTCACATTGTAGGTCCTGGGCGTCCCATTGGGTGCCGTCACGACAATCGCGATGGGTGTCGTGGATCCTGCGTTTCCGAGCGTCACGGACTGGCTGCCTCCGCTCTGCCCGTTGATGCTGACGGTTGCGCCGGAATCTTCAGGCGAGGCCACGACGTTCACTGCCCCCACGGTGGTCGCCACGGAGCCCGTGTAGTTCGTCGTACCGGCACCAAAAGCTGGGTTCAGGCCTGGCGCAGTGAGCGACGACACACTCAGGCTCGCCAAGTTGTTGTTCCCGCCGAGGGCGGCCCGGATGATGGCGATCGTATATTGTTTGCTGCTGCCATTAGGCGCGGTGATGGTAATGGAGATGGGGGTCGTCGAGCCCCCGCCATTCAACGGAATGTCAGCCTGGCTCGATGCTAGCCCGCCGCCCGCCGTGAGCGAGCCGGTCATGTTGGCGTTGGGGTCGGCTTTGGTCGCCGAGACTGTGACGTTGCCCACTCCGTTCGCCACGTTGACGGTGTAGGTGGTCGTGCCGGGATCGAATCCCGGTGAGAGCGACCCGGGCGAGACGCTCAGGGCCGAGAGGTTGTTGTTGCCGGCGGGAGCGGTGCGCGTCACGCTCACGGTATAGGTTTTGGCGAGCCCGTTCGGTGCGGTGACGGTGACCGAGATGGGCGTGGTCGAGCCCGGGTTGCCAAGCGTGACGTTCGCCTGCCCGGATGCCTGTCCAGCCCCGGCCACCACCGCGCCGCTCATGACGGCGTTGGTATCGGACTTGGTTGCAGACAGGGTGACGGCTGGGACGCCGCTGTCGACCGTGACGGCATAGTTGGTCTGGTCGGGATCAAAACTAATTCCGCCGGGAGTCAACGTCAGCGCAGTCAGGTTGTTGTCGGACCCGGGCGGCGGCGGCCCTTGCCGCGTGATCGAGCCCTGGCCGCTTTGTTTTTGATTGTTGCAGTCGAGACCCTGGAAGACGAGCGCCATGCTGGCGCCGGTAATGGTGGCGGTGCCCGACACCGTCCCCTGGCAGGGCGGACTCTGTGTGGCCGCAAAGCTGAACACGTTGGCGGATACGGTCCCTTTGATCGTGCCCTGGTTCACGCCGAAGACGGCTTTGGTGCCGCGCTCGCCGGTGGCTGTGGCCGCGGCCCCGACTGCATAGGTCCCCGTGACGCTCCCGGCCGTCTGGTTGAGGGTGAAGCGCAGCGGAATATTGCCTTGATTGCCCGTGTCCGAATAGTTGCCGGTCCATGCCCCGGTCACATCCGTGGACGGAGGTGGCAAGCCGACCAACGGCGTCTGCCGCGCCAGCACGGCCTGCCCGTTGGTCTGCGGGCCGTTGCAGTCGGAACCAGAGAACTCCAGTGTGAGGGTGTTGCCGTCGACCGCCGCGGTGCCGGTGTAGGAGCCAGGGCAGCCCGGCTTAGTCTGCGTAATCGTTACATTCGATGTGGCGACGGCTTTGGTGACGGACGAGGCGTCCACCCCGGCCTTCGTCTCCTCGAACGTGATCGTCGCGGAAGCACTGGTGACCGCTCCGAACCAGTTACCGGATTGGATGCCGCCGGCGCCGGTGGTGACGGTGCCACTGACTTGATTGCCGTTCTGCGTGAGATCGGCCTGAAAGACGGTCGACGGCTGCTGATCGGTTCGGTAGCTTCCAAGCCAGCTGCCCTCGAACGGGCCTTTGGTTTGTGGCGGTGGCGTGTCGCTCCCTCCGCTGCTGCAACCTACCAGTAGCACCAAGGCTCCACATGCCACCAGTGAAGAACGAGTGAGGCGGTTGGGCTTGTGCGAGATGTTCATATAGAGCCTTTGCGATTGGGTGGGTTGTCCGTGGAGGGACGCATGACTGCATGCTTGCTCGAAGTCGGCGCAGATGCTAACCGCATCGCGAACGCCGGTCAATGCTCCTAATTGAAAAAATTTTCCGATCGGTGATGGGCTCGCCCGTGCTCGAATGCCGTGAGATGTATCCGTTTCGATGCTGACAGTTGTCTCGTTTGCGACAAAGCGCCCCCGACATTTCTCCTATGCACCCACGAATGTCGGCTCCATGTTATTGGTACCCGCGGGCCTGTGAACGTTTTGCGGAACTCATGCATTTATCAGCGCTTGTTGCGTGTCACCTTCCGTCCTCTCCTGGGCAGTGAGTAGTGCATGAACCGGGCCAAGGAGGGTCCGCCACGAAAACATCTACAACATTCTGATCTTGCCTCTCTCCTCGCTTCGAATGGAACGGGCGATCGTTGTGTAGACGTCGCTGCATCGTATCCATTTGGATAAACTCGAGTGCCAAGCCCGCGGAGATTTTTCCTCATGGGTCATGATCTGCATCGAGGGGTTTGCGGCTCAAGGCTTGATTCCAGGCCAGGTTGTATTCCAGATCTGAAATGCACGTATTCTGAGGGAGGTGAGTCCTGTTCTTGCATAACTCTGATGTTTGAGAAGTTTGGTCGGTTCCTGTTGAAGTCTCGTAGAGCCGCTGTTGACAGGGTGTCGGCGATGGCTTTTAATGGCCCCGGTTTTTGAGATGCACGGAGCGCCGCGTGTGACCCGATGGAACTTCAGGGGCATGGGGCGAGTGCTGAGCGGGACGTGATGAACACAATGTCCGCAATGTCGAAGACAGGTTGGACAGGGAGATGGATGGCGATGCTCGCCCTGTTGGTGGGGGGCGTCTGGGCAGATGGCGGGTTGGTCCAGGCCGTTGACCTCATCCCGATCGAGTCCACGTCGTTGGATATCGTCACCTTGCAGGGCGACTATCGCGCGCTCCTGATCGGCATCGACGACTATGAAGCGATGCCGAAGCTCAAGACGGCCGTCAATGACGTCACCGAATTGCGCAAGGTGCTGATCGAGCGTTACGGCTTCAAGCCCGACCGAATCCGCACGCTGCTGAATAAGGAAGCGACGCGCAACAACATCGAAACCGCCATGGTCCGGTTGATTCGCGAAGCGGCGCCGGTCGACAGTATCCTGATCTACTACGCCGGCCACGGCCAATACGGGGAAGACAGCCAGCTCGGGTGGTGGGTGCCGGTCGAAGGCAAACGCACGGAGGAAGGTACCTGGATTCTGGATGCCGCCGTCCGTAACTACGTCGCCTCGATGCGCGCCAAACACGTTTATTTGATCGCGGATTCCTGCTTCAGCGGCGCGCTGTTTGCGGAGACCCGCGGCGTGGAGGTATTACCGCGGACCGTCGGCGAACTGCTCAAAGACAAGTACTATTCCAAGCTGTACGCCAAGAAGTCGCGCTGGGGGTTGACCTCCGGCGGCACCGAACCGGTGGCCGACAAGGGGCTCAACGGCCACAGCATGTTTGCCTATCACTTCCTGAAGTATTTGAAAGAGAGCGATGAACCCTATCTGATTCCCAGCCGTATCGCCGACCAGGTCATCCCGCTGGTGGCCCGCAATGCCGAGCAGATGCCGCGCAGTCAACCCCTGCAGGGTGCCAACGACGAAGGCGGACAGTTTGTCTTGCGCCTCGTCTCGGTAGCCAAGAGTTTAGAAGAGCAACAGCAGCGCGCGACCGACAAGATCAAAAATGAGGAGAAGGCGCGGGACGATTTCAAACGGGAGTTGGACCGGCTGGCGGAAGAACGCAAACATATGGAAGCCGATGCGCAACAGCGGGTCGAGGCCGAGCGCAAGAAACGGCAGGAACTCGAGCGGCAGCTCGAGGATCAACGCAAGCAAGAGGCGGAAGTCCGAACGCGGTTGGAAGAGGAGCATCGTCAACGGATAGAAGCCGAGCGGCAGAAGAATCTAGGCGCGGAGCAGGCGCGCCTGTTCGAGCAGCAACGGCGCGAGGAAGAAGACGTCAAGCGCAAGCTCGATGAGGAAAGACAAAAACGCGCGGAGTTGGAAAAGAAGCTGACCGATCAGCGTGAGTCTGAAAAGGCAGCCAAGCGCGCGGCCGAGCAAGAGCGAGAGCGGAGGTTGGAAGCGGAACGAATTGCCCAGGAGGCTCAAACGCGGGAACCGGAGACTGCGGATGTGGTCCCTCCCAAGAAGGGGCGGCGAGTCTATCCCGGCGGGTTCTGACGAACATAGGGCATCATTCTGTTTATTCACTTCATTCATAAGGAGCGTGGGGCATGAGACGAGCGGCAGCGATGGCGGCAGTATTGTGCGCAAGTGTGGCGTGGGGCGCCGGGCCTGGGTGGGCGCAGACCCTCTTTGGTCCGACGATGCAGGCGCCAGACCCCTCTGCGGCGGCGGTGCCGGCTCCTCCCGACGAGCCGGTCTCCGGTTCGGGCATGCGGAGCTGGTTTCAGGAGAGGTTCTCTGTGTCCGCAGGGGTGAAGGTATGGCTGGCAAAATGGCAGGTGCCCACCGTTTCGCCGGGGTCAGGATCCGTGCTTCAGTCGACCACGAACTGGAGCCCAATGGTGGGACCGACCGTGACGGCATCCGCCAGGTTGCGCGAGGGGAACTGGATGAATTCGGCTTTCGTAAACTTCACCTACCTCTACTCCGGTGGGTTCGACCTGGCCAAAAACACGGGCGCGATTCCCGTCCCGCCGTCGAGCATCGCCTTGGCCGACGTGACGGGCGATGCCAAACGCCGGGACTATACGATTTCGGCCGGCGTGACCGTCTACAAAGGCGTCGGCCTGTTTGCGGGGTACTACAACACCCAGCAGCGGTTCAACCTGACCGCTCAGCAAACCTTTCCAACAGTCGGCCCGCCGCAAACGGGTGGTGGCGATTTCCGGATACGAGGACCGCTGGTGGGCATCTTTGGGAGTTCTGCCTTGACCGAGCGGGTTGGCCTCTATGGCAATGCCGCCATGGGATTTCTTCACTATCAGGCCGGCCCGGCGTCGGATGGTTTCCGTGCCAATGCTCAGGCCTGGTCGAGTGAAGTCGGCCTGAATATCGCGGGCCCAGACCTGTGGAAGTTCGGCACGACATTCCAAGTGGGTTTCCGCACTCAAGTCATTTCAATCCGCGAGCCCGACACGACGACCACGATCTACCGCAACGACATTACGTGGGGACCGACGTTTGCCTTCATGGGTACGTTCTGACGACCAAGAGGAGGGCCTGACCAATGCAACTCCATTCGCACCGTCGACGCGTTCGCGGACTGTTGTGGAGCCTGTGGCTCGTGTGTGCGACGCCGATGCTGTTGGCCTTCCCGGCGGACGCCACCGAATCATCTAGGCCGGCTCAGGAGACGGTGCGCGCCCAACAGGATCGTGATCTTGCGGTGCTGCGGGACCTCAACGATCGCGTGCGGCGTGGCGACATGACTGAGCGGGAGCGGGACATGCTCTGGCAAGCGTATGTCGCACGGGTGGCTGCCGCGAACCGCGCCGAGGCGGACGCGCCCGCCCGTGCGAGATTTCCTGTCTTTACCGGCCCCGGTCTGTGACGGCGGACCTGGCTCGCGCGCGCGACGTCGTGCGGGCCGGTCCTCCCAGTCCCTCGCCTTGCGCCTCCTCGAAGCCCTTCTCTATAATGACACACGTCGGTCAAGCCAGCAGTACACCCTTGTGAAGGAGCGCGGAGCGTATGGCAGAGCGGACGTTGGCAATTATCAAACCGGATGCGGTGAAAAAGAACGTCATCGGCGAAATTATCGCCCGGTATGAGAAGGCCGGACTACAACCGGTGGCGATCAGAATGATGCGGATGTCGAAGGGCGTGGCGGAAGGCTTTTACGCGGTGCACAAAGCGCGGCCGTTTTTCGATAGCCTGTGCACCTTTATGTCCTCGGGGCCCTGTGTGGTGTTGGTGCTCTCCGGGAACGATGCAATCAAGAAGCATCGCGATCTGATGGGGGCGACCGATCCCGCCAAGGCGGAAGCCAACACCTTGCGCAAGCTGTACGGTACGAACATCGAGTTCAACGCCACGCATGGATCGGACGGGCCGGATACCGCCCGATTCGAGATCGAGTATTTCTTCCCCGAAATGGACCTCGTCGCGCGA
The DNA here is from genome assembly GCA_964449255.1 of uncultured Nitrospira sp. GTDB lineage: Bacteria > Nitrospirota > Nitrospiria > Nitrospirales > Nitrospiraceae > BQWY01. The sequence continues at coordinate 344,013 of CAYUYE010000001.1, read as the reverse complement.
TAACCCTGTTGTCTTCTTGATCGTGACGCTGACAGGCTTTGCTGGACAGGCCGGCCGAACGGGCGCCGCCCGGGCGTCTGTGCGGAGCCAGCGGGTCTGCGGCGTACTGTTGGTCGTGGCCGTGGCACTCGCCGGCTGTCCGGCGGTACAACCGAAGCCCAGCCAACTCCCGCCCCCGCCCCCTGTGCGGAGTGCCACGCTCGAGGCGGAGCAACGCGCGCTGGCCGAAGCGCGGGCCCATTTTGAAGGGCGACGCTACGGCACCGCGGCGCGCGTGTTGCGCCACTATCTCGAACTCCACGCGCACACCCCCAATGCAGTCGATGCACGGTGGCTGTTGGGCCGCTCTTACGAGGAGCTTGGGGAGTGGCACGCGGCCTTGGCGCAATATCGCATCATCGCCAATGAAGCGACGAAGGCGCCGGGACTCACGCCCGCCATGAACACGCAGGTTCGCGATCGTATTTCGTCCCTCACGCGCACGCTCGGGCGTGCTGCACCCGCGTCAGCCGGTTTTGTGGCCATCGCACTCGATCCGGCGAATCTGCCGGATCCGGCCCGGTGGCAACAGTGGCTGACGCCGTTGCTGGCGGAAGGGATCACCACACTCGTGATCGACGTGGCGCCGGTGATTCGCCTCAATCCGGCCACGGCGACCCCGGCCGGCCGCGGCGTATACTTCCAGACGACGTGGGCCAAGCTCGAGCGGGATCTGTTCGGCGATCTGATTCCGCTGGCGCACGATCTCGGATTGACGGTCTTCGCCTCGCTCGATCTCACGCAGATGCCGTGGTTGGATCCAACCGTCGGGTGGACGACCTATGTCATGGATGAGAAGTCCAAGCAGCTCACCCCGAGCCTCTCGTTCGATTTGTTGCATCCGGCGGTGCAGGAATATCTCTCTGGGTTTCTCGCCGATTTGGCGAGGACCCAGATCGACGGCATGATCGCGCTCTTAGGCGGGCGGACCGGGCCCCGCTATCACATGAGTGCCAAGGGGCTCGCGCAGTTTGCGCAAACGTCCGGGCAAGACCTGGATCCCGAACGCATGCTGGCGTTGGCGCGCGGCCTTGCGCCCCCGCGTGATGGGCAGCCCCCCGCCGCGGGGGATCCGCTGGCCCCGACCTTCTGGCGATGGTCGGGCTGGCAGGCGCGCGAGCGGCTCAACGTTCTGGCGCGTCTTCGTACGGTCATGCGGCAGCAACGGACGGGGTTTCACGTCGCCGTGGCCGTGCACGACATCACGTGGTCGAATCCCACCATGGGCCTGTTCGAATACGGCGAAGATCTGCTGGAAGCGTTGCAGCGGGGGTTTAGCGTGGCGCTGCCGTTGGCCTCGTTGTCGCCGGCGTCGTTGGGTGGGGAGGCCGCGCCTGGGGGTGGGGCCTTCGCCGATCACGTGGGGCGGGTCATGGAGGTGGCCGGTTCGGCGGAGCGCGTCTGGTTGGTGGAGCCCGCGGCGCATCTGGATCGAGCCACCGTGTCGCGGCTCTTGAAAACGCCACAAGCGCAATATCTCCGTTCGCGCGGCCTCAACGTGGTCATCACGTCGCCCACGCCTTGACACCGTGACAGGGCTGCACTACGATCCGGCCTCGTTTCCACGCGGATTGATCATCGAGAGGGAGCAGAGTCATCCATGAATCCGACCGATCTCCGGTATCACGTAGAGCATGAATGGGTCCGAGTGAAAGGGAAACAAGCCACGCTGGGCATTAGTCATTTTGCGCAGGATGCCCTCGGCGACATCGTCTTTATCGACCTCCCGAAAGCGGGGACGAGTGTGACGGCCGGTCAACAAATCGGCGAAGTGGAATCCACCAAGACCACCTCGACCATCTATACGCCTGTCAGCGGCACGATCGCGCAGGTCAATCCGGATCTGAAGGATCATCCCGAACTGCTCAACAGTGATCCGTACGGGAAAGGATGGATGGTCGTGGTCGACCTCAGTGAGCCGGGGCAAGTCGACAAACTGATGACCGCCGCCCAATACGACGCGTTCCTGGCGAAGCAAAAAGGCTAAGGCGAGTAGGTCGGAGGTGTGAGGTTGGAGGGGAGCGGCTCGACCATCTTCCGGTCTACCAGCCTCAGACCTCAGTCCTCCTCACCCCCTGCGCCTCTTCCCTCCACCTAGACCTCAACCTTGACCTGAGCTATCCTCATTCATGTCTTCAGCAAAGCACATTATTATCGTGGGCGCTGGGCCCGGCGGCTACGTCGCCGCCATCCGGGCTGCGCAACTGGGCGCCCGCGTCACCGTGATTGAGAAGGATGCGCTCGGTGGAGTCTGCCTGAACTGGGGCTGTATCCCGAGCAAGGCGCTCCTGTCCGCGGTCGAACTCGGCGACAAGATTAAAAAGGCCTCGGACTTCGGGGTGCTGGTGGGCGAAGGGCCTCGGTACAATGCGGCCCAGATGGTGTCGCGCAAAAACAAGGTAGTGGGAAATCTGGTCAAGGGCATCGCGACGTTGTTCAAGGCCTGGAACATCGAGCACCTTCAGGGGGCCGGCCTGGTGGTCGATGCGCGAACGGTTGCCGTGAAGCTGGCGGATGGTCAGGAGCGTCGGCTGTCCGGCGACGCCGTCGTGATTGCCACCGGGTCGTCTTGGCCCAACTTGCCGCTGTTTCCGATCGACGGCCGCCAGATCATCACCAGCAAGGAAGCGCTGGACCTCACGACGGTGCCGGCGCGCCTGCTGATTGTCGGTGCAGGCGTCGAGGGCTGCGAATTCGCCTCGCTCTACAGCGGCCTGGGCGTCGAGGTGCACGTAGTCGAACTGCTGCCCAGGATTCTGCCGCTGGAGGATGAAGAAATAGCCACCATCATGGACCGGGAACTGCGCAAACGAGGCGTGACGCTCCACTGCGGGACGACGGTGCAGCAAGTCCAGCGCGAACAGACGATGGTCCGCGCCACGCTGCAGGATGGGACGGTCCTCGAAACCGAACAGGTGCTCGTCTCCGTCGGACGCGGGCTCAATTCGAGAGGGATCGGGCTCGAGGCGGTCGGGGTCGAGCTTGGCCGCCGCGGAGAGATTCTTGTCGACGAGCGCATGGAAACGTCGGTGAATGGAATCTATGCCATCGGGGACGTCACGGGGAAAGCGATGCTGGCGCATGTGGCCTCCGCCCAAGGCAAGGTTGCCGTTGAGAACGCGCTGGGTCATCCCCGGGTCATGAACTATGACGTGATTCCCGCCGGCATTTTCACCCTCCCTGAGATCGGACGGGTGGGGCTGACGGAGTACCAGGCGCGCGAGCGTGGGACCGCAGCCGGGCGCAGCCCGGAGACCAGCCTTCGAATCGGTCGCTTTCGCTATCAGGCCTTAGGCAAAGCGCAGGCGACGGGTGACACCACGGGATTGTTCAAAATCATCGCGGAGGCCTCGACAGGGAGACTCTTGGGGGTGCACATTATAGGCGCTCATGCCGCGGACCTGATCCACGAAGCCGCGTTGGCAATGGAAGTGGGCGCGACCGTCGAGCGAGTCGCAGAGATGATTCACGCACATCCGACCTTGGCGGAAGGATTGATGGAAGCCGCCGAGGATGTGCCGGGTCTTGCCATCCATATGGTGCGGAAACGCTGAGCATGCCAGGCACGATGCTGCGCTCGTTGCTGTCCAAGGGCCTGATGCTCGTTGCCACTGTGGCGGCGGTGTTCGGCTTGTTATGGGCACACGCGCCGTCGACGGATCCGAGCGAATCGCTAGCGCCCTCGCCCGAGCCGATGCTCGTCCGGTCTGGTGAGCCGTTGCCGACTCATGTGGCCATGTCGGCAGTGCCCGCAGATAATCCCGCGACGGCGCCGGCGGAGCCGGCGCAGCCGATTGAGCGTATGGCACGGAAGGTGACGCGGTCCGCGGAAATTCCGTCCAGGCACGCGCCGCGACCACACAAACTGACCATTCGCACCGACGGCTCCGCAACAACCAAACTCGATGTGAATCGCGCGACGCTGGAAGAATTTGAACGGCTGCCCGGCATCGGTCCTGGGTTGGCCAAGCAATTGCTCGCACACCGGGACCAACATGGGCCATTTCTCCGCGTGGAGGACTTGCGGGGCGTCAAGGGCATCGGCCAGAAGCGTTTCGAACGGCTGGCCCCCTTTGTGACGGTGTCGGCGCGAGGGACAACGAGGCTCCCGCCGGAGCCTGGCCATAGAGCCGCAGGATCACGCGCCACATGACTTCCGTTGGGCAACAGATGGAGCTGATCCTCCGCGGGTCCGTGGAGGTCATTCAGCGCCAGGAGCTGGAATCCAAGCTCGCCCGTTCGCTGAAGGAAGGGAAGCCACTGCGCGTGAAGGCGGGCTTCGATCCGACGGCGCCCGATCTGCACCTCGGCCATACCGTCCTTATCCACAAGCTGAAGCATTTTCAAGACCTGGGGCACCAGGTGCTGTTTTTGATCGGCGATTTTACGGGCATGATCGGCGATCCGACCGGGGTGTCGGAGACCCGCAAGGCGCTGACGCGGGAACAGGTGCAGGCCAATGCCCAGACGTACCAGCGGCAGATCTTCAAGATTCTCAATCCGGCCAAAACAAAGATCGTGTTCAACAGCGAGTGGATGGGACCGATGACCGCCGACGGGCTGATTCAACTGGCCGCGCACTATCGGGTGGCCCGCATGATGGAACGGGACGATTTTCAGAAGCGCTACCAGGAACAGAAGCCGATCAGTGTGCACGAGTTTCTGTACCCGCTTGTCCAGGGCTACGACTCCGTGGCCTTGAAGTCCGACGTCGAGTTGGGCGGCACGGACCAAAAATTCAACCTATTGGTGGGGCGCGAGCTCCAGCGCGACTACGGGCAGGAGCCGCAAGTGGTGATGACGATGCCCTTGCTCGAAGGCACCGACGGCGTCAAGAAGATGAGCAAGAGCCTTGGCAATTACATCGCGCTCGAGGACCCGCCGCAAGAGATGTTCGGCAAGGTCATGTCGATCAGCGATCCGCTGATGGTGCGCTACTATGAATTGCTCACGACGGAAGACCTGGCGCGGGTGAAGGCCCTCCATCCGATGGAAGCGAAACTCGCGTTGGGTGAACAACTGGTGGCGCGCTATCACGGGGTCGACGCCGGGCGACAGGCGCGGGAAGGCTTTCAGCAAAAGTTTCGCGAGAAGGAGTTCCCGGATGAACCGGATGTCCGGCTCGTCCTATCCAAAGCCGACATCAAGGACTCGGCGAATCCCACCATTGCCTTCGTCGAGTTGCTGGTCAAGACCGGCCTTGTCCCGTCCAAGGCGGAAGCCCGCCGTTTGATTGCCCAAAGCGGCGTCGAGCTGGACGGCAGCAAGTGGACCGACACCAACGGAATGCTTCCCCTGACGACCGATCAGGCCTACCGGCTTCGGGTCGGCAAACGGCGATTCGCCCTCATTGAATTCCGTCCGTGACCCCCCCGTGCCTCTTCTTATCTCGTTGCTCTTGAGTGTGGTGTTGAGCCTCCAGGCCTGCTCGCGCTCCGACCAGCCCATTCCTGAAGGCCTCTCGACCGACGCCGCCCTGTTCGAGGTGATCCGGCGAGTCATTCCCCCTGGCACCTCCATCACAGACGGCCAGGATCGGATGCAGGCCAGCGGGTTTGGCTGCGTCTACCAGTGGCACGCGCCCTGGAACGGGGAGCAGAACCTCAATTACCTCTATTGCAGCCGGGACGAAAGCGGGTGGCCGACGTTTAAGCGAGTGAACGTGGCCATTATGATGAAGGGTGTGACGGTCGGCGAGGTGCGCGTCGTTTCCGGGGTCATGGGGCCGTAGCGAGCAGGAGGCATCGCGGAACCCTCAGGCATCTCGCGGGGACGTGCGCGCGTGAATCGGGACTCAAGTGATGGATGGCCTGGACCGATATAACAAGAAGCATGTCGCAACAGACCACCAGCTGTCTTCCTCCCTGCCATGATGATGGCCAGCCGACCGTCTTGATGGTGGAGGGGCAGGAACCGATAGCCCTTCTCCTGCAGTATGTCCTGGAACAGGACGGCTTCCGGGTCGTTCACAAGGGGAGTGGCCAGGAGGCGGCCACCTTCATGGGTTCCAATCACCCTCCCGACATTGTGCTCCTCGACATTGCGCTTCCGGATACGACCGGCCTTGAGGTCCTTCGTCAAATTCGGGCCACGGAACAGGGGAAGCGGATGCCGGTGGTTCTCCTCAGCGGCAGTCAGGAATCGGTGCACGCAATCCGAGCCTCCGCCGTGGGTGCCACGGCCTGTATCCGCACGCCCTTGAGTCCGATGGGGCTACCAACCCGCCTGCGCCGTTTCCTGAATGCCGCCACAGATGCGCGCGTGGCCTAACGATCCTGCACCAGACCTACAGAAGAATCGCCAATCAAAGAGCGGCGCGGATCTGAGGGAACAAGGAAGACGGCTGCCACCACTCGGAGGAGATCTCAACTCCGAAGGTGTTTATCCGGCCGCAACCAAGAAGAAGGCTCCGCCTGACGAGCGGCCGGTACTAGCGAGCTTGGTGAGCCCGCGGTACTAGCCACCAAAGAGAATCACTTGAGGGGTTTCTCGGCGGGCGTCAAGGAGGAAGGCTACGCCTGAAAAGCCCGCCGATCACGCCAAGCAAAGAGAATCACTTGAGGGGTTTCTCCGCCGGCGTCTATGAAGAGAGGCTTCGCCTGAAGAGCCGGCGGACCACACGAAGTGTGGTATGGAGCGGGCGATGGGATTTGAACCCACGACAACTAGCTTGGGAAGCTAGGACTCTACCACTGAGCTACGCCCGCCCACAGGCTCGATGGCGTCGGCGATCCTACGATGCCCCGGCATGCAAGTCAAGGCGACGCGCTTGGGGCCGCCGTGGGTCACGCCTTGGCGCGAAAGCCATACAGCAAGGTAATGTTGATGCGCCGGCTGAGGTACTCGTCGCGGAACTTCACGTCGTCGGTTTCGTGGAACAGGTCGGAGTTGAAGATGACCGCCCGATTGCACCGATAGGGGATGCGCACCATTTGGGCGCCGCTCTGCTCCAGGAACGCCTGAATCGTTCCGCGATTGTGTTCGCTGTTGTAGGCCTTGAAGTTCCAGTCCTGCGGGGCTTCCTTGTCCCAGACGACCAGACCGCCTGACGAAGGATCGAGATTCGCCTCATCGGGCGTGACCCAAAAGTTGACGTTCACGGCGGCGGCATCGGCGTGCATGCCAAGCCCACGGCGTGCACTGTCGTGTTTGAAGGACCACGATTGAGTCAATCGATGGTCCTTGAAGATCCGTGGAAATCGGGTGCGCAACTCCTCGGCGATTTGAACGAGCAGGGGCGTGGCGAATCCGTCGCCGATAAACGCGCCGAGGTAGCCGTTCTCGTATTCTTTCTTCCAGATCGTGGCCTCCCAACAGAAGGTGCGCATGGCCGCCAGGGCCTCTGGCGTGAGTAACTCGTCGACAAACAGGATCTCTGGTCGTTTGGCAAGCCATTGCCCTTCAATGGCTTCCACATCCAGGGCTGGATTGAGCGCGCCGGTCGGGATGTGCGTGGCCTGAGCGGGGTACAGGATCCGATTCCAGGACGGTGCCAAGGCGTCCGCATCCTCCGGGGTCAGGTGCACCCAGGTCTGGGGCGGCGAGAGGGCATCGGCGGCCGTTCGAATGCGGCGGAGCGCCTCGACATAGTCATGGGCCTCAGGACCCAGGCGACCTTTCTCAATGAGATAACCGATCTGCTCCACGTCGTGTTTCAGCCGGGCGCGCGAGACGAGTTGTGGGCGGATGCGGCGTCCATGGTCATGTTTGAGGCGGGCCGTGGTCGTGAGATGGGCGACCGACTCATCGGGGCGATGCTGCCAGACCGAGAGCAGGCCGAGGTAGTAGTGGCTTTTCCAGTTGCTCGGATCGGCCTGTCTGGTCTGCTCAAAACAGGCCCGGGCTTGGTCGAACTGGCCGGATTCCATGTGGAGCAAGCCGAGATTGTTACGGGCCTCCAGGTGATCGGGTTTGAGGCGGAGCGCTGTCTCGTACGCCTGCTGTGCGCTGGTGGTATCGCCCAACTCCTTCAGGGCTACGCCGAGATTGTTGTGCAAATCAGGTGACGTGGAGTTCAGGGTGACCGCACGGCGATAGTGCGCAATGGCCTCCGCAGTTTGCCCGCGGTCGCGCAGCAGATTGCCGAGATTGCTCAAGGCATCGACATAACGGGGATTGAGCTCGATCGCGCGTTGATACGACGATTCGGCCGCCGCGTGCTCTCCACGCTTCTGGCGGACGACCCCCAGATTGAAATGATACGTCGGTTGCGCCGCGTCCGAGGCAATGGCCTGCTGGAGCAGATGGCAGGCCTCCTCCAGCCGACCATAGCGGTAGGCGATCAGCCCAAGCAAGTGGGCCGCGTCAGCATGGGTGGGTTGCGCTTGAAGAATGTGGTGGTACAGGTCGGCCGCTTCGTCCAGACGACCAGCTTGGTGATGGACCCTGGCCTCCTGCAAACACTGCCGAAGATCAGCCGACAGATCGCCAGTCGTTCGTGCGCGTGTCTCGTGGGCACGACGCTCAGTGCGGTTCATACTGGGTCCCCCCTGGCGATGATCAAGCCTATCGCCAGACAGCCTAGCGCACCGGGGAACGGCGCGTCAAAACCCAGATTCGTCACTCGTCTATCGTTGTGGAAGCGGAACTACAGTCATCAGTCGTTTTGATGCAAGTGACGCGTGACGACTGATGCATGACGACAGGCGCCGGACGCCCGTTAGCTGGCCTTAGCCAGAGGCTGGATCTTCGCCCGTTGTTTCACGATGTCGAGGGCGGCGATCCGATAGGCTTCCGCATAGGTGGGAAAATTGAACACGGTTTCGACGAAGGCGTCCACGGTATTCCCGTTGATGAGGGCCATTTCGGCCAGATGGATCAGCTCCGTGGCATGCTCGCCCACGATCTGGACGCCGAGAATCTGCTTTCCGTCTGGGCCGGCGACCATTTTCAGCAATCCCTCGCGGGTCCCGGCGATCTGGCCTTTGGCCACTTCATCGAACTTGGCTCGTCCGACGACGATATTGGCGAATCGGGAACGGGCTTTGGGTTCGTCGAGGCCGACACTGGCCATCTCGGGAATGGTATAGATCCCGAGGGGGATGAGGTGGTCGGCAGAGCCGGCCGGGATCCCCAGGGCGTGGCACACTGCCCGGCGTCCCTGCTCCATGGCGGCGGAGGCCAGGGATGGGGGGCCGGCCATGTCCCCCACGACGTAGATATGGGGGGCGGACGTTTGACCGTGCTGATTGACGGAGACGAACCCTTTCTCGTTGAGGGAGAGTCCGGCGGCGCCGATGTCGAGATCGTCGACGTTCGGCTGTCGCCCGAGCGCGACGAGCATTTTTTCCGATGTAATCTGTTCGCCGCCTTTCAGCGTGGTGACCACGGTGGAAATGCCGTCCCAACGGACGGATTCGATACGCGCCTGCCCGCAATAGCGGCCACCATGGCTTTCGAATCCTGTGATGAAGCCGGAGACGATCTCCTCGTCCATGAACCGCAGGGGGCGCTCGGCCATGTCGATGACCGTCACCGTGGTGCCCAAGAGCGCAAAGATCGATGCATACTCGCACGCGATGACGCCGCCGCCCAGAATGGTCAAAGACTTGGGCAGGTAGATCATCGACAGGATCGAGTCGCTGTCGAGAATGTGCTCGTGGTCGACCGGGATCGTTTCCGGTTGGCGTGGGCGCGAACCGGTGGCCAGGACGATGGTGTCCGCGGTAATCAGTTGGCTGTGCCCGTCGACGGTCGTCATCTCGAGTTGATGCTCGGAGACGAACTTGCAGCAGCCATGTAGAAACGAGATGTTATTGCGCTTGAGTTGATCGGAAATGAAGCGCGCATGAGCGGAGACGACCTCCTCAAGGCGATGCATGAGGATGCCGACTTCCACGCCTTCCTTGAGTTTGCACTCGAAGGCGTGGGAGCCCCGCTTGATTCGATCCAGGCTCAGCGCCGTTTCGCGCAGCGTCTTGCTGGGGATGGTCCCGCGGTAGACGCAGCCGCCCCCCAAGCCCTGCTCGCGTTCGATGACCGCGACGCGTTTCCCGGCTTTCGACGCCATGACGGCGGCCTTCTGACCGGCCGGCCCGCTTCCGACGACGAGCACGTCGTATTTCGCCGTGACGCTCATAGCGACAGGCTGGTCACCACGGTCTTGACCATGTCTTTGGCGGCGACCAGGGCCGCCAAATCCTTGGGGTAGAGATTGAGGTCGACATAGGCCGGAAAGTCATACAGCGTCTCGACCGACATGTCCTCCGGCCCGGTGATAAACGTGGCGAAGCGGTCTGCTACGGCGGTGGTCATGACTTCCTGCTTAAAGGACGGCGCCTGATCGTAATTCCTATAGAAGGCGATCGATTCGCGGACCTGCTGCGGGAGGGCCCACTTTTCACCGACCAAGGTGCCAAGCTGCACGTGGTGATCCTCGACGAGCTGGAGCATGAATGCGCGCTCCGTCGGCATGTTCAATTCCTTCGCCAACTTCACCGCGGTATTGAGCACGATGGGTTTCCCCACGGCATGGAGCAAGCCGCAGATGTAGGAGCTCTCGATGTTCTGGCGCTTGAGCTTGGCCACTTCCTTCGCATAGGCGCCGCTTGCCACGGCATGCCACCACATGATTTCCAGGTCCTTTTCGAAGCCTGGTGCTTGGAACGTTCCGGCTTTGAGTGAGACCGTGAAGGCGATTTCTGACAGGAGATTGATGCCCAGCATGGAGACCGCATGTTGCAGCGACACGATCGGCACGCGCGGCATATAGGCCGGGGAATTGGCGACGCGCAGCAGATGGGCAGCCAAGGCCTGGTCCTGATGGATGAGCGCCGCAAACTTAGCCGCGTCGGAGTTCGGGTCGTTGACCAGGGCCAGCACTTGCTGGGCCACTCGCGGCAGCAAGGGCAGTTGCACTTGACCGCCGGTGATGCGCTCGGTGAAGGCTTGCTCGAACTTGTGTCTGACGTCTGCGCTTAGTCCTTGTTCGGTTGGTGCTGGCATCGTGTCATCTCCAGGCTGGTGGTGCGCTCCACTCGATACCGTTCTTGTCGGTTCGCGCCGGAAAAATCTTAAGCGTTGAGGGAAAGGGGCTGCCAAGAGAACTCCCCCCAAGGGGCTGATGGGTGACAGGCGAGGAACAGGCGGTTATAGTGGGCCGATTCCAACCAATTAGAGACAGGCATGAGGCCTAGGTATGAAGATCAGTGGGACGTTGGTCCTATGGGTGTGGCTCGGGACGTTCCTATTGTGGGGTGTCGGCTATGGGCTGGGTGCGGATCAGCCGGTGTCCGGGAGCGACGTGTCTCGAAAGGCCACGGAGAGCCTTGATACGGTCAAGCACTACTCGGTCCAGGAACGGGCGGCGGTCGAGCGCAAGGTGCAGGCGGAACTAGACGATCTGCAGGAAGGTATCCAGCGGCTTCGCGATCGCATGGATCACCTGTCGGCTGATGCCCGTAGGCGCGCGGAGGCCTCGATTGCCGATCTCGAGCGGCGGAAGGAAGAGGCGCGGAAGAAGCTCGAGGAGATCACAGTGGCCGGGGAAGCGACGTGGGAGCGGTTGCGTGCAGGGCTCGAAGCGGCGGTTGAAGATCTGCAGCGGCTCTACAAGCGAGTTGTACCTTAACCCGGTCCATGCCGGTGGCGCAGCAACTTGCTGCTGGTCTGCCTCTCTGTGTATAAATCGTCTATGCGTCCCCGCTATGCGCTCTATCCCGGCTGTGCGGCGAAAGGAGCGACACCCGAGCTGTACGAATCCACCATGGCAGTGCTGCCTCGGCTCGGGATCGAGGTGGTGGAGCTGACGGCGTCGAATTGTTGTGGAGCTGGCGTGGTGTCGGAAGCCGATCCCGATGCGGCCTTGGCGCTCAATGCCCGCACCTTCGCTCTGGCTGAGCAATTGGGACTCGACATCATGACCATTTGCGGAACCTGCCAGGGGGTCATGAGTGCGGCCAATCGGCGGCTCAAGTCCGAGCCAGAGACCTATGCCCGCGTCGCCGCGATCCTGGCGCGAGAGGGGATCGAGTATCGAAAGACTGTGCAGGTAAAGCACCTGCTCTGGATCGTCGTCAAAGACATCGGGTTGGCAAGTTTGCGGGATACGTTTCATGTATCGCTTGAAAGTCTACGAATCGCGCCGTTTTATGGCTGTTACATGCTGCGGCCCTCGTGGGAACTGGGGTTTGACGATCCAGAGAATCCCACGTCGCTGGAGAAGGTCATCAAGGCGGTCGGCGGAGAGCCCGTCTCGTACGCTGGCCGCACGAAGTGCTGCGGCTTCCCCATCATTCTCGAAAAAGAAGCGATTGCCGTGGCCATGTCCGGCCAGAATATGAAGGAGGCCAAGGACGAGGGCGCACACGTGATGGTGACGCCCTGTCCCCTTTGTCACATGAGTTTGGACATTTATCAGGAACGAGCGGGGCGGGCGGTTGGCACGGCCTTAAACCTCCCCATCCTCCACCTTCCGCAACTACTGGGCTTGGCGATGGGCCTTCCGCCGAGGGCGTTGGGTGTGCAGCGGCATTTGGTTCCTGTGGATTCGCTTATCAAACGGATCGAGTCTCGAGTAGGCGTCTCGCCGATGAAAGGATCAGCCTAGGATGAACGTGATCAAATTGGCCGACTTCCAGCAGTTTAGCCCTGAGAAGATGAAGAAGAACAACATCTTTCAGACGACGCGGTTTTTCTGTGATGTCTATTGTTTCGAGCCGGGGCAGGAGCAGAAGGGGCATATCCACGGCGAGCAGGACAAAGTGTACCTGGTGCTCGAAGGGCAAGGGACTTTTCAAGTCGGCACGGAGAAACAGGTCTTGGGTCCTGGGCAGGGCACCATGGCCCCGGCTGGCGAAGAACATGGTGTGAAGAACCACACGAATCAGCGGCTGAAGGTCTTGGTGTTTGTAGCCCCGAACCCTTAACGCTCACCAAGGGTCAGAGGAGCCGTCACGGTGATGGCACCAGCCAGATCGCCTTCCTGATGGCCTTCCTTCGGATAGCCTGAGATATCGAGCTCGCCTTTCGGCCCGCCGTGGCAGCTCAGGCAGTCCTTCACGTAATAGATCGGCATGACCACCCTTAGTGTGCGTCCCTCCTCCGTAAGCTCACTGACGTAGGCCTCGGCCCTCGGGCGTCCAACCAACCAGTTTAGGACTGATTTTTCGTATTCGTCCGGCTCGTTTTTGGGATTCCTGGGTTCCAACGTGGTTTGTTTGAGACGCACGTGCGATTGCTTGGAGAAGCGCGCCGAGGCCTGACTGCCGTAGGTCGCCGGAATGAAATTCTTATAGCCGATGCCGCGTTGATTGATCACGACCTGCGCGTCCCGAAGGACCTCCTTACTTGCCGCTACGAAGGCCGGCAAGAGTTCCTTGGCGAGAGGCGGCAGCGTGGCAGAGGCCGGTAACGTCTGCAGTTTGGAGAGTTCAATGCCAGTTTGCTTCCGAAATTCCTGAGCCAATTGCTGTTCGAAGACCTCCGGGGTCAACCCCTTGTCTCCCTTGTGCGCGTCGTCGATCAGCGGCTGGTTGTGCTCGATCACGAGGCGACCGGCGCTCAACAACTTCGCCAACAGTCTCGCCGTCTCTTCCGCCTCGGCGCGGTCCACGGCCCAGACGTGGCCGGCCAGTGGGCCGGTCGCCATGACGAGGGCCAGCCACCCAACGATCAGACAGTGCCTCGCTCGTTGCATAGGGCCTCCTTCCCTGTAGGGTTACTGTCGAGGTTCCAGCCGACAGGTGCCTTGATCATAATGCACCGGCATGTTTTCCGCCGCAAAAGGGAGCCCCTCGACTGCCGCTCGTCGCGGATAGGCATAACTCTCCTCGAACCACCGCCGACGCATCTCGGGTAGCCGTCCCTTCTCCTCAAGCGAGAACAGCGTATGGTTGATCAAACTGTGGAGTCGATAACTCTCCTCCGCCACAGCCACACTGTACTGTTCGCGCGTCAACCGCAACGGTCGGCTGTCCGCCGTTGTAAGCAACTGCCAATCTTTTCGAGCGGTGACGGACATGAACTTGAGCACCGGGAGCTTCCCGATGATGACGTCGATCGGTGGATCGTTCCATTCAAAGGCTGCAGGGAGAGACTCACAGAGTAGCAGCCGGCTGTTCTTCAGGTGGTCCCTTGCGTAGAACTCCGCGGTCGTGCCCTGCTGGGCGGCGACCGTGAGACCAGTGAACGCTTCCTGCACGTGAAACAGATCGGCGCTGCGTTGGGGAGAGCCAAGCTGTTCGGCAATCCGCCGGTGGACCGCGGCTTGGTGAGTCAGGGCCCCCAAGCCTCCCTCGGTCACATAGGGGGTCGAATAGGCCAGGCCACTTCGTTCGGGAGAGGGGACGTTCGCGGTAATGGAAGAGACAAAGAAATCCAGCTTGCCTTCATTGAGCAGGACAAAGAGATCACGGAAACGGACCAGGTGAAGAACCGGCTCGATCGTCGTTCCCCCGCATTCCTTCGTCAGTGCCGACACCAATTCGCGGGTTAGTTCGACGTCGAGGCCGGTGACACGCACGCCCTCGTCGGTGAAAATCGCCGGGAACACGAATGGGCGGATCGGTTCGACCGACATGCCGATCTGGACGCGCTTGCGCAGGCAGATGGTTTGGACCTCGTCTTTCGCAATGGGATGTATCCATTGCACCGCGTCAATGAGCAGACCGCAGCCGCAGAGGAGCGCGGGCGACAGCACCAGAAGCGCGCTCCTGAGCCTGTTTAGAACCGCACGCCGGAGAGGAAGACCCATTGTTGTGCTAATCCCCGTTCGTTGAGAAAATCGATCATGAACTGCGTGTATTGAAACCCGAAATCCACCGCAAGGCCGCGCGCGACAGGAAAGCGGACGCCAATTTGACCGCCCACCACATGCCCGGCCCTGTCGTTGCCAGAGCTCGGCAGGACCACGCCCCCGATCGCACCGAGGTATGGGACGGCGCGGTCTTCCAGCGGGCCGAACAGCACATGCCGGATCATCCGATTGATCGGTCGCCCCTTCGGGAAATCGAGCATGTCGATGAAATTGTTCCAGCGTGGGTTCACGAGCAATGAATGCTGGTCGGTCGTGAACTCCCGGGTGGCAATGCTGAAGAATTGGTACAGGCTACGGACCTCCAGGTTGCCGTAGTGCAGGGCCGTGAATCCCACCTGGATGCCGATCTCACGGTCGCGTGGGGCAAATGTCTGTTTTCGGATGGCGATGTCCAGATTGATGGGCTTGATCGGCAACAGATCGAGGAACGCTTCCTGACCCCACGATGGCGAAGCAACGAGATTGCACAGGAGGAGGAGAATCGTGCCTGAGCTGCGCCCCAGTCTAGGGTGTGACATTCTGCTCGATAGTCTTCGCGCTAATGCAAGGCACCGTGATACCCATCTTGTCTTCCGATGAGGGAGGAAAGCAAAGCCCGGCTGGGCTATTGACCCAGCCGGGCTTTCGCGAGGCCGCGCCGCGCTACTTCGTGGCCGGTACCCAGGGCACCATCGGCATCAGGGGCGCCGATTTGGCGTCGGGTCCTGCCAGCAGGACCGCAATGGCGCCACGCAATGCTCCGGTCAACGAGTGGGTGACTAGTGGATAGGCCCCCGCCGATTCGACCACCACGTCGAACGTAGCGGCGCTGCCTGGTCCGACCACGTAGGTTTGCACCCCGGTCAGCTTGTTCGCTGGGTTGCCGCTCTCATAGACGTTGTCCCAGATCTCACCGATGGGATGGAACGATGAAAACTCGTTCGGTCCCGCATTGACGAAATAGATCCGTACACGCTCGCCCGGCTTCGCGTCGAGCTTGCCGCCGCCGGTGACGAAGGGATGGTACTTGAAGATGCCGCCGTTGAACATCACCCCGTCGTACTTCCGGTCGAACATCGCCTGCACGTCTCCCGGATTCTTATAGTATTCCGATTGCACCAGCACATATTCGCGGTCCGCCTTCGGCCACGCGCTGGCGTTTGCTGGATCGACGATGATGGCGCCAAACATGCCCCGGGCCACGTGCTGAATCATGGGCGGCGCGCCACAGTGATAGAAAAAGATGCCGGGCTTCTTGGCCACAAAGGTGTAGCTGATCGTCTCGCCCGCATTGATCGCCCGATAGTTCTTCAGAAAGTCGATCTCGGCGGCATGAAAATCCATCGCGTGCGGGTTCTTGTTACTGGCTGGGTTGTCGAGCGTGAAATTGATGGTGTCGCCTTCCGTGACCCGCACGACCGGTCCAGGGAATTGGCCATTGAAGGTCCAGGCCGCGTACTTTTCTCCGCCGCCGTCGATGATGATGTCGGTCTCCACCGCGGTCATTTTGACCTCGTGGGTCTTGGCGAAGGTCGGTGTGACGAGAGGGCCCGCGGCCATAGCCGTGAATGCGGCCAGTGCGAGGGAGTAATACAGCGAGGTGGTTTTCATACGCTCTCCTTCTGGTGGTGGTGTGTGCTCCGCATCGGCAACCCGTGATCTCTTCTGGGCGGATTCGGTTGGGTCCACGAACGACGAGTCGGAGGATACGCGATCGGGGAGAGACAAAACATGACATTTATCATGTTTTGTAGGTTTTGGAGTTTGTCGAGGGTGGCGAACTAGGTCGAGGCCAGCCGGCGGAGTCGATCGAGGTCGCGGATGAGTAGGCGATTGGCCGTGCCGGAGACGAGGCGGTCCCGCTTGAATCGTCCCATAATACGAATCGCCGTTTCGGTGGTGGTCCCCACCATATTCGCCATGTCTTGACGAGTCAGCCGGACAGCCAGCTTGATGCCCCCGGGCTCAGGGGTCCCTTGGCGAGTGGCCAGGTCCACCAGCAAGGCTGCGAGCCGCTGATCCGCCCGGTCCAAGGCGAGCACCTTGTTGCGTTCTTGAGCCTCATTGAGTCGATGGCCCAGGTACTTGATGACCTCCAGTGCCGCCTCAGGATTCTGTCGAAGCAGCTCGAAGTAGGCCTGTTTGCTGAGTCGCAGGACGCGGACGTCACCCATGGGCTGCGCCGTGCCCGGATGTTTCCCGTCGTCGAAGGCGGCCGCGTCGCAGCAAAAGAGGTCCCCTGGCATCAGCATCTTCAACGTACATTCCTTCCCATCAGGCGTGGACTTCACGCACTTGACCGTGCCTTCCTTGACGATGTGGAAGTATTCGGTCGGATCGCCCTCGCGGAAGATGAAGTCGCCCTTGCCGTACTGGGCTTCGGAGAGATTGTGCAGGAGGCGCTTCCGATCCGAGGCAGACAGGATTCTCAGCAACGGAATCCCGTCCAGGGCATCGATGGGCTCTGGGAATGAGCGCGCGCGCTTGATGGGGCGGTTACTTAATGGCTTGCTTGGCCGCGTCGACAATGGAGCGCGCTCCGATTCCGAAATGGTCGACGAGTTCCTCAGGCTTGCCACTCCGCGGAATCTCGCGGACGGCGAGCTTGGTCACGCGAACGCCCTCCATGGCGAGCGCGTTCAACACGGCATCACCCAGGCCGCCGTGCGGGTAGTGATCTTCGACGGTGAGGAACCGTCCTTTGGTAACGCGCGCGCAATCGGCAAGCGTGGCCCGATCGATTGGCACGATACTATAGAGATCGACGACCCGCGTTGCGATACCGGCGGCCTTGAGCTGGTCGTGGGCCTTCAACGCTTCAAACAGCGTCACGCCGGCGGCCACGATGGTGAGCTGATCGTTGGCGCTTTGGCGCAGGATTTTCGAACCGCCGATTCTGAACGTTTCGTCCGGACCGTAGAGCACGGCGGTCTTCGGGCGTCCAGCGCGAAGATAGACCATCCCTTTGTGCGTGGCTGCCTGTTCGACGAGCCGGTACATACACATCGCGTCGGAGGGATACAGGACGACCACACCCGGTTGCACCGCCATGAGGGCCAGATCCTCCAGTCCCATTTGGGAGGCGCCGTCCTCACCGATGCTCACACCCACGTGTGTGCCGACCAGCTTGACGTTGACCTGGCTAATGGCCGCCATGCGGATGAAATCGTAGGCGCGTGTCAGGAAGCAGGCAAAGGTGGCTGCAAACGGGATCTTGTCACAGGTGGACAGGCCGACGGCGGCCCCCACCATGTTTTGCTCCGCGATGAAGTTCTCGAAGAAACGGGAGGGGAACTGTTTAGCGAATTTGTCCGTGTACGTGGAGTTTTTCACGTCGGCATCCAGAGCGACGACCGCCGGGTTGGCCTCACCCAGCGCCTGCAGCGCGACGCCAAACGCTTCCCGGGTCGCGGCGGAATCACCTACCTTGTAGGGTGGGGCTGCGAGGGCCTTCTTCGACGGTGGTGGAGCGGAGCTGCTGGATGGGACTTTGATCGACGGCTCGCCGCCATTGGACTTGAGCTGTTGCGTCAGCTCTGCAATGGCCTTGTCACTTTCCTCACCTTTCTTGAGCGCTTTGCCGTGCCAATCGGCCTTGTCTTGCACGAACGAAATGCCTTTGCCTTTGAAAGTTTTGGCGAGCAGCACGGTGGGACGCCCTTTCGTCGCCCCCGCGTCCTCGAAGGCCTTCACGAGCGCCCCGATGTCATGGCCATCGACCACGATGGCGTGCCAGCCGAATCCGGCCCAACGCGAGCGATAGGCGTCCATGTCGTGTTGCAACATCGTGGGATCACTTTGGCCCAAGCGATTGATGTCGACGATCGCGCAGAGATTATCCAATTGTTGATGCCGGGCGATTTCGACGGCCTCCCACACGGATCCTTCGACCGATTCGCCGTCCCCCATGAGGACATAGGTGCGATAGTCGGTCTTGTCCACGAACTTGGCGTTCAAGGCCATCCCGACGCCGGCAGAAAGTCCTTGTCCCAGCGAGCCGGTCGCCACATCAACAAACGACACCCGCGGCATCGGATGACCCTCGAGTTCGGAGGTGAGCTGCCGCAGCGTCGTGAGTCGGTTCTTGGGGAATAAGCCGGCCTCAGCCCAGGCCGCATAGAGCACCGGCGCGGCGTGGCCCTTAGACAGCACGAACCGGTCACGGTTCGGGTGACGGGGGTTCTTTATGTCATACCGCATGACGGAAAAGAACAAGGTGGCGACAATGTCCGCGGCCGAACAGCAGCTCGACGGATGGCCGCTGCCGGCTTCGCTGGTGGCGCGCACACTTTCGATGCGCAGCGTCGTCGCTTTGTTTTGCAGCATGGTGAGCAGGTCAGGTGACACGGTGGCAGCGGGCGGCATATGAAGTCCTCTCGTCGTCGGTACAGCGGTGCGAATGCGGTGGTGAGACAGTGCCGATCGAACAGGGCGTGAGGCTAGCAAAAGCGGGCGAGAGGAGTCAACGCACGGATCGGACGAAGCCGGTCCGTGGGGTGGAGGCGACCGTCATAGGAAGAAGCGCAGCCACAGGTAGACGTGGCTCACGGCCACTGAGCCGATCATGACCGGCAGGCCCAGCTTCAAGAACTGCCAAAAGGTGAGCGGGTGGCCGGCACGGCGAGCAAGGTCGGCAATCACCACATTGGCCGAGGCCCCGATCAGCGTGCCGTTACCGCCCAAGCAGGCGCCCAACGCCAGGGCCCACCACAGTGGCAGGATGTCCGGTTGATGCACGAGCTGGGTGTAGTCCGTGATGTCAGGGTGAAGCGACCGAGCCAGGTCGACGATGAGGGGGTTCATGGCCGCGACGTAGGGGATATTATCGACGATCGCAGAGAGAATAGCGGAGCCCCAGAGCACCGTGAAGGTGGTGCCGGCGACATTGCCACGTGTCCATTCGACCAACTGTGCGGCGAGGGTGCCGATGACGCCCACCTTCACCAGTCCGCCGATGAGGATGAACAGGCCGATGAAGAAGAAGATGGTCTTCCATTCCACCTCGGCCAGGTATTGCAGTTCTGCCGTGTCCTGGCGCGCCGAGGTCCGCGGGTGACCGACCAACATGAAGAGGCTGGCGCCCAGCAGGGCAATCGTGGCCGGTTCGAGATGAAGCCATCCATGGAGGCTGAAGGCGACGTTCACCGCGACGAGCAGCCAGACGCAACGGACCATCAGCGTTCGGTCGCGCACGGCGTCCAGGGCGCGTAGGGCCATCATCGATTCTTTGAGGTGTGGGGCGACGGTCAGATGCCGCCCGAATGCCCACCAGAGCCCGGCGAGAAAGAGAACCATAATAATGAGGATCACAGGGCCCAGGACGAGGAGAAAGTCCAGGTAGCCGAGGTCGGCCTTGCTCGCAATCATGATGTTTGGCGGATCGCCCACTAACGTGGCGGTCCCTCCGATGTTGGACGCGAGGGCTTGGGGGATCAGCAGGGGGATGGGATTCAGCGACAGCCGTTTGGCGATCTCAATCGTGACGGGGGCCATCAGCAGCACCGTGGTCACATTGTCGAGCATCGCCGAGAGAACCGCCGTGATGACCGACAGCAGGAGGACCAGGCGAAACGGGTGTGCCCGGGCGCGTTTGGCAGCCCAGATGGCGAGTACTTCGAACAATCCGGTCTCCCTCGTTACGTTGATGATGACCATCATCCCGATGAGGAGGAAAATGACGTTGTAGTCGACGCCGAACTCGTGTGAGTAAAAGGCTTCGTCCTGGCTAAGGACGCCCAAGCCGATCATGAGGGCGGCCCCGAAGAGGGCCACGATAGTTTTATGTACGCGTTCGGTGATGATCGCGAGGTAGCACACGCCGAAGATGGTGAGCGCGATGATTGTGGAGGGCACGGGGGTTGCGGCGTCCGGTGTGCCGCGGCAGCAGGGCCGCGGCGCTTTCGCCACTGTAAACATCTCGTACGAACCCTGCAACAGGAATCGGACATGTTGCAAGGATGCGGCAGAGGAGTCATTGATCTGAACGGATCGTTTTGTTAAGAAATTTACTGTCGGTTCAGTGATCCAACTATTTTCTTATCAAGGAGGTCCCATGCGTCCGTTCACACACATCGTTCGAGCAGCGATCGTGGGAGTTGCCGTCGCTAGTGCGCCCGGGGCGTTTGCCGAGGAGAGCGACGGTGCGATCGTGATCATGAGTCCCCGGGATGGGGCGGTGGTAGAGGGGAAAAACCTCGAACTTCAGTATGAGCAGACGAAAAGCGGCAAGGCGCATCACGCGCACGTGTATCTCGACGGCACCTACCAGAAAGGCTTTAAGGGGGTCTTTGCGGAAATTCCGCCGGGGAAACACGAGATCAAAGTGGTGGCGGCCACCGATGATCACAAGGTCTTGCCGGCCGAGGCCGTCGTACACATCGAAGTCAAGTAAGGGCAGGGGGCGATATCGGGCTGGATTGGCTTGGTATCGCCCTCAGAGCTAGGGGGAGCTTGTGGGCGGAATCACGCGGCCCCACCGAACTCGTTGCCACACCCGCTCGTGCGCCCAATAGAGAAACACCTTCGTCACGGCTTCCGTCGAACCAATGAACGCCGCATATTTGATGTTGCCGGTGATGATCCAACTGATGATCATGGTGTCCATGGTTCCTACCGCCCGCCAACTGAGACCTTTGACGACGCTCCGCAGGTGTGATTCGGGGGGATTCACGGGGGTCGTCATCGCGCTCTCCTTCACTCGGTGTCAAGCGGGCTCGTTAGGCCCGGGGTCCGCCGTCTCGTTAATCCGGGGTCATGCGCCGGCGGGCTACCGGCGCCGGCTCTTCGCCGGCAGGCGGGACCGGCCCGCGGATACGCCGGCGGCGAAATGTTTCAGGGTGTAGTGGTCCAGGATGTCCGCGATCGCATCGCGGACTTCGCCCATGGCATCCTGGATCGGGCAGAAGGTCTTGGCTGCGTAGGGACAGTCCGAACACTTTTGGTAGGCGGTCTTGCTGACGCACCCGATCGGCGCCAACGGCCCATCCAACAGCCGGATGACCTGTCCCACCGTCAAGTCGCTCGGGGGCTTAATCAATGCATAGCCCCCATGGATACCTCGCTTGCTGGCGACGAGGCCGGCGCGCTTCAGCGCGAGCAGAATTTGCTCGAGAAATTCGACGGGAATCTTTTGCCGCTCGCCGATCTCCTGCCGCTGGAGCAGGCGTTGATCATAGTGCAGCGTGAGTTCCAGCAGCGCGCGGAGGCCGTACTCGCTTTTCTTGGAGAATTTCATGGGCGCAGAACCATCAAGTTAACTGACTTGGTCAAGTTTTAGGACAATATAAAGGCCCTGCTGCAAAGTCAAGGGAGCGACACCGACTGGACGCAGGACGCGGTCGGCTCTCGAACGAAGCCGCGTGCGGCTCCGGCCGCCGCTCGCTTGACAGCAGAGGCTCTTCATTGCTACGTTCGGTTTTCAAAAAAGACGTTGCACAACAAGGGTTTCGAGCCTCCGTGACCTTTCAGGACCTTATTCTCACGCTGCATCGCTTCTGGGCCGATCAAGGCTGCGTCATTCAACAACCTTACGATGTGGAGATGGGGGCGGGGACCTTCCACCCGGCGACGTTTCTGCGCGCCTTAGGTCCTGAACCATGGCGGGCCGCCTACGCGCAGCCATGCCGCCGACCCACCGACGGCCGGTACGGTGAAAACCCGAACCGCCTCCAGCACTACTATCAATATCAGGTCGTTCTCAAACCATCCCCGGCGAACATCCAGGATCTTTACCTGCAAAGCCTGGCTGTCTTGGGCATTAAGCCCGCGCAGCACGACATTCGGTTCATGCAAGACGACTGGGAGTCCCCGACGCTAGGCGCCTGGGGGTTGGGGTGGGAGGTGCGGCTCGACGGGATGG
Organism: uncultured Nitrospira sp.; assembly: GCA_964449255.1. Classification (GTDB taxonomy): domain Bacteria; phylum Nitrospirota; class Nitrospiria; order Nitrospirales; family Nitrospiraceae; genus BQWY01. The sequence goes on along the minus strand of CAYUYE010000001.1, from coordinate 321,382 downwards.
AAATCACCCAGTTCACGTATTTCCAGGAAATTGGCGGGATCGAACTCGAACCGATAACCGTGGAACTGACGTATGGGACCGAGCGGATCGCTATGTATCTGCAGGGCGCCGACAGCGTATTCGACCTGCAATGGAACGAGACGCTGTCGTACGGCGACATTCATCACCGGACGGAAGTGGAGTTCTCACGGTCGAATTTTGAAGAGGGCAACGTCGCGATGCTGATGGCGGCGTTTCAAGCCTACGAGGCGGAGTGCAAGAGTCTGCTGGCCAAGGGGCTGACGTTGCCGGCCTACGACTACTGCATCAAGTCGTCGCACGCCTTCAATTTGCTCGATGCGCGCGGGGCGATCAGTGTCGCCGAGCGCACGGGCTACATTGCTCGGGTCCGTGGATTGGCCCGCCAATGTGCGGAGCACTACATTCAAGATCGCGAGGCGATGGGACATCCGCTCCTGCGCCGTGCGGCGGTAGTCGGCGGCCCTTCGCGCCGGCGCAGCGTCAAACCGTAGGATCGAACGACGTAGCGGAACCATTATGGCGGCCTCGCGGCGCACATCTCGTGTTTCACGGAGCCGAACGTCCACGGCAGCCGGGTCGGCTAGTGCCGACCTTGTGCTGGAGATCGGGACGGAAGAATTGCCCTTCCAGTTCATTGCCCCGGCGCAACGAGCCCTGGAGGCCGCGGCAACGACCTTATTTGCCCAACAGCGGCTGTCGTTCGGAGAGATTCGCACCTTCGCCACACCTCGGCGGCTCGCGCTCTCGGTACAACGTGTGGCCGCGCGTCAGACCGGGGCGCTGAAAGAGGCCATGGGCCCCCCGAAGTCGGCCGCCTTTGATGCCGCTGGGCAGCCGACGAAAGCGGCGTTGGGTTTTGCCGCGTCACAGGGGGTGGCGGTCTCCGCGTTAGAGGTTCGCCAACTGCCGAAGGGCGAATATCTGTTTGCGGTTAAGCGCGAAGAGGGTCGCTCCACGCCGATGGTGCTCAACGAGCACCTGGGTTCTCTGATCACTGGCCTCTCGTTTCCCAAGGCGATGAAGTGGAACGACACGGGCTTTCGGTTTGCCCGCCCGCTCCGTTGGATAGTCGCGCTGTATGGCTCGCAGGCGCTACGGTTCGACGTGGGAGGGATCCGCGCCGGCAATCGGACGTTCGGCCACCGTGTGTTGGGCGGCAGCAAGGCCGCCCAGGGGGTTGCGCTCGGCGAGGCGGCGACCTACGAGCGGACGCTGGAGCGGCTGGGTGTTATTGTGGACCCCGCACGACGGCGCGACCAGATCGAACGTCAATTGAATGCCTCGGCCCAGAAAGCGAAAGGTCAGTGGCGGGCGGACGAAGGGCTGCTTGAGCAAGCCGTGTATGCCGTGGAGTGTCCCACCACCGTGCTGGGCAGCTTCGACGAAAAGTTCCTGGCCCTGCCGGCCGACATCATCGAGACCGCGATGAAAGAGCATCAGGGATTTTTCGCGTTGCGGAACGCCCAGGGGAAACTCTTACCGAAGTTCTTGGCGGTGACCAATATCAAGTGCGCCGACATGAGCCAGATCCGCAAGGGGAACGAGCGTGTGCTGGCCGCCAGACTCTCGGATGCCGCGTTCTATTTTTCGGAGGATCGGAAGACCAAACTGGCCGACCGGGCGGAGAAACTGAGCACCGTGGTCTTCCACCAGAAGCTCGGCACGATGGGGCAGAAAACCCAGCGGATGGTGGAACTGGCGGGATGGCTCGTGGAGACCCTCCAGCAGCCGGCCCTGGCGGTGGACGCTCGCCGCGCGGCGCAGTTGTGTAAGGCCGATCTGTTGGCGGGGGTGGTGGGTGAGTTTCCTGCGCTCCAAGGCGTCATGGGCGGGCTCTATGCGGAACAACAGGGGGAGTCGTCCGAGGTGGCCCGTGCAATCCGGGACCAGTACAATCCGCGGGGGATGGAAGGCAAACTGCCGGAGACGCTTGTGGGCAAGGTCGTCTCGCTCGCGGACCGCCTCGATACCATTGCGGCATTTTTTGCGGCCGGTATGACGCCGAAGGGGTCTGAAGATCCCTTTGCGTTGCGCCGGCATGCGTTGTCGATTGTGCGGATCCTGGTGGAAGGGGACGTGCGTCTGGATGTGCGAGAGGCGCTGCGGCGGGCGACCGATGCCGCCAGACCCCACCTTAAGGAGGCTGCAAAAGGCGCCGATGACCCGGTACCGTTCGTGGTCGAGCGCTTTCGCTTTTATCTAGGGTCAGGCAACCGATTTCGCTCCGACATCATCGAGGCGGTGACGTCTGGCATCGGCAAGGAGGGTCCGGTTGATTTCCTCGATGCCCTGGCGCGCATCGAGGCGTTGCAGGCCATTGCGGGACGGCCGGAATTCGATCCGCTCATTGTGGGATTCAAGCGGGCGCATCGCCTGGTTCAAAAAGAGCAGTGGACGCAGGAGACGGTGGATCCAGAGGCGTTCCAGCACCAGGCGGAACAGGATCTGCACGCGGCGCTCATGAAGGCCAAGCCGCGCGTCATGGACGGCCTCGCCCACCGCCGGTATCCCGAGGTGTTGCACGACCTCGTGGGCCTGAAAGCGCAGATCGACGCCTTTTTTAACGGGGTGATGGTCAATGCCGAGGATCGGCGGCTCCGCGCCAACCGCCTGTCGCTGCTCTGCGTGATCGACGCGCTGTTCCTTCGCGTGGCCGATTTTTCGGTTGTGTCGGAGCCGGGGAGCGGAGGATAACGGCGCGCATGGCTGACCCGGGTGCCACGCAGGTCCCCGTCGCCGCGCCGCCCGATCTGGAACGCCACGCGCAGCTCGTGCGTCGGTATTCGACGCGAGTCACGGTGGTGTTGATGGTGCTCTGTCCCGCGTTGTTTCTCGTGGGACTCCGGGCCAGCGGAGTCGCCCCGGAGCAGTTGTTTTGGATGCCCGAGCGGTTCCATCCGACCAACGACGTGTGTCTTCGGTTGGCATGGCAGAAAGTGGCCGGGAAAGAAGATCTCGTACAAGTCTGCTCCGAATGGATCCAGCTGTCGGATCCGAGCGGGGCCACGCACCGCTTGAACCAGGCGACGAAAGTCGTCGCAGCCGCCGACGGCCGACTGTATTTTGACGACGGCGCTCGAGCCGATTGGCACCTGGCCGCCTATGTCGCCTTCGTCGGGGCCATCCTGGCCTTCGGGTGGTTCGTTCGGCGGTTTTTGGTGGCTCGCTATCGGCGGCAGCTGGAAGCGGGCGCGGCATGAGACGCGGTGCGGTCGCAGCTGACATTTACAGCACAAGGAGCACAGACCGTGGGAGCCAAGAAAAAGTTCGTCTACTACTTCGGCGACGGTAAGGCGGAAGGCAAGGGCGACATGAAGAATCTGCTGGGTGGCAAAGGTGCCGGCCTGGCGGAAATGACCAATCTCCGAATCTCCGTCCCCGCCGGCTTCACCATTACCACCGAAGCCTGCGTCGAGTACTACAAGAGCGGAAAAAAGTATCCGCCAGGGATGTGGGACGAGGCGCTCCAGGCGCTCAAGCGCGTCGAGCGCTCGATGGGAATGAAGTTTGGCGATCCGGCGAATCCACTGCTCGTGTCGGTGCGGTCCGGGGCGCGGGCCAGCATGCCGGGCATGATGGATACGGTCTTGAACGTCGGCCTCACGACGCGGACCGTTGAGGGGCTGGCAGCGAAGACGCGGAACGAACGGTTTGCGCAGGACAGCTATCGCCGGTTCGTGACGATGTTCGGCAGCATCGTCATGGGGGTGAGCCGGGAGCACTTCGAAGAAATTCTCTCGCACAAGAAGGCGCAGCTGGGCGTGACGCAGGATACCCACCTGGATGCCAAGGCGCTGCGCGAACTGGTCGTCAGTTTCAAGGAGCTGATCACGCACGACACCGGGGAGGAATTTCCGGACGATCCGGTGGAACAGTTGAGGATGGCGACCAATGCGGTGTTTGCGTCCTGGTACGGGGCACGCGCGATCACCTATCGCAAACTCTACGCCATCCCGGATACCTGGGGCACGGCGGTCAACGTCGTCGCCATGGTGTTCGGCAACATGGGGGAGACGAGCGGCACCGGCGTATCGTTTACGCGCGATCCTGCGACCGGCGAAGCCCGGTTCTTCGGCGAGTGCCTCATGAACGCGCAGGGCGAAGATGTGGTGGCCGGCATTCGAACGCCGTTGCCCGTTGCGCAGCTCGCCAAAATCATGCCCGCTGCGTACAAGGATCTTGAACACACCTACCAGAAACTGGAAAAGCACTATCGCGACATGCTCGACCTGGAGTTCACCATCCAGGAAGGCAAGTTGTACATGCTGCAGACGCGCGTTGGAAAACGCACGGGGATCGCCGCCGTGCGCATCGCCGTGGATATGGTCAAGGAAGGTCTCATCTCGAAAGAAGAGGCCGTCAAACGGGTCGAGCCGGACCATCTGTCGCAGTATCTCTATCCCATCTTTGATGCGGCCGCCGAATCGAAGCGCTCGCCTTTGGGGAAAGGCCTGCCGGCCGGGCCGGGGGCCGCGGCGGGCAAAATTGCGTTGACGCCGGACCGAGCGGTGGAGATGCAGGCGGCGGGCAACCGCGTCGTGTTGGTGCGCCAAGAGACGAGTCCGGACGACATCCATGGGATGAATGCGGCGCTTGGGTTCCTGACCGCGCGCGGTGGGATGACGTCCCATGCCGCGGTGGTGGCCCGGCAGATGGGCAAAGTCTGCGTCGCCGGTTGCGATGCGGTCGAGGTCGAAAGCAGTCAGGCGGTCCGTATCGGCAATAAAGTGTTTCGCGAGGGCGACTACCTGTCTATCAACGGGTCCACGGGTAACGTGTACGACGGCGATATCCCGGTGGTGGCGTCCGAAGTGATTCAGGTGCTGGAAGGCAAGCTGCAGCCCTCGAAGTCCGAAAAGTATCAGCGGTTCGAGACCATTTTGAAATGGGCGGACGAGATCCGCTCACTCAAGATTCGATCGAACGCCGATGTGCCCGACCAGGCGAACATTGCCCGCGGATTCGGCGCCGAGGGGATCGGCCTGTGCCGAACCGAACATATGTTCTTTGCGGAAGACCGCATTACGATCATGCAGAAGATGATCCTGGCCCGGACACGAGAGGATCGGGAACGATATTTGGAGCAGCTGCTTCCCTTGCAGAAGCAAGACTTCCTCGGCCTGTATCGTGAGATGAAGGGGTATCCGGTCACCATTCGGCTGCTCGATCCGCCCTTGCATGAGTTCCTGCCGCGTCGCGAAGAACTGATGGTCGAAATCGCCAAGCTCGAATTGACCGGGGGCAACCAGGCGGCGTTGGACGAAAAGCGGGCCTTGCTCGCTCGGGTGGAGGAATTGCACGAGTTCAATCCGATGTTGGGCCTCCGTGGTTGTCGCCTTGGAATCACGATGCCGGAGATCACACGCATGCAGGTGCGCGCCATCATCGAGGCTGCCTGCGAAATCGCCAAAGAAGGGAAGAAGATTGTGCCGGAGATCATGATTCCCCTCGTCGGCATGGTGAGCGAAATGAAGGCGCAGAAGGATTTGGTGCGCGAGGTCGCCCAGGAAACGATGAAGCGTTATGGCGTCAAGCTCAGCTATCTGGTCGGGACGATGATCGAGTTGCCGCGCGCGGCGGTTACCGCCGGAGCCATCGCGCAGGAGGCCGAGTTTTTCTCCTTCGGCACCAACGATCTGACGCAGACGACATTCGGGTTCTCGCGGGACGACGCCGCCAAGTTCGTGGGCATCTACAAGGAGCAGAAAATCCTCGACAGTGATCCGTTCGCCGTGCTGGATCGCGAGGGCGTCGGCGAAATGATGAAGTTGGCGATCGGAAGTGGTCGCCGAACGAGGCCTGATATCAAGCTTGGGATTTGCGGTGAGCACGGCGGGGACCCCAGCTCGATCGAGTTTTGCCATCAGCTGGGATTGGACTATGTGAGTTGCTCGCCCTATCGGGTGCCGATCGCCCGACTGGCAGCGGCGCATTCCGCTCTGAACCACAAGGCGGCGGCGAAGGGCGCGGCCAAAGCCGGGAAGACGCGCGCCAAGAAGCGGTGACCCAGTCCGCGCACGATCGCCGATTCATGGCCCTCGCGCTCCAGCTTGCGGCGCGGGGACGGGGGACCACCAGCCCTAATCCCATGGTCGGCGCCGTGGTCGTCTCGCGCGGGCGGGTGGTCGGGCAGGCCTATCATCGGCGACCTGGTGAGCCGCACGCTGAAGTGCTGGCGCTCCATCAGGCAGGCCGCCAAGCGCGCGGCGGCACGCTCTACCTCACGCTTGAGCCCTGTTGCCATACCAACAAGCGGACGCCTCCCTGTCTGCCGCTGATTCTCGCGGCCCATCTCTCGCGCGTGGTCATCGCGATGCCGGATCCGAACCCAGCGGTCCGTGGCCGAAGCATCCGCGCGTTACGAAAGGCCGGACTGCGCGTTGCGGTCGGGCTCTTTGGGGAGGACGCGACTCTTCTGAATCGTATCTACTGTCACTGGATAGGCACGGGACGCCCATGGGTGATCCTCAAAGCCGGTATGACGTTGGACGGGAAAATCGCGACGGCCGCCGGCGAATCCCAATGGATTACCGGGGCGGCGGCCCGGGCGGATACCCACCGTGTCCGCAGCGAAGTCGACGCTGTGATGGTGGGATCGGGAACGGCGTTGCGTGATGATCCGCAATTGACGGCTCGTCTGGTGCGGGGCGGTTCGGTGGGACGGCAACTGGCCGTGCGACAGCCCGTTCGTGTCGTGGTCGACAGTGCGCTCCGCGTGCCGGCGAATGCGCGGGTGTATCGCCGTGTTCCCCACAGCCGCGTCATCGTCGCCACCACGATGCATGCGTCGAGCGCTCGTGCGCGGCGGCTTGAGCAGCGTGGTGTGGAGGTGGTCCGGCTAAGGGGGGCGAGAGGGCTCGCACCGTTGCGAAAATTGCTGGTGGAGCTCGGACGCCGGCACGTGAGTTCGCTTCTGCTCGAGGGGGGCAGTACACTGAATGCGGCGGCCCTGCGGGCTGGAATTGTCAACCAAGTCCGCCTCTATGTGGCTCCACAGCTGCTCGGTGGTCAGGACGCGAAGGGCGTTATCGGTGGGCGCAGTCCCCTGAGATTGACGCAGATGGTGCCATTGAGTCAGCTCACGCTCGAGCAGGCAGGCGATGACCTCATCATCGACGGCACGATCCCAGCAAGGTAACCGCGGGTTCGACTGGGCCCTGCGACCCTTCCTGACCGCCTTGTTCCTCATCAGCGTCTGCTCCACCACACGTGCCGCTGAAGAGCAGGCGCCGTCGCTGGAGCAACAGGTGTGGCAATACATGACGAGCCCCACCAACGAAGAGGCCGCGGGGCTGGCCGAAGACATCACTCAACGTGGCGGCGCGACGCCGTCGGCTGTGGCGTCTATTCTGCGTGTCGGCCCGGCCTATGTGGCTCAGCGGACGGGGGCGCAACCGTCCGTCCCGCTCGTGCTGCGCCAGGCCCGTTTCTCCTATGCGCTGTACGTTCCAGAGTCGTATCAGCCCGATCGGGCCTACGGATTGGTGGTCTGTCTGCACGGCGCGGGTTTCACGGGGGAGGCCTATCTTGAGCGGTGGCAAGCACGCCTCGGCGACCGTTACATTCTGGCCTGTCCCAGCTATTCGATGGGAGCCTGGTGGACACGTCCGGCTGAAGAATTAGTCTTGGCGACCATGAGGGACGTGGCGGCCCATTATCACGTCGACCCCGATCGGGTGTTTCTCTCGGGCATGTCCAACGGGGGGATCGGCGCGTGGATCATCGGGATGCACTATGCGGATCTCTTCGCCGGGTTAGCCCCTATGGCCTCGGGTCTCGACCGGGTGTTGTTCCCCTTTCTTGCCAATCTCAAGTCCACGCCCGCCTACGTGATCCACGGCGTCAAAGATCAGGTGATGCCCGTCGACTTGAGCCGAACTATCACGGATGAGCTGAAACGTCTCGGACAGGACGTCACGTATCGCGAACACGACCGCGAGCATCCGATGGCCGGCGGCCACTACTTTCCGAAAGAGGAACTGCCGGAGTTGGTGGCATGGTTCGATCGGCAACGGCGAACGCCGCTGCCCAAATCGGTGACGGCCTTGCGGGACGCTACGCATCTGGGACCCGCGGGGTGGGTGAGGATCGATGCCACGGATCGCATCGCGGCCTTTGCCGAGAACCTGGTCGAGGGGAAGGACGAGTTCATTCGGAATATGGTCTACGCCCGATTGGATGCGACGATCACCGCCCCGAATCGTATCGAGGTGACGACCACGCGCGTCCAGCGCTTGTCGCTGTTCCTGAATGAGGAGCTAGTCGATCTCTCGCGGCCGGTCACGGTGGTCACGAACGGAGTGGTGGCTTACGAGGGGCCGGTGACCCCGTCGGTTGCCACCCTGTTGCGCGAGGCTCGCACCCGCCAGGATTGGCGCCGTCTCTTCCCGGTGCAACTGACCGTGACCGTCCCGCAGAGGCCATGAGTGCGCGCGAGTCTAGGCGAGTGCGGTCCAGTGTCCTGCTAGTGATGGTCGGTCTTGGATGGGTTCTGGGGATCGCCCCGGTGGTGGTCGAGGGGGCCGCGTGCCGCGTCCCCTCGATACATGCGGGCGTGGCCTTCCCCGTGGAGCGCCTCGACGGCGACTGGGTTTGTCGAGTTGAGGCCCTCGTCGCGAATTACACGAGCGCAAACAAGATTGGCCCGGTTCGCACACCGATGGAGCCCGCGGTCTATGAGTTCCTGCTCGATCATCCATCGGTTGCGGCGGCGCTCGTCAATCGGCTCGACCTCGGGTTGCACAAGGCCGAGGAGCTGGCCCCCGACAGATTTTGGGTGACGGATGGGGAAGGGACGGAAGGTCTCGTGCAGCGCTTCTATCGCGACGAGCTCGTGCGCATGTACTATATCGAGGGGACGCATGACGGCCGGTTTCTTCTCGCAGTCAGCGGCAAGGCGGTCGTGTTTCTCAAGAGCAAGCCGGTCGGTGAGAGGCCGAGCGAAGCAGGAATGGAAACGACCGTCGTGGCCTATATTCAGGTGAACAATCGGGTGTTGTCCGGCCTCCTGTCGTTGTTTCGCCCGCTGGTGGGAAAGGTCGTAACGCGCCAGCTCAACAGAGCCTTCGAGACGGCGGCGCGGCTGGGCATGTTGGTGCGTGACGCGCCCGATCGTGTGCTTTTCGAAGCGGTCGATCCTCCGCCGTTGCCCGCTGAAGCCGTCGATTTTCTCCAGGCGAAGCTCGCCGTGCCGGCGCGATCACAGGCGGCGCCCTCCACGTTGGCCCATCCATGACGACGGCCCGAAGCTTTGCCCTTCTCTGCACGATCGGCGTCTTCTGCTTCATCAGCTACAACATGGTGCGGATGCCGGCTCTGGCGTTGTTTGCCGAGCAGCTCGGTGCCGGCCCCGAGCAGATCGGACTGATCGTCTCCGTTTCGACGCTCACTGGCGTCTTCCTCAAGCTCCCCTCCGGGGCCCTCTCGGATATCTATGGCCGCAAGTTGCTGCTCCGAATCGGCGTACTGGCCTTCGGGTTGCCGCCGTTCGTCTATCCGTTTGTGTCGGATACACACATGCTCACGCTGTTGCGCATGGGGCATGGACTGGCCACGGCCATCTTCGCGCCCGCTGCACTGGCGACGGTCGCGCAGCTGTATCAGCAGCGGCGGGGAGCGGCGCTGGGGACCTATACGGCCTGCACGCAGTCCGGCTCCCTCCTGGGCCCCTTCGTCGGCGGGTGGCTGGTCGTGGCGGCCGGATTCTCTACGGCGTTTGCGACGGCAGGGCTGTTTGGCCTGATTGCCGTCCTGATTTTTTTCAGCCTGCACCTGGATGAACCGCCCCCACGCGTGAAGGAGAGGGGGTTCAAGCCGGTCCTGGCGGAAATGTGGAAGGGGTTCGCGGTGGTGGCGCGCAACAAACGCGTGCTTGTGACCAGTTCCACCGATGCGGCCAAGATGATCGCCAACGGAGCCCTGATGGCCTTCCTGCCGCTCTACGGCGCGTCCGTCGGCTTGAACGCCTGGCAAACCGGCCTGTTGTTCAGCGTACAAGCGATCACGTCGTTTGTGTCGAAGCCGATCATGGGGCGAGTGTCCGATCGGATCGGGCGCAAACCGCTCATCCTGGCTGGGCTGGTCATCTGCGCGACGACCTTCGTGGCGATTCCGCATGTCGCATGGTTTCCGATGCTGCTGCTGCTGGCCTCCGGATTTGGGTTCGGAGAAGCGGTCGTGACGTCGTCCACATCGGCCTTCGTCGCGGATCTCTCGGAACTGAAAACGCTCGGGGCGGGGATGGGCATGCAAGGGACCATCGGTGACATCGGGCACGCCAGTGGTCCACTCTTGGCGGGCCTGTTGATCGCCCGACTCAGTTATCAAGAAGCCTTCGCGATCATCGCGGTCCTACAGCTGGCCGCGGCGGGGCTCTTTTTCTACACCATGAGGCCGCAGACCGGTAATGCTATAATGCGCGCCTGACGGTGAACGTCTAAGGAGAGCAATGGACACAGGCAATGCGGTGATCGGCGTGCTGGTGGCGTTTTTCTTGCTCCTGCTCATTGGTATGTTCGTCCATGTACTCAGGCGTGTCTTGAAGAAAGAGGAGTGATGTTCACCGGGATTGTAGAGGAAATGGGGGCGGTGACGGCGCTGGACAAAAGCCTCGCCGGCACGCGTTTGAGCGTGTTGGCGTCGTACGTCATGAGCGATCTGAAGCTGGGCGACAGCGTCAGTGTGAACGGGACGTGCCTGACGGTGGTGGCGAGAACCGATCGCGACTTTTCCGTGGAAATCTCACCCGAAACGCTGTCGGTGACGACCTTGGGGCAGTTGGCGGTTGGCGCACCGGTGAACCTCGAGCGAGCGATGAAACTCAATGAACGCATCGGCGGACATTTGGTCGCGGGGCATGTCGATGGGGTCGGGACGATCAGAGGCCGCCGTCAGGAAGGCAACGCTATTTTCTTCACCATCGAGGCGCCCCACGACGTGCTGCGCTATTGCATCGTGAAGGGGTCGGTGACGGTCGACGGCATCAGTCTCACGATCAACGAAGTCGGCAGTCATACCTTTTCGGTCGCCATCATTCCCCACACGGCCACGGTCACCACGCTGGGGCTGAAACAGGTGAACGACCAGGTCAACCTGGAGTCCGATTTGATCGGCAAATACGTCGAGCGTCTGCTTCAGGAGCGAAGCCATCTTCCCAAATCCACCCCCGTCATCGACCGCGACTACCTACAAAAACGCGGGCTGATCTAACCGCTATCGTTGCCCGGCTCAAACCCATTTCGGAACTGTTAGCGCCAGGTCGATCATGAGCTGTGGCTTCGTAGCCTCCCGGCGGGTCGTGGGGGAGCCAGCAGCTCCAGCAGCGTCATAGGGAGAATTGCGACCGCTCGCTTCCGGCGTCTGACGCGGCATCCCTTCAAACCGCACTTCGTGTGAGCCGGCAGCTCATCGGGCGAAGCCCTTCCCCCTTGACGCTGCCGGATAAGCACCTTGCACTTCTACGCACTAGATCAGTTCACTTAAGGCGTCTCTCCGGGCGCGATCGTAGCACGGCGAGCGCCTGGTTCTCGCACGCGAATTCAGGCCAGACTAAGTCGAAGGCTTTTCTCCGGCGGCGCTAGGAAGACGGCTTTGCCGGAAGAGCCGCTGGTACTGGCAAGCCTGGTCGTGTCCCCGTTCGGAAATAGTAGGGTGTAGCGGTCAGGCCTCGATCAGGCAATTTTAAGATAGGCTCTAGTATATGGCCGATTGACAAGCGTTACCTCTTGAGGTAACGTCTTGAGGTGGGGAAGATTCGCCGTGGCGGCTATATTTTTGTGACCTGGAGCGGCGACCATTCTCCTCGACACGTGCATGTCTACCGTGATGGAACGTTAGTTGTGAAATGGGACTTGGACAACAAGCTGCCAATGAGTGGAATGCCAACGCGCCGTATCCTCAAGCTCATGGAGGAATTGCAGGCGGAGGGTCTCCTATGAAAATCCAATCTGTAACCTATAATAATCGGAAGAAAGTATTTCAGGTGAGAGCCTCCAAGAAGACGATGCTGTTGCCTTATTCGAAGGTCGATCTTCAACCAAACGTGGAAGATCCCATCATCAAGCTCTATGTCGATAAAGAGCTTGGACGGGAGGGATTCACCTATGTATTGGCATCGGGCAAGGAAGGAACCGTCCACAGTGAGCAGGTCTTGGAATACAACCAGGATCCAACTTATTTACGTGATGCCCTGTTGTACAAGCTGACGATCGAGGCACAGGGTCGAGCAAAAACAAGCCCATTGTCAAAGCGCGAGATTATTAGGCGGTTGGGCACCTCTGCGGCGCAACTCTATCGGTTGCTCGATCAGACTAACTATCGGAAATCGATCGACCAACTGTTGGCTTTGCTGCACGTTCTAGATTGCGAGGTCGATCTGCGCGTGCGTGCCAAGCCCTCCTCCGGACGGGCGGCGTGAGTGTGAAGGATACGCCAGTGCCAATGTTTGACCTTGTCCGTAGATCTGGAGTCAAGGTGTTGATCTCGGTGCAGTTCCTCATACTTGTTCTCGCCTCGGCGTCTTCTGGGTGCGCCATTCACGCTTGGCGGATCGATTCCTCAAACACCCTTGATGAGTCACAGCCTACGTCCCATTTGGTGAGTGATGCTGTACTTTACTACAACGTTCCGGAGTTATTCGAGAAAGCGCCAGGTTGGGAGACTGAAGACATACGGGTACGGGTTGAGTCCGCCAGAAAATTCGCTGCTTTGTTGGAACATGCTCTCGCCTCAAACGCCACCTTTGGAAAGGCTGTCCTAACCTCGGCGCCTCCTCCACAAGGGCACTATGTCTCTATCGATGTCATTCGACTGGTTCACCTCAATGGAGTGTCTGTCGCCAAGCTCCTGCTGTGTTCTGCGACGCTCTTGATAGTTCCCTGTTACTTCGATGGTGTCAGCGAGTACAAAGTCAGCTACCACCTGTTCAAGGACGGGACGGTAGTGCAAACCTTTCAAGAATCGGTTCGGCAACGGAGCCTTATGTGGAACTTGATGCTACTCGCCATTCCATTCGTTTATGAGAGCTGGGGAGCGCCTCCATGGACATCGTCCAAGGAAGAAGCACTAGCCGCGACCGCGAAAGGATTTCTGTCCGACGCTCATCACGGCGGGCATTTTTAGTCTATGTTCACCTCGTTGAAGTTGGGGCCACAGGCGTCCCAAGTAGTATTGGCCCTAAGTCTGATGGGGGCGTGTACTTCGTGTTCGTGGATGAGCGCTGGGCAGGTAACGCCCAAACCGAATGTTCCGACTCCACAAGATGGCAGTGGTGATGCCCAGCGTATTTATTACAAGATCGACCCTTTGGAGCAATTGCGTGCGGAAGGGGGAGCAATACGTCAGGGTCTAGAAGAAATCCCTGCTTTCTCTGAAGTGGTCTTTATGTCCGAGGCACCATCCAATGGTCTCTTCCTGAAGGTCTCGGTGGAGCAAGACTCACGGGCAAGTTTTGTCAATCTGTGGTTGCTGGTGTCCGCGTTTACCTTGGGAGCGGTTCCTTTTTATGAAACTGGGCATGTTTCCCATGTGACCTTTGATGTGTACGAGAACAGGGAACTCAAACGATCCTTTACTTACGAAGTGGTTCACAGGGGCCTATACTGGCTGGGCACCCCCCTTGCTAAACCCTTTCTTCCTTCCGACTGGTCAGATAGTCTTACCAGTCCACAGGTATCGCAAGGTGCGTTTCGTGCTACGGCTCATCAGGTCTGGAGAGATCTTCGCGGCGAGGGATTACTCCACTAGAAGCCATCCCCAAATGGTTTCATAAATGAATGCGGCTCCACTAGCTCCGAGCGGGGACAGGCTGTCAGCGGTGTGCTCCCGCCCACTCTCTTTTCCCCACGGGGGCGGCGGGGCTGATGCCGTACCCGCGCGATTCTTCACCCTCCCGTCCCTGGCGCGCTCACTTGTGCACTCTTCTCCTAGCGAGCACCGCGTTTGGGTGCTCCTTCCGAGCTTGCTCGCGTACTTCTCATTTGGAACGATGTCCGTGCTGGCCTGACTGCGGCCGTCGAGCGAGGCCCTTCTGAGGGCGCGCGCTCCGGGAGCACGAGGTCAGCACGGGCGGAGTTCCTCTCTCTAGTCTTCCAGCGTCGAGATGTCCCCGACGTCTTGTCCGAGTTCCTTCGCTTTCAGCACGCGGCGCATGATCTTGCCGGAGCGCGTTTTCGGCAGCGACGGGACGATCTCGATTTCCGCCGGCACCGCGATCTTTCCGAGTTCCGTGAGGACGTGTTGTTTGAGAGATTGGACGAGGTCGGGACCCGACGCCTCTCCCTGCTTGAGAATCACGAAGGCCTTGATGGACTCACCGACTGTTGCGTGTGGTTTGCCGATGACCGCGGCTTCCGCCACGGCAGGATGGCTGACCAAGGCGCTTTCGACCTCCGCAGTTCCGATGCGGTTGCCGGCGACCTTAATGACGTCGTCCGCGCGCCCCATGAACCACAGGTATCCGTCGTCGTCCTTGCGACAGACGTCCCCGGCTGTGTAACAGTTTGGGATCGTATTCCAATAGACCTTGTATCGATCCGGGTCTTTGTAAATGGTCCGCATCATTGCGGGCCAGGGTTTCTTGATCACGGCGAAGCCGCCCGCATTGGCGGGGAGGCTCTTGCCTTCCTTGTCCACCACGTCGGCCTCGATCCCAAGGAACGGGCGGGTGGCGGAACCGGGCTTCAGCGGGACGGCAGGCAGCGGGGTAACCAGGATCATCCCGGTTTCCGTTTGCCACCAGGTATCCATGATGGGTTTGGTGCCGCCGGTGACACGATGGAACCATTCCCAGGCCTCGGGATTGATCGGTTCGCCGACACTGCCGAGCACCCGCAGGCAAGACAAGTTGTACTTCGCAGGCCACTCTTCTCCATAGCGCATCAGGAGTCGGATGGCTGTCGGTGTCGTGTAGAACACTGTGACCCCATAGTGCTCGATGATGCTCCACCAGCGACCGGGGTTGGGATAGTCGGGCTTGCCCTCGGCGGTGAGGATGGTGGCGCCGTTGAGCAATGGGCCGTAGACAATGTAACTGTGACCGGTGACCCAGCCGGGATCCGCCACGCAGAAGTAGATATCGTCTTCCTTCAGGTTGAAGACATACTTGGTGGTCAGATAGGTTCCGACCATGTAGCCGCCGTGCACGTGGACGACGCCCTTCGGCTTCCCGGTCGTGCCAGAGGTGTAGAGGATATAGAGAGGCGTTTCCGAGTCGAGCCGTTCGGCCTCGCAGCTAGTTTTGTGATCCTTGAGCCACGCATCCCAATCGAGTTCTTTCGGGGCCGAGAGGGGGACGCCCGGCTGCTCTCGCCGCACCACCACCACGTGTTCCACACTCGGACACTTCGCGACGGCTTGATCGACCACCGGTTTGAGTTGGATGACTTTGCTGCGGTCGTAGCCCACGTCCGCCGTGATCACCAGGCGGGATTCGGCATCCAGAATGCGGCTTTCCAGGGCGGGGGCGCTGAAGCCACTGTAAATCACGCTGTGGATGAGGCCGAGGCGCGCACAGGCCAACATGGCCACCATCTGTTCGGGAATTTTCGGTAAATAAATGGTGACCCGGTCGCCCTTGCGGAGCCCCAATGCTCTCATCGCGTTGGCGCAGCGACAGACTTGCCGATAGAGTTCCGCATAGGTGAAGATGCGTTCCTCTCCGTGTTCGCCCACCCAGATCAGCGCGACCTTGTTGCGACGCCATGTTTTCACATGGCGGTCGAGGCAGTTGTAGGCAATGTTGCAGGTGCCGCCCAGGAACCATTTGGCCCAGGGATAGTTCCAATCGAGGACCTTGTGCCAGGGGGTGAACCAATCTAACTCCTTCGCCGCCTTATCCCAGAAGGCTTCCGGATTGGCGACCGATTTCTTGTACTCGTTTTCATAGTCCGTGATATGGGCGGCCGCGACCGTGTCTGCGGTCGGCCGATGAACCCGCGTTTCCTTCAACAGCGTATCGAGTTTCTCATCTGCCATTGCATCACTCCTTCGCCGATTCGAACGGCCGTCCGACCTCCAAACGGCTGGTATCGTTGGCCATTATGGGCAACCCTCCGTATCCGCGCAACCCCTCTCGTCGCGTCAAGCCCGCGGTGCGCGCCCACCGGCGGCCTGCGGCTTCCTTGACAGTCAGCTTGAGGGAAGGGTAGGGTAAATTACATGTCATCCCGCACGTCTGGTCGTCGTATGTGGTCCCGCCTGATCGTCAGTTCGTGTCTGCCACTGGTACTTGTGATATTGACCGCCGGACCGGCTTCAGCCCAGTTGGGCAAGCCTGAAGGGCTCTACTACAAATCGTGGGCCGTCGTGATCGGCATCGAAGACTATCTTCTTGCTCCCAAGATGCCCGGCGCCGTGGCTCAGGCCAAAGCGATGGCTCAGTCCTTGCGGGATCTGGGGTTTGAGCAAATCATTGAGCTCTACAACAAGGACGCGTCGGCGAAACAGCTGCAATACGTCTTGAACGATGCGCTCCCACGGAAGCTCGGGCGCGGCGACCGTCTCGTGTTGTACTTCGCCGGCCAGGCTGGCCAAACCACGGATCTGAACGGGAGCCCACTCGGCTACTTGGTGCCTTGGGATTCGCCTCCGACGGGTGTCTCCAAAGCTGTGACACTCGACCAGCTCAAGGAGTTCGGCCGGCGTGTGATGGCCAAACATATCTTGCTGTTGCTCGACACCGGCGTGAGCGGCTGGGACGTGACCCCGGCGCAGCAGCTCTCGCTCGAAGGGCGTGCCGCTCCGGAAACCGAAACGGACAAGCGGGTCCTGCAAGTGTTTTCATCCGCTCAATACGGCGAAGCGATCGGGTTCGGCGAAGGGCAGGGCGCCTTCGTGAGCGCGGTGACAGAGGGCCTGAAGGGCGGCGCCGATTTGAATAAGAACGGCTGGTTGATGGCGAGCGAGCTGGCGCAGTTCGTCACGGAGCGCGTCACGGCCTCGTCCAAGGGGACGCAGCATCCCCAGTTTGCTCGACTCGACGGGGATGGCGACACTGTGCTGGTGGAGGGTAAGACCTCGGATTACGTCACCGCGTCGGAACCTAGGACTCCGGAGGAAAAACAGCGAGTGGCACGAACGCACTACGAGCAAGCCTTCGCCTTGCTGCAATCCCAACAATCTCCCGCCGACGCGCTGGAACGATTGAACAAAGCCATTGCGCTCGATCCCGCCTTCGGCGACGCCTATGTCTTGAAGAGTTTCGTGGCGTTGGAGGTACAGCCCAATTTGCCGGAAGCCCTCGCCGCCGCGCAGTTGGCCGTGAAACATGCGCCGGCCAATCCCGATTCACACTACACCTTGGGGTTGGTGCGTGAGAAGCAAGGTCAACATGCCGAAGCGGAGCGCGCCTTCCTGGAGGCGGTGAAGACGAAGCCGGATTATGCCGACGTCTACCTGTCCTTGGGGCTACTGTACGAGGATAGCTTGAAGAACGGCGCCAAGGCCGCTGAGGCCTATCGCCGGTATCAAGAGTTGGGAGGGACGAACAACCGGGCGAGCCTGTTTCTCAGACAACAAGCGGCGCCCTGAGGCCTATTCGTTATTCGTGATACGTCAATCGTAAAACGTGCTAGAGGAGAGGATCCGAGTCCTCTGACACGAATGCTTCACGAATGACGAGTCACGATTCACGTATGTTTAGTCTTGTGCACCTCCCTTCAGATACCCCAGGCCAATCTTGACGGCCCGGCGGGTAATTTCGGCCCAACGCGCCGGCGGATATTCCTTCAGCACCGCGGCGGCTTTGGGGTCCTGAATGTCCAATTCTGCAATCCGAATAATGCCGTCTTCCAACTTGATATCCGCCACGTTCCCACTCCCTTCAAAAGCCTGCCAGGTAAGGCCTTGCGGCCCTCGCTGTCGCAGCAGGCGCTCAGTTTGACACCCCCCATATCGCATGCTAGCATCCGGACGATCATCTAGTGCTTCTACGGATGGTCGAGCCGATTCACGCCGGACGACTTCAGAAACGATCAAGGAGGAGTCAGATGGTAGCACACTCGAGCCTGCTGACACGATGGGCCAAACTGGGACTCGTTGCCTCTCTCGCCCTGACTATTGCCGCCTGCGGGGGACCGCCCAAGTGGGTCAAGAAGGGCTCCGGCGCCTACGACGACAAGAACTTCTATGGGGTGGGATCCGTCAGTGGCGTGAAAAACGAGCCGCTCGCGTGGGACACGGCGGAGAATCGCGCCCGCGCCGAGATCGCCAAGACCTTTGAAACCTATACGGGGTACCTGATGCGTGATTATGCGGCTAGCACGACCGCCGGGGACTTCACCCGCAACAGTGAGGAGCAGAACGTCGAGCGGGCCATCAAGACGATCTCGACCACGACGCTCAGTGGCGTGAAACAAGTGGATCGATGGAAGGACGAGAAGGCTGGCACCTACTATGTCCTGACGAAATTAAGTCTGGACGAAATGAAAGATAACATGCTGAAGGCCAAGGAGCTCAACAGCGAGGTGCGCGACTTTGTGCGCAAGAACGCCGACAAGCTGTTCGAGCGGCTGGAGAAGGAAGAAGTCAAGCGCGGCATTCAGTAGGTCCGTCGCGCCTGATGCATCGGTCATTCGGAGGACGTACCCCGTGACATCCCATTGGTTGCGCGCGTTCCACGCCCGGCTCGTGTCCGCCTGTTGTCTCCTAAGTGTCCCCCTATTGCTCACGGCCTGTGGGCATGAAACCAAAGTCACGCGGGTGGATTCCGAAACGGTGACCGATTTGAGCGGGCGCTGGAACGATACCGATTCGCGGTTGGTCGCCGAAGAGATGGTCAAGACGAGCCTCGCAAGCGCCTGGCTCGGGAGCTACACCAAGGACAAGAGCCGGCAGCCGGTCGTGATCGTCGGCACGATTTTGAATCGGAGCCACGAGCACATCGATATCCAAACCTTCGTCAACGATCTGTCCCGCGAGCTGATCAACTCCGGGAAGGTCAAGTTTGTGGCGGCGAAGGGGGAGCGGGAGGAAGTCCGGGATGAGCGCCGCGATCAAGCCATCCACGCCCTCGAGCGAACGCAGAAAGGCCCGGGCAAGGAAACCGGCGCCGACTACATGATGAAAGGGTATATCTCCACCATCCTGGATGAGCAGGACAAGACCAAAGCCACGTATTATCAGGTCGATCTCGAACTGATCGACCTGGAAAACAACGAGAAGTCCTGGGTCGGCCAAAAGAAGATCAAGAAAGTCATCGAGCGGAAACGGTCTGTCTTCTAGCCGGACCGAGTGCGCGGATTCGCGTTCACTTTCGCTGAGTCGGGTCGTGAGCGTCCTGGTCGCCTTCGACTGATGCGTCCGTTTCTTCTCCTCGCACTCTGCAGCGTGCTCGCGGGGTGCGCCGCTGGGCCCAACCGGTATCTCCTCATCGAACAGAGTCTTCGGGCCGGCAATGCCGTACAAGCCGATGCCATCGTCCGCAATGCCGAAGAGGACTATGGGAGCAAAAGCCGCGTGCTGTACGGCATGGATCGCGGGATGACGCTGCAGCTCACCGGCCAGTATGACGCCAGCAACGGTGTGCTCGCGGGAGCCGAGGACGAAGTGGAGCGGCTTTTCACGCGCAAGATCCGCAACGAGGCCCTCGCCTTCCTGCTCAACGACAACGAAATTCCATTCGAGGGCGAGCCGTTCGAGCAGGTCATGGTGAATGTCCTGAAGGCGATCAACTACGGATTACAGCAGAAATGGCCGGACGCGCTCGTCGAGGCCCGTCGCGTCGATCACCGGCTCAACGTCATTGCGGACCGTGCATCAGGAAAAGACGCCTACCGGGACGATGGGTTCGCACGATACCTGAGCGGCATTCTGTACGAGGTTGGTGGCGATCCGAATAACGCGTTGGTGGCCTACCGGCGTGCGTTTGAGGCCTATCGCTCCGGACGTAGTGGCGTGCGGAGCGGATTGCCGGCGTCGTTGCGCGCGGACCTCTTGCGCCTGTCGGAGGGCGTGGGCCTCACGTCCGAATTCGACGAATATCGGCGCGCCTTTCCGGAGACCACCTGGCAGCCGCTGAAGGCCCAACAACAGCTCGCTCAAGTGGTCCTCATTAGCTATAATGGTCGAGCCCCAGCCCGGGTCGATCAGTTCCTCGACGTCCCGCTGGGGCTGGATGCGGCCCGGCTGGTGCTGCTCAGCCGCGGGTATGGCGGAGGGGGACAACAGCACAATCGGGCCGCAGACAGCATTCTCTACGGGCTCAACGGCAAGGTCGTGCGCATTGCCTTACCGCGGCTCATTCCACAACGGAGTTTCGTCAGCTACTCCCAAGTCTCGCTGGCTGGCCCCCAGGGGGCGTTCGCGGGGCGGACCGAGCCGATGCACGATATCACCGGATTGGCGGAGAAGAGTTTGTCGGAGCGTCTCACGGGCATTACCGTCCGGGCTTCAGCTCGCGCGGCGGTCAAGTATGGATTGGCAGAGGCGGCCGAGCAGGGCGTGCGGCACGCCACGCGGCGGCGAGATCGAGACCGTGAACGCGATCGTGACGATCTTGAGTGGGTGGCCTTTGTGGCCGGCGCGCTGCTCAAAGCGGCGGCGGTGGCGACGGAGGAATCGGACAAGCGGTCGTGGCAGACCTTGCCGGATCATATTCAGGTCGCCCGCCTGTGGGTGCCGGCCGGCGAATATGATCTTCGTACCCAGCCGATCGGAGGACCGCAGGGCCCGCTCGGGGCCGCGCCGGTGCGCCATTTGACGCTACGGGAAGGAGAAACGCGATTCGTGGTCGACCGGGTGGTGCAATGACCAGCCGTCGCCTGCCACGGTGCATGCGTCGACCGGTGATCGGGCTCCTGCTGGCGCTTTTGGCCGGTTGCAGCTGGTTTGGGACCGGGAAGCCTGATTGGGTCACGGGCACCAGTCGGGGATTCTCACACGATCAGTATGTGACGGGGATGGGCGAGGGCGAATCAGTTGGATCCGCAACGGAAAAGGCGTACGCCTCGGTGGCCAAGGTGTTCAAGGCCGAGATCACTTCGGAGGCGCGCGAGTGGGAATCCTACCTTCTGGTGGAGAATCGGGGACGCGGGCGGGATGAACGGCGCCTGACCCTGGATCACGTCACGAACGTGTCGACCGACAAGGTGCTCGAGAACGTGCAGGTCTTGGATAAATGGCTGGATGCGGACCGGCGTCGTTACTACGTGCTCGCCGGCGTGCCGCGCGTCTCGGCAGAGACGGCGTTGGTGTCGCGACTCGGCGACATGGACCGCACGATCAGCGACTCGGTGGGAGAGGCTCGGCAAACGGCGGATAAATTGGCCCGGCTCAGGCACTTGAAGCGCGCGGTGAGCACCTTGGTCTTACGCGACGCGCACAACGCCGATCTGCGGGTCATCCGTCTCAGCGGCCAGGGGATCCCGGCGCCCTACCGCGTGGGGGAGTTGACGGCCGAGTTGGAGCGGGCGGTGGCGACGGTGCCGATCGGGATCGAATTGACGGGCGATCATGTGGAGGCCATCGCGCGCGCGGTGAGTGAAGGGCTGTTACGTGAAGGGTTGGCCGTCGTTTCGACGACGTCGGGGACTCCGCCGGACCTTCTGCTCAAGGGCCTTGTCCACATTGGGCCGATCGATGTTCGCGATCTCCAGTTCCGCTACGTCCGCTGGTGCAGCGATTTTGTCTTGGTCGAGCCGGCCAGCCAGCGCGTCGTCGGCGCGTTGTCGCGGGGCGACAAGATCGGGCACCTGTCGGTGCAAGAAGCCACGAACAAGGCGCTGCGGGCCATCCAGCAGGAATTCAGTTCTGAGCTGGCCAAAACGGTCGCCGGCTATGTGTATGGGGAAACCGATCCTGCGGGCGCCCCGACCACGGCCGGGGCCTGTCCGAGAGAGTCCGGAGCGGGTGCGTCATCCCCCGCTCCGCCGTCCACGCAACGGTAGAGGAGGAGGAGCTATGGCGAAAGAGTCAGACAGTCCACGAGCCAGTCACGGGAGCGTGCGTGATCCGCGCCCTGGTGTCGTCGCGGCCACGCGCCGGCGGGGACCCAGCCGGACGGCGAAGGCCAGCCTGCGGCAGCGTATCAATCAAGACACGACCATTATGCGCGGGGGAGCCCTGCTGGCGATGCTGAAGTCCCAAGGGTATGAAGAAGTCCCGCTCGACGAGCTGCAGGACCGCCTTTCCAAACTTCCGGACGAATTGGGGCCCCTCATGGTGGCCGGGAGAAAATAAGCGATGCCTTTTTTCTACTTCGATTCCACGGCTTTGGTGAAACGCTACAGTCGCGAGCGCGGCACGCGGCTGGTCAACAAGTTGCTCGTGAAACGCGGCAAGGTCGCGCTCGTGCCGACCCAGGGCGTGAGCGAGATGTATGCCGTCTTTGCCAATCAGGCAAAGCGCGAGCTGCTCACGCGGGATGATTGGTATTCCGTCGTGTTCCGATTCGAGCTCGAGTCGGCGCAGGGACTGTTTCATTTCATCGCGCCCACGCACGATACCTACCTATCCGCCAAGGAACTCTCGCTCCACCATGCGAATTTGCGGGGCCAACAGTTGTTGCACCTGGCGTTGGCAGTCGAGCTCAAGCCGCTGCGGTTGACGATGGTGAGTGCGGACAAAGAATTGCTGGATGCCTGCCGTCCGTACGGCATCAAGCAGATCAACCCGGATGATGATCAGTAGGGAGCGGGTTGCGAGCGTGGGCGGGAACAGCCTACGGACATTGGAAATCGGTCGCCATCGACGCCACGACCGTCGTCCAGTCGTCGGCGGCTGCCCGAAGCGCCGTGAGTCGTTTGGACTCCGGCGGTGTCAAGGCGGCGACGTGCGGTGGGTCGAGGGTGAGTTGAGCCCCAGCCTTGTGCACGCCGCTCCGGGCGGCCTGCAAGGTATGGCACACGCCGGTTGAAGCGGGCGGTTGCCCGCCTGCCCGCTGAAACAGGGCCAGCGCACGGTAGCCGTGTTCCTGTGCGCGAAAGAGTGTCTCGGCTCCCTCATAGAGGGTCCGCACCGGACGGTCTCCTGCGCGTTTGGTCAATTGCAACGCCATCAAGGCCGCGCGGCCCATCTGCATGGCCGCGCCCTCCGGATCGCTGTTGGCGATCAACTCTTCTGCCCGAGCCTGAAGCCGATCCATTTCCGCCTCCTCCCCCATCGCCTGGGCGAAGAGCGAGGGAGGCGGGAGGGCTATGGCCAGGGTGACCGCCACGAGGGGCGCCAGCACCATCACGAGGGCGACCGGGTTGTTCACGCGCTCCATCGGGACATCCGGTCAGTTGATCTGGTCGAAGCCGTCCAATTCCTTGATGCTGTAATTCACGGCGTCCCAGAGTTTCCCTTCCTGGGAACTCCGGTCACTGGTTCGCACGTTCCGTAGACTGCGCTGAAGTTCCGCGAGCGGTTCGTAGGAGCGACGGTCGGGGAGTTGCCCGAGCGCCCACACCACTTCGGTTTTCAATTTTAAGTCGTCTGTCTTCAAGACGTCCAAGAGCGGCGGGATGATACTCGCGTCCCCGTGCAATGCGCCGACTTTCCCCAGCCCACGGGCCGCGGCGACGCGCAACTCCGGGACCCCCGTCTTGAGCACCTCGATGAGCGACGCAATGCTGTTCTGGTGGCCGATGTTTCCCAGGGCGATCGCCGCGGCTTTGGCGACGTCGAGGTCGGAATCCTTGAGGGCCTGTTGCAGGCGGGGTGCCGCCGATCCGGCGAAGATGTCCCCGAGCGCCAGGATGACGCCGGTCTTGCGCATCGTTGTAGCACCAGGCTGGTCGAGGGCTTCGAGCAAGCGGCGTTCTTGGCGCCATTCGGCCGCGAGCAAAATGGGAAAATCATACTGCTCCAGCCGTTGTTGCAATGCGGCTAAGGCAAAGGCGCCGGGATCCTCAGCCTTTGCCTCGGCGGCAGCCTTTAGGGCATCGGAGAACTCGGTGCGGACTTCCTTTGCCCAACTCATGGACTTGTTGTCGATGGCATACCGCAGCTGGCAGGCGGGCCCTTTCCACGTCCGGGAGGGGGAGTCGGGTAGATCTGCATCGCCTCCCGATCGCATCGTGCCTTCCCAGACCTTGCGTTGCTCGCATTTCACGCGAAGTCGGGCGTCGTGCGGCTGTGTCGCGTCGGTGATCGGCTGGTAGTGCAATTCCTTCAGTCGGCGCACCACGACCGCTTCGATGGGTTTGGCGTCGACTTGCCCCTGATCCGTTAGGGCCAGGGTTTCCACCAAGATACGCTCGATCTGTCCGAGGGCCGTCCGCTGGTCAGCCGACATGCTGTCCTGGCGTGCCTCGGCGTGACAGGCCCATCCGGCGAGGCATGCCACCATCAACCATCTCAGCGTGACCCTCATACGCCCTCCCTCACGCTCCAGGAACGCCGATCAATTCAGCGCCCGTGCCGTACTCTACTGCCCCATGAACGGACGCTGCAAGTTGAAGCCCCGGCGTCGCGACAGTATAATCCCGCAGCATGAGGACGCAAGGCACCATCGGGTTTATCGGCGGCGGCAATATGACCGAGGCATTGGTCTCAGGACTGCTTCAGGCTAAACTGGCCGTGCCGGCACAGATCCTGGTCTCCGACGTGCGGGCCGACCGGCGCGATCTTCTCAAACGCCGGTATGCGGTGCAGGCGATCTCCAAGAACCGTGAAGTCGCCGCGCCTGCCGATCTTCTGGTGTTATCGGTTGAACCTCAGGTGTTGGATGAAGTCCTTACAGAGATCGCCGCGGTATTGAAACCTGAGGCGCTCATCGTCTCGGTGGCAGCCGGGTATCCGCTGGCCCGGCTTGCGCGGCATCTGCCTAGGCAGCCGAAACTGGTTCGTGCGATGCCGAACACGCCCTCGAGTGTGCGCGCCGGTGTCACGGCGATCAGCATGGCGTCGGCTGTGCCAGATGCGGAAGCGCAACGTGCGCGCGCGCTCTTCGAGTCCGTCGGCCAGGTGGTGACGGTGGAAGAGCGGTTGATGGATGCCGTCACCGGATTGAGCGGAAGCGGTCCGGCGTACATCTTTGTGTTGATCGAGGCCTTGGCCGATGGCGGGGTGAAGGCAGGGCTTCCCCGGGCAACGGCCGAGACGCTCGCGGCCCAAACGGTATTGGGCGCTGCGAAGATGGTGCAGGAGACGGGCGAACATCCGGCCAAACTGAAGGATCGTGTGGCCTCGCCGGGAGGGACCACGATCGCGGGGCTCCATGTGTTGGAACAGGGTCGGCTCCGGGCGACGCTCATGTCGGCCGTCGAGGCGGCGGCCAAGCGCTCGGCGGAACTTGGGCACACACATCAGTCCTAGAGGAGTTGCGTTGTGCAATACTGGGTCAAGGTCGTCTTCGTCGACAATCAAGAACTTATGGTGAAAGACGCCATTCGTCACACGATCAGCGAGGATATGGAAGTGCTGGAAATCGATACGGCTCGCGAGGTGACGATCATTCCCATGAAGCAGATCAAGTACCTCTCCTGCGACGCGACCGTCTTTTCCATGAAAAAACCGTCCTAGCCCGCATCCTTCATGTGCCGCACGGCAGGGTTTATCCCCGCGTGCGGGCTCAGTGACGCGCGTACCCCCAGTTCTGACCCGTCCGTGAAAGGGTTTGCGGGCTCGTGCCATATACCTGCTAGAGCCCGGGTGCGGGTGAAGCCCGGGACACCACAGCCGAAAGGAGCCTGCGATGCATGGGATGCGACGACTCGTCGTGCTGGGTCTGCTCGGGGTCTTGGCGGGGGAGGTGCAAGCGGCGGGAGGGCCTCCCACCGTAGAGCCGCCGGAAGCATCGCTGCCCCTCACGGCAGTCAAACTGTACACGAGCGGTGTCGGGTACTTCGAGCGCACCGGATCGATCGACGGCATGGGGACCGTGACCATTCCGGTGACGGCCGCTCAGCTGAACGACGTGCTCAAGAGCCTGGTGGTGCAGGATTCCCAAGGCGGCCATGTGTCGATCGTGTCGTATGCCTCGCGCGATCCGTTGGCCAAGGCCCTGGGGGGATTCGGGGTCGATCTGTCACAGAACCAAAGCGTGGCGCAGATCCTGATCCAACTGCGCGGGGAACGAGTGAAGTTGGCGACGCCGCAGGAGGTCGAGGGGACCATTGTCTCCGTCGAAACCAGGCAGGAAGCCGGCGGCAAGGAGACCGTGGTGCCGGTGGAGTATGTGAACCTGGTCACGGACCAGGGGTTCCGCGCGGTGGCGATTCCGCAGATTCACTCCTTTTCGATTCTCAATCCACGATTGGCGGGCGAGGTACAGCAAGCCTTGGCCGTGCTGGCGACGCGTCACGATACGCAGAAGGCGCCGCTGAGCATCCGCTTTGAGGGGACAGGGCGGCGCATGGCGCGCGTGGCCTATCTGATGGAGACGCCGGTCTGGAAGACGGCCTATCGCCTCGTGGTGGAGCCTGACAAGAAGCCATGGCTACAGGGCTGGGCGCTGGTCGACAATCCCACGGACCAGGATTGGACCGATGTCCGACTCTCGCTGCTGTCCGGCCGGCCGATCTCCTTTACGATGAATCTCGCTGATCCCCTCTACGCCCAGCGGCCCCACATACAGCCGGAACTCCAGGCTGCAGTGCGGCCTCAAACACATGAGATGGATCTGGCCGCCGTGTCGGCGCCCGAAAAGACGGCTCAACTAGAGAGCAAGCTGCGGCGTAACGAACGAGCGAAGGCGGAAGGGCGAATGTTCAGTGGGATGGTCGCAGCCGACGCGCCGGCGGCGGCGCCGGCCGAGGAAACGCTGCAGACCGTGGGCGAGAGTCTCGTGTCGGCTACCCGGGCTGAAGAGGTCGGGAGCCTCTTTCAATACGAGATTGACCACGCGGTGACGATCGCGCGGCATCAAGCCGCCATGGTGCCCATCTTGAACACGGCCATTGAAGGCGAGCTCGTCTCGGTCTACAACCGCGCCACCCATGCCAAACATCCGCTCAACGGATTCCGTCTCCGCAACAGTTCCCCGCTCCACCTCATGCAGGGACCGATCACAGTGTTCAATGGTGGCGCCTACGCGGGCGATGCGCGGCTGCTCGATCTGGCGCCTGACCAGGACCGCTTGCTCACCTATGCGCTTGATCTCAATACCGAGGTCGAACTGCAAGCCGGAGTGGGCACTCAGGACGTGCAGTCGATTGTCGTGAAGAAGGGGACGCTGGTCGCGACACGCAGATGGGTGGAGCGGGTCATCTATACGGTCAAGAATCGGGACCGGCGGGCGACGACGGTTTTGATCGAGCATCCGTTCAGATCTGACTGGAAGCTGAGCGATGACAAGCTGCATCCTGAACGGACGCGCGACGTGTATCGGTTTTCCGTGCCCGTGAAGCCGAACGAGAGTGCGACGCTGGTGGTGCAGGAGGAGCGGCCGCTGCAAGAGTCGGTGGTGTTGACCGACGTGGGCTTGAACCAATTGGCTGTCTATCTTCAGGCGCCGACCGTGTCGGGGAAAGCTAAAGAGGCGCTGCAGCAGCTCGCGACGTTGCGCGGCAAGCTCAGCGACATCCAGACGCAGCGTGGGCAACAGGAGCAGCAGATCCGGGACATTGAAACCGAGCAGCAGCGTATCCGCGAGAACATGCAGCGGCTCGACCAGCGCTCCGATCTGTATGGACGGTATGTGAAAAAGCTCGATGCGCAGGAAACCGACGTGGAGCGCCTCCGAAAGAATCTGGCGGACCTGCGGAAGGCAGAAGAGGAGCAGCGCCGTCAGGTGCAGGCCTTCATCAACGGCCTCGATCTGTCATAAGTACCTCCCCCAGTATCGATTTGGACGAGGGGGGCCAGGCCGGCGGCCAGGGCGGGCTTTCCCGGTTTGACCCCCTGAGGGCGGATTGCTACAATAGCGCGCCTTCGGTGGCTGGTGGGAGCTTCCCCATCGAACCCCATTTCATAACACGAGGTCGCAACACACGATGCCGCGAGTGTTGGTCTTGCACGGGCCGAATCTGAATCTGTTGGGAACCCGTGAACCATCGCTCTACGGCAAGGCGGATCTCGCCGCCATCAATGCGGCCCTTCAGCGTGCAGCCGAAGAGCGGGGTGCGGAGCTGGACTGCCGCCAGTCGAATATCGAAGGGGAGCTGGTCACCTGGATTCAGGAAGCGCGGACGAAGTTCGACGGCATCGTTATCAATCCCGCGGCGTACACCCACACGAGTGTGGCCATCCGGGATGCGATTGCGGCCGTCAACGTCCCGACGATCGAGGTGCACCTGTCCAATATTCATCAGCGGGAGGAATTTCGCCATCACTCGTATGTCGCCGGGGTGGCCATCGGGCAGATCGCGGGCTTCGGGCCCACCAGTTACGTGCTAGGGCTGTATGGGCTCTTGGATCACCTGGCGAACAAGAACGGCCGGAAAAAAGCGGTTCGGTCACGTGCAAGGGGCGGGCACAAGCCAAGGAGTCGGCGATAATCGCGTGCCATGCCAGGCAGATAGTCGCGGCAGGGGTGCGTGTTGAATGTTTAGTTTGCAATTAAACACTCAACATCGAACATTCAACATTGCGAAGGAGTTGTGTCTTGTGATTACCACAGCGGATTTTCGGAACGGCGTACGGCTCGAGCTCGACGGGGAGCCCTTTTACATCGTCGAATTTCAGCACGTGAAGCCGGGCAAGGGCGGCGCATTCGTTCGCACTAAGCTCAAGAGCTATAAATCGGGCAACGTGCTCGATCGCACGTTCCGGTCCGGGGAGAAGTTCGACGAGCCGGACCTGGACGAGCGGGAAATGCAGTTCCTCTACGCGTCGGGCGACCAGTATACCTTTATGGATACCGAGACCTTCGAACAGTTTACGTACGACAAGAAACAGCTCGGAGACAATGCCGACCTCCTGAAAGAGGATATGAACGCCAAGATTCTGGTCTACGAGCACCAGCCGATCGCGGTGGAACTGCCGATTTTCATCGAACTAAAAGTGGTCGACGCCGATCCGGGCATCAGGGGCGATACGGCCTCCGGTGGGAGCAAGCCGGCCACGGTTGAAACCGGGGCCGTCATCAAGGTGCCTCTCTATCTCGAAGTGGGAGAGGTGATTCGAATCGACACGCGCACCCGCGCGTATGTGGAACGAGTCCGGTGAAAAAACCCGCGAATCCCTCTCAGAAATCGTCGAAGGCGCCCATTCTCCTCCCGAGCCAGGCGGGCAACGCGCAGGCGGCTGAGCGCGAAAGCCGAACCAAGCTCATCCAAGAGCTGGCCGACCTCCTCCGCAAGAACAACTTGGCCGAGCTGGAGTTCGAACGGGAAGGGATTCGGGTGCGGTTGCGACAAGAGTTCGGCGCGCGCCAGGCTCCGGCCGTCGCGAGTGATGTGCAGAGCGGTGCGACCGCGCCGACCGTGGCTGCGACGCAGGGGGGGGCACCGGCCGAAACGAGCGGACTCGTCACCATTACCTCACCGATTGTGGGCACCTTCTATCGATCGCCCTCGCCGGATGCCGATCCGTACGTGGAGGAGGGCGACACGGTCAAGAAGGGCCAAGTGCTCTGCATCGTGGAAGCGATGAAGCTGATGAACGAGATTGAATCCGAAGTGGACGGCCGCATCGTGAAAATTCTGGTCGAAGGCGCGAAGCCCGTCGAGTACGGCCAGCCATTGTTCTTGATCGAACCCACCTCAGCGGCCTGAGGGATGGCACTCTAGGCAGACACGTAGCTCGCGGTCACAAGGTGGAAGAAGTGCCAACAGAATCAGCCGAGCTCGCAGGATGTTCCAAATGGCCGTTCGCAAGGCTGCAGCGAGCGAAGAGATGAGGCATACAGCTCTTGGGACGTTGAGACTCCGAGCGATGCGAGAACGACGCGGTCGGGCAATTTCAATATCCTGCTAACGGAATGCGTCGTGTTTAAAAAAGTCCTCATCGCCAACAGAGGTGAAATCGCCGTTCGGGTCGTCCGGGCCTGCCGAGAGCTCGGCATCAAATCCGTGGCGATCCATTCCGAAGCCGACGCCGGCGCCTTGCACACCCGCATCGCCGATGAGCGGATTTGCGTGGGGCCTCCCGAAGACTCCCTCAGCTATCGCCATATTCCCAACGTCCTGAGCGCCGCCGAGATCACCGGGGCGGACGCGATCCATCCCGGCTACGGCTTTCTTTCAGAAAACGCGCACTTTGCCGAGGTTTGCGAATCCATCGGGGTGAAGTTTATCGGGCCAAGTTCCGAAAACATCGCGCTGATGGGTGACAAGGCCAAGGCCCGCGAGATTGTCGCCAAGAAGGGTCTGCCGGTGACCCCGGGCAGCCCCGGCCTGTTGGATAACGAACAGGATGCGTTGGCTGCGGCCAAGAAGATTGGCTTTCCGGTCATTATCAAGGCGGCATCCGGCGGCGGAGGACGCGGCATGCGCGTCGTCAACAAGGCCGACGAATTAATGCGGGCCTTTCAAGCGGCCCAGGCGGAGGCGAAATCGAATTTCGGCAACGAGGGTGTGTACCTCGAGCGATATTTCATCGAGCCGCGCCATATCGAAGTGCAGATCTTGGCCGACAACAAGGGCCGGATCATTTATCTCGGCGAGCGGGATTGCTCCATTCAGCGGCGGCATCAAAAGCTGGTGGAGGAGACGCCGTCACCGGCTGTGGACGACAAGTTGCGGCGAGAGCTGGGCCGAGTAGCGGTGGAGGCGATGAAGGCCATTCACTACCGCAACGCCGGCACGGTCGAATTCTTGCTCGACAAGGATGACAATTTCTTCTTCATGGAGGTCAACACCCGCATTCAGGTCGAGCATCCGATCACGGAGATGGTGACCGGCGTGGACCTGATCAAGGAGCAAATTCGTATCGCGGCCGGGTTGCCGCTCACCCTCAAACAGCAGGACGTCCACATCAACGGCCATAGCATCGAATGCCGGATTAATGCGGAAGATCCCGAGAAGTTCACGCCATCGCCGGGGCTCATTACCCGCTACCGGCCGGCCGGCGGCTTCGGCGTGCGTGTCGATTCAGCAATGGAGTCCGGCTCGATGGTTGTCCCGTTCTATGATTCCATGATTGCCAAACTGATCGTGCATGGGCGGGATCGTGCCGAAGCCCTGGCCCGCATGCGCCGGGCGCTGGATGAATTCGTGGTGGAAGGCATCAAGACCACCATCCCGCTCCATCAAAAGATCCTCCGCGACCCCGACTTCGAAAAGGGCTACGTCTCGACGACGTTCCTTGAGCGCTTCTTAGCCCAGAATTCCCCCTAAGATTGCCGTGCAACAGCTTGGCGGCCTCTACGTTATCCTCGATCCCTCGGCGACGGCGAACGACCTTTCAACGATCCTGCGCGATGCCGCTGCAGCCGGCGTGCGGCTGTTCCAGTATCGAGACAAACAGGCCTCGATGCGGGAGGCCTATGAGCGGGCGAAACCGTTGTGCACCGTCGCGCATGAGCTTGGCGTGACGTTCCTCGTGAACGATCGTTGCGATTTGGCCCTCGCGGTTGATGCGGATGGCGTGCATTTGGGGCAGAATGATCTGCCGGTTCACGACGCGCGTCGTCTGCTCGGCCCCGGCAAGCTGATCGGTCTCTCGACACACAACGCGGCTCAAGTGAGCGCCGCCGCTCAACTCGACCTCAACTACATCGGCTTCGGGCCGATCTTCGCCACGAACAGCAAAGAGAACCCCGATCCCGTGGTGGGGTTGGAGGGGTTGCGAACGGTGCGAACACTCACCACGCGCCCCATCTTCGCCATTGGAGGCATCACCGCCGAGCGCTATCCAGACGTCCTCAAGGCTGGCGCCAACGGCGCCGCCGTGATTTCGGCCATCCTCAAGGCGGCCAATATCGCCACAGCGGTTCGGAGCTTTGTTTTAGGATGATGCCGGTCGACCCCATGGTTCGGCCCTGGTAGATCTAGCGTCGCGCGGTGGTGACGAGGTCGGCGAGGGCTTGTATGGCTGAATTGGCTTGAGACACTTGAGTTGATAGGTTGATAGACGGGCGCTGGATTCGCTGCCTTGTATGCCCCGACAAGCTCCGAGCGGGGACACGCTTCTCAGCGGTGTGTCCACGCCCTCTCTTTTTTCTCTCTGGAGCAGCACGGAAGCTCCTGGACGTGCGCGATTTTCACCCTCGCGACCTGTCTTGGAAGGAGGCCCATGCTGGTCCACGTGCGGCCGTCGAGGGAGCACCGCCCTTCATTCAGAAATCTAATTGATCCTGCGTGCGGCCTCCGGGAGCACAGGACCAGTTTGGGCGTCCTTCCACCCATTTATGTGCGGGTTGCGCGAGCAAGAGGGAGAAGCCCTGCCTGCCCATCCAGGCTGCGCCTGAATTCATCGTCGTGCCGTGGTGACGAGGTCGGCGAGGGCTTGCACCGTGGGATCGGCGGCGAGGCGATGGAGGCTCTGGTCCCAGGACTGCGCGGCACCACGATCAAACGCCAAGGGGCCGAGGACCGGGATGCTGGTGCTCCCTCTGATCAACTCCACTGTCGAAAACTCCTGTTCAGTCGTCGGTCCTAATCCTGGGGCAACCGTCTGATTCATAACCAGCGCCGTGACGGGCAACCCTACGGAACTCAGTGACTCCAACGTCAACAGGGCGTGATTGATGCCACCCAGAGCGGTCCGGCCCACCACGATTGCTGGGAGCGACAGCCGGACCATCAAGTCGCGCACCGTAAAGCCGGCCGTCAATGGGACCAAGAGGCCTCCCACGCCTTCCACCAGCACGATGTCGTGCTGGCTGCGCAATTGGCCGAAGGCTCGCTCGATGGCGGCGATATCGACGGCACGCTGATCCTGAAGTGCCGCGCTCAGTGGCGCCAATGGCTGGGCGAATCGGCAGGGACTCACGAGATCGAGTGGGTCGGAGGATTGCGCAGCCTCCTGAAGGAGGCCGGCGTCCGAGGGGGGGCCGTCAGATCGATAGCCCGTTTCGATGGGTTTCATCACGCCGACGTCCAAGCCTCGGCGAACGAGACAACGGGCGAGGGCCGCGGTCACGAGAGTTTTGCCGACTCCCGTGTCCGTGCCGGTGATGAAGACTCCCTGAAAAGGGCTGGTGGATGATGGCATAACGCTTAGCCTCGGAGAAGGAAATCGTCTTTCATCATCGGCCATACGCTCTTCACGAGAGCGAACGGCTATCGAGGTTCCAGATCTGGGCGCTGACATCCTGGCAGCCCGCCAGGTGGACGATGGTTCGGGCAACCTCGGCGAGGTCCGGACTGCGGCCGAGTGTGTGCGAAACGGAGAATTCAGTCGGCATGGTGTCGCCCGAGAGGTCTGTCTGATGCCAGCCAGGCAGGATCAGGTTCACCCGAAGGTTCGAAGGTCCCCATTCGCGCGCGGCGCTTCTGATCAACCCAATCAAGCCGGCTTTTGACGCGGCGTAGGCTGCTTGTCCGGTTGTCCCTTGGAGTCCGGCATAGGACCCTATCACAATGATGTGGCCTCCGCCCTGGCCGGTCATCACGTCGGCGGCGGCGCGCATCGTGTGAAAGACCCCGGTCAGATTTGTCGCGACCGAGTTCTCCCATTCCTCCAGAGACGTTCGCAGGACCAACTGACTCAAGGCCAGGCCCGCGTTGCACACTACGACATCCAGGCGCTGCCAGCGATCGAGGACGGCCGCAACCGCCTTGGCCATCTGGCCGGCATCGCGAACGTCGCCTTGGCATGTGAGAGCCTGGCCGCCCGCGGTCGTAATGGCCAAGGCCACAGCCTCGGCATCAGCCGCCCGCTCGCGATAGTGGACGCCTACTCGGTAGCCGCTGTGAGCGAAGGCCAACGCGACCTCCCGGCCGATGCCACGGGAGCTGCCGGTGACAAGGACGACCGGTGATGTATGTGGGGTCGACGCTTTCACGACATTCACACACGATGCAACAAGGTGGTTGCCTGACGGTCGGCATTATGAGAAGGCAGTCCGAGAAAGGCAATCGGCCACGGTCGTGCGCCGGCATATTGCCGCCTCTGGAGCGGCTGTGGTACGGTGCGCGCTCATTACGGAGGAATGCCACACTATGACTTCATCGGGTAGTTGGAAGACACTGTCGGCGGTGGCACTCAGTTTGCTTTTCTTCGCCGGCGAAAGTTGGAGTGCGGATGGGAAGGTGGTCGACGATTCAGCCGCGTACTTTCCTGATGACATCGGCAACTGGTGGTCCTACCAGGGGGAAGTCACCGAAGGGCCGCTGCAGACGATCGACCATAAGTTGTTCGTCAACGAGTCGAAGGTCATGCGCAAGGAAATGCGGCAGAACGTCGAGATGAAGGTGTTTCACGATACCAACGGCGGGAACCACGGCCCCTCGACCAGCTTCTACCGCCGCGACCAGGTCGGCATCGTATATTATGGATCCGACCCGGGGAGTCCGCTCGAAAAACAGCTCGTGCCGTATCAGATCGTGCAGTTCCCGATGCGCGTGTCCACCACTTTTCAACAGTTCGACCGGAGAAAGTTGGATTTCGGCAGCGACCTCGATCAGGACGGTGTGAACGAGCAGGCCGATGTGGTCGGGACGGTGACGGTCCTGGGCCATGAGCCGGTGACGGTCCCGGCGGGGAAATACGACGACGCGGTGCGGGTCGAGGCCCGGATGACGATGCGCATCACCCTGTCGAGCCTGAAGACCTCGGCGGTGGGGACGGACGTCATGAACGCCTGGTTCGTGAAGGGGATTGGGATGGTGAAGTACTTGGAGCGACAGGAACTACCGCCGATCCGGTCCGATCGCGGCATCACGACGGAAATCATGGAAGAGCTGACGGCCTACAAGGTTAAGCCGGTGGCCGGCCTACTCGAGCGGAGCGAATCCGCGCCGCAACGTGTTCTCACTCACCACACGAGCGACTAAGAACTGCTGCAAGTACTCCCGTCCCCCGGCCTTGGCTCCCACGCCGGACATGCGGTGTCCCCCGAACGGTTGCCGGCCGACCAGCGCCCCCGTGATCGGCCGATTGATGTAGAGGTTGCCGACGTCGAATCGTGCCCGGGCCAGATCCAGGTGACCGGGACTGCGGGAATAGACGCCGCCCGTCAGCGCGTACTCCGTGCTGTTGGCGATCTCCAACGCCTCTTCGAAGCTGCGGGCTTTCATGACCGCCAGCACCGGGCCGAAGATTTCCTCCTGGGCCAGGCGGTGATGGGGTTCGATCTCGGCAAACACAGCCGGGCCTTGAACGTAGCCCGGTCCCTCTGCCTGGCGTTCGACGACGAGACGCCCCTCGCCCTTGCTGATCGCGATATATTCTCGGACCTTGTCCCGCGCGCGGGCGTCGATCATGGGGCCCATCTGTGTCCCGGGATCCTGCGGATTGCCGATCCGTATGGCGAGGACGGCATCCGCGAGTCGTTCCAGGAACAGGTCATACACCGCCTCATGCACCACGGCGCGGGAGCAGGCGGAGCATTTCTGGCCTTGATAGCCCGTAAACGAGGAGATGACCCCCAGCACGGCCTCGTCCAAGTCGGCGGTTTCGTCCACAATGATGGCGTTCTTGCCGCCCATTTCGGCAATGACGCGCGGAATGTGCCGTTGCCCTTTTCGTTCGCGCGCGGCCTCTTGGAGGATCCACCGTCCAACAGCCTTGGAGCCCGTAAACGCAATGATATCGGCGACGCCTTGTTCGACCAGCGCGCGGCCGATGTCAGGCCCGCCCGGCAAGACTTGCAGCACACCCGACGGCACGCCGGCCTCAGCTAGTATCTGTGCCAAGAGCGAGCCCACGATCAAGGCGCGCTCCGACGGTTTGAACAAGACGGGATTGCCGGTCACCAGCGCTGCCGCCACCATCCCGGTCGGAATCGCAAGCGGGAAGTTCCATGGCGCAATCACGGCCGCCACGCCACGCGCTGCGTACCGAAGCGTATTGTGCTCGCCCGGCTCGTGTCCCAGCCGCTGGGGGTAATCCAGGCGCGTCATCTCGGCGGCATAGAATTCCAGAAAATCGATGGCCTCGGCGACGTCGGCGTCCGCTTCGCGCCACGGTTTACCAGCTTCCAATATTTCCCAGGCCGCTAATTCGTAGCGCCGCTCTCGCATGATGGCCGCGGCGCGCCGCAACACGCCGACACGCGTCGCGACCGCGGCTCCGGCCCATGGCGCCACGTTGCTGCGGGCGATTGCACACAGCTTCTCCACGTCGGTCGGTGCGCAACTGGTGAACACGCCCAACACGTCGTCCGGCTGACTGGGATTGCGCGAGCGCATCACCGGCCCCGATGGATGAATGCCCGGCCCGACTTCGTAGAAAATCTGCTGTCCCGAGTTGGCGCGCACCGCCGCAATCGCTTCAGCCTGTGCGTCGCGGACCGGTTCGAGCGAAAAATCCGCATGTGGCTCGTTGTGAAACGTCGGGTCCGGCCCGGGATGGTGCGATGGCTTCGCCGGCGCCCGTCGCGGCGGGGCCGGCCGTTCGAGCAGTGCGTCGATCGGCTGCGACTCCATGTATTCCTTGCGTAGAAATGACTCGTTGGACGTATTTTCCAGGAGACGCCGCACTAAATAGGCCATGCCCGGCAGGAGTTCGCCGACCGGTGTGTAGAGGCGCACGCGGCGCGGCTGCTGCACGACGGCCGCCTGCAAGGGCTCCGCCATGCCGTAGATCATTTGGTACTCCCAGGCGTCTGGCGACAACTTGAGCGACCGGGCGTAGGCTTCCACATGGGCGAGGGAGCGGAGATTGTGTGTGCCGAACGCCGGGCGAATCCAGCGATGGTGATCGAGCAACGTGCGAGACAAGGCTTCATAGTGCGCATCGGTTTGCCACTTCTGCTCGAAAACCGGCACCGGCCATCCGCGCTGCTGATAACGAATCGTCTCGGAATCCCAATAGGCGCCCTTGACCAATCGAATCATGATCGGTGTGCCACGTTCCTTCACCCAATGTAGCAGGCGGTCGACGTCCTGGCCGGTCTCGCGCAGGTAGGCCTGGATGGCCAGCCCGGCATGGGGAAATGCCCGGTAGGCCTGTTCAGAAAACAGTCGCATGAAGATCGCCAGGGTGAGATCCTTCAACTCGGCCTGTTCCATGTCGAAAATGATGGAGGCGGGGATCGTCTGCGCGCGGTCGAGGAGCCGGCGCAAGCGCCGTGCGATGGCCTCGTAGCAGCCGTCCGGATCGATCGGATCCATTTGCGAATACAGTGCTGAGAGTTTGATGGAAAGTTGAACGCGGGGCAGGGGGCCGACGTGGTCACGCTCCAGGAGAGGCTGGGGAGGCCAGGGGTTCTCGGCCGTCGCCAAATCGTCTAGGGCTGCCAGGCAGCGACTGAGATAGCGCTCGGCTTCCGGTTCAGAGACGCTTGCTTCGCCAAGGAGATCGACCGAGCTGGCGCGACCCTCTTTCCACAGTCGGCTGAGCACGGGTCCTGCCTCGGAGACGGTGGAGCCGGCGATGAACATGCGCGCCATCTGCTCGACTTGGTGGCGAATAGTGCGGGCGCCGATCTTGGCGGCCAAGGCCGTGCCGGTCATGATCTTCATGCCCCACTTCAGCGGCGCGCCCAAGGCGGGGTCGTGGCCGAAGTATTCGTCGACGAGGCGGGCCACCTGTTCATCCTGATGGAGAACGGGGAGGACGTCGACGAAGCGAAACAGTTGGACCTTGAACTGCGGATCTTTGACGGCCCAATCGAGCAGCGTTTGCGACCAGCGCCGGTGGTCGAACAGGGCTGGGGACTGTCCGGCCGAGATACGGGCCAGTTCGCGGCCGATTTCGTGAATGGCGGGTTCGAGGGTATCAGGGTCGATCGCCATGCGTCGCTCCTGGACCTTGAGCAGGACCTGGCTCCAGTATACACAGGAGACAACGAAACCCCAAAAAATCTCGTTTGGTGTGCGCGTCGCCGACGAGGAGCAGAGGGACAGACGTGTCTGCGCCGGCTAGGTCTTTTTCACCCTCCGCCTGCGCCCTCTTTCCCATTCCAATTGCCGCGACGAATCGCATATGATGCCAAGAGAGTGGTGTGTGCGCGAACGTAATGACGGGCCGGCCGCCCAGGTGCGGCGTCCGGCAGTCCGATAGATGATTGGGGGAACACACGTATGGCCGACGAACATGTACATCCAGAGGGGGCAGCCGGCGCACGGTCCGATCTGATTCCCGGCGTCAAACACGTGATCGCCGTGAGCAGCGGGAAAGGGGGAGTCGGGAAATCCACCGTGGCGGTCAATCTCGCGGTGTCGCTCGCGTTGTCCGGTGCGCGGGTGGGACTGCTCGATGCCGATATCTACGGACCGAACATTCCGATGATGATGGGGGCCACCAAGGCTCCGGAGCAAAAGGACGGCAAGATCATCCCGGCCGAGGCGCACGGCGTCAAGCTGATCTCGATGGCCTTCTTCGTGCCGGAGGATACGGCTGTCGTGTGGCGTGGGCCCATGGTGCACACGGCGATCCAACAGTTCTTCCGCGACGTGCTCTGGGGTGAGTTGGACTACCTCCTGATCGATCTGCCGCCCGGCACCGGCGACGCGCAATTGACGCTGTCGCAGCTCGTGCCGCTTCGGGGCGCCGTCACCGTCACCACACCGCAGAACGTGGCGCTCTACGACGTGCGCAAAGGCGTCATGATGTTTCAGAAGGTGAACGTGCCCATGTTGGGGCTGATCGAGAACATGAGTGGGTTCGTCTGCAGCCATTGCCACCACACGACCGATATTTTTTCCACGGGTGGGGGCGAGCGCGCGGCGGAGAAAATGGGGATCCCATTCCTCGGGCGGGTTCCGCTCGATCCGGCGATTCGGAGCGGGGGAGACAGCGGGATGCCGATTGTGATGGCCGATCCTGCCTCGCCGCAGTCCAAGGCCTTTCGTGACATCGCCGATAAACTCCGGGCAACGGTGGAGGGGGCCAAGGAATCCGGTCCGTCGTTGGACAGCTTGCTCAAGAAGATCAAAGCGCCGTTCGCAAAAAGTTGAACGCGCAGGCTACCTACCAGGTAGGCATTGACCAATCATTTCGTTGCTGAGAGAGGTGCTCATGGGAGAGTTTGTCAGGGTCGCGGGTACGGGTGATATTCAACCAGGGCATGGCATCGTGGCCGAGGTCGCCGGGAAGACCATCGCCGTCTTCAATCTCAATGGGACCTTTCACGCCATCGACAACACGTGCCTCCATCGGGGCGGTCCACTGGGTGAAGGGGAAGTCGAAGGCAGCGTGGTGAGTTGTCCGTGGCACGGGTGGCAGTTCAACATCGAGACGGGAGTCTGCGTGGCGAATCCGTCCGCCAAGGTTGCCGTCTACGAGACGAAGGTCGAAGGCACCGACGTGAAGGTGCTACTGTAGGGAGAACGTTCACGGTCGAGGTTGAGGATTAAGCGGAAGAATGAACCCTGTAGCCTCCGAACCGACCGCCTAGCTGAGTCTCAGCCTCAACCTTCTAGCTTGGGAGGTCGCTATGTCCACGACAACGGCAGCACAGACTGAGATTGCGGCGACGATGGTCCGGCTGTATGTCTTTCTGACGCAGTATTTGGATCGCTGCGTCAACGAATCGGCGCGCGCGTCCTATCCGGAGGCGGATCTCCAAGCCCACCTGGCGGCGACCAAGGGAGAGCTACTCGACATCCTGTCAGTAAACCCAGTCGTGAAGGCGAAGGTCGCCGAGGAGTGCAATCGAGTCCTGGCGGCCGGCGCAGCCTGTTTGAAAGGGCAGGGCGATAAGCAGACTTCGCTGGCCTCAGTTGAGGCCGAGCGCGCAGTGTTGAGAAACAAGACCATTGCGCTCAGCGATCTTGTGGCGGTGTATCGGGCGCTGTGACTGACGGGCTCCGATGACGTGACATGACGAACGACGCCCCTCCATCCGTTTCCTGCTGTGCCCCTCCTGCCGAACCCCTGCACAAACATCAACTGGCCGGAATCGATCCGCGCGAGCGAGGCTTCAGCCGTCCGGTAGAGTGCCGGAACGTGGGAGCGCAATACGAGGCGCAGCTCCAGTATGAGGCGCTCCGGGTCGTCGGGGTGCCGCAGGATACGCAGGCACAGGCTCTGGCCGCGCTCATTGCACGCCTCCATGACCAAGGCTATCGGCAGTTGAAAACCCAATTGAGTTTTCGTGGTGTGGACTACCTCGGCAGTCGAGAAGCGTGGATCGAGTATCCGGATCCAGCCCCCGAGCCTCTGGCCTGGTGGGCGCGCGTGATCGCGTGGTGCGCGCCGCGCAGGTCGACGGAGCGTTCGACATGAGCCCACAACCGCTCATTCCTCCACGCGCCTTGCGAACGGCGCTCGTAGCGGACAGCGAGGCCTCCGCATCCAGACCACGATTGCCCGAGTGGTTCAAGGTGCGGCTGCACCAGGGCCCCGACTATCGTGACATTCGCGACACGGTCGATCGTTTAGGGCTCCATACCATCTGTGAAGAAGCCCGCTGTCCAAATCGCTGGGAATGTTGGAATGCCCGGACGGCCACGTTTCTGATTCTGGGCGATATCTGCACGAGGCGATGCCACTATTGTTCGGTGACCACGGGGCGGCCGTTGCCCGTGGACGTCTCTGAACCGCGCCGTGTGGCGGAGGCGGTGCAGGCGATGCGACTTCGCCATGCGGTGATTACGTCGGTCAATCGAGACGAATTGTCGGACGGCGGCGCAGGGATCTTTGCCGAGACGATTCGGGACGTGCGCCGTCTGAATCCGGAGTGCACAATAGAAGTCCTGATTCCGGACTTCGAGGGGGATGAGGCGGCCCTCACAACGGTATTGAACGCGCGGCCGGAGATTCTCAATCACAACATCGAAACAGTGGTGCGGCTGTTTCCATCGATTCGTCCGCAGGGCAAATACGACCGATCGATCGAGCTGCTTGCGCATGCCAAGCGTCGAGGCGCCACGACCAAATCCGGCCTCATCATCGGGATGGGAGAGTCTGTCGAGGAGATTGGTCAGGTCATGCGGGACTTACGGCAGGTCGGATGCGACATCATGACGATCGGTCAATATTTACAACCGACGAAAGACCATCTTCCCGTCGCGCACTTCTATCATCCCGACGAGTTCGCCACCTTCAAAGCCAACGGTCTCGCACTCGGGTTCACCCACGTCGAATCCGGCCCCCTCGTCCGCAGCTCCTACCACGCTGAGCAGCAAGCGATTTCTTAACCTCCCACATACCATTCTGGTTCTCGCTAAGGGTTGGAAGCCTTCGCCTCGTCTTGGTCATTGTCCCTGCTCGTGACAAGTCGACAGTGGATGTCGAAATGTCTTTGTGATGGTTTGAGCTCATGGTGCAGGTAGCGATGGCTCATCCTAATGAGCACAACAGCACAACTGGATGAGCTTAGGGGGCGATGCCACGAGACTCCGAATGAGCATCCGAAATACGCGCCGCCCAAATTCCGTGCCCAACGGCCGATGGTGTCCGCCGAATTCCGCGAAAGCTACTGAATGGTACGAGTGAAGAGAACTGGCCCATTGCGCCCATCCCTCTAGCACATTCCAACCATAACCGCCCGTTAGACCGCCATAGTATCGTGGCCTGCTATGGAGGCGACTGTTCCGATCTGGCCCGCTGTTGTGCCTGAGACGGCGCTGCCCTTGCCGATTGTGGCGGGGGTGGTGGCATGACGTTCGTGGGTAATTGGCTCGATGCGTTCTACCATCCCGGCCTTCAGCTCATTCTAACGGTGGTGGCGCTGATCCTGGTGGTGCTCTTCGCGCAGCGCCCGCGCCGCCGTCAACTCGTGTTGGCTCTGGTCGCATTTCTCTACGTGCGCTACATGGTCTGGCGCGGATGGTACACGCTCAATCTGAGCGATTGGCCCGGTACGGTTGTGAGTCTCTCCCTGTTCGGCGCCGAGTCGTACGGCTTCTTTCAGTTCGGGTTCTTTCTGTACCAGATTGCTCGCCCGACTCGCCGCCGCATCCCCACGCTCGTGGAGCATCCTCCGGTCGATGTGTTCGTGACCATCGTGGATGAGCCGTTGGATATCCTCCGGCGTACGTTAGTTGGCTGTTTGGCGCAGGATTATCCCAAAGACCGCGTCCAAGTCCACGTGCTCGACGACGGCCATCGCGACGACGTCGCCGCGTTGTCCGAGTCGCTTGGGTGCCACTATGTGCGGCGATTGTTTCGGGTGCATGCCAAGGCCGGCAATTTGAACCATGCGCTGCTTCAATCGTCCGGGGAACTGGTCGCCGTGTTCGACGTCGATCACGTGCCCTCGCGTGATTTCCTGCAGAAGACCGTCGGGTTTTTTCAGGACCCTCAGGTCGCGTTCGTGCAGTCTCGCCACTACTTCTACAATCCCGATGTGTTTCAGCGAAATCTGAAGCTCGAACGTCAGGTCCAAGGCGAACAAGACATGTTCTTTCAACTAGTGCAGGCGGGGCGAGATCGCCATAACAGTGCGTTCTTTGCCGGCAGCACGGGTCTATTCCGCCGGGTGCACCTGAACGAGGTTGGGGGATTCCAGACCGAGACGATCACGGAGGACCTCCATACGAGCCTGCTGCTGCACGCGCGCGGCTATAAGTCCTGTTACGTCAACGAACCGCTCTCCGCGGGCCTCATGCCGGAGACGTTCGCCAGCTACCTCAAGCAGCGTACCCGTTGGGCCATTGGCGCCACGCAGATCTGGATGCGCGACAATCCGCTGTTCAAACGAGGCCTGACGTGGGCGCAGCGGGTCAATTACGCCGGGTCGATCTATTATTTTTTCCTCGGCCTGCCGCGAATCATCTTTTTGGCCGCGCCGTTGGCGTGGTTGTTCTTCGGGACTCCGGCCGTGTTCGCGGACTCCTTCAGCCTGGTGCAATTCTTCTTCTCGTACTATGTCGGGGCCGCCGTGGCCATGCGCGTCATGACGCGCGGGACCCGCAACGCCTTCTGGTCGGATGTCTACGAGACCGCGATGTGTTTCGCCCTGACGCGGGCCGTCTTCAAGACGCTTTTGACGCCGATGACACAGCGGTTGTTCGAGGTCACTCCCAAAGGGCAGCGCATCGACCACCGCGGCTTATCCGAATGGCGCCTACTGTGGCCGCATCTCCTGATGGCCGGCTTGTTGGTCGCCGGTATTGTGATGGGCATCAGGCACTGGATGAGACCCGTGCCCCTCCCAGGCTTGGAGGTGAGTCTCTTCTGGGCCGTGGCGAATCTTGTATTGGTGCTGACCGCCATCTATGCCGCGTACGAGCAGCCGCAGTTGCGCAGCGCATACCGGCTTCCGCGGGAGTATCTGTGCGAAATTGGGACGGGTGAGGAGAGCGTGCCGGCCACGACGACGGACATCCACGAAGGCGGCCTGTCGGCCGTGGTGCCGACGCCCATTTTCGACCACCGCCCCGTGCCGGTGTCGCTCACCGATGACGCGGGACAACTTGT
This sequence comes from uncultured Nitrospira sp., assembly GCA_964449255.1. Classification (GTDB taxonomy): domain Bacteria; phylum Nitrospirota; class Nitrospiria; order Nitrospirales; family Nitrospiraceae; genus BQWY01. The sequence goes on along the minus strand of CAYUYE010000001.1, from coordinate 278,146 downwards.
CTCGCTCAAAGGAAAGCTCGTGCGGCAAGAGCCGCTCCCGGATGGACAATTTCTGCTCGGGGTGAAATTCGTCGATCTCACCGAGCCCCAGCGTGGGGCGTTGATTCGGCGCAGTTTCGCGTCCACCGACCTCTGGAAAGACTTGGGTGGGTCCGGTGTGGGAGCCTGGCAAAGCCTCCGGCTGCTGCTGACCACGCAGATTCGTGCGCATCGCCGACTTCGGCCTCGGCAGCGGCGCATCCCGCGGCTCCACAGCGAATCCCCATGCCGACTCCATATCGACGGCCGCATTCTCAACGGTCACATCAGCGACCTGTCGTATACGGGGTTGGGAGCGTCGTTTCGTGGGGTCTACCGGTTCTCGAATGTGCCGGCCATCCTCGAGATGGGGGACATGATTCTCAATGTTCGGATCGCCCGCGTGATACGTCGCGTGGGGACTACGCAGATCGGGTTCCGTGTGCGCAGCGTCCAGGTTGGAGGACAAGAGTGGCGTGCCGTCCACCAGGGCGCACCGCAGAGTCCTCCTCAGCCTGTACCGCCGACTTCCTGACCGATTCCCTCCGCGCTGTCGCCTGCCCCGGTTCGGTGATCCGTTTGGCCGGCGGGGCTCAACCCACATTATTCATGACCGTTTCTACTGCAACCGCCGATACGCCGCTACGACGAGCTTGGGAGTGGCCTTGAGGCTTCCAAGCGGGCAGGCTCCCCCCTCGTGGCCGCGACATACTGTGTAAGTATGCCTTGGCCGCTCGGGGCTCCGCGTGCCCGTCTCGCTGGGCGTCTTGGCGCTTTCGTCCCTCGACTGGGCTCGGGACCCTGAGCTGGTCGAAGGGTCACGAACCGTCATGAATAGAGTGGGCTAAGGGGTGAATGCGGGCGGGGAATGGACCGGCCGCAAAATTGACTCTCCCCCGACCCCTCACTATAATTCCCGCACGCTCGGCCCTGTGTGACTGCGCCTTCGATGTCCGCGTCATCCCATTCCAAGGTTTCCCAAGTCGTTCGCCGTGTTCGGGCGCAATTGGCGCATGCCTTTGCGCTGCCCCGCCAGGACGATCCGCTGTCAGCCGATGATCAGGCGCTCTTGGAGCGTATGGCTGAGACGGTCGTGCGGCGGGGGATGGCCGCGCCGGCGCAGTTGTTTCTCGAGTCCGTCGGCCCGTTGAACTTCTTGGGCAGCCAGGTGCTCCATGCGCTGGCTCCGCTGTTGAATCTCGCCTGCGAGACGAAGGATTTTGAACGGGCGGCGGCGTTGCTGGAACGACGCGACAGTCTCTCCCGATTGGCGGCGCTCATCGACGCCAAAGCCAAGGCGGCTACCGTTCGATGACGGATGCGCCGTCGTCTCCCAGCCCGGCCTCGTCTCCGCTTTCCGTCATCATTGCTACCGACTGCGGCAGCACCACCACCAAGGCCATTCTGATCGAAAAAACCGGCGACGAATACCGTCAAACCTACCGCGGCGAGGCTCCGACCACGGTCGAAGCGCCGTTTGAGGATGTCACGCGCGGCGTGTTGAACGCCTTTGCAGAAATCGAAGAACTCTCCGGCCGCAAGATCCTCGATGGGGATCACATCCTCACGCCCAGCCGTGTGGACCCCGACGGGCGCAAGGTCGGGGTTGATATCTATGTGTCGACCAGCAGCGCGGGGGGCGGACTGCAGATGGTCGTCAGCGGTGTGGTCCGTAACATGACGGGCGAGAGCGCGCAGCGCTGTGCCTTGGGGGCCGGCGCGATCGTCATCGATGTGCTCGCTTCGAACGACGGTCGCTTGCCGCACGAGAAGATCGAGCGCATTCGTTCCCTTCGCCCGGACATGATCCTCATGGCCGGGGGCACTGACGGTGGGACGGTCAAACACGTCGTCGAGATGGCGCAGTATGTGTCGGCCGCGGAGCCGCGTCCTCGATTTGGGAGCGGGTACACGTTGCCGGTGGTCTATGCGGGAAACCGCGAGGTGCAAGGCCAGGTGACGGAAATTCTGGGTCAGAAGACGGCGCTGGTTCTGGCGCCGAACTTGCGGCCGGCCTTGGAGCGAGAGGATCTCGCCCCGGCGCGTGACAAGATCCATGAACTCTTTCTCGAACACGTCATGAAGGAAGCCCCGGGGTATCGCAAGCTGATCGAGATGACCGGCGCGCCGATTATGCCCACGCCGGGCGCCGTCGGCCTTATCATGGAGACGATTGCCAAGCGCCAGGGCATCAATCTGCTGGGGGTCGATATCGGTGGCGCCACGACGGACGTCTTCTCCGTGTTCGGCGGCACCTTCAATCGCACCGTCAGCGCCAATCTGGGTATGTCGTACAGCATCTCCAACGTGCTGGTCGAAGCCGGCTTGCCGAACATCATGCGCTGGGTGCCGTTTTCTCTGGACGAACAGACGCTCCGCAATCGCATCAAGAACAAGATGATCCGTCCCACGACGATCCCGCAGACGCTCGATGAGCTGATGATCGAACACGCCATCGCACGGGAAGCGTTGAGGTTGGCGTATCTCCATCATCGTTCCCTGGCCACGGGGCTCAAAGGCGTCAGGCAACAGCGGACGATCTCCGACATCTTCGAGCAGCGTCAGACCGGGCGCTCCCTCATCGATCTCCGGCAGCTCAATTTGATCGTCGGGAGCGGCGGCATTCTTTCACATGCCCCGAGGCGGGTGCAGTCCATGCTGATGATGGTCGATGCCTACGAACCGTTGGGCGTCACGATGCTGTCGGTCGACAGTATTTTCATGATGCCCCATCTGGGGGTGCTCTCGACCGTGAACGAGCAGGCGGCGACCGACGTGTTCCTGCGGGACTGTCTCATCTACTTAGGCCCTTGTGTCGCACCGATCGGACAGGGAGCGGCGGGGACGCCTTGCGTCGACTATCGCGTGACGTTTGCGGGTGGGCGCAAGGAAGAATCCGGCAGCCTTCCCTTCGGCGACGTGGTCTTGCTTCCTCTGACCCATGAGGAAACGGCCACGCTCTCACTTCACCCGGCCAAACACGTTGATGTGGGGGCTGGAAAGGGGGAGCCGTGGTCCGGGGAGGTTCGCGGCGGGGTCGTCGGCTTGCTCCTGGACGGGCGCGGCCGACCCCTGCAATTGGCGTTGGAGCCGGTCGCCCGGCACGAACAGTTGATGCGATGGTTCCGGCGACTCGACGTCTATCCGGAGGCGGAACTCGCCGCCGCGGTCTCGGGGGCGTCCCGCTGACGCGTTCACAATCCTGCTATGGCACATAGTTATACTCCAGGTCTCACGGTCACCGAACGGAACGTGGTGCGGCGTCGGCGGCTCCTGCCTCTGGCCGGAACGGTCCTTGTGCAAACCGGCGAGTCCGTGACTGCCAAGCAGGTCGTGGCGCAGACGCGCCTTCCCGGCAAGGTCTATCCCGTCAACATCGCCAACCAGCTTGGCTTGGCGCCCGATGAAATTTCCCAGTACCTCACTAGGCAACAGGGCGATGCGGTCGAACGGGACGAAGTCATTGCGGAAAGCCGGCCGCTGTTCAAATGGTTGAAAACCGAAGTCACCTCGCCGATACGTGGGACGATCGATTCCTGTTCGACGGTGACGGGGCAAGTGTTGGTGCGTGAGCCGCCGCTCGTGTTGGACCTGCTCGCCTATGTCGATGGCACGGTGGCCGAGGTGCATGGTCACGAAGGGGTGACCGTCGAGACGTCGTGCGCCATGGTGCAGGGCATCTTCGGCGTCGGGGGAGAAACCTGGGGGCCGATCGCGGTTGCGGTGACCTCGCCGGAGGAGACCCTCACGCCCGATCGTCTCACCCCGGCGATGAAGGGCCAGGTAGTGGTGGGCGGCTCGTTCCTGTCCATTGAAACGATGGAGCGGGCAAAGGAATTGGGCATTCACGCGTTGGTCGTCGGGGGTGTGCACGATCAAGATGTGCGCGCGTTATTGGGCTATGACTTAGGTGTGGCGATCACCGGCAACGAGCGGGTTGGCTTCACGCTTGTGCTCACCGAGGGCTTCGGGAAGATCCCGATGGCGAAGCGGACGTTCGAGTTGCTGACCCGCCACGTCGGCGAGCAAGCGTCGGTCTCCGGCGCGACGCAGATTCGCGCCGGCGTGATCCGTCCGGAGATCCTCATCCCTCATCGTAATGGCGCAGCCGTTGGGACCGTCCGCGGCGCGGTGGCGGAGCGGGAGGGACTTCGAATCGGCGATCCTGTGCGCGTCATCCGGGATCCTTGGTTCGGCCGCATCGGCCAGGTTGCGGCGTTGCCGTCCGAACCGGTGGCGATCGCCACGGAAAGTCATGTGCGTGTGCTGACCGTTTCGTTCGGTGATGGGACGAGGGCGTTGGTGCCACGTACGAACGTGGAGGCCATCGAAGGATGAGAGGGCCGAGTGCGCCAAGAGGGGACATTCCGGGCCTGAGCCTGAGCCTCAGCCTGTGCCTCTGCGTTGGCCTGGGCCTGCTGCATCACGCCGCTCCGGCGCTCGCGCAGGTCCCGAGTGCGCCCGCAAATCTTCGTGCGTTCGATACGCCCAGCGATGCCGGGGAGAACATAACCGTCATCTGGGACGCGTCGTCCGAAGACGGTCCGGGTCTGCGCTACCAAATTCTTGCCGGTGAAGACCGGGGGGCCAGCGGCGCCGAAGGGCTGAAGGTCGTCGATGAGTTTCCCTCGACCACGCATTATGTGAAAGAGCTCAAGCGACCCTGGTGGACCAGGCCGGCCGATCGTGCGGCGCATCAGTACCAAATGCGCAACGGCAAGGCAGGGGAGATCAAGAACGGCACGGCCTACGCGGTGACGGTGGTGGCCGTCAGGGGGCAGGAGCGAACGCCGGCGCCGCCGGTTCGAGTGGTGCCGGCTGCCAACTGGTTCAATTGGAACCAGCTTAACAATCTGCTGATTGCCGTGAGCTTCGGCCTGGTCGTGTTGTACGCCATCCGTCGTGCGAAACAAGGGCCGGTGTTTCTGCGTTACATTCCTGGCTTGGACGCGGTCGACGAAGCCATCGGCCGGGCGACCGAGTTGGGCAAGCCCGTCATGTACCTGACGGGGGCGCACGACATGAGTGATCCCTCGACCGTGGCGGCGGCGGTCATCTTGGGCCGTGTGGCGAAGCGGACGGCGGCCTATGAAACCGATTTGATGGTGCCGCATCGCAATCCCATTACGATGGCCGTCTGTCAGGAGATCACGCGGCAGGCGTATTTCGAAGCCGGGAAGCCCGATCTCTTCCGCGACGACGCGAATTTTTTCATTACGGCGGATCAATTCAGCTACACGGCCTCGGTGGACGGCATCATGTTGCGCACCAAGCCGGCCGCAAACTTTTTCATGGGCGCCTACTTCGCCGAGGCGTTGCTGCTCACCGAAACCGGGGCGAGTACGGGCGCCATCCAAATTGCCGGGACCGACTCGGATCACCAGTTGCCGTTCTTTGTGACGACCTGCGATTACACGTTGATCGGAGAAGAGCTGTACGCGGCCAGCGCCTATTTATCGCGTGAGCCGGTGCAGGTGGGGACGCTCCTGGGGCAGGATATTGGCAAGCTGACGGTCTTGGGGTTGCTGGCGGCGGGCTCGCTGGCGGCCACCTGGGCCATAGCGTTCGGCGCCGAGTGGCCTTCGTATCTCTTGGACCTGATCAGGGACGTCAAATAATGTTGCTGCGACGACAACTGCCGCTGTTGATTACACTTATCACGGGCCTGCTGTTTGCCGGGCAGTATTACGTGCCGCATCCGGTCTCCGAAACGATGCTGACCTCGGTGACCAAGTGGATGCAGATCATCGGCGGGTTCGCGCTGGTGCTGGGTGTGACCAGCCTCTTCCATGTCCACGCGGCCAAGATCCGACGCAAGGAGGCAGGGTGGGGCTATAGCCTCGTCCTCTATGCCGGTGTGCTGGGGACGATCGCCGCGGGGCTCTATGCCGGCGGGAAAGAAGCGATCGACGGGAATCTGAGTGCCTTCGGCTGGGTCTATAGCTTCGTGATGGTGCCGCTCCAAGGCACGATGTTTTCGCTGTTGGCCTTCTTTATTGCCTCCGCGGCCTACCGCTCGTTTCGCGCGCGCAGCCGCGAGGCGGCGGTGCTCCTGACCGCGGCGGTGATCGTGATGATGGGGCGTGTGCCGCTCGGGGAGTATTTGATTCCACTCAGCGGCGATCTCTCGCAATGGATTCTGAACGTGCTGAATGCCGCGGTCCGCCGCGCAATCCTGATCGGCATCAGCCTGGGCGCCGTCGCGCTCTCGTTCAAAATCATCTTCGGCATCGAGCGATCGTATCTTGGTGGTGGAAAGGAATAGCGTGAAGCATGAGAAGTCTCGAATCTCCTCCCGGCTCCGAAGCCTGTGACGACGTACGATTGACCTTTGACGAGGCCGCGCCGTGACGTTCGCGGATCGCATGTTGGGGATCGACCGCCGGATCATCTTTTTGGTGATCGGGCTGTGCACGTTGCTGCCGCTGTTGTATCCGGTGGGCCTGCCGATCCGCATCTCACAGGAGGTGCGCGGGGTGTACGACCACATCGAGAAACTGCCGGAGCGGTCGACCCTGCTTCTGTCGCTGGATTTCGACCCAGCCTCCAAGCCGGAACTCTATCCGCAGGCTGTCGCCATTTTGCGCCATGCCTTCCGAAAGAATCTGCGCGTGATCACGATGACCTTGTGGGTGACCGGGACCGGTATGGCCGATCAGGTGGTGACGAAGATTGCCAAGGAGGAAGGCAAAACCCTTGGGACCGACTACGTGTTCCTGGGATGGAGTCCCGGCGGGACGGCCGTCATCATCAACCTGGGGCAAGACCTCTATACAACCTATCCCACGGACTATAGCGGGGCCGGCACGAAAGGGTTGCTGGTGCTGAAGGGCGTCAACAATCTCCGCGATGTGGATTACGTCGTCTGCCTCGGCGCGGGGAATCCCGGCGTGGAGGCCTGGTACGTGTTCGGGAAGGACAAGTACAAGTTCGAGCTTGGAGGCGGCTCCACCGGCGTCATGGCGCCGGGCCTCTATCCGCTGCTGCGAAGCGGGCAGTTGAACGGACTGATCGGCGGGCTGCGCGGCGCGGCCGAATACGAGACGCTGATCGGTCAAAAGGGCACGGCCGTGGCTGGAATGGATGCGCAATCGGCGACGCACCTCGCGATCATCGTGCTTGTGGCCATGTGTAACGGCCTCTATTTCTGGTCTCGGCATCGCCAACGGTATGGTGAGGGGGAGCACGCGTGATGGTCAGCGGGGCGGAGGTCGAGCATGGCTTTTGAAGTGCTCTTCGGCGCCTGGGTCGCGACGGGCCTGACGCTGTTCATCATGACGTTTCTCTACCAGGACAATCCGTTGTTCAAGGTGGCGGAGCACCTCTACGTCGGCGTGTCGGTCGGCTATGAGATCGTCCGTGTGTTTGATACCGTCATCATCCGGCTCGTGCTCGACCCGATCATGAAGCAGGATCAATGGATCCTCCTGGTGCCGGTCGGCATCGGCCTGTTGATGCTCACGCGGTATGTGCCCAAGATTGCCTGGCTGTCCCGCTACGCCTTTGCGTTCCTGGTGGGGGTGGGGGCGGGCTTGGCTATTCCGCGGACGATCTCGTCGTTCATCTTGAAGCAGATCGAGGACACCGTTCGGCCCGTACTCCGAATTCCCATGGACAACGCGTGGGAGATCTTGGCCTCCGGCCCCATGGCAATAGCCGTCGTATCAGTCTTATTTGCCATGACTTTTTTCCTGGTTCTCTATCTTATGGAGAGGTTCTGGTTCCCAAAACTTACCCCAACAGTAAGAATCGTAACGAAGGCCGTCCTTTACGGTGGCATTCTCTTGTTCGTCATGTTCAGGTCTAGTCTTCGTGGCGCGATGCTGTCAAAGTTTGATCCTATTGTTCAAGTTTTCGATCTGAATTCCATGGTTGTCCTAATTGGCGTCGCCACAGTCTTGTTCTACTTCCTGTTCACCGTCGAGCACTCCGGGACGGGGAAGGCCATTGCGCGCATGGGGGTGCTGTTCCTGATGATCTCGTTCGGCGCGGCCTTTGGGTACACCGTGATGGCTCGGATGTCGCTCCTGATTGGGCGCCTGACCGATTTGATCGAGTACTCGTCACCGGCCTACCATTACGCCACCCTCTGGCTGGTCGGGGCGACCATCCTGGCCCTCGGTGGGTGGAGCGTGATCCGGAAAGAGCCGCCGCCCAGCCACTGAGTGGGCGCCTCGAAGAGGCGGTTGCGGGGATGAAAGACGCTCCGCTAGAATGCTCGTCCTGAGGACATGACCATGAGCACGACCACGACACCCGCGGCACCCAGCGATATCAAGTCGAATCCGATTCTACGGAACCTCCAATATTCGCCGATCAAGGAGCAGGAGGAGCAGTACATCGTGCTATGGGATCCGTCTGGACTTAGCCACGAAAAGCTCATCATTCCGTTGAACTATTTTTTCGTGATCCAGCACCTGGACGGCCAACATTCGCTCGACCAAATTGGTGCGCTCTATCTGAAGCGCTTCGGCGAGTTTTTGATGCCGGACAAGGTCCGGGGCCTGGTGGCGGATCTCGACAGCAAACTGTTCCTGGAAGGCCCGAAGGTCGAGGCGGTGAAGGCGGAGCGGCAAGCGGCTTATCGCCAAGCGCCGGTCCGGCCGGCGGCGTTCGCCGGCAAGAGTTACGAGGCGGAAGGCTTCAAACTCCGGCGGCAAATCGAAGCCTTTTATCAGTCGAATGAAGGACCGGATCAAAAGCCGTCCGTGAACAAGGGAAAGCTGATGAAGGGATTGGTCGCCCCGGCCTACGATGTGAAACAGGCCGGGTCGATCTATGCCTGGGCGTACAAAGAACTGAATCAGGCGGAGAGCCCGGACGTGTTTGTCATCCTGGCCACGTGCCATGCGGGCATGGATTCACTCTTTGCCGTCACCGACCGAGATTTCGAGACCCCTATGGGCGTCGTGCCGGTCCACCGTGATCTCGTCGCGTCGTTACAGGCCCGGGCGCCCGAGTGGTTCCGGGACGATCTGGCGCATCAGCAAGAACATGCGATCGAATTCCAACTGCCGTTTCTTCAGGATGCAGTGGGAAGCCAAAAGAAGTTTTCGATCCTTCCGATCCTCTGTGATTTTTCGGCCGGGTCGATCCAGGAGGCGGGCGTGCTGGAAGCTATTGAGCGATTCGTGGGGCAAATCTGCCAAGCATGCAGTACGCTCGGGCTGTCACCCTGCTTTATCGCCGCGGGCGACCTGGCGCACGTTGGCATGCGCTACGGCGACAACGCGCCGCCAACGGACTTCTCGTTCCACCGCTGTATGCAGAACGATCTCGCGATGCTGAAGTTCGTCGAGGAATTGAAACCCGAAGACTTTGGCGACTTCATCCGCAAGGAACGCGACGCGCGCCGCATCAGCGGCTTCGCGCCCATCTATACGTTGCTCCGCCTCATGTCCGCCGAGAAAGGCGAAGTGCTCCGCTACGACCGCGGCATCACCGATCAGTTCAATAGCACCGTGACCTATGCCAGCATCGTGTTTTTCTAGTGCAGGCTGCTGAAAAATCTCCCCAGCTTCGTCCTCAGTCGCTCGTACCACTCGACGTACTTAGAGACAGTACGCCTCGTGGTCCTCACTCCTTGCGGCCTCGTTGGGAAACTCTTTGAGCAGCCTGATGAATTCAATGGGCCCGCCACGACCCTCTCATGAAGACCTTGCCTTCCTGGACGACCCCTCTTCGTGACTGGCAGCGCCGCGCGCTGTCGGCAGTCTGTAGTCATCAGACGAGAGATTTTCTCGCGATGGCCACGCCCGCCGCTGGAAAGACACGGTTTGCCTTGCGTGTCGCGCACGAGTTTCTGACCAAGCGAACCGCGGTCAGAGTGCTGGTGGTGTGCCCGACGAATCATCTCCGCACGCAATGGGCGGCTGCCGCGGCCAAGATCGGCTTGCAGCTGGATCCGACGTTGACCAACGAGCAGGCGGCTGAAGCGTCTGACTATCACGGTGCCGTGGTCACCTATCAACAAGTGTGTCTGGCTCCGACGATCTTCCAGCGGGTCTGCAAGAGCAAGAAGACGTTGCTGATTTTCGACGAGCTGCACCATGCGGGTGACGGCAAGAACTGGGGAAAGGCCCTGCGCTCCGCGTTTGATCCAGCGGTGTTTCGATTGATCCTCTCCGGCACACCATTCCGGTCAGACAATAACCCCATTCCGTATATTCGATATGAGAATGGAGAAAGCCGGGCGGAATTTGCCTATGGGTACCCCGACGCGATTCGTGACCAGGTCTGCCGGCCAATCGTCTTTCCCAGCTACGAAGGTGAGTTGAGCTGGTTGTCCGACGGCCGCGAACATCAGGCGACATTTGAAGATGGGCTGACGTTCAATCGGCAACGGGAACGGCTCAAGACTGCGTTGCTGCAAGACACCTGGCTTGGGCCGGTCATGACCGACGCCCATGCGCAGTTGACAAAGCTTCGCACACAGGAGCAACCGGATGCCGGCGGATTGATCGTTTGCATGGACCAAGACCATGCCCGCTGGGTGGCCGAGTTGATTGCACGCGTGACCGGCACCAAAGCGTCCGTGGCCGTTTCGGACGATCCCGCTGCCTCACGCACGATCGAGGAGTTTGCCGGTCACAAGAAGCAGCAGTGGCTGGTGGCGGTCAACATGGTGAGTGAAGGGGTGGACATTCCACGCCTCCGAGTCGGAGTGTATGGCACCAATGTGATGACAGAAATGTATTTTCGCCAGGTGGTCGGCCGCTTCGTGCGGATGCAGGAGGGAGTGCCCAAACCGCAACGGGCGTGGCTGTATCTGCCGAAAGATCCCGTTTTGGTGCACTATGCCAGGCAGATCAAGGCGGAGCGCGATCACGTGTTGGAAGACATCATGCCGGCAGGGCAGCGGGACCTGTTTGGCCGCGTCACGGTCTCGACCAATGAATACAGGCCGCTGATGGCCGTGGCCCGGATGGATAGCCTGATCGGGGAAGAGGAGACGCGAGGAGATGGCGACACCGCTGCCATTCCCGAATCGCCCGGCTCCCTCCATGAACAGAAGCAGGATCTGCGGGACCATCACCGACTGCTGGTGGCCGGAGTCGCTCGAGCAAGCGGCGTCGATCATCGTTGCCTCAATGCGGAATTGATCGCGCGCACAGGCAGTCGAGTGGATCAGGCGACCGTAGCCCAGCTTCAGAAACGCATTGCCTTGCTGGAGCGGTGGAAAGAACGGGGATATGACGGAAAGCGGTGACTAAATGATGTGAGCGAGAAAAAGGGGACAGGCTGTGCTAGCCCGGGTTTGACGGACACTTCAAAAGAGGACATGATTATTCCCTTTACTCTTTCAGCGTCACCGTCATTTCGATCGGCTCGAGGGGATTGTCGGCGGCGTCGCGTTGAGCGGCCACGATCTTATCGACCACGTCCAGTCCGCGAAACACCTCACCGAACACCGTGTAGGTTCGGTCCAGCCCCGCGTTGTGCCCCACTGAGATGTAGAACTGTGAGCCGCTGTCGTTGAAGTCGCGCGTGCTGTTGCTCTCGCGTGGCACTTTCGCCATGGCGACGGCGCCGCGTTTATGGGGCCGATCGTTCGACTCCGGGGGCAGAAAGTACCCTGGGCCACCCGTGCCGTGCAGTGTGCGATCCGGATTGCGGCTCAATGGATCGCCGCCCTGGATGAGAAAGCCCGGGACGACACGATGAAACGTCGTGCCGTTGTAAAACCCCAGCTTGACCAGCTTGAGAAAATTGTCGACGTGCCGAGGGGCGTCGTCGGGATAGAACCGGATCTTGATCTCGCCGAACTTGGTGGTGATCGTGATGCGCGGGTCGATTTTCTTGAAGCCCATGATTTCCATGGGGAGCGACTGTATAGGATGCTCTATCGCCGGTGCAAGTCGTTGTTCGGAACCGGTTCGAGGGGCGCGAGACCCCGTTCGAGATCGATGCGCCACCACAAGAGCCCGCCCACAATGGCAATAGCGGCCGCGGTACCGAGGGCGCCGACCCAGCCGATCTGGTCTGCCAGCCACGGAGTGAGTGTGGGCGAGAGACTCCCTCCGAGATTGGCGCCGGTGTTCATGATCCCGGAGAGTGTGCCGGCGTGTTGCTTCGACAAATGGATCGTCGAAGACCAGTAGGCCCCCACACTGAAATACAGACAGCCGGCCCCCACTGATAAAAAGATCACGGCCAGCACCGGATGGGGGGACCAGGCGCCGAGCGCCACGGCCAACCCGGACAGGATCATGCCGCCCGCACCGGTGCGAACGCGGGCGCCAGTCACTCCTTTGGTGATCGACAGTCGATCGGTCAACCACCCACCCAAGGGGCAGCCAACCAACATTGCGAGAAACGGGAGCATGGCAAAGAGCGCCCCTCGTAGTTCGCCGAAGCCGCGCACGTTGACCAGATAGAGATAGAACCACGACATATAAATGTAAGCCACGTACCCAAGGCAGGTGTAGCTCAACACCAGCCACCACATGGTAGGAGTGGCTGCGATCCGCCTCCAAGGAATCGCCGCGCGGGGTGGTGCGACATCCTTGCCCATGGCGATCACATCCAGTTCGGCTTGATTGACGGCCGGATGATCGGCGGGCCGATCCGTCGCGTACCAATACCAGAGAGCAGCGACGGCCATCCCCACGAGCGCGGAGGCATAAAAGGCGGTCTGCCATCCATAGTTCACCATGACCCAGGCCGTGATCGGCGGCGTGACGGCGGCGCCGAATCCAATGCCGCCGATGGCGAGGCCGATGCCGAGCGCCTGTTCATTCGCCGGCAGCCAGTCGGCGACCGCCCGGTTGAAGTTCGGCAAGGCCGTCGATTCACCGGCCCCCAACAGAAAACGTACGATCATGAGGGCTCCGGCCACCCCGAACGCGGAGGCCAACGCGCTGGTTGCGGCGAACCCCGTGGCCGCCGTCCAGCCGGACCACCAGAGGATGGCGCAGGCGAGCACCCGGCGAGATCCGAAGCGATCTCCCAGCCAGCCCCCGGGAATCTGGCAGAGGGCGTATCCGGCCACGAAGGCGGAAAACACATAGCCCATCTGCTGGTCGGTGAGGCCGAGCGCTGGCATCATGTGTCGCGCGGTCACGGAGATGTTAACCCGATCGATGTAGGTGACGACACTGATGGCGAACAGCGCGGCCAGAATGCGCCAGCGGATGTTCGTGGGAGCGTTGGTCACCGACTTGGTAGGGACTGTTGGGGGTGCAGAAACAGGAGGGGGCATGGGAAGCGCGGCCATTATACCGATCGTTCGAGGAGGCATCCAGTGACGATTGGGCACATCGCCCGTCTAATCTTTGCAGTCGTTGGATTTATCGCGGCTTATTGAGTACCATGCCCTTGAGGGTGTTTGCGTAACGCAGAGTCCGCAGGGGCCGTCCTCAGGCTCAGAGGAAAGCTACGCCGCCGTATGTCGTCCCATCCCACTCCGAAGACTCGTCGCCCGATCAGGACCCTCCTCCTGACGGGGCTCATCCTGCTGGCGCTGGTCACCGGTGGCTTGGCGCTGCTCAAGCCGTTGACCGGGCACGACTACATCAAGGACTTCTTTCTCTATCAGATCGAACAGCAACTGGGCCGCAAGTTGGATGTGCGGGTGGTCCGGCTCGTGGTCTTTCCGAGCATTCGACTGGAGCTGAAAGACGCCGTCGTGTTCGAGGCCGACGGGACGACGCCATTCGTCAAGGCGGAACGGATCGATGCGGTCTTGCGGTTTTGGCCGCTCCTTCAGCGGCAGGTCATCGGCAAGCGTTTACTCGTGGAGCGGCCGAACATCGAACTCCACCGCGACAAAGTCGGCGCCTGGAACGTCGCCGCGCTGGCGCCGGCTGCCTCCGCAATCGGAAGCAGCGGCCATCGGCCGACGGATTGGCTGATGTACATGAAAGAAACGACTATCAAAGACGGGACGGTGCGCCTCGTCGACGATGGCCGTCCGGACGGGACCCGCACCGTCGAATTTCGTGCGCTCACGGCCGGTGTCGTGATCGACGCGGCGCGCGAGCGCGGCGAGGTCACCATCACGGCGACGGTGCCGACTGATCCCGGAGCCTCGGCCTTTTCACTCAGCGGGACGGCGGTGCAGGTGCCGAATCCCGCTCGATTCTCTTCCGATGATCCCTCGCAGGTCGCCTCGGTCATTCAGTTCGACGGGACGATGCAGGCGACCAACCTGTCGGTCAGGCAAGTGGCCGACCTTCTGGGGCCGCGGCCGCTGCCGGGCGAATTGACCGGCCAGCTCGACTTGAAAGGGCAGGTCCGGGTCGTGCCGGGCGTGGCCGGGTATGACGTCGTGTTTCAAGACTTGGCGGCGCGGCTCGAAAAATTGGTCCTCAATGGGCACGCCAGTTTGTCTGGTGTCCTGTCGTCGCAGCCGACTCTGTCGGTCACGTTCGGGTCGTCTCCGGTAAGCCTCGACGACTTGCTCACGTACCTACCGGCCAAATGGATTCATCCCGCGCTGCCGGGGGTGATCGCCGAGCGACAGATCGGGGGAACGGTTCAGGTGGCCAGTGCCACGATCACCGCGTCCACGGATCCTAAGCCGCAGTTCAACGTGACCGGCGAGTTTCACATCACCGACGGACGCGCGCTCTTGGGCGACAAGCTGGTCCGCTCCCAGAATCTGGGGGGCACTGTTTACATTGAACCCGGGCGCATTCGGATTCCGTCTTTCAGCGGCGACTATGGGTCGCTGCATATCGGTCAAGGGAAGGTCCTGGTGTCCTTCCTCGAAGCGGGACCATGGCTCGAATTGGATCTGATGGGCGACATGACGGCGGCCAACTTGGTGACGTATCTCGCCGGGTCGATCCGGTCGCCACAGGTGGCGCAATTCCTCTCGTCGGTCCGAAACATCCAAGGTGTGGCCGTCCCGACCTTTCGTCTCGTCGGGCCGATGAATCAGCCGGGCGGCATCACGTTCGTGGGTGGCGAGGTGCAGGCCGAAGATCTGAGTTTCGACGCGCCGAACCTTCCGGCCCGCGTCTCGGGCCTGAACGGCACACTCAAGTTTTCCCAGAGCGGCACGGTGTTCGAGGAGGTCGGCGGACAGATCGGGAAGAGCCGCTTCCAGGCCAACGGGACGATCACCGCCGGCAATGCCAGCGCCTTCCAGGATTTCACCATTCACATGAAAGGCGACACCGCCGAGTTGATCCGGTTTCTGCCCAAGACTGCCGCGACGAGTGTGGGGGCGTTCATTCAGGGACCGGTCTCCATCGCGGTGGGGCTGTCCGGCTTGGCGGAGTTTCCGCACGTGCGCGCCGAGGCTCAGTTGACCGAGGCGACGCTTCGGTTGCCCTGGGTGGGGGAAAAGCCCGCCAATATTCCCGCGCAGCTTGAAGCCGAAGGTGAGGTGACGCGCCGGGGCATCGTCGTGAAACAACTGGACACCGTGCTCCTGCCGCTGCGATTGGGCATGAAAGGGACGATTCTGTTTGGCGACCGGTTTTCGATCGATGCGTCGCTCGCGACGGGTACGGTGGCGATTTCCACGGTGCCGGAATGGCTGAACCGCGGTGGGCTCGAAGCCGGCAACATCGAAATCTCTTTGGACGTGAAAGGCACGCAGCCGGAGTGGACGACGTGGCAGACCACCGGCTGGGTGGCGCTGACCAACGGCCTGATGGCGGTCAAGGGCGTCGAGGGGCCAATCCAGGATCTCTATCTCCGCATGAAGCTGGTGCGCAACGGCGCCGAGCTGAAGCAACTGACGTTCAAGATTTTGGACAGCGACTTAACGCTTTCCGGAACGGTCCGGAATCTCGACGCCAAGCCGATCTTGAACGCCAAGTTGGAATCGTCGCGATTGAATCTCGAGCTGTTGGTTCCGAAGGAAGGGCGCTCGCCGGTTCGAGACTTCCTGGAGTTCCTGGCCGACAAGACGCAGACGACCGCGCTTGCCACGATCGAGCGCGGCCATTACAAACAGATGCGCGTGGCCGGTTTGTCCGCCCGCATCAATATCGAAAACGGTGTCGTGGACGTCGATCGAATCAACGCACGATCGGATGGCGGGCACGTGTCCGGCCGGTTGGTGGTGCAGGTGCCCAAGGAACAACCGGCGGAGGCGGAGGCGACGATCCGCTTGGCGGGTGTCCCGTTCGAAGAGTTGTCACGGCTGGGCGGCGGGCACGAACACTTCATGACCGGGGAGGTTCGTCTCACCGGCACGATCCGTGGCCATGGCCGCAATCCCCATGGGTTGTACCCTACGCTCTCCGGAGACGCGGAGGTGTCGGTCACCGACGGACGGATTTTCAAGTCGCAGAAGCGAGCCATCTGGAAAATTCTCGGGATCCTCAACTTGCCGGCCGTCTTGCAGGGGCAAATCGATCTGGAAAAAGACGGGTTGCCGTTCGAGAAGGTCACGGCCTCGATGATGATGCGGAACGGGTTGCTCGAAGTGCAGAAAATCGTGGTCGATAGCCCGGTGGTCAAGATCAGCGTGGCGGGCAACTATGACCTGCCGACCGATCAACTGGACATGGTGTACGCGGTGAGTCCGTTCGGGTCCTACTCGAAACTGATCCAAAACGTGCCGCTCTTCGGGCGATTCTTTGCCGGGGATCGGACGGGGGTTGCCACGGCGTTTTTCCAGGCTAAAGGAGCGTTGGATGATCCGGAAGTGACGTACATGCCGATGAAGTCCTTCACCGAGGGACTGAACAGCTTAGCCACGCTGGCCTACGATGTGTTGCGCAACGCCTTTCGCATGCCGAAGGATTTCCTCACGAACGAACCTGACAAACCCACCAACGGCGCCGGTGAGGCGCCGACCAGCAATCCCTCTAGTAACTTGTATTGACCCCCCCTGCATGCTAGCATTTCTTCAGATGCTCCTTCGAGACGCTGAACACCTGCCAAAGGACTCCGGTTGTGCCGACGCCTGAACAAGCCGTTCTCTTCTACGTCGCCAGCGAACAAGACTCCAATTTGTATTATGCCACCCGATTTGTGGCGCCCGATCCCTTTCTCTATCTGGAGATCAAAGGGGAGCGCCTCCTGGTCATGAGCGACCTCGAAATGGACCGGGCCCGCAGTCAGGCTACGGTGGATCGTGTTCTGAGCTATTCCGAATGGGAGCAACGTGTGAAGGACGCCGGCGTGGCCAAGCCCGCTGCGATGGACGTCGTGCACGCCATCTTGTCCCACGCGGGGATTGCCTCCATTCTGGTGCCCCAGACGTTTCCGTTTGGGCAGGCGCAGAAACTCCAATCCTTGGGGTATCAGGTCACCAGCAAGCCCGACCCCTTCTATGAGCAGCGGGTCATCAAGTCGGCCGAGGAAGTCGCGCACATCGAAGCGGCACAACGGGCGACGGAACTGGCCGTGGCGGCCGCGCACAACACGCTGCGCGCCGCGATCCCACGCGACGGCTTCTTGTGGGCAAACGGGGCGCCGTTGACCTCCGAATCCATCAAGAAACTGATCAACGTCAAGCTTATGGAGCAGGACTGCGTCGCGCAGCACACGATCGTGGCCGGTGGCGAACAAGCCTGTGATCCGCATCACGAGGGCTGTGGGCCGTTGCCTGCCGACCGGAGCATTATCTTCGACGTCTTCCCCCGGTCGGCCTCGAGCCGCTACTTTGCCGACATGTCGCGCACGGTCATTCGGGGCGCGGTGTCGCCCGAGCTCACACGGCTGTACCAAATCGTGAAGGACGCGCAGGAGGAAGCCATCACGAAAATCCGCGACGGCGCGGACGGGGCCAAGATTCATCAGGGCATCTGCGATCGGTTCGAGGCCGCCGGGTACCGTACCGGCCAGGTGGACGGCCGGATGCAGGGCTACTTCCACGGCACGGGCCACGGCGTCGGCCTCGACATTCACGAAGCGCCGCGTATCAGCCGCTACGGGTCAATCTTGCAGGAAGGCCAGGTGGTAACCGTGGAACCAGGTCTGTATTACCCGGGGCTGGGCGCCGTTCGTATCGAAGATATGGTGTTGGTCACGAGGGACGGCTGCCGGAACCTGACGAACTATCCGAAGGTGTTCGAACTCAACGGGTAACGAGAACGAGCGGCTGAGCACTGCGGACTGAGGTGCTTCAGCAGGTCGGTCCTTCCACGATCAGCTCCTAGTCCCAGCACGCATCGCTTAGTACTGTTCCATGCGCCTCACCGTCACGGTCCAGCGGTTCCATCCCGAAACGGACGAGCGTCCCTACGATCAAGAGTTTCGGCTCGACATCGGCCGCGGCATGACCGTCCTCGAGACGCTCATTCGCGTCAAGAACGAACTCGACGGAAGCCTCGCCCTGCGATATTCCTGCCGGTCGGCAATCTGCGGGTCCTGCGCCATGTCCATCAACGGGACCGAAAAGTTGGCCTGCCGTACCTCGGTGCGCCACGAAATCGAACGCCAGGGGCGTCTGCGAGTGGCGCCGCTCAAGAGCTTCCCGATCCTCAAGGACCTCGTCGTGGACATGGTTCCCTTTTGGAGTAAGGTGCGGGCGGTGACGCCATGGCTGGCCAAGGAGTCGGCAGTGCCGGAGGACCCGGCCACGCGTCAGTTGCTCATTCGCCGGGAGGCGGCCCATTTCGACAACGTGGATGCCTGCATCATGTGCGGAGCCTGCGTGGCGGCCTGCACCACGCACGAGGTGTCTCGGGAATTTCTCGGGCCGGCGGCGCTGGCCAAAGCGGACCGGTTTGTCGAGGACGTACGCGAAACCGAGGCGGTCACATCATTTCGCTTGGGCGCTTTGCAGGAGGCGAACGGCATCTGGGACTGCACGCGCTGTAACTTCTGCGTACAGGTGTGCCCGAAAGACGTGAAGCCGATGGAGGCCATCATCCGATTGCGTCGAGCCTCGCTCGCGCGTGGGCTGCGTCACACGGGCGGCGCGCGGCACATCGGCGGATTCGTCGAGTTGGTCGAGCGGGAAGGCCGACTCAATGAAGCGTTGATGCCGTTGAAGGTGGTCGGGTTCGAGCCGCGACAGTTGGTGGCCGTGTTGCCGCTCGGGCTCCGCATGTTGCTGAAAGGAAAAGTCCCCGCTCCCTTCGGCCACGCCATTACCGGATTGCGGCAGGTCCGGGCTATTTTCGCGGCCACACGTGCGAAGGCCGGCCGGGCTGTGTGAAGGCGATGGCCGGCTCGTACCGTGTGCTGGACGATATCGCGCTGGCCGATGCGGCCTTCGAGGCGGAGGGCGCGTCACCCACCGAGCTGTGCGAGGCAGCGGGGCGCGCGGTCATGGAGATGATGGCCGATCCTGCCACCGTCGGCGCCAGCTGGTCGACCCGCGTGGAACGTACCGCTGAGACCGTGGCCGAACTCCTCTTCGACTGGCTGAGCGAGTTGGTGTTTCTGAAGGACGCCCACGGCGTCCTGTTCCATCATCTACAGGTGGAGGTGAGCGGGCAGGATGGGCCACAGGGGTGGCGCCTCGCGGCGACGATCGTCGGTGCGCCGGTCGATCCGCACTCCCAAGAATTGCGCGCGGACATCAAAGCCGTTACCAAACATCTCTACGCCGTGACGCAGGACGCGCGGGGATGGCGCGCCCGTGTGGTGGTGGACGTATGAAACTCAACACGCCCTTGCCCGTCGAACGGATCTCGGACGAGATATGGGAAATCCCCACGTCGGCCAAAGCGGGGATGCTGGTGCCGGCCCGGATCTATGCGAGCGAGGCCATCCTCACGGGCATGGACGCAGGCGTCTTCGAGCAAGTGACCAACGTGGCCTGTTTGCCGGGCATCCGGCGTTACGCACTCTGCATGCCGGACGGGCATTGGGGGTATGGCTTTCCGATCGGGGGCGTCGCGGCGTTCGATGTGAAGGAGGGGGTGATCTCCCCCGGCGGCGTCGGGTACGACATCAATTGCGGAATGCGGCTGATCCGTACGAACTTATGCCTCGAAGACGTTCAGCCGAAACTCGATCAGCTCATGACGGAGCTGTTCCGGACGGTGCCGGCGGGCGTCGGCGCGCGCGGGTTCGTGCGTGTCAACCGGCCGGAGTTTGAAGAGGTGATGCGGCGGGGGGCGCGCTGGTGCATCGAACGGGGATACGGATGGGCAGAGGATTTGACCTGCATCGAACAGCAGGGTGTGCTCCCGGGCGCCGACCCCGAGGCGGTCAGCTCCCGCGCCTTTGAACGGGGCAGCAGCCAGTTGGGGACGCTCGGGTCTGGCAATCACTACCTGGAAATTCAGGTGGTGCCGGAGGCCGGCCTCTTCGATCGTGAACGTGCGGCGGCGTTTGGCCTCACCGGGCACGATCAAATCGTCGTGATGGTGCATTGCGGGTCGCGCGGGTTCGGACATCAAGTCGCATCCGACTACTTGAAAGTGTTCGAGAAGGCGATGCGCCGGTACGGTATCACGGTCAAGGATCAGCAGCTCGCCTGTGCACCGTTCCGGTCCCCCGAAGCACAGCAGTATTTTGCCGCTATGAACTGTGCGGCAAACACCGCGTTTGCCAATCGGCAGGTCATCACCCATCAGGTGCGCCGTGCCTTCGAGTCCGTCTTTGACACATCAGCGGAATCGATGGGGATGAGCGTGGTGTACGACGTCGCGCACAACATCGCCAAGGTCGAACGTTATGCTGAGGGGGAGCTGCTGGTCCATCGCAAAGGGTCGACGCGCGCGTTCGGCCCAGGGAGCCCGGAATTGCCGGAGCGCTACCGGGCCGTCGGGCAACCGGTGATTTGCGGCGGATCGATGGAAACCGGGTCGTATCTCTTGGCTGGGACCGCGCAGGCGATGGCTGAGACGTTCGGATCCACGATGCACGGGTCGGGCCGGACGATGTCCCGGGCGCAAGCGAAGCGGACCGTTCGGGGCGAGGAGCTCCGCCGCGCCATGGCCGAGCGGGGTATCGTGGTGAAGGCCGTGTCGATGTCCGGGTTGGCGGAGGAGGCTGGTCTGGCCTACAAGAACATCTCGGAGGTCGTGGAAACCGTCGAGCGGGCCGGAATTACAAAAAAAGTGGCAGAATTGCGGCCGATCGGTAACATAAAAGGCTGATGGCGATTGTTCTCAACCCCGTTGCGTGAGTCTATCTTGCCATGATTGAAAAACGCCAAGCTGTTCGATTCCCGGTGCGATTCCGCAGTTCGTTTACGACCATCAACGTGGTTGGCGGAGAAGGCAGTGTCGTCGATCTCTCAGTGCGCGGCTGCCGAATCGAAGCTTCCGCTCATGTGAATCCCGGCACGATGCTTGAGATGCGACTCTATTCAGGGGAGCATGAGCCGCCGATCGGCGTCGGCAAGGCGCTCGTACGCTGGGCACGCGGAAAATACTTTGGGGTGGAGTTCGTCGACCTGCAGCCGGAAGAGTGGGCCAGACTTCAGCACGTAGTGAAGGATCTTGAGCGACATCCGGCCGAACGGGCGGACGACGAAGTTCAGGCATAGCCGCCGGGCGTTACACACCACGGGCGCACTCGCGCCGCAACGACGCCTCCGTCTTTCCAGAGGCGAGTACTCGACCAGCGTGTGGGGACCTGCGACCGAACACCCAGGAAGGGGCTAGACGGCCTTCTTGACGGCGCCAGACCTGAGGCACCGCGTGCAGACGCGGATATGTTGACGGGAGCCGTTCACCAGCGCATGGACGCGCTGCAGGTTGGGATTAAACACCCGCTTGGTTTTGTTGTTGGCATGGCTGACGTTGTGTCCCGTCCGATGGCCTTTGCCGCATACATCGCACAGATATGCCACGTTCCACTCTCCTTCGAGCCGATCCTGCCCGATTTGCAGTGAAGACGAATGCTATCATACTGTCCCCAGGCGGCACAAGCGACGCCGGGGTGATGATGGTCGAGGGAAGGGCATGGAGGGGGGCGTGACGGAGTGGACGGGGCTGATCGGGTTTTTGGCCGGCACGCTGACGACGATCGCGTTTGTTCCGCAGCTCGTGCGCATCTGGCGGCGCCGATCCGCCGAAGACGTGTCGCTCGCGATGTTCTTGATTTTCACCAGCGGCGTCTTGTTGTGGTTGTGCTACGGGGTGCTGATCGGGTCGTGGCCGATTATCCTGACCAATGCCGTCACGGCAGGCCTGGCCGCCGTCATCCTCTTCCTCAAAGTCCGCTATAGCCGAGGCGCCGTCACGCCGGAGCGGGGACCCTAGCTGCGGTGCCGGGCCGCCGGTTTGGCAGCCTTGGAGTCGGCCGAGGAGCCCCCAGCCGGTGAGGTGAAGTTGACCGTCGCCACCAGGTCGAAGGTCGGATCGCCTCCGTCGTCCAGCCCATCCTTCCCGACACTGTAGAGCCGTTGCTGCGAGGCGCTCCATAACATCGGCAGTCCGGAGAACGGATCGAAGTACTCCGGCCCTGCCAGGCTGATCCGCTCGCCGATCCGATCATTCGGTGAGAACTTGCGGACCAGGAGTTGTAGGCCGGCGAGGCGCAAGCGCGCGTCTGCCTCGAGGATCCGCTCCGTGATCGGCTCCCACGACGGCTCGAAATCCGGCGCGCTGAGAGCCGATTCCATCAACGTTTTCGAGGAGCGATTCATATCGGACCAATGCGGGAGCGGCGCATGGGTCGTCTCGGAGGCTTTGATGACGGCCTCATAGTAGGTGGCATAGGCCTCCCACGTCCGCTGCGATTCGACCGACATGCCCAACAGGGTTTTGGTCGGCGGATGGGCCACTTGGTCCAGGGCATCGTTCGACAATCCCGCGAATGTGGCAATGGCCTTGCGCGTCTGCGCCGCGTCCTCGATGTAGAGGTGACGGTCGTTGGACAACGTGTCCCGTCGGCGGGCCAGGCCCAAGGCAAACTCGTTCTGGATGGGCCAGCGCAGCGTCGATTCGTCGCCGCTCAGCGCATGCCCCATGAGACGGGCGACGGCCGACACGGATGCGTCCGGCGCGGGGGCGGCCAGCGCCCGGGACAAGAGCCCGATGTTGTCCTCCACTAGCGTGAGGGCGATGAGCTTCATCGGCAACGTCTTGGCTTCGACGAGCACGCGGCGCCAGGCCGTCGTGTCTTGATACAGCCGTTGCAAACCGAGTTTGGTCTGCTTTGCAAAGCCCTCGGCGATGAAGAGACGGTGCGCGACGAGCAACTCGGTCGCACGGGGGCTTCCCGGATGACCGTAGCCCCAGTCCTCAAAGGCCATGCCGAGCCAGCGCTCGTACCGTTTGACCAGCGTAGCGTGCCGCTCCATGGAGCGCTGCAGGGAACTGTCGGCGTGCGCCAAGGCGGCCACCGGATCCGGCGATGACCATTCCGGTAAGATTAAAGCGGGGTCGCCGGAAACGCGGAGCGCTCCACGCAGGTTTTTCTCCAAGTCGAACTGACGGTGTCCCTTGTGTGCTTCTGCCTCGAGCCAGATCTCATAGCCGTTTTGGACTGGATCGGTTGCGGCCTCGGCGGCCATCCCAAGAAGCAGGAAGTAGCCGTTGCTCAGCGGGCTGTCGAGCTGGACTTCCGGCGGTTGGCTCAGGCGCTGGACGGCCTCACTCGGTTTTTCGCGCGGGCCGGACCAGAAAAGCCCGGAAACTTCCACAAAGACGGCCACGAGACAAATCGTGATCAAGAAGTTCTTCATCAGTCGTTGTCCTAGTGGGTGATAAGTAGTCATGGCGACGAGATCTCTGTAGGGCTGTGCCGCCCGACACGCTCGCGCACAGACGGATCGCCTTGGGGGCTTAAGGAGCAATCGCCGTGCCGGTGGGAGAAGGCGCGCGTCAAAAAATGTCCCGTCGGAACTGCTCGGGATTGAAGCCGTTGCGGACGAAGAGGCGTGAAACGGCACTGGGCGGCGTTTTCCGGCTAAGGCGGCTCGACAGGCCTGTGCACGAGACGGCACAAATTTGAACTTGACAGGGTTTGTACGCGTCACCTAGAGTTCGGCAGCGATAGTGCGGCCGACTTGGGTTAAGGGAAGAGGGTGCAAATCCCTCGTGGTCCCGCCGCTGTAACCGGGAGCGAACTCCGCATCAGCCACTGCTGCATTGCAGCGGGAAGGCGCGGAGCGTAGGTGAGAGAGTCGCCCGGAAGCCAGAAGACCTGCCCAAGTCATCAACGATCGTTCCCTCGCGGATTGGGGAATGTTGAGGATGACGACGCGGGAGCGATCCTCAAGGTCTGGTAGGGCCTTGAGGATTTTTTATTTGTCCAGCAGGCGACGGTGGGCGAAACGGGGGGGCGCCACCGCGCGACTCCTCTGCATCGCGCTCCTCGCGGGTTCTCCACAGGCGTTCGGGGACGCCGACGAGTTGTCCATGACCAAGCGCCGCCAACCCGGCATTCTGACCGGGATGCCCTTCATGGCCAATCTGGCCCCGCGCACGTTTGTCGACGATGCGGGCCGCAAGCTCTTTCTCGCCACGGTTCCGCGCCGGATCGTGTCCTTGGCCCCGAGCGTCACCGAGCTGCTGTTTGCGCTGCAGGCAGGCGACCGCGTCGTCGGCGTCACGAGCCTGTGCGACTTTCCACCGGACGCGGCCAACAAACCAAAAGTTGGACAGCCGGGCGCGAACCTCGAACGTATTCTGGCGCTCCAACCGGATCTGCTCCTTGCCCCGCAAGGCTTTCTGGACGCCGATCTGCTGGGCGAGCTGGAGCGTCTGAAGTTGCCGGTGTTCATGTTGCATGCGCGCTCTCTCGATGACGTGCTTACGCATCTCGGTACGCTGGGACGCATGCTCGATCGTCAACGGGTAGCCGATGCTCTGGCGGCCGAGTTGCGTGCGCGCATTCAGGCCGTCAAGGCCGGCACAGAAGGGCGGCCGCGCCCGCGTGTGTTGTATGTGCTCAACATGGATCCCTTGATCACGGTCGGACCCCGCACGTTTCTGCATCAGCTCATCGAATCGGCCGGGGGGGCGAGTATCGCCGCGGATAGCCCGACCGACTACCCACGATTCTCCATGGAGTCGGTGTTGGCGCGGGATCCGGAGGTGTTGTTGTTCCCGTCTGGGGCAACCGAAGGCATCGCTCCGGCTGACCGCGCGCAGTGGGAGCGATGGCCGTCGCTGAGTGCCGTCCGTGACCGCCGGCTGGTGCAGGTGCCCAGCGTGTTGCTCGATCGGCCTGGTCCCCGGCTGGTCGATGGGTTGGAACTCTTGGCCAGAGCCTTACACCCCGAGGCCTTTCCAGAGCACCGGTGAGGGATGACGTGAAACCGATGCCGACCCCCAGTTCCACCTCCCTGCCTACCGACGGCGGTCTCATGACCGTGGGCGCACGCTCGGCCGCATCACTCGCCCCACGATACAGTCCAGGTTGTCGCGCCGGCGCTGTCCTTGGAGGATTGATCCTCACCGTATTGGCGACGTTGATCGTGTGCCTTCAGTTTGGGGCACAGCCGATTCCGTTCGGCCATACGCTCCGGGTATTGCTTGGGCCGCTTGGCCAGCCGCTCGGATTGGGCGCAGCCACCGACCTCGTCAGCGATCCCGAAGCCGCTATCATCGTCCATCTGCGCCTGCCTCGTTTGCTGCTCGCATTCTGTGTCGGGGGCACGTTGGCCGTGGTTGGGGCCTGCTTGCAGGCGCTCCTGCGCAATCCGCTGGCGGATCCCTATGTGCTGGGGATCTCGAGTGGGGCGACGCTCGGGGCCACCGTGGCGATGACGAGTGCGTGGGTCGCGCTGGTGCTGGGAGCGGCAGGCTTGCCCCTCTGCGCCCTGGCCGGCGGCCTCTTGGTGATGGTCGTGTTGTACCGATTGGCGTCGACCAAGGGTGGGCTTCCGCTGCCCACGGTGCTGCTGTTGGGGGTCATCTTCAACGCGGTGTTGTCCGCGCTGTCCATGTTTGTGACGTCGCTCCTGAGCCCCGAGCAGTTGTCTCGCATTCTCGCGTGGCTGATGGGCAGCCTGGGAACGGTGGATGGTTGGCGGCTGGCGCTGACCGGGGCGAGCCTTGCCTTCGGCCTCACCCTGTTAATGGCGCACGCGCGCGATCTCAACGCGTTGCTGGTCGGGGAGGGTCCGGCGCATGCACTCGGCGTATCGGTGGAGTCCGTGAAGCGCCGCGTGTTTTTTCTCTGCGCGGGCATGACCGGGTTGGTCGTCTCCGTCAGCGGGATGATCGGATTCGTCGGGATGGTGGTGCCGCACGCTGTGCGGGTGCTGCTGGGCGCTGATCACCGCCTCCTGCTCCCAGCGTCGGTCTTGGGCGGCGGGGCGTTTTTGATGTGCGCCGACACTCTGGCGAGGACGATCTTGGCGCCCACGGAGCTGCCGGTAGGAGTCATGACGGCCCTCGCAGGTGGACCGGCATTTGTGCACCTGCTGCTCACCCATCGCCAGGGCGCCACGATTGGAGGTCGGGCATGAGCCAAGTCACGGCCTCGGGGACTCCGCTCCTGTGTCTGGATGGTGTTGCGTTCCGGTATCGGGGGCGTAACGCTGAGGCGCGCAGGCCGCTGTGGACCTTGCAGGACCTGTCCCTCTCAATAGAGGCGGGCGAATTCGTCGGCATCATCGGGCCCAATGGCTCGGGGAAGACCTCCTTGGTGAAACTCATGGGCGGATTGTTGCAGCCCGATCGAGGCACGGTCGCGGTTCACGGCGAGCCCTTGTCGCAGCTTGGTCCTGACCGGTTAGCGCGCTTCCGAGCTGCTTTATTCCCGGAGGAACCCATCGGGTTTCCGTTTTCGGTTGAGGAATTCGTCCTCATGGGCCGATATCCGCATCGCCGCGCGAGCGGCTTGTTCTCGGGATGGGGGTGGGAGACGACCGCCGATCGGGACATCGCGTGGTGGGCCATGCAGGAGGTGGAGCTCGCGCACCTGGCGCACGAACCCATCGACCGCATTTCAACCGGCGAGCGCCAACGCGCGTGTGTGGCGCGCGCCTTGGCGCAGGAACCCCGCGTCCTGTTATTGGATGAGCCGACGGCGCATCTCGATTTGCACCATGTCGTGCAATTGGCCCGTTGCCTGCGCCGTCTTCACCGCGAACAGGGGCTCACGCTGGTGCTCGTCACGCACGATCTCAATCTGGCCAGTCAGCTCTGCACGCAGGTCCTGCTGCTCGCGAACGGGCGCGTCGCGGCCCAGGGATCGCCGGCGGACGTCATGCGCGAAGGCGTGCTCAGTGCCGCCTATGGCTGTCCGCTAACCGTAGACCGCCATCCGGACACGCAGCGGCCTCGGATTACGCTTCACATGCCGACGCACTAACGATCGACAGCGGCTCGTGCGTGATGGGGCTTCCCGCGCACGAGACCGACGACGGGGAGGGGAGTCGTCACTGCACATGGAGGAGTGGTCAGGGGAACTAGGCGACGAGACGGGGAAGATGGTGTGAGTCCATCACGGTACCGCCACTGTAAGCGGGGAGCAACTCTGCAAGTAGTCCACTGACTCGGTTCGTGAAGCGTCGCTCGTGAAGCGTGAATCGCAGGACTCTGAGGGCTTGCGAAATACGTGTCATGAGGGACGAGTGACGCGCCGGTTGGGAAGGCGCAGGGGACGCGCTGATCCGCGAGTCAGGATATCCGCTCGTCGTTTCGATCCACAACGCCCTTCGAGTTAAAGGGAAGGTGGAGGATGGAGTATCGTACGTGGGGTGGTTGGGCGCTGGGCGTGGTGTGTGTGAGTGCCAGTATGGCGACCGGCGTGTATGCCGAGCCGGACGAAGAGGTCATCCCGACCGAGGAGGTGGTCGTCAGCGCGACCAAAACTTCCGTTCCGCTGAATCAGGTGACGAGCGCGGTGGAAGTCATTTCCGGACGCGAGCTGCAGGAGAAAAAGGTCAAAACGGTGTTCGACGGATTGCGCCTAGCCCAGGGCGTCACGGCCTTTCAATCGGGAGGACCAGGCAACCTCGCGACCGTGCAGATGCGGGGGACCAAAAGCAATCACACCATGGTCCTGATCGACGGCGTGATCGTCAACAGTCCGACCTCCGGGCTGTTCGACTTCGGCGGATTGTCGACCGACAACATCGACCGCATCGAGATTTTGCGCGGCGCGCAAAGCATGTTGTATGGCTCGGATGCCATGGGCGGGGTCATCAATATCATCACGAAGCGCGGCGAGGGGGCCCCGACGGCCAGTGCGTTTGCCGAGTTCGGGTCCTTCGCCACCCTGCGGGAGGGCGTATCGGCGTCCGGGGTCAAGGGGCCTATCGATTTCTCCGTGGCCCTCAGCCGCTGGGATACGAGTAGTTTCTCGACGGTCAACTACCAGCGGGGCGCCACGGAACGAGACGGGTTCCACAATTGGCAGGCCTCCGCGAAGATGGGTGTGACGCTGCCGAAAGACGGCCGTCTGGAGTTCGCGCTGCGCTGGTGGAACTCCGACACGAGCTTCGATGGCTTCGACGGGAACGTGCGCCCCGCGGATATTTTCGGAAGCCGCCTTTCGCAGCGGAACCTGGTGGTCAGCGGGTCGTATAGTCAGCCCCTGACCGACTGGTGGTCGCAGCGGTTGACGGTGGCCCAGGGGACGGAGCGCATACGGTCGCGCAGCGGCCTCGCCGGCCGCAATCTGGCGACGGGCCAAACACTGACGCCGGATCCCTTTTGCGGGTTTCCGGCCGATCCGGACGGCTGCTTCTTCCCGTTTACGTCGGAAATCGCATCGATCAACCGGCGGCTGGAATGGCAACACGACTTCAAGGTCGCGAAGCCGCTCATCTTGAGCGCCGGGTACCAGTTTCGGGAAGAGCAGGGGGAAAACCTTCGCAATTTCGGCGATCCGGCCACCCGCATCCTCTCTTCCCACGCCGGGTTCGCGCAGGCGCAACTCAACCTAGGCGAACGATTCTTCGCGACGGCCGGTGTGCGCCACGATCGGTATAATATTTTCGGCGATGCAACGACCTATCGCACCACCGCCGGGTATGTGATCCGCGAGACGGGCACGAAGATCCGCGGCAGTTACGCCACGGGGTTCAAGGCCCCCACGATGAATGATCTCTACTTTCTTTCCGACGGTTTTCCGGTGAACAATCCCAACCTCAAGCCTGAGCGCAGTCAAAGTCTCGACGCCGGAGCGGACCAGTCGTTCTGGAACGGACGGCTCACGGTGAGCGGAAACTATTTTTGGAACCGCTTCCGCGATCTCATTCAGTTTCCCTTGCTTGGCGCGCCGACCCTGTGCCCCGTCGCGACGTTCGGTTTTTGTCCGCTCAATATCGCGCAAGCGCGTAGTCAGGGATGGGAGCTGTCCTTCAAGGCGCGCCTCACCAGTACGCTGGAGTTGCGTGGGCAGTATACCAAGACGCATACGCGTGATTTGGCGACGGGGAAGCGCCTGGCACGATGGCCCGTGGATCAAGCCTCGGTCGGGCTGGGATACCAACCACTGGAGGGGGCCCGGGTGTACGTCGATTACCGATTTGTCGGCGCACGGAACAACGACATCGCCAACTCTCCGAGCCAAAGGCTGGGGTCCTTCGGTGTGGTGAATCTCGCGGCGAGTTACGACGTGACCCGGCAGTGGCAGGTGTACGCCAGAATCGAAAACCTCCTCGGCCAGGACTATGAGGAGATTCTCGGCTTCGGCACGCCGATTCGGTCGGTATTCGGCGGGGTCAAATTTACCTACTGAGAATGAGGATGAGGGGGAGACGCGTGCGTCTGTCGCGCTCGTGCTCCTCCCGGTCAACTGGCTATGGTCAAAGCACTCGCTATACTCGGGACGGCCTCGGATGTTGGAAAGAGCGTCCTGACCGCAGGACTCTGCCGCCTGTGGGCGCGCGAGGGATGGCGGGTGGCGCCCTTCAAGGCCCAAAACATGTCGCTGAATTCCTATGTGACGGAATGTGGCGGAGAAATGGGTCGTGCGCAAGCTGTCCAAGCGCGCGCCTGCGGAATCGAGCCAACGGTGGACATGAATCCAATCTTACTCAAACCAGAATCGGACACCCGGGCTCAGGTCATTGTGCAGGGACGGGCGGTCGCCAGCCAGGAAGCCGCCCGTTATTACGAAGAGCAGTCTACGCTGTGGACGGCCGTCACAGAGTCCTACGCCCGGCTGGCTGCGGCGCACGACTTGATCGTCATAGAAGGCGCTGGGAGCGCCGCCGAGGTGAATCTTCGGGAGCGGGATCTGGTCAACTGGCGGATGGTCCACCATGCCGACGCTCAGGTGGTGCTGGTGGCGGATATCGACCGGGGAGGCGTGTTTGCGCAAGTCGTGGGCACGTTGGACTTGCTGCGGGGCAACGAACGGGCCCGAGTGATCGGGGTCGTCATCAATAAGTTCCGTGGCGATCGCACCTTGTTCGATGACGGCGTTCGTTTTCTGGAGACCCGAACGGGAGTGCCCGTACTCGGCGTGATTCCGTTTCTTCCCGGGTGCCGATTTGAGGAAGAGGACAGCCTGCCGGAGCAGGCAAAGCGACGGGCGTCGTATCGGGCTGAGACCGTCAACATCGCCGTCATCCTGCTGCCGCGCATGAGTAATGCCACTGACTTTCTCGCGCTGGAATCCGAACCCGACGTCGTGCTTCGGTACGTGCAATCGGCGGGCGAGCTGACGGAGGCGGATGTCGTCATGATCCCGGGCACAAAGAACACCATGGCCGATCTCGCCTACCTTCGTGCGCAGAATTTCCCTGCCGAGTTCGCCCGTCATGTGAAGTTGGGCGGCGAGTTGATCGGACTTTGCGGCGGCTATCAAATGCTGGGCCGGATGCTCTCGGACCCACACGGGGTTGAGGAGGGAGGAGCCATGCCAGGACTCGGTTTTCTCGACGTGACAACCTCATGGGAACGTCAGAAGGTGTGTCGGCGAGTCGTGGGGGTCGTTGCTGATTTGGACGGGCTGAACGGTCATGCCGTCGTCGGCTATGAAATCCATTCGGGCCGAACAGCATCGCAGGCCGCACCGGCTCTGTTGATGCGGCCGGAAGGGGCTGATGTTGAGGCTGGCGGGTCTTCTGGGAGAACCTTGGAAGGAGCGGTCAGCGGAGATGGCCGGGTGTGGGGTACGAGTGTGCACGGGGTGTTCGATGCCCCGGCCTTCCGGTCGGCCTGGCTCGAGCGTGTGCGGTCACGGAAAGGCCTGCCCCCACGAGCGTGTGAAGGCGCCAGGAGCGCCTCGGCGATGCTCGACGACACGTTGACACGATGGGCCGATCATCTAGATCGTCACCTCGACCGCGCCTGCATCAAACGAGGTCTTTCGCTAGAGGAGGTCTCATGAGTCGGACGCGTCGGACAACGTCCTCGCCCCGCACGCCAGTCCGGCGTGGCCTACGGATTACCAAGGTCTACACCCGCACGGGGGACACAGGCCGCACGAGGTTGGCCGGGGGGCAACCAGTGTGGAAGGACAGTCCACGGGTCGAGGCCTACGGGACCGTCGATGAATTGAATGCGGTGATCGGGTTGATCCGCGCGTACCTTCGGAACGCTCCGAATGGATCGCCGGATGGAGCGCCCTCTGAGGTATCGCTGGACCGGGAGCTCAACTGGATCCAGAACAAGCTATTCGATCTTGGTGCGCTCCTGGCCACGGCGCCTGGACAGGTCTTCCCGAACATGCCGAAAATTACGGAGCAGGACGCTACGCGGCTGGAGCGGCTCATGGATAAATGCCAGGTGGAGCTGCCTCCATTAAAGGAATTTATCCTGCCTGCGGGGGGGCTCGTAACCAGCAGTCTACACATCGCCCGCACAGTGTGCCGCCGGGCCGAGCGCCTGTGCGTCCATCTGAGTAGGAAGGACCGTCTCGATCCCACTTTTATCAAGTTCTTGAATCGTCTAAGCGATGCCTTGTTTGTTTTGGCACGATGGAACGCACAGCGCTCGGGAGAGCAGGAAGTCCTGTGGCAGCGAGTGTCTGTGTAGTTGAACGCAGGGGGACGGGTTCCTCAGAGTAGTGAGGAACCCGTCTCGCCAATGCCGTGAGGTTCCCTGCCCCTACTTAGCAGAAACCCCGGTCTGCGCCTTGCTGTCCTCATACATCTTACTAAACGCCTCGATCTTGTCGATGACAGAATCAGCCGAAGTAATCGTTTTGCCGTTTGGAGCGCTATGGAGGGAGACCTTAACCCCTGCGGTTTTCCCGAGGTCGGAGACCGTTCCCCTTACTAGATAGACGGCTCCCGACTCCCTGGCCACCTGTTCCATTTGCGGGTGGCTGGCTGAAAACATCTCCGCCTGCTTCCCGTATTTCGCCCGATCCACGATGGTAACCCGCTTCGATTGCCCAAGTTTTCTGCCGAGCGCGCGACTGACGTAGCGCCCCAGTTCCCAGTTGAGGCGCTCACCGCCATCTATATTGGGATTGGTAAAGTCTGCCATCAGCACGAGTGGTGCGTCCGTATTCGACACTTTCGCGAGGAGCGTCTGCGCGATTTGATCGAGGCCCACATCGACGGGGCTTCCTTCTGCGTGGGCGCGGCCGGCGCCGACGAGCATCAGACTACACACGGTTCCCACTACCACGACTGCAGTTCTCATGTGGAATTTCATAGGGGGCTCCTTGGTGCGAACAGGTTGACCGATCCTTCATCGACTGGCCTGCTTCTACCACACCGGCGGACCGGTGGATCTAGAAGCACTACGTACTAGCAAAGCACCAGATGGGATTTCAGTCGAGGCAAATCACAAAATCAGACAGAGTGGATCTGGGGCCGTGTGTGTCCGTGCCGGCCGATGTGCGGCTGGGTGGAGTCCTGGAGGCGTACGGGGGATTGCTGGGATGGTATCAGGCGTTATTCAAACCTCCCGGAGGATCGTCAGAGGCCCCTGTGATTTAGATGAGGGCAAAAGCCAGTCAGGCCTGACGCGCCCGCTGGGAGGCGCCAGGCCCGGTGCCGAGGAGGGAGTGTCCTTACTTTTCTATCGCTGGGCCGCGTCCTGCGGGGCCTCAGTCGACGACTCGTTGCTCGATGGGGACGCGAATCGAAGCGTATGGCCGACCTCCGCTGATTTCTTCGTCCGTCCGCCCTCCTGCTTTACGGGATTCGAAAATTTCATGGTGTTGCCAGGCGGCTGTTGGTGAGAACCAGTTTCGCTGTCCGACGAAACCGATGGCGGCCCCTGGAATCGTAGGCCGCTTCCAGTGGGACGCTTCTCTTCGGCCCAGGCGGGGCTCGCGAGGAAAGCGGCCAAGCATAGCGCAAATCCTGCAGCGGCAACGAATTGAGTGTGAGTCGAGACTGCCTTCATGATGACCTCCTTTTGGCCTGGACGCGCTCTGCGTTCAAGGCTTCGGTTGCGGAAATTCCTGCTTACCCGATCGGGCACGTAAATCGCTTGACGGCCTCGCGAGGCACCCACCCTCTAACACCGGGCTTGACCTCGACGTGAACGATGGTCGCATGAGCGGGATTGTCGATCGCCACGATCGTTTCGCCCTTCGACAACTCCATCAACGAGGTATCCCCTTCAAGGGAATAGACGACTGTGCTGGAGAGCTTTACGGTAAAACATGTGGTCGGATGGGCGCTCACCGCCTGATTCGTGGAGTCTCCGAGATCCAACTGTGGGGCGCCGGCGATCAGGTTCTCTCGGGAATCCGCCCTCCTCGGAGCCTCGCTATCTGAACCTCTTCCGCTTATCGTGCTGGGTGGCGGAACGGGGATTGTGTTGGAATCAGTGAATCGTTCCTGGATATGGTGGAGGAGCCGATCGGCCTGAGCCGTCATCTGGCGATCGTCCCCAGAAGCCGAGCCGAGGATCGTGATGCGATACCCCGTTGCATGAGTCTGAATGCAACTGGAGAGGACCTGAACGCCGAGCTGGCCGGCAAACGTCGCCCTGGTCGTGCGCAGCGTCGCGAGGTGATCAGGACAATTGAGTTCATGTAGCTCGAGAGATCCAAGCTCCTCGAGGTGAACGGTATGTCGATGAACTGCAATCGGCGCCGGGTCCTGCCGAGGTTGGGTCGAAAACCGGCCCTCTTTTATCGTCACACCTGCCCCGGTGGTGATCGCGTAGGAATCCTCTAGGGCGCGAATGACTTCCTTGGGTTCATACCGCCCGGGAATATCTAGTGCCTGCAGCCAGACGTGGGTGTCCTGCCGAGCTGAGGTCAGCAGCGGAAATGATCCGGCGCAGCCTGCGATCACGCATCCAACAAGGGCGAGGGCCATATGGGATTGGACGCGGAAAGAACGCGCGTGTGAGCTCGCGGCGCGGTCTCCCTGTAGAATTTGGATGTGCGAGTGCTTGATCACTGACATGATAAAAGTATATCATTAGATTATTCATCAACATGAGGAGCTCTCCAGCCATGCAGCAGGAGCGTGCCGGGAAAGAATTGGAAATTCAACAACTTGTGAAACGGTCGATCGTTTCCGGCATGCGGCAGCGTGAGCTGGCGACGAAAATAGGGGTCTCTCAGGGAACCATCAATAATATTCTGGCCGGTCTGATTCCCTCTCGGATACCGACGCTTGCCAAGTTCAGCCATTTCTACGGTCTCACGACCTCGGAGCTCCTGGTACCCCGCGCGACCCGTTTGCGGAGCAGGGAGAGGCAGACCGCTGCTCGACGCAAGATCGGTCCGGCATCGGAGGTGGTAAAGATCCCGATTTTTTTTGAGGGCCTAGGGGCGGAGCAGCCGGATCGGTATGTGAGAATGGAGATGACTGGCCGGCGACTCTTTGGCGTCCGAGTCAAGGGCGGCAGCATGGAACCTCTTATCTTGGAGGGCGATATTGTGATCGTGGATCCGGACGTGAAGCCGGGGCTCAATGAGATCGCGGCCGTCCAGGCTCCGGATGGCAAATTACGCGTCCAGCAAATCCGGAGGCAGGGACGGGGGAAGGTGGTGCTGCACCCCCTCAACCATAAGTACCCCGATGTCGTGCTCGATCGAACCTATCGCCTCCTTGGGAAAGTGTTGCGACGGTACCGAGACTTCCCGTAGTCCGGCGGACAAAGGCGTGCAGTCCCTGCGAGGGAGGGACCTCGTGGACGTGCGCGGCCGTTGGGACTGCAGGCCAACGCAGGAATCGTGAGGGCGGCTGGATGGGCGCCTAGTAACGGTCAGGACCGCCACTAGGCGCACATGGGGTGTAGAACCAAACTAGAAGAGATAGATGACCTGGAATGAGGCCGTTTGCTGGTGGTTGACGGCTCGATCGCCGTTCTGAAAGACATTGCGGTCGGATTTGTCATACCGATACTCCAACCGCGTCACGATCGACGGAATCGGTCGATACTGCAGCGTCGGGGTGACTTCCCACATCGTATGCGCAATCGGCGTGGCGCTGGTTACCTGTGATGCCCCGAAGCAGGTGTTTACGCCGCCGGCCGTATTGAAGGTTCCGCCGCAGGTGCGCGAGCCACTCGCATCCTCGAAAATTTCCCCGCGCAACCTGAAACTCCAGTTCGTGTTGAAGTCCTGGATGACGTAGGCCGCAAGGCCGTTCCAGCGGGCGTTCGTGCGTAGCGCAGGGTTTGCGCCGACGGCGGGGTTCGATGCCTCGTTGGCGTAATATGGCTCCAACACCAGGGTGGTCATGTCCGTCGGTTTGACGGTGAAGATGGCACCCATCGCGAGTCGCTTCGCCGATGAATTGCCGGGAAACCCGCCCGAAGCCGGCGTAGAAATGGTGTCGCCAAAGCTCCGATTGCCCTGTTCCGGCCCCCATGACCCATAGAAGCTGGCCGTATAGTTGGGGCTTGGCGTCAGGGCCAACAGCCATTCGATGGTCTTGCCGCGGTTGTTGTCGTCGACGTTGTCCCAGCCGTTGACGACGCCGACGGTGGCAGCTACGACTGGATTGAATTGATATGACGCGCGAATGCCAGTTGTCGTGAATGCTTGCCCCAGCCCGAACATGAAGGAGCGCGAGAAGTTGGGGTTTTCCCAGCTGCTGATGACTTCGTAGCCGATGAGGGTGTTCATCTTTCCCACTTTGATGTCCAACCCCTTGCCGATCGGAAGGATGTATTGGGCGTACATCTCTTGCACATCCAATTCGTCGTTGCTCGTGCCGTTGAGGAAGTTCGTCCGCGCGCGTGTGACGCGGGCATCCAATCCATAGTTCAAACGGACGCGAAATCCTGCGCGATCGGACAGCGAGCCGGCCTCCGCCGGGCGCTCCAGCCACACCTGTGCGAGGTGGGGCATGAAGGCATTCGCATTCGTATCAAAGATATGAAGCTGATTCAGCCCGCTGCTTGGGTTGCCGAAGTTGTGCGTGTACGCTACGTCGACGAACCCTGAGACCTGTAGCCGGAGGCGTTTCCAGATATTCGGGGTATCCTGCATTTTTTCCACACGTTCAAGCCGTTCTTTGATGTCGTCGAGGGGAGGGGGCTCGGGTTTCTTCACGCCTTCCCTTTCGAGTTTCTTCTCAAGGCGTTGGAGGCGGTCTATCAGCTCCGGGGGCAGTTCTGGCTTATTCGTGTCCTCCTTGCCCATCTTCTGCTCAAGTTTCTCCAGCCGTTCAAGGATGCTGGGCCGGATCTCCCGAGCTTCGCTTGGTGGGACCTGTGCGAGCAGGAACAACGGCATAGCAACGGACAGCCAAACGAGCGCCGAAGGCCGCGAAAGATTATCGAATTTTAACATCGTGCTTCCTCCTTCAAGTGATCGGAACGGGCACTCATCCCCGCCAAAGGTACGGAACGGTAGCCCTTTTCCCCTTAACGGTATCTTTGAGCATTTGCTTGATGTCCGAAAACGAAGTTGAGTAGACTGACCTAGGAACAGTCGTTACGATATGAGTCGGAGCCCTAAGTATCATGGTGTCATTGACCGCAGGCGAGAGGAGGCTGTCATGAGAAGCTGGTGCCACATCAACGCCGCTGGACGATGGGTCGCAGGTGTCGCGGTAGTTGTAGGGTTGGGACTGACGGTAACCGTGGGGGCGTGCGCTGCAGACCTGCCGATCGCTCCATCGGCGCAGAAAACCGACGCGGGTAAGACTGCCGACCAATACCGGACCGAGGCCCAGCTGTACAAGCATGAGGCGGATCGTTTCACGAGTCTTGCCAACGAGTATTCTGAAAAGGCGGCCGCCATTTCTCCCCACCAGGATCCGAAAGGAAACCTTCGCAACAGCCTGATCACGGCTGCCCAAGAGTACCGTCTGAAAGCTGACAAAATGGAACAGTTGCATGCTACGAATCAGAGAATGGCCGATGTGATGTCGGCGTTAGGGACCGAATAACTCACTCCAACCTTCTGTGCCCGCCTTGTTGGGGCAGGGTCCTGTGCGAAGGCCTGCCCCCACCTGTCTCCCCCAAACGCTCGTTCACCGCGGAGTGAACTGAGTTGCCACTCTCCTGACATAACGGCCGCAGAACAAACCGACAAGCCGATGTGCGGGGCGCCGAAAGGGGGCAGCGGCCCTGGCGACCCGAGGTCGTGCTGTGTCCGATACAAGCCTAGCGCATCCGTGTGAATTGGCAAGAATATACGTAAAATCCAACCCTACGGTAACCCCTCAAGACCTAGGTCCATGGTCGACCAAATGTCTGGGTTGGATCTGGGACGACTTGGCACGGCCTCACCGTGACCAGGTGACGGGGTGTGGCGCTTCCGGGGTGAGAATTCGGTAGAAGGAAACTGCCGAGAGCACGCCGAGCCGTGGACGCATCATGCGCGGGTACCATATAGAGAAGAACCGTGCGTGCTCTCCCAGTCATGCAGGTGGAGCTAATCGGTGCATGCTCCGCGCCGGGATATGAAGGATGAATGGATCTGGGACTGTGAGATTTCAAGTTTTGTTTTGAGAAATGTACGATCCGAGGGATAAAGGGAAGGGGAAGGATCGGTCTCCGGTATATGCCGCCGTCCGATCGTCACGCTGCAGTTCACAACCTGGCGCAATTTCATTTTGGCGATATACTTTTGTGTCCATGGTGACGGTCAACGTCGCTCTTAAAGGGAGGCATGTATGCAAGCCCGTTTCATCAGCCGCATGTTGAGCCTGTTGTTCGTGGGGAGTGTAGCGTTGTCGGCGACTCCGGTCCTGGCTTCAGAAGAAGCCGAGACCAGTGAGATGCTGATCAAGCTGGTGAAGATCGGCCGTGGCGTCGTGTCTGAGCACCAAGCGCTCATCAACGATCCCGCCAAGGCGAATAAGGGGTTTACAGGGGACTTTGTCGCGGCCCAAGTCGCCGAGCGCTTCCGCAACCAGACAAAGATCGACTTGAGCCGTCCTTCCAACGTCGCGCAGGCCAACGTGCTGCTCAGTCTGCTCGAAGCCGAAAAGGAAGTTGTGGACGATGCCCAAGTGGCCATCAACCAACCCGGCGTGGGATTCAAGGGATTCTTGCCTGCGAGCTTTGCCCGCAAGACGGGAGAGCGCTTCTATAAGAAGACCGGCATCAAGATTAAGTTGACCGGGGTGGACTATCGCAACCCGAACAATCGCCCGGACGATTTCGAGACCGAGGTGCTCAAACTCTTCACGGACGCCCGCCATCCAAAAGGCCAGCAGTATGCGAAGGCGACGATGCTAAATGGCAAGCCAGTCTACCGCTTGATGGATCCGGAATACGCAGCAGCGTCCTGCCTGGGGTGCCACGGCAACCCGAAGGGTGAGCGCGACATTACCGGGATGCGGAAGGAAGGTTGGAAGGAAGGCGACCTGGCCGGCGCGTTGAGTGTTGTGTATCCGATGCGCTAGGAACGTTAACCCACTTAGACCGTTTCATTGAGTAAGAGGAGGATTGATCAGATGAGCAAGATCGTCGTCGTGGATGACTCGTTTGCAGAGGCCCAAATGATCGAAGGGTACCTGAAGGCGGCCAACCATACCGTCATCACCTACTCCAATACCGACAAGCTGGAGGAGAAGCTGGTGAACGATAAGCCGGAACTCCTGGTCATGGACGTGGTGATGCCCGGTCGGAACGGGTTTCAAGCTTGCCGCGACATCAAGAACGATGATCGGCTCAAGTCGATCCCTGTCATCTTGTGCACGTCCAAGGGCAACGACAGCGACAAATTTTGGGGTGAGCAGCAGGGCGCCAACGGTTATGTGGTCAAGCCGTTCAAGGCTGAAGACCTCCTGATGGCCGTGAAGAAGGCGTTGCACTAACGCGCACCGGGTGAATCCGCCCTAAAGGAGCGGTCTATCATCATGGCTCAACTCGATGTCCCCACCATTCCAGCCGGCCCTATGGCCTCGACGGCGGCGGCTTCTGGCAACCTCCGAGTGTGTTTGGCGGTGATCGGGGGAGAGTTGTTCGCGATCGACCTTCGCTACGTGCGGGAGGTCTTTCCCGTTGAGCATGTGACGCCGGTGCCGAAGATGCCTACGGTCATCGTCGGCGTGGCCAACCTTCGGGGGACAATCATGCCTCTCGTGGACGTACGATCGGCCATGGGGATGTTGTCGTCGGCAGGGGCCCAGAAATTCGCCATCGTGATCAGGCATGGTCAACAACAGGTCGGTCTGTTGGTGGATGAGGTCCCCGAGATCCGAACCGTCTCCCAGGAAGAATTCCTGGCTGCCCCAAACCAGCAAGAGCGTGCTGCCAGACCGTTCATTTCCTCCATCCTCCCGGTGGAGGGGCGCATGGGAGGCGTCGTAGAAGTGCCGACACTCTTGGCAAAGGTGGAAGGCGGTTAGCTGGGCCTGCAGTCATCCTGTAGATCCGAGGCATTGAGGCGTCCGATTCACCCGAAGGACGCAATTTTCACGAGATAGGCGACAAGGAGGAGAGGGCCATGAAGAAGCAGAGTGTACTGGCATTGGAATCCATGCCGTGGTTTCGCGACCAACGCACGGAAACCAAGTTGATCGTCGGGTTCGGCCTGGTCAGCGTGGTCATTGTGTTGATCGCCGGACTAGGGTTCTTCAAGCTCCGCCAATTGGCTGCACAGTCCCAAGCCGTGTATGTGGACTACGTCGTCCCGTTGGCCGAATTCGCGGACATGGGTACTGAGCTGACCCAACACCACGAACTGGTGCTCCGAATTGCCTCCGCCACCAGAAAGACCGATGCCGAATCCGATATGCCTACGCTGGAAAAACACAAGGCCAAGGTCGACGAATACATCCGGAACTACGAGGCAACGATTCTACGCGTATCCCGAAGTGGTCGTGACGAAACCAAGGACTTGGCGATTCTGAAGCCGGCTCTGTCTGACTATTTCCAGCAATCCGAGGGCGCTCTCGCAGCCTTCATGAACAGCTTTGAGAAGAAACTCTCCCCTGAGCAGGCTGAGCAGTTGCGTGAATTGGGCAATCTCGCGCTCACCGTCAATCTGACACCGGTCTTCGAACATGCGACCAATCGACACAGAGAGCAGGTTCTGACTCTGCACGCGGTCGCGAACGACCTGAACGAGGACGCGAAGGCCATTGCGGACAACGGAAGAAACCTCTTGGTCGCAGGAGGTATCATCGCGGTGTTCTTAGGTTTGTGGTTCGGGTATCGTCTCGCCCGGTTCTTCTCGCGAAACGTGACTCACATTGCCGACGTCGCGACGCAAGCGGCGAACGGGAATTTCCAAGCTCGCGCCAAGGTCGAGTCTCATGACGAGTTCGGTCAGATGGCCAAGTCATTCAACGCTATGTTGGACCGATTGACCACCCTGGTGCAAACCGAAGACGAACGCGACCAGATGCAAAAGCGCCTCATGGCGTTTCTCGTCATGGTGTCCGATATCGGTAAGGGCGACTTGACGAAGCGCGGTGAAGTGACCGCCGACATGTTCGGAAACCTCGCGGACGGATTGAACCTCATGTTAGGCCGGTTCGGTAAGCTGCTCGGGCAGGTGCGTGACGCGGCCGAACGCGTGAACCGATCAGCCGGTACGCTCCGTGATACGTCGACGCAGATGTCCGGCACCGCGCGACATCAGGCCGAAGAGTCGGTCCGTACGCTGAGCGCGGTCGAACAGCTGACGAACTCGATGAAACAGGTGGCCGACACAGCGGCGAATTCCTCGGAGTCCGCCAAGCAAGTGTTGCAGGCGACGGAAAAGGGTCGCCAGGCGGTGCAAGAGACCGTGCGCGACATGCAAGAAATCCGCGCGGCGGTGCAACGCATGTCGAAGCAGATCAAGGCGCTGGGCGATCGCTCGCTGGAAATTTCTCAAATCGTGTCCACGATTCGAGACATCGCCGGCCAAACCAACCTGCTTGCGCTGAACGCCGCCATCGAGGCGGCAGGCGCCGGCGAGGCTGGGGCCCGGTTCGCCGTCGTCGCCGACCAGGTGCGGAAATTGGCCGAAAGCTCCACGCAAGCGACGCGCGAGATCGCCGATCTCGTGAAGACGATTCAGTCGGAAACGCAGGATGCTGTGGTCGCGATGGAACACGAAACGCAGGCCGTGGAAGTGGGGTCGGCTTCAGCCATGCGGACCGGCGAGGTCTTCGGAGAAATCTCCACGATCGCGAAGCGTTCCGCGGAGCTGGCGGTCACCATCGCGAACTCGGCCAACGAGCAATCGGGTTCGACGGAGCGCGTCGGCCGCGCGTTGAAGGAGTTTACGGGCGGCGCCGTGGCGACGCAAAAGGCGACGGATAGCACCCGGCAGACCATCGAAGAGATGGCGAAACTGGCCGAAACCCTGACAGCGCAAGTCGGACAGTTCAAACTCGCCTGAGCCTGTTCTGACGGAGGCGGTGACGTAACCATCCGTGGTAAGGGACGAGGATGAGCGACGACTCCATTCGCGATAATCTCATCGAAGTGTTTGTTGCGGAGGCCGTCGAGTGCCTTCAGGCACTCGACGCGGCCCTCCGGCCGCGCGATGGCGGCATGCCCAAAATTGAGGCCGTGCACGAGTTGTACCGCGTCGGCCACAAGTTGAAGGGGGCGGCCGCACTGTACCAATTTCACGGAATCTCCGCTATCGGAGACCTGTTCGAGCGCATCTTGGAGCACGCCCGCGCGACGCCGGAGGTCGTTTGGACTCAGGTGGTCGGGCTGCTGCGTGAATTAGCAGACGACCTGCGGAGTCGTCTGGAGATGGCCAGTCAGACGGGGGGCGAACCATCGTTCGACGCGGAGAGCTGGCAGGGTCGGTATCAGGCCATCCTGTCCAGTCCTGCAGCGGATGTGCCTGCAGGGCAAGCTTCGGCGACGCCCGCTGCGCGGGATGGTGAGTCGTCCGTTTCCGTGGACAACGCCGGGCACGAGTTCGGTGAGTCACAGATCTGGACCTCGGACGTCATTGTGCCTCCTATCGATGCGGAGGTGTTGGAGTATTTCGTACCCGAAATTGAAGAGCTCCTTGCCTCGGCCGAGGGGCATACGGCCGAGTTGGCAAAGAATCCTGACGATCCTGACCGTGTGCATCACCTGTTCCGAGCCGTTCATACCATGAAGGGCTCGTCCTATACCGTCGGTTATCAGGTCATCGGCGACGTGGCGCTTCCCCTGGAAGATTGCCTCCGTGGCCTCCGCGACCGGCGCGTGTCGTTGCCGCCACGCGTGCTGGATCTCACCAGGGAGATGTTGGTCCTCATCCGGAGGATCATTCAACGAGATCCGAACTCCATCGAGCGACTCAAGGAGGATATTCCAACGCTGCTTGGGAAACTCCGCGCGCCATCGGTCGCGGCCCCGACGCAAGCCTCGGTTCATGGCACCGCCTCGGACCAATCGGCACCTCAGA
The DNA here is from genome assembly GCA_964449255.1 of uncultured Nitrospira sp. Classification (GTDB taxonomy): domain Bacteria; phylum Nitrospirota; class Nitrospiria; order Nitrospirales; family Nitrospiraceae; genus BQWY01. Next base: position 235,729 of record CAYUYE010000001.1, on the reverse strand, counting down.
CCGCGGCCACTGCGGCTGCGCTAGTGCCTTCTGTGCCAGTGGCGGCTGCGACGCCGCCGGTTGCGGCAGCGATGGCCACGAGTGCCGCAGCCGCGCAACCTGGGATGGACACCGCTGGTCATGCGACGCCCGAGTTGACCAATGCGTACTTGTTGCCTGACCTCGACGCCGAGGTGCTCTCCTACTTCGTACCCGAGGCGCAGGAACACCTCGAAGCTCTTGAAGCCCACCTCTTGAAGTTGGAGAAAGATCCGCACAACGCCGAGTTGATCAATCAACTGTTCCGCAGCGCCCACACACTCAAAGGGTCGGCGTTCACCGTCGGGTTCACGCCCATCGGAGATCTCGTCCACTACGTGGAAGATCTCATGGGGGCATTGCGGGAGGGCAAAACCAAGCTTGCCCCCGGCACCACCGACGCGATCTTGAAGTCGGTCGACGTCGTACGGTTGCTCATTCGGCGCGACGCCAGCATCTTGCCCCAGATTCGCAGTCGGTTCACCGCCGTGGTGGGAGAGCTGCGGCGTCTGACCGATGGGGCGGGCGCCGTGATTTCGGCCAAGGCGACGCTGATTCCGAACTCCACGCCCACGCCCGTTCAGGACACGGCCCCCAAGGAAGGCGGGCAGGGGGAGGAGGGCACCACTGGGCAGGGCAGCGACGTCATTCGGGTCAACCGCGAACGATTGGAAAAGTTGTTGAATCTCGTCGGCGAATTGGTCATTGGCCGAGGGCGCCTCGAGCAGCGGCTGGTGGCGCTCGAACACCTTGCGAATCAGGTGCAGGCGTTCAAGGGCAAGATGGTCGATACCGTGCGGGGTTTCGAAGAAAAACATGCGTTCACGCTGCCGAGCCAGTCCACGAGCCCAGCCCCGGCCGGACCTGCGATCCCCGGGCTGCAGGACTTTGGCGCGCTGGAGTTCGACAAGTACGATGATTTCAATATCCTGGCCCGGCGAATTTCCGAAGTGACCGCGGACGTGACGGAGTCGATGTCTCAACTGTCGTCCTCCATTCGACACGCGCGTGAAGATATGAGCCAGTTGCATCACCTCACCCTGGGCATGCGGGATGAAATCGCCCGCGCCCGTATGGTCGCGATCGGCACGCCGTTTACGCGCTTCCGCCGCGCGGTCCGCGAGATGGCGCGCGCGACCGGCAAGGAAGTCGCGCTGATCACGTCCGGTGAACAGACCGAAGTCGACACGAACATTGTCGAGCGGCTGGTTGATCCGCTCATCCACCTCGTGCGCAATGCGGTCTACCACGGCATTGAGCCGACCGGAGTCCGGATTGCGGCCTGTAAACCCGCGGTGGGGACGGTGTATTTGCATGCGGCGCACCGCGGGAATGCCATCACGATTGAAGTCGAAGACGACGGGGCTGGGATCGACCCGGAAAAGCTCAAGGCAAAAGCCGTCTCGAAGGGGCTGATTTCGCAGCAGGCTGCGAAGTCTATGACCGAGGCGGACGCCATGAAGCTGATCTTCTTGCCGGGTTTCTCGACGGCCGAGTCGGTCGGGGATCAAGCCGGCCGCGGCGTCGGATTGGATGCGGTCAAGAAGACCATCGAAAGTATGAACGGGTTCATCGACATCGAGACGGCCAAAGGCATCGGCACCAAGTTTACGTTGAGCTTGCCACTGACGCTGTTGATTGCGACGGCGCTGTTGGTGCGCGTCGGGTCCTTGCGCTATGCCATCCCCCTCCAGAGCGTGCGCGAAGTCACGGTGCCCGGTGCGAACGCCCTACAACGGATTGCCTCGCAGGTGGTGTTGCAGATAGGGGAGGAGGCGGTGCCCGTCCAGCCACTCACGCAGGTCTTGACCGGCATGCCGGCCGATCTCCCCAGCGCAGCTCCGATCGTGTTGGTGCGGGGCGCGAAGGGCACCCTCGGTCTTGCGGTGGACGAACTGTTGGGTCGCCAGGAAATCGTGGTCAAGCCGCTCGGGGCGCTGAAGATTCTCGAGCGCTCTTATTTTAGCGGCGCCACGATCGATCCCGAAGGACGCGTGGTGCTGGTTGTAGACGTGGCCCGTATCGGGGCGTCGGAGTCGACGGCCTCTGCCGTGGAGGGCACCTCGATCGAGGCGATCGAGGACGGGACCGCGCTTGCGGCCTCGGCCAGCCAACCAGCAACTGGTCCTGCGATCCTGTTGATCGACGACTCACTCAGCATTCGCAAGTTCGTGGCCCGTATGCTGGAAACCGCGGGCTACACGGTCGACACGGCGGTGGACGGTGAGGAAGGTACACGCAAGGCCTCCGCCAACGCCTACCGGATGATCATCACCGACTTGGAGATGCCGAAGCTCAACGGGTACGAAGTCATCCAAGCCTTACGGGCCCGTCCTCAGACGCAGACGGTGCCGATCGTGGTCATGACCACCCGCGCGGGCGACAAACACAAACAGTTGGCGCTCAATATCGGGGCCAGCGGGTATATCGCCAAGCCCGTCGAAGAGCGGGCACTTATCGCCGAGGTCGAGCGCTGGGTCGGCGCGCCGACTGCGGCTCGGAAAGGTTGACACAAGTACACCATGGCGTTTCGTCAGCGTGTCACAGGGCCATCGGCCGACCAACTGACAGCGCGATTTCTCGTGGCTCGCCTGGGGGAGTCAACGTTCGGCATCTGGGCCGATACCGTCCGCGGGGTCTTCACGCCGGCCGACGTGCCCAGCGGGCAGGAGGCACTGTTGTTGGGCGAACGGTACCCCTATACCAGTCTGGCCGCACGGCTGGGACTGAGCGAAGCCCATCCCACCGCCGCGTCACGGGCCGTGCTCTGCGGCAAAGGACAGGCGCGATGTGTGATCGCGGTGGATGAGGTGATCGGGCTCACGGATGTGCGTCGGGTGGATATCATGCCGCTCCCCCTGTTGTTTCAAGGGCGAGAACGAACCTGGTTCCGCGGCGTGTTTCTGTTCCAAGACTCTATGGCCCTGGTGGTGAATCCAGATTGGATGCTGAATCCGCGCGAATCTGAAGAGGCGACCGTAGCCGCCGCCAACTAGACAGAACGTAGCGAGCGACCATGTTACGCGGCACCAAGCACACCATCAAACAGGCGGCGGCACGACGGACCCTACAGCTGTTGGTGTTCTCGGTCGGCGGCAAAGGGTTCGCAGTCAACGCCAGTGAAGTCACGGGTGTCGAGCCTTGGCCCGCGTCCATGGCTGTACCCAGCACGACGCCGTATCTGAACGAGGTGGTTCGGCGCGGGAGCCAGGTCATGCCGGTCTACGATCTGGCCGAACCATGGGCCCTGTCAGTCGATCGGGGGACGGCGCTGTGTATGGTCGTTAAATGGGGGAGCACGGAAGCGGTGGTCCCGGTGGATTCGCAGATTCCATCGCTTGAGACCGCTGACACTGATATGATTCACCCAGCGGTCGATCGTCAGCCTGGGTTGATTGGGTTGTGGCAGTTTCAGGGGATCGAGATCCCGGTTGTATCCTTTTTGCAAATGGGTCAGAGTCTCAATGTGCTCGCCTAGTCAAGGCGACGCGTCGCCTGGAGGGAATGGTTATGCCGCGTGTCTTGGTAGCTGATGACAGCATCGCCGTTCGGAAAGTGGCGGAGCGCTTGCTCAAGGAAGCAGGATTAACCGTCACCTTGGCGGCCAACGCTGAAGAAGCCATTGCCCATCTGGAGAAGGAGCCGCCGGACGTCGTGGTGTCCGACGTCATCATGCCTGACAAGAGCGGATACGAAGTCTGCGGGTATGTCCGGAGCCACGCGAAACTCTCCACGATTCCGGTTCTGTTGATCTCCGGCATCGTCAATGACGACGTGACCAAACAGGCGGAATCTTGCCGTGCCGACGGGGTGCTCAAGAAGCCGTTTCAGGGGACATCACTGCAGGATCGCGTGTCCTCGTTGTTAGGGAAGCGGTCCGACGGCACTACTGCAGCCGTCTCGCCTGCGGCCAGTCCGAGCGTCGGTTCCGCGGGCGCCCCGGCGGCCTTGCGCCTCGTAGAGCCAAGCGCCCCGCTCGCTGCGCCGGCCCCTGTCTCGATGCCGCCCGCGGCCGCCGCGCCGGCGCCGCCGGCCGCGAAAGCCGCCGGAGCTACCGACGACGAAGTGCAGGCCTATCGGCTGGCAGCCTCGCGTGTGAAGGAACTCGAACAGGATGTCGCCCAGGAACGCGAGCGCAATGCCGAGCAGGCGCGCACGCTCGAAGCCACCAAGGAAAAACTCGCGGCGTTGTCACAATTGGAGTCGTCCCTCGAGGCGGAGCGCCGGACGAGCGCCGAGTTGACCACGCGCCTGGCTGCGCTTGAGGAATCGGCTAAACGCGCCTCAGCCGTCGAGTCGGAACTGGAAGCGGCACGTCAACGTGCGGCCGAGGCCGCGACATCGTTGCAGGCTGCGCAGGAGGAAGCCCAGCGTGGGCGAGAGGCCGAAATGGCCTTGGCCGCCGAGCGGGAAAAGATCGGCAAGCTCTCGTCCTCCTTGTCGGCCGCGCAGGACATGGCAAAGAAGGCGAAAGATTTGGAGGCCGCCCTCACCGCCGAACGAGCTGCGGAGGCGGTGTTGGTGCAGCAGGTCACGGAGCTCGAGACGCGGATCACCCGCTACCAGGCCATGGAATCGAATTTGAAAACTTCCGAAACCGCCTTGAAGGTCGAGAAGGCGAAGGTGTCAGAGCTCGAACAGCGTCTTCCAGAACTCGCCGAACTGAAGGCGAAGGTGGCCGGGTTACAAGAATCCGTTCGGTCGGAACGCGATCGGGCCGATGCATTGGCGGCCGACTTAGCGGAATCGAAACGTGTCGCCGCACGGGTCAGCGAGCTCGAATCGACCTTGGCGACGGAGCGTCAACGAGGCGACAAGCTTGGCAAGCGCGCGGATGAGGCCGAGCAGGCCGCCGAGCAGGCCAATCGCCGCCTGGAAGACATGGCTCGCAAGTTGAGCCAGATTGCAGGCTTGGCGTCCAAACTCGGGGCCAGCTCAACTGAACGATAATTCGGGGACGACTGTTCCCGAGGTGGGCAGGAGGTTCGACGCGCGCAGGTTATGTCACAGACCACTCCTCCAGAAGACGAGTTCCAGAAAGAGCTGCTCGGCCTGTTCGCCGTCGAGGCCTACGAGTGGCTGGGACAGATTCTCACGGCGGTGGTGCGCCTCGAAGAGGTGCGCGACCCCTCCAGCGCTCCGGAATCACTCGATACCATCGTGCGCGGATTGACGAGTCTGGGAGGGTCGGCGGCCACCGTCGACTTGCCCGGGATTCAAGAACGTGTGTTCGGGTTGCTTCCCGCGATCGAATCTCTGCGCGCGGCCGACGGCAACGCCGCGGCTGACACGCTGGGGACGGTCCGCGAGACGCTCGCCCACATCACGGCCGCGGTCGCGGAGCGTACGGGCACTCCGGCGACGGTCTCTTTCGATGTGCCCAGGGCCGACCTCCGGCGCGCCAAGGATTTTCTGGCGGCGCTCGAGTCGCTCAGGCAGGCGCAGCCACGCTGGCATCCGCACCAACGGCACGTCATCGACAGCATCAGCAAACGCGTTCAAAAGGATCTGGATCGCGGGGTGTCTCAGGTCGATAGGGACGCCCTGCGGAAGTCTCTTGACGAAGCAGCCCGGTCGGACGAAGACTTGCTGGGTCGTCTCCAGTTGGCCCTTCCGGCGATCAGCAGTGCAGTCACCGCCTTGAAGGCGACGGCTCTCTCGCCGGCTTCGGTCTCGATGTCACAGTGGAAATCGCTCTTGGACACGATCGATCAGCTCGTTGAGTTATCGCGGCAGAAGCATGCGCCGGCGATCATGCAATTCTTTAGCGGGCTGTCGACCTTTGTGCGCATCGCGACCGATCGACGGATGGCCATCAGCGAGCGGCGGTTTGACTTGGTGGAGGCTCGGGTGGGGGCCGTGCTCGACATGGCCAAGGCGTGGAGTGAGCACGGGCACAAGGAGCGGGAGGCTGTCGCGCAGCTCGTCCCGGCTTAGCCGGGATGGGGTTTCGCGTTAGACGCAAGAGGCGACGTCATGACCGTCGATTGGTATCAGCGGGCTACGGATGAGTTGACCGCGATCCGGGAGGCGATTCGCGCCAATCGGCCGGTCGCGCTCGACCGGCTCACAGAGATTGCCCGAGGGATCGTCGCTTCGCTGCAAGGTTCGGACGAGCTGGTCGTGAAGGCATTGTCCGCTCCACCGGGCGATCCGGTGGTCACCAATCTCGTGCATGTCGCCATTCTCAGCTCGAAGTTGGGCCTGGGGCTCAATTACTCAGGTGAAGAACTCGAACGCATGACCCTGGCTGGGCTGGTCCACGACATCGGCATTTTCATGTTGCCGGACAAACTGATTCGCGCCTCGCGGAAGCTCACGCCTGGGGAACGCCATCTGCTCGAACAACATCCTATCACCGGGCACGATATCGTCATGCGTGCCGGCAGCCAATACGGATGGCTGGCGACGGTTGTGCGGCAGGCTCATGAACGCTGGGCTGGGCAGGGCTACCCAGACAGGTTGCGCGGGCGCCAGATTCACGATTTTGCCCACGTCATCGGACTGTGCGATATCTTTGATGCCCTCGTGTCCCATCGCCCGTATCGGCCGCGACTGCTGCCCCACGAAGCGATTCACGAGTTGCTCCAGAAGGAACAAAAGGCCTTTCCCCGTGAGATTCTGAAGGCCTTGGTGGAACAGCTGTCGCTCTTTCCGCTCGGCACGCACGTGCGCCTGAACACCGGGGATTGCGGTGTGGTGGTGAAACTGAATCGCCGCTACCCGCTGCGGCCCGTGATCCGGCTGGACCAGTTGGCCGCGAGCGCCGAGTGGTTGTCCGCCGCCCTGGTGGATCTCTCCATGATTCCAACCATGTTCATTACCGAGGCGTTGAAGCCTCCCACGCTGGAGCGGATGCAAGCGGCGACGACGAAGCCGTCGACGGCGGACGTCTCCCAGCCGGGGGCCAAGCCGGCTGCCCCCTTCTGCTCCGACGAATTTGCCTCGTTGCTGGATAGCCTGGACGCCATTGCCATGACCATCCAGGAGGCCGTCGAATCGCGTGGGGGGACCGATTCCCACGAATCACGTTCGTCTTGATTCAACCCTCCGCTTCTTGGTGCAAGCCACGCTTTCGTTTCTGAACCTTCCAGCTACAGGTGGGCAAACAGTCTAGCCACCTGGACACTTGGTCGTCCGACCGCCTAAATCTTAGGCAGGCGAACGGAATCAGCCGCCCGCCCTTCGTATCGTCATCCGTGCACAGCCTTATCCACAGTTCACGCACAGATTCTGTGGACATGAAATTCCCATTACACAAGGACCATGTTGCGTCCACCCACGTTGGCCTAGGAGAAACTCTCTCGATGCGGTGCAATGTGGCTCCAGTAGCCGTATGGCAAGGATCTGATCAGTTTTCTTTAGACTGATTGCGGGACTCAGGTGTTGACCATGAAAATTGGCTGGAATCTCGCAGCTTTTCCACAGGGCCTAGGACTGTTGTCCTATTTTGACCGATAGTTCGTCGCTGAAGGGCGACCATGCTTAGGGCCGGTGCGAGGCCTTGGGCGGCCCACACCGCAAGGATCATGCGGTGCGGATGCCAGAAAAAGCTGCGTATAATGCGCGGCACGTGTTGGGTGGGGCGTCATGGCGAAGCTGATTACTCCAAGGAGGGCCGAAAATCTGACCGAGAAGGCGCAGGAGTATGTCCGCACGCACTTGCTCTTCCCTGCCGCACTGCTGGGGTTGATCCTTCTGTTGGCCGCCACGATGGCGCTGGCCTACCAATACCTGGCCGACTTCTACGAAGGGAGCACCTTCGTGCAGAGTACAGGGTTGGCGCTATTGGGCGCACTGGCCGGGTGGGGACAGGCTCGCTATCACCGGTACTTGCTCACGGAGCATCCTACATACTTTGCCGCCCGCCTGCGGACGTTTTCTGCGAAGGATCGGAAGAAACCTCGCCAAGAGGGGTTGATCGCCGAGGTGGAACATGCGGGTCGGCAATGGGTCCCGCTCTGGTACGCCCTAGTGGCACTCCTGTTTCTGGGACTTGGATTTGCAGCGGCCGCCTGGGGCAAGGTCTACCCGGTTGCGTCCTATCTGCTCCCCTGGGCTGGATTCTTCTGTGCCCGCGTGTATGCCTGGAAGGATCTCTGGGGGCCACCGGACAAGACACGCGCCCCGTAGAAGGAACGGCGCGCGACAGGCCCGTTCGATCGGCGCTCAGAGTGGCCGGGACAGCCTGGAAATCAGCGCTTGCGCCCGCGGGGTCGGCGAGGAGAGGCCCGTCTGGGAGAGGGCTTCTTCGGCGCTGACTCGATGGCCTCCACGCGTTTTTGGAGTTCCCGGAGCTGCTGGCGCAATTCGGGAAGGTGTGGGAGCAGGGCCTGTGCACGCAGCGCCGTTTCGTGCGGCATGGCCGGGGCGCCCGAAACGATCTGATCGGACGTCAGTGAACGGTTGACGCCCGAACGGGCCGCAATCATCACTCGGTCGCCGACTTGTAGATGGTCGGCCAGACCGGCCTGGCCGCCGATCACGACATGGGTCCCGACCGTCGTGCTGCCGGCGATGCCCACCTGTGCCACCACGATACAGTGTTCGCCGATCTGAACGTTGTGTGCGAGTTGCACGAGGTTGTCGATCTTCGTGCCGCGGCGGATGAGGGTCTGTCCGAAAGTGGCGCGGTCCACCGTGACGTTCGCCCCGATTTCCACGTCATCCTCGACGGTCACGCCGCCCAATTGCGGCACCTTCACGTGCTGGCCCTGGTGCTGGACGTACCCAAATCCATCGCTCCCGATCACCGTCCCGCTATGGATGACGACGCGGCATCCGATCCGGCAGCCCTCCCGCACGACGACGTTGGGGTAGAGCAGCGCATCATCCCCGATCTCGGATCCGGCACCGACAAAAACTCCCGGTGCAAGGGTGACGCGGGAGCCGATCGTCACGTGGTCGCCCAAGGTCACGAAGGGCCCGATGCTGACGTCCGCGCCGATTCGGACGTTGGCGCCCTGCGCGATCGGCTGCACGATGCCCGTGGCGCGGTACGGGGCACAGAAGAAGTGCTGGACGACGCGTGCAAAGGCCAAGGCCGGGTGTGGAACGACAATCTGGGAGGCGGCGCAATCGGGGAGCGCCCGCCCGACCAGCAGGGCCGAGGCCTTTGTGTGAGACGCGGCCTTTTGGAAGCGGTCCCCCGCCACGAAGCTCACATCGCCAGGTCCGGCCTGCTCCAAACTCGACACGCCCGAAAGAATGACGTCGGGTGAGCCGATCAGTTGCCCAGAGAGAAATGAGGCCACTTCGGCAAGCGTCGGATGCGGACGGGTAGGTGGTGAGGGGGCCATAACGTCGTTGTACGGTTTAGGTTTTCTTGGCTTTCTTGCCTGGCGCGGCTTTCTTGACGCGAGTACTGGCCGTCGTTGGTTTGGCGGCAGGCGCCAATCGCCGTTCAACGTACTGCACGACGTGCCGTACGCTCGTGAGTCCCTGCAGATCCTGATCGGGGATCTGTAGATCGAAAGCCTCCTCGACCCGATAGAGTAATTCGATGGTGGCCATCGAATCCAGGCCCAGATCCTCGCGCAACGAGGCTTCGGGTGAAATGGTCTTCGGATCCCGTTTCAGATAGTCGCCGAGTGCCTGGAGGATCTTGTCTTGAATGGAGGATGACGTCCCCATGGGGCTCCTTTAGGCGGCCATTCGCTTGAAGACAACGGCTGCGTTGTTGCTGCCGAACCCGAAGGCATTGAGAATGGCGACCTTGAGGGGGCGTTCTTGCGCCTGTCTGGACAGCCCGGGCAATGCACAAGCGGGGTCCGGCTCGTCGAGATTCAGCGTGGGATGGATGACCCCCTGTTTTAGGGCCAGCACGCAGGCCACGGAACCGATCGCGCCTGCGGCTCCCAGCGTGTGCCCCACGAGGGACTTCGTCGCGTTCACCACGAGGCGATCGGCGTGGTTCGTGAACAGTTGGCGGATGGCTTTCACTTCAACGGCATCGCCCACGACGGTCGAGGTGGCGTGGGCATTGATGTAGTCCACATGGGTCGGCTTGAGCCCCGCACTGTCGAGGGCAAGCTTCATGGTGCGCGCCACCTCAATTCCGTCCTCTTTGGGGATGACCATGTGATAGGCCTCGCTCGTGGCGGCATAGCCGACCACCTCTGCGTAAATCCGAGCCTTGCGTTTCTTGGCGTGGGCGAGGGATTCCAGAATCAGGACGGCCGCTCCTTCACCCATGACGAAGCCATCGCGGTTGGCGTCAAACGGCCGGGAGGCCTTGGCCGGCGCATCGTTGAAGGCCGTCGAGAGCGCCCGCAGCGAGCAGAAGCCGGCGAAGACCAGGGGTGTAATGCTGGAATCGGCCCCGACGGTGATGACCGCATCCGCCTGGCCGGACCGGATCGTGCCCAGGGCCTGCCCGACGGCGTGCGCGCTGGACGAGCAGGCCGTGGAAATCGTGAAGTTCGGTCCTTTAGCCCCGGTGGCCATCGCGATGGCGCCGGAGGCCGAATTCAACGTGATGGTCGGGATGAAGTTCGGGTGGACGCGGCTGGGACGCTGGCTTTGATAGAGTTGCGTGATCTCCCGCTCGCCCATCACCATGCCGCCCATGCCCGCTCCCATAATGACCCCGATGCGTGGACTAGAGGCCGGGGTAAGGCGGAGACCGGAATCTGCCAGAGCCTCCTTGGCCGCGACCATCGCGAATTGGGCGTAGCGGTCCACGCGTTCGATGAGCGGGCCTTGGAAGTACTGAGTAGGCACAAAGCCTTCCACTTGCGCCGCGATACGGCACCGGTACTGGTCCATGGGGAGCGAGGCAAATTGCGGGATGGCCGCCACGCCCGAGCGTCCTGCCAAGGCCGCTTTCCAGAACGCATCGATCCCGATCCCGATCGGGGAGACGATCCCTAAACCGGTAACGACGACACGAGCATGCGTGGATCGGGAGGACATCGGGTGTGAGGTTCGGTGCTTTTACCTGAAGGCGTTCCCTGAGTCAATCACGACGCTAGTAGCGTACTTTCAGGACGAGATACAGGCCCACTGAGAGGAAGACGAGATTCGCCATCCAGCCCGCCAACAGCGGCATAAGTACGCCGCTGCGTCCAAGCGCGACGGCCACCGAGTGGGTCATCCAGTAGAAGAAGCCGATCCCGAGCGCCTGCCCGACGCCCACGGCAATCCCCGCGCCGCGCGTGCCCATCCGGCGGAGACTCAAGGCGATCCCCACACAGACCATGATCACGCTCACGAGGGGGAAGGCAATACGAGCATGGTAGTCCGTGAGCAGGCGAGCAAAGGAGTAGCCGTCGTGCTTTAGCCGGGTGATGTAGGCGCGGAGATCGTGCAATGGGAGCAGGTCGGATTCGACCGAGAGCCAAGACTCGAAATCTTGGGGCACTTGGGACAAGGCCAGCGGTTGTTCCGCGAAGGGGCGCGTGGCCACGGTGCCGTCGGGAGAAAAACGGCGCTCCAGGCCGTCTTGCAGCTTCCAGCCCCCTCCGACGTAGCTGGCCTGTTTGGCTTCGGTGATGGCCGTGAGCTGAAACGACGAGTTCAGCTGGTACACGTGAACCCCGCGCAGGACCGCGCCGCCAGGTTCTACCGCATCGACATTCATCAGCGCTTGCCCACGCACCTGCATCCAGGGGCGCGCGGCCTTGAGCGATACCGGCGATTTCTTCTCAATGTCCACGAATCGAACGTGTTCGGCTCCTGCGGTGGCCGTGGGAATGATCACCCAGCTCATGGCGAGCAGCAGCCCGGAGAGGCAAATCCCAAAGATCAGGAAGGGACCAGCGATACGCAGCAGACTCACGCCGCAGGCCCGCATGGCCGTAATTTCACGATTGCGGGTCAGCATCCCCAGTGAGAGCAGGGTCGCCATCAGGATCGCCAGCGGGGCAATCTGAAACGTAATGCTGGGCATCCTGAGAACAAAATAGTGCAAGATATCAATAATCTGTGCGTCAAATTTCATGAACCGTCTGAGCTTCTCGAAGAAGTCGATCACGAGGTAGATGGTCATCAGCCCGGCGTAGCACATCAGGAAGACCTTCGCGACTTCTTTCCAGAGATAGGTGAACAGAATCATGTCAGGGTCACCTGCGGCTCACACGGTAGAAGGCCACGACGGTCACAGCGGCAAACAGCGTGTTAGGCAACCAGGCACCGACCCAGGGGGTGATCACGAGGGTGGTCACAAGAAATTCACAGAGCATGTTGAGCATGTAGTACACCACCACGATGACCACACCGACGACGAACCCCCCGACGCGCCCCGAGCGCTTGGAGACGATTCCCGCCGGGACGCCCAGCAGGCACAACACCAACGTCGCGGTCGGGAAGGCGAGGTCTTTGTAGTGTTCTAAGAGCCGCCGCAGCGCGGTGGGGTCTTTCCACCCGCTGGCATCCAAGGTGCGGATCAACTCGGCGTAGGAGGGGACTTCGTCGGCCGTGTACGCGGCTTGATTCATGTTGAACCGGATGTCGTATTGCGCGAAGGACACCTGCTGATACTGGTCCGGGTCCTGCGGCCGGCTATGCACGACACCCTCGTGAAGGCGGAGGGCCAGCTGTTGGCTCGAGGGGTCGCTCAACACCGAGTAGCCCCTTGCCACGACGATGCGCGGGTCGTCGGCGTTGCGCTCATCGGAGACGAAGATGCCTTCGGCCGGCTGGGTCCCGACCGGAGCCGGGACATAGACCATCATTTTCGGTACGGGTTCGTTGAATACTCCGCGATCCAGCGCAAAGATCAACTGATCGCGGAGGAGGCTGAGCGCGACTTTTTTCAAATTGAAGTTGGACCAGGGCTGGCCCCATTGTGCCAAGGCGAGCGTGAGCAACGACACCAGAATGGCGAAGAGCAGGACGGGCTGGGCCAGCCGCAGCAAGCTCAGTCCAGAGGCCCGCATGGCGATCAGTTCGGCATCGTATGAGAGGCGGCCGAAGGCCGTAATGGAAGCGATGATCGCGGCGATAGGGAGCGTGAGAACCAGAAATGAAGGGAGCAGATGCAAGAAGACGTTAATCACCGAACCCAAGCCAATCCCCTTGGAAACCAGCAGCTCGACGAGCCGCAGTAACTCGCGGGTCACGAAGACGAAGCACAACGCCCCCAGACTCACGGAGAAGGGCGACAGTAACTCGGCGAAAATATAGCGATCTAGGAGTGTTCGAAGGAGCACGAGGTGACATCCCCGGCGGCAATCAGCTCATCATAGTGGACTCGTGGTTGCTTGTAAATCATGGGGCCAGTCAGGGAATGCCTACGACGCGAAGGAATGGGGCCTAACCGGAAGGAGATTGAACCGGTTGCCTTGACATTATCTGAATCTGTGTGTTACATCGCACCCGAATTTTTTCTGTGTCTCATGAACGCTTGTACCATTCGGTCCCTTCCAACCTTCTCGCTCCGCCAACCGTTATACGAACTATTTTCATTTGGGTCCAGTTGCGTCATGTCACTATTGGCCCCGGCGGGCGTCTGCCGTGTGGCTATTCAGGAAAGGAGGGCGGTGTGAAAAGCAAAGGAACGGTGAAGTGGTTCAACGACCGGAAGGGGTTCGGGTTTATCCGCCTCGATAACGGCGACGACGTATTCGTCCACTATTCGGCGCTTCTTGGGGAGGGGTTTAAGACCCTCAAGGAAGGGGAGAATGTGGAATTCGAGATCGTCCAGGGGGCCAAAGGTCCTCAAGCCGCCAACGTACTCAAAGCCGCCCTCAATGCCTAACCGCTAGAGAATACGACCTTTCTGAACGGGCCTCCCGGCGTAGGCCGGGGGGCTCATCTTGTTTCCCCCTGTGCCGTCCGGCCCGTGCGCCGGTCATCTCCCGTGGAGGCCGCCAGCCCGTGCGCCCCGTCCGCATGCCCCGACGCAGAAATAGTTCTATTCTTTGACAAAAACGAGACTCAGGGATAGGGTTGACAAGCAATCACTACGAGGGCTTTTCCGTTGGCAGCCGATCGCGCAAGCATACTCCAAAGTGCCCAGCTCCATGCGTCCAAGGGCAACCTTGACGCTGCCCTGAACGAGTGGAAGAAACTCGCCCTGGAATCGCCGAACGACGGCACGGTGCACAATTCCATCGGCGATCTCCAACTCAGGCGCAACGCGAAACCTGACGCGATTACCGCCTATCTCCAAGCCGCCAAGTCCTTCCGCGACGAAGGCGCGCCGCTCAAGGCGATTGCCGCCTACAAGAAGGTCCTCAAGATCGATCCGAACCGCTATGACATTTACCGCTTCCTCGGGGACTTGAACGCCGAGCGCGGCCTGCTCAGTAGCGCTGTCGCTGACTATCTCACGCTGGCCAAGGCGTACCTGAAGGATAAAAAGAACAAGGAAGCGCTTGAGACCTATCGGGTGATCGTCACCCATGATCCTGCAAATCTGGACGCGCAGGAGCGTGTCGCGGAACTCTGTCTCCAGGAGAACCTGCCCCAAGAAGCGATCCGCATGTACCTGCAAATCGGGCGGGAGCGGTCAGCCCAGGGCCGGACCACGGAAGCGCGCGACGCTTACGCGGCCGTGCTGAAGCTAGATCCGGCAAATCGCGAAGCGGAACAATTCGTCAATGCGGAAAAGCAGGTCACGGGAAGCGGTCCGGGAAAACCTGGCGGGGTTCCAAAGAGCGAGGCGCCGCGCGGCGGCTCGTCGCAGCCGACGGATATGTTGGGTGAAGCGCGGCGTCGGCTGGAGGCGGGGCAGTACGAGGGCGCTGAGGCGATGTTGTCGCAGCTGCTCTCGCGCGAACCTGGTAACCCCGAGATCTGTCGATTGTTGGCGCAGCTCCACCTCAAGCAAGGGCAACTCAACGTGGCCTCGAACGAATATCGGTTCCTGGCCGGATCGGCGTTGCGCTCCCAAGACTACGAATTGGCTGAATCCCTGGTCAATGAGTTCCTCGCCGTCGAGCCGCAGTCTGTGGCGCTTCTCGAATTGCTGGGGGATTTGTACGAAGAGAAGGGCGATGGGGCCACGGCCGCCGTCCATATCGGCAAGGCAGTCTCCATCCTCGTTGAGAAGCCCGATCCGAGTATGCCGTCGTTGCCGGCCGAGCTCTATGAACGGGTGAAGGCGCTCGATCCGCACGGACAGACCCGCGCGCAATTGGCGGCGATATTCGAGCCGTCCGCCGCACCGAGGGCAGCCGTTCAGACGTCGCCGACTGCGCCGATGCCGACACCGACCCCGACCATTAGGTCCGCGGGAGCGTTGGCTCCCGCAGAACCAGCAGCCCCCGCTGCTCCGCCGGCGTCCGCCAAGCCGGCGACGGTGGTGCCCGTCGACAGACCGCTGACGTTGGCGAAGGATGCGGTCGCGGCGGCCCCCGCGGCTGAGAAGCCGGCGACGGTTGCAGTTCCACCGGCAGCGCCGGCGGCCACTCCGGTCGTGCAGGAGCCGGACCCCGCGACACGTTATGCGATGGGAGTGGCGTTCAGGAACATGGGCATTCCGGACGAAGCGATCGAAGAGTTCAAGCTCTGTGGCAAGCAGCCGGAGTTGTTGCTCGATGCCTGTATCATGATTGCGTTGTGCCTGAAAGATCTCGGCAAGGTGGCACAGGGCATCGCCCAGATGGAAGAAGCCAGCCGCCATCCGCACTGCACCGGCGACAAGGCGCGGAACGTGCTGTACGAATTGGGGCTGCTATACCGCCTGGCCGATAAGCCCGAACAAGCCCTCAAAGTCTTCGAAATGATCGCGGACTATCAAGATGTCCGCGACCATCTCAACGATCTCCGTTCGCCGCAAGCCGCTCCCGTGCAGTAACCGCCTCGTGATTCGTGAATCGTTCTTGCGTGTAACGAGTCCTGTGTCACGAACCACGTCCTACGCGACGCGATTCGGTGCCGGATGTCCTGCCAATACCGCCGCAATATTCTCCAGACAGATCTCGCCCATGCGTACACGTGTCTCAAGGGTGGCCGAACCTAGGTGCGGCAGCGTCACGACGTGAGGCAACGTGCGGAGCCCTGGGTGGAGATCGGGCTCATGCTCATAGACGTCCAAACCCACTCCTGCCAACCGTCCCGTCTGTAGGGTCGTGACCAAGGCGGCTTCGTCGACGACCGGTCCCCGAGCCGTATTCACCAAGACAGTGGTTGGCCGCATAAGGGCAAGTTCCCGCGCCCCGATGAGGTGCCGCGTCTCGGCCGTCAACGGTACGTGCAGACTGACAAAGTCGGCCCGTTGGAGCAACTCGTCCAGCGGCACTTGCCGCCATGATGGGCTGGCAGAGGCGATCGTGCTGCGGGCGGTAAATAGGACCGGCATGCGAAATCCCTGGGCACGATCGGCCACGGCGCGTCCGATCCGCCCCATGCCGACGATCCCGAGCGTGCGCCCAGTTACCATCTGCCCCAATAGTTGCGTCGGAGTCCAACCGGTCCAGCGCCCCTCCCGGACGAGGGCCTGCCCTTCAGGAAGCCGTCTTGCCGCCGCGAGCATCAGCCCCCAGGTCAGATCAGCGGTCGCATCGGTGAGCACGTCGGGCGTGTTCGTCACCGCGATCCCATGCCGTCGCGCCGCGGTGAGGTCGATGTTGTTGTAGCCCACCGCGTAGTTGGCCACGATCTTCAGTGCCGGCGCTGCGGCTAGCAGTTCTTCGTCGATTTGCTCGGCTAACGTGGGGAGCAGGGCTTCGGCACGCCGAACTCCTTCGAGCAACGCGGAGCGGCTGGGAGGATCCGGGCTGGGTGGGGCCGTCAGCTCATAACGCTGTCGGATCACGGCCATCACCGGCTCCGGCAGCGGTCGGGTGACATACAGGCGGGGCAGGGGCACGCAGATACTCCTTCGCTGGGTCGCCGGCCGCAGGCCCAGCGTGCCGCATCCTAGCGGCATTGGTCCTTGGGCTCAAGCGCGGGGGCGGCATCCCTTGTTCTCTCGAAAGGGTCCCGACTACAATGGGTCGGTCCCACGGATCCGTGATACCTTCGTGACACTTATTCTCCCACAACGCTCCTCACACCAGGCGCACATCGCACGGGATCTCCGGAAACGCCTTGGGGGAGACAAGGTCCGCGACGACGTCACGACCAGGACGGCCTATGCGGTGGATGCGAGCCTCTATCGCATCGAGCCCATGGCGGTCATCCTTGCCGAATCCGAGGACGACATCCAGACCGCCGTCGCCTATGCCGTGCAGCAGGGGGTGCCGCTCACGCCGCGCGCCGCTGGGACCAATTTGACCGGGTCGGCCATCGGGCCAGGAATTGTGCTCGATGTCTCACGCCTCAATCAAATCCTGGAGGTGAACGAGTCGGAGCAATGGGTGCGCGTGCAGCCGGGCATCGTGCTCAATGAACTCAATAAGCAGTTGGCGCCGCGGGGGCTCATGTTCGGGCCGGACCCGTCCAGCGGCGACATGTGCAAACTGGGCGGCATGTTGGCCAACAACTCGTCCGGGCCCCATACGCTCCGCTACGGCAGCGTGAAGGACACCGTGCGTGCGCTGCGCGTCTGTCTCGCCTCCGGCCAATGGGTGGATGCCCATGCCTACCGCGTCGATGGTGAATGGCCGTCGGTTGTCGGCCGGCATCCGGTGCTCGGGGCCCTCCGCGAATTGGTCGAAGACCACCGGACGTTGATCCACCAGAAGGCCCCGCGCGTTTCCAAGAATAGCTGCGGGTACAACCTGTTTGGCCTCGTGGATGGGTTGGCGCAGGGCGTCTTCGATCTGCCCAAGCTCTTTGTCGGGAGCGAGGGGACTCTGGGGGTGATGAGCGAGGCCACGCTGTCGCTGGTGTCACGCCCGCGTGCCACGGTCGCGGCGCTCATCCACTTTCGCCGACTCGAAGAGGTGGGAGAAGCCGTCCCGCTGCTGCTTACGCTGACGCCGAGCGCGCTGGAAATTATGGACGCGCACACGCTCGATCTCATCGGCCGCAGCCGGCATGGAATTCCGCAAGACGCCGCGGCCACACTGTTGATGGAACTGGACGAAGAAGCCGGCCTGCCGCCGTTGGCGGAGCGTGTGGACAGCCTCCGACGTTTGACCGGCCGCTTTCAGCTGGCCTCGGAGGTAGTGCTGGCCCATGAACGGGAACAACGCGACCAGCTCTGGACAGCCCGCAAGGCGCTTTATCCGACCCTGTACCGGTTTGACGCGAAACGAAAGCCGATTAACTACGTGGACGATGTGGTTGTGCGCGCCGAGCGGCTCAGCGATCTCGTGCAGTATCTCGACCGGGTCTTTTCTGGATACGACGTGCCGGTGGCGATTTTCGGTCACATCGGGAACGGCAATGCGCATATCGTCCCGCTTCTGGACGTGAACGATCCGAGGGATTTCGACCGCATGGTGAGGACGTACCACGAGATCCATCAGACCGTGCTGGACCGATTCGAGGGGTCCATCTGCGGGGAGCACGGCGATGGGCGGGTTCGCGCCGAATACGTCCGGAAAATGTTCGGCGACGAGCTCTATGACGTCTTCGTGCGCGTCAAACAGATCCTCGATCCCACCGGGGTACTCAATCCGGGCGTAAAGCTGAGCGACCGGCCCTTTACCGACCACATCGACTATGAACGTCTGTCCAAGAGTTGCGCCACCTGCGCCAAGTGCAACTCGGTCTGTCCGGTCTACGACGTGTTCCAATCCGAGGACATGAGCTCGCGCGGGTGGTACGAAATCGTGACCGCCAAAGACTATTCGTATCTCGAATCAAAACGGGTCGTGGAGGCCTGCACGAATTGCAAGTCGTGCCGGACTATTTGTCCCGCGGGCGTGGATGTGGCCGAGCTCATTTTGGACCGTCGCGCCGAACGGCCGAACGAAGCCGCAGGCGTTCTCTTCCGTTTACAAGCCCGCACCTGGCTCTTCGAGCGGCTGTTGAGAGCGGCCGCCGTGACGCAGACCTGGTGGGATCGGCCGTGGGTGCGCGGGGTGATCGAGCGGGTGACTCGTCCGTTCATGCGCCGGATTGCGGAGACGGCCCGTCTGCCTCAGGAACTCACGCTGCCCACATTGGCGCGCCGTCACCTCCGACAACGATACGACGAGCTGGTGCCTCCCGATGGCCTCTCATTGCGGCCCGTGGCCTATTTTCACGGCTGCGCGGCCAACTATTTCGACGATGGAGTCGGCGATGCTGTCATCAGCGTCTTGCGACGGTTGGGTCGTGAGCCGGACCTGCCGCGGCAACGCTGCTCCGGCACCCCGATCGAGACTTATGGACACCGCGCGTTGGCGAAAGAAGGGGCGCGCGAGAATCTTCAATCCCTCGCTCCTTACGAGACAGTCGTGACCGGGTGTGCCTCCTGCACGCTCATGTTGAAGGATTACACGAAACTTTTCGCACGTGAGCCGGAAGAAGCCGCGGCCAAAGCTTTGGCGGCCAAGGTCAAACATATCTCCGAGGTCGTGGCGGAGGCCCCCGAAGTGATGACAGGGTTGACGGCCGCTCGGCGACGGAAGGTGACCTATCATTCCTCCTGTCATCTGCGCGCGGCCGGAGTCACGAAAGAGCCACGCACGGTGCTGGCCGCGCTGCCCGGAAGCGACTACGTTGAGATGGTTGATGCCGATCGCTGCGCCGGCGGGGCGGGGACCTATATCGTCAAGGACTATGACACGTCGCAGCGCATCTTCAGCCGAAAGGAGCGGGCCATCCTCCAGAGCGGCGCCGAGGTGGTCGCCACGAGCTGTCCGGCCTGCATGATCCAGCTGACAAACGGGTTGCGCGGGAAGGCGGGGGTGAAGCATATTGCCCAGCTGGTCGATGAGGCGCTGAGTTCCGAGGGGCAGGCGTCGTCGGCCGGAAAGGTGCCTCGGTGAAAATTCGGAAAGTCGATTGGCTCTACGTGGCCTTCGCGCTGTTCGTCGTGGTCGGGGTCTCGATGTTGCCCTCGCCCAAGGATCGGAATCCCGTTGTTCCGGCGACGCCGGCTCATCAGGGCCTGCGGCTCGAGAGCGACTGTCTTCAGTGCCATGGGGTGGGGGGGCAGCGGGCGCTTGCTGTGCCGCCGCATCCGAAGCGGCAGGATTGCCTACATTGTCATCGGGCGAACAATTGAACAAAGGGGTTGGGACGCATGGTCACGGTGCTCATCATTGGACAGCTCCAGCAACATCTTCCGGAAACCACCTATGAGCTGGACGTGCCGCCGGTGGCGACAGTGAAGGGCTTGTTGGAGGCGAACGACGAGACCTTGGGCGTGCTGCAGCCGCTGATTACGCGCACGCAGTTGATGGTCACCGTGAACAAGAAGATCGGCTCGCTGGATTCACCGATCAAGGACGGCGATACGGTCAAGCTGACGTATCAGGCGAATTTTTCTTACGAAGGCGCGAGGTGGCACAACCCGTGAGGGGGGAACCTCTCCGCCTTGCTCGTCCCGTGCTGCCAGAGCCCGCAGGATCAGAATGTGCTCGCTCGACGGGCCCTCCCTCGCTTGGTGTGAACCGCCGCCAATTCAGGCGAACGCCTCTTCATTGACGTCGCGAAG
This sequence comes from uncultured Nitrospira sp., assembly GCA_964449255.1. Classification (GTDB taxonomy): domain Bacteria; phylum Nitrospirota; class Nitrospiria; order Nitrospirales; family Nitrospiraceae; genus BQWY01. The sequence goes on along the minus strand of CAYUYE010000001.1, from coordinate 215,289 downwards.
CGACACCATCCTCCCCATGAGTATCCGAACAGATACGGTACGGTGCCCGTGAGCGGCCTCTTCGAAAATACGTCCATATTAAGCCCTTGACCAATCAGCCTATCGAGCCGTAGGGCAGTTCGGCTTGCGTTTTGCTATCCCTTCTCTTAAGACGGCGGTCAGTCTGTGCCCCAGTCTTATACGAGGAGGAGTGTATGGCGCTCTATGCGTTTGATGGGACCGGGAATCATGACGAGGAGCTTGAAGAAAAAGACACGAACGTCGTCCGCTTTCGCGATGCCTATACCGGTGGTCTCTGCTATCTGGAAGGGGTCGGCACCCGCTTTGGGCCAATCGGGACGGTCGTGGGGGGAATCACCGGAGCGGGCGGCAGGTCGCGCATCAAGGAAATGCTGGATGCGTACGACCGTAATGTGAGCTGCGGGGATACGGATATCGATATCATCGGCTTCAGCCGCGGCGCCGCCTTGGCCCTACACTTTGCCCATGAACTCAATGAGCGCCGCCAGCAGGTCCCAGTGCGCTTTCTTGGACTCTGGGATGTCGTCGCCAGCTTCGGGATTCCCGGCAACGATAAGAATCTCGGGTGGAAACTGACGATGGCCACGAATGTCCGCCGTTGCTATCACGCCATGGCGCTGGACGAGCGGCGGGAGAAGTTTCCCGTCACACGGGTCGCGGCGCCGGCATTTGGGGGCACCGTGGATGGGCGACTAGAAGAAGTCTGGTTTCGCGGTGTGCATTCCGATGTGGGCGGCAGCAAGAGCCTGGGCCTCTCGAGCATCGCGCTCTGCTGGATGCTGCAACGCGCCATCGACTGTGGGGTGCCGATTCGGTCCGGAGCATTGGAGCATCATCAAGGGCTCTGCCAGCCGGACGCTCCGATTTCATCCAACTTTGATCCACGGTTCGATGCATTTCGGCAAGTCAGGCCGGGGGACAATGTTCACGAGACTGCCAAGCCCCGTGGGAAAGTTGAGAAGGTCGAGCACAACGATCCGCCGGTGATGTGCGTCTACGTGTCTTGACCAGGAAGAGTAGCTGAACCGAGGACGCCACGTTGTGCGAAGGGGAAGCTCGGTACCCCCCCGAGGGCGCCGACTAGACTGAGGCAGACTGTGGCAGGCCGGTGACGGCGCCGATGGCGCGGAATTTCCGTTCGCGGCTGGCAGGGAGGGATTCGTACGCGACGCCTTCAAAATCATGCAGCGTGGCGGCCAGCGCTTTGCCCAATCGGGCTCCCATCATGGAGGGATCACGGTGGGCCCCGCCGACCGGCTCAGGGATGATTTCATCGGCCACGCCGAAGTCGACTAGATCTTTGGCCGTCATGCGGAGCGCATGGGCCGCATCCGGCACCTTGGCAGGGTTGTCCCAGAGGATGGCGGCACAACCCTCAGGCGAGATCACAGAATAGACCGCGTGCTCCAACATGAGGATCTTGTCGGCCACGCCAAGCGCCAGCGCCCCACCGCTCCCCCCTTCCCCGATGACGACCGAGATGATCGGGACGGGCAAACGAGACATGACGAGCAGGTTGCGGGCAATCGCCTCGGCCTGGCCCCGTTCCTCAGCCCCAATGCCGGGGTAGGCCCCTGGGGTGTCGATGAAGGTCAGGATCGGGCGGTTGAACTTGGCGGCCAGATTCATGAGGCGCAGGGCCTTCCGGTACCCCTCCGGGTTGGGCATGCCGAAATTGCGCTGCATACGCTCCTTGAGGGTCTTCCCTTTCTGGTGCCCGATGACCATCACGGATTGGCCCTCAAAACGGGCAAACCCGCCGACGATGGCTCGGTCGTCTCCGTAGAGGCGATCTCCGTGTAACTCCACGAAGTCTTGGCAGAATTGGGCGATGTAGTCGAGAGTGGAGGGGCGCTGAGGATGCCGGGCGACCAGGGTGCGCTGCCAGGGGGTGAGCTTCTCGAATAGCTCATGTTCCGCCTGGGCCAATTTGGCCCGAAGCTTCCGGACTTCCTCCTGGCTGGAGCCCTTGGCTCCAGCCGAAGTCAGCTTCTCGAGCTTCTCTTCGATTTCCTTTAACGGCTTCTCAAAGTCCAAGTAATCGCGCATGGGGGAGCCCCGGGGTGGGAGGTATAGTGGTGTGACAAGATTTCGACGGGCTCATGATAGCAGAGCGACCACCCCTTTGCCTAGTATTTCCTCAACATCCGCCACGAAGTACTCGCTCGGGGTGACCTTGAGGGAGAGGGGGCTGGTATCGGCCTCGACCTCCTGGCCGACCTGGAGGGTGAAGTAGACCTGGGTTTGGCCGGGGTGCCGCTGGAAGACCTCCCGCAGCCGGGGTAGAGAATCGGTCGCCTCCGGGGTCTCGGACATCCGGATACGGACCCGGTTGATCGCCTTGGTCTGGAGTTCGGCCACGAGTTCGACCTTGGTCCCCCGCACCTTGGTGCCTTTCTCGCCGCGATCGACAGTTCCGCTGATCCGAATGATCCGCTCGGGCATGAGTAACTCACCGGCGCTCCGAAAGAGGTCGGGGAAGATGATGATCTCGGCGGTGCCCTGGAGGTCCTCCAAGGTCAGGTAGGCCATCTTGTCGCCCTTCTTGGTCACGACCTGCTTGAGGGCGGCCACAATACCGGCCAGCTTTACCTCCTTGCCGTCGGCCACGTCCCCGAGGGTTTGGGTGGTCGCTGTGGCGAAGGTCCGGAGGGCCGCCTCGTATCGAGTCAGCGGATGGCCGGTAATGTAGAAACCGGTCAACTCGCGCTCGTACTTGAGGCGTTGGGCCTGGTCCCACTCGGGGACGTTGGGGAGCATCGGCTCGGGATGGGATTCGCCATCACCATTGCTCATGGCTTCCCCGAAGATGTTGGTCTGGCCAATGTGGCGCTCACGTTGGGCGTTGAGTCCGTCCTCCACCGCCTGATCCAAGATCGCCATCAACTGTGAGCGCCGGGCGCTGAGTGAGTCGAACGCGCCGGTCTTGATGAAACCTTCGAGCATGCGTTTGTTGACCCTATGCAAGTCGATGCGCCGGCAGAACTCCGTGAACGACCGGAAGCGACCGCTTTCGGTACGCGTCTCGATGATGGACTCGACGCCGCCTTCGCCCACGTTCTTGATCGCGGCCAACCCGAAGCGGATGGCCCCGTCCACGACGGCGAACGTCTTCTGGCTCTCATTCACGTCCGGCGGCAGGACTTTGATGCCCAAATCACGGCATTCGGTGAAGTACCCAACGAGCTTGTCGTTGTTCCCCATTTCGCTCGTCATCAGCGCCGCCATGAATTCGGTTGGGTAGTGGGTTTTGAGGTACGCGGTCTGATAACACACCACGGCGTAGGCGGCCGCGTGCGACTTGTTGAACCCGTAGCCGGCGAACTTCTGGATCAATTCGTACAGCTTCTCCGCCTTTTTTTCTGAGATCTTGTTCTTCTTGGCGCCATCCAAGAATTTGACCCGGAGTTTTTCCATCTCCTCCGGTTTCTTCTTGCCCATCGCGCGCCGCAGAATGTCGGCTTGCCCAAGCGAGAAGCCGGCGACCTTATTGGCGATTGCCATGACCTGCTCTTGATAGACGATGACGCCGTAGGTGTCCTTGAGGATCGGCTCCAACTCGGGCGTCTCATAGGCGATGGGCACCTTGCCCTGCTTGCGCTTGATGAAGTCGGGGATCAGGTCCATCGGACCGGGGCGGTAGAGCGCGATGATGGCGATGATGTCCTCAAATCGGTCGGGCTTGAGGCCCATGAGGAGATCGCGCATGCCCGTGCTTTCCAACTGGAAGATGCCTGTGGTCTTGCCCGAGGAGAGCAGCGCGAACGTCTTCTGATCGTCGAACGGCAGTTCTCCAACGTCGAGGCGAGGGGCGCTGGGGCGGCCCTCGTTGATCAACCGTTCGGCGTGGTGGATCATCGTGAGCGTCTTCAGTCCCAGGAAATCGAACTTCACCAGCCCGATCTTTTCGACGTCTCCCATCGAGTACTGGGTCACGACTTCGTCGTTCGCGCCCTTGTACAGTGGGACGTGGTTGGTGAGCGGCTCGTCAGAGATGACGACGCCGGCCGCATGGGTGGACGCATGCCGGGCCAAGCCTTCCAATGACTGGGCGATACCCATCAATTCTTTGTATTTGGGCTCGGTCTCGACCAACTCCTTGAGCTTGGGCTCCTGATCGAGGGCCTGCTGCAAGGTGATGTTGAGCTGGTTGGGGACGAGCTTCGCGACCTTGTCGACTTCGGCGTAGGGGATCTCGAGCACGCGCCCGACGTCGCGGATGGCGGCTTTGGCCCCGAGCGTCCCGAACGTGATGATTTGCGCCACGTGGTCGGAGCCGTACTTCTCGACGACGTAGTTGATGACCTCCCCGCGGCGGTCCATGCAGAAGTCCATGTCGATATCAGGGAGGGAGACGCGTTCCGGGTTTAAGAAACGCTCGAAGAGCAGGCCGTACACAAGCGGATCGAGGTCGGTAATCCTCAGCGCGTAGGCCACGAGACTGCCGGCGGCCGAGCCGCGGCCGGGACCCACGGGAATGCCGCGGGAACGGGCGAACGCGATGATGTCCCATACGATCAGGAAGTAGCCCGCAAAGCCCATCGAGCAGATGATGGCCAACTCTTCCTGGAGGCGCACGAAGTATTGCAGGGCTTGAATCGGACTGGCCCGGTCTTTCAAGCGCGCGGCCATACCTTGATTGGCCAAGTGCTCTAGATACTTCTCGCGAGTGAAACCTTCGGGCACCTTGTATTGCGGCAAGAACGTCTTGTTGAGCGTCAGTTCCAGCTCAACTTGCTCGGCGATCCGCACGGTGTTGCTCACCGCCGCCGGCAGTTCCTTGAACTCCTCTTGCACCTCGTCGGTCGACTTCACGTAGAGCTGATCCGTATCGAACTTCATGCGATTCGGATCGTTGACGGTCTTGCCGGTCTGGAGGCAGAGCATCATGTCGTGCGGGCGTGAGTCTTCCTTCTTGAGGTAGTGACAATCGTTCGTCCCCGCGAGGGGGATGTCGAGCTTCTTGTGGATGTCGAGCAGGCCCTTGTTCGCGATCTTCTGGTGCTCCAGACCATTGGCCTGGAGTTCCAGGTAGTAGTGCTCCTTGCCGAAGATCTCGCGGTATTCGCCGGCCACCTGCGTGGCGCCTTCGAGGTCGTGCTGGCCGATCAGGTAGGCGACCTCACCGCTTAAACAGCCGGAGAGGGCGATCAAGCCTTCCGAGTGCTGCTGCAAGATCTCCTTGTCCATCCGAGGCTTATAATAAAATCCTTCAAGATAAGCTTTACTGACCAGCTTGATGAGGTTCTGGTAGCCGGTGAGGTTCCGGGCGAGCAGAATCAGATGGTAATAGTCGTTGTGTGCGAGGCCGCTGTCCTTGGCCAAGCGGCTTCCCGGCGCCATGTAGGCTTCGCAGCCAATAATCGGTTTGAGGCCGTATTCCTTTGCCTTCCGGTAGAACTCGACCGCCCCGAACATGTTCCCGTGATCGGTCATCGCCACGGCCGGCTGGCCGAAGGCTTTGACTTGTTTCATCAACGGATCGATTTGGTTGGCGCCGTCGAGGAGGCTGTACTGGGTGTGCAGGTGAAGATGGACGAATTGAGAAGGCATGGCGAAGAAGTGAGTCGGATTGTAGGAGGACGAAGAAATGAAGTCAAACGAGTGGAAATGCTGAGGAGAATTCGGACGAGGTACGCCCGTGCCAGTCTCCTGCTCCCGGAGCCCGCACGATCGGAATGTGCTCGCTCGACGGCCGCAATAAGCCTGACACGGGCGCACCTCGGGAAAAGAATAACAGCCTCGTCTCCGGCGGGGAAGGGGGAGGCGAGCAAGCTTGGAGGGAGCATTTGAGTAGGGACGAAATGAATTCAAGCGAGTGGAAAATTGTAGAGGAAAATGGTGAGCCCTGCTTGCTCCCGCGCTTCCGACCGACCGCACTACGCCTCGTGCCTGCTCGGCTGTGGAACTCGTTTCATTGGAGCTCCGCTCAATGAAACTTCAAACAGTCCTCGCCGCCCGCTGTTGCGGACCGCAGTGACTCGGCAAGTGCGGGGGCCCGGTCTTCGCGCGATGTCGCTGGCAGGACTCGCCACTTCCCCCCCCGTGCCCCCTCGTCTCCGACGGGGAGGGAGGGGAGACGAGCAAGCTTGGTAGGAGCATTAGACTGGTGTTTGTCGATACAATCTCTGCATCGTGAGACGGCCGGTCGTGACGTTGGCTTCTCCGGCGAGGAGGCTCGACGAGAAGACTCGAACGGGTTGCCCTCGTGTGGGCGATGCCTTGTGGCTCGTCGGGATGAGACAGAGAGGATCGTGCGGATGCTGAGCGGACAGAGCGACTCGCGAACGATTTGGATGATCGGTCTCGCCCTGATGTTCGCCGTGACGGCGGCCTGCAGTCACTTCGAGCCGCGCGACAAGCGGTTTTATTACCGGGCGCTCTGGAATTTTGCCCTCCGTGAGGACCTGGCTGAACTCGACAGCGAGTTCAATGGCGTGGATTTCGGCCATTCGCATCTCTACGAGAACTTGTTGCTGACCGGGGGTAGAGATGTACGAGAGATCGACGATCGGGCCCGTAAGGAAACCCTCGCGTTCATCGCGACACAACCGAGGTTGAATCCCAACGAAGAAGCGATCGCCCCGACGTATATGAAGCTCGCCTGGCGGGCGCAGAATACGTTCGATGAGGCGCATGCGCTCCACCGCGCGACCTACGACATCATGGTGTCCGATGAGCCCGACAAGGATCGAGCGCTCCGCCGGGTGTTGGAGTACTATCGGGACAGCGCCTATGCCCTAACGGCCAAGCGGCTCGACCACCGTCGCCTCGATCAGTTTCCATATTCCAAGACCTTTCGCACGCGGTTCCCGCTCTTCAACGCGACGATCTGGTCCTATCACTACCTGCAGGTGGCCGTGTACGATTCGCTCCAGGCGGCGCGCGACCTCGCAGAGAAAAAGCGGGCCGTTCGGCCGATTCTGACGACCTACCGCAGCTATTTGGAAACGCCTCCAGTTGAGTGGACGTTCATGCCGTTGACGGCGGAGCTGAGTCCGGGGTTTGCGGCGAGGTATCCGGAGATCGCCAACATCTTCGACAATCTCCACATGCTGCATGACAACATCAGCGACATCCTGGCGAGCGGGACCCTCGCCACGTGGGAGGCCAAGCGCGCAGAGATCTATCGCGTCCTCGATTCCTACTATTTGGCGAAGGCTGACGCGCGCAATCCCATGGTTGTGGAGGGCCAACGGGAGAGGGAGCATCGGCATTGAGACGGCGCAAGCAACTGATGCGGGCATGGTTGGCGGGGGTGCTCTGCCTATGGCCGGCCGTGGGGTGGGCGCTGGATCACGACAATCTCGATCCCAATCGGCCGATCGGGATGGAAGACGCGTATGCGATCGCCAAAGGCGAGATCGGACTGGAGGGCGGGGTGCGGTTCAACGATCGCCGGGCAGGCCGCACGCGTGTGGTGGTGCAGCCGCAAATCATCTACGGCGCCTTTGACAATACGCAGATCGAGATCCAGGGAGACCTCTTTACGGACCCGACGACGGTGGTCGGCGCCAATAAGTCCGGGGACCTGCACCTAGGGGTGCTGTACAACTTCAACACCGAGACGATCACGCTGCCGGCCCTCGCTGTGCGGGTGGAGGCGGATTTCCCGACCGGCGTGAATTCGCGGGCTGTCGATACACAAGTGACCGGCATCATGACCCGCTCGTTCGGGAGGCTGCGCACGCATCTCAACGTTGGGTACACGGTGCTGGGAGCCCCGCAGGGCCAGGAACGCGCCGGCGCCTATCGTGCCGTCGCGGCAGTCAGTTATCCGTTGGGCTATCCGCTGCGATTTGTGGATACGGTGATCGCGAGTGTGTACAGCCGCCAGTCCGATCTGCGTGGGCAACGAAATAACACCGGGATCGAACTCGGCCTGCGTCATCAATGGACGTCGCGCATCGTGCTGGATGCTGGCCTCGGGACCGAATTCGATGGGCCGGCAGATCGCGCGGCCCTCTTGGGCACGGTCGGAGTCTCAGTGGGGTTTTAACCCGCATTGTGGAAGGAGCATTGGATCTGCGCTCAACGAAACGTCGAACAGTTCTCGCCGTTCGCTGTCGCAGGCCGTATCCACTCGGTGGGTGCAGGGCCCGCCTTCAGCGCGATGCCTCTGGCAGGACTCACCACTTTCCCGCGTTCAACCTCGTCTCCGGCGGGGAGGAGCGTCGGCGAGCAGGTTCGTTGGGACTATTGCATGGGCGTTAGAAAGGCGTTCAGCAGATCGCTTCAACGGTCAAACCCTGTCCCTGCTGCGTGTGGTGCTGTTGACGACTTCGCCAGATTTGTTCGAGGCCAGCTCCAGAAGGACAACACATGGACACGTTTGCAATCAATGCAAGGACCTAGCTCCTCTGGAGATATTCGATCCTCGTGCATTTCAGGGGGATCAGGATGTTCCGCAAGAACTCTGTGGCTTCGTGCTCTCGCTGGCACTGATCTATAACGATTACAAGAATATCATGCATGGGGTGCACGGATTGGAAGCTGCCAAGCCAGAAGGGGAGTTCAAGTTTACTGGCCTTTGGGGAACTTGGTCCAGATTTCTTTTCGAGCGTCGCGTACGGCTGAATCTGTGGGTCATTGGTGTTGGGAGCGGATGGAGCGGCGTTGTATGTGCACGAAACTAGAAGCGGGCGCCGATTGACACCACGGCGAAGTTGTACCAGCCGAACGCAAATCGTTCGTTGTCCACCCCGCCTTCAAAGACCCGATAGCCAGCTGTCACGTACCAGGTGTCGGTCACGTCATAACGGATTTTCGCCGCCACATCGATGGCCCGTCCCTTGGGCGCGACCAGTCCGTCGAAATCCAGCAGGGCGGTCCACCCAGGTGCCAGGTCGTAGGTGAGACTGGTGCTCAACAAGGGGACGAATCCCACATTGCTATCGGAGGCCGTCGTTCCCTGCTGGCGCAGCTCGACCCGGGCGTCTCGAAGAAAGGCTGTCGCCCCGACGCGCCAACGCAGGCGATCGGATTCATACAGCAGATACCGGTAGGTCAGCCGATACGAATCGAACTTGTAGTCGGAATCGACGGGCACAGCCGGCGTAAAGGTGCCGTTGGCGAACAGGACCGGCGAGCCAAAGCTCCCCGTTCCGGAAAAGCGGAGCGGCGCGTACACGAAGCGGAGCGAATGGCGGCGGGCAGGGTTCCACGTGGCTTCGATCCGGCGTTGCGCCATTGGGCCGCTGCCCTGGAGGGCGGCTAGGTCAAATCGGGTGCCTGCGCTGCTGTCCGGAATCTGAATCTCATTGCGCGATTGCCACACGGCGCCTGTTTCGAATTCGAGCGAAAAGTGACGATCGAGTGGGTCGGCGTGCGCGCCGGGCGGTGCACTCAGGAAACACAGCAGGGCCATCGCGATGGCGAACCTGAGAGAGAAGCCGGCTCGGGATCGACGACGCGGCCGGTGGGTTGGTACAGTGACTTCCTCCACAGGGCATTATACACAGGAACCACCACGAGGCGGCCGTGGCAGCCGGACGTCAGAGCGTTCTCTTGCAGGCACCTTTCTCACGGGACCTTCTCGCGGCTGAATCATTGACTCATTGAACCGCCCCGCCGTACGCTGTGATTGTGTCACGTAGTGGGAAAGGCATAGGAGCCTCGTGTTGCCACTCCTCAAGCATCTGGTCGTGCTCGGTATCGCTAGTCTGGCTCTCGGCGGATGCGCGGGCATCGATTCAAAGAATCCGCTGACGACCGTGCAGTCGGTTGACCTCGGGCGGTATGCGGGGACCTGGTATGAGATTGCCCGCCTGCCGATGTGGTTTCAGCGCCACTGTGTCGACTCAAAGGCGATCTATACTCTCCAGGATGATGGCCGCCTCCGGGTGCGCAACGAATGCGTGACCGATTCGGGCGCCGTCGCACAGGTTGACGGCACCGCAATGGTCATCGACACCAGCACGAATGCGCGACTGTCCGTAACCTTGGACAACTGGGCGAGCCGGCTGGTGGGTTCCTCAGGTGAAGGCAATTACTGGATTCTCGCGCTTGACCCGGCCTACCGAGCTGCGATGGTGGGCACGCCTAATCGAAAATATCTGTGGATCATGGCGCGATCGCCTCGTCTGGACGAGCCCACCTACATCGACTTTGTCGCCCGTGCGAAAGAGCTGGGATTTCCCGTCTCCGAGCTGATTCGCGCTCGGCGCGCCAGCCCTTGAGGAGGAAGGGGTCCTCTTCGATGGCTAACATCCCGACAGGGCGGCGGTGCATGGCGAGCATGCGCGCCGGCTCGCGGCATTCTGGATGCGCAGTGGAGTGAATTGATCGGATCGGACCTCTGAGTTGTTGCCGTCATGCTACGATGCAGCACGATGCACCTGGCACGCGCGCGGAACTGCTTGCCGATCTTCACGCCTGTCTTGCAATGACGTCGGGTAGGCGTCTGCCTGTGATGAAGGCACAATTGTCCTAGGTGCGTGGTCCCTCTCCGCGTATACTCTGGCCATAGATCCCTTCGATCCTGGCTCTCGCTGGCGGGGCCTGCATCGGATCGCCGACGTCAAACCGGGATTTCCTTGTGACTATCCGGACGATGCGTATAATCCATTGAGCATTTGCGAGAATTAAACAAAGAGGACTCGTAACGATGGCGAAAATTGACGCGCTGTTTCAGGAAATGGTCGAGCAAGGGGCATCGGATCTGCATTTGGTCGCCGGGCAACCGCCCGCGTTCCGGCTCAGTGGCGAATTAGAGCGTCATCCCGGATATGGGGCGCTCGAAAATCAGGCTCTGCATGAAATGTTGTACGAGATTGCGCCCAGCTCGAAGAAGGATCAGTTCGAATCGACCGGGGACGTGGATTTCGGGTACGAGTTGCCGGGAGTGGCTCGATTCCGGGCCAATTTCTTCAACCACAAACATGGGATTGCGGCCGTGTTTCGCCGCATTCCCAGCAACGTGCTCACGGCGGAAGCCTTAGGACTCCCGCCGGTCCTGACCCGCGCCGCCATGCTGAGGAAGGGATTGGTGTTGGTGACCGGCCCGACCGGCAGCGGAAAGTCCACCACACTGGCGGCCATGGTGGACTACGCCAACCGCAATCGCAAGGATCACATTCTCACGATCGAAGACCCGGTTGAGTTCGTCCATCAGAGTCAGAGCTGCATCGTCAATCATCGCGAAGTCGGCCTCCACACGATGACCTTCGCGTCCGCATTACGGGGCGCCTTGCGCGAGGATCCGGACATCATCCTTGTGGGGGAAATGCGAGACCAGGAAACGATTGCCTTGGCCGTGGAGGCGGCGGCGACGGGGCATTTGGTATTCGGCACGTTGCATACGGAGAATGCGGCCAAGACGGTCGACCGTATCATCGAGGTCTTTCCGGCGGCTGAACAGGCGCAGATCAGGAATACACTGTCCACGGCCCTCAAGGTGGTCGTGGCGCAGAACCTCTTCAAGCGGATCGATCAAAAAGGGCGCTGTGCCGCCTTGGAGATTCTGGTCTGTACCCCTGCGGTGAGCAATCTGATTCGCGACGCCAAGACCTTTCAGATCGTTTCGGCGATGCAAACGGGCAAGAACGTCGGGATGCAGACCCTCGATGATGCGATTCAGGACCTGCTCAATAAGAAGTGGATTGCACCGGAGGAGGCCTACGAAAAGGCCATCGACAAGACGCGGTTTGCCAAACTGCTCAAGACCCCGCCGGACGTCCTGCAATAACTGAGGCGCAGTCGGCGGTACACCTGAACCGCGCACGTCCACCCCTATGGAAAGTTGCTGAGACGCAGAAGCAAGGGCTCAAGCCCCGCTCCAAACTGTTTTCGAGCGGGGACACGCTTGTCAGCGGTGTGTCCCCGCCCACTTCCTTTTTCTTCCGGAGCGACGGGGCTGATCCCATAGGTGCGCGATCATTCCGCTATCCCGACCCCGTGCGCGCTGCTGTTGCTCCAATGTGGGAGGATGCCCATGCTGGTCCATGTGCGGCCGTCGAGGGAGCACCGCCCCTAATTCAAGGGTCTGATCGACCTTGTGTGCGGCCTCCGGGAGCACAGGACCAGCGTGGGCGTGCTTCCTTCATTTCGTGGGCGGGTTGCGCGAGTGCGGGTGATGAGGGCCGCCGCCGACTTCGCTAAAGGCTGGCGCGTTTCTCCCTTTTGGGCCCACGCCTTAGCGAAAGATCAGCGCGTGATGGCCGCCCTCAATCCACAATCCAGAGCGCGAAACCCGCCGCATTCCGCACGAGGTGATCGATCGTGCCTCCGCCGCGCACTCGCTTGACCCCGTTCGAGGCCTGACGGCTTACCAGGATCGTTCCGCAGCGTCCCCGCCGTGCCTCGTTGAGGATCTCCTGCGCGATATCGTCATCGTGCCCAAACCTGAGCGACACGCGATTCAACGGAAAACCGGTCTTTCGTAGCAACTCGAGCGCGTTGGCCAGAATCGGCTGCTCGGCTTCGGTTTCTTCTCTGACCCAGTTGTCCTGATCCTGATGCAACTCCTGGCTGAGGCGGACCTCCACCATGGGATCTTCTGAACCGCCATGCTCCAGGAGTTCGCGCGGCATCGGTTTCAGGACATGAAACAAGGTGATGTGCGAGTCGGGCACGGCGCGGAGGAGCGTTCCCACGTAGCGCAGCGCCCGATTGGCGTGTGTCGAGTCGTCGATAGCGACGAGCACGCGAGCGGCACCGGTCTGGCTCGGGAGGGCCACCGGGGTGAGTAGTTGGGGCCTCATCGGTTACCACACGTCCGACCGGGAGCCGTGAAAGTCCGCGACGACCGGGTAGCCGAACGCAGAAAAATCCGCGTACCGCATGCGGACCGCTTCCGAATGGGTCCCGCCTTCGAAGACGATGTACTCGTCTTCAGTCAGGGTCCGATCCACATAGACCGGAATTCCATAGAGGACACCGAACGGCGGCATGGCGCCCAGCTCGCAATCGGGGAACAGCTCGTTCAGTTCGGTTTCGGTGGCCAGGCGGACGTGACGCGTCCCAAAGACCTCCCGGAGTCGACGGAGGTCGACATTCCAGCTGGCGGGCAGCACGGTCATGACGTAGCGATCATCGACTTTGACGATAATGACCTTGGCCATCTCCCGTTCCGGAGCGTGCAACATCTGCGCAATGGAGGTCGCGCGAAAAGCCTCCGGGTGCGGCAGCACGTCGTAACGAATCCGCTCACGATCGAGATACGTTTTGAGTGTACGCGCGATGGACATGCCGGTACCTCCCTGGGGTGGTTGACCTCACCGCGAGGTCGTGGGGTGGAATGCTGTTGGGGAAGCGCAGGAGAATGATCGCTGGGGGCAGAACGGGGATGGGAGCAAATCGCATGATCGACTCTCCGGTCGGATCATGATAGCCAACGGCGTGCTCTATGATACTCCTTTGAGGCGTTCAGGTCTAATCGGACACTCATCCGCCTGGAATTAAGGTGCTGAGGAGCTATTAGGAGACGCCGTGGGAGGGTTTGGGGAGCGAGGATTCGGTGTGTGGGGATTCGGGGAGCGGCTGGTGGCCGGCTTTGAGCAGGCCGTGAAGAAAGCTCCTCAGGCGCTGCTGTTGCGGTGGACGGACCCGACAAAACTCGACGCCGAAGAGCCGCTCGCGTTTCCAGCGGACGACCGCTCCATCCACCGAGAGGGGCCATCCGAAATCCCCGATCGAGAGGGCAAGCCGTAGCTCCATGCCCACCTCGACGGGGTACCCGGACTCGACGCAGCAGCCGCCCACCGAGAGGTTGTTGGTGATGCCTTCGCCTTCGAAATCGTCCGGGCCATAAAACAATCCTCGGCAGGACACCGCAAATCGCCGCGACAGTCGATTATCAAGCATGGGCCTTCCGTGGCCTCCTGTCGTGTTGCACGGTGGAAGGAGCGGACATCGGTCCGTGCGCCGCCCCGAGGCGGGCCTCTTGGCTCGATCCACGTGTATCTTGTAACCCTATCCAAGGGGCCTGGTTTCGTCAAGTGGTTGGCGGCTTCGTCATAGGTAGAGTGTGGTAGGTGACACGAACTACTGATGGATGCATCCGCCACGGGTGCCTGCTTGACGTTGCGTCGGGGAATCGGCGATGGCATGTAGGCGATGGATGACAGCACTGTCCTGTTCAGGCCGTCTTCCTAAAAGGTCCATACCATTCGTCACGCCTCCAGGGATCTACCCGAACGGCTGCGGCCGGCGTAGAATGTGGTGCGATGGCCGACCGGCATGTTCAACGATGGCCCGCCTTACTCCTTGGGCTGCTGCTTGCAAACTGCCATCAACAGACCACGTCCGTCGAGACGCCCTGCGTTGCAGATTCGCTCCTTGAGCGTGAGTTACCGACGCTGTCCGCGCGGTTGCAGCGGGACGTGAGTTCTCGCTCTGGTGCCGCCTCGACGGAGCCGGAAGCGGGAGCCTTCGTCGCTCGCATTCGCCAGCTTCATACCCCGGGCCTCGTGGCGTTGTTGGCGGCGGGCACTCCCGCTGCACAACGACAGGGAGTCACGCTGGGGGAGAGCCTGAGCCGTCAGGACGTGGAGCAAGAGCTCCTGAAGGCTGGCGAACGTATGCCGGTTCGCGTGCCGGGAGTCCAGGTGCTGGCGGTGTCAAAAAAGGAAGTGGAGCAGGCAGGGGCGCTCCTGGAATCCGGTCGGTTCGCCGGCGATCTTCGTGAGTTCGTGGCCACGGCGATCGACGCGGGCTTTGCCATTCAGGATATGGACGGCGGCGCACTGCTCCGGGCAATACTCCAGGATGGCCCCGGGGCTCTGTCGCGCGAATGGCTCTGTCTCGAAGGGCTGCGTAAGGCGGGGTGTACCTGGACGGAGTTTCCGATGGCGGCGAAGAGTCTATTGACGACGGGTAAAGTGCGGGACCGTCAACTCTTCCAGGATACGCTGCGTGTGCTGACCGGCGAGGTGGGAGGGCCGCAGGTTTCGAACACCATGACACGGCTGCTGCACAACGAAACGGTACGCTTGGCGATCGTGGTCTATGCGCGCTCGCAGGGGGTCTCAATCACGGATGAACAGGTCAAGGAAGTCGGCCAGTTCTTCGATCCACAGTCGTCGCAGCAGGGGAACGTCGCGGTGTTGCTGACACCAGCCGTCTCCGGTCTCACGTCGCGGTACCATGGCGACAAGGTGCTGATGGCGTTGGATCGATTGGGCTCCGCGCGTTCAGCACAAGGTTGCCGACCATCCGGTCCGTCTGTGGCATCTCCGTCATGAACGCGCCGTCTCCGGATGAAACCATTGCTTGACGACCTGACGCAGCTGCTGGCCGTCGAATGGTTTGAGCAGGTAGGCCTGGGCGCCGGTTTCCATCGCCAACAACGCGCGCTCGCGTGCTTCCACGGCGGTGACCATAATGACGGGAATCTGGAGCCGGTTCTGGCGGATGTGGGCTAAGACCTCCAGGCCGTTGAGCACGGGCATGCCGATGTCGAGGATCATCCCGTCGACGTGTGTCTCACGCAGGGCGTCGAGCGCTTGCTGCCCGTCCGTCGCCACCAGCACCGCATAGCCGTCCGCCTCCAGCCGATCCTTGAGCAGTTGCACGATGTCCGGGTCGTCGTCGACGACCAGAATGCGAACCAGGCCTGGGGCCGCCGACCAAGTGGGCGGCGTCGAGATTCTCTCCAGAGGGACGGTAAAGCGAAATTGCGTGCGACCGTCCTCGCTCGAGGCCGAAATCGTCCCGCCATGGAGCTCCACCAGCTCCCTGGCGATTGAGAGGCCCAACCCCAGCCCCTTGACGCGGCTGCGCTCGTGCTGGCTCACACGGAAAAATGGATCGAACAGACGAGGCAATGCGTCCTGTGGGATGCCGGGGCCGGTGTTGGTTACGGTCACGGCCGCCCAACGATCGTTCTGGCGCCGAACATCCATGGACACAAGGCCGCCGTCCGGCGTGTATTTGACCGCATTGTCCAACAAGTTCGTCAGGACTTGGCTCAGACGATCGGCATCGGCGCGCACCACGATGGGGTCGCCATCATCGACCATCTGCACGTGCTGCTGCTTGGCGGCGGCGAGCGGCTGGATCTGTCCCACCACCTCGCGTGCCAACTCGACCAGCGAGACCTCGCTCAACGACAACTCGATTTTCCCCGCCTCGATGCGAGAACGATCGAGCATGTGGGTGATCATGCGCGCGAGGCGCGTCCCGTTGGTCTTGATCTTCGCCAAGTATTGCGTTTGCCGCTCGGTGATCGGGCCGGCCAGCCCTTCCAACATGTTCTCCGCAAACCCGGTAATGCTGGTCAGCGGGGTCCGCAACTCGTGGGACACGTGCGCCAGAAACTGCGATTTCAGCCGATCCATCTCCTGCAGTTTCTCATTGGCCGCCTCCAAGGCCGCCGTGCGCTCCTGGACCCGTGCCTCCAGCCCAAAATTCAGCGCCTCGATTTGGCCATAGGCCTGGACGTTCGCCACGGCGATGGCGACCTGGTTGGCCATGGTGATCATCAGATTCCGGTCGGCGTCGGTCAGGGAACCGGCTTGCGAGCGACCGACTGTCAGGCAGCCCAAGACGGTGTCCTGCGCTTTGAGCGGCACCGAGATCAGGGCGGCTGTATCCGATCGGCGCGTGAGTTCCCGTTCGATCGGATGGAGGAGCTCCCACTGTTCCTCGAGGGTCGGTGCGAAGACCGCCTCGCCTCGCAAGATCGTGCGCCCGGCGATGGTCCGTGGATCGGTGACGGGGATCTCGTGCGTCTGCGCGTAGGTCTCGACCTCCCGGGAGACGCCCAATAGGTGCGACCGATGGAGGACCCGTCTGGTCGGGTCGAAAAACGAAATCATGGCGCGGTCGTAGCGCAGCTCGTGCACGATCGTGTCCAGAATCCGGTCCACGAGTTCGTCGAGTTGATGGGTGGAGCTGAACATGAGGCTGGCTTGCTGGAGTGTGGTCAGTTCGTGGACGGATCGGCGCAGTTCCACGGTGGTGTGTTCGTGTTCTAAGTGGGCTTCGCGCAGTTCCTCGTGGCGGGCTTCGACCGTCTGTTCCTGTTCGTTCACCAGGTCCCGCAGCGGCTTCAGCTGTCGCCGGGTGTAGGCGAAGGCCGCGAACCAGGCCACCACGGTGGGGAGTCCCACCACGAGCAAGGCTTCCCAGGCCGTCAGGGAGGGGATGCGCCAGGATACGAATGCCCAGGCAGCCGCGACGGTTACCATGCCCCAGATCCACCAGGAGGCCGTGCGGTCGGCTTCCGGCTCCCAGAGAAACTCCCACTCGCACCACTCGTCGCCGTTGACGATGCATTGCGTCTCTTTCACGCGGGCACAGGGGAGGCTGCGGGCTTTCTCCGGGATTGCGGCCAGGCCGCCTTTGGAGACTTGGCAGACCATCTCCGCACAACGCTTCCGGTAGGGGCCAAACTGCGCGTAGGCATGGTCAGTGAACTTGGATCGCAAGACGGCCGAGCGCCCGGTGACGCGCCCCACGCCGAAGATGAGGCAGCCCTTGGTGTATTTCTGCCCGAAATGCGGCCACATCTTATAGATCTGCGCGAGGGTGAACGGGCGTCCCAAGACTTGAATCGCCTGTGGGAACATCTTGGCGCGGGGTACGTTGTAGTGAAAGTTGGGATCACCGGAAAGCTGTTGGCAAAATTCCCGCAGATAACAGACGAACTCATACGAGTAACTGTGCCAGGAGTTTTTCAGAAATGCGGGGGTGACGTGATAGACGGGGTCAGGAATCCGCTCGTTGAGCAAATGGCAGAGCTGCTCGCCGATGGCCGAGGCGCGGTCGGAATGCTTACCCTGGGAGACCCACTCTTCGAGATAGAGGAGGTTCGCGGCGACGAGCACGCCGCTCACGTCGCGAATGGGTCTCCCCTGATCGTCCACCCCAAAGGGGCGAAATTGCATGGAGGGGCGTTCGAGAATCGAATGGCTGACCGGAAGTAGCGCCGACGCCGGCATGGAGCCAAACGCACGGTCAGCGGAGGGGATGGTCATGGAGAGGTGCCTCGATCGAGTGATCTCGACCCGCGGATGATTTCCTGTCATGGTGCCATGGCCTCGTCGCGCCGGGCAAGGGGCGTGATCCCCCTTTGACCTTTGTGGGCGCAAGCCCGTATAGAGAGAGCACGTGGGGCCGGCAGTCCCGAGGTATGAGCACGCCGAAGGAAGGAGTGGTCACGTGGCCTGGTCTTTTCGCCTGATGCTTGTGGTGGTGGTCGTCCTTTTGCGGAGCGCGCTGGCCCATGCCGAGCCCGCCGGTGATCTTGCGGCCTGCCGGCAACAGGCAAGTCAGCACGTGCTGCATTGTTACGAAGCAGGGCTCGAGGCGATTATCAAAACCGAGGGCACGGAGCGCGCCCTGGCGGCGTTGGAGCGGCTGACCCAGGAGGACCCGCTCGCCTTGTCAGAGGCCCATCCGCTCGTCCATCACATCGGGAAGCGGTCGTTCGTGCATTACGGCGATGCCTCGGGCGCCATGGCGCACTGTACGGCGCAGTTTTGGTCTGGCTGTTATCATGGTGTGCTGCAAGCCTACCTGAGCAGCCTCCCCAAGATTGAAGCGACCCACGTGCGCGGCCTGTGCCCGACGACGGACACCGCCCCAGCCTACTCGTTCCAGCGCTACAACTGCCTCCATGGACTGGGGCACGGCATGACCATGCAGTTCCGCTACGATCTGCTCAAATCCCTCGCCTACTGCGACGTCTTGACCGCTTCATGGGACCGAGAGTCCTGCTACGGCGGCGTCTTCATGGAGAACATCGTTGCGTTTCAGGAATCCCAACGGTCGACGGCCGCGCACCAGCACGATCATAGACAGAGTGGAAGCTTCTTGAACCCAGAGGATCCGCTGTATCCCTGTTCAGTGCTGCACGAAAAGTATCTCCAGGCCTGCTACCTGATGCAAACCTCGGCGGTCCTGACCCTTGTCGGTTATGACTTCGCGCAGGCGTTTGGTTACTGCCATCGGGCACCGACGCAATATCAGGTGACCTGTGCGCGCAGTCTGGGGCGCGACATCAGCGGGTTCACGCTCCGAAACGCAGACCGTGTCAAGGAACTCTGCGCGTTAGGACAGGGGACTCAAGTGCAACAATGCGTGATCGGGGCCGTGAAGGACTTCATGCTGACGGTGGCGGACCCCGAGCCGGGGTTGGCGCTGTGCCGCGCAGTCGACGGGGCCTACAAGCAGGGCTGCTACGTCGCGGTGGGAGAGGTCATGCTGAATTTGTCTGCCGACGTCGGGCAGCGCCAAGCCGTCTGCCGCCGCGCGGAAGACGACTATACCCAGGCTTGCCTAGCGGTCGTCGGCGCGTCATGACCGACGGGTGCCGCTCCGGCGTCCGTCTCTGAAGCCGCCACACGCGAATCTATCGTAAGGTAGTGACCATCACATCGGTCGTAAGCTGTGGCGGTATGTCCTCCTGGCGGCTGACGAGGGGGCAAGCAGCGCCAGCTGGGCCATATGAAGGAGGAAGAAGGAAGGAAGAAGGAAGAAGGGAGGAGGGAGAAGAGGGATGGAATCAGGAAAGTGGCTATCCTTGGGAAGTCTGTTTCTGGTCCAACTCGGCCCAGCGGGCATACAACTGTCCAACTTCGGCTTCCGCAGCCTCGAGCACCTCGCAGCGTGCGGACAATTCCCCTGCATCCGACGCCACCGCCGGATCGTTCGCCGCGGCTCTACAGGAGGCTAGTCGCGCCTCGGCATCTAGGATCTGCAGTTCGATCCTGTCCCACTCCTGCTGCTCCCGGTAGTTGAGCTTTTTGGTCCGTGGTTTGGGCCGCTCCTCGACCGTCGCGATGCCCCGCTCCCGTGCCTCGCTCTTTCGAGCCGCGATCTCCTGCGCGGTCCGTTTCGCGTGTGCGGCTTCCCATTGGGCCACGTCTGCGAACCATTCGGCCCGTCCGTCTCCGTCCAAGGCCAGCAACACCGTAGAGACGCGGTCCAACAGCCAACGGTCGTGGGTGACCAAGACGAGGGCTCCGGAAAACTCCAGCAGGCTCTCCGCCAGGACGTCCAGCGTGGGAATATCCAGGTCGTTAGTTGGTTCGTCCAGGATCAAGAGATCGGCCGGCTCCAGCATGAGGCGCGCCATGAGGAGACGGGCTTGCTCGCCGCCGGACAAGCGGGAGACCGGCAGGTCGAGCTGCTCGGGCCGGAACAGAAACCGTTTGGCCCACGCGACGATGTGCACGGAGCGGTCCTGCCCGGTACGGTCTTGAAAGACGACCGCGTCGCCCGCTGGGGCGAGGGCGCGGCGTAGGGAGAGGGACTGATCGAGCGACTCTCGATGTTGCTCGAAAAACACAATGCGCAGCCGGTCCGCCCTGGTGAGCGTTCCTGTGTCCGGCTCGATCGTCCCGGCGAGGAGGCGCAACAGGGTGGTTTTTCCGCTCCCATTCGGCCCCAACAGGCCTACACGCTGTCCCGGGCCGAGATGAAGATCCAGGTCACGGAATAAAGTGCGCCCTTGGCGGGTCATTCCCAACCCCTCTCCCACGAGCAGTTGTTTGGATTGACGTCCGGACGCAGTGAAATCGATCTGTGAGCGCGATGTTGTGGCCCGTGCTTCGATCTCACCCAATTCTTGGATCAGGGATTGTGCGCTCTGAATCCGCGCCTTGGCCTTGGTGGTGCGAGCCTTGGGCCCGCGCCGGAGCCATTCCACCTCACGGCGAACCCGATTGGCGAGGGACGATTGGTAGTCCGCTTGCGTCTGGTGTAACGCGTCGCGCTGCTCCAAGAACGTGCTATAGGTCCCCTGCACCTCGAAAAATCCCGAGGCGTATCGGCAATCGAGTTCAATCATCCGCGAGGCGACGGATTCGAGGAACCGGCGATCGTGGCTCACGACGAGGAACGCCTTGGCCTGCGCGGTGAGCAAGGATTCCAGCCACAGAATGCCCTCGACATCCAGGTGGTTGGTCGGTTCGTCCATGAGCAGGATGTCCGGTTCCAGAAGGCAGGCCTGGGTAATGGCCAGGCGCTTGCACCAGCCCCCGGACAGCGTGCTCACCGGCTGCTCGACGTCGGGAAACTGGCCGATGCTCAGAGCGCGGGCCAAGCGACCGCCCTGCTCATGTGGGTCGAGTCCTTCGGCGCGCAAGCCCGCCGTGAGGGCCTCTTCGACGGAGTGCCCCTCGGGGAAGGTCGGCAGTTGCGGGACGTAACCGATCCGGATCTGGCGGCGAAGGGTCCGCGTCCCGCTGTCGGGGGGTTCGAGACCGGCCAAGATTTTGAGGAGCGTCGATTTGCCCGATCCGTTTGGGCCGACCAGGCCGACATGTTCCCCTTCGAAGAGGCTCAGCGACAAATCGTCGAAGAGCGTCTTGAGCCCGTAATGTTTGCTGATCGACTCGCAACTCAACAGAATGGTGCCTGGCATGGGGCCTCTTCTCCTCTGAATACAGAGCGCAGTATACGGTCGTTGGCGCACGACGTGCCACTGTGTTCCCTCTGTCGTCACACGGCCACCGAGGCGGGCGTGCTCGCCTTGAAGTGCCCGCAAGGCATCTGATATTCTCCGCGCTGAAATTCTTCGCCCATTGTTCGTCGCAAATGGTGCTCACCCGATCGCATGCAATCAAAGGAGAGAGACATGGCCGGCATCCAGCGGGCGCTCATCAGTGTGTCGGATAAAACCGGTGTGGTGGACATGGCCAAGGGGCTTGAAGCGCTCGGGGCGGAAATTCTCTCCACCGGCGGGACGGCGAAGGCCTTGCGGGATGCAGGTGTGAAGGTCACGGAGGTTGCGGCCTATACGGGATCCCCGGAAATCCTCGACGGGCGCGTGAAGACGCTCCATCCGAAGATTCACGGAGGTTTGCTCGGCCGCCGCCGCGTGCCGGCCCACGTCGAACAAATGAAACAGCACAATATCGGGCCGATCGACGTCGTGGTGGTCAACCTCTATCCGTTTGAAGCGACCATCAGCAAACCGAACTGTCCCTTCGACGAGGCGATTGAGAATATCGACATCGGCGGGCCTTCCATGCTTCGTTCCGCCGCGAAAAATCATGAGGACGTGCTCGTGGTCGTGGATCCCAAGGACTATGGGCGTGTGCTCGATGCGGCCAAAGCGGGGACCGTGGCGCCGGCGCTCCGCCGCGAACTCGCCATGAAGGTGTTTCAGCATACGGCGCGGTACGACAGTCTCATCGCCGGCTATCTGGAAAAGCAGGTGTCGGGTCCCGAGGGGAAGTTCCCGGCCATCCTGTCGTTGCAGTTCGAGCGCGCGGACATTCTGCGCTACGGGGAAAACCCGCATCAGCAGGGCGCGTTTTATCGCGAACTCAATTCGAAGGAACCCGCCGTCTCGCGCGGGAAGATCTTGCACGGCAAGGCGATGTCCTACAATAACTTCCTGGATGCCAATTCGGCGTTGGAGCTGGTGAAGGAATTCGACCAGACGGCCGTCGCCATCATCAAGCACAACAATCCCTGCGGTGTGGCGTTGGGCGCGACCCCGGCCGAGGCCTATGTGAAAGCACGGGCGACCGATCCGGTGTCCGCCTTCGGCGGAGTGTTGGCGTTCAATCGTCCGCTGGATCTCGCGACTGCGAAAGAAATCACCTCCACGTTTGTCGAAGTGGTTATTGCTCCCAGCTTTGCGGAGGATGCGCTGGCGGAGTTGCGGCGGAAGAAAGATTTGCGCTTGTTGGAGGTCGGCCCGCTGACGAAGGCCGGGCCGGAGGGGTACGACCTCAAGAAACTCGTGGGGGGCTTGATCGTGCAAGACCGCGACCTCGGCACCTTGCCGGATATCAAGTCGCTGGCTGTCCCGAGCGTTCGTAAGCCGACCGGAGACGAATATGCGGCCTGCGCCTTTACCTGGGTGGTCTGCAAACACGTCAAGTCGAACGCCATCATCTATGGGAAGCCCGGCGAAATCGTCGGGATCGGTGCCGGGCAAATGAGCCGGGTGGACTCGGTCAAATTGGCGGCCATGAAGGCGCAATCGCCGGTAAAAGGCTGTGTCATGGCCTCGGACGCATTTTTCCCGTTCCGCGACGGCATCGACGCGGCGGCTCAAGCCGGCATCACCTGTGTCATTCAGCCGGGTGGCTCGATCCGCGACGCGGAAGTCGTCAAGGCGGCGGATGAGCATGGGATGGCAATGATTTTGACTGGCATGCGGCATTTTAGACACTAGGCCTCGGTCGAAACTCGGGCTACGATCGGGTTGAATGAAGGACGAGTCGTTGCGGCTCCACACAACCGTAGTCTCAGCCTCAACCTCCTGGTAGGCGTCAAGGATGGCAGTGTTCTGCAACAGCAATGCAGTGGGAATTCCCTAGCGTGAAAATCCTCGTTATCGGCGGTGGCGGGCGTGAACATGCAATGGTGTGGAAGCTCGCGCAGAGCCCGCGCGTTTCCCACCTCTTTTGTGCCCCCGGAAACGGGGGGATCGCGTCGTTGGCCACCTGCGTGCCGATTGCGGCTGATCAGGTCGCCGAGCTGCAGGCATTTGTCCAGCGGGAGGGGATCGACCTGACCGTGGTGGGACCCGAGGCCCCATTGGCAGCGGGGCTCGTGGATGAGTTTCGCCGTGCTCGATTGCGGGTATTCGGTCCGACCAAAGCCGCGGCGGAAGTCGAATCGAGCAAGATTTTTGCGAAAGAGTTGTTGCGGCGAGAGAAGATCCCGACGGCCAAGGCGGCGTCCTTCGATCAGCTGGAACCCGCATTAGCCTACCTGAAGGCCAATCCATCCCCCATTGTGATCAAGGCTGACGGGTTGGCCCAAGGAAAAGGGGTCATCGTGGCGACCAGTGATGCTCAAGCCGAACAGGCGGTACGGGACATCCTGGAGAACAAGGTCTTCGGTGCTGCGGGGCAACAGGTGTTGATCGAAGAGTTCCTCGAAGGGGAGGAACTGACCGTCATGGCGTTTACCGACGGACGGACCGTGGTGCCGATGGTCCCGGCGCAAGACCATAAGCGGGTCGGAGACGGGGACACCGGCCCCAACACGGGCGGGATGGGAGCCTATGCCCCGGCGCCGTTGGGAACGGCCGCGCTGCTCGACCAAGTGCGGCGCACGGTGTTGCAGCCGGCCGTGGATGCGCTGGCGCGAATGGGCCGGCCGTTTCAGGGTGTGCTCTATGCCGGGTTGATGGTGGTCAACGGCACGCCGTACGTGTTGGAATTCAACGCTCGTATGGGAGACCCGGAAACGCAAGCGGTGCTGCCGCTCCTCAAGACCGATCTCGTTGACGTGATCGAGGCCGTAGTTGAGCATCGATTGGACCAACTCACCGTCGAATGGCTGCCTCAGACGGCCGTGTGTGTGGTGATGACGGCACCCGGCTATCCTGGGACGTATCCGAGCGGATCGCCCATTCGCGGACTGCCTGTCCAGGCTGGGGCTGGGCCCGTCACGGTGTTTCACGCGGGAACCCGACGTGCCGCGGACGCGCACGTGACCGCCGGAGGGCGTGTGTTGGGGATCACCGGCGTCGGCACGTCCATCGCTGACGCGCGCGATCGCGCATATGACGTGGTGCGGGCGATCCACTTCGACGGGTGCCATTACCGGACTGATATTGCGATGCGGGCGCTGCGGCTGTCCCACGCGTAACCGTTTCTGTCCCTCGATTATGGCCCGTGTGCTCACGAGCCTGTCCATCCCGACGTCGTCTGTCCTCGCTGAATTGGCAAGTGTCATGCGGGGCGGCGGGCTGTTGGCGATTCCGACGGAAAGTTCCTACGCGCTCTGCGTCACGCCGTTTGACGCCCGCGCCGTCGAACGGCTTTGCGCGATCAAGGGCCGACCGGACGGGAAACCCATTTTGGTCCTGGTCAGCCGACGACAGCAGGTGCCGTATCTCGTGCAAGAGGTCCCGCCCGCAGCCGCGCTCCTCATGGATCGGTTTTGGCCCGGTCCCCTGACCATTGTCTGTCCGGCGGCGTTGTCTCTGCCGGCGGCGCTGACCGGCGGAACCGGAACCATCGGGATCCGGTTGCCGGACCACATGGTGCTGACGACTGTGATCGACCACGTGGGCCCCTTGACCGGAACCAGCGCCAATCGATCCGGCGAGCCTGCGCTCAGCACGGCTCGCGAGGTTGACGCCGCCTTGGGCGATCAGCTCGATCTTATTCTCAATCCCGGCCCAGCCGGCGGTGCCGCGCCCTCTACGCTCGTGGATGCGACGGGCGCGCCGGTGCGATTGTTGCGGCC
Source organism: uncultured Nitrospira sp. (assembly GCA_964449255.1). Taxonomy (GTDB): domain Bacteria; phylum Nitrospirota; class Nitrospiria; order Nitrospirales; family Nitrospiraceae; genus BQWY01. The sequence continues at coordinate 190,161 of CAYUYE010000001.1, read as the reverse complement.
GGGGCTGGTTACGCGGGAACAGCTCGAGGCTGTACTCCAACCCGCGGGGTACCAACTGAGCGGGTAAGCGATCCGGCACTCGATCAGCGGGTGTGTGTCGTGGGTCATCATTCATCGCAGCAAGAGGAGGTTCGATGTCACACGTGATACGAGGAGGGGGCCCGGTCCGTCATCGGATCTGGCCAGCCGTTGTGGGGGCGTTGCTGATCACCTTGTCCGGGTGCGACTACTGGCCGCCGGCACTGCAGACGCAAATCGAACAATTGAAGGCCGATCTCCAGACCATCACGGCGGAGCGGGCCCGGATGGAACAGCAGGTCGTCACCTTGACGCGCGCGCGCGACGAGCTGCAGATCCAGGTCGACCAACTGAGCCGTGTGAACAAGGAACGGGCCTCGACCATCGGCGACCTGGAGCGCGCCCTCAAAGCCTCGCGCGACCACAAGGCGGCACCGGTGAAAGCGGCCGCAAAGCCGCTCCTCAAGCCGGTGGCGAAAAAACCCGTCGGAAAAACGACGCACGCCACGGGCGCGAAGAAATCGACGCGGCCGACGACGAAAAAGAAAGCGGAAGACCACAGCGTGTACTACAAGACGATCCGCTAGGTCGTCGAGTTCATTGCCCCGTGCTCTTGAACAACCGGCGCGGGTTAGGGCTTGGTGGGAGAAGCCGGTTTGTCGCCGCCTGAACCGGCTGAGCTGCTTGAGGAGGTCGTTGCAGTGGAAGGCGTGGGTGCGGGGGAGGGTGACGGATCAGTCGTGCTCGCGGCTGGTTTTGCATCCGATTTTTTGTCGCCGGTCTGGGCCGGGGCGCCCTCGGCTTCTTTGGGGGCCTTCATCTTGTCCGAGTAGTCGGTGATGTACCACCCGCTGCCTTTGAACATGATCGCCGGGGAGGAGATCACCTTGGTCAGACCCTTGCCGCAACGGTCGCACTTCGTCAATGGCGGGTCGCTCATCTTCTGCTTAACTTCGATGCGGGCTTGGCAGCCTTCGCAGACATATTCGTAGATCGGCACCTATCGTTCCTCCCGGCGGTTGGCATAACCTACCACATTGGCCCCGTGCCCAAGGGGGCGTCGAGGCGGTCGCTGACGGCCTCGGCTGGCTACTCCCTCCGACTCGTCCTTGAGCACTCTTAGCGGAGTTCGCGCACGGCGCTGTCCATCCGTTCCAACCCACGCGCAATGGCCTCTTGGCTGGTCGCGTAAGACAGCCGGATGTGATGCGTGCTGCCGAAGGGCTCACCTGGGACCACGGCTATTTTCGCGTGGGTCAACAGATACTGGGCCAGATCGGCGGGGGTTGAGAGCACGGTCTCGCCGGCTCGTTTTCCCAGCAGACTCCGGATGTTGGGAAACGCATAAAACGCGCCCGTCGGCATGCGGCACGAAACCCCAGCGATGCGGTTGAGCCGCTCGATCATCAGTTTGCGACGGCGATCGAACTCCGCGACCATCTGGCCGATGACCTGGTCGCCAAGCTTGAGCGCGGCGACGGCAGCTTTCTGTGAAATGGACGTCGGGTTCGAGGTGCTTTGGCTTTGGATGTTCGCCATCGCGGCCAGGATGTCCTTTGGGCCCGCGGCATAGCCGATGCGCCATCCGGTCATGGCGAAGGACTTCGAGACGCCGTTAATAATCACGGTGCGTTTCGCCACCTCTGGACCCAGGGTCGCGATGCCGATGTGGCGTACGCCGTCGTAAAGAATTTTCTCGTAGATTTCGTCGGAGACGATGAGCAGGTCACGGCGACAGGCGATGTCGGCAATGGCCTCCAGCGTCGATCGTTCATAGGTGGCGCCGGTTGGATTGCTGGGGGAGTTGACGACGATGGCTTTGGTGCGCGGTGTGATCACCGCCTCGAGCGATGCCTTGTCGATGGCAAACCCGTTGCGCTCACTGGTGTGCAGCAGCACGGGGGTGCCGTCGTTCAGCAACACTTGATCTTGGTAGGATACCCAGAACGGCGCCGGGATGATCACTTCATCCCCCGCCTCGATGGTGGCTTCGAACAGATTGTACAGCGAGTGTTTGGCGCCGCACGAAATCAGGATCTGGCTCCGTTCGAACGTGAGGCCCTGTTCCACGCGGAGTTTGTCGATCACCGCGTCGCGCAGTTCGTCGGTGCCGCTTGAGGCCGTGTATTTCGTGAAGCCGCTCTGAATGGCCGCCATGCCCGCGTCCTTGATGGGCTGGGGCGTGTCGAAATCCGGCTCCCCCGAGGCGAAGTCGATCACGTCGATACCTTGGGCCTTCATGGCCTTGGCGGTTGCGGTGATGCTCAGGGTGGGGGAAGGCACGATCTTTCCGGCACGGGCTGCGAGTCTCATGATTTCAAACTCCGAATTCTCTCTTGGAGCCGACGGGCCACCTCGGGATGGACGAATTCCGTCAAGGTTCCGCCGTTGCGCGCGACGTCTTTGATGATCGTCGACGACAAATAGGAATATTCTTCGCTCGGCATCAAGAACACGGTTTCGACGGTCTCCGCCAATTTCCGATTCACGAGTGCCATTTGAAACTCGTGCTCGAAATCGGAGATCGCCCGCAGGCCGCGGATGACGGCGTGGGCGCCCGTTCGTCGGACATACTCGACCAGCAATCCGTCGAAGGTCGCCACATCCACGTGGGGGATGTCCTTCGTGACGAGTTTCACCATCTCCAGGCGTTCCTCCAGCGAAAACATCGGGTGTTTGGGGGAGTTCGGCGCGATGGCGACAATGACCTTCTCGAAAATGCGCAGGCTCCGGCGCACGAGGTCCGTGTGGCCGTGCGTGATCGGATCGAACGTGCCTGGATATATGCCGATCTTCATGCGGACGCCTCGTGCAAGTCTGCGCGGTAAATCGACAGCGACGTATCACCGTAACCATATGTTCGTAGAAAGCGCAGGGGCCCAAGCCTGTCCGGTGGAGAGAATTTCTTGCGATGCTCGAGCACGGCCATCGTGTCCGCTGCCACCAGATTGGCCGGCAGGGAGGTTGCCCAGACGGTCAGATCGGTTGTGTGGTCATACGGGGGGTCCGCGAGGACAAGGCCGTAGGGCTCAACGTTTGCCGGGAAGCGGGTCAAAAAGGTCTCCACGGCGCAGGTCTGGATATCGGCCTGGCTGGCGGCACCGCAGGCGCGCACGTTGGCTTTGAGCACATGGACGGCTCTGGGATTACGTTCGACGAAGGTCACGGAGGTGGCACCCCGACTGAGGGCTTCCAAGCCCAGGGCTCCGGTCCCCGCGTAGAGATCCAGTACGCGGGCACCCACCACATGCGAGCCGAGGATGGAGAAGAGAGCTTCCTTGACGCGGTCGGTCGTCGGTCGGATCTCCAAGCCGGTGGGGCCTTTCAACTCACGACCTTTGAAACGCCCAGCAATCACACGCATTGCGGTGGCCGCACAATAACGTGCGGACTCTAGCACAGCAATTTTTCGAGGGTCAAGGTAAGGGCGGAGCTGAGGGAAGCGGTGAGGCCGACCGCCGGCGAGAGATCCTTCTTTTGACGGCCTTGGAAGGGATTGACTATAATCCCTTCCAATTCGTCGGCCTCTGTGTGAGCGAGATGTGCGAGTGACCCGAGGGCGGTCGACCAGCGAGGAGTCGGTCAAGGCTGAGCCGCGCGTCAGACGCGGACTACAGACTAGCGGCTCGTCGTTGCGGGCTGCACTTCACGGAGCGCCAGGCTCTTCTTCCGGTTCGCCGTGATCGTGCGGTCAATGATCGCTCCGCAGTTAATGCACTTCCAGGCGTAGAAAATGAGGAAGAAGTCCGAGAACCGTTCCAACATCATCATCCCTTTGCACTTCGGGCACTCCATGGCAGCCTCCTCAGAGAATCAGGTGCATTGCGCGACGAGTCCCGTGACGAAGCAATTCATGAACCACCGTGTCAGTGTCTATGTTTTCAATAGGTTGTGATGATGACGCCTTTCAAAGTGTTCAGAAATGGGCGCCACGCACAAAGTGGGACGTACAAAAACGTTCATGCATGACCGCAAGAAGGGGCCTGCCGGGCTATGGGCAAGCCAATGGGACGGCTAAAGAGAATCCGAGACTGGCCGGAGCACGAACGGCCTCGGGAGCGCATGCTCCGCGAAGGGCCGGCTGCACTTTCCGATTCCCAACTGCTGGCCATCCTACTTCGCGTCGGACGACCCGACGCCTCAGCCGTCCAAGTCGCACTCGAACTGCTCCAACAGACCGGCGGACTCCAACGCCTCAGCCGCATGGGCGTCGACGAGCTGTGCCGTATCTCCGGGATCGGTCCTGCCAAAGCCGCGCAGATTCAGGCCGGGGTCGAACTTGGTAAGCGCGCCCTCGCGACTCCGCTTGCCGGTGGGACGAGGATTGCCGCGAGCGCCGACGTCTATGCCGCCTACCACCCGCTCCTGCGCGATCTCCGGCAAGAAGTCTTCATTCTGGTCCTGCTGGACGCGAAGCACGCGGTCATCAAGGACGTCAGAATTTCCGAAGGCAGCCTGACGGCCAGTCTGGTGCATCCCCGCGAAGTGTTTGCCGCGGCCGTGCGGGAATCCGCCGCCGCCGTGGTGTGCCTCCACAATCATCCAAGCGGTGATCCGACGCCGAGCCAGGAGGATCGGGCGCTGACGGCCAGGCTGCAGGAGGCGGGGGACCTGTTGGGTATTCCGTTGCTGGATCATCTTATTATCGGAGACGGGCGGTATGTGAGTTTTGCCGATCAAGGCTGGTGTCGACCTCTACGGACTCAAGCGTCATCCCACTGATCTCAGATGAGAGGAGGTTGGTATGAACGGAGGATCTGGAACGTCCATCAGAAACGTGGCGTTGGTGTCGTCCGCCGGGGCTGGGAAGACCTCCCTGGCGGAGGCGATGCTCTTCACCGCGGGAGCCATTCCCGCATTGGGAACCACGGCCCAGCGCTCGACGGTGTCCGATTTTGACCAGGAAGAACACCACCGACTGCACTCACTGAGCACGTCCTTACTCCAGTTCACCTGGAATGGGACCGCCCTCACCCTGCTCGATACACCCGGCGATCGGAACTTTCAGGGTGACGTGATCGGCGCGCTCCGCGCGGCCGATGCCGCGATCGTCGTCGTCAGTGGCGCGGTCGGACCGCGTCCGGATCTAGCGCGTCTGTGGGGGAGGGTGAAGGAGCGAGGACTACCGGCGCTCTTTTTTGTCACCGACTTGGACAAAGACGGCGCATCCTTGGAACGAACGCTCGCGGCCTGCCGCGACATGCTGGAAACGACGATTGTCCCACTCAGCCTCCCGGCTGGTCGTGGTCCACACGGGGAGCAGGTCCTCGATCTGGTGGCGGAGCGTCTCGTCTGTACGATCCCGGGCCAGGCCAAGGTGGAGATCACCCCGGTGCCCGCCACCCTGCAGGCGCTTCTGACCGACGCCAAGAAGCCTGTGTTGGAAGCGGCGGCCGAAACCGACGACGCCCGGCTCGAGTTGTATCTGGCTCAAGGCGAATTGCCGGCGGAGGAAATCCGCCGCGGACTCACGCAGGCCATCCAATCCGGCGATATGGTCCCAGCCTTCAGTGGATCTGCGCTGCATCATCTCGGCATCCTTCCTCTTTTGGATGCAATCGTGGCCTATTGCCCCGCGCCCGGCAGCCGGCGCGACGACCCGAGTTGGGAGGGTATCGGTCCACGCGATCAGGGCGCGGTTCGATGTGACCCCCAGCCCACCGCGCCGTTCTCGAGCCTGGTGTTCAAAACGAGCATCGATCCTTTCATGGGGCGCATGAGTTATGTCCGAGTGTGGTCGGGCACGTTGGCCTCGGATGCCACCGTCTTCAATGCCACGCGATCGACGCGCGAGCGGGGTGGACATCTCTATCAGGTGTTGGGAAAGAAGTATCTGCCGGTCGCCTCGCTATCAGCCGGACAGATCGGTGCCATTGGCAAACTCAAGGACACCCAGACCGGCGAGACGCTGTGTGACGAACAGGCCCCGATGGTATATCCGTCACTGCAACTGCCACGGCCCGTGTTGTCGATGGCGATCGAGCCTCGTGCCAAGACCGATGTCGATAAAGTGAGTGTGGGGTTGCACAAGATCGTCGAGGAAGATCCCACCCTGGAAGTATCCCGCAACGAAGACACCAAGGAGCTGGTGTTGAGCGGGCTGGGTCAACTCCACTTGGAGGTCGCGCTCGATCGGCTCCGGCGCAAATACGGGGTTGACGTGCAGCATCACCCGCCGCGCGTTCCTTATCGGGAGACGATTCGACACACCGCCAACGCCCAGGGGAAATACAAGAAACAAACGGGAGGACATGGCCAGTACGGCGACTGTTGGTTGCAGCTAGCGCCCCAGGCCCATGGCCAGGGCTTTCGGTTCGAAAACAAAATCGTGGGCGGGGCGATTCCACGCAATTTCATTCCCGCCGTGGAAAAGGGCGTGGTCGAGGCCATGCGAGAGGGGATTTTGGCCGGCTACCCGGTCGTGGACGTGCAGGTGACGGTCTATGACGGGTCCTACCACGTGGTCGATTCCTCGGAAATGGCCTTCAAGATTGCCGCGTCAATGGGCTTTAAGAAGGCGATGGAATCGGCGCACCCGGTGCTGCTGGAACCGCTCATGCACGTGGGGATTACCTGTCCGGACGATTTCGTTGGGGCGGTCATTGGAGATCTGAATGGCCGCCGCGGTCGCATCACGACCGTCACCGCCAAGGGACACACGGAGCAGATCGATGCGCTGGTGCCGCTCGCTGAAATGTTGACGTACGCACCGACGCTCAATGGCCTGACGGGTGGGCGCGGGGAGTACTCGATGGAGTTTGCGTCCTATGAGGAGGTTCCGGGGGATTTGTCGCGGAAGATCGTCGAGGAAACACGGGCGAGTCGAGCGGCGGCGACGGTGTGAGGAGAAGCGTGTGGAGGTTGGAGGTGGAAGGCAAGAGCTCCGGCCGCCACGAACCTCCAACGAGTCAGGCCGAGCCTTAGCCTGTCTTGAGGATCACGTAGAAGGCGCGGGCTTCGCGAATGACTCGCAGGAGCAAGGACTCACCGCGTCGAGTCTGGGCGACGGCCGTGGTGAACTCCGAAACTGAATTGATGTCGGCGCGGTTCACTTCCGTGATCAGGTCCCCTTCACGCAAGCCTTCTGCATGGGCCAGCGTTCCTCGTTCTACCTTGGACACCAAGACCCCGCGGTGTTCCTTGAGCTTGAATTTTTCGGCCAAGGCGGCGGTGAGGTCCTGGACGTCCAGACCCAGTTTGCCGTCGGCGTGGAGTTGCGGCAGCGACGCCACGACGGCTTGATCGCGCCGTTCCGACAACGCGATGCTGAACTGTAGGCGTTTGCCGTCGCGGATGATCTCTACCTCGGTGGCGCTGCCCGGATCGAGCGTCGCGACCAGACGGGACAGGCGATTGGGCGTATCAACCGGTTTTCCGTCGACTTTGGTGATGACGTCGCCCGGATGAATGCCGGACTCAGAGGCCGGGTCGCCTTGGAACACCTCGTTGACCAATACGCCCGCCTGCTCATCTACTCCGAACTTCTTGGCCAACTCCGGTGTCAGCGGTTGAATCCCGACCCCGAGCCAGGCGCGGACGACCCGACCCTTGGTCAGCAGTTGTGTGACCACCTGCTTGGCCATGTTCGAGGGAATGGCGAATCCGATCCCCTGCGCAAAATTGATGATCGCGGTATTGATGCCGATCACTTCTCCATGCAGGTTGAAGAGCGGGCCTCCGGAGTTGCCGGGATTGATCGAGGCGTCGGTCTGAATGAAATTTTCGTAGCGGGAGAGATTGATGTTTTCGCGACCTACGCCGCTGACCACGCCCAGCGTCACGGTACGTTCCAGCCCGAACGGGTTGCCGACCGCCAGCACCCACTGCCCGACGCGGACGGTGCCAGAATCGCCGAAGGACGCATAGGGGAGGGGGCTGGGCGCGGTCACTTTCAGGAGCGCCAAGTCCGTGTCCTGATCCCGTCCGACCACATGGGCGATGAATTTACTGCGGTCGGACAAGCGAACCTCCACCTCGGTCGCGTCGCCAACCACGTGGTTGTTGGTGACGATATGGCCGTGGGCGTCCACAAGAACACCGGACCCCGAACCGGAGGCATTGGCTCCGCGGTCGCGATTGGGATCCGCAGAGTTTGTGGCCAGTTGGATAGGAAAAATGTTCACCACTGAAGGTTTGGCTCGTTCGGCAAGATCCGTGATCGCCGCCTGCATGTCTTCTAGCAGCCGCAATCCCTGCACCTTGTCCGCACTCGCGCCTGCCGCGAGCGCGGTCCCAGGGGGCTCGGCCATACTCAGACCGGCGAATAGGACGAACAATGTAAGGAGTCGGCAGAGCATAGTCATCGAGCCGTTCCGCTAGCGGGCGCTCCGGGCCTCGGCGCGAGGCCGGAGACGACGAGTGGTCAGCGCGGTCGCCGCATCTTTCACAGCCTCCGGCGGGCCTAGAAGTAACACGCCGTCACCGGGCTGCAACTGGTCGTCCGATTCCGCTCCCAAGACCAACGGGCCGCGGACCAGGGCGACCAACCGGACATGCGGCATGCCAGCCAGTTCTTGCACCCGATGGCCGGCAAGCGCCGAACTCTGTTGTACGCCGACATAGTGGAGGGTCATTCCACGTACTTCCACATCTCGAGTAAAACGTGAGATATCCTCCCGAATGAGTTCTGATTTCATGGTCCCAATCTTGGCTTCAATCTGCGAAAACTGTGCCTTGAGGCCTTGGACCTGATGGCTCGTGCCCATCAGGGACGCCTGGGTTTCCATGGAAAGACCACGCCCAAATCCAGCCGCGGTGAAGCCGGTGGCGGATGGCCGCGCCGCCAATTCTCCAATGAGGCGGCGTCCCAGATCTCGGTAGAGCCCTGTGATGGAGCTTTGAATCTGCGAGGCTTGCCAATGGAGGCGCAAGAGCTGCACCTTCCGATTGACGCGCTCAGCGAGACCCAGCACGGTCTCTTCAGCCGCGGTCAACGTGACCCGGGCTTCCTGCTTGAGGCGCGCGAGAAAGTCAAACGTCATGGCTGCGGGCGTGTCAGTTAAGTCTGATAAGAACCATTATGTCAAATTACAACGGATGCCACTTTACCTCCGCTACGGTAGCATAAAACGGAGGCAAACAGTACCCATGGTCCTATGTCTGGTATGGTCCCCGCCCAGGTTCTGGATCATTGGATCAGACTGCCGAAGTGGAAAGCTCACCCTCGCCCAAGCCTCCGACTGAAGTTCAACGATCCTAGGTCACACTTCCGGCGAGCTCGCGATAGTACTGCTCGAGCACCGACCGGCGGCTCGGCTCGATGAGGACGATTTGTCGCTGATCAAAGGTGTTCGCGCAGTAGACATACACGAAGTCGTCGCCTTGTCCCAGTTCGACATGGAGCTGTTTGCCATCCGGGTGCTGTTGGTCATGCTGCTGCCACACCGTTCGATTTGGAAGGGCTTCGTACACAGCTTGGGCGGCCGCCTGATGATTTTCGTAGAGCGGCGTCTCGGCCGGTGCCGCTGAGATGTTCGCCGAAGCGAAGGCCTCCTGGAGAGCGTCCACGATGATCCCCGCGTCTCCCTTGGCTCCATGGAGCGCCCGGCTGAGTTGTGAAGGAAGGGCCCCGTCTTCCGAGCATGGTGTCAACTGGAGCCCCCGGAATCCATTGTGCCGGCTGGCGTAGAGATACGAGAGGATGCCCGCTCGTCCCCATTCGATCGTGCCGGAGGCCATTCCCGGAGGCTTGAAGGAAAGGTCCTGCAGAGCCTCTCGCTTCGGCAGTCGTTGCCAAAGATACTCCGCCGTCGGCCCGGTCACGCTGGTGACAAAATCTTCTTGAGTGATCTCCGGCCCTTCTTCCCATGCGAGAGGTCTGGAGTCGGCGGTATTTCGCGTCACCACATAGAGCGGACCATCCGCCGTGACCTCCTCGATCGACAAATATCGAATTGCAGTGGGAGCTTCCACGAGGTGCAGTCCACGGGCGGCCAAGGCCCGCTGGAAGGCGATGCGTCGGCCCAGATGGCGAGCCTTTTCGCAGAGCATGAGGCGTCCCTGCGGCGCCAAGGCGGCGCAGAGGGCATCCAGACGAGGACCAAGCCCGGTGCGTGCTTCAAAAGCCTGCTGAGCCTTCTCATGACGACCACGCTCAAATGTCTTCCAGGAGTCGCTCGGCAGCCCCGGGTCCGACTCGGACTGCAGGAGCGTGTGGCTGGCGATAATCAGATCGAAGGTGTCAGGGATATGGTCGTGGCTGAGGTCGAGATGTATGAACGAACACTGTGTGAGCCCGAGCGTTCTGGCTTGGTACCGGGCCACTTCCAGAGAGCTCGCGGACCGATCTGCGCCGACGATCGTGATCGCAGGGAATTGCCGGGCATAGAACGTCGTGAGGATGCCCAACCCGCATCCGGCGTCGAGGACGCGCGTGGCCGGTTCGATGCGCGAGGCGATGGCGGCCCCCACTGTCAGATAGTAGTCGAACCGCTGGCTATAGAGCGTGGGATAGATGGTCGGTTGCGAGGTGTATTCGTAGAAGGCCAGGTCAGCCTCGCCGTCGGTTGGATCCTTGTGACGCACATCGGCCAGAAGCTGGAGCTGGTGCAGTTCGGCTGGGCGCAAATGTTCCCGCTGCCATCGGCTGTAATCGCGCTCGGAGAGAAACGGGCGTAGGCCCCAGCGGAACAGGTGATCGGCTAAGGCTTCTTGGAGTGCTTCTGCGCGCATGGAGGGCGCAGGCGTCATAGGCGCCTCAGTGGGAAGTCGTGTGGTGCGTGGCGAGCGCGGCGTCCTGCCCGGGCTAGTACCGTTTCAACATCATGGCGTCTTCGTAGGCCACGGGAACTGGATGCGGCTCCTTCAACTGGCCGCTGCCGAGAACGACATACTTGAGGCTCGTCAGGGCATGCATGCCGAGCGGCCCACGTGCATGAAAACGGGCGCTGCTGATGCCCACCTCCCCTTCCAGTCCAAAGTCTTCGCCGCTGTGCAGGCGCGGTGACGCATTCACCAGCACGGCACTCGCATCGACTTCGCGCACAAACCGTCGGGCTCTCGCATAGTCGCGTGTGGCGATGAAGGCTGTGTGGCCGAGTCCGTAGGTGGCGATGTGGGTCAGCGCTTCATCCATGTCCTTGACCATCTTCACCGCCAGCGTGGGTCCCAAGAATTGCTTGGTCCAGTCGTCTTCTTGGACCGGCGTCAGATTACGATACCCCGAGAGCGCGTGTGGGCCGATCATGGCCACTGTCTTGTGGCAACCCAGCACGTTGACGTTGAACTCGTCCAGGAGCCGTCGTACCAACGCCGGCAAGAATTGGCGGGCGATCCCGTCGTGCACGAGCACGGTGTCAAGCGCATTCGGTTCGCTTGGGCATTGGACTTTGCCGCTGACGATCAGGTTTTGTGCCATGGCCACGTCGGCGTCCGCGTCGATGTAGCCGTGGCAAATGCCGCCGTCATGGCAGAGAATCGGGATCCTCGTGGTTTCGGTGACGGTCTTTCGTAAGCCCGCCCCGCCGCGCACGATCAAGGCATCCAGCTGCGACCGGGTGGCCCGCATGATCTCGATGGCCCCTTCCTTCTCCGGCCGTTCCAGGATCGTGATGGCGGCGGGCGGAACGTCGCCCTTGGCCAGGGACTCTCGGATCATGTCGGCCAGGATGCGATAGGTATGGGTCCAGTCGGGTATCCCGCGGAAGACGCTGACGTTCCCCGCCTTGAAACAAAGCGTCAGAATCTCCAGGCTCCGGATTGGATTGAGTTCCGATAGGACCCCGATGGCGCCGAGAGGCACGCGCATCTGTCCGACCAGCATCCCGTTGGGACGCTCGTGTTGTTCGATGAGTTCACCGACAGGATTGGGCTGGGCCGCCACGCGCCGAAGCCGCGCGACGGCATCGCGTACGTCCTCCTCGGAAAGGCGCACGCGTTCGACTGCAGCTTTGACACGATCTTTGTCTTTTTCACCCTCCAACAATTTCCCGACGACGAGGACATCTTCCTTGTTGGCGGCCAAAAACTCCTCACTCCCCGTCTCCAAGCGGTCCGCCAGTGCCATCAAAACCAGATCTTTGCTGCGGCCGTCCAGTAATGAGAGAGGACGAACGACTTCCCGTACTTGTTTCAAGAGGTTGGTCACATACATCTTAACTGGTACTTCAACCATTGTTGTCCCCGTAGTGATGTGATCGGATGAGAGCGGATGCGCGGCGGCTGATCTCTCTCCAGGCTCATGGAGCGGCCGCGGTGGTAGTTATAACATGCGGGCCTGTAGGGGTGCCACGGCCTCGGTGGACGTCAATTGTCCAATCGACTCAGGCCCGGGCCGCGGGCCTTGTTCGAGGTTTGGCGCTCGCATAGAATGCCTGCGACCCATGGTGATTGATCTCCGCAGCGACACGGTAACGAAGCCCACCGCCGCCATGCGGCAGGCGATGGTTACGGCCGTGGTGGGCGACGACGTGTATGGCGAGGATCCGACCGTCAACGAGTTGCAGGCCAAGGCGGCGGCGCTGCTCGGCAAGGCCTTCGCGCTGTTTGTCCCCTCAGGAACCCTGGCCAACCAGTTGGCTATTCGCGCGCAGACGAAGCCAGGCGACGAGGTGATTACCGACAGCCGGGCGCACATCGTCCGGTACGAACAGGGCGCCGCGGCGGCGCTGGCCGGTGTGCAGTTGCACATGGTGCCGACCGACCGTGGCCTGCTGAGCCCCGAGCAGGTCGACGCGGCGATCCGGCCGAACGATCCCCATACGTTACCAACGGGGTTGATCTGCCTTGAGAACACACACAATGCCGGCGGCGGCTCCGTGTATACCCTGGGGGCGGTCGAGCGAATCCGTGCCCTCGCGCAGGCGCGCCACGTCCCCATGCATTTGGACGGCGCCCGATTGTTCAATGCCGTGGTGGCAGCCGGAGTTCCTGCGACGGCCTACACGCGGCATTTCGACACGGTGTCGTGTTGTTTTTCCAAGGGGCTCGGGGCGCCGGCCGGCTCCGTCGTCGCCACCGACAGTGAGGCCATGGTGACGCAACTCCGCCGGTATCGGCGCATGTACGGCGGCGCGATGCGACAGGCTGGGATCCTCGCCGCCGCGTGCCTCCACGCGCTGGACCACCATGTGGCGCGCCTCAAGGACGATCACGACCACGCCAAGCTCCTCGCCAGAGGGTTGCGGGGGATTCCCTCTGTGCGGCTCGATCTGGGACGCGTGGAGACGAATATCGTGATCTTCGACGTGGTCGACACCGGTCGGTCGGCGGCCGACATTGTGGCAGCGCTCAGGCGGGAGGATGTCCTGATCAACGCCGTGGGGCCGACGACGTTTCGTGCGGTGACGCATCTCGACGTGCATACGCAGGCGATTGAGCGCGCGGTCACCGTCTTTGAGCGCGTCCTCGCCGCCTGACAGCCTCGTTCATTGACACGTCTTCTCGCGGCTCCTTACAATGCGGCGCGAGCGGGACAAGCGGGATTCGACGGCACGCGCCATGGATGACGCAGTTTCATTCGAGCAAATTCGAACCATCCTCGACGTGACTGATCAGTTAGGCCTAAACCGCGAGTGGGTGGAGATTCCCCTCACGGCGACGTCTCCCGGTGCGGTTCGTCGCCTGGCCAACGGCAAACTCGAAATCGTCGTCGAGGCCGGCGTGCCGTTTGGCGAATGGCTTGCGGGGCTGCCAGCTCGGATCCGCGCCTTGCCCGAGTCTTCCTCGTCATCCTCAACCTCGTAACGAAGACACGATGGATTCACCGACACCTACACCGGTTCAGACGATCGCCCCGGTCCCCAGCCGGGAAGAACTCAACGCCGAGCTTCTCCCGGTTCCCGAACCCCCGGATCAACCCGAGGAGCCTCAGCCGCCAGGGTTCGACGATGTACTCGCCGCGACGCTTCGCCACGTCAAGGGGAAACGTGGAGGAGATCTGATGGCAGCCATCCTCGTCGGATCAGCCGCGCGGCATATGATGACCGCCCACAGCGACGTGGACGTCATCGCGGTGGTGAAGGGTGAGGAGGAACGCGACGAACTGGTGCGGGTCGGCGATCGAACCGTGGACATTCTGTATCGTGGGCAGCGCCTGATCGAGGAAGACCTGCGCTCGTCGCTGCGGCTGCCTCCCCTGCTCCGTAAGGCCCGCGTGTTGTTCGAACTCGATGGAGTGGGCGGTCGCCTGGTCAGCGCGGCTCAAGAGCGGTTTCGCCAAGGTCCGCCACGGCCTTCGCAGTGGGAGCAGATTCGTCTGAGAACCGAGTGCGAACACTGGCTCGGCAAGGCCGAGGATTTGCAACGTAAACCCGCAACAGCCTTGTACCTACTCGGGCTGTTTCTCGACCAGTACCTCTCGGCTTGTTACCGCGTGCGCGGCCTTTGGCCCACCGCACCGGCCGACATGATTCGATTTCTCGCGTCCCGCGATCAGGCGCTCGGTAGCCTGATCGAGCAATTCCAACTTGCCACAACCGTGGTCGACAAACTCGGTGTCGGCCGGCAATTGACCGATCTATTGGCCAAGGATGTGCCGCATCCGGCCCGAATCGATTAGGTCGACCACCGATTTTCAAGGCTTCGGGCGAACAGGCAGTCGAAGGGAAATCGAACCACCAGTGGCCGGTGGAGGCCCGTAGGCAGATGCCGGTCTTCGTCATTCCCGGAGGAAGGAGCCAACCATGGACATAGGCTTTGTGGGGTTGGGCAAGATGGGTATGAACATGGTGACGCGTCTGCGCCGCGGCGGGCACCGAGTCGTCGTGTACGATCGGACCTCCGATCTGGTGAAGCAGGCTGAAGGTGAAGGGTGTGTCGGGACCGCGTCCCTCGCCGACCTGGTCGGGAAACTGCCCGTGCCGAGAATGGTGTGGATCATGGTGCCGTCGGGCGCTCCCACCGAAGAGACGATTCAGGCGGTCGCGAAACAGTTGCAACGTGGCGATGCGATTGTCGACGGCGGGAATACGAGATTTCACGACGACGTGCGGCGGGCTGGCGAGCTAGCGGCCGCAGGGCTCCACTATGTTGATGCCGGTACGAGCGGCGGGATCTGGGGATTGAAGAACGGCTACTGCCTCATGGTCGGCGGTGAAGCAGCGGTCGTTCAGCGCTTGGCCCCGATCTTGACGACCTTGGCCCCGGTCGATGGCTGGGCCCATGTCGGCGGCCACGGGGCCGGCCACTACGTCAAGATGGTGCACAATGGCATCGAGTACAGCATGATGCAGGGCTACGCCGAAGGGTTTGAGCTGATGGCGAAGAGTGGTTACAACCTGGATCTGGCCCGTATCGCGGATCTCTGGATGCACGGCAGCGTGGTCCGCTCGTGGCTGCTCGAGCTGGCGGCGGGAGCGTTGAAAGAGGATCCCAAGCTGGAGGCACTCAAGGGCTACGTGCAGGATTCCGGCGAAGGACGTTGGATGATTCAGGATGCCATCGATAAGGATGTGCCCGTCCCGACCTTGACCGCGGCGCTCTTTACGAGATTTCGGTCGCGGCAAGACGTGTCGTTTGCGGAGAAGTTGCTGGCAGCGTTGCGCAATGCTTTTGGCGGGCACGCGGTACGCCGCTGACAGAGAAACGAGGCGCACGTATGGCGGACAATTCCCAGCGCATCCACATCAATCCCGCGACGGAAGCGGTGGCTCCGGTCGCCCCCTGCACCATCGTGATCTTCGGCGGGTCCGGCGACTTGGCCCGCCGCCGCTTGATTCCCGCCTTGTACAACTTGTTGCTGGACGGCCTATTGCCGGCGACCTACGCCGTGATCGGCCTTGGCCGTAAGACGATGAGCGACGAGGAGTTCCGGGAGGTGGCGCGGGAAGGGATCACGAAGCATTCGCGGCAGGCCTTGGTCGAAGACACCTGGCAGGCATTCGCGCGGCATCTCTTTTACGTCGTGGGGGACAACGACCAGGCCGACACCTATGTGAAGCTCAAGGCGCGGGCGGAACACATCGAGCAGTCGATGGGACTGCCGGGTCACCGCATTTTCTACTTGAGCATTCCGCCCAGCTCGTTCGCCCCGGTGTGCGAAGGGCTGGAACGTTCCGGCCTCGCCGTGAAGCCCGGCGCCAACCTTCCCTATGCCCGTATCATCGTGGAGAAGCCGGTCGGGCGCGACCTCCCCTCCGCCAAGGAGATCAATGCCGTCACGGGTCGGGTCTTCGATGAGTCCCAGATTTTCCGGATCGATCACTATCTCGGGAAGGAGACGGTGCAAAACCTGATGGTGGTGCGATTCGGCAACAGCCTGTTCGAGCCGATTTGGAACCACAAGTATATCGATCATGTTCAGATTACGGTCAGCGAGGCCGAAGGGGTCGGGACGCGAGCGACCTACTACGAAGAGGCCGGCGCCCTGCGGGATATGATTCAGAACCATCTACTCCAGCTCCTGTGCCTAGTGGCCATGGAGGCGCCCTACTCGCTCGATCCGGACGTGGTTCGGAACGAAAAGATGGAGGTCTTACGGTGCCTGCGGCCGATTCGCGGGCAAGACGTGGAACGGTTTTCCGTGCGGGCCCAATACACCGAGGGCATGGCGCATGGCGCGCGGGTGCCGGGCTATCGTCGGGAGCCAGGGATCAATCCCAACTCGACGACCGAGACCTATGTGGCGGTGAAATGTTTCGTCGAAAATTGGCGGTGGTCCGGTGTGCCCTTCTACTTGCGCACGGGCAAGGCCCTACCGAAGCGGGCCAGTGAGGTGGCCGTGCAATTCAAGGACATCCCTCAAGTGCTGTTCAACGCCAACCGCGCCGCGCCGCTCTCGCCGAATGTGTTGATTCTCCGTATTCAGCCTGAGGAAGGGCTTGCGATGCGGATAATTTCCCGCGTCCCGGGGACCCGCGCCCAGACGCATCCGGTCGAGATGAGTTTCAAGTACAGCGACGTGTTCGGACGGCCGTCGCCGGAAGCCTACGAACGGTTGTTGTTGGATGTCATGGCGGGGGACGCGTCGCGGTTCATGCGCCGTGATGCGGTGGAGGCCTCATGGGCCTGGATTACCGATGTATTGGACGGATGGGCCCAGCAAGGCTTGCGGTGGTTGCCGGAGTATCCCGCCGGGACCTGGGGGCCCGTCGAGGCGGATCGGATGGTTCAGGGCGACGGGCGGGCGTGGCGTATCTTGTAGTCGAGGGTTACGCGAGCGGCAATTGCTGCTTGATGTGATCAGCCTGGCCAATCCCGCCGATAAATCGGCTGAACGTTCCCTGTTCATAGAGTGCGAGCACCGGGAGCGAGGTGATCCCGAGTTCGGCCGGAATCTGGTAGTTCTCCTGCACGTTCATTTTGGCGATCAGGATCCGCTCGCCAACACTGTCCTGTAATCGTTCCAATTCCCGCAACAACGCCCGACAATGTCCGCAGTCCGGCTGCCAGAATTCGACCAGCACCGGCCGAGACGATCGTTCGACCACCGCCTCGAAGTCCCAATCGGTGACGTCGCGAATCATGCCGCTTAGTTGGGCGCCGGGGCCCGGTGGAGCAGGCGTGGTGCAAAGACCTGGTCATAGAGGAGCCGACCGAACAGCCGATAGCCCTCGGTCGACAAGTGCAATCCGTCGTTGGAATAGACGGCCGCCAACAATTGGTCTTCCGGGTCGCAGGTGGCGGTGAAGAGGTCGAGATAGGGAATGGGTTTGTTTCGAGCATAGTCGAGGATGAGGCGATTGAGGTGCGCGCGCCTGGCCAGGTGGTCCTCGACCCAGGCGGCCGCGTCCGGGGGCGTCTCCGCGGGCTCGATCCGCAGCGATGGCACGGTGACCGCGACCGGGATGATACTCGCCCCTTTCGCTCGCTCGTACATTGTCACCAAATTGCGCATGATCTCGGGTGGCTGTGCGTTCCATCCGAGATCATTGGTTCCGCCTAAGATCACCACGTAGGCCGGCCGTCGTTCGAGGACGGCGCCTGAGAACCGTAAGACCATCTCACCCGTCAGTTCCCCGCAGATGCCGCTGACGGCCACGGTGGCGTGTGGACCAAGCAGATCTTGCAGCGTCTCTCCGTAGGGGGTGTCCCGCCCAGTGGGGTGCGCGGGCGAGGGCGATTGAAAGCCTGCTGTCAAGCTGTCGCCGAAGCAAAGGATCAAGGGTGATTGGCGCGTCATACCCAGTGCGATTGTACGCGGGGCACGTGGATCGGCTCAACATGCGAGACGCCAAAGAACCTGGAAGCTAAAATGGCCGAATTCCTTGACGATTTTCCGGTTCCGTCATACTAGTAACGTACCATGTCTCAACCGGCTTCCCCTCCCCTCCCCAAAACCCAGCCGCGGGATACCGATCCGGAAATCATTTCGATCAAACAGTTGCTGCGGTTGCTCGATCGCATGGCCAAGTCCGCCCGGACCTATGGTGCGAGCAATGCCGTGGCCATGAAGTTCTTCACGCAGTTTAACGAGGAATTGATCAAGCATCTCGGCACCTACCAGACGATGGGATTCTTGGTGCAGCGCTCGGAGCTGTTCAGCAAAGATCAGGTGGTGTACAGCTCGGAAGAGGCGCTGGGTGAGAACCTCGCGTTCCGGTTATACAGCGACGGCATTCGAGAGCTGGTCTTCCACGATGGGGTTACTTCGGAGGATGTGCGGGCGTTTCTCGACGCTCTCTGGGGAGTGGCCGACGGCTCGGATGCGGACGACGACATTGTGACGCGGATCTGGTCGAAGAACTTCACGACCATCACCGTGGTGAGTGCCGAAGAGATCGTCAAAGCCACTGGTCAGCCCGACGTCTTTGAACTCAAGGAGACCGGATTTTTTGGTGCCGCCCCGTCTACCTTCCAGGAGGTGACTGCCCGCGAGAAAGCACAGGTGGGGGGCGGGGGTAAAGGAGCGAGCAGTCGCACGTCCAATCTCGGGATGGTCGGCTATGAGATCTCCGAAGAGGAAATGGCCGCGCTCGCCGTCGAAATCAAGGCCGAATCGAGCATGGACCACACCCTGCACGTCCTTGAAATGGTCAAGGCGATTCTGGCGTCGGAGAAATCCCCCGTGTTGCTGACGAAAACCATCGAGATTTTCGGTGGCGTCATCGACGCGCTGCTCCGGTCCGGCGGGTGGACCGCATTGATCGAGGTGTCGGCGTTGTTGCGGGAGGTGGCCGGGCTCAGTGACGTACTGACGGACGTTCACAAAGCGCAGATCAACGGCATCCTCGATTCCATTGTGAAGCCGGAACGCATCAAGCTGGTGGAAGCGGCGCTCAACCGGGGGGCCGATGTTCCCACGGAGGGGCTCTTGGATTATCTGGGGCAACTCACGACGGACGCAATGCCGGCCCTCTGCTCAGTGCTGGGGAACCTGCAGTTTCCTGATCATCGTACCGTCCTGACGCAAGTGTTAGCCGAGCTGGCCAAAACGAATCCTGAACCGATCGTAAAAGCCTTGGCCGACAAGCGCCCCCATTTGGTCAAGGCGCTCTTGGGCATTCTACTGAAACTCGCCGATCCGCGTTTCGGCGACGCCATCGAAAAGCTGGTGCGCTATCCCGATGCGACGGTCCGGCGGGAAGTGCTCCGGGCGCTGACTCAACTGCGGCCGAGCGGGAACGCCACCAAGCTGGTGACCTTTGTCACGGACGAGGACGAAATGATTCGGTTGAACGTGCTGAAGCTCCTCTCGAGCGGGTCCTACACCGTATCCTTTGACGCCTGGGCCCCGATCGTCGGGCAGGAACAGTTTAGTGACCGTACCCCAGCGGACAAGCGCGCCATTTATCATGCGATTCGGGCGACGGCCGGGGATGCCGCTGTGCCCTATTGGCAGGGATTGCTCGCCGACTGGGGTTGGACCGGACGGCAGAAGAAAGAAGAATTGGCCCTCCTGGCGATTGATGCCTTGGGCCGATTGGGCACTCCCGCCGCCCGTGAAGCGTTGGAATATGGCCAACGCAAAGGGAACTCGACCGTCCGCCAAGCCAGTGCGACGGCCCTGAGCGCAACACCGCGCTCCCGCACCGCGTGATCCCCGATCCGAAGGCCACATAAAGGCAGACGCCGGACACATAGGCTGGACACACACCATGGACTCTAAACCGACGACGCCACTGCAGCCAGCGCCTGAGCAAGATCACACTGCGGCGGCGCTGCTGACGCACGAAAAATCGCTCTCCGCCAAAATCGGGCACGGGTCGGAGGCGGGAGACATTCTCGACCAGCAAGTGGTGATGCTCGGGGCCCAGCTCGTCACGCAGTTGAACGTCTTGCTGAAAACCTCCAAGTTGCATGGGAGAGCCAACGCGGCGCTTGACAAGCCGGTGGAAGCGATTCACACGTTGGTCCACACCCTTGCGCACGACGAGCCGGTGGCGCTGCGCGTCCAAAACGACTTCCTGTTTCTCGGCGAACACCATCTGAAACTCAACAGTCAGCAGATGCAGGTCTTTGCCGGGGTGATCGACAGCATGAACAAACTGGGAGTGGGAGGCATCTCCTTCAGCCAAGAACTGACCTCCCGAGACATTCGTGAATTTGCGCATATGTTTGTGACGACGGAGCCCGGTGAAACGGCGCTTGAAGTCCTGCGTGCGAAGCTCAAAGAGCAGGTGGTCAAGGGAGTGGAGCTGGAAGAGCCGCGGGTGATGGTCGCAAATCGTAATCCTACTGATGCACCGGGAACCGGGGCTGTGGATGGGTCGGGAGGCGGACATGGTGAGGCCAAGGGGGTGGGGAAGGCAAAGGCCAAGGGCAGTTATGGCAAGGCCGCCATGGCTGTTGGACAGTTGACCCAGAGTGCGCGGGAGGGCGGCACGATCAGCTTCAAGACGGCGAAGCGCGCCATCCAGAACATTGTCGATCTCATGATGCAGGATCCCTCCACGCTCCTCGGCCTGACGACGCTCCGATGCCACGACCAGTATACCCACAATCACTCGGTGAACGTGGCGCTCCTTTCGGTCGCCCTAGGTAACCGCGCCGGCTACCCGAAGGTCGAATTGGCGGACTTGGGGTTGGCGGCGTTGTTCCATGACGTGGGCAAGACAGCGATTCCTCTCGACGTGCTCAACAAGCCCGGTGAGTTCACGCAGGACGATTGGGCGGCAATGCGGCAACATCCGACAGAAGGCGTGCTGACCCTAACGAAGCTACGTGGCATCGGGAACTTGCCGGGCCGCATGGCGTCGGCCTCCTTCGAGCATCACATGAACTTGGACTTCTCCGGGTACCCGAAGCTCTCCGTGCCCTGGACGTTGTCGCTCACCGGGCGCATTCTAACGATCGCCGACTGTTACGATGCCATGACCTCCTCCCGCGTCTATCGCCGGGAGCCTATGTCGCCCGCGAAAGTGCTGCAATTCATGTTCAACAAAAGCGGGAAGGCTTTCGACGCGGTCCTGCTGAAGCTGTTTTCGACCTGTGTCGGGATCATCCCGATCGGGAGCTTGGTGATGCTCGACAGCGAGGAATTGGCTGTAGTCATGACGGCGGCTTCCGAGAAGCAATTTGTCGAACGTCCGGTCGTACGGATCATCGCCGATGCGCAAGGGACCCCTATCGAGGGGCCGGAGATCGATCTCCGGGAACAGACGCCCGAGGGCCAGTTCGTCCGTAGCATCGTCCGCTTGATCGACAACACCGAACACAAGATCGATACCAGCCGGTACTTTCTGTAACCCGCAACTCCCTCTCGTCTCATCTTGCGTGGCTGCCCCCCAGCCCACGCCCTCAAGTTCCCCTCACCCCTGTGCCTTGACTCCCCGCGGTGGCGACGCTATTCTGCCCGAATCGGTTTAGATCCACTAACTCATGCGAACGGGGTGAAAGGAGCGTGCTCATGCTGCGTGTGACGAAGGCCTTGGTCTGTGCGATGCTCGGCCTCTGTGTGATGGGCATGCCGGGGTTTGCGGGGACCAGTTTGGCGGCCGAATTCAAGATGGGGGTGGTGGACCCACAGAACGTTCTGGAGAAAACTAAGGCAGGGAAACGGGCATTGGATGCTCTTCGGGAGTATCAGCAAGCCCGGCAAAAACTGTTGGCGCAGGACGAGGAAGAGTTGCGCGGGATGGAGAAGGTGCTGAAGGAGCAGGACGCCACTCTGAGTGAAGCGGCGAAAAAGGAAAAGCAGGACAAGTTTCGCGCCAGGATCGCCGACTATCAAAAGCGTTTGCAGGAGTTCAACCAGGAACTCGCGGCCAAGCAGAAAGGCCTGGTCGACGAATACATGAAAAAAATCAGCCAGGCCACTCAGGCCGTGGCCGAAAAGAGCGGCTTCACCTTGGTGGTGGACAAGGGCAGCGAGCAGACGATCAAAATTGTGATCTACAACAAGGACACCATCGACCTCACCGAGCAAGTCATCAAAGAGTTCGACCGCGCCAACAAGTAGTCACGTCTCCCCGACGCCCACATCCTTTCGAATCCCGGCGAGCAGGCGGTTGAAGGCCGCCTGCTCCCGGTCCAAGCTCGTTCCGACGAGTTCCATCTGGTTTGGTCCGGTTGCGCCGAGCCCCAACTCCCCTGCCCTCGAGATCTGCCGTTGGTGCCAGACGGGTTTCTCCGTGATGGCCGGCCAGGCGGCGTAGGAACGGAGGAGTGCTACCGCGACGGCGTCCAAGGCCACACGATCACCGCTGAGTAACAACAGTCTGCCTTCAGCAGTTGTGCCGCTGGTGGGTCCGCCGGCGATCATGATGCTGGTGGCGTCTGCGATGTTCAGTTGAGGGTGCACCGCCACGTTTAACTCGGCGATCCGCTCGTGCCATGAGCCGGAGAGAAAGGCCAAGGATGGCCGATGGCGTGGATGTACGATCCCGACGAGGTTCTTGAGGGCACAGGAATAGCCGGCGAATCGGTGCGTCTTCACCACCGGCACGTTGATTACCAGATCGGCCTCGTACACGGGCCGAGAAATGAGAAAGCGACGCATGACCGATGTCTGTGTCGGTTTCACGCAAACCCATCCTTCTTCCTCAAGGGCTAACGTGCTGGCGCCGGTCCGTTGAGCCGCCGCTGCCATGCCGGTGCTGACCAGGTTGTCCCTGCTCGGCAACCGGATCATGCCCGATCCGTCCGCCACACAAACGCCCGCAGCGCCCGCATCGAACGCTGCCCGTGCGATGGCCTCGACCACGGCCGGGTTGGTCGTGGTAGGTGGTGGACGGTCATTGAGCACGTTCGGTTTGATTAGGATGCGCTTGCCTTGCCACGAGGAGCGGGGCTGAGCGCTGAGCAGCCGCAATCCCTCCGCCAGCATGGCGGACACGTCGTTGCCCTGGACAACGGCCACGATTGAGCGGCCCTGCTTGGTGTACGGATTGAGCGGCAATGTCTGCAGGGGGACCAACGGGGCATCGGGCTCGAAGAGCAGATGGCCTAGGAGCGATCGTGGGGCCGTCGCAATGCCAGCCACGAGGGTCATGCCGAATCCGGCGCGCGCCAAGATCTGCCGGCGGGACAGCTTCATCCACCCTGCCCATGGCCTTTGGCGATTGGATAGCCGGCTTCACGCCAGGCTCGAATCCCCCCGTCCATCGAGGTGACCCTGGTGTATCCCATCTGCTGGAGCATGTCGGCGGCCAGTACGGACCGAAATCCCCCGCCGCAATAGAGCACGATATCGGCTGCTTTGTCGGGAATAAGGGTCTCAATGTCTCGCTCGATGACGCCCTTCCCCAAGTGAGTTGCGCCTGCGGCATGGTCAACCGCGAATTCCGAATCTTCACGGACATCGAGAAAGTGGAAGGAATCCCCTCGCGCGAGCCGTGCCTTTACCTGGTGGATCGTGCATTCGCGAACGCGTGTTCTGGTTTGGTTGACCAAGTCAAGAAATCCGGGATTGTGTATCATGCCGAAGGCTCCTCGAACAAAGACGGTTGCTGACTTCCAGGCCGGCAGAAGGTCTGGGGAACGATCTCGCCTGCCGTGTCTCGCATGCCTAGCCGTCGTCGCGTGATCTCGAACAGGCGCTGAGTTGTATCCCAATACTCGCCTGCGCCGGCGTGCCGCTCGAAAAACTGTGACGAATTCAAGGCGCCGTTTCGCATGTCCCGCAAGCGATGAAGGATCTTCTCCACGCGTGCCGGAAAAGCGGTTCGGAGACGGTCCTCAAACACGGCGGCGACGGCGCCAGGCAACCGAAGCAGGGTACAGAAGGCCGTGCCGGCCCCGGCCGCGTTGGCTTGTTTCAGGATGCTCGGGATGTCTTGGTCGTTCAATCCCGGAATAATGGGAGAGAGGGAGACACCCGTCGCAATCCCCGCCTCAGAAAGTGTACGCAGCGTCTCAAATCGTCGTGAGGGCGAGGGAACATGCGGCTCCATGTGTCGTGCGACAGCCGGGTCTATGAAAGGGATGCTCACATAGACGTGGAGCCAGGCCCGGCGTTGAAGGTCCTGGAGCAGGGCTAGGTCTCGGAGGATAAGGGTGCTCTTGGTGATGAGAGCCACAGGATTGCGGAACTCGCAGCAGACTTCCAGGCAGGCACGGGTCAGACCATACGCGGCTTCCAAGGGCTGGTAGCAGTCGGTATTCCCCGAAAAGACCACCCTCTCGCCTGTCCATGTGGTACGGGAAAAAGCCTGGCGGAGCAAGGCGGGGGCATTGCGTTTGACGACGAGTTTGGATTCGAAGTCGGTGCCGGCGCCAAACCCCCAATACTCGTGGGTCGGCCTGGCATAGCAGTAGGCACAGCCGTGAAAGCAGCCGCGGTACGGGTTGACGCTCCAACGAAAATCGAGGTCCGGGCTCTCATTGCGACTCAAGATTTCGCGCGAGTGGTCCTCGAAGACCGCTATGGAAACGGGCGAAGCCGGTTCGAGTAACTCACGGTGGATCGATTCAAATGGATTGGGCGGGTTGGCGATGGGACGCACGGGCCTATGGTGGCCTCCTCGGCAGAACCTGTCAAGGTGACCGGTGGCGGCATTTCGCGTAGGGTACCTCGTTTGACCTCGGCTCTGCCCGATGCTATTGTCCGTGCCAATTTAGGCCACCATGTACGACCTTCGATACCTCCGCGACAATCTGGACCAACTCCGCATGGCGTTAGGCACCCGTGGCGGGGATGTGGCATGGGACGACCTCCGGAAGCTGCTCGACGAACGCAAACAGATGGCTGTGCAGGTCGAACAGTTGCGCCACCATCTCAAGAAGGGTTCAGAAGAGGTCGCCAAACTCAAGCGAGCCCAACAGCCGGCCGAGAGCGCGATGGCTGACATGAAGGCATTGGGCGATCGCATCAGCGAGGCAGAAGACGGACTGCGAGGTGTCGAGCTTCAGCTCCAGGAGCTCGCGCTTCGGATTCCAAATCTCCCTCACAGCAGTGTGCCGGTTGGGCGGGACGCTGGCGACAACGTGGAGGTACGTCGCTGGGGGACAATTCCGGCGATGTCGTGGACGCCACGGGCGCATTGGGAGATCGGCGAGGCGCTGGGCATTCTTGATTTCGAGCGGGCGGCCAAGATCGCCGGGGCTCGATTTGCCGTGCTCACGGGACTCGGGGCCAAGCTCGAGCGCAGTTTGATCAACTACATGCTCGACATGCACACGGCCCGTCACGGGTATCGCGAGATGATCCCCCCGTTGCTCGTCAATCGATCGGCCATGACAGGAACCGGGCAATTGCCGAAGTTTGAGGAGGATCTCTTTCACCTGCGAGATGATCCCTACCTGCTGATTCCCACGGCCGAGGTGCCGGTCACGAACTACCATCGAGAAGAACTCCTCGACGATGATAGTCTCCCTCGCCGATACGTCGCCTATACGCCGTGCTTTCGGCGAGAGGCGGGGTCCTACGGGAAAGATACGCGGGGTCTCATTCGGCAACACCAATTCAACAAAGTGGAGCTGGTGAGCCTGACGAAGGCGGATCAGTCGTACCAAGAACTCGAGCGACTTACCAGGAACGCCGAAGCGATTCTGCAAGGACTGGCGCTCCCCTATCGCGTCGTGGCGCTCTGTTCAGGTGATCTGGGATTTGCGGCTGCCAAGACCTACGATCTCGAAGTCTGGTTGCCATCGCAGCAGGTGTATCGTGAGATCTCCTCCTGCAGCAACTTCGAAGCCTTCCAGGCTCGGCGCGCAGAAATACGGGTGCGTGGGGTGCAAGGGAAAAAGGACGCCAAAACAGAGTACATCCACACATTGAATGGTTCTGGACTGGCGGTAGGACGAACATTGGTGGCCATTCTTGAAAACTACCAGCAAGCGGATGGATCGGTGGTGATTCCTGAGGCATTGCGCGCGTACATGGGGGGGCTAGCAAAGATTGAGAGATAGGCAGTAACGCCCCCTATGGTTCATGGGAAGAATCGAGCGATGGGTCGGTACATGGTCCCGGGATCTACTATAGGTTTGTATGGAGGGGTGACGGAGTGGCCGAACGTGCCAGTCTTGAAAACTGGAGACGGGGTAACCTGTCCGCGAGTTCAAATCTCGCCCCCTCCGCCATACCAATCTTCGGTTGAGTGACCGGCTCCACCGGCGCGGCCTCTCTTCATCGTTCGTCAGCTGAACGCAACTTGTCGTTCTTCCTGGTTTTCCAATGTGCGAAATGTAGGCAGCGAGTGATTTAGGCACGGCCTTCTGCCATGAGCTCCCGCTCAGAATCACCTCAAACCTGTATCTTCTCAGTTTGACCATCAGTTCATTGAGCGTACCCCTCCTCATGGACTTTAAGGGTGATGCGAGTCGGAGCATCCATTTGGGGCTGGCTTGATCAACTTGTTTCACTAGCTTACTTACCCGTAGCCTCCTGTCCGCCCCTCCCCGATAGGCACCTGCATTTGCTGCGTTCGGCATTGCGGGTAATCCATCAGCGGTGTGCACCGTGGCATCCACGATTGTTCCTAGGACTGTGCGTGCGGAACACTTGGGTCATTGTGGATGAGTCTTGCGTTTGATTGATTCAGATTGGCTGCTACGGTGTGGCCTAATGGATACGTCAAAGGGCGTGGAGTGTCTTCATCGTGGCCGTCGGAGTTGAATGTGTCGGGTCACGAGGAAGTCTGTGAGGCAGGCGGGTTCATTCGACCTGCCTCACGAGGTGGGAAGGACTCTGCGATCTACTTACGGACCTCCAACTGCTTGGCCATGTGCTCGACGCAGGCAGCCAGCGTTTCGTTGGCTCCGCGGGCAGCCCACTCGATGCCCATATCCTCCGGAATGTAGTTGGAATAGAGCTGGCCTCGAGACTTGACTCGCTCAGGGACAACGAGCACCTTTTGAAACGCCAGGACCCATGACCGATAGACGTCTTGTTCTCGGTAGTAGTGTTCCTGCTGGGCATTATTCACGGCCTGTCGTTCTTCATTGGTCATCATCGGCCAAAGTTCTGCGTAGTGCCGGGTCTGCATGGCCGGCTTGCACGTGGCATGGTAGTAGTCGGAACCCCAGTTGAGTTTTTCGGTTGCGGGAATAGCCTGGCTTGGTTGGGGGCTGACGACGAACAACGCAATGGCAACTGCAGAACTCATGGCGAGTACTTTCATGAAATCCTCCTTCCTAGAGAGCGAACGCACATGCGGTGAAGTATCCGGCCAATCTTCGAGGCACCCTGCGGCAAGGTCCTTCACAGATTGGAAGTAAGTACGTGTGCTCAGTATCTCCGCGGCGCGGGATTCCAGCAATCCGGACTTCCTGGGGAGGAGCTAGTACCCACGTACTTCGGTGGCGGCGGGACGAAAGGGGTCCATAGGCACAACCTTCGGTCGGAATGTGCGATGGGTTCCGGGAGGGAGGCTGCGCCCGGCGGTGGCCCTTCGGGTACCTCCAACAGGGGGGCCGGACTTCTTCCAATGGCGATTAGTGCTGGAGTCCGATTTCCCGTAGGATCCAAGTCACATCAAGCAGAGCAATGGCCCACGCCAGCAGTGAAGACGGAGGGGGCGGTGTCAGTATTCACATCCCGGCAATATACGCGGTTTCTCGTACATTTCGAGTCGCACTACCTTGGCCAAGGGGTCTTCGGGAGGGGCCCGGTCGTGGATCTCTCGCTGAAAGGGTGCCGCATCCTGGGTGACAGTCCAGTAGAAGTCGGCAAGCGCCTTTCCCTCCGGGTGACGATTCCGCAGAGCAGCCAGCCGGTCCAAATCGATGGAGTGAAGGTGTGCTGGGTTGCAGAAACCGCGTTTGGCGTCGAATTTCTTTCCCTTAGTCCGGAAGTCAAACATCGGCTGCATCGAACGATCCAAGGTCTCCTGGGGCGTCCCTATGCGTCGATTGCGCTGGGATAACCCCTGTCTCTTCTAAGCCGGCACCGCAACATGACAGACGACATCCCACCTCCCACCTCCCACCTCGCGGAATCCTTAGGACCATCCTCTAGTCGCGTGCTTCTGCTCACATACGCCTCCCCGCCTTTGTAGGCTCAAAATGTACCTCTTCGGTATTTCCCTAGTACGGCATCCCTGCCTATTCTATTCATGGTCATGGATCACAAAGCCAGGAGGGTACCAATGGACAAACCAACAGGACGCCGGGCAGGGACCGCGCCAAAACAACTTGGCAAAATCGGGGCAGTGCGGCGTGAACTGGTGGGTACGGCATGCCCACATTGCGGTTGGCGAAAATATCAGTTGGTTCTCCGCAGCAACGTCGAACCGGGTAAGAGCGGACTGTTTGCCCGCTGCAGTCAATGCCAGCGGTCTAGGAGTCTGAACGACGACCTCCAACGCATCCTCTGGGTATAGCTTTGTCGAACTTCTTAGGTCATGTCCATATGTGTGGGGCGCGTGTAACTTCATACGTGCGTCGGTGGCTACGATGGGACGAACGCTCTCGGATCAAATCCAATGCGTTACACATGATGGTGGCCAGTGGCATTGTGCGGTCGGCGGATTGGGATCCACCGCGGCACCCACGAAGTCGCTAACGTGCGCAGGCTTTGGTCGCCAGTGATGCTTTCCTCACTGAAGCGATACCTAAACTATCGCTCAGCGCACTTGTGTCCCTCCTGAGGTTGCGGTAATATCCCCCGTTCCCAAGCTGTTCCATCCAGCGAACGACCCCCCTGAGGAACTTCGGAGAGGTGGCCGAGTGGCCGAAGGCAACGGTTTGCTAAACCGTCACAGGGCCAAAAGCCTTGTCGCGGGTTCAAATCCCGCCCTCTCCGCCATTCCTCTCTTGGTGTGTACCGCGGGTTCCCAGGCGAAGCCTGGTGTCCTCGATTCCCGCGAATAGACACCTCAGGTTGGTGCATTCCTTTGGCAGTACTCCTCATCGACTTCGTCCGAGAATCGCCAGCAGGTGACCCTTCTGTCCCACCTCTTGCACCTCATCGGGTGCACCCCTTCTGAGTGCCGGGGCCGGTTCAAAACCCTTCGGATCCTTCCAAGTACCTACCTGCGCTAACTATGATCCGCGGGCGATCCACTCCACGCTTCTCTCTATCGAGCTTGCCGTGAGAGACCACACCGATTCCCCTGCCTACGCAACCTACGGGGCGCTACACAACGCGCTCCCACAACGAGGCCATTTCCGCACCTTTCATGGCTGCGGTTGAGCCTCAGTCCCTGTCGAGTGCCTTGTTCAGATCGCGCCCTTTCGCCGTGTGTGGCTTGTCGCCTCCTCATTGATTTTTGGGGATTGTTCCTGTAGAAGAGCATGCTTCTACGTGTAGAGTACTTGCCGACTCTGTGCCGAGGTAGCTCAGTTGGTAGAGCACAGCCCTGAAAAGGCTGGTGTCGACAGTTCGATTCTGTCCCTCGGCACCATTGCCTCGTTCCCCGTGACATGTTCCAGAAGAGCCTAGGTGGGTAAGTTCAGCGCTCACCAGGCTGAGAGTAATCGATCAAGCTGTGCCTGTCTCAGGCAGGGTCGAGGAGCAGGCTCGACCTACCCTCGCGCCAGCTACTGGTGGAACTCAGGGGAGGTGTTGGAGGGACCCCAACCAGAGGGTTGGAATTCAGGAGGAGAAGGTCAACGTGGGCGTCTGTGGGGTAATCTCCGCGAGTCCATTGCTATGGGCATAGATCAAAAGGCCAAGCCGATCGGACACTTGCAGTTTACTAAATATGGCAGTGAGGTGATGGCGCACCGTCACTTCGCTGATGCCAAGCTCTTCGGCAATGCGCTTGTTTCGATAGCCCTTGACGATAGCCTTCACCACGTCGCTCTCTCGCTTGGTTAGACTTCCCATATGTCCCGCCGGCCGTTTAGCCGGCCGGCCACTTGCCTCGGTCTTTGCGCCGAGCACGGCGTCCAACAACGTACGGTCCATCCAGACCTCGCCGTTGAGGACCTTTTGAATCGCCATAATCAGTGATTCGGCCCGATACTGTTTGAGCACGACGGCCCCCGCCCCTGTGGAGTAGGCCGCCCTCACCAGGGTGGGATCTGCCTGGCCCGTTAACACCACCAACCCAACCCCCTTGGCCGCGCTGGCAAGATCTCGCAGGAGATCCAATCGTCCCTGTTCATCGTCCAGATCAAGCACGATCACATGGGGGTGGGTGCGATCAATGGCCACACGGGCTTCGTGTGGTATGACCTCGTCGATTCGCTCAATCTTCAGGTGGCCCTTCAGCAAGGTGCGAATCCCGAGCCTGATCAAGGTGCGGTTTGCGATGAGGAGGACGCGGAGCAGTGTGTCTTTCTTTCGTTTGGTCATGGGCTGTAAATCCTTGCTGGACGTGTGTTTGCCGGATGTGTGTATTCACGCATACCTAGGGAGAGTTTTGCAATAACCCTAATGACATCAGGGTCTAGGCCACCATAAGAAAGGGCATGGAAACTCAACATTTTAGATGCACCGGCGTGTCGCAATTCGCGTTCGCCTCCAAAACGGGGGGCGTCGCTCGGCTGCAAACGGTGCAAACTACACGGGCGAAACAGGGAGTCGGCTGAGATGGTAGAGCGCAATGCCTGCCGCAACCCCTACGTTGAGCGATTCGACATGGGGTTGCAGGGGGATGTGGAAGAGGTGCGAGGATCGTTGCCGAAGGTCGTCGGAGAGGCCCCGACTCTCATTGCCGAAGGCCACGATGAGGCGCTCGGGGCGTGAGGTTAGCTGAGTGAGTGTCAGTGCGTGTTGGGAGTTGGAGTCAGACGAATAGAGTGCGCAGTGTCTCGCTGGGATATTCGCGATCGTCTTGCCCTGGAACACCGGGAATCGGAGCAGTGTCCCGGCGGTCCCGCGAACGACTTTCGGGTTGTACGGGTCGGCGGACCCTGGGCCGAGCCAGAGGGCGTCGACTCCGAATGCTGCGGCCGTCCGGATGAGCGTGCCGACATTGGCGGGGTCCTGCAAAGATTCCCCGTAAATGCCGAAGAAACGAGGCTTCTGGAGAATCGACGCTTCGTCCCACTGGGGTTGCCGAACGATGGCAATTGCCTCCTGGGCGGTCGACGTTCCGGTCAATTGCTGAAGGACCGCGTGGGAGCACGTCGCGATGTTGAGCTTGGTGGCAGCTTGTCTGGTTGGTGAAAAATGCTGCGATAACCAAGCGGAGGTCGCGATCAGCAGTTGGACTTGCAACGAGTGATCGGCGAGCAATTCCTGAATAGCCTTCGGGTTCTCGAGCAGAAAGACCCGATCGGTTGTCCGGGCAGACTTCTCCCGAACATACGATCGGACGGTTGCGGCAGTCCGTTTGGTCAACGGGGAGAACGAGGGGGGCACGAAGGCAGTTCGCATGCGACCGGGTGAGCCCATAAACGAACAGAGCCTCTCCCCGTCACGTTCGTGGGAGAGGCTCTGCGGGATAGTCAGCCTTACCGGCGCTTCTTGTTCGCAGCCGCTTCAGCTGCGCGAATACGCTGCGCCCGGGCTTTGGCTCGACGAAGTTCGCCCAATTTCTCACGAGTCTGTTGGCGCTGGAAGTCCAGCTGCGCAATCTGGGCGCGAACGTAACTTTTTTCCTGCTGGTGGAGCGTAGCGCATTCGGATTTCGAGAGATTGGTCCAATCCCCAGAATCCCTGGCCCGACGCATGCGATCCGGCAACGACTCGCGAAGTGCACGTGAACGCAACGCGATCAAAGACCGCAGTGCCTGTTCCCTGCGCAGGATCTCCTCCTCTTCGGCAAGGATTCCTCGCAAATCTGAACCTAGCATAACGACTCCCTCCTCACACGCCCCACTGGTGTGGGGCTGGCCCATTATACTGAATTTTGCCCTTTCTTCTCCATGCTTTGTAAGACATTGATAAATATGAGCAATTGTAGATTTTCGACCAGTACCTCGGACCCAAATTCATGGTGCGTGGCCGAATTGCAGTTGAATTCTTGCGAGGTTGCGTGGGGTGGCGGCCTTGGTTATGATCCCGTCATGTCCGAATTACTCTACATTCAGCCCTGGCGAATCTCGCGTCAGTTGACGCGAGAGGACCTGGCAACACGATGTCGTCTGCCCCTCCCGGTTCTTGCCTCTATCGAAGAGGGGACGAGCGATCCTCCGGTTTCTGCACTCGTCCGTATTGCTGAGGGGCTTGGCGTCTCTGTCGCGTGGTTACACACTGACCCGCGCAACGTTGAAACGTTGGTCCAATTGTTCGAGGAAGAGGAGGGAGGCGCCGCGTCCTTGTTAGAGGGACCGGATCCGGTTCTGGACCACATTGTTCGCAGTACACGAATCGATCGTACGCTGTACACGCTCTTGACCGTGGTCCTACAATCCGGCGACGAAAAGCTGGTGCGGGCGGCAGAAGTGAGTCTCCGTAGCCTTGTCAAACAGGTCAAACCGGCTAATGTCCCCTGGGCATCGCGGCAGCCCGGACATTTTGAGCCGCCCAGCGACTAGCTACCTCCCCGCCCCTCTCCCGCTACTTCTGCGGCGACCCTATCCTCCCGTTGCACAGCCGTCCGATAGAGGACACCGGCCAGCAATAGCAAAAGGACGACGCCTGGCCAGGGGCCGGCCGGAGGCGCCTCCATCAGTTGAAAAAGATCAGGGTTGATTGCAGGCCACAACGAGGTCAGGGCCATGGGGATGGCCAACAGGATCCCCATCAATGCTTCACCGGTCACAAAGCCTGCCGCGGCAAGCAGGCCAGTTTGAGGCATCTGGGCAGAACGGGTGCGTCGCCAGACTAGGGCTCCGATCAATCCCCCGGCCATGACGGTGCTTGTCAGTTTCAGCGGGAGATAGATCCCCAGCGCGACGGCGAGCACTGGAATGCGCACTCGCGTCCGGTCAGCATTTAGCCAATAATCGAGAACGATAACCCCTCCGCCTAGGACGATTCCCAGGGTCACCAGCCCCCAAGGCAATCCGCCCCCAAACATGCCATGGGCCAGATTGGCCATCAGCGTCGCTTGTGGGGCCGTTAAGGAGTGAGGGTGAGCGTCCGTAGGGGGCCCAAGTCCATATTTTGCGTGCAAGAGCGAAAGGGTTGGGGCGAGCACCAGGGCTCCAGTGCCCACGCCCACCAGTTGCATCACTTGCTGTTTCCACGGTGTTGCCCCGACCAGTTGTCCGGTCTTCAAATCCTGCAGGTTGTCCCCGCCCATCGCGGCTGCGCAGCACACGACCCCGCCGATCAACAAGGCGGCTGCCGGACCAGCCACGTGGCCCGCCCCCAAAATCAATAGTAGGAGGGAGGAGGTCAACATGATGGTGGCGATGGTTACCCCGGAAACGGGGTTGCTGGAGCTCCCGACCAATCCGGCCATGTAGCCTGCCACACAAGAAAACAGGAAGGCGGCGAGGGTCATGAGGAGACTCATCAGCACGGCGACCCCAATGGTGTGGACCACCGCAAGGTACACGGCACTGATACCAAGGACGCACACGCCGAGACCGACCAACAGCAGTGGACCCGGTGTGTCCATCTCCGTGCGCGGGATAGACCCAGCGGGCAGGTCACGCAGAGTGGCCTGCCCTGCTGGATGCCTGCTTGTGCGGGCCAATCGGAGGAGGCTCTCCATGATCGGTCGACGGATCTGAATGAGCGTCCATATCCCGCCGATCAACATGGCCCCGATGCCGACATAACGAATGTGCTGACTCCACAACTGCCGAGCCTGTCCGAAGGCATCCAGTTCCGGTCCGGCGGGAACCCACAGGCCGTAGAGGGGCAGGAGGATCAGCCATCCGAGCACGCCGCCGGCGAAGACCACGGCCGATGTTTCAAGACCGACGATGAATCCCACTGCCAGTAAGGCGGGCGACAGATTCATCCCCACATAGATGGCGCTGTGTCCGAGGCGTAACGCCCCTTCGACGGCCTCAGTCCAGAGGCGAAGGCCGGCTTCGCCGAACTTCATCACGCCGCCGAGCACGGCGCCGGTGACCAGCGCCTGAAGGTGTTGCCGGCTGGGTGTGGAGCCGGCTCCGGTTTTCAACACCTCCGCGGTGGCCACCCCTTCGGGAAACCGCAGGCGGGTGTCCAGCACCAACGCACGCCTCAACGGAATGGTGAAGATGACGCCCAGAGTTCCGCCAACCAGCGCAATGGTCGCCGTTTGCCAGTAGTCGAACTGATCCCACCAGCCGAGAATCACGAGGCCCGGCATCGTAAAGATGACGCCCGCCGCCAGCGCTTCTCCGGACGACGCAGCCGTTTGGACGATATTATTTTCAAGGATATTGGAGCGGCGGAAGAGTCTCAGGATGGACATCGAAAGGACCGCCGCGGGAATGGAGGCCGAAACGGTCATACCAGCGAAAAGTCCCAGGTACGCATTGGCGGCGGCAAGGATCGCCGCGAGCACAATCGAAAGCACCAGCGCTTTGGGGGTGATTTCCGGCAGGTGTTGCGATGCAGCGATGACGGGGACCGATGCATCGGATTCCGGCGCGGTATGGCTCGTGGTGCTCATGAGAGGAGGCTCCCGACGCGAAGGGAAGACGCGGGCGTCCTCATACCACGGATTCGATACGAGGTCCATGCAGCCTGTGCAAGCAGCCTGTGATAGACTAGAAACGAGTCGGTGGGTATGTGCTCGCCCATGTCGAGTGTGACCTCGTGCGAAAGGAGCCACCGTCATGACGTCGCCGACGCTCGCAACCTACCTCGTCGAACGCCTGCAAAAACTCGGGGTCGGACATATCTTCGGGATTCCCGGTGACTATGTGCTGGCGCTCTATAAAGTCTTCGAACAATCTCCGCTGAAGTTGATTGGGACCACGAGGGAAGACTGTGCCGGCTTCGCTGCCGATGCCTACGCGAGAGTGCGCGGTATCGGAGCACTTTGCGTCACCTACTGTGTCGGAGGGCTGAATACCGTCAACGCCATCGCCTGTGCCTATGCGGAACGGTCACCGGTGATTGTCCTCACCGGGTCTCCGGGACTGTCGGAACGCGCGCGGAACCCCTACCTCCATCACATGGTGCGGGATTTCGCCACGCAAAAAGAAGTGTTTGAAAAAATCACCGTGGCCGCCGCCGTGCTCGACGATCCTCTGACGGCTGCCCGCCAGATCGAGCAGGCGATTGACGCGTTGCAACGCTACCGGCGTCCGATCTATCTGGAAATTCCTCGTGATTTGGTGCATGCCAAATTGCCCCTGCTTGAGCCCGCCCGCCTGGTTCCGGACGAGGCGAACGATCCGGCGGCATTGGCCGAGGCGTTGGCGGAAGTCCGGTCGATGCTCGGGGTTGCCAAGCGACCGGTGATCCTCGCGGGGGCTGAAGTGGGGCGCTTCGGGCTTCAAGATGAGCTGGTCCGCATTGTGGAGCGATTCAAGATTCCCATCGCCTCGACCCTGCACGGAAAATCGATCATTCGAGAGGACCATCCGCTCTATGTCGGCGTCTATGGCGGGTTGGTCGGGCGTGATGACGTTCTGCAGTTCGTCAACGAGTCGGATTGCTTGCTAATTTTAGGATCGATCCTCTCCGATGTGGACGTGATCGACCCCCAACGGCCGTCCCTCGCCGAGGGACAGGTCATTCATGCGACGGCCGACCGCGTGACCATCAAGCATCACCGGTACGAAGCCATCAATTTCGAGGGGTTCGTGCGCGGGCTCCTGAGCACTCAAGTGTCGCCGTTCGCGCCGCGCCCGCTGCCGCAAGTCGAACCGCCACCGGTCCAGCCTCCGGCCGAGCATGCGCCGGTGACGCTGCAGGGTCTGTTCGTGCACCTGGACTCGCTCCTGAACGATCAGACCGTCGTGGTGGCCGATGTCGGCGAATCGCTCTTCGCCTCGGCCGATCTGCACGTCCACCGCCGATTCGAATTTCTGGCGCCGGCCTACTATACGTCGATGGGGTTTGCGGTTCCGGCCGCCATCGGGGCGGCGATTGCCGATCCGACCATCCGCCCGATCGTGCTGGTGGGCGACGGCGCGTTCCAGATGACCGGTTCCGAGCTGTCGACCGCCGTCCGGCATGGTCTGGCGCCCATCGTCTTGGTGCTCAACAACCGAGGGTACTCCACTGAGCGCGAGATTCTCGAAGGATCGTTCAACGACATTCACAATTGGCACTATGAAAAGATCTGCGAGCTGGTCGGCGGAGGGCGGGGGTATCAGGTACGCACGCATGAAGAACTCGTGACGGTGCTCGGGCAGGCCATGCAGGACCGATCGACAATGTATGTGCTGAATATCTTGCTGGACCCGGCAGATCGATCCCCTGGGATGCGCCGGTTGGCTAGCCGGTTGGCCAAGCGACTCGAGGCGCAACGGAGCTGACGGGCGTCTGCGGCAGCTGCTTAGGTGCGGGCGCGGCGGATGGTCTGAATGTGCGAAAGCCACGCCTCAAGTCGGGCAATGTGCTTCGCGTGCGGTGATTCGCGAGGCAATTCCTCCCGCGTCGGTGTCGTCGTCAGGCCAGGTACCGCGACGGCGATCGGCGCTTCAGCGAGTGGATCGCCCGCAGCGGCGGCCGGTTCGGAGGGGCCTTCGGCGACCGTCGTGGTGCGCTCGGCGTCGGATTGTTCATCAGGCGGAGGGCCTGGTTCAATCTGTACGCGAGGAGCCGATCGTCGTTCCCGCGCCTCGGTGGATTTGCCCAGTGTCCGTTCGAGATTCTTGATCTCCTCGTCCAAGGGGTTGGTCATGAGGACCACCGTGCAGGATCGGCGGGCCAGCTCCGTCTGCCCTTCGGCGGCGTAGAGTTGGGCCAGGACCCGATGGGCCTTCATGTTCTCCTGACTCGCCCCGATGGCGGCTTCCAGCACATCCTTCGCCGCAGCTACTTCCTTCATCTCGAAATAGACTGCGCCCAACGCCACCATGGCCACCACATACCCAGGATAGTGCTGTATCCCC
The DNA here is from genome assembly GCA_964449255.1 of uncultured Nitrospira sp. Taxonomy (GTDB): domain Bacteria; phylum Nitrospirota; class Nitrospiria; order Nitrospirales; family Nitrospiraceae; genus BQWY01. The sequence goes on along the minus strand of CAYUYE010000001.1, from coordinate 153,099 downwards.
TCCTCGAGCAACATCGCCGCGCGTTGGAGCATACCGGCTTTCGCGTACTCTTCGGCAAGAGGGACAAAGACCTTGGACTGAGGATTCTCGGCCAATTCTTTTGCCAGACGTTGGGCTTTGGCAGAGAGCTGGCGGTCAGGTGGTAGTCCGGGTGGCATGGGAGATTATTCCTGGTCCGGGCGGGACGGCGTGGACATCAGCGCCAAGGCGGCATCCAAGATGCGATCCGCCACGGCCCGTTTGGGCATCAGCGGAAGATCTGTCACGCGTCCGGTTCGGTCAATCATGGTGACTTTGTTGGTGTCGGAGCCGAATCCTGCTCCAGGGTCCAGGACGTTATTGGCGACGATCAGATCCAGTTGTTTGCTCTGGAGCTTGGCCGTGGCCTGGTTGACGAGGTCCTGGGTTTCTGCGGAAAAGCCTATCATGCATTGGTGGGTCCGCAAACGAGAAAGCGAAATCAGGATATCCGGGGTCGGTTCCAATTCCAGGCGCGAGAGGGCGTCCACCGCCTTTTTGAGCTTTTGGGAGGCCGGCTTCGCCGGGCGATAGTCAGCCACGGCCGCAGCCATCACGACGAGTGTCGCCCATGGCAGCTTGGCGCTGAGCGCTTTGTGCATGTCCTCCGCGGTGGTGACGGGGATGACCTCCACGCCGCGTGGTGGCGTCAGAGCGGTGGGTCCCGTGACCAAGGCCACGTGGGCGCCGCGCGCCTTGGCCGCTTCGGCCAGCGCATAGCCCATCTTTCCAGAAGATCGGTTGGAGAGAAACCTCACCGGGTCGACCGGCTCTTGGGTTGGTCCGGCGCTGATCAACACCCGGGCATCGCGAAGATCGTGTCGGGGGACCAGCCGAGCGACGACCGCCTCGACGAGGGCCTCTTCGGAAGGCAATCGTCCCCGGCCGATGCGACCGGAGGCCAGAGGGCCTTCCTCAGGATCGAGGATGTCGACACCACGGGCTCGCAGAGTGGAGACATTGGCCTGCACCGCGGGATGATCCCACATGCCGCCATCCATGGCTGGGGCCAAGATAAGCGGGCACCGGGCGGCCAGGAGCATGGTGCTGAGCAAATCGTCCGCCAATCCCAAGGCCGCTTTGGCGAGGAAGTTGGCAGTGCAGGGGGCGATGACAATTGCCTCAGCCTCCTCGCCCCACGTCAGATGAAGCATCTCCTCGTGCGGAGCGAAGAGATCCGTGGCGATCTTGTGTCGGCTCAGCGTTTCGAACGTGAGCGGAGTGACGAATTTCGTGGCCGAGGCGGTCAGCCCAACCCGTACCTCGGCCCCTTCAGCTTGCAGACGCCGGAGGAGTGAAACGGCCTTGTAGGCGGCAATACTGCCGCAGACGCCGAGCACCAGACGACGGCCCTGTAGACGCGGCGCAGCCATGGTACGGACGCGAGGAGCCCCTACTCCTCCGGCTCGGCCGGAGCGGCCTCGACGGGCGGAGCCTTTGGCGAATCATCGACGTAATTGCTGAGCTCTTTCTTGATCTCACGCGCATCTTCGGCGGTCATCATGGCCATCCGCTCATTCTCGAGCTCCCGGCCCTTCCGAGCTTCCTTCATGGCGTCCCGCGCGTCCTTCCCACGCAAAAACGGGACATGTCTGTTCAGAACCTCGTCCAAGGCGATGGTCGTTTCCTTCGTGAAGCGCGCCGGGCCTAGGGTCTTCGCGCCCTGCATCAGGTGCTTGGCTCGCTGTGCGGCGACGAGCACGAGGCGATGGCGTGAGTCGAATTCGGCCTCGGTGTATTCGGGGAGCAGATGCAACATGTCGGTGCTCATGACGCGGGGGTCTCCTTTTCGTCCTTGTCGAGAATGAAATTGGCTTCCAGCCAGCCGATGTCCAATCGTTTGGTTTTGGTGCGCTCGGCCACGAAGATGCTTTCCAGTTCCTTCAGTGATTGTTTGATGTCGTCGTTACGGACGATGTAATAGTAGTCGCGGTAGCTCCACACTTCCTCGCGGGCCTTCTGCAAGCGCCGTTTGATTTCCTCAGGCGAATCCCCTGCCCGATTTTGCAAGCGGGTTCGGAGGGTCTTGAGCGAGGGCGGCAAGATGTAGATGTAGACGGCGTCCTCGAACTTCTTTTTGATCTGGGCCGCCCCCTGCGTATCAATTTCTAACAGGACATCGATCCCCTGATCAAGTCGATCCACAATGGGTTTTCGCGGGGTTCCGTAATATTGCCCGTAAACCCGCGCCCATTCGAGGAATTCCATGCGTTCGACCATCGCCAGAAACGTGGCTTCGTCGGTGAAAAAATAGTCCCGTCCGTGGTGCTCGCCCGGCCGCGGTTGGCGAGTCGTATAGGACACCGAATGCCACAGGTTCGGGACGGTCGCCACGATTTGGCGGCAGAGCGTCGTCTTCCCTGCGCCGGAAGGGGCTGAGACGATGTAGAGTAAGCCGCGACGTTCCATGGATGGGGGCGATGGTCCGCTGGCCTCGGTCACCCTTACGGGATGAGGTCCATCAGACTATTCGATATTCTGCACTTGTTCGCGAATCTTTTCCAGTTCTGTCTTCATTTGCACGACGAGGGTGGTGATCCCGGCGTCGTTGGCTTTGGAACCGATCGTATTGACCTCCCGGCCCATTTCCTGGAGCAAAAAGTCGAGGGTTTTCCCCACCGGTTCCGCGCGGGAGAGGGCGTCCCGAAATTGCCCACAGTGGGACGCCAGACGGGCCAGCTCCTCCGATACGTCGCTGCGGTCCGCCAGCATGGCGAGCTCCTGATGCAGGCGGGTTTCATCGACCGTGGAGGTGCCCAGGAGTGTCTGCACACGGGCTTTCAACCGGGTAAGGGCATCGATGCTCACCTGAGGAGCGCGCTCGGCGACCTCGATCCTGGCCCTATCCAACTTCGCCAGATGGGCGTCGATATCGTGCCCAAGCGCCTCCCCTTCCCGCTTTCGCATGCGATCCAGTTCCCGGAGTGCGGCGGTCAGCGTGCGCAGGGCAAGTTTCTGCAGATCCGTGTCGCCCCCCGGAGTCTCGGTCAGGGTGATCACGTCGCGATACCCGGCGATGAGATTGATGTCCGGCTTGCCCGCCAAGCGCAGGTCCTTTTGAAGCGTGCGAAGCGCGGTGGCGTAGGCTTTGGCGAGGCGCCGATCGACGGCCACCTGTCTCGGGCCCATGCGTTCCCCGCTGAGCGAGATGGTGACATCCACCCGACCTCGTTGGCACTGTTGTTGAATGGCCGCCTTGCAGGCTTCTTCGATCTGGCTCAGGCTCCGAGGTAGGCGGCATTGAATGTCGAGATATCGGTGGTTCACGGCACGGACTTCGACGGCCACGGTGCTCCCATCGATCGTCGTTTCCTTTCGGCCAAACCCGGTCATGCTTCGAATCATCGCGGGAGTTTTCCTTTCCACCTGCAGTCCTGATAAATCGCACAGTCGGCGCACTTGGGTTTGCGGGCCACACACACGTAGCGCCCGTGGAGAAGGAGCCGCTGCGAGCCGCCCGTCCACTGCCGCGCCGGGATGTGCTGCTGCAGATCCGCCTCGATCCGATCCGGATCGCTGGACTTTGTGAGACCCAAGCGCTGCGCCACCCGTTTCACGTGTGTGTCGACCACGATCGCCGGCTGGCCGAAAGCCTGGCCAACCAGCACGTTGGCGGTCTTGCGGCCGACTCCCGGGAGTGTCGTCAGTTCGTCCATGGTCCGCGGGACCGCTCCGGCAAAACGCTCGACGAGCGCGCGACCGCAGTCGACGAGCCGCTTCGCCTTGCTCTTGAAAAAACCAGTCGAACGAATGAGCGGTTCGATCTCAACCGGCCAGGCCTTCGCATAGTCCGCAGCCGTCTGGAAGCGGGCAAAGAGTGCGGGTGTGACCTGATTGACCCGTTGGTCAGTGCATTGAGCAGACAGGATTGTCGCCATCAGAAGTTGCAGCGGGGTTCTGTGGTCCAACTCGACGCGGGGGATGGGATTGTGCCGTTCCAACGCCGCAAGGATACGGGCAACACGGGCCGATGTGGACATCGACGCGGTCACAGTTTGCCCAGATCGCTCGTGGCGACGGTGGATGCCATGGACGGGTCTGCGCCGGTTTCGTCCGGGGCGGCTCCCCACCCCACCCAAAACGAGGCATTGTGATATCGCGAGCGGTGTAGTTGCAATAAGGTGTCGTCCAGCAATGCGATCAGGGGTTTCAGGCTCTCCTGATCCAGCGCCGACACCCCGACGGCGCCGAAGCGCCGGCACAATGCGTCACGTTGATCGGGCGGGAGCCGATCGCACTTATTGAACACGAGCACGCGCCGAATGTCGTCAAGCTCCAGCTCACGCAGAATCTGTTCGACAGCGGCGATCTGCGCGGTAGGATCCGCCGTGCTGGCGTCCACCACGTGCAGGAGGACGTCGGCATCGCGTAACTCGCGCAAGGTGGTCCGAAAGACGCCCATCAGGTCCTTCGGGAGATGGCGAATGAATCCCACGGTGTCGGTGACGATGACTTCTCGGTCGCGTGGAAACCGGAGCCGTCGGCTTGAGGTATCCAAGGTCTCGAACAGGCGGTCCTTGGCGGGCACCTCGCTGTGCGTGAGCACGTTGAGCAGCGTCGATTTACCGGCGTTGGTGTAGCCGACGATGGAGACGATCGGCACGGCATGGCGTAGCCGTCTGGCGCGCCGCTGGTCCTGATGACGGGCGAACGTCGCCAATTCCCGCTCGAGATGCGAGATGCGGTCGCGCACCCGGCGGCGGTCCGTCTCCAGTTTCGTTTCGCCCGGCCCGCGCCCCCCGATGCCGCCGCCTAAGCGCGACATCGTGGTGCCTTGTCCGGTCAGGCGCGGGAGCAAGTACCGCAATTGGGCGAGTTCCACCTGGACCTTGCCTTCTCGGGTATGGGCCCGCTGCGCGAAGATATCCAAGATAAGCTGTGTGCGGTCGATGACCCGCAGGTCGGTGACTTCCCCGATGGCTCGGACTTGGGCCGGCGCCAGGTCCTGGTCGACGATGAGTAAGCTGGCGCCGTGCTGCAAGGTGGTGATAATGACGTCCTTCAGTTTGCCGCTGCCCATGAGGTATTTCGAATGGGGCTCCACGGTCCGTTGGACGATGCGGTCAAGCACGCGAATGCCGGCCGATTCCGCCAGATCGGCGAGCTCGACGAGATTCTCCTCCTGTTCAACCCGGCTCCGCTGGCTCGCACTGACCAGGACGGCGGTGTCCTTGCCGTCTTCCACCTGATGCCCGGTTTGCGCCCGGCCCAGGCGGCTTTCCAACTCCTCGACGAATTTGCCGCAATCGAGCTGGACCACATGAAATGGTTCCGGCGGGCGAATCTCATACGCGGCCCCGCCCGGTTTGCGGGGCGCCAGGTGGGCCAGTTGCAGGTGCGAGGGATTGCCGTCCTCCCCCACACCCAGGCCGGCCAGCAGGTCGAGCCGCAGCAGGGCCAGGTTGGTCAGGTCCTCTCGGGACAGGGGTTCATTGCGAAGGTGCGTGTGGATCAGCCGGACGCCACGGAGCGAATGGGTCCCCAGGCGCGGCGCGCGAATCGTGCTAAGGGGCTGGGCCCAGTCTCGCCCTACGATGACCTGCTCGACCGCTCCGCGTCGCGTCACCAAGACGCCGATCGGACGGCCCAACTGATAGGCCAGTTGGGAGCAGGTTTTGGCTAGTTCGGGGGAAATCACTTTGTCGGGCGGCACGCGGCGTCGATACAGGTGCTCGAGTTGGAGCAGCTGGCTTGGTTTCAGGCCCGAGGTCTGTCCGATGACGTGTGGAATAGGGACTCCGTTAGACGGATGCGGACGGTGATCGGATGGCACAGCCGGCGGGGCCGGAGTCGGTGAAGGGCAGGTCCGCTTCGGCCTCAGCATCCCAGGCCGCGCAGCGGCCGGCATGGTAGGCCTCGAGACCCGCGGCGGCAATCATCGCCGCGTTATCCGTACACCAGACCAAACGAGGGATACTGAGGTGGATCCCGCGAGCCGTGGTCTCCTCTGCTAGACGAGCTCGCAGGCGCGAATTCGCGGACACCCCGCCGACCACAGCAAGGGCCGAGAGTTTCTCTCGGCGGACGGCTTCAAGGGCTTTGGCCGTCAGCACGTCGACGATCGCCTCTTGGAAGCCAGCGGCAATATCGGCCATGCGGTCCGGGCGGCCCCAATCGGCGTGGTCACGGAGGTAATAGAGGAGAGAGGTTTTGAGCCCGCTGAAGCTGAAGTCGAGACTTTTCTTGCTCCTCATGGACCGCGGAAACCGAACGCTGCCTGGGTTGCCCCCCTGGGCAAGGCGGTCAATCAACGGGCCGCCCGGGTATCCGAGGCCGAGGAGCTTGGCGGCTTTGTCAAAGGCCTCACCCGCAGCATCGTCCAGCGTTCGCCCGAGCAATGCAAACCGCCCGGAGGGATCGGTCCTATACAGATGGGTGTGGCCGCCGGAAACGATCAGAATCACGGCCTGGCGTGGGAACTCCGGTCGGTCGATCCAGGCGGACGCGATATGACCTTGGAGATGATTGACCAGCAGCAACGGAATGCGGCGCGCATAGGCGCAGGCCTTAGCATAGCTCAGCCCGACCAGGAGGGCGCCGGCCAGTCCTGGACCCTGCGTGGCGGCAATCGCACGGACATTTTCCCATGTCTCCCCGGCGTCCTGTAGGGCCTTCCGCACGACCACGTCGATGGACTCGATGTGGCGCCGTGCGGCCAATTCTGGCACCACTCCGCCGTAGGGCGCATGGACGTCCACTTGTGAGGTGATCACACTCGAACGGAGTACGCCGTCCAGGCCGAGGACGGCCGCAGCCGTTTCATCACAAGACGTTTCGATCGCCAGGAGTGTACCCGAGAGGACCGAATCCGGAGCCATAAAGAAGCTGCCACACCTTCCTGTGGAGGCTCAAAACACGAAGGCCCCCGAGTTACGTTCCTCGGGGGCCTTCAGCCAAAGGTGAACGACTCACAACACGAGACACATGTGATTACACTCCGGCCAAGGCCCCGATTTCCTCGAAGGACGGGTTGCCGTCCTTGAGGACGACCTTGACGCGGCGGGCTTCCTTGAACCGTCCTTTGATGAGTTCTTCGGACAGCGGGTCGCCCAGGCTTCGTTGGATAGTCCGTCGCATTGGCCGGGCGCCATACAGAGGTTGATACCCCTCTTGAATAAGCCAGTGCTTGACCTCTTCGCTGACCTCCAGATGGACGCCCTTCTCCAACAGCCGGTTGTTGAGTTCGGCCAAGAGGATGTCCAGGATCGCGAACAGGTGCACCTTCTCCAGCGGATGGAAGACGACGATTTCGTCGATGCGGTTGAGGAACTCCGGGCTGAAATTGCGGCGGAGTTCGCCCATGACTTCGTCCTTGATTTTCTTGTCCTGGATGCCTGCTTCGGTACTTTGGAAGCCCAGCGCCACGTTGCGCTGAATGAGCTTCGTGCCCAGGTTCGAGGTCATGATCACGACGGTGTTCTTGAAGTCCACCTTCCGGCCCAAGCTGTCCGTCAGGACCCCGTCGTCCAACACTTGGAGCAGGACGTTGAACACGTCAGGGTGAGCCTTTTCGATTTCATCGAAGAGCACCACCGAGTACGGCCGACGGCGCACCTTTTCGGTCAACTGGCCGCCTTCCTCGTACCCCACGTACCCCGGAGGGGCGCCGAAGAGGCGCGAGCTGGTGAATTTTTCCTGGTACTCGGACATATCGACGCGGATCAGGGCGTCCTCCGTGTTGAACAGGAATTCAGCCAAGGCTCGCGCCAGCTCTGTTTTCCCCACGCCCGTGGGCCCGAGGAAAATGAAGGAGCCGATAGGCTTCTTGGTTTCTTTCAAGCCGGCACGCGACCGGCGAATGGCTCGCGCCACCGCTGAGATCGCCTCGTCTTGCCCCACCACACGGCGGTGCAGGAACTCTTCCATCCGCAGGAGCTTGTTGGATTCCTCCTCTTCGAGCTTGAAGAGCGGAATGCCGGTCATCTTCGAGACGACGTAGGCCACGTCTTCCTTTGAGATAACGGGTTTTTGCTTCTCCTGATTCTTCTTCCATTCGCGCTTCGACTCTTCGAGGAGCTTCCGGAGCCGCTCTTCTTCTTCACGGTGCCGCACGGCCTCCTCGAAGTTCTGCATGGAGATGGCGACTTCCTTCTCGCGCGACACCCGCTTGAGTTCCTGTTCCAATGCCTTCAACTCTCCGGGCAGCGCGTAGGTTTGCAGCTTGGCGCGCGAGCCGGTCTCGTCGATGAGATCGATGGCCTTGTCGGGCAGGAACCGGTCCGTGATGTAGCGATCCGACAGCTTGACCGCCTCGATCACGGCTTCGTCGGTGATCTCGACGCCATGGTGTTCCTCGTAGCGGTCGCGCAAGCCTTGGATGATCCGCACGGTCTCGTCCACACTCGGTGGCTGCACGTGGATCGGCTGGAAACGTCGCTTCAAGGCGCCGTCCTTCTCGATGTGCTTGCGGTATTCATCGAGGGTGGTGGCACCGATGCATTGAATCTCGCCGCGCGACAGCGCCGGCTTCAACATGTTCGACGCATCGATGGAACCTTCCGCGGCGCCTGCGCCCACCAGGGTATGCAACTCGTCGATGAAGATGATGATGTTGCCGGCCTGGGCGATTTCTTTCATCACGACCTTGAGGCGCTCCTCGAACTGCCCGCGATACTTGGTCCCGGCCACCAATGAGCCTAGGTCCAGGGCGATCACCCGGCGGTTGAGCAGATTGTCGGGAACTTCCGACGTGACGATCCGTTGCGCGAGGCCCTCCACGATCGCCGTTTTGCCTACCCCCGATTCGCCGATGAGCACCGGATTATTCTTGGTGCGCCGGCTCAGAATCTGTAACACGCGTTCGATTTCGTCGGCCCGTCCGATGACTGGATCCAACTGCCCTTCCTGAGCGAGTTGGGTCAGGTCGCGACCGAATTCGTCCAGCGCTGGGGTATTGCTCTTACGATCGCGCTCTCTTGGTGTCGACTTGCGCAGGAAGGTCACCGTCAGCTGCCGAGCGGTGAGCAGGTTAGCGCCCAAGCTGCGCAAGATCTTGCCCCCGATGCCTTCCTCCTCCCGGAGCAACCCCAGCAGCAGGTGTTCGCTGCCAATATGGTTGTGTCCGAGCAGCCGCGCTTCCTCAACCGCGTATTCGATGACTTTCTTGACGCGGGGGCTGAAGGGGATTTCCCCGAAGGTCATGGTGGTGCCCCCACCCGGCAGATTCCGCTCGATTTCGAGGCGGATTTGCTCCGGCGAGAGCCCCATCTTTTTGAGGATCATCAGAGCGATGCCGTCTGATTCTCGGAGGATGGCTAAGACCAGGTGCTCCGTGCCGAGGTAGTCGTTTTGATGCCGTTCGGCTTCTTCCCTGGCCAGGATGATGATCTTCCGACCCTTGTCTGTGAATCGTTCGAACATCCCGCCTCCTTCGTGGTGAGCTCAGGTGGGTGTGGAACACGCAACCCGCTGAAAAAACTTACGCTTAGTGTAACGAGAGCCTTTTCGAGTGTCAAGATTCAGCGACTTTCGACACGGGCCCTCCAAGGCCGTCTCAGCCGCTGGCTCTTTCCGGTGATGGACGGCCCTTTGGCGATGGCCTCGCGTTGACACTTCTGGAAGCCCGCCGATACAATCCACCGCCTTTTGAGCTCGATCTGCTCCGAGGAAGGGACGTCCGGCTTGCGATGAAGAGTAAAAGCATCGGCATTCTGACTAAGCCAAAGTTCCCTGAGGTGAAAACCACGCTCCAGGACGTGGTGATGTGGCTGCGTGAGCGTCGGATTGAGGTGCTCCTCGACGCGGCTTCCGCCGCCATGCTGGGTGAGACGGGCGGCTATCAGAAGCCCCAACTGGTCCAGAAGGCCGACGTGCTGCTGGTCTTGGGCGGCGACGGCACCATGCTCAATGCGGCCCGGTTGGCAGAGGAACGCGGCATTCCCATCCTCGGCGTGAACATGGGCGGCCTGGGCTTTTTGACCGAAGTCCGGCGGGAACGCCTCTATCCGTCGCTCGAACGGGTGTTCGCGAACGACTTTGTGCTCGACGAACGATTGATGCTACGCACGCTCGTGCACCGCCACGGCGAAATGGTCGCGCAGGGGGCCGTGCTGAACGACGTGGTCATTAGCAAGGGCACCCTCGCCCGCATGATCGAACTCCGCATTGCCATTCAAGGGCAGATTGTCACGAATCTTCGCGGAGACGGTTTGATCGTCAGCACACCGACCGGCTCAACGGCCTACTCTCTGTCGGCCGGCGGACCGATCATGGATCCCGCCGTGCAATCACTGATTTTGACCCCGATCTGTCCCCATACCTTGACCCACCGTCCTCTGATTGTCCCGGCGCATGCCGAGATCACCGTGACCCTGACGAGCAAAGATGATGGCGCGATGGCCACGCTGGACGGGCAAGTGGGAGTCGCGCTTTCGCAGGGAGATTCGATCGAAATCCGACAATCGGATCACCGCACCAAGTTGATTCGTTTCCCGGAAACGCAGTACTACGGCGTCTTGCGGGAAAAACTCAAGTGGGGTGACGGATAGTCGGGAGACTGAGGATGTGTCCAAAAACGATCAGGCGGCCCGCCAGGAGAAAGGCGGCAGACCGCAAGGTCGATCTATACTATGTGCCGAGTCGTTGTTTGATGTGGTTCAACATCTCGGCGTTGGTCGCGTACTTGAACTCACCGATGGCCTCGCTCCCGCCCTTGTGGGCTTTCTCTGCCTGATCGAGTGCCTTCAAGCCTGCCAGATCCACATACTGTGACTTGCGTTCCGCCAACAGGCTTTTGAGTTTCTGTAAGGCACTATGGCCGGCGCCGGCTGAGCCGGCCGGCTTGGTCGCCAAATAGCGGGTGACCACCTCCGCACACCACTCCCCATCCCGCTTGGCCACACCAACGAGCCCTTCGCTGGCCTTGCGCGCCCAACCGGCGAGAAACACGCCTTCCATGACTTTGCCGGTCGTTTCCTCGTAAGCCTGAAACAGCGAATCGTCTGGATCATGACCCGTTTTGTTTGGGTTCGTGACGTAAACGCCGCTCTTGTACGGGAGCCCGACTGTCTCGTCCACCTTGTCGCCGACGGCGAACACCACGCTGTCGCAGGGGAACTCGTAATACTGTTTCAACCCGACGGCGGCGGTGTCCTCACCCTTTGGCTCCAGCTTGTTGTCTTCCATTTCCAGGGCACGCACACGGCTATTGCCGTCGAGCAGAATGCGCTTGGGAGAGGCGAGGAATCGGAACCCCATCTTCGCGCCGCTGTGGGTGTCCTCGCATTTCGTGAACTCGTCCAGCAGGCCTTTCAAGACGTCATCCGGCTTTTGTCCGACCGCCGCCATGCGTTCCTGAATGCGCGCAAGCTCGCCCTTGATGCCGTCGATGTCCATGTTGGCGCATACGGCCCGAATCTCTTTCGGGTTGTATTTGCGCTCGACTGGTCCGCGCCGCACGATCGCCGTGACACGTTCCACCTTCTTATAGCGGACCAGCCAATGGGCGATATCCACCATGACGTCGCCCGCCCCGATGACTGCCACGTGTTTGCCCATCTCGAAGGGCCGGTCTCCAAATCCCGGTAGGCGATTGAAGTGATACACGACGTCTTTCGCGTGGAACACGCCCTTCGCAGAATCACCTTCCACGCCGATCGCTTTGGTCCCCTGGGCGCCGATCGAAAAGACGACGGCGCTGGCGCCTAAACTGCGGAGTTCCTCTACGGTCAGGTCTTTCCCTTTCCCCACTGAGACGTTGCCGAAATAGTGGACGTTGGGCTGGGACAACATCTCCCAATACTGCTTCTTCAGCCCCCCGCGCAGCTTCAGTTTGCTGGGGAAAATGCCGTATTCAGCCAGCCCACCGAACTTGATGTCGCGATTGAGTATGATCACCTCGTGCCCGGCTTTCGACAACACGTTGGCGACGGACAACCCGGCGGGGCCGGCTCCAACGACTACAATTACTTGCGGGGCTCTATTGGCGGTGCTCATAGGTAGTCAGATATCCTTTGCTTTGCGTTCGGCTTGATTGCCGAAAAAGGCAAAATATCCGCGGACTTTAACATGGTCGATTTTCAGCTGTCAAAACGTTGGGAAGGAAAACATCCTCGTCCGGGGAGCAGTGAGGCACCCACTGGTGGGGGGACTGGCCTGCTTGCCGAAGGCCTTACGAGACGATCTTAACGGGCCGGGGTTTGGCCGCCGAGCGGCGGTCCTTCCATAGGCCGAACAGCACGGTCAGCAGCGCGAAGAACAGTTCGTCGACGAACGGCAGTGGGTCCGGCATGATGAGATCGACGGCCGTCAACGCCAGGAGCAGCACGAACACGGTCGGAAACTTCAGATTCAATCCCTCGACCAGTCGTTGGATCCACGACGATTGTCCGCTAGATGTGGTGCTGTGCATGTCGTCTTTTTCCATTTTTCCCACTCCCCAAGGGGGGGGCGAGGCGGACCGGATTGCCCTGCGCGTATCTCAGGAAGGATATTCATCCTGGTCCCACTGCGACCGTCGAAGGAGCATGCTTCTGAGCGTGCGGCCTCCGGGAGCACAGGACCGGGATGGGTGTCCTTCCATTTACCCTTTATCCCCCCGCGCTGCCAACGGGGCCTCCCGGCTCGGTCATCCGCCAAGGGTCGAGCAGCTCGGCGAGCCGTTTCTCCGGCAGCACCTTCTGTTCGATGGCGACGGCGCGCACGGTCTTTCCCGACTTGTACGCATCCTTCGCAAGTTTCGCAGCGGCCTCATACCCAATCTCAGGCGCCAGCGCCGTGCACATGGCCAGACTTTCTTCGATCAAACTCCGACAGCGCTCTTCATTGGCCTTGATCCCTTCGATGCACTTGGCCGCGAAATTGTTGGCGGCCGTGGCGAGCAGTTCAAGGGACTGCAACAGGTTGTAGGCCATCACGGGCAGCATGACGATCAACTCAAAATTCGCGGCCTGCCCGCCGACCGTGACGGTCACGTCGTTCCCGATGACCTGCGCGCAGACCATCGTCACCGATTCGGCGATCACCGGATTGACCTTCCCCGGCATGATCGACGAGCCGGGTTGGGTTTCAGGGAGATTGATTTCGCCCAGGCCGCAACGCGGACCTGAGCCGAGCCACCGGACGTCGTTGGCGATCTTCATCAGACTGACGGCGAGTGTGCGCGTCGCGCCGCTGGCTTCAACCAATGAATCCTGAGCCGACTGGGCCTCGAAGTGGTTGGCGGCCTCTTTGAACGGGCAGCCGGTCTCCTTCGAAATGATGGCCATGACCTTGGCTGAAAAGTCAGGATGGCAGTTCAGTCCCGTGCCCACGGCCGTGCCGCCGAGTGCCACCTCGCTCAACGCCTCCTGGGCCCGTTTCATGCGGGCCATGCCCAATTCGATCTGTCGGGCGTAGCCGCCGAACTCTTGGCCAAGCCGAACCGGCGTGGCGTCTTGGAGGTGCGTCCGGCCGATTTTGACGATCCGGTCGAACTCCTTGGCTTTCCCGTTGAGCGCCTTGTGCAACCGGGTGAGCGCCGGTAACAATTGATGCTGAATCGTTTCTGAGGCGGCGATGTGAATGGCCGTGGGGATGACATCGTTGCTGGACTGGCCCAAATTCACGTGGTCGTTCGGGTGCACGAGTTTGCTGCCGCGGGCGCCGCCGAGCAGTTCGGTCGCGCGGTTCGAAATGACCTCATTCGTGTTCATGTTCGTGGACGTGCCCGACCCCGTCTGAAAGATGTCGACCGGAAACTCCGCGTCGAGTTTGCCCGCGATCACTTCGGTCGCCGCCTGTGTGATCGCCTCGGTAGGTTGCTTCTCCAGCAGGCTGAGCGAGTGGTTGACGTTGGCCGCGGCACGTTTGATCAGGCCCATGGCACGAATCACGGAGCGCGGCATGCGCAGGGGGCTGATGGGAAAATTTTCCACGGCACGGGCGGTCTGCACGCCGTAATAGGCCTCGGCTGGTACGGCCAGTTCGCCCATCGTATCGCGCTCGATGCGGGTTGCGGCTGGCGTGGTGGCGGACGGATGAGATGGCTTAGTCATGACGACGTCTCCCTCAGGCAAATCGGATCAACGAGGGCGCTATGATAAACTCTCGCCTGGCGACTGCACAAGGGAGAAGGACCAGGGGTGGAGGACATGGAATTCGGGGTGGAGGCCTATGCGGGGTATAAGGGCGAGGAAACCCCGCGGACGCTGCTCCTCAATGGGGTACGGGTGGCGGTGACGGCGGTCGTTGACCGTTGGTACACGGAGACCCACAGCTGTTTCCGCGTGCTCGGGGAGGATGGGTGTCGCTATGTCCTGCGTCTGCATCTGGACGAGGGGCGGTGGGAGTTGGTGATGCAGGAAACTCAGGGCTGATGGAGAACGGCCCGCTGGCGCGGGCCGTTCCCACTCCCCTTCTTCGGCCGGACGTGAGGTCTCGACCCGGCGTTAGGCGACTTTGACTTCGATCGTCTTCGGCTTCGCCTTTTCCGACTTTGGAATGTGGATGATTAAGACGCCATCCTGATATTCGGCCTTGACCTCCCCCTCACTCACGTCCTCAGGCAAGGTGAAATTCCGCACGAAGCGGCCGTACGCTCGCTCGACGCGATGGAACTTCTTCCCCTTCTCCTCCTTTTCCTGCTTCCGTTCGCCTTGGAGGGTGAGGACGCCGTCGCGGACCGTCACCTTGACGGCCTCTTTGTCGACTTCGGGTAGTTCCGCCTTGATCGCATATTCCGTGTCGGTCTCGGAGATATCGACCGTTGGCGTCCAGTCGGCAATGGTCAATGCCGGCTTGGCGCTGGCCTGCCACAAGGACGGACGGCTGAACAGGCGGTTCAACTGCTCCGACATCTGCTCGAGTTCAAAGAACGGATCGAATTTCACGAGATTCATCGCGGCACCTCCTCTGAGTGGTTCGATGTACGGTTCGTCCGCACACCACGATGAATAATCCCCTAGGGAGAGAGGTCAAGGGGTGGACACGATCGGTTGGGAGAATTTACAGGGGCTTGGCGGTCTTGACTCTGGCGGGATGCGCGTTATCTATCTTTGAATTGCATGTCGAGGTTGCAATCAAGGCCTAAGGAGATCAGGAGCCTTTGACCTTAGCCTCGCCCTTGCCCTGTCTCCTACCTCCGCTGATCGATCGGTACATACGGGCGATTGTGTTCCCCCGCGTAGATTTGTTCCGGCCGAAAGAGCTTGTTCTCCCGCAACTGCTCCAACCAGTGAGCCAACCACCCGGCGACACGTGCGATTGCAAAAATTGGGGTGAACAGCGCGACGTCGATGCCCATCTTGTCGTAGATGATGCCGGAGTAAAAGTCGACGTTGGGATATATCTGCTTCGCGTGGAGATGTTCCGCCGCAACCTTTTCGAGCTCCACGGCCGTCCGATAGAGCGGGGACGGCCCGAACTCCGAGAACAGCCGTTCGCACAGCTTTTGAAGGATCACCGCACGCGGATCTTTCACTTTGTAGACGCGGTGTCCGAAGCCCATCAATTTGTGTTTCGCCTTCAACTTGGCTTCGACGTAGGGGCGCACCTTCTCCGGTTCGCCGACCTCCCGCAGCATGTCGACCACCTCTTCGTTGGCGCCGCCGTGCAGTGGACCTTTGAGGGTGCCGATCGAGCTCGCGACCACGGTATAGGGATCTGCAAGGGTCGAGGCGGTGACGAGGCCGCTAAAGGTCGAGGCATTCATGGTGTGTTCGGCATGCAGGATCAAACACACATCAAGGATGTCGGCCCAGGTTTTCGGTGGAGCCGAGTCATTCAGCATGTAGAGGAAGTTGGCGGAGAACGGCAAGTCATCGCGTGGCGGTACGGCCTCGTCTCCATGCCGAAGGCGTGCGAAAGCCGCCACGATCGTCGGCGCCTTGGCGAGCAACCGCACGGCCGACCAATAATTGTTTTCGACGTCCTTCACGTTCCGCCCTGGATAGAACATGCCGAGGGCGGCGACGGCCGATTGGAGCGCATCCATCGGGTGGCCCGTCTCTGGGAGGCATTTGAGGAGGTCGACGAGGCTGTACTTGATTCGCCGGTGATGCGTCACATCGTCAACAAACCGCCCCAATTCCGGTTGGGTCGGCAAACGACCGAAGAGCAGGAGCCAGGTGGTTTCCAAGAACGACGAACTGGCGCACAAGTCTTCGATCCGGATCCCGCGATATTCCAGGATCCCGCGATCCCCATCCACGTCGCTGACGGCTGATTTGGCCGCCGGTACTCCGGCAAGGCCCGGCATGAAATCGTGCGGCATCAGTCCCCTCCTCCACCAGGCGATGAGATGCTTCTATTGTCGCTCTCTTTGGCTTGGCTGTCGAGGTGTGGACTCGCCGGGCGTCGTCCCAACGGCTGGCGGGATGCTTGAAATGGAAAACGGCGGCTAGGCATACTAAAAGAGCGAGGGGGACCGGGAGGCGCTCGACATGACACGAGTTCTGATCATTTTAGGGTTGCTGGTGCTGGTGGCGGGATTCATCATCCTGGGTCGGCAGAACCGTGATCCTTCCGCGGCCGTGATGGGGGCGGCGCCTCCGGGTGGCGGAAAAGTCATTGGAAACAGCGCGATCAGCCACGGCGGTCCCGCACCCGCCTCCCCTACTCCACAGAATGCCAACGGAGGACGATGACTGTACGGATGCGCGCAGGGATGGGGCTCGCAATCGTGTTTGCCATCGGCATCGGCCAGAGCCCAGCCATTGCCCAAGACCGTTCGGATGGGGAACCGACAGTTTTCGCGGTGGTCACGAAGGTCTCCAAGGATCATGGCGCCGTGCAGGCCCAGGTTTTTTTCGAGGGAACCGTCAGCGAAGCCAAGTTGCTCCCAGCGGAGAAGGTCGTAGGGAATACGATTTGGCGTAATCTCGAGATCTGTCACTCCCTGAAGGCTGAAGTGAAAAAAACTGCGGATGGATTCCAGGTGCTGTCGGTTCGAGCCCTCGATGCCAGTATGCTTCCGATGAACCTTCAGGGTATTGCCGGCGATTGCCTGATTAAGAAAGCGATCGAAGTGGCCCCGCTGGTGGATTGACTGTGTAGGATTGAATGTTGAGTGTTTAGTTCTGAATGTGGGGCACGGTATACATTCAACATTCAAAACTAAGCATTGATCATTGCGGAGGCGGAGCGGTGCACCCTGGGCAGGTCGTCGGTTCGACGTCGGCGTTGTATTCGTCGGAGGTCAGTGGAAACGGCTGTTGGCATGACGCGCAGGTGCGGATCTCGAAGTAGGCGATGCCCTTGTCGTCGATTTCTGTTGGTAACAGCAGCTCAGACGGGTCGTAGCCGACTGTGGTGCCGTCGGCGAACTTGACGACGCCCAAGCGGACGTTGAAGAGTTCAAAGGTGGCCTCAACCCCCTTCCGTTCTTCCACATGCCCCACGACATAGACGGGCTGGCCTTTGCGTTTGGTCCGTAATTCGCGCAAAGTCCGCAAGCCTGGGCTGGCGACGGCAAAACTGCCTGTGGTACTGGTACCGAACGTCGACATATGGCGTGCCTCTCGAAGTGATGGCCTGTCCACTCGCGTGGGCGACCTTGCCTACAGAATCTAATACCGGGAATCGGCCCGTCAAGGCCCTTGCGGGGCGAGCCCGCCGCTGAAGATCCAGAGCAAACAAAGCAAAGGAGTGAGGACATGGGAAAAATTACGGTTTACCAGAAGCCGACCTGCACCACCTGCCGCCAGACCGTCCAGATCCTCAAGGACGAACAGGTGGAGTACACCGCCATCAATTATTACGACCAGCCCTTTACCAAGACGCTGCTCAAGGATCTGCTCAAGAAGGCGGGCCTAAAGCCGCGCGACGTGCTCCGCACAAAGGAAGACGTCTACAAGACGTTAAGACTCGGCGAAAAATCCGTCAGTGATGACGAGCTCCTCGACCTGATGGTGAAACATCCCGATTTACTTCAACGGCCGATCGTCCAGCAAGGCGAGACAGTCATCCTGGCGCGGCCGGCGGAGACGGTACGCGACCTGCTCAAGTAGCGACGATCGCGATCTCGTTGGAGGTCTGAGGCTGAGAAACAGAAGGTAAAACCTACCTCCTGCCGTATCCGAGCGGGGACACGCTTGTCAGCGGTGTGTCCCCGCCCCCTCTTTTTTCTCCCTGGGCGGCAGGGCTGATCCTGGACGTGCGCGCCTGTTTCACCCTCCCAACCCCGTGCGCATGAAGATGCGTACCGCTCCGGTGGCGAGCACCGCCCCTGGAATCGTTCCCTCCGAGCTTGCTCGTTATTCCTCCATCTGGGAAGGAGGCCCATGCTGGGACAGGTGCGGCCGTCGAGGGAGCGCCGCCCTCAATTGAACAATCTGATTGACGCTGTACGGGGCCTCCGGGAGCACAGGACCAGCGTGGGCGTCCTTCCACTCTCTCCTGTGTGCGGGTTCCGCGAGCACGAAGGATGAGCCCTGCCTGCCCATCCCACGTAGCGTCATGGCAAGGCTGACGCTGCTCGCCTCTCGTCAGCCGTCAGAATTTCCCAGAGGCCCCAGCTCATGGCTGTCTCAACGCCAACCAACTTGCGAGAAGCTCCAGAGATGGATCCGGGTGAGGCTGTCCGATGCGATGCCTGAGCGTTAGCCTGAGCCTCACCCTTCGCCCCATACCACCCTGCCGGTTTTCGGATCCAAGCGGATGGTTGTGCGGCCTTCCAGGACGCTGAGGAGGAGGTCGCCCACGATGAGTCGACGCCATCCTGCCATCAACGGGATGCTCGGCGAGCTGCCGGACTGCTGTTCGTCGATCAACTTTTGCAGATCGCCGCTGGTGGCCAAGAGTGTCGGGGCAATCCCTGCTTCCGCGGCGCGGGCCTTCAGCACGGCTTGGAGCAATTCGAGTTGCCCAGCCGATTCGGGCTCCGCCTTTCGTTCGGTTGGAATCTCCGGCCACTCCGACCTGGGCAAGGCCATGGCCTCACGAATGAGCGACAGGAGCGCTCCCCCGCTGCGTTCCGCCTCCGACGGGTGCATCCCGCGGAGACGCCGCAGTTCCTCGAGCCCGGTCGGCGCTTGCCGCGCCACCTGCAGCAACACTTCGTCGCGCATCACGCGGCCCCGCGGAACGTTGCGGCGACGCGCTTCAGTTTCCCGCCAGCTCGACAGGGCACGGAGGACGGCCGCGTGTCGGGGCTTGAGATTTTCCCATCCGCGGATACGTTGATATCGCTCCTGTGTCCCACTTTCTTTCTCCGTCACGGCCGTTTCGAGACGGCGAAATTCCTCGCTGGCCCAGTCGAGTCGACCCAGTTGTCGCAGTTTTCCGACCAGATGGTCGTGGATGGGTAACAGATATTGCACGTCCTCCAGGGCATAGAGGAGCTGTTCGTCCGACAACGGGCGCTGTCCCCAGTTGGTGAACGTGTGCGACTTCGACAACCGCGTGCCGTGCACCCGTTGCACGAGGCTCGCATAGGCGACTTGGGCGCCGTGTCCAGCCATGGCGGCGGCGATTTGTGTGTCAAAGAACGGCCGCGGAATGCCTCCCGTATGGGCCGCAAAGATCTCCAAATCCTGGCGGCCGGCATGCACGACTTTTTCAATCGTGGGGGAGGCGATCAGCTCCCAAAACCGGTGGAGGCCTCCCCGCTCGCTCAAGGCAGGAAAATCCAGCACGGCATGGTGCTCGCCCGTGCTGACCTGGATCAGTTCCAGGCGCGGGACAAACGTCTCCTCCCCGATGAATTCCGTATCCAGCGCGATGCGCGAGGCAGCTTCGATGTGCGCGCATAACTCGTCGAGCGCCTGCGGCCGGTCAATGAACGGTGTGGCGGACGGTGTTGTCATGGGTTTATTCCGTGGGCTGGTAGCCGGCATCGGGCGGGCGAACCGGCTCGACGTTGGAGAGGCTCAGGTACTCCTTGAGGAACTGATAGGCCTCGATGATGCGGCGTAGTTCCGGTTCATGGGAGCGATCCCCTTCATTCGCATCAGGGTGCAGGTCCTTGGCTTTGACGCGAAAGGCGCGCGTCACGGCCAACAAGGACGCACCGTCTTCCAATCCGAGCACGGCGTAGGCTTCGAACGCCGTGCGGATCTCCCCGCTGGAACCCGACCCATCCCATGAATTGCTGCCACCGGCGGTCTTGAGAAAATCGGCAAGATTGATTTTTTTCTTGCGCCGACGGGGCCGTTCCCGGGCTTCGCTGTCCATCTCGTCCCACCGGTCTTCCATGAACTCCAGCCGGGATTCGAGCCGCATCGCATTGGTCAAGTCGCGGACGCTGAGGAGCTCTTCCTCGATCGTCTCCAGCGCCCGGCTGATCTCTTCCAGCCCTTGCTCAATGCGGAAATAGCTGTCCGTCCTCGCTTCCATCATGTTTTCGATGGCAAAGTCGAGGCTGTCGCTGGCTTTGACCCGCAAAGCGTCGATGCGCCGGCGCATCCCAGTTTGGTATTTCAGGAGTTTACGTGGGTTGAACGGCATGGTGTTAGTCGGCCGCCCTGTATCGTGCGGTCGGCGGGCATCTTAGCACAGCGTTGCTGAAAGGTTGGAGGCGAAAGGTTGGAGGGAGGAGGTTTGAGGCAAGGCCGGGAGGCTTCCTTTGCCTTCGGCCTCCAACCTCAATACTCAGGCGCTTTGATCGTCCGCCGGCCGCTCACCCCGGCGAGCGACACCGGATTCCTTGGCGGCCGCCGCGACGGCTTTGGCAATGCGAGGGACGACTTGCTTATCGAACAGACTGGGAATGATGTAGTCCTCGCTCAGGGCGCTTTCTGGAATGATGTCGGCCAGCGCCTTGGCGGCGGCCAGCTTCATGGGCTCGTTGATTTCCCGGGCCAACACGTCCAGGGCGCCGCGGAAGATGCCGGGATAGGCCAGCGCGTTGTTGATCTGGTTGGCGTAGTCCGAACGGCCCGTGGCAAAGACGCGCGAGAGGGCATCCCCTTTCACCGGCTCGATTTCGGGATCTGGATTGGCCAGCGCAAAGACAATCCGCTCTTTGTTCATGAGTTCGAGATGCTCCGGCGTGATGATGTTGCCGACCGAGAGCCCGATGAACACATCCGCTCCCTTCAGGGCGTCGAGGAGTGTGCCGGTCGGCCGATTCTTGTGGATACACGCACGAAGGTCCTCGCGGCAGGCGCGCAGGTGTTCGGTGTCACCGTTCAACACGATGCCCTCCGGCTCAATACCCTTGAGATGCGTCACCCCGGCCGCCAGCAACATGCGGCAACAGGCCGTCCCGGCCGCGCCGAGTCCGTTGACAACCATGCGGACCTCGCCAATCGATTTGCCGATAATCTTCAGCGCATTGGTCAGGGCCGCGAGGATGACCACGGCGGTGCCGTGCTGATCATCGTGCATGACGGGAATATCGAGGCTGGCCTTCAGCCGCTGCTCAATCTCGAAGCAGCGGGGGGCGCCGATGTCTTCCATGTTGATCGCCCCGAAGGTGGGCGCGATGCCCTGCACGATCCGGACGATCTCGTCGGGATCCTGCGTGCTCAGGCAGATCGGCCACGCGTCGATGCCGGCCATCTCACGAAACAACATGGCCTTCCCTTCCATCACAGGCAACGCCGCCTCGGGCCCCAGGTTGCCCAGTCCCAGAATCGCCGAGCCGTCCGTCACGATCGCCACGCTGTTTTGTTTTGTCGTGAAGGCGTAGACCTTGCTCTTGTCCCGCGCGATGGCCTGGGAGACCCGGCCTACGCCGGGTGTGTAGGCCATCGAAAGGACGTTGCGGGTGGTCAGGGGGAACTTGCTCTGGACCTTGATCTTGCCGCCTAGGTGAAACAGGAAGATGCGGTCGGAGGAGGAGACGACACGGATGTCGGGCAACGAATTCAGCCGCTTCAGCACCCGCTCGCCGTGGTCTTCGTCTGCCACTTCGAAGGTAATGTCGCGGACAATTCGCTCGGCGGTGGCGGAGACGATATCCACGGCGCCCAGATTGGCGCCCTCTTCGGCAAGGAGCGCGGCCACCTGCGCAAACATGCCGGGTCGATTGCGCAATTCAAGTCGGGCGGTGAGGCGATAGTTGGAATATGGGCCGATGTCGACCATGAGGTCACCTACTGTAAGATTACCATAGGATTTCAACCCCTTCGGCTATGAAGTAGAGGCAATACTTGAGTGGAGATTGAGCTACCCCTGTTGATGTCGTTGACATTGTGGAGAGTTTTCTTGGTCTCAGGCCGCCCTAGCTCCACCTGTTCATCGCGCGGGCTCGAATTCAAGAGTGAAGGGGCATCTGTCCTCTGCCAATGGCCTATGCCTGTGGCCGCCGGTCATGACGGTGGCGGCACCGGTACGGGCGGCGGGTCCCCCAGCACTCGTAACGCCCGATCGCAACGATGGATGAAAACACGAGCGGCGGCTGGTCAGAGTGTTCGAGGAATCCATCTTTCCGTCGGGAGATGAGACCCTCGTCCGATCAGCCTCCTTCCTCATTGTCTTCCGGTTGACCCTCTTTGTTTGGCGATGCTACGGTGCCGACATGTCATCAACATCGTCGGTCCGCCGCGCCAATCGCCTCGCGCAAGAAACCAGCCCCTATCTCCTGCAGCACGCGCACAACCCCGTGGACTGGTATCCCTGGGGGCAGGAAGCGCTGGGCCTAGCCAAACAACTGGATCGGCCGATTCTTCTTTCGATCGGCTATTCCGCCTGTCACTGGTGCCATGTGATGGAGCGCGAGTCGTTTGAAAATGACGAGATCGCGGCCCTCATGAACCGGTCTTTTGTCTGTATCAAGGTCGATCGCGAAGAACGGCCAGATCTTGACGAAATCTACATGCAGGCCACGGTCGCGATGAATCATGGGCATGGCGGATGGCCGATGACCGTGTTTCTGACGCCTGAACAGCAACCCATCTATGCCGGGACCTACTTCCCGCCCGAGGATCGGTACGGGCGTCCCGGGTTCCGCTCGGTGCTGCAGAAGGTTGCCGATTTCTGGGCCAAGGACGGCAAGGGATTGCGCGAACAGGCTGCGTCCTTTACCGAACGCTTGAAGCAGGAAGTCCACGTGGCGGCGCCGGTCTCGGTCGGCGATGCGGACATCGATCGCGCGGTCGCGCAGTATCGGGAGGAGTTCGACTCCCGCTACGGCGGCTTCGGGAGTGCGCCGAAGTTTCCGCCCGCGACGGGGCTCTCCCTGCTGCTTCGCGTGGCACATCGTAAGCAGGACCAATCGATTGTCCAAATGGTCCGCAAGACGCTCGACGGGATGGCCTCCGGCGGGATCTATGACCACATCGGCGGCGGCTTTGCGAGGTATTCGACCGACGAGAAGTGGCTCGTCCCGCATTTCGAGAAAATGCTCTATGACAATGCGCTGTTGGCGAAGTCCTATGCTGAGGCCTTTCAGGTCACCAAGGAGCCGCACTATCGTCGCGTCGTGCAGGAAACACTCGACTATATCCTGCGGGAGATGACCGGGCCGGAAGGGGCGTTTTATTCGGCGACCGATGCCGACTCCGAAGGCGTCGAAGGCAAGTTCTTTGTGTGGCGCCCGGAGGAGATCAGGGCGGTGCTGGGCGACGACGAAGAGGCCCGCCGATTCTGCGCCTATTACGACATCACCCCCGGTGGCAATTTTGAACATGCCAATATCCCCAACAGGCCTGAGCCGATCGCTGAGGTGGCTAAAGGACTTGGTCTGACGGTTGAGGCGCTCGAGTCGAGCCTGGCTCGCTCTCGCGCAAGGCTCTACGAGGCGCGCGCCAAGCGGGTCCCGCCTGGGTTGGACGACAAGATCATCGTCTCCTGGAACGGACTGATGCTGAGCGCCATGGCAGACGCCTCACGAATCTGTCAGGAACCTCGATATCTGGCGGCTGGAGTCAAGGCGGCTGATTTCCTCTTGGCGGCGATGCGCAAGCCGGACGGTCGGCTCTATCGGACCTATCGCGTGGGGCGTCCTCAACACGAAGCCTGTCTCGAAGACTATGCCTGTCTGGCCGAGGGCCTGATCGATCTGTATGAGGCCGGTGCGGACGAGCGCCTTCTGGGGGAGGCGGTCAAGCTGGCCGATATCATCCTGCGTGACTTCAAAGACGAAGCACGCGGCGGATTCTATACCACCGGGCGCGGCCATGAAGCGTTGATCGTTCGCGGTCGCGAAGGACCTGATGGCGCGACGCCCAGCGCCAATGCGGTGGCGGCGTCGGTGTTGGCAAGGCTGTCTTTCCACTACGGCCGGGACGACTGGCGCCAAGCCGCGATGACCGCCATCCGGATCTACGGAAAGGCCATGGGCCGTTATCCGAGGGCCTTTGCGAAAAGCTTGATCGTGGCGGATCTTCTGCTCGATGGGCCGATTGAATTGGCGCTCGTTGGACAGCCAGGAGACGCACAGTACGACCGGCTGCGCACTGCTATCGACGCCCAGTATCTTCCGAACCGCATTTCTGCTCACCTCGATCCGTTGCGGGAACGGTCGGAACACCCACTCTTGGCGGGAAAAACGTTGGTTCAGGACAAGGCGGCCCTGTATGTCTGCCGCAATTTTGCCTGCCAAGCCCCAGTGACCGATCCTGAGGCTGTCGCGCAAGCCTTTGGTCGGGGCGATACGGACTCCAGCCATTCCAGGATGGGGGAACGAACCCTTTCCGGCCAGCGTCTCCCCGGCGCCGCCACGGCCGGAGGGACTGCAGGCTATGCCGTGCGTCATGTGGGGGCGTCTGATGGTACCGGCTTGGCAGCGACGGCGTATGGGCCCTTCGGCGCCACCGGATGGACGGCGAGCCGGCTCGGCTTCGGCTGCTATCGGGTCGATACCCAAGAGGCCGAGCATCGCGAAGCCCTCGTCATGGCGCTGCGCCGGGGATGCAACGTCATCGACACGTCCACCAATTACGCCGACGGCGACAGTGAGCGACTGGTGGGGCTGGTACTGGCTGAGATGATCCGCAGGCACGAACTGACACGGGAAGAAGTGATCGTGGTGTCGAAGATCGGATACGTCCAGGGGCACAACTTCAAGCAGGCACAGGAACGAGAGCGGGTTGGACGCCCCTACCCCGAGATGGTCAAGTACGGCGAGGGCCTCTGGCACTGCCTGCATCCGGAGTTCCTCGCCGATCAATTGGCCGCGTCGCTCGATCGACTTGGGCTCGAGGTCTTGGACGTGTGCTTGCTCCACAATCCCGAATACTTCTTGTCCGAAGCGCAGCACCGCGGCGAACAGGAGGTCGAATCCCTCCGGCGGGAATTCTATCGACGCTTGGAATCGGCGTTTGTGTATCTCGAACGGCAGGTTGCCGCCGGGCGTATTCGATGCTACGGCGTCTCGTCGAATACCGTGACAGGCCAGTCCGACGCACTCGACAGCACGTCGCTCTCGAGCATGGTGGCTCAGGCGGAAGCGGCTGCTAAATCGTGCGGCCATTCCACCTGTCACTTCCAGGTCGTGCAATGTCCGATCAATCTCTTCGAATCCAGCGCGGCGCTCACGGCCAACACCGGACATGACGGTCGGGAAACGGTGCTGGCCCTGGCGCGGGCGAAACAGATGGCGGTGCTGGCCAACCGGCCGCTCAATGCGATGCCGCCCCGAGCCGGTGCCCGCGGCGGCATGATCCGCCTGGCAGATTTCCCCATCGAGCCGGTTGAGACCACGTTTGAAGCCCAAGTGGCGAGCGTTGCGCAGCTCGAACAAGAGTATCAGCGGGAGCTTGCGCCACACGTTCCGCATGCGGGCCAGGGATTGGCGCCGAAGGACTACTTCACCTGGGCGGAGGAGTTGACCCGTGTCCGTCCGCAAGTCCAGGGATTAGAACAGTGGGATCATCTCGAGTCCCAAATGGTGGCGCCGCATTTGTCGCAGGTCGTGCGGGCACTAGGTCAAGTCTTGCAAGGTCCACGTGCCGAACAATGGGAGGCCTGGCGGGAGCGGTACGTGCCGCAGCTCGTCCTCCTGTTACGTGTGCTTCGGCATGAGGCGACCAGGAAGAGTCTGCTGCGGGTCGCGGCCATTCGGCAGCAACTGGATCCGTTGTTGCCGGAGTCTCGACGCCCCGCCTCGATGTCGCAGAAGGCAATGTGGGTTGTGATGAGCACGCCGGGGGTCACGAGCGTCCTGAACGGCATGCGCACGCTGAAATACGTAGATGACTCCGTGGAGATGCTGCGCTGGAATTTGCTTCAGACCCCCGTTTCGGTGTATGAAACGATGCAGATGGTTCCGCTTCCCTGACGGTGTGCTCGGCCCACGACTAAAGGAGCTCATGATGACGACACGGCACATTCACTCGTGGCAGGTGGTTCTCCTGCTACTCGCCGTTACGCAATGGAGTGCCTGCGCGAGTCGCTCTACGAAGCTCGCGACCGAACAAGAAGTCGAGCGGCAGAAGACCAAGGCGGAAACGGTGGTGGAAGCCCCCGTCAAGGAAATCCCCATGGAGGTGGCCAAGGCCGTGCCAGAGCTGCCGCCCCCCCCAAAGGAACCGGAGAAGCCCTACCTGCTGGACGTGCTCTTTGATTTTGATCAGTATGCGCTGCGAATGGATGCCGTCTCCGTGGTCGAAGTGAACGCCAAAAACCTAGGCAACGACAAGAAGGTCGATCAGATTGTGCTGGAGGGCCGTGGCGACGAGATCGGAACCTCGGCTTACAACATTGTCTTGGGTGAAAAGCGTGCGCGTGCCGTGAAGCGGTACCTCGAAAACCTCGGCGTATCTCCCGCGGCGATCACGGTCGTGAGCTACGGAAAAGATCGTCCCTTGTGCCGTGAACACAATCCCGACTGCTGGCAGAAGAACCGCAGCGTGCGGTTCACGGTAAAGTAAGAGCGCAAAGGGTTGGAGGTGAGAGGCGGAAGAACGGAGCATGACCGCCTGAAGGCTTTTGTGCCGGCAGCGGTCCCCCCCTTCTTCCTCCCCCCGCCTCCAACCTGAGCCTCAGCCTTAACCTCGACCTTCTTCATCCTCCGACCTCCAACCTCTTCCCCCAAACCTCAACCTTCTTAGTTCTCCCCCCTCCCCGCTTCGATTGCTTTGTTACGTATCTCTGACAGGGCGTTAACACGGATGCCATGCGAGAGGGGTACCCTTCTGAAAACTCACGATCACTACAGAAGGAGGCCACGATGGTGAAAGTTGGACAGTTGATGACGAAGGATCTGGTGACCGTGGAGGCGCGCGCATCTATCACGGATGTGGCCAAGGTCATGAGTTTGCGTCAGATCGGCAGCGTGTTCGTGAAGCGGCAGGAGGAGATTGTCGGAATCGTGACCGAGCCGGATATCATCCGCAAGGGCATCAGCCAGGGGCGGGATCTGAGACTGGTCCCCGTCATGGAAATCATGAGCAGTCCGATCATCAGCATCGATGAACGCCGGCCCATCACCGAGGCGGCGGACCTGATGCAAGAAAAGAAAACGCGACACCTGGCCGTGCGCAAAGGTGAGCAGCTTGTCGGCGTGTTGTCGGTGCGTGACCTGCTCCACCCTGTCTCGATCGACGAGTTTTAGCCGCTCGCGGGAGGGAGTGGGGTGAGGCGAGAAGGTTAGGGAGGAACGCGACCGCTCGCTTCCGCTTCAGCGCGCCGTGGAAGGGATGCCGCGAGAGGCGTCGGAAGCGAGCGCTCGCGTTCAACCTTTGACTCCGACCGGTTTCCACTCGGCTTCGATCTCAGCCTCGACCTTCTACGCCTCCAACCTCTTCCCTCAAACCTCTTCCCTCAAACCTCTAGCCTCAGCCGTAACCTGCTCCGGTGCCCCCTCTCAGTTCCCCCGTATCTGCAGTTTGTATCCGATGCCGCGGACAGTCGCGATGTATACGGGGCGGGCGGGATTCGTCTCAAGCTTGTGCCTTAATGAATAGATGTGCACGTCGAGGGTGTGTTCCTCGAGCGCATAGCCCTGGCCCCAGACCAGATCCAGGAGTTCCTGCCGGCTAAAGACACGCTGGGGCGATTCGATGAGACGCTGCAAGATTAGGAACTCCTTCGGTGTCAGGTCTATCAGCCGTCCGTTCACCGACACTTCGTGTCGATCAAGGTCCATGACGATCGGGCCGGCTTGGTGCCGCATCGCAGGCTTGCTGGAGAACTGTTGGCGGCGCAGGACGGCCCTGATGCGGGCCACAATCTCGCGATAACTATTGGTGCAGATCACCACATCGGCGGTGTTCTGCAATTCGTCTGCACACTCCTCTTCCTTGCACGAAGTCCCAGGCGGCTGGAGCAACAACAGCGGGATGCCCAGATTTTTGACGGCCGGAGCAATGGTTCCGAGGGACGGTTCCATGCGGTCGACGATCACCACCGACGGTGTGTGGTTGCGCAATGCGTCCAAGGTCTGGGTGCAGGAGCCGGTAATCCGCACTGAGTACCCGTTGCCGGGCAAGTGCTTTTCCAGCGCCTGGGCGAGTCCTTCGCCGCTCACAAAGGCAAGCACCAAGGATTCCGTCGCAGCTAGGGCCATGGCTACCTCCACTGTTGGCCATGATGTCAGGCACAGGTTGCGTCTCAGTCAATCAAGAGTTACAGCCGGGTTAAGGATTTTTCACCGCATTGATGAGCAGGTCGTGACCGCGTGGTCCAACCTCTCATTAAAAAAGTTAACCCGAACGTAACCTTGTCGTGAATCGCACGACACGGAGCGCCCTTATGCTCCCACCGCCATGTTGGAACGCGCTCCACGCACATTCATCACTTGTGTCATTCATCATTCTGCCAAAAAGGAGGTCCTTGTGGGACTGAGAGGGTGGAATCTGTGTCAGGACCGAAGACGGGGCATCGGACGATCGGGGGCAGGACGGTGCGGAGCTGTTGGTATACTTGTGGCCTTGATGTTGCTCGGCTGGGCTCAAGCGGAAAGGGTGTTCGCACAGGAGCCGGCGCCGGCGATGGCACAAGTTCCTACTGTGAAGCCGGTCGCCGAAAATATTCCGGCGCCGGGTGGGTCGATACGCCGCGGGGCCGAGAGTGTGGAAGCCAGCTCCCTGGAAGACGTCATGCTTGAGAAAGGGCTGATCTCCGTCGATGACTGGATTCGTATCAAGGCCGAGGAGGAACGACGCGCGAGCGAGCGCTCCGTCGTCGCTGAGTTCACGGGCAGCGCCCGTTGGTTCGAACGAATCAACCATTATGGCTACGGCATGATGCGGTACAACGTGGAAACCAACGGGAACCTTCGCAGTTACCACGATGCCTCGATCGGGGGCAAGAACAACGGGGCACAGCCGGGATTCTTCTATCGGCGAATCCGTTGGGTCGTCACGGGTCAGGTGTCCGACCATGTAGCCTTTTTCCTCCAGCCGGATCTGGCATCCAACATCAGTGGGAATACCCATGCCGTGTCCCTGCGTGACGCCTTCGGGGACTACTACTTCGACAAGGCGAAGGAGTACCGGATCCGCCTCGGCCTTCAACGTGTGCCCTGTTCCTGGGACAATTGGCAGGCCAGTCGTCAGCGTATGGCCATCGATCGCGCCGATGCCACGAATAGTTGCGCCCCGAGTGAGCGCGATATGGGCGTGGCCTTCATGTGGTCGCCGAAGATCGCTCAGCAACGGTTCAAGCAGATGTTGGACTACATGTACGGGCCGGGCGACTACGGCGTGTTCAACATCACAGTCGACAATGCTCAGGGGTTAAATAACGTGGAGCGAAACGAGGATAAGCGCGTCGGGATTCGGCTCGCCTGGCCGTTCGAATTGCCGGGTGGGCGCCTCATGGAAGTCGGTATGAACGCCAACCGCGGCATGTTCAATGTCAACTATGGGACGCAGGCGACGGGGAATACCCTCTTCTCACTGAACGAAAGCCGAAGCACAGGCTCTCGGAACATGCTCGATGAACGGTTAAATTTCTTCATCTATTATCCTCCACAGCCCTGGGGATTTATCGCGGAGTACGTCGTCGGCCGTGGCCCCAAGCGCGGAAGCGACGGGATCGTGCGAGAAAGCTCTCTGCGCGGCGGATACGTGCAGGGGCACTACCAATGGAAGTATTCAGACACAGGCCTGGCCAACTTCTATGCCCGCTACCAGGAATACTACGGCGGTCTCAAATTCCAAACCGGTGCGCCGGACGATCGAATGCACGAGTTGGAAATGGGCGTGGCCTGGCAGCCGGATCCTCAGTGGGAGATCACAGTGGCCTACACCTTCACGCAGCGGCTGAACGTGTTTACGACCCAAAACAACATAGGGGCCTGTACGGCGGTCACCAACTGTACTCCTGGGCAGCAGATTGATGCCTACGGAAACCTCCTCCGGTTCCAGGTGATTTGGTTCTGGAACTGATCGAGGAAACGTTCAGGCTGAGGTTCAGATCGAGGGGAAAACTCCTGATCTGAACCTTGGCTTTACTCTTCCCCTCAGCCTTGAGGGCCTCCTCGCGCCTTGACCATTTCTGGCGGGAGTTAACCCCGTGTTTACCTGCCGCTGAGTACCGAGCAATCTCCTTCCGATATCGTGCAGGCGAAACCGTGCCGGGTCACCGCGAATGTGCTCCAATTGAAAGGAATCCCCGCAACATGAAACTCTCCGTACTGAACCTCAGCCTGAGCCTGAATTTGATTTTTGTTTCGGGTGGGCTTGTGGGGTGGCTCGGCTCGAACGTGGAAACCAGTTTCAATCCGGTGGTGAGTGCCCCACGTATCGCCAAGACTGCCAAGGTCCACCCATTGGCTGCGGTCACCGGATCGGTTGAGCTGGGCCACCAGGTCTTTGTGGCGCCCTGCGCGTCAGTGCGCGCGGACGAGGGGCAGAATATCCACATCGGCGATCAGAGTAACGTCCAGGATGGTGTGGTCGTCCACGGGTTGGAAACGCACGAATCCGGGCATGACATTGCCGAGAATCAGGTGGAGATCGACGGAAAGCGCTATTCGGTCTACATCGGCCAACAAGTATCGCTCGCTCATCAGTCCCAGGTCCATGGGCCAGCCAAGGTCGGCGATCACGTGTTCGTCGGGATGCAATCGCTGGTGTTTCGGGCAGAGATCGGCGATCGGGTGGTCATTGAGCCGGGTGCGAAAATCATCGGCGTGAAAATTCCATCGGGGCGTTATGTGCCGGCCCTCACGGCGATCACGAGCCAAGCTGCCGCGGACGCCTTGCCGTTCATTACGCCCGACTATCAGCTTGGGCGGCTCAACGATAAGATTGTGCACGTGAACACCCAACTGGCCGATCCCCATCTGCATAGCCCAATGGTCGCAGGACGAAAGCCCTAGCCGGATCGGGCAACAACTCGCCAACATCATTCTCGCGCCCATCACTGGGACGACATTCGGCGCGGTGAGCGCGTTGCCTCCCGCGCCCGTGATAGTCATGTCGGTCGGCCGCCGCGACTCCCCTGGCGGCCAAGAGGTCGAGGCTAAGGCGTGGGTTGAGGTTCAGGTCGAGGCTGCAGAATAGAAGGCTCTGAATAGCACTGATCCCAAAATTGCGGGAGGAGGCACTGTAGTCCCGCGCCAGCTCCGAGCGGGGCCACGCTTGTCAGCGGTGTGGCCCTGCCCACTCTCTCCCAAGGGGGGAAGCGAGCGATCGCGGTCCTCCCTAGCCATCTCCCCTCTCCCCACAGCCTCCCGTGATCAGCTAAAACTCATCGATCGAGACGGGGGGGAGCACGCCAGGTGCCACTCATGAACTGGCGGAAACTGTCCAGACAACCGGACCCACATTTGTCAGCCTCCAAACTATTTTGAAATAGGTTCTCCTTATTTCTGCGGGGGCTGGGCTGGGATTGCCGGCTTTGGCGCGGGCCGCGGGAGTCTCGCGAGATCGACGACCACCAGTTTCGATTCGTCCGAATACCCTCTGAATTCCGGCGTTCCGCGTAATTGATCGTTCTTGATCCAAGCGTCGGGAGGGCTAAACCCTGCCTTGAACTTCCTCGGGGCCACGGGGATCAGTGGGCTCTCGCGTGGATCCAACCGATAGGTGTTCTCATATTGGACTCCATAGGCAGAGGAGCGTCCGTTGGCGAGCAGAATGTGCAGGTGTCTACCGCGCACGAACAGGCCGCCCGAGGTCACGAGAGGATGCTCTTCCGTCCCGCCCGCGACCGAATAGAAGGTGACAAGATCCTTAGGAGATGCCTTGGCAAGACCCCGGCTGATCCCCACAGCTAGATATTGGGCCTCCTCCTCCCGAAATACCGGCGCTCCTTTCGAGCTACTGAGCAGGTCGAATCCTCCCACCACATCGCGCTGCACCACCCAGAGGCCGCGTAGGACCTGCGTGATCTGCTCAGTGGAAAGAACGGTGGGATGGTCATACCCCGGGCCGGATTCCGGGTCGAACTGCATCCAGATGCCGTGCGCGCGATCTTCCGAGATGGGAATAGGCGGCGGGCCCGACACACAGCCCGCGATAATCCCTACCCCTGCCAGGCTGAGTAGCATCGCCAAGGCGGACGACAGTACGTACCGCGAGAAGGCCGAAGTGAAGCGAGTGAAAGACCAGGGCATCAGTGAACCTCGGTGAGAATGGCGGGGCGATTGTGCCATAAAGAAACCGCCCCGTGCAGCTCTTTCTTTGAGCGCACGGGGCGGTCGAGAACAGGCCGAATGAAATCTATTGAACCAGCGCCACCGACGGTGTCCGGCTCGCGGCACTGATGCCTAAGGCTTGCAGGTTCTTCGCGACGGTTTCCGCCGAGAGTGGATAGACACCGGCTCGCGCCACCGTCTGCTGGCCTTCCCGCGAATTGATCCACTTCAGAAACTCTTTGACGATCGGTTTCATCTGGCTCGTATCGTCCTTGGCATACAGGTAGAGGGGGCGCGCCAGTGGATACGTCTTGTCCGCGGCCGTTTCGAGAGACGGCAACACATAGGCCCCGGTCGCCTTCTCCGCGATCGGGAGCATGCGCACGATCGAGGCTTGGAAGCCGATTCCGGCATAGCCGATGCCGTTGAGGTCCTTGCCGATGTCGAGAATTTCCGACGCGGAGCCCGGCGCCTCGGCAATGTCGTCACGGAGATCGCCTCCGAGCAAGACGACCTGCTTGAACATCGCCCGCGTGGCGGACTTCTGATCCCGGCCGTACCGATGGATGGGTTGGGTCGCCTGCGCTTCCAATCCAAGCTGTCCCCAATTGGTGATGGCGGGCGTGCCTCGCTTCGGGGCCTTGCCGAAAATGGCATCGATCTGGTCCAAGGTCAGCCCCTTGATCGGATTGTTCTTGTTCACATAGATGGCGATCGCGTCCATCGCAATGGGGATCTCGATTGCGTCATGACCGTACCGGGACTTGAAATGCGCGCGTTCATCGTCGTTCAACGGGCGGGACGACGCGAGCAATTCCACATGGCCGCTGACCAGATGGCCAAGAGGTTTGGCGTCGCCGCGTCTGATGGCGGCTTGATTCTCCAACAACTGCATCATGGCCAGCTCGGACCCCCCGCCTTGCACCGCCACTTTGGCGTTGGGATGCAGGCGATGGAATTCCATCGACAGCCTGGTGAGCAACGGCTGCATGGTATCGGAACCCGCCACCACGAAGTTTCCGTCTAACTCCGTGTTGCCCTCATAGGCCAGGAGTCGCTCGTCAACCCGCTGGGCCTCGATCGTGGCGGTCGAGTGGGCGCCGGCGTAGGGCGCGGCTCCCAGCAGCAGGGCCAGCGCCGCAAGGGCGGCAAACTGCCGTCGGGGTGCGAGAGCGGTGAGTGGCTGTGCGGTCATGTGTAATCCTCCTTGGTGGTCAATCACGGATTCTAGACTCGACGTGCCGAAAGCCATGCTGTCTTCGATGCCTCTCTATATGCCGGATGTTCGAGATAGCGATCCTACTGGCTGTAGGGTAATGGCGGCGGATTGCTGAGCCATCACTACTGTGTAAACGGCGTGTTAACTTTGCGGGAATGGGCTCCTTTGGTGCCGCAGGTGGTTGGCCTCTGCGCTAAAACCGCTCTCCGCCGGACTGCGGTCACACTGAGTCCCTGAAGGCCCATAGGAAGATACCCCGATCTGGGACTAGTCCTCTTGTTCGGCCACTTGCTTGACGTCCCGAACGATCGACCAGAGCAGCCACACTCCGCCACTGGCAACAAACGCCACCACCCCGGTGAGGAGAACATGGCCGAAATGGAGTTCGTCGACTTGGGGCAACATGGCAATTCCTTTCGTCTCGGTGGATGGTACGCACGATACCCTTAGCGAGTCGGCGGAATGGTGCGCTCAATGTAATCTCAAATGCGTGTTAACTCTTGTAGTGGAAGGCATGTGTGGGCGAGCTATTCGGAAGCGGCGGGCGCCGTATGCCGGATGATCTTGCCTTGCACGAGGTAGACGACCAGTTCGGCGATATTGGTCGCATGGTCGGCCACCCGCTCGATGGACTTGGCCACGAACAGCAGGCGAATGGCGCGGGAGATGGTCCGTGGTTCTTCGATCATGTACGAGAGCAACTCTCGGAAGAGCTGCCCCATGAGGTCATCGACGAAGTCGTCGTCCTTGAGGACCTTCTCGGCCAGTTGGACGTCCCGGTTGAGAAACGCGTCCAAGCTTTCCTTGACCATCACGCAGGCCCAGTTGCCCATGCGTGGAATATCGATATAGGGCTTGAGCTGCGGCTCCTCGTTGAGCTCGATCGTACGGGTGCTGATGCTTTCGGCCAGATCGCCGATGCGCTCCAGTTCGCTGGCGATCTTCATGGCCGTGGTGATCAAGCGGAGGTCTCTGGCGGCGGGTTGATGGAGCGCCAAGAGCCGAATGCATTCTTCGTCAATTTCGACGTCCAGAGCATTGACGCGATGGTCGTCTTCGATGACCCGTTCGGCAAGGGCCGAATCCCGCGCGGTGAGGGCCTGTAACGCGTCGTGGAGCTGTTTTTCGGCCAGGCCGCCCATCCGCAGCAGCGTGGCCCTGAGTTGCTCTAATTCCTCGTCAAAGTGGCGCAGCATGCGCGGCCTCCTCACCCAGGCCTAGCCGAAACGGCCGGTGATGTAATCCTCGGTTTGCTTATTGGACGGCGTCGTGAAAATGGTCTTCGTCGGGCCGTATTCAATCAACTCGCCCAGATACATGAAGGCTGTCCAATCGGAGACCCGGGCCGCCTGCTGCATGTTGTGGGTGACAATGAGGATCGTCACACGCTCCTTGAGCGTCAGCAGCAGTTCCTCAACGCTCGCGGTCGCGATTGGATCGAGCGCCGAGGTCGGCTCGTCCAGGAGAAGCATTTCCGGGTTGGTGGCCAGGGCGCGGGCGATGCACAGCCGTTGCTGCTGGCCGCCGGACAGCGACGTCCCCGGCTGCTGGAGCCGGTCTTTCACTTCGTCCCAGAGGGCGGCGCCGCGCAACGCCTGTTCGACGGTCTCGTCCAGCAGCCCCCGGTTGCGGACGCCCTGCACCCGCAACCCGTAGGCCACATTCTCGTAAATGGATTTGGGGAACGGGTTGGGTTTCTGAAAGACCATCCCGATGCGCATCCGGACTTCGATCGGATCGATGTCGGGCGAGAGAATATTGATCCCATCCGGATAGAGAAGGATCTCGCCCTGGTACTGGTTGCCGGGATACAGGTCGTGCATCCGGTTGAAGCAGCGGAGCAGGGTCGACTTCCCACAGCCGGATGGCCCAATCAAGGCTGTGATCTGATTGAGCCCCACCAACAGGGAATTCTGGCGCAGCGCCTTGGTCTGGCCATACAAGAACGACAGGTCGCGCGTTTCTGCTTTCAGGGTGGTCGGCGTGACCGCTGAGGTCAAGTCAGTCATCGCGCCCGGCTTTCTTGTGGGTCGGACTTGTGCGGGGCTCGGCATTGGGAAAGCCATGCGGGGTTCCTTTCTTCACCACTTGATGCTCTTGCGCATACGATAGCGGAGATAGATCGCGGCGCCGTTCATGGTCAATGTCATTGCCATCAAGACCACCCCGGCCGCGGCGGCGTTCTGCAGAAAGGCTTCGCCGGGCCGGGAGACCCACGAAAACATCTGAATCGGCATCGCCGTAAAGGCAGACTGCAGCCAATCAAATGACACGAACGGCGGTTCCAGAGTCAGCGGAGCCGGAGGCAAGAAGGCAATGAACGTGAGCGCGCCGATGGTGATGATGGGCGCGGTCTCCCCAATTGCGCGGCTGAGCCCGATAATGATCCCCGTCAGGATACCGCCCATGGAGTATGGCAACACGTGGTGTGTCACCGTCTGCCACTTTGTGGCGCCCATGCCGTAGGCGGCTTCGCGAATCTGCACCGGCACGGCGCGGATGGCTTCTCGGGTCGTCACAATGACCACCGGCAGGATCAGCAAGGCCAGTGTGAGGCCGGCGGTCAGGATGCTATCCCCCAATCCGAAGACGTACACGAACGCGCCCAACGCCAGCAATCCGTAGATGATGGAGGGAACCCCCGCCAAGTTGGTCACGGTGACTTCGATGAGGTCGGTCATCCAGTTGTGCGGCGAATATTCTTCCAGATAAACCCCTGCGGCGACGCCGATCGGCACAGCGGCGGTGATCGTCACTAGCATGATGAGCACGGTGCCGACCCAGGCGGACAGAATGCCCGCCTCCCCCGGTCGCCTGGAAGGAAACGAGGTGAAAAACTCCCAGGTGAGGCGCGGGAGCCCGTCGAGGAGTAATTGGCCAAAGAGCACGAGCAGGACAATCACCGCGAAAGACAGTGTGCCGAGGCCGAGAACGACAAACAGGCGTTCGGCTAGCTTGCGCCGCGCGAGATGCGAGGCGCCTCTTCTCGCGATCGCGGGCGTCACTAATAGACCTCCCGGAAGCGCTTCCGCATCCAATGGCCCAGAACATTGAACACCAGGGTCATGAGACACAGGACCAATCCAGCCGCAAAAATGCTTTGATAGCCGATGCTGCCGTGCGGCAGGTCGCCGAGTGCGACTTGGACGATGTACGCGGTGATCGTGGCGGCCGAGTCCGTGGGGTTCCACGTCAAGACGGGATTCTGGCCCGCGGCGATGGCCACCACCATCGTCTCTCCGACCGCCCGCGAGACGGCTAAAACATATGCGGCCACGATACCGGAGGTGGCGGCAGGGCCGACGACCTGCAAGGCGGTTTGGAGCCTCGTGGCCCCCATGGCGTAGCTGCTCTCGCGCAGCGACATCGGGACCGCGCGCATGGCGTCCTCGCTGAGCGAGATCACGAACGGCATGATCATGATCCCGATCACCAGGCCTGGTCCCAACATGTTAAATCCTGGGAGATCTGGAAGCAGATGCTGCAGCGCGGGTGTCACGACCAGCAAAGCGAAGTAGCCGTACACGACCGTCGGGACGGCCCCCAGCAACTCCAAGATCGGTTTGATGATTTCCCGGAGCTGTGGCGGCGCAAACTCCGAGAGATACACCGAGGCCACCGTGCCGAGCGGAATCGCGACGAGCAGGCCCACGCCGCTTGTGACGAGCGTCCCGGCCACAAGGGGCAGGATCCCAAAATGGGCGTCGGCGAAGAGCGGTGTCCATAGGGTATCGGTCAAGAAATCTTTCAACGAGACGTGGCTGAAAAACGCCAGCGACTCGTACAGCAGCACGGCGATGATGCCGAACGTGATGGCGACCGAAACGCTCGCTGCCAGGAAGAGGCCTGCCTCGATCGCCTGCTCAGACAGACGGCGAGCAGTCCGCCCCCTCTGCAGCTCTCCCGTACGCGCCGGCAGCCGGAGGGGCTTGCCAGCTGTTTCAATCGTTGCAGCGACTTTCTCCATGTGAAGGGTTCCCTTGCCCTTTTGGCTCCCTGTGCTGGGCGGGGTTACTTGCGGTCACGTGCGAACAGGTCATGCAGCGACAGGTTCACATCCGGCACCCCGTTGAATCCTGATCCCAGTCGGCCGCCTCGAAAATGCTTGATGGCCGCCTCGTACACGTTGTCCGGCAAAGGGATGTAGTTGACTTCGCGGGCCAAGTCGGCCCCTTTGCCCAGATAGTACTCGACGAACGCCTTCACCTCGCTGCGCACGGCGGCGGTGTCCTTGACATAGATGAAGAGCGGTCGGGACAGAGGTTTGTAGGTTCCCTTGACCACCGTCTCGATCGAGGGAGCGACCGGACCCTGCCCGTTGTCGATCAACACCGCCTTCAGCTTCTTGGCGTGGGAGGCAAAATAGGCAAACGGAATGTAGCCAAGGGCGCTCTTGTTGGCCGCCACGCCCTGCACCAATACATTGTCGTCCTCGCTGCCGGTGTAGTCGCCGCGGCTCGATTTGGCCTTTCCCACGATGGCTTCGGTGAAATAGTCGAACGTGCCCGAGTCGGATCCGGCGCCGAACAGGGCCAGCGGCGCATCGGGCCATTCAGGTCGAATCTGGTTCCACTTCATGACTTTCGCCTGCGCGGCGGGCTCCCACATCTTCTTGAGGTCGGCCACGGCGATACTGTTCAGCCAGGTGTTGCCGACGTTCACGACCACGGTGAGGGCGTCGAACGCGACCGGCAGTTCGATGTAGCCGATGCCGTTTGCGCGGCAGAGCGCGATCTCTTCCGCGAGGATTGGTCGTGACGCGTCGGAGATGTCCGTTTCCCCGCGGCAAAATTTCTTGAACCCCCCGCCCGTCCCGGAAATGCCGACCGTGACGCGCACCTTCCCCCGCATGGATTTCTGAAATTCTTCGGCGACCGCTTCGGTCACCGGGTAGACGGTGCTCGAGCCGTCGATCTTGATCAGGCTGGATCCCGCCCCGTGCGCGGCAGGGGGCTCCGTGGTTGCCACGAAGCCGGCGCTGAGGATGAAGAGGGCCAAGGCGGCGCGCAGTTGTGTGGGGCCGAAGATCACGATTACTCTCCTGGTTGGTGGCCGGCTGCGCCCTCTCTAGGCCCGGATAGTCCGGATCGAGATTGAGGGTACAAGGAATACATTGGATCCCACCGGTGTTTCAGGCGTGGTGCCGGAAGATCAAGATTCGATTACATGATCGTGCGGCGGAGCACCAAAGCCTGGGAGGGAGGCAGAATGTCAGGCCCGAAAAGAAAGTTAACCGGCTCGTGACAAGGGGTTGAATGGGCCGGAACAAGGAAGCGGTACTGTCGACACTGTAGGCTCATGGGAGTCGTCATGGAGGAGATGCGAGATGTGGAGAAACTTTGGAGACGTGGCGGCCGAGGCGATCGAATTGTCCCTGGGCGTCTGGCTGATTCTGTTCAGCCTGTCGATTCTGCGGGACCTGTGGCGTGTCGCCTGGGGAGAAGGTAAGGGATGACGTTACGAGGCGCAGGGTTGACTCAGCAGTCGCTTCATCACTGGAAGGAACAACTCGTTATGACCTTTTCATCGCTGTCCTCCTCGCAGTGGGTTGCCGTCGGCGCGCAGACCAAATGGACGGGGCTGGATATCGCCCGACTCTGGACTCGCGGCACCCAGCTCGTGCTGAGCCTGCTGATCCTGACGCTGCTGGTGGCCCTCCTGGGAGGAGTGGCGAAGACGTTTTACGAATTACATCTGCTGCTGACGCTTCCTGTTGCGGCGGCCTTACGTCATGTCATTGTCGACACCTTGATTCTCCTCGCGGTGGTGGAAGTGCTCCGAACGACCTTGACCTATCTGTCCGAGGGTCGAGTGAAGGTAACGTATATCGTCGATACGATTCTCGTTGTGATGCTGACCGAGATCATTTCGGAATGGTTTCAGGGTGCCGAGCCGGGGCGATGGTATCTCCTGGGCGGGATTTTGGCCACACTGGCTGCGATTCGAATCGTGGCCGTGCTGTTCTCCCCGCCGACCAGTCTGGTGCATGACACTCTTGAGGAGACCGTCCACCTCGGCGTCTAGCAGGATGTTGAAAAAGTCCGCCAGCTTTGTTCTCGCGTCGCTCAGAGGCTCAACCTACGGAGAAGAGTACGCATCGCCTCTTCGCGCGCTGCGGCCGCGCTGGACAGCCATTTTGAACATCCTGCACACGGTTCTCATATCGGCCGTGATCACTCGTTGTGGCGGCTTTCGCGGGTACTCGAAAGGTTTTTCAACAGCCTGCTAGGAGCTGAATTGCAACGGGGTGCGCCGCCAGCGTTGCCCCTGCCGCCTCCGGGACCCGTTGGGCCTGCCCACTCGACGGTTCGCCTGGAGGCGCCAATGTTGATCATGCGGGAGACGATGCACCGTACACTTCCTGGTCTCAACGAAAGGAGTGCGCCATGGCAGGGGATTTGACCAAAAACGAGTGTCTGCTCCTGGACGTCTTGGAAGCCGAGGGTGGCGGGGCCTACACCCTCGAAGAGTTGGCGGCCAAGCTCCCCGAGCTGCGGTGGAATGAGCTGTTCCACGCGGTGGATCTTCTGTCGCGTCGAGGGGCGATCCAGATGAGCCGCCGTGGGTTCACGTACTTGCTCGCCTCGGCCGGGCGTCCAGCCGACTTCGCGCTGCACGCGTAGCCGACCATAGGGCCAAAGGTTGGAGGTTCGAGGTGTGAGGCCGAGACAGGGACTGGACTGCAAGGGTGGCGTCTGGACCCTCACACCTCCAGCTTCAACCGCGGTTCGCGCTGCGCCTGCGCCTTCCTGACCTCCGACCGGCAGTTATTCGCTTGCCCCCTGTGGAGCCCTCCGGTATTCTACGCGTCAGACACTGAATAGCGGGTGCTCCATCCCGCCTTCGTCCCATGGCCAAACTCGGCATCCTCGATATTGGAACCAACTCCATCCACCTCGTGCTCGCCGAGGTGATGCCGGATTTCTCCTACAAGATCATCGACCGGTACAAGGACATGACGCGGCTGGGCGATGGCACGTTCGCCACGAAGCGCCTGTCGCAGGAAGCCATGCGGCGCGGGCTGCAGGTTATCCAAAACATGGCCCGCCTCGCGCGGAACAAAGGCTTTGATCAGATTCGGGCGGTGGCTACCAGCGCGGTGCGGGAAGCGCGGAACGGCGGTGAGTTCCTGCAACTGGTCCTGAAGCAGGCCCGGTTGCGTGTTCGGGTGATTACCGGCGACGAGGAGGCCCGGCTGATCTTCCTCGGCGTGCAGCATGGAATGGCACTCTCCGAGCGCCCGATCCTGGTTGTGGACATCGGCGGCGGATCGGTCGAATTGGTGGCGGGGACGCGCGACGGGATGCTCAAGGGCGTGAGTCTCAAGTTGGGGGCCATCCGGCTCAAGGATCTGTACCTGCCGAAGTCGCCGCCTTCTAAGAAGATGTATCGCTCGATGGAAGCGCTGATCCACCGGGACCTGGAAGACACGCTGGCCGGGTTCCCGACGCGGCGCTTCGAGCGGGTCGTGGCGACATCGGGCATGGCTTCCAACCTCGCTGAAGTCGTGACCTTGTACGAGTCCGGGCGCCCGGTTCCCCAATTGAACTTGGCCAACGTCTCTCGCAAACATCTCTACGCCGTCGAAAAGACCTTGGCCAAATCGAGTCTGAAGGAGCGCCTCAAAATGCCTGGGCTCGACCCTCGCCGGGCGGACACCCTCCTCCCGACCGCGACGGTCTTGCGGACGTTGTTGGAGCTCGTCGGCCATGACGAGCTCACGATCTGTGATAAGGCCTTGCGCGAAGGTGTCATCTACGACTTCATCGCGCGGCACCGCGAGCGGATCGAAGCGGAGCAGATGATTCCCGACGTGCGGCGCCGCAACGTATTGTCGCTGGCCCAGCGGTGCCACAGCCACTTAAACCATGGCCGTCACGTCGCCAAACTGGCCTTGCAGCTCTTCGACCAGACGAAGGGTATCCATGGCTTGGGCAAAGCCGAACGAGAGTGGTTGGAGTACGCGGCCATGCTGCACGACGTCGGCTATCTGATCAACGGGCGCCAACACCACAAACACGCCTACTATCTCATTCGGCACAGCGACCTGGCGGGGTTCTCAGCCGAGGAAATCGAAGGTATCGCACAGATCGCGCGGTATCATCGGCGGGCTGAGCCGAGCAAGAAGCACGAAGAGTTCTCCGTCTTGTCGTCCGACCTGCAACAGACTGTGCGGACCTTGAGCGCGTACCTCCGTGTGGCGGATGCGCTGGATCGTAGCCAGTTCGGCGTGGTGCGTGCGTTGGACGTCACCGGCCGGAAGACGTTGACGATCCGTGCGTTGACCGCGGGGGACGCGGAGCTGGAGTTGTGGGCCGGGCGCGAACGCCTCGAACTCCTAAGCGAGGTGTTGGGCCGACCGGTGCAATTGGTGGCCCGTCGAGGAAAGGGCCAGGCGGCATGACAACGCCAAGCACGGTGGTCGATTTCGATCAACCACACCCCTACCCCGGGAAACTCATCATTGTCGAAGGCATCGACGGGTCCGGGAAAAGCACCCAACTCCTGCTGCTGAAAAAGTGGCTGGAATCGAAAGAGTACAAGGTGTTCTTCACCGAGTGGAATTCTTCCGAGCTCGTAAAGGACACGACCAAGAAGGGCAAGAAGGCGAAGACCCTCACACCCTCGACCTTCAGTTTGCTGCACGCGACCGATTTCGCTTCGCGTTTCTACCACGAAATTCTCCCGCCGCTGAAGGCCGGCATGCTCGTGCTGGCGGACCGATATGCCTATACGGCGTTCGCCCGCGACGTGGTACGCGGGGTCTCTCCGGCTTGGGTGCGGAAGGTGTATCGCTTTGCCGCCCGCCCCGATTTGGCGTTTTATTTCAACGTGCCGATCGACGTGGCCATCGACCGCCTGCTGGGCGGGACACGCGCGCAGTTGAAATATTATGAGGCCGGGATGGATCTCAATCTCAGCGACGATCTGAGCGAAAGCTTTCGCCTCTTCCAGTCCCGCATTCTCAACGAGTACGACAAGATCGTGAGCGAATACGGACTGACGGTGATGGACGCGACCAAGGACATCGAAGTCCAACAAAACGAAATGCGCCGCATCGTCGCCGAGGCGCTGGCGAATTACAAACCTAAACGGGGCACGCATGGCAAGCGGACATTATTTTGGCGACGGTTTGACGTACCTCGATCCGAGTGATCTGAAGGGGAAGCTCATCGCTATCGAGGGCACCGACGGGGTCGGCCGCTCGACCCACATCGAGTCGCTCCAGGAGTGGCTGGAGGTGCAGGGGTACGGTGTGGTCACGACCGGCTGGACGCGGTCCAACCTCATGTCCAAGGCGATCGAGATGGCCAAGGAGGGCAATAGCATCGATCGCTGGTCGCTCAGTCTGCTCTATGCGACGGATTTTGCCGATCGGCTGGAGCACCAGATCATCCCCGCCCTCCGCTCCGGATTCATCGTGCTGGCCGACCGGTACTTCTACACGGCCTGTGCCCGCGACAAGGTCCGCAGCGGGGACTCCAAGTGGATCCGGGACGTCTTCGGATTCGCCCTCATCCCCGACCTGGTGCTCTATCTGCGTATCGACGTGGAGACGCTGGCCCTGCGAGTGATCGAAACCAAGGGCATGAACTATTGGGAATCCGGGATGGACCTGCGATTGGGGCTCGACCTCTACGACAGCTTTAAGAAATACCAATCGTTGCTGATCGAAGAGTTCGACAAGATGGCGGAGGAGTT
This sequence comes from uncultured Nitrospira sp., assembly GCA_964449255.1. GTDB lineage: Bacteria > Nitrospirota > Nitrospiria > Nitrospirales > Nitrospiraceae > BQWY01. The sequence continues at coordinate 109,831 of CAYUYE010000001.1, read as the reverse complement.
TCGGTTTGAGGTGATCGACGCCAGGCAGTCGCCAGACGAGATTCAGGAGGGGTTACGTCAAAAAATTCAACCGTTGCTTGAAGGGACCCAGAAGCGATTCGACCCGGCAGCCTTGGCCGCCCCTCCCCTGCCGAAAAACTAGCCGTTCTAGGTATCCTGCTCCTCCGTCGAGCCGGATAACCTCGTCCGGCCGTCCGACCAGTCGCTCGCCGTGCTTCTCGCTACGTCACCTTTTCACACAGAGCGGCATAATGCCCGTAGTACAGTAGCGACCATGCTGGTTCCGCCACCGGGAGAATGAAGCGCGACAGGGCCGTCAGTTGGGCGCGTTTGACTGCCCCAAGGGCGTCCTTCCGGCAGACGAAATCGATCGTGCCTTCATCAAGCCGTGGGACGTACCGGCGGGTGCCGAGGACCCTCATCCCCGTAGATCGCAACAGGCGGGTAAACGAGGCGGCGGTGAAAAACTGGACGTGTCCAGCGGTATTGCGCCGGCGATCGCGAAACAAAGCTTTAATTCTCGCGCCGAGGAGATCCTCTAGGGGAACCTCGGCGATCAGATAGCGAAAGTCGATTTTCTGGAGCGCCTGCAGAAACTCACGCGGTTGTTCGAGATGTTCCAAGACATGGCTGAGGACGACGACGTCATAGGCGCGAGGAAGGGAGTTGGGGTCCGTAATGTCGGCCACGAAGGCAGCGATCCCGTTGGTGTGCCGGCGGACGTAGTCGATGGCATCGGGTGAATAGTCAATGGCCGCATACTCGTCGGCCAGGTTGCGCCGTTGGCATTCGGTGATCACGGCACCAGTTCCACAGCCCAGTTCGATCATGGTGCGGGGTCTGGACGGGAGGGTTGCCAGTAGTTGTTGAATCGAATTGACCTTTTCTTGGGCCCCGCGTCGAAGCCACTCGGCCTCCATGTCAAGTTCCTGCGCGTAGACGCGAATATAGTGCTCCTTGCCGGTCAGGGCAGGGTCTTTCGCGATGGTCACGGTGTCCCACTCCCTTCTGTGCGGACTGCTATTCTCGGAGGGTTCGTAGCTGCGAGGGCATCATCCACCATTCGAGCACGCCCCGTCCGGCCTTAGGGCTCTCGCCGAAGTGGATGAGACAGGCGCCGGCTTTGCGAAAGGCCAGGCCCGCCACGGGTTTTCCAAACAGCATCAGCCCGGCCAGTTCGCCGAGCAGCGGCTCATGTCCAACGCAGAGCACGCAGGCGTCCTGCGGCAGCGTCGCGAGGAGCGGCAACAGCTTGTCGGGTGGGCTGTCCGGAATCAATTCATCGCACAGACGGACACCTTCTTTCACCCCGAGGGTCTCGCGTAGGATTTCGGCCGTCTGATGCGCTCGGATCACTGGGCTGGAGAGCACAATGGTGGGGCTCAACTTGAGCGTATCGAGGCCTTCGGCGACCTGTCTGGTGCGCGACTTGCCCTTGCCTGTGAGCGGCCGGTGAGCCTCCTCTCCCGACCACTCTTCGCGGGCCACCGCGATGCCATGTCGAAAAAGAATGCAATCCATGAGACTCCCGTCGATGTGGGCAGGGGGCACACCTGCATGTGGGGTTGAGAGCAGCGGGCAAAACGCAGGCAGCTGGTTGGTCGTTAGCTGCCGCCGAGAGCCCGGTGCAAGGCCTGAACGGCGTCTTCCATCCATCCGCCGCCATTGCCGTTCTTGAGCCCGTGGCCGCCGTTAGCCAAGCTGTCGAGGCGAGCCGCGACGTCTTTGTATGACGGATCGAGCCGCTGAACCCTCCGGTAGGCGGACACTGCTTCCGACATTCTGTCGAGATCTTCCAGCGTGCGCCCGAGCAGATAGTGGACGTTGATGGTCCTCTGGTCAAGCTGTGCGGCCTGTGTCCCCAACGCTTTGCGAAAGGCCACCACGGCTTCAGCGAGCTTGTTCGAACCGCGCAGGCAGATCCCAATTTGGGCGTAGGCCTGCAGCGCGTAGCTGGGATGGCCCGTGAGCAGGCGGAAGCGCGCGATGGATTCCGGATAGTGGCCTTCCTTGCGAAGGGCCATCCCTTCCTCGTAAATGACATCCGGATCGTCGCTCGCCGGTGCGTAAGCGGGAGCTTTCGGCGCGGATGCTGCCGTTTCCGGCACGCCGTTTCGTGGCGCCACCTTGGCGGCCGTGCCGTTGCCGGCCCCCGCGCCGTTGGTGGCTACCATACCGTTGCTCGATGTCGCTTGTTCGTTGGCTGAAACAGCCGACGGCACATCCGAGTATTGGGAGTTCTCGGCCACTGCGAGGATGTCCGCCTCTTTGAAGGCCGGCAGGAGGCCGCCTTTGCCGCGGTCGAGCCCCGCATTGGCGGCGATACGGCTGGTAATAAACGGGGCCTGCTCGGCAAATCCATATGCCAACGTGGCGTCGCAGACCTGGTTGACCAGACGTGGGATGCCACCCGACAGGCAGTGAATGACCTTGCAGGCGCGCTCCGTGAAGGCCGGCCGGTCTGATCCGGCGACCGTAATCCGGTGCTTGATGTAGATGGGAATTTCTTCTTCGGACAAGGGCGCCAGATTATAGTCGACGGCGATGCGCTGCGCGAATTGTTTCAAGTCCGGGCGTTGCAGCAAGGTCCGTAAGTCGGGTTGGCCTGAGAGAATGATTTGCAGAAGCTGCGTCTTGCTGTCGTTGAGATTGGAGAGCAACCGCAATTCCTCGAGGAGCTGCGCACCCAGGTTTTGGGCCTCATCGACCACCAACAATACGCGATGGTGCCGCGCATGTTGTTCGCGAAGAAAATTCGAAAAGACCTGATAGGCCTGGACGCGATCCTGCACCGGCTGGGTGAGGTTAAAGGCCAGCAGAATCCACGGCATGAGCGCGTCGAGGTCGCTGGGCGTGTTGGATACCGTACCGACGACAAAGCGGCGCTGATGTTCGGCCAACAGCTTGTTGAGCAGCGTGGTCTTGCCCGTCCCCGGCTCCCCGGTGATGACCACAAACCCTGCCTGGTTGACCAGGCCGTACTCCAGCATGGACAACGCCATCTGGTGCTTGCCGCCCAGCCAGAGGAAGTCCGGGTCCGGCAAGAGCGAGAAGGGTTTTGAACTAAAGCCGTAAAACTTTTCGTACATGGTTGTCTTGCTGGATCAGTTCGTCCGGTGGTGGACTAGGCCCGTCCGCTGCGGGTCTGCGACAATGGGATGCCGGGTTTCCCCGACTTGTTGAGGACGGTGCCCAAGATCGGCGTCGTCTTCTTGGTCACGTCCATGGCCCGTTTGACGTCGTCCACCGAGGTCTTCCCCTCCTCGACCACCAGCAAAATGGCGTCGGTATAGGGGGAGAAGGCCAGGACGTCGGCGCTTTGCAGCAGGGGCGGTAGATCGAAAATGATGATGCGGGACTGGTAGCGATTCTTGAATTCGTCCACCAGGCTCACCATCTTAGGAGACGTGAGGAACTCGGCCGAGTTGGCAATGGCCCGCCCGCCGGGCATGAGCACGAACCGGTCGATGCCTGGATTGACGAGCAGGTCTTCCACCGGAATATCGTCGAGCAGATAGTCCGCCAGCCCGGAGCAGTCGCCCAAGCCAAAGACCTCATGAATCGTCGGATTGCGCAAATTGGCGTCCACGAGCAAGACGGTCTGCGTGACTTCCATCGCCAGGCTTAAGGCCAGATTGACTGCCGTGAGGGTTTTGCCCTCCCCTTGCGACGGACTCGTGATCCCAAGGGCGTTCCAATGGTGCTCCCGAAGGCGATGGGCCACCTGTGTGCGGAGAATCTTATAGGCGTCCACAAAGGGGCCCCCTTGGAAACCGGAGAACACCCGCCGTTCCTGCATCTCCCGCTCGGAGATGTCGATGGAACGGGTCTGGGTGTAGGTGATGGAGAGAGGCGATCCCTTTCCGCTGTGCAGGCTGTTGGACCAGGCCTTATTCGCCTGTTCCTTTTGCTGCTGCTTAAAGCGTTCGAGCGCGACGCGTAATTGACTCATTGATCCCTCCCGACCCTATTCCCCGATGCCAAATTTCCTTAATGCTGCATACCATAGCACATCCAGGGGGGTCCATAAAAAGTGACAAGCTGTCAAGGCTGCCACAATCACACTCACCCCGCCCCAGCGAAGTAGCCGAGTCCTGCGGTTGAGGCGGCGCTGGTCGGTTTCATTCCGCATGTAGGGGATCACGGCCAGCGGAAAGGCTTGAGTCAGCTGGGCTAGGTGGTCGGCATCTCGGATTGAATGGTCAAGCGACTCCCCTGCGGCACCAATGCCGAAACCTCCTGCAGCTGCAAGGGCCAACCCCAGAATCGCAATGGCCGGGCGATTCGGTTTTTCGGGCTTCTGAGGAAGGTCAGGTGGGTCGATGAGAGAGAATCGCTCACCTTTGCGTTGGACCTCCAGCCCTTCCGACACTTGGGCCTCGAAGAGACGGGAGCGAATCTCTTGATATTTGTGCGTAGACGTATCGCGGTCACGGACGAGGTCGAGGTACTCCGGTTCGACGTGAGGGGTCTTTTCGAGCCGGCGCGTGTATTCCTCTACCCGCCGCTTGATCCCCCCCCGTGTGGCCTTCAGCGCTTGAAGGGAGGCGGTGGCCGATGCGAGCTGTGAATCAATATTGATGTAGGCAGGGTTTTCGGGTTTGAGTGACTTGGGCTTCGGCGCAGTCTGGGGTGCCTTCTTCAGCTCTGCTTCAAGAGATTGGATGAGCGTCCGAGAGCGGACCACGTCAGGGTGTTCGCTCCCGTATCGTTCCAGAAGCCCGGCTAGAGTTGCCCGTTCGCCGGACAACCGTTTGGCAATTTCGCTGACGCCGGCGGATCCACCCGTCTCGCGTTCAAGGGCGGCTATCTCTCTCTTTGCTTTCTGAACGTCCGGGTGATCCGGGGACAAATAGGCTGCCATACTGACGTATTGGGCTTGCAGCGCTTTCAGTCGTTCCCCGGCGTCCAGGATGCGTTCCCCGCTGGCAGAAATGATCGGAGTATTGGGTTTGAGCGTCGCGAGTTCCCCCTCCAGGTAGGTCTTACGTTCCTCCAGACTCCGGACTTCCCGATCGACATCCATCAGTTCCCTATCGGCTTGATTCAGGAGCTGCATGTTCATCTGGACCAGTTCCGGCAGGGCACCGCTGGCCTTTTCCTTGACCTTGGAGATCTTCGTTTCCAAATCTTCAAGATGGCGCTCGAGGTTGTCAGATTCTTGCCGGAGGAACGCCGTAGTCTCTTGCGCGCGGCGCTCACGGGTCTTGAGGTTTTCGTTCAGAAACAATGTCGTAATCTCATTGGCGACCTTTTGGGCGATCTCCGGGGATTCCCCGTCATAGGACAGCGTAAAGGCGATAGTGGCCTGCGTGGGGTTCTGGGTGCGCTTGTCGACCACCTTGGCGTTGATGACCTCGACCTGGATATCCTTGATGAAGCGCTCGACGATAGTCTCGGTCGGGCTGTTCTTCGTGAGTTTTGGGTATAAGTTGAGCTGCTCGACAATCTTCATCAGCGTCGGTCGGCTCAACACGTGTTGTTTGATCGTTTCAATTCGTTGATCGGCATAGGTCGTAATGGTCGAACGGACGAGGTCGGAAGGGATCTCCTGCTCCTCGATCAAGATAGTAGCTGTGGAGCGATAGACGGGCGGCCACATCGTTGCGATCACCAGGCTCAGGAGAAACAGCAGGGAAAAGGTGGTCAGGATCGAACGTTTCCGCCGTTTGAAAATGGCTAGATACTCTCGAAAGCTTTTCTCTTGATCGTCCATGTGCAGTACCCTCAATTGCGGGAGGATGCCCTACTCTCTCATCTACTTATCGAGACACTGAGAGCTTCGGAATATTGTACACCAGGCTTACATAAGCGGCATTGGATTCCGCCCTAATCGAACGTTCGTCCACGGTCCGCTGGGAATAGATGTACGCGCATTCGACCGACCACCAGTCGGATAGCTTGAAGAGCGCACTCGGTGAGAAAGTGAGGAAGGCGGTATCGGCGAATGCTACACGTGTGGCCCCGCTGGTGACAGAGCCGACTGCATAGTATTGGGCCAGGAAAGACAGATTGATGTTCTCGGTCACACTATGGCTAACATTGCCGCCAATCCGATTTGACCGAATCAGCAGCCCGAAGCCACTCGGAAAAACGTCACGGCTCGCGCTCAGGGTTACGGTGGTGCGCTCGAATGCCTTCACAATCTCTGCGCTTCCGACCCATACTGTTTGATCCGCCGTGAGTTTGACGCCAGGCGGAGACTCAATGGCCAGAGTCGTCCGACTTGAATTGACAAATCTGGAGCCGGCGGACAGGGTGACCTTGAGGGTGTCTGAGAAGAGGTGTTGTCCGGCCACCTGGAAACCATAGAATCTGGACTGCTGCTGAAAATCAGAAATGGTAAGGTCGCCGTATACAAGACTGGCCTGAAGATCATCTCGCTCGGTCAGTTTGTAGGTCAAACCCGTCGAAGCCATGTGTGTGCGATAGTCTGCCAAACCCAAGCGAAGACCGTTCTCATAGGTGACGTCCGTGAACGTGTAGGTGTTGTCCCAGTTGAGCTTTTCCCCCAGCTGGTGAGACCAGGATGGTGAGACCTTCCGTTCATTGCGCTGTGTGAAAGCCAAGACCACGCCGGTGAGTTTCAATTCGTTGAGCAAGGTATTGTCGCGCACATATCCGCCCTCTAAGCCGAACGTGTCGCGTTCGGTCCTGTAGTGCATCGTGATCGGTAAATAGATGTTCGTCAAAGATCGATCGCCCTCGCCATAGTACTGCACAAAGTCCGCTGCAAGTCGGGAGCTGACCTCAAAGTTCTCGGTTGCTCCCTGAAATTTCGCGCTGGGCGACACCCAATGGCCCCACACGGCTTCATGTTGTTGGTCGGTAATGGTGAGATTGCTGTTGTATTCTCCCTTCACGCGCAGTGATGGTTCCAGGGACCATTCTGCGGCGTTGACCCGGCAGGTCGAGAAAGCCATGAGTACACCAACAACGATTCCGATCGTCACACGCCCGCTGGACATCCAAACTCCTTAAACGATTAGAGAAGACCTGATTGGGCGGGCTCCAACAAGGTCATGGAACCATCACGGTGTCACCGCGCTGCAAGAGCACGTTCTGTTCGAGGTCGCGGCCTTTTCTTACGTCGCCATAGCGAAAAGGAATGACCTGCTGCTCCCCATTGACGCGCCGAATGACTTTGATGTCATTTTCATTAGCAAACGGGGTAAGCCCCCCTGCGAGACTGAGCGCTTGGAGCACGTCGGTGTAATGGCCGACGAGGTATTCGCCGGGCTTATTGACGCGTCCGAGCACATAGATCTTGTAGCTCAAGACCTTGAGCACGCTGACCGCGACTTGGGGTGTGGGGATGTACTTTGTGAGCCGCTTCATCAGATCCAACCGCACCTCCTCAACCGTCCGTCCGCTGGCCGGGACATCGCCGACGAGGGGAAACGAGATCATGCCATCGGGCCGGACCACGACCTCGCGCGTGAGATTCTCATCCTTCCAGACGGAGACCTGCAGCACATCCTCGGGGCCCAGTTGATACCCGGGATCGGTTCGGCCCATATCGGCGGCCACTACCAGGGCTGGCCCCATGCCAGCCAAGCATACGACGGCAATCGCCGCGTTTCGGATGTTTGACCACAGACAGGAGAAAGCAGATCGACTCATGCACACCACCTTTTAGTCTAGAGTTCGGCTAACACTGCGCGGGCATCTTCGATTTCGGCGAACCCTTTGGGATAGGCCACGGCCTTTTGGAGATGCGTCCGGGCCGATTTCAGATCGCCATGTTTTCGGTAGGCGAGGCCCAAATGGTAATTGAGGATGGGCTGATCCGGCGCCTTTGCAAGCGCAAGCCTCATCACCCGGACGGCTTCATCGCCATGTCCCATCTTTAGATGGATCCAGCCCAATGTGTCCAAGAAAAACGGATTCTGAGTCTGCTTTTCGAAGTTCCGGCTGAGGGTCAAGGCCCGCTCGAGGCTCTTCGCGTCACCCCTCTTGTCCGTCAGGAGCATCGCCAGATTGTTGGCGGCGACCAGGGCATCCGGGTTTCGTTTCAACACGGTTTCGTATTCAGTAATGGCCTGGTCGACCTGGCCGCGTTCCATGAGCCGAGTCGCGAGCAACAGGCGAATGTCGTCGGCCTGGGGATTCGCCCGCAGGCCGGCCTGCAGAATCTCTTCCGCCTGTGGTAGCTGCTGTTGGCGAAACTTGAGGGAGGCCCAATTGATCCAAGGTGTGGTCCATTCCGGTTTGAGCTGTGTCGCCTGCTGAAACTTCAGCTCAGCCCCGGCCTCGTCTTTCTGGAGCAGCAGGACCTCTCCCAGGATGCCATGGGCATAGGGATCGTTGGGGCGTTGGGCCACGATTGTATCGAGGCGCTTGCGAGCCTGTGGGAGTTCGCCTCTCGCCGTCTGGATACGAATGATCGCGGCAAGAGGATCAGGCGCATTGGGATTGGCGGCCAAGGCTCGCTCATACGAGGCCACGGCGCGGTCCCACTGGCGGCGGACCTGATAGAGGTTGCCCTCCGTCATTGAGATGGCAAACTCCCCTGCCCCGGCCGCACGGAGGCGGGCGACGGTCTGTTCGGTCACCGCCCAGTCTTTCTCCCCGACCTGCAGATTGAGGAGCAAACCAAGGCTACCGATATCACTGGGTGCCTGACGTAGATTTTCCTCGAGCCGCTGGCGCGCCTCTTTGAGTCGCCCGGATCCGGCTTCGATGCCGGCCAAGATCCGTCGATCTTCGAGTCGACGTGGGTCGATCAGCACGGCCTGTTCGAGGCTCTCGCGGGCAAGTTCTTGCTCGCCGAGCACTAGATGGGCCTGACCGAGCAGCGAATAGATATCGGCACGGTCCGGTTGATCTTTGAGCGCGGTGCGGAACGCCTGGACGGCGTCTTTCCCGTTCTTATCGGAGAGCGCGATCCGCCCCCTCAGGAGGAGGCCTTCGGCCGAGCGTGGATTTTCCTTGAAGACTTCCTGGAGTTGTTGTTCCGCCTGCGTCTTCTGACCGGCGAGCAGGTCGAGCGCGGCTAGCTTGACGCGAGCGTCCAGGCCCGCGGGCTTCGTGCCCAGTTCGTCACGCACGGCCTGGTAGACTGCCCGCGCCTTCTCGATCTGTTGGCTGCCTTCGTACAGCTTGCCTAATGCAAACTGCAGCGTGGTCGAACGCGGCAAGTGTTTGCGCGCGTCGAGGAGAGCTGCCTCGCCTTGGGGGATGCCTTTTCGAACGGCCACGTACTCTATCAGGGTCATGTGCCGTTGCTCGTTCTGCGGGACCAACTGCACGGCCTCGCGAAGGGTGGCCTCGGCTTGGTCGATGCGTTTCTGTTGATCGTAGAAAGCTGCTAGCCGTACGCGTGGTTCGAGGGATTGCGGGTCCAGCTCCACCAGTCGGCGCAGCGTCTGCTCGGCGTCGGTATGTTTGCCGGCCTTGGTAAGGGTACCGGCCAGCAGCGTGAGCAATTCCAGGTCTTGAGGGTGGGCCGACAGACTACGCCGCAAGACCAGTTCTGCCTCGGGGATGCGCTGCTGAGCGCGATAGAGGGAGGCCAAGAGCAGCGAGACGTCCTGATCGTTGGGATGTCTGGTCAGCAGACGTTCGGCCTGGGCGACGGCCTGCGGAATTTCTCCGCCCAGCGCCAGCACGGCGATTTTGAGAGATTCCGCCTGGGGATGATCCGGCGTTTTGGCCAGGACACGGTTGGAGATCTCGGTGACCTTTTCAGGGGCGCGCCCCTCCAAGTAGAACTTCCCTAATCGAATGAGGGCGGCTTCGTGATCGGGAACCAGCTCGACGACGCGTTGGTAATTGGCGAAGGCGTTCGACCAGTTGCGTTCCTTCTCTTCCACCTGTGCGAACAGAAAGTAGGCCTCCGCGTCGCGCGGGTCGATCTTCAGCACGTTGCGCAACGCCACGCGGGCTTTTGGATAGTTCCCCTGGCCAATAAAGTTTTGAGCCCGCGCGCGGTATTCGACCTTGCGCTCCTCGGGGCTCGAACACCCCAGTGAAAGGCCGATTCCCAGAACACAGAGAGCGATCGTCAGGCGCATGGAGCGACTCCTTGTCGCAGACGTGTCATGACCACAGAGTGTGTCTTCATGCTTACCACCAGGCGCGGATTCCAAGGGCGAACAAGACCCAGAGGCTCAGGGCACCCAGCTGCGTCAACCGACTGGCAAACTTGAGCAGCAGCAATTCGAAGGAGAAAAACAGGACGATGAGTTTCAGCGTCAGAAGTCCCATGTTCAAATCCCAGGCGCGGAGTTCATGCACGGCCGGCACGGCCAACGCCAGGAAGACCATGAGGTAATCGAGCGGGGTCAACTGGAACCGATGCTCTTCGTCAAAACGAATCGTCAGGATCACCAGGAGCGCCAAAATCGAGAAGAAGACGTTCAGGGGCAATCGCAGGTGAGGGGCTGCGACGCTGGCCGTCTGCTCGCTCAAGTACATGACGAACGTGCTCCCGACATAGAGACTGCCGCGTACGAGGTAGGGCGTCGTGCGCGGTAAGGTGAGGAGGCACAAGATCAGCGCGGTGAACAAGAGCAGGGCCAAGATGCCGACGTCCTTGGGAACTTCCCGGGGCAGAAAAACGCTGATGCCCAGGAACAGCCCCGTTCCGAATCCCAACAGTTGTGCGGGCATGTCGGACCACCATCGTCCTGGGCGCAGGCGAGATAAGGCGGAAGTGGTTCGTGTGACCACGGTGCTGAAGCGGAGTTTTCCCCAACCGCTCAGGACGAAAAGCGAGAGTACGGCGCAGGCGATGACCGCATAGACGGCGATCACCTGCCAATCCTGACGCCATCGCAGCGAGTAGGCCATGCCCAGCATGGTGGCTTGAATCCCATAGATGACGAGCACCGCGTCGTGGTGGGAGAACCCCACCGACAAGAGCTTATGATGGGTGTGGTTGCAATCGGCGACGAACGGCGACCGGCCTTCCGCAAGGCGCTCGCAGAAGACCCCGAGCGTATCCAGCAATGGGAGGCCGAGGATCAGGAGAATGATCGACGGCGCGTAGGGGCCGTGCGTCGCGTCCGAAAGTACAATGGCCGAGAGGCCGAGGAGAAGTCCCAAGAGCTGGGATCCTGCGTCTCCCATGAAAATGCGTGCCGGGTGTGTGTTAAAGCGCAGGAAGCCGAGGACACCGCCCAGCATCGCCACGAGGACGATCAGCAGTTGATTGTCGCCCGATAGATAGGCCAGGTAGGCCAACCCCGCGAGGCTGAGCAAGGAGAGTCCACCGGCGAGCCCATCGAGCCCATCCGCGAGGTTGACCGCGTTCGTGGTCCCGACCATGACGAGTAGCGTGAGGGGAACACTCAGCCACAGCGGCAAATCCATGTCCCACGGGAACGACAGTTCACCGACACGGATCTCTCCCATGAAGATCAACACCAGGGCGGCCATAACCTGTCCAAGGAGTTTGACCTTGTAGCCGAGGTTGGCCCGATCGTCCCATACCCCAAATACGAGGATGATGGCGCCGGCCAGCAGCGTGGCCGTCACAAATCGGCTCTGCGGCGCCCACATGACGATCGCTGTGAACGACGAAATGGTAAACGCGATGCCGCCGACGATCGCGACCGGTTCCGCATGGATCTTCCGTCCGCTCGGGGTATCCACGAGCCGCAGGCGCTCCGCGATGGTCCTTAATCCTGGAATAAGGACCATACACAGCACCAGGGAGACGATGAAGCTGAAAAACAATGGGCCGGCCATGGGTGCGTCGCTCTTCTCTCCTTAGTCGGGCACGTACTTGACTAACTGCGGCTCGACGACGGCGGCAAACTCCAACAGGCGTCCTTCGACCACCTCGACCCGTTCATTGGGTTGAACCACGGAGACGAGGCGGATCAACGCCCCGTCGGTTCTCGCGCGGGTCAGCGCATCCCAAAACAAGTAGAGCTTCACCAAGTACTCGTTGGTCAGTACACGCTCACGCTGTTTGAACCAGTACAACACGACTTGGGTCTCGCTCCCCTTCTGGATGAGCGCGCGGTTGACCTCGAATGGTCCCGAGGGCGCGGATGACGCGGGCACCGGCCGCCGTTCGAGCGACGTGATTTCCCACCCGCCGCCGGGTATGCATGTTTTGGGCGAATGGGCAGACTGGCCCTTCTTTTGTGAACGGTAGTAGGCCACATAGAGATTAATGGGCGTCGAGCCGGAAGACCGGTAGTCCGAGAGCAGATAATCATCAAAACGTAAGGTGTCGATGAATTCGCGCTCCAAGGGATAGGGTGTCCCCGTCCATCGATCGAGTGTGTGCGGAAAGTCGGCAAAGTTGGCGCGCGGAACAACCGGCTCTGCACGATGTTCCAGTTGTGTCGAGAGTATGCCGAGCGGCAACACCAACGCAATGGCCAAGGCGTAGGAAGGCGCTCCTTGCCTCGACACCAACGGCACGTCGGAGCTGGTGGGAAGCGCCGCAGGCGTCGATGCTGCCTGAGTCGGTGAAACCGTAGTACGAGTCGGCGGGGCTGTCGGGCGCCCGATGCGGTTCAACAGGCACATGACGAGATAGAGGCAGCCGAGGCTGACGAGAAAGAAGACCCATCCTTCGAACAGGTGCAGAAAGCCCTCCGCGGCTTCCTGGCCGAACACCTCGACCAGGATTCCGATCGCGCTGATCCGCAGGCCATTGAGCATGATGGCGATCGGAATACTCGACAGGAACAACGTGACGCGCTTCCACAACGTGGAGTGGAACAGATACGCGGCGAGGAGTGCCAAGGATGCCAGCGGGAACAGATAGCGAAGCCCACTGCAAGCCTCCACGACCTGTAATTGGATGGGGCCGAGATCGATGACGTTACCCTCGCGAAATGCGGTGACGCCGACGAGCTGCAGACATCCGACGCCGAGGGCTGAGGAGAGGAGCTGCAGTTGGGCGGACAGGCCACGGTGTAGGAATTCCGGAAGGGGGATCGCGGTCAGGAGGTAACCCAAAGAAAACATAGCCACTCGCGCCCGAGCCGTACCCTGGAGTGCGATGAATAGCCCGACCAGGACGATCCACAGAGACAGAAAGACGACCACATACAAGGTTGCGAGTTCACCGAGCGCAAACACAATTGTGCCGATTACGATGACCGGGATGCTCCACTTGGTCCGCACAATTGGAGTGCGGAGCAGTTTCTCGCGTTGTGTCCAGAGTAGATAGCCGGAGAGGAACGGGACGAAAACCCCGTGACTATAGTTGTCATTCGTGGTCCATGTGACCCAGATCGAACGGATTGCCTCGGCATAGGCAAACCCCAGCACCCCCAGACCGAAGGCGAGACAGATCCCCGGCCAGAGCGTTGGTCGCTGCAGATCCTGCGATGAGGCGGACGGGAGGGTCTGGGTCGTCAATTTGTCCTGCTATCCGGTTATACCGAGATTATGTCGAATTCTTCGCTCGGGCGATCGCGCGCTTCTGTCACGGCCGAGGGGGCGTTTTCACGGGAGCCAGTCTGTCGCAGACTGCCCCGCAATCCGCAGATGAACCGATCCATTCCTGGGAGGACCAACCCGAAACGCACCGAACGCATTCTGTGCAGGATATCTAACTTAGATACAGAAAAGCTTGGCGTCAGTCAAGGACTTACACGCCAAGCTTCTCTGTGGTGCGTGCACGGAAGGATCGCCGGTCGGCGGTCCTTCGTGTGATTCCTTACGCGTCTGTCCGGCGCAGGTTGCGGAGCCCGCCGGTGCCGAGGGCGGCCAACGCGATCAGGCCTGTGCCGAAGAGCACCAGGCCAGTAGGAAGGGGCACAGCTGCCGTGATGGTCCCACGGACGAAGGAGCCATCGGCGAACTGGAGTCTCCATCCGTTCTGGAGGAACGAGGAGATGTTCGGAACGGACGGCAACGCGTCATTCGTGAACACCGACACGTTGGGATGCGTCACCAGGTCAATGTGGAACAGGCTCGCAAGTGACCCATCCAACGGCGACACCGACGCGGGGTCGTTGAGCCGCACGCGAAACGCATCAGGGCCGGGCGTGAGGTTCTGCACCTCCACGAAATTCGGACCAAGACCCAGCGTGCCGGCATGGGAACCGATCGAGAAGTTCAATCCGGTGATGGCGTACTTGCCGATATTCGCACTCGGATTGAAGTCCGGTACGCTGTTGACCGTCATGTTCACCAATAACTTCTGGGTGTGGTTGAACCCCCCGGCGAGCACGCTGCTGTGCAGGTCGGGGCTCATTTCAGCCACGTTCCCTTCGAACTGGTAGGTCACGATCGCGGCCGAAGCCTGCGGTGCCTGCCAGATGACAAGGCTCACTGCCATGGCGAGCGCGATGGCGAATGAACTTTTCAGAGACAGTTTCATTGAACACCTCCAAGGATTGGGTAATGCGTCGAATTTCACTTCGACGGGGGAGTCTATGTGAGCGTACTCCCCGTTCTCCGTTTCCCGGGGGATTAAGCAAGTCTGGGGCCGGACGGGGTAGATCCGAACGCGTTGAAACTATGTGGTATGCCGAAATTTGTCGAGGCTCAACAGTAGGAAAAGACCGGTCCGGTGGGCAGGAATGAACGGGAGCCGAATGTGCATCAAGAAGGAGCGTAAATTGGCGCCACGCTGTGCATGATCGAACGCACTGCAGCGACTACGTATGTCAGATTTTTGACGGGCGATCGTGACGGAGAAACGAATGGATGCAGCACGCCTAAAACAGTTGAGCGTGCCTGCCTTCGAGGAAATGAGGCAGCTGGTTCGTGCCCCTACTGAACCGTCAGCGCACGAGGGGGAGTGACGGACTTCTTGCCTTCCATAAACTCTTTGGTGACCCGCCACCAACCGGCCGACTCCTCCCATTCCGCTGGGCGGTTGTTATCGAAGTCCCATCCGCCCCAGATCACGATGCCATCTGCGTATTCTCGAGTGGTCTCTAGATAGACCACGATGGCCGGTGAAGACGTGTGCGGCAAGTCAGCACTGTGTAAATCGGCTGGCACGCTGGCAAAGATTTGGGTCCACCGTGCTGAAGAGCGCCTTTCACAGAATCCTCATCTTGTGAGCTTCCATTACGATGCGGCACTTGCAAGGGAGGGGCAAGGACTATCCTTCCAGCAGGCCGGCCCGTGGGTTCGTAGTAGTTGCTCCCATTGCGTGACGGCAATTGGTTTGTCGAACTGGCGCTCGAACAGTCTACGAGCGGCCATGCCCATTCGCTCAACGGTGTTCGGTTGAGTCGACAGGTCAGCAATTACTCGCGCAAGCTTGTGACCATCCCCGATCCCCACGCACAGACCGCAGTGTTCTTGCTGGAGAATACGCGGGATCTCTCCGCTCGAATCCCCCAAAAAAATGGTTGGGCGTCCGGCTGCCGCTACACCATAGAATTTGCTTGGGACGATGAGCCCCTCCAGCGAAGGTTGAAGCGAGACGAGGTGGACATTCGGCGCCCCGAGACTCTGGGCAAGAAGTGGACGTGGTTGGTAGGGTTTGAGGAGGACATTCGACAGCTCGCGCCGATGGATCTCCCCTTCCAACCATGCCTTGTGTGCGCCGCTGCCAATAAGAAGAAACACGATCCGAGGGTTCGACCGCAGCAGCGCCGCGGCGTCGATGAGTGTCTTGAAGTCGTGGGCCCTCCCCATGTTTCCCGAGTAACCCACCACGAAACGATCTGTCAGTTCCCATTCGGTACGGAGCGGATTGTCCTCAGCCCGGATTGGCCGGATCTGTTGCCCATCCGCCCAATTGGGAATGACGGCAATCTGATCCGCTTCGATGTGGGCCTGCAGCAACCGGTCCTTCATCCGATATCCCAGTACGACGTTGCACGCCGCCTGTTGCAGGGACCGATTGCGGAGGCGCCGTAACAGCGGTTCCGCCACACGAACGGGGCGGAGATCGAGTGCCGTCGCGACTTCCGGAAAGAGGTCCTGAATCCAATTGACCAACGTCGCGCCACGCTTTCTTGCAGCAAATCCTGCGCACAGAGAGAGGAGCGGCGGATCCGTTTTGGCAATGACGACATCGCCGGGCCTCAGGCGGTTCAGCAAGAGTCGCGTCGCGCTGAGGTAAAACGTCGCGTAGTCAACCGCACGACCGAGAAGCCCATCGCGCCCGAATTGTGACGTAGCAATGCGCGTCACGTGCACTCCCTGGATGATCTCCTCGGGGTCAAGCTGAATGGAGGGATTATCATACAGTTGTCGGCTCGTGATGACCTTCACGTCTGCGCCCTGCCGTGCCAGAGCGAAGGCGAGGTCGGAGAGCAGCTGACTGGTGGCGGAGTGGTCAGGTGCGAAGAATCGATTGATGAAAACGAGGCTATTCATTCCGTTCGGCTATATGTTGGCGTCAGGGAGTGCCGTGGTCGTCTGTTCACGGAACGGTCTGTGCAACCGTTCATACATATCTGTAGGGCACAAAACATGCCCAGTGTTGATGGCAGCCGGCATTGGGTGTGGGTGCAAGGCGAATTCCAGTGTGCCCCGTCGATCTTCTCTGTCGTCGTTCGATGGAAGAAAAACACGTCTGGTTTCGTCCCCGCCAGTCATAATACGTGCCTAGACTTGCTTCAAGCCGTGTGCCCACTGTGGCCGCGGGGGCTTACGCGTGGGCTTCTTTGTGGTCTCTCCGTGGGTTGTTAGACTTGTTCAAGAACGACGAACATGTTGGCGCGCAGCACTTTCAACAAGGACAGGCTGTTCACAAGGCGTTCGTACGCCATGAACGGGAAGAACAGCAGGCGTGAGCCCATGCCATAGGATGGTTCTTTCTCGACGTACTGTAGGTGACGAACGGCGAACCCCTGGGCGCCACTCAGTCTGGTGAGCGCGGTGGCGGAATTCATCCGATAGAAAGTTGGGAACGGATCGTGGGCATGTGTCGGCAGATTCCGTAGGCGATTCGCCACCAGCGTGTGGAACCAGTGCGGTGTCAGGCGAGATGCCACCGCGGTGTAATGGCGCGCGTTTGGCGTACGAAACACGTAGAGCCCGCGAGGCTTGAGGACCCGGCGAATCTCCGCCAGATGCTGGTCGACGTGCTCAACGTGCTCCACCACATAGTTGGACACACACACGTCAAAGGTGTGATTTGAGAACGGATACCGATCGCCCGTAATGACATGAGCTTCAGCCAGTGAGGTATTCGTTGTGACATCGGGGTCGATGTCAACGCCCCGTAGCGTCCCCAATTCTGCCAAGAAAGCAGACGTGTGATTGGATGCGCCCGAGCCGATTTCAAGGATGGACGAACCGGGCCGGATGACCCGCGCGCAGAGCTGGTGGAACTCCGTGGTGCCGTCGATCCAGCCAGGCACCCCGTAGTAGTAGTTTTTGAGGTAGCTTTCCTGCCATGTCATTGGCCGATCGCTGTCCCTCACGGGAGGACTGTCCAATTGTGCGCGCATCGGCTCAACCTATACGGGAGATAAAGTGATCACCTAAGACCAGGACGTCCATCCGAGTCCGCAGGAAGCAGTCTAAGGCCTCGCTGGGTTGGCAGACGACGGGCTCGTTTTCGTTGAAGGAGGTGTTGAGCACGATCGGAACACCGGTCAAGGACTCAAACGTGCGAATCAATCGGTGATAGCGTGGATTGGCCTCCTGTCGAACGGTCTGGAGGCGGCCCGAGCCATCGACGTGCGTGACGGCCGGAATGAGGCTGCGCTTCGGCTCACGGATCTGGAACACCTTCATCATGAACGGAACCTCGTCCTCTGTCTCGAACCAATCGGAAACGGCTTCCCTTACAATCGAGGGAGCGAATGGACGGAAGGACTCCCTTCGTTTGATTTTCAAGTTGAGAATGTCTTTCATGTCGGCCCGCCGAGGGTCTCCAAGGATGGATCGGTTGCCCAACGCCCGGGGGCCCCACTCCAGGCGGCCCTGGAACCACCCCACCACCAATCCGTCCGCAATGGCTTGCGCCGTCCGCACAACCAACTGATCCTCGGACAGCAGGGCGATCTGGCACCGTGCGGCGTCGATGCGTGACCGTTCGGCCTCCAACAGCGCTTCGATGTCGCTGGTGCTGAAGTGCGGGCCCCAATAGGCATGATCCATCACGAAGTGGCGCGGGCTTTTCGCCAGGTTCGCCCACG
This sequence comes from uncultured Nitrospira sp., assembly GCA_964449255.1. GTDB lineage: Bacteria > Nitrospirota > Nitrospiria > Nitrospirales > Nitrospiraceae > BQWY01. The sequence goes on along the minus strand of CAYUYE010000001.1, from coordinate 91,802 downwards.
TGCTGTACGCGGCGCCGATGGCCCCACCGGCATCACCGGCCGCCGACTGGACATACAAACGTTTGAACGGCGTCCTCGCGTAGACTTTCCCGTTGGCGACGGAGTTCATGCCACAACCGCCTGCGAGGGCGAGGTTGTCCAGCTGGTAGCGTTGATGAAGGCGTGACAAAAGATGGAACAGCGCTTCCTCGTACATCCACTGGACCGAGCGCGCGAGGTCCTTGTGGCGTTGTTCCAGCGGATCTCCTTCTTTTCGGCACGGGCCGAGGAGATCCTCCAAGTGCGGGTGATACAACTGTCCGATGAACGGCAAGCCGGCGTCCCATCGGTACTCAACCTTTTCATTGTGGTGGCGAAAGTAGTCCAGCGCCAGTTCGAATGAGCCATCCTCCTGGAGCAGAACGAGCTGTTGCATCTCTTTGGAATAGGCTGGCGTGCCATACGGGGCCAGGCCCATCACCTTGTATTCATCACCGTAATGCGGGAACCCTAAGAATTGCGTTAAGGCTTGGTAAAAGATTCCGAGCGAGTGTGGAAAATATACTTTCCCATCGAGCTGAAGATCGATGCCCTTCCCGACCCCCCAAGCCGCGCTCGCAAAATCACCGAAACCATCGACCGACACGACGACGGCTTCATCAAACGGGCATACGAAGAAGCTGGAGCCGACGTGAGCGAGGTGGTGCTCGATGTGATGAATTGTGGCGCGGCACGTCTGTCCAGGAAATTCTTTCGCGAGTGTGTCGGCGATGGTGGCCCGTTGTTTCGCGTTGCGGAGGCGATCAAGAACGAAGCGGAAATCCGGTCTCGTCCGTAACGCATACCAGGCCTTGCGCACAAGATTGGCTTTCGGGTCGCTATTGATGGCGATGTGTTGGACATCGCCCAATGACAGGCGGGCTTCGCGCAGGACGTACTCGATGGCGCGTGTTGGAAATCCTGCCCAATGTTTAACCCGCCGGAAACGCTCCTCTTCCGCGGCTCCCACCAACCGACCGTCAACCACTAGACAGGCGGCAGAATCGGCATGGTAGGCATTGAGTCCCAGTATAATCACAAGAATTTCCTCTCAAACATTGCCCGTCGTGTATATGTCATTTCCTTGGCTGGCTGTCAATTCAGTGTGACGCAGGAGGGGGGCGTTCCGCCGCTGATCAACCACTGATACACGTGGGACATCTCCTCGGCGATTCTGTCCCATCCAAATCGGTCGCGCGCCAATTGCAATCCGCGGCGTCCAATTGCTCTGCGCTCCTGATCCGGCATCGTCAGCAGCGCCTGGAGTCCTTCCGCCATTCCGCCTGGATCCGTTCGAATTGCGATAGCGGCTCCAACCTTGTACCCGATCTCAAGATGGCACTCCGGCGTCATCGCGACCGGAAGAGCGTGTGCCCATGCTTCGAGTACGACCATCGGAAGCGCTTCATTTAAGGATGGCAGCACGAATGCATCGGCTTCGCGATAGAGGCGATGTTTCGCGGCGCCGTATTGTGGCCCGACAAAAGAAACAGAGTCTGTAAGGCCACGCGATGCACAGAGTTGAGCCAGCTGTTCTCCGTGTGCCTCTTGGCTCCACCCAGCAAGTACTAAACGCCAATCCCGGCACAAAGCAGGATTGCGCTCATGAAGAAGGTGCCAGGCATGCAAGAGGCCTACCAAGTTCTTGATGGGATGAAGGCGCCCCAAATACAACAAGGTCTTTCGAGTGCCGGCGGCCCGGTCTTTGGCCGAGTCTTGTACAGGAGGTAGTTCAATCCCGTTCGGGATGATACAAATTGGGTTTTTGAGGCCATGCTGGCGAATGGACTCGGCTTCATGCGGACTCAAAGCGTGTAAGCAGGCAGCCGTTTGGAGATGTTCATCCTCAAATAGCCATCGAGCCAAGCGCTTTCGGTATGGAGAGATCCGCAGCGCCTCAGGATCGAGCATCCCGTGCAATGATAGGATTGTCGGACGTGTCCCTTGACGACTCCAGCAATGGCTTGCATAGGACGGATACATCCATAGGCCATGCGTGTGTAACAGATCGAGATTGCCCCTCTCGAGGGCTTCACGCAGGGCGGGTGCATACCCGAACCGGTGGGGTCCTCGCACGGGGAACGTCACGGGGCGGAGGGGGTGCCACTGCCCAAGGTCGGTATCGGTATGCTGGTCGTGTAGGCTGAAGACCTCCACAGTCTGTGCTCCATGCGAGGTCAAGGCACAACTCAGCGACCGAACGGATTCAAAGAGACCGGCGCCAGACCGTGAAACAGATGATGTGACCATGCCGATCCTCACAGGGTGCAGTCCTCGGCTACTGTGATCGCTGCACCACGAGTCATTGGGGGCGTGGTTCCGGCGCATTACCGGTACTGCCGTCGAAGGTCAGGCTCGCGGTGACCGCATCCTCGATTAACGTGACTTGTGTGCGGGGATTGTACCGATTAGCAATGGCGTCACGGCAGGCTTGAGCGAGATCCCGCTTACGGGTGTGCGGGAAGATGGCTTGTTCGATTTTGGTCGCGAGGTCTTCGGTGTCTCCGTATCGGTAGTAGAACCCCGTGACGCCGTCCTTGACAGCCTCCCATTCCGGGAAGTGTTCGGCTGTGCGATCGTGCAGGACAACAGGTGTCCCGAAGGCCAGCGCGTGCATAATGCTCAAGCCCGCCCCCGAAGGAATCACACAGAGATCACTCGATCCCAGGACGAGCCCAAGAAAGCGATCGTCGTAACTCTCGCCCAGAAAATGGATGCGATCCTGGATGCCGAGGGTGCGACAGAGCTCTTCGAGGACGGGTTGCTGTGCCCCCTTTCCCACGACGGCGGCATGAACAACACGCCCGCGCGATCCAAGGATGCGAATGGCTTCGAACAAGAGATCCAGCCGTTTGACAGGCTGCAATCGACCCGTAAATGCGACCAGGCCATGATCGGCTTGTACAGCGAGCGAAGTGCGAAACGCGATCCGCTCCTGGTCCGTAATGCTGCGATCGATTTTCTGTTGCGCCACATGGTCCAGCGAATTGTAGACAACATGGAGGTGTGTCGCCGGGAATCCCTTGGTAATCAACAGCGACTTGGCGTGCTCACCATACAGAAGGTGGCCGGTGGCAAGCCGGTACAAGAGCCGGCGGACCCACCATTTTGGGCCCGTTTCGTCTTTCAGCAATCCATGACTCCAGAGGAGCACGGGGATACCTTGCAGCCGTCCAATGAGCAGCAAGCTCCAGGCGGTGAGGGAATAGGGATTGCCCAGGGCAATGATCGCTGCGGGGCTGTCTCGTAAAGCCATCCAGACAGCGCCTGGTTGCCAAAACAGTGTTTCGACAAAGGGCAGTGAAAAAATATAGTTTCTGGCAAACCGGTGGTGAACGGTGCCCGACGACAGGTCCGCAAGCTCAAGAAAAGGCGTATCCGGTTTGGTATCCGTAATGACCACAAACTCGTAGCGTTGACTGGACGACAGGCCCTCGAAAATCGCCCGGCGATAGTGGGCGATGCAATTCTGCTGAATGTAAACGCGACGGGGCATGCTCACAAGGTGAACTCGAAGATGGTCGGCAAGGGAGAGGCAGGCCTCCCCGACGGCGAAAGGTATCTCCACGTCCCCATACCTTGATGGGGGCTCTGAAGAGCGGCGTGCTGCGACACGGATCCTTGATATCCGCCGTGTTCACCAAGCCAGGCCAACCCAACCCGGCTGAGGCCCTACTGTTCCGCGCTGGTCGGACGCGCTATGGCCTCTGCGTATTGTAGGGACGCTGGCATGTGCCTCTACACAGTGCGGCAACGGCTTCTGCGTGTTGGGGCGACCTGATGAGGCACGATTGGCGCTCGGCGCACATTCCAATCCGCACTCGATACAAGATGAAGGATTGACACCCTACCGTAAAATACATGCCATCCAACGGGTTCTTCTGTCAATCAGATATGGATAAGAGTACGAAGTGTGTCAGGGGGACGCCTGCCAGGTAGTGATAGCGAGGAGGTCAGTGGAGGCGGGCTGCATTCACCGGCACGGCATGACGACTAGCGAGGGAGGTGTCGACATTGTATTGCAACCGCATCAACAAAGCGCTCTGGATTTTCTACGTCCTTGAAGAGAGGATCTTCGGAATCGCCAGGGCGACAGGAGCGTATATCCGAAAACCCGGCTGCGGTCAGTTCGCGCACGAATCCCTTGTAGTCCCACATCCAGAGGTGCTGCGAGTGTCCCAAGAATGCCGTGCAAAAACCGATGAAGCCTTTCCGTCTGGCGGTGTGTCCTAGCGAGGTTTCCACAAGGAAACGTTCCGCTGCATCCGACGCTGGAGTTGCCAGGTATCTTTTCGCAGCGGTTTCCAGGTCAGGAACGATGACCCGAAAGATGCCGGTCGGCATGAGGAGTTGCCGCGTGTTGCGCAGCGCTGCCCGACAATCCTCTAGATCCAGATGTTCCAGCACGTGGCTCGCATAGATGGCGGCGCAACTGCTCGCCGGTAGGGGAAGTCCCTTGACAATGTCCCCGTAACGGACGTTTTCAGGAAAACGGCGCTCATTCTTGGTATAGAGTCGTCCGATGAGCGGAATGCGTTCAAAACACAACGTGGGCGACGAGTCGAAATTCATCCATGCGGCGGGAGCTGATGTGCCGCACCCATACTGTACATGGAGGCCTTGAAGATGATTCGGTATCATACTATGGCTTTCTCCTATAGCAGGTTCGCAGTTCAGCCAGGAATCTTTCCGTCACTCGCCACTAGGCAGTGTACTCACTCTAAGGTTAGGCCCCACTGTTCGATGTCCAGCACGATGATGCCGCTGGTGTTGCGCGCAAGGGAAGACCGGAAAGTGCCATGAACGTATTCTCGCGGTGCCACACCCCTATTGGACCTGGAGGCCTTTGGGATGATTGGGCATAGTGCTAAGGGTTCCCTCACGACAGGCCCCTCGCTCATGCATGAAGCTTTTGGTCACTTGCCACCAGTCGGCAGAGTCGTTCCAACGCTCTAGATTCCGTTGTGCCGGATCGTATCCGCCCCAAATCACCACCCCATCTGCAAAGCGTTGTGCGGTATGGAGTTGCAGGTTCCAGTAGTCGGCGGGAATATAGTGCCACGGTTCTCCAGTGTGTCCCGTGTCATAGAATTGCGGCCACAAGAATACGTAGACGGGCTTCCCGAAGGCGCGAGCTTCTTCGATGACGGACTGAGCATATGTCACCCAATCTTCGCGCTTCAACGCTGGCGGCGTATAGGCCTCCGGAAAAAGAACGTCCACGGCTGATCCCAAATCCCTCAGCCGTGCGTTTTCCCATTGCCATGACTTGTAATGGAGCGCTCCCAAGGACTTGCTCCCCCGGTGATAGTCCGGCAAAGGAAACATGCCAAAATAGCCAACTTGAAGGGCGGGATTCGCCTCCTTGGCCCACCGGGCCAGTGCCTTGTACTTTGGGATATTGACACTTTGCAGTTTTTCCGTGTCCAACCGCCATTGTTCAATGTCCAGCACAATGATGCCGCTGGTTTTCCGCGAAAGCGAAGACTGAATGGCGTCATGAACGTATTCCCGTGGAGGAAGTGATTGTGTGACCGCCTTCTCTGGCCACAATTCTTGAGCATAGACCATCGTGATTGGTTCAATGCCATGTTGTGACAGGTCCGGTTTATGACTGTACATCGTGCCGTCAAACACCCGAAATGTCGTGCAAGGCTGCGTATTCGGTTTTCCCCCCGGGCTCGTCTGGGGCGCGATTTGCGCTGTCGCGATCTGACAACCGCTTACGAAAAGGGCTGCCACCAAGATCAATTGCGTAACTCTCTTCTTCATATCCCCTCCACTGTTTCCCGTCCTTCACGACTGTGCTGCGAACTATAGGACCGCCCGACTCTCTAACGAGCCTGCGGATTGCAACCATCCGAACCTGAACCGTATTCGATCGGGGACTGACGGTTTCGGAGGCCTGTGCCATTTGAGGATGTCGAGGCGTTCCGGCAGCTTCGCGCGATCTACGGTCGGTTGCCGAAGCAACGTGAGGAGGTTTTCGGCCGTGAGCGCGATATCGTATTCTCTCAGAAACCTTGTACGGGCGGAGCGTTTCATATTTTCCAAAGCGAGGGGCGTGTCCCGCAAATACGCGAGGCATTCCATGACTTGTGAGTCCCAAGTCTTCAGATTGCAGATGAAGCCACTGCGTCCATTTTCAATGAGCCATCGCATTGCCCCTTCCCCGTCGCTGGCAATGCAGATCACCCCCATGCTCATGGCTTCAAGGAGCGCCATGGGACAACCTTCGGCGCGCGATGGAAATAGCAGGACATCCGCATTACGGAGGCAGGCGAGGAGTTCTTCATGTGGAACATACCCGTGGGCCTGGACATGGGCCAGTCCCGAGAGCCGTGGCGCAAACTTGCTCTGTAACACACCAAACCAATCGAGTCGCATGCCCTTCCAAAGCACATTATTCTTGAGAACGGTCCGCAGGACAATGTCGGCGCCCTTAAATGGATTCTGCCCGCCGGCATACAGCACTCGGAGGGTCACGGGATCCTTTCGGTGATAACGCCCATCATGTCCTTTGTCTCGGATGCCATTGTGAATCACGGGACATCGTGTCACGGGAACTCCATACCGTTGAACAAACCTCTTCTGCATATCGCTCGATATGGCGACGACATAGTCACACCACTGCCACTGATGGCAAGCCAAGGAAGCGATAATCGTACTGCCAAAATGGCCGACCGAGATAAATGGGCATCTCACGCCAGAGGCGATACTTTGGACGAGTGAATTATCATTGTTAATGATTCCATCGATTTTGTGCTCGCGAACATAGTCCATGAGATGACGCGCGCCCTTGAGCTGGTCCGTTGTTTCATTGCAAGGGATATGGCGGACCTGCATCTCGCTAAGCCACGTCTCTCGTTGCGGTGGAGGCGAGGCGAGGTGGACCTCAAGCCCTTGCCGAAGGAACTCACCAGCTAGTTCCCGAACGTAGACGGCAATGCCGGCACCGGCGTCCGGTTTGTTGGAGCACCCCAAGAGCACCTTCATCGACCAGCCTCGGATCCGAATGCAAGTGGCGGGATGGATGGTTTCGACAAGTCGGATGCCGATTTAGCCGATTTGATAGCGGCCCAGGCGCCACGTGAACGATACAGAGCACCTACCACCGCTCCAGCCCAGAGCCACGGCTGCTTGAAGAACGGCACGTTCAACGACATTTGAGTGACCAACATGCAGAGCCCTCCCATGAGGATCATTGTGGCGAGAGGGTCTAAGCGATTCCGCAGGAACATCATTGTCAACTCCAAGACCGGCCGCAGGAAAAGGACCAGCCACGTAAAGAGGCCGATGATGCCGCCTTCGAGAAACATGGCCGTAATATTGGAATGAGGCACCGCATCGCTGCCGGTTCCTCCATACCGTTGGGCGAATTCCGCGTTCCCTTGTGGACTCCACCACAATGGATCGAACAGATGCTCAAATAGGTAGGTGAACCCAACCAGGCGCCCATACCCTGTGGCGTAATCCGTGTCGACAAATCTCGCAATGAGCAGATCGCTGTGTTTAAGTAACCACGGCAGGCCCGTGGACAGGAACACCAGGCCGGCGATTCCGATCGTCACGAGCTTCCCCCGACCGAGGCGCTTGTTACGCAAGGGGGCCAATAGGCACAGAAGCGCGATGCCAAGAAAGGCCAGACTTCCGCTGCGTGTTTGTAGCCGGGCAAGGACGAACATGGCACCGACAATGAGGGTCAGTGCACCCCAGAAGCGAATAGTCTGATAGGGCAGGACCAGAATGAGCACAATGGGAAACACATAGAAAACTTGGAAGTTGGAATTCGTACCAATAAACGGACGATAGACCACTTGCCCATGGTACGACCAGGGCTGTTCAGTCACGGGCAGGATGGACGGTGCCACTTTGAGTAGGGCGAGTGAGCAGACCGCGACGTGCATTCCAACAACCGCTAAGAGCAGCCGTGAGAAAGACGCTTCATCTTCATGCCATCTCGCGTAGGCGTACCCAACGATAAAGGCGCAGAGGGCTCCGAGCAGTTCGATGTACCGATAGGCAGAGATCTCTCGCACCAGTAAGGGCCCCATGGCAAAGCCCACCACGCCGAAAGCGAGGCTTAGCGTCATGCCTGCTGGTGGCACGATGGCCCGCACACCTCCAAACCACAGCATCAACAGAATGAAAACGGGTAAGAGTCCATTGACCTGAATGGCAGAGCCAAGCACCCCCGCAATGAAATAATTGGCCAATGCGTCCAACATGACCCAGCCGAAGGCCAGGCTGGCGAAGATTTTCGCCCACTTGTTGATGGTGGTCGCCTTACCTGCAGGCATTGTTTGCGCCTTCGGGTTACGCCCTCACGTACGAGCGGGACTAGCTTCCCGATATGGGGAGCATCGTGGACAGAGTCATTTCAGAACAACTCGGCTGCCACGGCCACATCGCCTACTCTGCAAGCCGACGACCCAAGAACCCTGGGGAAAAAACCGTAGCGGTAATGCCGGTGAGCTTGTAGGCTACAGCAACCATAATCGCTGACCATGACACCATACTAATGCTCGTTGAAAGCGCAGCGCCTTCGATCCCGAATCGAGGGACCAGCAGGCCACACAGGATGATGTTCACGAGAGCCGTGAGACCCAAAATGGTCGCTGCTTCCCGATGATGGTTAGACATGCTCATCAGATAGCCGACAGAGCCTGTGGTGGCGACCAGTAGACGTCCGATGGTCAATATGATCAGTGTGGTTTGGCCGGCTTCAAACTGTCCCCCAAACAGACGGAGCAGCCACCCTGAGCAGACGATGATCCCGAGACACATGGGAATAGCAATCGCCACGCTGCCCCATGCGACGCGAGTTAGCATGCGTTGCAACTGCACAGTCCGGCCTTCCGTATGTAGTCTGGCGATCGTAGGGGCGATGACGGAATTCACGAAGATAATCGGCATCGGAATCAACAGGGAAATCTTGCTGGCCGCAATATAGACTCCGGCCTCCGTGGTGTTCAACAACATTCCAACCGCCAGCACATCAGTTTGATTCAACAGTGTGTCGAATCCTGAGATCAGGACCATAGGCACGGCAACCCCCGTCCACATGGCCCTATCGTACGTGTTTTCACCGGAGACTATCTCACGAGGTAATACTTTTCGGCTTCCAAAAAGTAATATCACAACGCATACCAACGTGCTCGTTACTTGGGCCCGCATGGCTGTTTGTGCCGAAATGGGCCCGCCACCAAGTCCGATTGCCATGCCGACGAGGATGGCCACAAACAGCGGCCGGAGTACTATTTGCGGGATCTGGGACCAGGCGATGTGTTGAAACGCCTGCAACCGGGATCCCTGCAGCATGAGATAAACGCCGAGCGGCAACACAAGCGCTGCAAGATAGAATACCGACTGAAGGTCTGGCTCGGACGGGTTTTGGACCTTAATGACGAGCACCATCACTACGGCGATAGCGCTGGAGACACCTAAGGCCATGGCCGAACTCCACCGGACGTACCCCCGCAACAGCGATAATTGGCCCGTGGTGGTGTATTGGGGCAAGAATCGAAGAGTGGCAGTGTCCAACCCGAACTTGCAGGCAACTGTCAGAAGCATCACCCATGTGAGCGCATATCCATACTCGCCGAAGGCGGTGGCCCCCAACATTCTTGCCAAGAGGATTTGGACGAACACGGCAACCATAGCGCCTATGACATTAATCGTGACTGCGCTTCCGGCCTTGCGCGTAAGGACGGCCTCCATGCTTCCGCCGCGGAGCTTTTCATAGTAGCGGGAAATATAGGAAACGAGTGGATTGTCCATGGCTCTCTACACAAACGGGGCTTGTTTGAAATTCGCCGCTGAATGTTTAAGGAGTGGGGTTCGCTCTCAGTTCCGAGATTCTTTCTTGAGCACCACACAACTGACTTGAAAGGTTCGAAAGAGCCAGCCGTGAAAACCTAGTAGCTCCTGCCAGTACGCCGTTTTATAAAAGGGTAGACACAAACGTGCAATGTTCCACAAGATCGCCTTCGGCGAGGCCAGCAAAGATTGGGCATAGTTTCCACAATCTAGAATGGAGGACCGCACAACGGCTGAGTTCGGAAATAGCGCCGCCAACTCGAGTGGCGTGGGGCGAAAAAGTGTATCGATCGGATCTCCATGATAGGGGTATTGGTATGGGCATGTGACAAGTATGTGGCCACCCGGTCTGATGGCCTGTTCGATTGCCATGCAGATTTGTTCCTTGTTCGTGACATGCTCCAAAAGGTTGCTGCATAGCGCCGATTGAATATTCATGGCGGCGAGGCGAGTGCAAAACTCACGATCGGTGAGATCGCCTACGACATCGACGCCTGGTGCCTCCTTGATATCCATGTGGATGACCTTGAGCCCGGCCTTTTTCGCCGGTGCGAAAATCGCTGCATCAATCCAAGGCTGGACTCTTACCCGGAAATCTTCCGTGGAGCTGCCCACATTGAGCATCGGGAACATGTCGTGCGGTTTGGCCGCGTACATGAAGTCAGCGATCCACGCCGCCTCTTGCTGAAACATCGCTTCTGTCCCCTTGTCCAGCACCTGCGAACGAACCTGACGGGCCGAAGGAACGGAGACCCTGCTTGTTGCGGATAGTCTCGCCCCGCGTCAGTGGGCGGCGGTCTCGGTAGTTACATTTTTATCGACTAGCATGTGCAGAATTGTCATAGGCACGGCGGAGGGATTGGGACAGCAGCGGGTGATGACGGGTCATCGTCTTTTGTGAGCGGTCCACGAATCCAAAGGTTAGGCTACTGGTTGCTAGTCATCGCCACTGTGTGGTCATCCGTACGCGATTGCCCGATGCTCGACATCCTTCGACACCACCACTCCAAGACCAACATGCTGTAGCACAGCCCAAGCCATGGGCTGAGAGGAGATTTTGCGGTGGTGAACCGATAGGCCGCAGGCGCCGAGAGGATCCCGTTGGTTACAAGATAGCCACTGAGCAAGTCTTGACTATACTTGTGTTGCAACGCTCGAGTCCAGCGTAGGACCGGTGGATTGAATCCGCGCTTCGGCCGATTCAGGACCCACGTCGGGAGTAACCCTCGGATGGCTTCCTTAAACCAGATTTTAGGTGAGAGTTGCGAATCGTCAATCGTTTTGCGAAGTCCAACGACCAGCTCCACAAGGCGGGCATCCACCAACGGAACCCGGAGTTCGACACTGCTCGCCGCGGCCAATCGATCGGCCTGCGCTAACCCGTTTTCTCGCAAGTATCCGCTGAACAGGAAGGACATGGCCCGCAGTTGAGGAGAAAGTGGACCGGGCGCAGTGGAAAACAATCTCGGCGAGGAATCAGCGAGGATGGCATCCAAAAACGTGCTGCTGAACACCTCTTTTGCCAGGAACTGGCTCATCAAATACGGAGTGTGCCTTCCATAGAAATCCATTGTGCCGATGGAATTTTGGCTGCGCAGCGGCTTCCACCCGTAGAGAGCGCCCCCCATCCGATTGGCATACTCGACGAGTTGTGCGCGCGAGGTTCCTTGGGGCAAGAAGTGACGAAGCGACGATACCCCGGTACGTCGGGGCTGGGAGAGTGTGGGGTTCCTTGGCGTGGCTTCACTCGCCTGCAATTCAGACACGAGAGCCTGAACCCAGGGATAGCCCCAAAACAACTCGTCACCCCCCTGCCCGAGCAACAACACCGGGACGTTCTTTGTACGGGCGGCCTTCGCCAATGCGTAATACCCATGGCCGGCGATGTCGGCAATGGGATCGTCGCGCCAATAGTTAAGCTCTGGGAAAAACTCGACCATGTCCTCGATCCGAACTTCAATGTCGTGGAGCGGCATTTTCAGATGGTCTGCGAGCTCCTTCGCCATCGCGCGCTCGTCCTGGCGAGGATGACCCTCGTAGCCCACTGAAAACGCTTCCATGGTGCCCGGATAGCGTTTCGAGGCCAGGGCCGCGAGGGCGCTGCTGTCGAGTCCCCCGCTCAAAGCGATGCCGACGGGGACATCGGAACGGATCACGATGTCGGCGACGGTTTCGAGTTCTTTCCGGATCAATTCAGCTGGATTCCCTTCAAGGGAAGGGATATTTGCAATGCTCCAATATGGGCGGCGTTCGAATCGCCAGGGGGGCACGTCGATGGTAAGCAGGTGGGCTGCAGGGAGCTTCGTCACGTGTTTGAGTATCGTTTTGGGCTCCGGTACCCACTGATAATGCAGGAACTGATTGACCGCCGCAGGGTCCAACTCGAACGGCACCAGGCCGCTGGCAAGCAGTCCCTTCATCTCGGATGCAAACAGCAACATGTTTGGTGTTTCAAATAGGTAGAGTGGCTTCTCCCCCATTCGGTCTCGGCCGATGATGAGACGCTGTCGCGGCTGATCCCACAGCGCAAACGCAAACATGCCGCGCAGGTGATGGACGAACTCCATTCCATACTCTTCGTAGAGATGCGGGATGACTTCGATGTCGCTGAGTGTTTTGAAGATGTGGCCCTGCCCCTGCAGTGTTTGCCGGAGCTCGATGTAGTTGTAAATTTCGCCGTTGGCAACGATGGCGAGGGACTGATCTTCGTTATAGAGGGGCTGCCACCCGGTGGCCAGGTCGATGATGCTCAGCCGCCGCATGGCCAGTGCCACGTGGCGATGCTGAAACTGGCCGCCTCCGTCTGGGCCGCGGTGGGCGAGGCCATCCTGCACGCGAGCGATCCGTGCGAGATCCTCGCGTGTGAGCGGAGCACGTGAAACTAATCCAGCAATGCCACACATAGGGGCCCCAATGACCCCATGCTTCTAAAGGACTTTCGGATCTATCGCAAGACGATTTCTCGAGCCTGTTAGGGATCTTCTTAGTAAAGGAAGGGGGACCTGGCACAATGAGGCCAAGCTCTCGTTGTCGGTGTGGTCAGCGAGGGTCTGTGGGGAGGCGCCGGGTCTCGCACAGGATTTTCCGAAGAGTCAGAACACGACTTCGCGGATGTTGGCGCGGTTCTGGTTGAACCAGTCGATCGTTTTTCTCATGCCGGCTTCCAGTGAGTGGCCCGCCTCGAAGCCAAAGAGTTTCTTGGCCCGTTCAACGTCGAGACATCGCCGTGGTTGGCCGTTCGGTTTGGAGGTGTCCCAGACGATCCGCCCGGTATAGCCGGTCAGCCGCGCAATGAGTGTCGCAAGATCTTTGATCCTGATTTCCTTCCCCGTGCCTAGATTGGCGGGCTCCGTCCCGTTGTATCGTTCGGCGGCCAACAAGATGCCCTCGGCAGCGTCCTCCACGTAGAGGAACTCGCGCGTCGGCGAGCCATCGCCCCACAAAACGACTTCGGGCTTGTTCTGTTCCTTCGCTTCGGTGCACTTGCGAATCAATGCCGGAATGACGTGTGACGTGTTGAGGTCGAAGTTGTCGCGAGGGCCGTACAAGTTCACGGGGAACAGCACAATGGAATGAAAGCCGTATTGTTGATGGTAGGCCTGCGACTGTGCCAGCATCATTTTCTTCGCCAGTCCGTAGGGCGCGTTTGTTTCTTCCGGATAGCCGTTCCAGATGTCCTCTTCTTTGAAGGGAATGGGCGCGAACTTCGGATACGCGCAAATGGTGCCGAGTGCCACGAACTTCTTGAGTCCGCGCCGGCGGCCGATTTCAATGAGCTGCGCGCCCATCATGAGGTTGTCATAGAAAAAGCGGCCGGGGTTGGCCTGATTCGCGCCGATCCCCCCCACCCGAGCGGCCAGATGAATGACCATGTCCGGTTTCGCTTCGTCGTAAAGACGCTCGACCGCCGGCATCTGCACGAGGTCGTAATCCTTGCTGCGGGGGATGACGATCTGGGTGCAACCCCGCTCCCGGAGTTTGTCCACGATGAACGATCCGAGGAAGCCCGCCCCCCCGGTTACGACCACCCGCTGATTGGACCAAAATGTCATCGTGACCCTACTAGAGTCGAGGTTGAGGTGAATGCCGACATGGCTTGGGAAGCGCCAGAATTGACACGTGCAACTCCCGCCTCGGCGCGTCGACTTGTTCCGCAGCCGCTTCTGGCCGCCTCACATCGCACTAGCTGACTCTGTGACCACTATATGGGGTGGTTCTACGTCTCAGTCAAGGGGCGCGAAGGAGGGGGGCGTAACTTCACGTGGTCGTCTTAGTCGTGGCGTCTGGACCCCTCTGAGATCCTTCCCGAGACGGACAGGGCGGTGTTGTGAATCCGGGAGGTGAGCCTAACGTCCTCCTTGTGGGCCAGGAGGTCGATCGATGAAGAAGGCTGAGTTCCCTATGGGGCCGTAGGATGCTCTTCCACCGTGACGTGAAGCTTACCCTCGGCCTTTCCTCACCCTCGCTTCCCCGTGCCTTCGAGCTTTTCACGTTCGGCTTTGAGATCGGCATCCACCATCATCGTGACCAGTTCGCGGAACGACACTTTGGGTTCCCAGCCCAACTCCTTCTTCGCCTTGGTGGGGTCGCCGATGAGCAGGTCGACTTCCGTCGGGCGGTAATACCGCGGATCGATCTTCACGTATTGCTTCCAGTCCAAATTCACATGGCCGAAGGCCAAGTCGAGGAACTCTCGGACCGAATGCGTTTCCCCCGTGGCGATGACGTAGTCATCGGGTTTGTCGACTTGGAGCATCATCCACATGGCGCGTACATAGTCACCCGCAAAGCCCCAGTCGCGCTTGGCGTCCAGGTTGCCGAGGAACAGTTCCTTTTGTAACCCCAGCTTGATGCGGGCGAGGGCGCGCGTGATTTTTCGCGTCACGAAAGTTTCGCCACGCCGCGGAGATTCATGATTGAATAGAATCCCGTTGCAGGCGAACATGTCATAGCCTTCCCGGTAGTTGACTGTAATCCAGTAGGCGTACACCTTGGCGGCCCCGTAGGGACTGCGCGGATAGAAGGGCGTCGTTTCTTTTTGCGGGATTTCGAGGACTTTGCCGAACATTTCGCTGGAGGACGCCTGGTAGAACTTCGGCTTGATTCCGGCATCGCGCACGGCTTCCAGCAGCCGGGTCGTCCCGAGCCCGGTGACTTCGCCCGTGTACTCCGGCACGTCGAAGCTCACACGGACATGGCTCTGGGCGCCGAGGTTGTAGATCTCGTCCGGCTGGATGTCGCGGATAATCTTGTTGAGCGAGCTAGCGTCGTTGAGATCGCCATACACCAGGCGTAAGCGTGGCTGCGGCACGTGCGGGTCTTCGTAAATGGCGTCGAGGCGCGCCGTATTAAAGGTGCTCGAACGGCGGATAATGCCGAAGACTTCGTACCCCTTGGCCAAGAGGAATTCGGCCAAATACGATCCGTCTTGCCCGGTGATGCCGGTAATGAGCGCTTTTTTCATGCCGCGTCTGTCCTTTCCGTCTTCCCGAAGAAGAGACCGTCGGGCCTGTAGAGAGTGGCCCGTCTGAACATTCGTGTGTGTCCGAGGGGTGGCGTATTCGCAAGAACTGCAGGTCCTGTCGTCCAAAGATATACCCTGTCTCGCCGCACTTGGTAAAGCATTAAGTCGGAACCTTGAGCCCGGTCGGAGTATTGACCGAGGGTCAGCAGGCGTCTTGACGTGACGCATTCACCCGGCGCCTGGACGACAGTGAGATGCCGCCCGGGACCCCGAACCACGAGGCGTCCGCTGTAAAAAGTGTACGCGTATTCCTTCAGCTTCATCCCGCGAACGAGACTGAGGTGGTACGCACATGTGGCGAACAGCTCCGAAGGCGCCGCTCTGGCGGGCGCCGGTCGGGGTGAGGGGGATTTCCCGCAATTGGTTTGCTATTTGCTTGTCGTGCACGCTACGATGGCCGGCGTGAGTAGACAATTGGACGTAGGACGTATTTCATGAGAGCCCTGGTCACGTTGGGGTTCGTGGCCTTGGCGGCCTTCCTCCTCTCGCATGTGCTGACGGGAATGGTGTCGCATGCCCTTCTGCCACCCCTTGGCCAATCGGAGTTGACGCTCCACCAGCACGGCCCAGCCGTTCAGACGCAGGACGTGCGCCAATTCATGCGGGAAATCGAAGCCAGTCGCCTGTTTGCTGGCGCGCCGATTACTGCTGCCGCTGCCACTGTGGCCACCAGCGGGCCAGGGGGACAAGTCATCCCTCCCGGCATGTCCCCCATCAATGCATCCATGAAGCTTAGATTGTTGGGCACCGTTGTGGGAGATGCCACGCAGTCCTTGGCCATCGTGGAAGAAATCACCACGAAGCGCCAAGGTGCCTATCGCCTCCACGATCAGATTCCCAACGTGGGTGAACTGCTGGGGATCAAGCGCGACTCGATCCTCCTGGGGCAGGGCCCGCTGAAGGAAGAATTGTATCTCGATCTCCTGCCGAAGCCTGCTGCCTCTCCGATGGGGACGGCCGTGCCGCCCGGGACGGTGGTGGCGCCGGCCCACGCCGGTTCAGGAACCATTCACAAGGCCGTCGATCGGGCCGAGCTCAATCAAATGCTCTCGGATATCCCCGCCCTTATGATGCAGGCACGGGCCATGCCTTGGATGAACAACGGCAAGATGGAAGGATTCAAGCTCGACTTCATTACCAAGGGCAGTTTCTTTGAAAAGCTGGGTTTACAGGCCGGTGACGTCCTGCAGCGGATCAACGGGGTCGAACTTCGCGATCCAGGCGCGGCACTGGGGCTGTTCCAGCAACTCCGCAATGAACGCAACGTCGCGGTGGATGTGTTGCGGAGCAACCAACGGACGACGCTCGCTTATGACATTCGTGGATAATCGATACCAGCAAGACAAACCGCGTCTGCGGCATGTGGTCTCCGGACTCCTGGTGGCGACGCTGCTCGTCGGCGCGTGGTGTCCGACCGGTGTGGCTCGCGCACAGGCGCCGCAGGCCGGCCGTGTCACACTCGACTTCAATGACGTCGATCTTCCGGTTGTCGTGCGCTTTATCAGCGAGCTGACCGGCAAGAACTTCGTGCTGGACGATACCGCGAAGAAGAATGCCGGCAAGGTTACCATCTTCTCCCCGACCAAAGTCACCATCGATCAGGCGTATCAGATGTTCCTCGCGGCGCTGGAAGTAAATCGGCTGATGGCGATTCCCAAAGGCAACGTGGTGGAGATCGTCCAGGCCGCGGAAGCCCCGCCGGAACGATCGGTGTTTGTCTACAAACTGAAACATGCCAGCGCCACCGATGTGGCGGCGCTGTTGACCAACCTGGTGGCGCGCGCCTCGGCCACCCCCATCAGCACCAGTCCTGGCGGCCGACCGCCGATCCGTCCGTTGACCGAGTTCGAGGCGCCGGTGCAGGTGTTTGCCGATAAAGCGACCAATTCCATCGTCATCAGTTCCACGAAGCTCGCCTACCAGTATCTCGAATCGGTGATGAAGGGGCTCGATACGAAACGCAATCAGGTGTTTGTCGAGGCCGTCATCCTGGAAGTCGGCGTCGATCGGCTCCGCCAGATCGGAAGCGAACCGCTGCAGGTCCTGGGAGCCGTCAAGTCCGGATCGGTTCAGGGATTGGGCGGGTTCAATCGTGCGCCGGAAGACATCGCGACCATCGCACAAATCTTGAGCGGCGCCGGGACGGGCGGGACGATCCAAATTCTGGACAATCTCAATGTGCGGGCGTTTCTTCAGATGATCATGACCCTCTCGGACACCAACATTCTCTCCACCCCACAGGTCTTGGCGTCCGACAATCAGAAGGCCAAGATCGTGGTTGGTGAAAACCGCCCGTTCCCTACGGGACAGGCGCAGGGCATCACGGGCGGGACCTTGGTGACGATCGAGCGCAAGGACGTCGGCGTGACCTTGGAGATGACGCCGCAGGTGTTGGAGGATGGGCTCATTCGTTTGGAAGTGAAGCAGGAAATTACCGCGATTGCCGAAAACGTGGCGCAAACGATCGGCGCCGGGGCCGCGACCGTGCCCGTAGGCCCGACGACGACAAAGCGCGCGATGGAAACGACGGCAGTCGCGAGGGACGGCCAGACGCTCGTGGTGGGCGGATTGGTGCGCGACAATATCACGGTGAATGAACGGAAGATACCGCTGTTGGGCGACATTCCGCTGCTCGGCTGGTTGTTCAGGTTTCAGAGCAAGCAGGCTGAGAAGCTCAATCTGCTCGTCTTCATGACCCCGCACCTCATCAAGGATGAGGCCGACATGGTGCAGCTCAATATTCGCAAGGGCAAGGAAGCCAGCATGGTGCAGCGCGACAATCGAATCGATGAGCCCAGCGGCGTGCAACGGCAGGTGTTGGAACAGCTGATGCGGAACAAGTACGGGACCGGCGCGAACGCCCCTGCAGGGGGTGGCACGCCGTTGGATGCCGAGAGCGGCAAGGGCGGTGTGATTCCCCCGCCGACACCCTAAGGCGCAAGAGACAGAAAGGTTTGAGGATTGAAGCCAGATGGCGCCTCGGACCCCACCTCCAACGCTTCTTCTACTTCAGCGTTTTCTCCGTCCACCAGTCCGGAAACGCAGCTTTCACTTCCCCTGATCGATAGAGGCTGTTGGCCAATTCCAAGGCCGGCAACCCTGGCGCTGTCTCCAACACCACCATGTTGGGGGCCAGGTTCGTTTCTCGCACGATGCGGACCTTGTGACGAGCGGCCCACTGGGACACGGCGTCCTGATTCCAGGAGGGATCCAGCACGGCGATGACGTTGCCCGGGAGGAGCCGCATCGCGCCATCGGTTGACGGAGAGTCGTGCAACACCGGGGAGTAGCGATTGGCCGGCTGATCGCGCGCGGCGCTCCGGAGCGCCGTGTCGGCTTTCGTGCCCGGCTCCACCTTCCACAACCGGATGCCCTGGGTGCGCGAGCCGCTCTCGGAGAGAATTTTCGCGCCGGACAGCGTAGTGGCGTTCGACCCGGTGCGGAATTCGGCAATCAGCTCCGAATCGACCCAGACGCGGTGTTCTCGTTCGCCGTCATGCCAGGTATAGGAGTCCGTCAGCGGTTTGGGCTCGGCCGTACGGTCGCGATCGCCCTTGCTCGGGGCCGACTGAGCATTGGCGCCGGTGCCATCGAGGTGGGCGCAGTTCGTCACGGCAAGGACAAGCGGCATGGCCGTCAGGATCAATCGGAGTTTCATGGGGATCTCCTGAGAAGATGGATGAGCGATAGGTTAGAGGCGAGAAGGTGGAAGGAAGAGAATGAGTTTCTGCTTGGGCCTCCAGCCTCTAACATGTTGCCTCAAACGGTCTCTCCGCTAGGTACCATAAAACGTGAGCTTCCACGAGACAACGGTGCCCAAGTCCTGCGGGAGGCCGTCCCGGACCGACAAGGTCCACTGGCCGTCCGCCGCTTCGCCGAGATGGCGTGCGGAACTGAACGTCCACGGGTCGTAGTTCCCGCAGCGATCCGCGGTGGTTCCCGGACACACGCGCGGTTGGGCCAACACGCTCACCATCCCGGTGTTGTTGTTGCGCAGGACGATCTCCAGGTCGCCGTCGCTCTGGTGGTTTGCGGTCAACTCAATCTCGATCCATTCGATGCGCGTGATCCCACTGCCGGCGACGGCCATCGACGAACTGACGCTCCCGAGGTCGGGCACGGCCTGATTGACGGCGAGACTTTGCGCAAACGTCCGTTGCGGCCCCAGGTTGACCCATGTCTTGGCCCGCGCAACCGCGGCTTCCGCGTTGAAGACTCCGAATCCATACTTGTGATTGAGCGCGTAGCCGGCGCCGTTCGTCGCCCAATCCGCGTCGGAGGAATCGTTCTTGCGCGCCGTTTCCGCCAAGACCCCCCGCACGTCACGCCAGCCGAGCGCAGGATTCGACTCGAGCACTAAGGCCACGATGCCGGAGGCCAAGGCCGTGCTTGATGAGGTACCGCCGAACGAGTTGGTATAGTTGGTGCTTGCGGGTTCAGCGCCGGTTCCGCTGCGGTTGTACCCTTCCCCGCCACTCCGATCGGTCGTCAGGACCCCGGGAAGCCCAGAACCACCGGAACTCGAAGGGGTACAGCCCCACAGGTTGGCGCCGGGGTCTGAATACGACGGTTGTGTGCCGGCCGCGTTGACCGCACAGATCGCCATCACGCCCCGAAAATTCGCATAGCCTTCATAGTTGCTGTTGTCGTTGCTTCGGCTCCCGCCGTTCCCACCAGCCCAGACATAGATTGTGCCCCGCCCACCCCGCCCCACTGCCAGTCCGTTGAGCACACCGGCTTTCCACAGCGGCCCGCTCGGGTGCAGCTTGCCGTCGTCCGGAGCGCCCCAACTGTTGTTGGATACCCAGATCGCCGACGCGTTTCGCGTCATCGCGTCAGACTCCAGGGAATCTGGGCTGACTACTCCCGTTCCGAGGAGGTTATAGCCAACCAGGCTGGCGGAAGGAGCCGCGCCTCGTCCGCCGACTTGATTGGGACCTGCCGCAATCACCCCTGCGACAGAGGTTCCATGGCAATCGGCCTCCCCTCCGGCCTCCTTACACAGACCGGTCGTGGCAGAGGTCGGATTGCCCCCTCTGGTCAAATAGTTAAAGCTTTGCCCAAGCAGGATGTTTGCACCGAGGTCTTCGTGTGCTACTTCAAGTCCGTCGTCCACGACGCCCACCAGCACCCCTTTGCCTCCAATCCCTTGATTCCAGACCCCCATCACCCGGGCGTCTTCTCCCGGGACACCGCCCCCTTGGCCGGTATTCTGAAGATGCCACTGTTGCGCGAAGAGCGGGTCACTAATGGTGCCCACGGGAGTCGTGGGGCCTCCTCCCCCTCCACCCCCAGGGACCGACTGGGTGACGTTGGTATCATCCGGACCTGCGCTACTACAGCCGGAGAGAAGAAGGAGAACGGCCAGGGCGAGAAGCGTACAGACCGCGCAGGGGTGTTTTGGCACGAAGGTCGTCATGAAATTTTGATACGAGGCTTCTTAAACTCGTAACATAGGCGGGCGTCGAATTGAAAGCCTACAGGTGCCTGCAAGATGAGGATGCCATGCGAGTTTTCTGTTGTCTGAATCACAGGTTGCCGCGATCACTCCGATGGGCCGATCTCCACGCGACCTTTTGGAAATGTCTGTGCTCTTTCAGCATGTTGTATTAGGATGACGTCAGGCGGCCAGGCACCTGGCACTGGTCTTGCTCGCCCACCTGGTTTCAGCTAAGCTATGGGAAATATTAGGCATCTGCGCACAAGATTCTTCGATTCATGCCACCGTCGGGGCGGGTCATCGTTCGGGACCGTCAACCCACGTGCCGGCTCACGTGTTGGTGTGACCAGACAAGCGTAAGTCCCCCATTCGTCCACGTGCCAAGTAGTCGTTGTCGGGCCACAGAGTTCGATCCATGGCCCCGTGACCAGGAGGAAGAGACGTCGCTCAATGCAGGATGACGACGCCATACAGGCGCTGGCCCAACAGTTCGACCTGCCATGGGCGCCGCACTTGGACGCGGCCCAAGTCAGCGCCGATCTGGTCAATCGTGTGCCGATCACCTTCGCCCGCCGGTTCAAGGTTCTGCCCTTACGCGAAGAGGACGGAGCGATCCTCATTGCCACGACCGATCCCACGCAATTGGAGGTTCTGGATGATCTCCGCTTGTTGCTCGGGAAACCGGTCAAACCGGTGCTCACCACTCCCCTCACGCTCCTGGCCACGTTGAACCAAGTGTATGACCGTGCGTCTGCATCCGGCGCCGAAGCCGTCATGGAAGACTTGGTCGCGGAGGGCGGACTTGATCGGCTCACGCACGAACTCGACGAGCCACAAGACTTGTTGGATGCGACGGATGAAGCCCCGATTATTCGGTTGGTCAACTCGATCTTGTTCGAGGCCGTGAAGCGGCGGGCCAGCGACATTCACGTCGAATCGTTCGAGCGCGGACTAGTCATCCGGTATCGCATCGACGGGGTGCTCTACCAGATCTTGAGTCCCCCGAAACAATTTCAATCGAGCATCACGGCTCGTCTGAAGATCATGGCCGGATTGAATATCGCGGAGAAGCGCCTGCCGCAGGACGGCCGGTTCGGTATCCGCACGGCGGGCAAGGACGTGGACGTCCGGGTGTCCGTCCTGCCGACCTCGCACGGCGAACGTGTCGTGCTGCGCCTGCTCCAAAAGGAGAGCAAGCTCCTGAACCTGTCGGAAATCGGATTTTCGCCCGAGCAGCTCACGGTAATCCAGCAACTCATTCACTTGAGTCACGGCATCATCCTCGTGACCGGGCCGACGGGCAGCGGCAAGACAACGACGCTCTACGGCGCGCTGAGCCAGATCAATTCGCCCGACAAGAACATCATCACCATCGAGGATCCGGTCGAGTATCAATTGCAGGGCGTGGGACAAATGCAGGTGAACGCCAAGATCAACCTGACCTTTGCGGCCGGGTTGCGATCAATCCTGCGCCAGGACCCCGACGTGATCATGATTGGTGAGATTCGAGACCTGGAGACGGCGGAGATCGCCATCCATGCCTCGCTGACCGGCCACTTGGTCTTCTCCACCCTGCACACGAATGATGCGGCCAGCGCGGCCACCCGGCTGATCGACATGGGGATCGAGCCGTTCCTCGTGGCTTCGTCGGTCGTGGCGGTGCTCGCGCAGCGGTTGGCCCGCGTCATCTGCTCGAATTGTCGCAAGCCCTACCAGCCGAGCCAGGAGGAACTCGATCGGCTCGGCGTCGGCCAGGTTGCCCAATCGCCTACCTTCTATCGCGGGGCAGGATGCCAATCCTGCGGCAACACTGGGTACCGCGGCCGGACGGGCATTTATGAGTTGATGGTGATGGACGATCAGATCCGGAGCTTGATCGGTGCGAAAGCCGAAGCCTCCCGGATTCGGGACACCGCCATTTCGAAGGGCATGGTGCCGCTCAAGCTGGACGGAGCGGCCAAGGTGATGAAGGGCATTACCACCACTGAAGAGGTCATGCGGATCGCCCAGCAGGAAGTCGATCTGTAACGTTGCGGCCTCCCGGTCGCGCGCCCGTGCTCATGCCTGTCTATCACTACAAAGGGTTGCGGTCTGACGGCGGTTCGGCGGCCGGCATCGTCGACGCCGACAGCGTCCGGGGCGCCCGTCTCAAACTGCGCCAAGGCGGCGTGTTTCCAACCGAGCTGCGTGAGCAGGCCACGGCGGGCTGGACGCCTGCCGACCTGGCGGAGCGCTTGCGGCAGGGCCAGTCCCGCAGCCGGATTCTGGCCCAGTCCGATCTCGCGCTCACGACACGGCAGTTCGCCACGTTGCTCGTCGCCGGTCTTCCGCTGGTTGAGGCATTGGGGATCCTGGTCGAGCAGGTCGAAAAAAAGCCGGTGCAGAGTCTGTTTGCGGACATCCGCGAGCAGGTGCGCGGTGGGAAAGCCCTCAGCGCGGCCTTGGAGCAACACCCGAACGACTTCGGTCAGATCTACACGCAAATGGTGCGGGCCGGTGAAGCCAGCGGGGCGTTGGATCAGATTCTGTTCCGGCTGTCGGAGTTTCTCGAGAAGCAATTGGCGCTCAAGCAAAAAGTCACCAACGCGATGATGTACCCGATCATCATGATGCTGATCGGAACGGCGGTTCTCTTTGTGCTGATGACGTTTGTCATTCCCAAGATCACCGCGGTCTTCGTGGACCAGAAAAAGGCGTTGCCGTGGCCGACCGTGGTTCTGATGCAGATCAGCGGGTTCCTGGCTGACTACTGGTGGGTCTTGCTGATCGGCTTCGTGGTAGGTGTGTTCTCGTTTCTGCGCTGGGTCAAGACCCCTGCGGGCCAGCTCCGCGCGCATCAGCTGCTGCTGAAACTGCCGATGATCGGAGACATCGTACGCAAGGTGGCCATTTCGAGGCTGAGCAGCACGCTGGCGACGATGTTGTCCAGCGGCGTGCAATTGCTGGAGGCGCTGGATGTGTCGCGGCGCGTGATGAACAATCGTGTGCTCGAGGCGGCGGTCGATGAGGCTCGGCAAAACATCAAGGAAGGCGAGAGTATCGCGGTGCCGCTGAAACGCAGCGGACAATTCCCCGCGCTTGTCACGCATATGGTCGCTGTGGGAGAAAAGAGTGGAGAGATGGAAGAGATGCTCCGGCGGATCGCCGGCATCTATGACGGCGAGGTGGATCGGGTCGTGGCACGGGTGACCGCCCTGCTCGAACCCATGATGATCATCATCATGGGCGCGGTCGTGCTGTTTATCGTCACGGCCATTCTGCTGCCGATTTTTGAAATGGGCCAGCTCGTGAGGTGATGTGATGAGAGCGAGGGTGATGACAACGGTGCGGACCGCCGCCAGAATGGCTCGGTGGAGCGCTGAGCCGTGTCGGAGGTCGCGCGGGTTTACGTTCGTCGAAATCATGGTCGTGGTGATGATCCTGGGCTTGTTGGCGGCCCTCGTGGTGCCGCGGATCATGGGTCGCACCGACGAGGCCAAGCGGACCTCGACGAAGGTGCAAATCCGCAATCTCGAGGCCGCGCTGCAACTGTACAAACTTGATAATGGCGTCTACCCGTCCACCGAACAGGGGCTGCGCGCGCTCGTGGAGAAACCGAGCACGGGCGTGGTGCCAAAAAAATGGAAATTAGGCGGGTACCTGCAAAAACTTCCCGAAGACCCCTGGGGCAACCCCTATAAGTACTTGAGCCCAAGCCCGACTCAGAAGGGAGACTACGAGATCATCTCCTTTGGGACGGATGGCGAACCGGGCGGTGAGGGGATTAATTCGGATATCGTGAGTTGGAACCTGGATAAAGACTAACAGGATGTTGAAAAAATCCACCAGCGTTGTTCTCGCAACGCGGAGAGGGGCACCGTACAGACCTCACTGGTGGCCCAATGTTTCTCCGCTCGTATCTGATCGAAGCGAGCGGCTCAAGCGAAGCGTGGTCTGTACGGCTTCGCCTCTGGCCTTGCTGCGGCCACCCTGTGGACAGGCGCGCCTCGGACATCGGCGAGCTCCCCTCGGCCTGAGCTCGAGACGAAGGCTGTCCATCACGCCGCGTTCTCTCGAAGTGGCGACGAGGCCGTGCCCGCCACGGCACCACTCTGCCCTGCGGCTTGGCTGCGGCGGGTTCACGATCATGGAAATCATGTTGGTGCTGGGATTAGTGGGGCTGCTGGTGGGTATCGTGGTACCGCGGTTGGGGTTCTTCGAAGATGCCTCGTTTGCCAGCCGCAAACTCATCGGCATGATCCATACGTTGCGCGCCACCGCTCCCCTTTCGCAGCAGACCTGGCGGCTGTACCTCGATTTGGACCAAGGACAGTACTGGGCGATGATCGTCACCCCCGACGGTGAGAAGGTTCCAAGGGATGCCCGGTTTCAGGATGGCGATATTGAAACCTTGCCGCGCCGGATTGAATTGCCCAAGGGCGTCCGGTTCGAGCGTGTGATGACGGCCACCCATGGTCGCCGGGAGTCGGGGCAAGTGTACGTGCAAGTGTTTCCATCTGGGTTGCCAGAGCCGGCGCTGATCACCGTGATGGATACCGACAAGAGTCTGCTGGCGCTGCATGTGAGCCCTCTAACGGGAAACATTCGGGTGAGTGACACGGAAATTGAAGTGCCGCCGATGCCACCCTTGCCGGAGCAGATCCGGCCGCTACTGTTTCCGGAGACCTATGGCAACAGTATCTCCCTGTGACGGGACGCCAAGTATGGTTGGAAGGATGATGGTCGTCCACTCCCAGAGCGGCTTCACTCTGCTCGAGGTGATGCTCGCCGTCACCCTGCTGGCTATCGTGCTCCCCGTGCTGTTGGGATTGCGCAACCGTGGTCTCGAGTTTCAGGGCCGCGCGCGTGACATGACGAAGGCCACATTGCTCGCGCAGGAGAAGCTGCTTGAGACGGAGTTCTTGCTGACCTACCCCATGGGGGAGCTGAACGGGGACTTCAAAGATCCTCCGCCGGGATTGACGACGCAGGTGGCGGCGGAGGGTGTGACGCTCGGCGAGGATCGTGCCCCCGGCTACCGGTGGCGTCGGGTGATCATTCCGACGCCGCTGGATCGTGTGCGGGAGGTGAAGGTGCAGGTCTTGTGGATGCGGGGCGAGACGGAGGAATCAGTTGACGTCAGCAACTATGTGTTCGACACCGGCGGAACCGGCTTCTGAGCGTGGGTTCACGCTGATCGAAGTGCTGCTCGCGGTGGGCATCCTCGCCCTGGTGGGGACGTTCATCTTTGCCTCGATCACGACCACGACCAACGCCATGGAAACGGCGCGAATCGAAAGCGGGCGTGAACAGATGGTCCGAAGCGTCTTCACGTTGTTGACGCAGGATCTCACGTTGAGCCGCAATCTCACCACGTCGCCGGTCTTCGGCCAGAATCAGATTCGCGACGGGCTGCCGTCGGATTCGCTGGCTTTCGTGACGGCGAATCACCGCGCCCTGCTCGGCGGTGCGCGCCAGTCGGATCAAGCTCGCGTGGTCTACGCGGTGGTCAAGAACCGGCTGGTGCGCTACGTGAGGCCCAATCTGTTGAGTTTGACCGAAGAAGGCGTGGATCGCGTTGAACTGGCGGACAACGTCGTCGGGTTCAACGTGCGCTACTACGACGGCCGCGCGCGCCTCTGGCTGGATCGCTGGGATGGGCGCACGCAAAAGGATCTGCCGCGTGGATTTATGATCGAGCTGCTGCTCGACCAGGGGCCGCAGCAATTGCCGAGGATCTATACGACATGGCTGACGCTGCCGACATAACGTTTGCTGGCTCGAGACCCTGGCCGGCTCGTCTCCGCGCCGTGGCCCTGTGGGGCGTCGTCTGCCTGGGCCTGGTGGTCTTTTTTACCATCCTGACCTTTCCGTTCGACGCCCTGCATCAACGCCTGGTGGGCGAGCTGGTGCGTCAGACTGGTCTCAAGGTGCTGGTTGAGAGCCGGAGGCCTGCCTGGCCCCTTGGACTGGAATGGAACGGTGTCCGCGTGCCGCAGGGCGAACGGACCGCCGTGATGGTTGCGCGTGCCCGTGGGGTGATTTCATGGCTCGATGCGCTGCAAGGCAAACCGGTCGTCCTCCTCTCGCTATGGCTCGAGGATAAATCGGGCGAGCCGTCGGCCACGGCGAAGTTGCGGTTTGGGGACTGGCGGTTTGAGCGTCTGAACTTCATCGACGGGGTGGCCACGCGCGTCGACCTTTCCAAGATCGCCGGCCCGCCGGTGCGCGGCGGACGTGCCAAAGGGGTCTGGCGGTTTGAGCAAGATGCGGCATCTCCGACAGCGCTGCACGGCGGGATAGAACTCGACGTGACCGATCTGTCGATCGAGCAAATCAACAACCAGGGCTTCAAGGTGCCCGAATGGGGATTCGCGGCCGTGCGTGGGAAGGTCCAGTGCGCGCAGGGCGTCTGCCGAGTGGAGGAGTTTTCAGGGACCGGGCCCGACGGGTCGTTGTTTGTTGGAGGACAGATTCTCCTGGCCTCGTCGCCGGAGGACTCGCGGTGGGACGTGTCCGTGACGCTGACCTGCAGCCAGTCGTTTGCGCAGCGCTCCGCCGCGGTGGGGGGCTTCCCGTTGCCCGCGGGCACACCGATGAAACTCAGATTGGTTGGGCCGTTGATGCGCCCCCAGTTAGCCTTGTAGCGGCGTGGACGGAGGTAGGCAGTCGTGATTGATAGCGTGGGGCTCGACATCGGCGAAACAGCCTTTAAGGCCGTCCGGTATCGCCGCTCGCTCACTGGGCAGGAGCAGGTGGAGTATTTCTATCAGTTACTCCCCTTTCTGCAGGAAGAGCCGCTGGACAACGTGGCCAGGGCTCGGTTATTGCGGCGGTTTCTCGAGTCGCACCACTTGCACCGCGCGCATATCGTCACCGCTCTGCCCGCCCGCGATCTGTCTTTGCGGCGCCTGGCCCTCCCCTTTCGCGATCAGGAGAAGATGGCCCAGGTCGTGCCCTATGAGATCGAAAGTCTGATTCCGATGGATCTCGAGGACGTCGCGGTGGAAGGCCTGGACGTCAGTCCGCCGGACAGCCGCGCTGCCGCCTCCGTGCAGAACGACGTGCTGGTCGCGGCCGCACCGAAGAAAATGCTCGGCTCGCATTTGGAGTTCCTGGCCTCCGCCCGTGTGCACCCGGCCGCGGTCAACGTTGACGCGCTGGCACTCTTTTCCGTGGCACAATATCTCGAGGGCACGGCCGGCACCGCGCCGGAGAATCTGGCGATCTTGGACATCGGGGCGACCAAAACGACTGTCTGTCTCATCCATCGGCATCGCCCGTGGGTGTTGCGCACGCTTTCGTGGGGCGGGAACGCCCTGACACGCGCGCTGGCCACGCGGTACTCCTGGTCGATGGAGGAAGCAGAACGGCGCAAGCGTGTGGCGAGCGTCCAACTGGCGGAAGAATGGATCGAACCGCTGACTCGTGAAGTCCGATTGGCGTTACATGCGTTTGAATCCTCGACACAGAGCCGCATTGAGCATTGTTGGGTGTCCGGCGGCGGAGCCAAGCTCCGGCAGTTCCCGGAGTATCTGGCCCACCGGCTCGGCCTCAAGCTGGTCGGCAAGCGGGAAGGGTTCGGCCCCACCAGTCCGCAGGCCTTTGCGGTGGCCTTCGGCTTGGCCCTGCATCCGAAACTCGTCGGTCGGCGCTGGTTTACCGGATCGCAGTCGAGGAGCCTGGGTTACGACCTCAAACATCAATTGCACGAGTCCCAGAAGCGACCGCAACAAGCCGCGCGGCGTGATCTCACGCTCGCGGCCATCGGCACGTTGGTCTTGCTCGCCATTGGACTGGGAGACATGTGGACCAGACTTACGATGAAGGAGACCCGCCTGCGCCAGGACAAGGCGGCCCTCGCGTCGTACTACGAACGGGCGATCGGGGGCACCGTGATGCCCGGCGAAGAGGTGGAGCAGGTGCGCCAGCAGATCGCGTCGTTGAACAAACGTCTGGAGGTGCTGGAAGCTCAGCAAACGGCGGCGTTGCCCTCCCTCGCCCGTCTCGTGCGGAGACTCCCACCGGGCGTGCCGATCAAAGTGCGCAACCTCTTGATGGAAGGCACTGCCGTTCAGCTGGAGGGCGAAACCGACTCGTTCGACTCGGTTGAGCGTATCAAACGGGCCCTGATCGCCGAAGAGCTCTTCCAAGACGTTGTGGTGGGGGATGCCCGGGTCGGGGTCTCGGCCAATCAGGTCATTTTCCGTCTGACGTTGACGAGCGGAGGTTCATGATGGAAGCGTTGCGCCAACGATGGAACGACTTCTCGGCCCGGGAGCGCTGGCTCATTGTCGGTGGCGGAGTCGTACTCGTGCTCGGTCTCCTGTTCGCATTCGTCGTGGATCCAATTCTCGACCATATGACGATGCTGGATCGACAGCACGCGAAGAAGGGCCGGGACTATGAGGAGCTGGTGCAGGCGGAATCGACCTATCGGCAATTGCAGACGCGTGTGGCCAAACTAGAAGGGCGGCTTGCCAAGAGCG
Source organism: uncultured Nitrospira sp. (assembly GCA_964449255.1). Taxonomy (GTDB): domain Bacteria; phylum Nitrospirota; class Nitrospiria; order Nitrospirales; family Nitrospiraceae; genus BQWY01. The sequence continues at coordinate 62,533 of CAYUYE010000001.1, read as the reverse complement.
GCGGCCAGTTCGCCTTGCTCCCCTTTCTGGAGGAAACAGCCGTGTCCACCGGTATCCGCAACCAGATCGTCGGCATGCAACCCCAGCCAACGGTCCCGATGGCCGGATATCAGGAAACGGCCGTGGAGATGCGGTTGGATGGGATGCAGTTGCCCCAACTTCTCACCCTCCTGGCGGCCGTGGAAGAAGCTCCAGGCTTAGTGCAGGTCAAACGTTTGCAGATTACCCCCCGTTATGACACGCCGCATCTGCTGCAGGTGACCATTCGAATCGCTTCGTATGAGAAAGCCTAACGAGCGGGGCGTCGCGCTGATCCTGGCCCTGCTGATCCTGACCATCCTGGTGGCGTTGGTCTTGGAGTTTGACGGCGAAGCGCGCCGCGAGTTGCGGGAGGCCACGGCCTTTCGCGACGGGCTTAAGGCGACGATCTTGGCCCGGGCCGGTATCCAGGCCGCGCGAGCCGCCCTCCGCCAGGATAGCCTGCTCGAGAGCAAGATCCAACTGCATTACGACGGCCCGGGTGATCTCTGGACTTTTCCGCTGAATGATTTTCCTATTGGGGACGGGTTTGTAACGGCCACGGTGGAGGACGAACGGGGCAAACTCAATCTCAACCTGCTGTCCAACCTGCAGGATCCGCAGTCGAAGAACGCGATCATCCTGCGCTATAAGCGGTTGTTTGAGATGGTGCAGGCGGATCCGCGAGTGGTGGATGCCATCGTGGACTGGGTCGATCAGGATGAAATTCCAGAGCCGGACGGCGCGGAGTCGAGCTACTATCAAACGCTACGCCCGCCCTACAAGGCTGCCAACGCTCCGCTCCAGTCATTTGACGAGCTGCGCATGGTGAAGGGCATCACGCCGGAGCTTCTGAGTCGCATCGCGAAATATGTGACCGTGTTTCCGGCTCAGGCCGAGGGGAAGATCAACTTGAATACGGCGGATCCCTTGGTCATGCGGGCGCTCGACAGCCGAATCAGTCAATCGATCGCCGGCGAAATAGTCCAAGGGCGGCCGTACAAGAACCTGCAGGACCTGGACAAGGTGTCGAGCTTTGAGCCGATCGCGAAAGAACTCCGTTTGACGCAGGCCTATGACATCAAGAGCCAATACTTCGGCATTCGCGGGACGGTGCGGGTCAATGAAACCGTACGCGCGGCGCAGGCCGTGGTAAGGCGGGACGAGGCCAAGGGCGACACGACCCTCCTCTTCTTTTATATCCAGTAACGCAAGGGTCTTAGGGCGACAGCGCCCCAAGAGCTACTTGTCGGCGATCTTCCACCCGTCCTTCATCAGACAACGCTCGATCGCCTGGACGACTAAATACCGGCTGCCCTGCTGCAGTTTTGGATCCCGTAAGGTTTGGGTTTCGCAGCGGTTGTAATCATTCGAATATTCCTCTTGGGGCTTGGTCGGATGGACCCAGCCTCCTCCCGCACAGGCGCTAAAGAGCAGGCCGAACGCGAAACAGGCGGGACCGAGACATGTTGAGATCTTCACAGGCCGTCCTCCACTGGTTTGAGGGTGTGTGCCGATGGGCGGGAACATAGACCGTTGTGCGGTGAGGGTCAAGGTGGACGAGGGTGGCGACGGATTGAGTGAGAAACCAGGTTTTCCCGGCGGTTCGGGCTCAGGCTGCTGACGGTGCTGGCGCCCCGGACGTGCCAGCGATTTCTGGTCGTGACACAGGTGCGCCACGAAAAAGTGGCTCGCGTTGAGCGGAGATGCCCCTTCTGGGTGGGGCGGTCCACCCTTGATGAACGCTTGGAGACTTTGATACGGTCCCCTCACGTACTCATCCGGAGGTGACCAGATGGACGCTGCCGATACCCTGATGCTCGATGCGAAACAGGCCATCCTGGACGATGCGCATCGCCGGTTTCTCACCCTTCAGCGGGAAGGCCGCTCCCAGGAAGCGATGCAGCAGTTTCAAGTGACCCTAGGATGTGCGACCGATCTGCTGAACGAATCGATCGAAGTCCTTGAGCGGGTCTTGGCCGCCCACAACGCCAACGGGTCCGCTCCGAACCAATCCGCTTCGTCGTAAGTTCAGACCAGTCTCGTTCTGCCTCCCTTCGTTCCTTCCGTCTTCACATCCCATCACCTCGAACAGCAAACGCGCCCGACCGGACTCCTTGAGTGGCGCCACTCCACGAGCGGTCCGGCGGCGCAAGCCCGAGAGTGCTCATTTCTTGACACTGTCTAGGTTGGCTGTTATAGGAAAGACGGTCTGGTTGGCACGTCTACCGATGGCTCACGTGCTGGCGTAGCTCAATCGGCAGAGCAGCGGTTTTGTAAACCGCCGGTTGGAGGTTCAATTCCTCTCGCCAGCTCCACTCGGTTTCATCCGCCGCGCACAGACGGGACCTATGCATTTGATTCACGTCGGCAATCGTACGATCAATATCGATCGTGTGCTGTACTGCGAACGGCAAGTCTACAAGGATGACTGGACGGTTAAGATCTATTTGAGCGGTCAAACGAGCAATACCCCGCTCGTTCTCTGCCAGGAGGAAGCCAGGGTATTCTGGCAGTATATGGAAGGAGAAGGGCACCGGCTCGAGGTCAAGCCAGTGCCCGCCCCGTGAGGTGGATGGCTGCACTAAGGCTGCGTGAGTTCCTCGCTCGTTTCAGTTTCCTCCGCGATCTCCTCATACTCCGGCTCCCCCTTCCCTTTCGTGAGGGATGGGTGTAGGCCGTACTTCTTGAGCATCTTGTAGAAATCCGCCCGATACCGCCCGGCAAACTGGGCCGCGCGCGAGATGTTCCCATTCGTCAGTTGCAGAAGGCTCTTGAGATAACCTCGCTCGAAATCTTCCTTCGCCTCCGTGAGAGGCTTCAGGGGCGCTTCGGAAACGGCCGTAATCGACGGGAGCAAATCCGGCGTGATCATGTCCTGGCGCGACATAATCACCGCTTTTTCGATGGCGTTCTCCAACTCGCGCACGTTTCCCGGCCAGTGGTACATGGTGAGCTTCTGCATCGCGGCTGGGGTAAAGCCGCGAACATCTTTATTGGTGCGTCCGACGGAGTCTTTCAGGAAATGCTGCGCGAGGACCGGAATGTCGTCCCGCCGTTCGCGAAGCGGCGGAATGACCAGCGGGACCACTTGCACACGATAGTATAAGTCGCTCCGGAATGTGCCGGCCTTCACCGCTTCGGTGAGGTCCCGGTTGGTGGCGACGATGATGCGCACGTCTACCTTCGTGGTGTTGTCGGCGCCGACCTCCCGCACCTCGTGCTCCTGCACGGCGCGCAGTAACTTGACCTGCATCGAGAGCGGCATCTCCGCGATTTCATCCAGGAACAATGTCCCGCCGTTGGCCGCTTGGAAGAGCCCTTTCTTGGCCGCATGGGCGTTGGTGAAGGCGCCTTTGACATGCCCGAACAACTCACTTTCAAAGAGGGTTTCAGGAATGGCGGCACAGTTGAGTGCGATGAACGGCCCTTGGGAGCGCCGGCTATTGGCGTGGACCACCCGCGCGACGACTTCCTTCCCGACGCCGGTCTCTCCGAGCAGGCAGATGGTGGCGTCCGTATCCGCGACCTGTGCGATCTGTTGGAAGAGTCGCTGCATCAAGGGGCTCCGCGCGACGACGTTCTCCATCCCGTAGAGTTCTTTGACGAGGAGCTTCAACCGTTGGATCTCTCGACTCATTCGCTGGGTCGATAGGGCCCGCTCGAGGCTGGCTTTTAATTCCTTGTCGTCAAAGGGCTTCGTGAGGTACCCGGTGGCGCCACGCTGCATGGCTTCGACCGCATTAGGAATGCTGCCGTGGGCGGTCAGAATGATCACCGGCAGGCCCGGATGGATGCGCAAGAGCTCTTCCGTGATCATGAGCCCGTCTTCGCCCTTCAGACGCAGATCGGTCACAGCCAGATCGAACACACTCTTGCGCGCCTCTGAGAAGGCTTCTTGACCGGTGGTGCAGGTCGTTACGGCGAATCCCATGGCCGTCAGTCGCATCTTCAGCAGATGCAACAGCCCTTCGTCGTCGTCAATTACTAGGATGCGTTCTTTGTCCATTGTAGTCGGTCCTTCTTTACTGTTTTCTCTAAGGTTTGGTTTCGCCGTCGCCCAGCGTCGGTGGCGGCACCGTCGCCGGACGGAGCGGACGCGTTTTCTCTCGCATCTCCTGATCGATCCGCTTCAGTGCTTCCAACTGATGCGACAACTCCTCGATCTTTCGGTCCCGCTGCTCGAGCTGCGTCTGCAATGCATGCACCGTGGCGGGATCCGGGACAGTCCGAGCGGGATCCTTTTTGGTTGTCAGCTCCTCAATTTTCTTTTGCCGTTCAGCCAACTCCTTTTGCAAGCCTTCGACCGTCGAAGCCTCGGTGTCCTTGGCGGTCGAGAGCGTCTGAAACTCTCCTTCCCTTGAAAGCAAGTCTCGGACCACTTGTTCGAGGGTGCGGGCATAATTGCCTTTTTCCTGAGCAATCTCAGCAGCATTGGCTTGAAGACTGAACCAGGATGGACTCGTGCCCACCGATGGAGTCTGTAGGAGTCGTAGCCATTGCTGGCTCGAGGGCGCATACCGGCTCTTCTGAGGAAGTGTTATAACCTTTTGAAAGTAATTGATTGCTTGTTCACGACTCTCAAACAGCGCGATGAGGCCACGGATGAAATGGGCCTGGTCGCAGCCTCCTCCACTGGCGCACTTGGCTGTGATTGCGTCCTGCTTCTTGCCAAGTGCCTGAAAAACCTTCAATTCCTGCGCATCCGCTCGAAAGAAAGGGGTTTGCGGCGGTGGCACTGTAGGCGTGGTCGTACACCCGACTAACATTGTGAACAGGACCGTGCCAAGGGCGTATAGGCGATATGTGTGTGGTGTCATGGTACAGCTGTCTCACTCCCCGGGTGTGCGAGACGAAGGGTGAAACGAACGGTGGTCCCTTTGCCAGGCTCGCTCTCGATCCAGATTTGGCCGCCATGCGCAGTGACGACCTTCTTGGCCAATGCCAATCCAAGCCCGCTTCCCGCCACTGCCCTTGAGCGGCTCGAACGTCCCTGGTAAAAGCGCTCGAAGATGTGCGGCAGGTCCTCGGGCGTTATGCCGGGCCCGTGGTCGATGACGGAAACCACCAGGGTGCCGTTCCGAGCCTTCTGCTCCGCCTGAATCCGGATTACGGAACCTTCCGGTGCGAACTTCAAGGCATTGGAGAGAAGATTGTCCAGCACCTGCTCGATGCGCGAGACGTCGGCCCGGACCCAGGATCGGGAACGCGGCACGTCGGCCAGAATCTGCACATGTTTGGAATCGGCGAGGAGGCGGATCTTGTTGATGCAGACGTCGATGATGCGCAGAAAATCCGTGGAGACGATGCTGTACTCCATCATGCCCGCTTCCATTTTCGAGAGATCCAGGATCGTCGAAATCAGCCGGATCAGGCGTCGGCTGCTGTCGGACATGATGCGCAGCGTTTCCTTTTGGTCGACCGTCAGGGGCCCCGGGATTTCATCGAGCAGCAACTGCGTACCCTCCTGGATCGAGGCCATCGGCGTCCGCAGTTCATGGGAAACGTGGGCGAGGAACTCCGACTTCATGTCATCCAGCTGTTGCAGTTTTTGTCCCATCCAGTTGACGGTGTCGACCAGGTCCTTGAGATCCTGTGGCGCGGCCATTTCCAGCTGCGTGCCGAAATTGCCCTGGCCCATACTCTTGATGTGGTGCTGTAATCGGCGCAGCGGGCGCAGGATGCCGTAACTGGCCACACCCGCTACGGCCAGACCGAACAGGAGCGAGACGAAAATCAGGTGTCGGGTGGCGGCCTCCGCGCGGGCCGAACTGGCATGGGAGTTACTCATGCCGATGCTCACGCTGGCTTGGTGCAAGTCGATAAATCCCTGCAGCGCGGCCGTCATGCGATCGGCAATGGCATCCCGTGTCGCCTCGTATCCCGGTGAGACGGCGCCAGGAGTCGGAGGCTTTCGCGCGGTTTCCTGGCGAAACAGGTTCAGTCGTTCCGCCCGCAGACGTTCGACCTCAGCGAGCAGCTTCTGTCCCTGGGGCGTCCGCTCATTCGTTTGGAGCGTGGCCAGGGTCCGCGTGAATTCCTCCGACTCCTCTTCGGAGTGCAAGAGGAACGCCGGGTCACGGACTGCGAGGAACTTTTTCTCGCTCTGCTGGCTGTTCAGAAGCAGGGTCACCAATCGTTTGCTGGTCTCAATGGCCGGATAATGGTACGAGGCCATTTCGGTCGACAGCGAGGTCAACTGGCGCAATTGAAAGAGGGCGTAGATGGTGACTGCCGTCATCACCCCAATAATGACCAGGGTGGCGAGCACCAGCCGCCAAAAGATCGGGAGTCCCATAGGAAATGGATGTATTCTGGGGTTGTCTGGAAATCCATACACTATTTTGCCTGAAAAAGTGGCCGGATGCCACCTTTTTTCCTCCATAACCAGGCCGCGAGCAATGTCAGGAGACCCTTCATGGTCTTCTGGGAGAAACGTGCCGGGTGCGTTCGTAGGGAACGCTCCTCGGCGCCTAGGTGAAACTCTTAGGGTTGGTGACGAGTCTGATACAAGCGGCCGCGGCGTGACGACGTATGCAGGGCATGGAACAGGTGCCCGCGGAACAGGAACATGAATACCGTGACGGGCGGGGTCAACAGCAGGACGAGCGCGGTGCTGATGGTTTCAGGCAATCCGAGGGTCGCCAACCAGCCGGAAAGCGCCGTGTACGGCAGGATCAAAAACTGCAGAACATTCAGGCCGGCTCCTCTCCCCAACCGCGTTGAGAGGTTCAGAAAGAAGGTCAGTCCCAGCGGACCGATTGCGATGACCAGCGGGAGAAACCATTCGATCCAGTTTTCAATGACGAACTCGTAGCTGGACTTGAAGACCTCCAACGGGGAATTGTGCCGGAGCTGATAGATCACTTCCGGCGCGGGATTTAACAGGATGAACAGCAAGAAGAAGATGGCGCTCGACAGAAAAGCTCCGTTGGGATTGCTGCGCATCCCCTGATCCAGGACCATCAAAGGAATCCACAGGACGAATCCCACGCCCATGACCTCCCAAAAATACTTGCCGAAACTGTCGACCACATCCTGAAAGCTCACTCGTCTTGCGGAAAGGATGCTGGCTTCGAAGAGGGCGAGGATCGCGCCGATCAGCAAGGCGTTCACCGCGCCCAAGATGAGGCCTCCCGGCATGCCGAGCCCACCAACAAAACCAGCAAGAAAGACCATCGCAGCGAAGAACGCCACCACCGCCAGGACGACCCACCAGGCACGCGAGAAGGATCGTATGGCGGCTCGAAAGGCGTCGCGATATAGCAACCATGTGGCGTGGAGTTGGTTCATGAAAGCGCTAGAGAGGCGGTGGACGTTGCGTGGGACTGGGGCCAGATTCCGTGAAATTGCTGCATGGCGTATTCATAGAGCCCCTGGCGGTCCACGTCAAGGAGCGGCCCCGGCCGGACTCGGGCCCTTCCGAGACGTGCTGCTTCCCTTGACTTACCTCAACCAGTGCTTAGCTCTCATCAAACAGGAGGATTGTGCTCATGGATATGAACCGCATGACGGTGAAATTGCAGGAGGCCCTGCAGTCGGCTTCTGGAATGGCCCTTCGGCGGAGCCATCAAGGCATTGACGTGGAGCACCTGCTGTTGGCGATCATGGAACAACAGGGGGGGATCGCGGCATCGCTGTTGGAACAGTCCGGTGTGTCGGGTCAGGCGGTCAAGACTGCCGCTGAGCAGGCCTTGTCCCGTGTGCCCCAGGTGCAGGGGCCCGGCGCCTCCCCGGGGCAGGTCCATGTGACAGGCCGTTTGGCGCAAGTGCTGAGCCGCGCCGAGCAAGAGATGCAGACTCTGAAGGACGAGTATCTGAGCGTTGAACATGTTGTTCTGGCGATGGTCGAAGAAGGTGGCGTCTTCAAGAAATTGGGCGTCACCCGCGATAAGCTGTTGGCGGCCCTCCAAAGCGTCCGCGGCAACCAGCGCGTCACGTCTCAGGACCCGGAAGGCACCTATCAGGCGCTTGAGAAATATGGTCGCGATCTGACGCGTCTGGCTTCCCAAGGCAAACTCGATCCGGTCATCGGCCGCGACGATGAAATTCGCCGGGTGATCCAAATCCTCTCACGGCGCACCAAGAACAACCCGGTCCTCATCGGTGAGCCCGGTGTCGGCAAGACGGCGATCGTCGAAGGATTGGCCCAACGCATCGTGAAGGGCGACGTCCCGGAAGGTCTCAAGCAGAAGCGAGTCGTGGTGCTGGATATGGGTGCCCTGGTCGCCGGGGCGAAGTTCCGGGGCGAGTTCGAAGAACGCTTGAAGGCGGTCTTAAAGGAAGTCCAGGCCGCAGCCGGGCAGATTCTGCTGTTCATCGACGAGTTACACACCGTTGTGGGGGCCGGGGCGGCGGAAGGCTCCATGGATGCCGCCAATTTGCTGAAACCGATGCTGGCCCGAGGTGAGCTGCATCTGATCGGCGCCACGACGCTGGATGAATATCGCAAGCATATTGAGAAGGACGCGGCGCTTGAGCGGCGATTCCAGACGGTCCTGGTGGATCAGCCCTCGGTGGAGGATACGATCTCGATCCTGCGCGGGTTGAAGGAACGGTACGAGGTCCATCACGGCGTCCGGATCAAGGATGCGGCCCTCGTCGCGGCTGCGAAGCTCTCCCATCGCTATATCAGCGATCGGTTTCTGCCCGACAAGGCGATCGACCTGGTCGACGAAGCGGCCGCCCGCCTCCGCACCGAAATCGATAGTCTGCCGGCTGAATTGGATGAGGTCTCCCGCAAGGTCATGCAATTGGAGATCGAGCGTGAGGCGCTCAAGAAGGAAACCGATCCGGGCAGCAAAGCACGCTTGCAGACGTTGGAAAAGGAGTTGGCTGAAAAGACTCGTGATCAACAGGCGCTGAAGACGCGATGGGAGGCGGAGAAAGTATCGGTGGGCCGCCTGCGTAAGATTCGCCAGCAGATCGAGGACGTCAAGTTGCAGATCGAGCAGGCCGAGCGGGCCTATGATCTCAATCGAGTGGCCGAGCTACGCTATGGGAGTCTGCCCAAGCTCGAACGCGAGTTGGTCTCGGAAGAACAACACCTGCAGAAAAAACAGGGCGAGGAGCGACTTCTGAAAGAAGAGGTTGACGAAGAAGACATCGCCTTGGTGGTCAGCCGCTGGACCGGCATCCCGGTAACGCGCCTCGTCGAAGGCGAAATGGAAAAGGTGTTGCGGCTCGAGGAGTTGCTCCACGAACGGGTGATCGGACAGGATGAAGCCGTGCGGGCCGTGGCCGACGCCGTGCTGCGCGCCCGGAGCGGCATCAAAGACCCCAAGCGGCCGATTGGGTCGTTTCTCTTCCTCGGGCCGACCGGCGTCGGGAAGACGGAGCTGGCCCGCGCCCTGGCGGCCACGCTGTTTGATGATGAAAACAATCTGATCCGCATCGACATGTCCGAATACATGGAGAAACACACGGTCGCGCGTTTGATTGGGGCGCCGCCGGGCTACGTGGGGTTTGAAGAGGGTGGACAACTCACCGAGGCGGTGCGCCGCAAACCCTTCTCGGTCATTCTTTTCGATGAGGTCGAGAAGGCGCACCATGATGTCTTCAATCTGTTCCTTCAGGTGCTGGACGATGGGCGTTTGACCGATTCACAGGGCCGGACGGTAGACTTCAAGAATACCGTCCTGATCATGACCTCCAACATCGGGAGCCAGCACATCCTCGAAGCGCAGCAGACGGGATCGTCCTACGATGCGATGCGCAACCTCGTGATGCGCGAGCTCCGCCAGCACTTCCGCCCTGAGTTCTTGAACCGCGTGGATGAGATGGTGGTCTTCCATGCCTTGACGTTGGATCAGTTGGGCAAGATCGTGGATATTCAACTAGCGCGCCTGCGTGAGCGATTGGCCGAGCGGCGGATTACGCTCTCACTCACTCCGGCGGCTCGTACGCAGTTGGCGACGAGGGGCTACGATCCCGTCTATGGTGCGAGGCCGCTGAAGCGATTGATCCAGCAGGAAATTGAAACGCCGCTGGCCCGGCAGTTGGTGAAGGGCGAGTTGCGCGACGGCGAGACGGCGATGGTGGACGCCAAGGATAGCGCGGTCGTCATCGTTCCGGTGGTCGAGCCCAAGTCGTAATCCGCTGATCGTTGCGAGGGCGCGGTTCTCGCGTGTCCCCGCTCCGAGGTGATGCGGGCCACGGTCACTCCTCGATTACGTCCAATCCAGCTTCTCGTCCCTTCGCTCAACCGCCGAGGGAGCTCTTGCCTCCCTTGGCGTCCGTTTCTTCCTTGCTCAAACTATGTTTGTCGATCTTGCATTCGGACGGGGTAATCGTGCAGAGGTGCCCTTTGATCGTCCAGAACTGGCCACGGTCGATCGTGACACGGTTGTCCGCACCGCGGCTCACGCGGATGACCACGGCTCCACTCTCGGTTTCTTTTAACTCCACCGATGTGGGCGTTTTGTTGACCTCGTAGGCCCGACGCTCGTTGAAGGCCAGCGTGCTGTCGACCAATTTGGCGATCATGCGCCCGTTCTGATCGAAGAGGACGAAGTTGAGTAGAATGGTTCCGCCGGTCGGTTTCAGGTTGACGTTGAACTGCTGCACCCCTTCGATATCCACGACACCGTTTGTGTTCTTGAACAGATTCGAACCGATGACCAAGTCCATCGACACTCCTCTTTTCTGGTACTAGGGTTGTCTAATTCTATTGAGGATGAGGGCAATGCAGCCGCCGAGTAATCCTCCGCCGGTGACGGCGGTCAGGAAGTCGATGACTTTGCCTTCCCACAAGGGCCCTTGCGTTTGCATGATGTCGCGAATTCCGCCCTGCAACATGATGACGGCCAGTGCCATCGCGGCGCCGATGAGAAACCACCAAGCAAATGTGCGGAACGACTGCAACATACGATCCTAGACGTCCACACGCCGATCCAAACTTCGGTATTGCACCGCTTCCGCGACGTGGATGGCTTGGATGCCGTCGGAGGCAGCCAAATCGGCGATCGTCCGGGCCATGCGGAGAATCCTTCCGTGCGCCCGCGCCGACAGCTGCAACTTGGCCATCGCCTGCTCCAGGAGGTCCTTGCCCTCACGGTCGAGGGCGCAATGTGTGGCCACGTGTTTGGGACGGAGCTGCGCGTTGGTGAAGGAGCCCGTTTTGGCGTACCGCCGACGCTGACGGTCCCGGGCCTCGATCACGCGGGCGCGAATCGTGGACGAACTCTCCGCGGTGGCCTGGGTTTCTCCCAGCGCCTGCACCGATACCGGCGGTACGTCCACGTGCAGGTCCAGTCGGTCCATCAAAGGACCGGACAGCCGTCCGCGATAGCGCCTGACCTGATGCGGCGTGCAGAGGCATTCGTGTGTGCGATCGCCGTAGTATCCGCAAGGACATGGATTCATAGCGGCGACCAGCATAACACGGGCGGGATAGCGAATCGAAGCGCTCGCACGCGTCACCAGCAGCGAGCCGTCTTCCAGCGGCTGGCGCAATCCATCGAGCACATGCCGTTTGAATTCCAGAATCTCGTCGAGAAACAACACGCCGTGGTGCGCCAGCGAGACCTCACCTGGACGAGGCATGACGCCGCCTCCGATCAATCCGGCATCCGACACGCCATGATGCGGGGCGCGAAAAGGGCGTGTGGTCATGAGGACCGAGGCGCGGTCGAGCAAACCTGCGCAGCTATAGATCCGAGTCGTCTCGAGTGCCTCCTCCAACGAAAGCGGCGGCAAGATACCGGGCAGACGTCGCGCCAGCATCGTCTTTCCGGAGCCCGGTGGCCCGACGAGCAAGACATTGTGGCCGCCCGCTGCGGCGATCTCAAGCGCACGCTTGGCATGTGCCTGACCTTTCACGTCCGCGAAATCCTCCCCGTCCGGGAGAGATGTCGGCCAGGCTTGAACGGGATCGACCTCAACCACGGCGATCGGTTTGTTACCTAGGAGGAATTCCACCACCTCCGGGAGGGTGTGCACGGGGATTGCTTGGACTCCCCGCACGATCGCAGCCTCCTTTGCGTTGGCGGCGGGGAGCACCAACCGGTGGGTGGCGCCACAGATCATGCCCATGGATAGGGCGCCGGCCACGGGTTTGACCTGCCCGTCGAGGGACAACTCGCCGACGAACACGGTCTGCGCAACCGCCCCTGCCGGTATCAGCCCCTGTGCAACGAGAATGCCGATGGCGATCGGCAGATCCAGCCCCGCACCTTCTTTTTTCAGACCCGCTGGCGCGAGATTGACGGTAATCTTCTTGACGGGGAAGGTAAACCCCGTATTCTTCAGCGCTGCCCGCACCCGGTCGCGACTCTCCTTGACGATGGAATCCGGCAGCCCCACCACGGTGAATTGCGGAAGTCCACCGCTGATGTCCACTTCCACGTCGATGAGGTGGGCGTCCATTCCCAGAACGGTGCTGCTGAGGACTTTGGCTAACATATCAGTGTGGTAACGTGGTCAGTGGAGTGCGTCGGAGGTCCGTGGTGATTGGCTGGTCGCGGACGGGCGGATTATAAAAGCCGCTCCGAAGGCTTTTCAACTTTCTGCGGGATTTTCTGTATAATGCCGCCCATGCCAAGTTCCTGCATCTCGGTCGCGGCAACGATCCTCTCCGAGGCTCGCTGACGGATGACATTTCGCCGCTCCCGCTGCCGACCACGTCTACGCTGGGCCGCGTCGCTTCTCACGCTTCTGTGTGTCGGATCCACGATTGGCGCGGCCCGCGCGGCACCGCCGGCTATGGGAACTTGGACCGATGGCGCGCCCGCTCCCACGCATCGTTCCGAGGTCGCTGCTGGAGTAATCGGCGGAAAGATCTTTCTCTTGGGCGGGTTTGAAGAGCCGGGCCCGAATGATGTCCTGACCCTCGCTGTCAGCCGCACCGTCGAGCAGTATGATCCGATCTGGAATGGCTGGACAGCCAAAGCCCCCCTCCCCGCTCGCCTGCACCATGCGGCCGTCGCGGTTGTCGACCGGCAACTCTTCGTCATCGGGGGTTTTACCCAATCGGGAGTTTCCGTGTGGCAGCCGACGGCGGCAGTCTACCGCTATGACGTGGCCTCGGACACGTGGACGGAACGGCAGTCGATGCCGACTGCGCGCGGAGCGCTGGGGGCGGCCGTCGTGGACGGGAAAATCATCGCTGTGGGCGGTTACAACGGGACCGGCAATCCGGCGGCCGTGGAGTCGTATGACCCTGCCACGGATACCTGGTCGACCATGGCGTCGCTGCCCACGCCGCGCGATCATCTGGCGGTGGTGGCCTTCGGGCGAGACCTCTATGCCATCGGCGGACGCCTCAACAAAGACTACGGGCGTAATCTCGCCGTGGTGGAACAGTTCCATCCGGCGACGAACCGGTGGACGAGAAAAATGGACTTGGCCGTTCCCCGCAGCGGAGTCGCCGCGGCGGTGGTGAGCGGCCGGATCTATGTGTTCGGCGGCGAAGCGCCGGATGGGACCATTCGCAGCACTGAAGTGTACAATCCCGAGACCGATCGGTGGGACATGGCCGCGAGCATGCCCACTGCGCGGCATGGGCTGGCCGCGGCAGTGGTGGAGGACCGGATCTACGTCCTAGGCGGCGGGCCCAAGCCGGGCGGCACGTTCAGCAATCTGAACGAGATCTTCATTGCGCCCAGGCCCGAGACGACCGCACAGTCCTCCGGGCGTGCCAGCGCGTCGCAGGTAGGTGCCGTGATGGCGATTTTATCCGTGTGGTCGGAAGCGGGCGTGTTGCCGCCGGAAAATACGCCTGATGCCAGCCGGATCGTCAAGGCGTTGATTCAGTTCCAGTCGGCCATGATGAAAAGCGGAAACCCGCATGTCGTCAAGTTTTTCGACGCCGCCTTCCAACAGAAATTTGGTCATGCGGCAGAGCAAGCAGTCCGTGCCGGTCGACGCGAGGGCTGGACCTCACGCTCCCTCGAAGCCATGGTGGAGTACGGTACCGGTCCTCCGCGGTGGGACCGCGCCGGTCTCGAGCAGGGATGGCGGGAGTTCAATCTCGCCGAACAGGATCTCCGTCTGCTGGCGGGACTTCACTTTGCGGCGCGCAATCAGTATGCCGCGGAAGGGAAGGATATCCATATGGTCTATGAAGAGAAGCGGAGACTGATGCCGGGAGCGCGCTGAGAAGACGTTGTGGCGGCGCCTGTAGATGGTTCGCGGTCGTCAGCGACGGAAGCGACGGAGTTGAGAGGGTTGATGGTCGAAGAGCACCGGCGAATGGCACCCACTACCGAAAGGAGGACGTGATGGCCACGCGAGCGTACATCCTGATCAAGGTCAAGGCGGGCAAAACGAAAGCCGTCCTGGAGGCGTTGAAGAAATTGCCCGGCGTTGAGCAGGCGCATCCATGCTTCGGCCAGCCCGACATATTCAGTTTCGTCAATGTGGGCGATGAGCGGGCCTTATCCGAAGTCGTCATCACACGGATTCATACCATCGAGGGCGTGGAAGAAACCGACACCCACATCGTGGCGGACACCTGAAGAAGGCTCAGCTCTAACTCCAGGTGTAGGTTAACGGCTGACGTTAAGGTTCAGGCGTGGAGTATTTGGGCAAGCCTCCTCAACCTGAGCCCTCAGCCTGAACCTTCAGTCATGAATCTCCACGAGGGTGCCTTTCGTGGCCGATTCGTAGGCCGCCTCCACAGCGCGCACTGCCTGGAAGCCATCGCGGGCCGTGATCGGCATGGCAGTTCCTTCGGAGAGCGCGCGCAAGAAGGCGGCAATCACAACCGGAATGGTCTGGAGCGGCGAAATGGTCCAACTCTCGGGCGACCCTTGCTCCAGACATTCGGTAACGAGACGCGCGTTCCAATCCATCTGCAGTCTGCCCTGTGTTCCGATCGCTTCGCCGAGTCCCACGTGAGTGGCTCCCTCCCACCCGACCCGCAGGAGGCAGGTGCATCCCCCGTGCGTGACGCCTTCCACGCGAGCAGCGGTGTCAACACCGTCGCTCTGACGTGACTCGATCGTGCTGCGGACCGAGCGGAGCTCGTCTTGTGTCAGGATGCGAATCAGGTCGAACAGATGGACGCCTAGGTCCAGCAAGGGGCCGCGGCCGTGGAAGCCAGGATTGCCGGATGGCCTGGGGCGCGATGGGACCGTGAAGGTCAGGGTGAGCGTAGACAGCGAGCCGAGTTTGGGGAGGCGCGCCCGAAACGCAGCGACCGTCGGATCGAAGCGCAACGTGTGGGCGACCATCAGGGGGAGACGAGCCGACTCCACTGCGGCGAGCATCTCCCGCGCCGCGGGCAGATCTGCCGCGAAAGGTTTCTCCATCAGCAGGGGTTTTCCCGCTCGAACTGCTGCCGCGCAGAATGAAGGGTTGAACGCCGGAGGCACCACCGCAATGACGGCGTCGATCGTCGGATCCGCAATCAGTGACGGGCCGTCATCATGAACACGGAGGTCGCTGGGGGGTGGAAATGGAAGGGGACGATCGACCTGACGGCGGGCAACAGCTGCCAAATGGGCGCCCGGCACATCCTGCATGAGGTGCTTGGCATAGCGGCTTCCATGTCGCCCGAGGCCGATCAAGCCGATGCGTGCGCTGATGCCAGTTCCGCTTCGCGTCCCGCTTCCGGAGGAGTGATCGAGAGCCATGGTCGCTCACATATCAAACGATTAGGGGCCAGCGCCAGTGAATTGTGCCAGCGCCGTTGCGTTGACAGCGAAAAGAGCCCGCCTTTATAGTACGTTCTTTCGCTGCGATGCCGGTTACAGAGAGCGCGAGGCCTTCAGCAAAGGTGTGTCCCATGTCGGTTCGAACCATTCCGTTTACGCCAGACCAAATCGGAACGAATCGGGTGCGGTTTCCCAGCGGGGCGCCAATCCCCACGATGACCGATATGGCCGTCGATCCCTATGTGGCCACCCGCGTGCCAAAAGAAACACAGGTGGAAGGCATTCAGTTTTGGCCCCAGCAGAAGAGCACATTCGGTGGAATTGTCCTGCTGCACGAGGGATGGGGGCTCAATAACCAGATCAAGCAGCTCGGGTTGCGGCTGTCGTGCGAAGGGTACGCGGTGATCATTCCCAATTTGTACAATCGGTTGGGCGGCATGGTCACGGCCAATGCCGACGTGGCGGAAGGGCTCACCGCTCGACTGAGCGAACCGCTGGCGTTACAGGACATCAACTCCTGCTGCGAATTTCTCAACACCCGTGACTACGTGAAGCGGAATCTCCACGCCGTGGTCGGCTTCGGATTGGGCGGGACCTTGGCCGTTCGGTTTGCCTGTCAGCGAAAACGACTCCGCGCCGCCGTCTCGTTTTACGGACGACTTGCTCCCAGCACGGGGATGTTGGCGGAGCTGCAGTCCCCGGTCCTCTATCACCACGCCGAGCAGAATCCGGCGGTGTCTTCGGAGGAACTCGAGCAGTTTCAGCGGGCGATGGACGCACAAGGGAAACGCCTAGACGTCCGCCGATATCGCGAGGCCTCTCCAGGATTCTGCGATGAAACCAGGACCGCGACCTACCGTGAAACTGCTGCTCAAGAAGCCTGGGAAACCATGGCCCTGTTTCTGGCGGACCAACTGAAGGCCTGAGGAGCACGTTTCGTCCCCATTCCCCATGCCGGCTGTCTCGCAACTCAGCGATGGGTCGTGGGGCAGGTCCCGTCGGTGCCCAGATATGCATCTTGCTTCAGGTCGGTCGGAACGGTCTCTGCCCAAGACAGCTTGTTATCGTTGGTTCACAACGCACCTTGCAGACAACTGCACGATTGCTGACAATACGGTATGATTCACGCAAGGCTATTCCGATGGAGCATCCTCCCGTTCGGTATCCTGCTGCTGCTTGCGGCTGAGGCTCCCGCTCAACAGCACAACCCCCCTCCAATGAACCCGGCTCCGGCCGCTGCCGTCAGCTTACCGGATTTTGATCGGCTCCTTGGGCAATTCGCGTCTCGCTTGGTCACCGTATCTTCGAACGCCGAGGCGGTGACGCTCTTTACCTCCGGCGTGGGAGGAGCAGTTGGCCTCCAGGAGGCGGTCTCCAACCTGAAATCAGGAACGCCTGCCGGGACTGCCGAGTCTGACGCGGTGGAACTCGTGGAAGCCCTCGTGCGTTGGAACTGGGCCCGTACCGTTCTGACTCGCGTCCGCGGAACCGAGTCTGACGGGGCCGAGCAGGCAGCCGGGGCAGACTCCAAAAAACAGCTTGTGTGGATGACGAGCGTCGAACCGGCGCCGCAGCTCCAACGGCTCATGCCGCTCTTGGAGGGCGCCGCCTGGGGACGCAGCGCGGCGGCCGACCAGGGCGAGCACCCCGGTTACGACGCCTACCGGGCTGCGGTGGATCGTGAATACCCAGACGTGGTTGGTGCTGAGCGCGGATGGCTGCCGCTCGTCGAACGAGAGGGGCCGGCCGTGCTCAAATCGCGTTTGATCTCTGAGCCGCTTGGCGCACCGATTCCCGATTCGGCTCGCAATCAGATGGCGGGCCGCTACTACGAGCAGCGTCTTCGCCCGTTGATCGACGCGCGGGCCCAAACGCTGCTGATGGAGATTGAGCGGGACGCAGCCCTGCGCGCCTACCAGCAATGGCTGATCCTCCGGGGCTCTCGCGATCGGAGCATGGAATCGGTGGGCCTCAGACGGCTCTGCGGTTCCTGGCAATGGACCATCCACAACCACCGGAACCATGGCGAGCAAAAGACGGTGATGGTGTTTGCGCCCCCAGGCGGTGAACAAGCCGGCGCAGCGAAACCCAAGGAAGCCGTCGTGCGCGGTGACACGGTCTATCTTCGCTGGGAACTACCCGGTGGGGTGCTGCAAGAGGACAGCCTCCTGTTGATCGGGGACGGCAAACGGCTTGAAGGGTCGTTCGTGAATTCCGGAGGCGCGTGGGGAAGCATCACCGGCAAACGGGTCCAGACCTGCAAGGCATCCTGATCAGGGACGCCGGGCATCCACCCACGCGGCCTTCAGTAGAGAAGCCCAGCCGATGAGGAACGCAGCCCCGCCGATCGGCGTGATGGCACCGATCCACCGGGTGCCGTTGAACGCGAGTAGGAACAGGCTTCCGGAAAACAGGATGATCCCGGCCACAAACGCTCCGGCGGCCACGTTGAGGGCTCGTTGCGGCGCCTGACGGCCCAGGAGGCCTACACCTACGAGGGCGAGCGCATGGTACATGAGATAACGGACGCCGACTTCAAAGACCTGCAGGAGATCCGGCGTGAGGATGCTCTTGAGGGCGTGGGCGCCGAAGGCACCGGCCGCGACTCCCAGGAAACCAAAGGCGGCGCCTAGGGGCAAGGCTAGACGAAGCATGCAGGTCGACCTCCGAAGCACATTCGTGCAGATGTAGCGAGTGAGATAGGAAGAAGTCAATGGCGATCGAGTGTCCACGTTGTCTCTTGAGCAATCCGGATCATGCCGTGCTTTGTTCTTGCGGGTATGACTTGACCGTGATGCTCACCCGACATCGACCGGGCAAGACGCCGGCGGCACCACTACCCGCCTACGAAGTGCCTGAAATGAGTCGCGGCTACTTTTTTTCAGGATTGCTGGCGGTCTGGACGCTCCTAGTGGTCGGCGAATGGTGGCGGGTGCAACGGATGGCGGGAACGGAGCGGTTAGACTTGAGCGGCGTTCAGGAGGGTATTGGATGGGCCTCGATGAGTTTGCTGCTCGCGTTGGGATTCGGGGCGATCGGATGGATCGTGGTGTGGGTGATCCGAGCCTACGAGGGGATGTCGCGGCGACTCTGTCCGAAGCGGACGACCCTCTTGGTCACGAGTATCGCGGCCACCGGACTCTATCTCATCAGATTTCTGACGCCGACCACCGCCGTGGGCTATGCGGTTCCCCTGGTGCTGCTCGTCGTGGTGTTTGTGTTTTCCTATCTGGGCGGGTCGCGTCAGTGGCTGGGACGATGGTAGGGACCGTGCGTCGGCATCGGCGGCGGGTCGAAACGAGCCACCCTGGCTTCAGGCCAGTTTCAACACGTCTTTGATGGCCCCGAGCAGGTCTCCGATGGGAAAGGGTTTTTGGAGCACTTTCTGGGCGCCAAAGAGTTTGGCGACGTCGAGGAAATTGGTCTTCCCACTGGCCCCGGTCATGGCGATGATTCGGGCATCCGGGTATTCTCGGGCTAAGACGAGCGTCGCTTCCAGCCCGTCGGTGTCCGGCATCAGGATGTCCGTCACGACCACATCCGCCGCTTCCTTCCGATAGGAGTCCAAGGCCTCACGGCCACTGGCCGCCTCGACCACCTTGTACCCTGCCGCTTCCAGATTGAGGCGCAGGGCTTTGCGCACACCTGGGTCGTCATCAATGAGCAGAATCGAAGCCATAGACTCCTCTCCTGATCCCGGTTGGTTCCGGGTGGTGCCGGAGACCGGAATCGAACCGGTACGCCTCTTTCGGGGCGAGGGATTTTAAGTCCCTTGCGTCTGCCAATTCCGCCACTCCGGCGGGCAATGAAACTGTGAACAAAACTGTAGCATTGGCATTCTCATGAATCAAGAAGTCGCGAGAAAGCGAACGGGCCTGAGGTGCGGTGCACCCCAAGCCCGTTCGGGAGTGAGCGTGCGCGGGAGGTCGGCCCCTCCAGCGGACACTCTCAATGTGCATCGAGAAGAGTCCTGGCTAGGCCGCCTCCCCGATCGAATGCGCGTCGCGCTTCGTGGAAAACGTCTTTTTCATCTCTGACACACCGGATTGCACGGCACGACTCACGCGAATCGCCTCGATCTGAGCCCGCTTCGCTTGTCGGACCATGGCCCGCCTCGTTTCCGCGCCGGACCGTGGCGCAAACAACATCCCCAGCCCCACACCAACGACCGTCCCCCCTGCGACCCACGCTGCAAGTGTTGCATAATCTCGCGCGTTGCCTGACATGGTGCAGCCCTCCTTCTGCGGAAAAAGGTGACAGTGCTCATCATCCGGCGCCTGGATGATCTGATGTCTTCTGATAGTGAGCATCAACTGTGCCAGCGGTGAAGGCGTGGCATGGCGGCACAACTCGATGAATTTTCAACCAGCGCAAGCCGGCCTCTACAAAGGAGTGGTGACTTTTTCCCAACAGGTGTGTCCTCCGCTTCACTCAGAAAACAGACAGTTTTTCCGCACCACCCAGCACCGCCCGTTGGGGCCATGTTGGCCACAGGCCCTGCACACTCTCCCCAGCGCAGTGACGGGACCTTCCAGCGGGACCCGCTCGTCTTGCATTGACCGCTTCGCTCACCTATGATCCCGGCATCGCGCCATCGTGTCCCGGTCGCCTCATGCTTCCCTATCCGAATATCAGCCCCGTCATCGTGCAACTCGGTCCGCTCGCGCTGCGATGGTACGGGCTCATGTACTTGATCGGCCTTACCGGGGCCTACTTCCTCATTAAACGTCGCGTGCACAGGCAGAAGCTCGGCCTGACAGCCGAACAAGTCTACGACATGGTCGTCTACGCCGCGCTGGGCGTGTTCCTTGGGGGACGTTTGGGGTATGTCCTGTTTTACAACCTCCCGTATTACCTCGAACATCCGCTGAAAATCCCAGCCGTCTGGGAGGGCGGGATGTCGTTCCACGGTGGCCTGTTGGGCGTGATCGTGGCGCTGATTCTGTTCGCCTATCGCTGTGGGGTGACGGTGTACACCGTGGCCGACCTGGCAGCGGCGGTGACCCCACTCGGGTTGGGATTCGGTCGGCTGGGCAATTTCATCAACGGCGAGTTATTCGGGCGCGCCACGGACGTACCATGGTGCATGGTGTTTCCGGCCGGTGGGCCAGATTGCCGTCACCCTTCGCAGTTATATGAAGCCTTGCTGGAAGGCGCTCTTCTTTTTACGGTTTTGTGGGTCCTCAACCGCCGGCCGACGCCGCCGGGTACGATCCTGTGGACGTTTCTCGCCGGCTACGGCATGTGCCGGGTGATCGTGGAATTCTTCCGCGAACCCGATCCCCAAATGGGGACGTTCTTCGGCGGGATGTCGATGGGGCAGATCCTCAGTGCCCCGATGATCCTCGTGGGGGTGACGATGCTGATTTTCGGTTACGTCCGCCGATCCGACAATAATCCCTCTCGTCCAGCTTCTCCGGACGTGCGTCGCCAGCAGGCGGCGAAGCGTGGGGCGTAGGAGGAGTGGTCGAGGTTGGAGACCCGAGACAGCACATAGGTCCCCTCGCAGCTGAGCTGCCTCCGGTTAGTGATTAAACTGCGGGCGCGCGTCGAGGAACCCCCGATTTTTTTCCAGGAGCGGATCGGTTGTCGAGTGCTTGCGCAACGGAGGCGCGTTCCAGATGGTCTTGTTCCCGGGCGCGAGCGAGGCGGCCTCCAGGTAGTGCAGTTTCGCCCCCTGCGCATCCCCCATCCGTTCTAAGGTCAGCGCCAGATTGTAGTGGGCCTCCGCCAACGTCTTCTGAGCCTTGAGAGCCGCCTCGTACGAGGCCCTCGCCTTCTCCCAAGTCTGCGTCTCAAAATATTGGTTGCCTTCAGTCACTAGTGCGGCCGCCACGGCAAGGGCCGTGGTAGGTGGTGCCAAGGTGAGCGTCTGCTTCGGTGGCGCA
This sequence comes from uncultured Nitrospira sp., assembly GCA_964449255.1. Classification (GTDB taxonomy): domain Bacteria; phylum Nitrospirota; class Nitrospiria; order Nitrospirales; family Nitrospiraceae; genus BQWY01. Next base: position 41,031 of record CAYUYE010000001.1, on the reverse strand, counting down.
CCGCTGCAAGCCGTCACCAACAGGACGACCAAAACCCAGGAAATTCGGCGCATGGGCCCTCCTCCATCTCTAGAGTTCCACCATCTGTCCAGCTCGAAGAAACACCAGCTGCGAGCGCACGACGGGCTCACCCAGACTGTGCCGAACGGCTTCACGATAGATCTCCATCTGGGTGCGGTATTGCTCCGCATGGGGCTCCAGTGTGTGTCCCTCAAGGAGATCGGTCTTATAGTCCGCTACCCAAATGATGCCGTCAAGACGGTAGAGCAGGTCGATGACTCCTTCCATGACCTGGCCTGGACCCCAGGAAAAGGTAAACGGAGCCTCACGGCACAGGATCTGAGCCCGTTGGAGCGTGCGGTACGCGTCTGAAGAACAAAAAGTGTGGAACAGTGTGGTGAGGCCGTCCCGAATCGCGGTCACGTCATTGGTATCGGCCGGCAGGAGCCGCCGACAGAGAGCGTCAATCTCCGTGGAGCCCGGAGGATTGGATCGCGAAAAGTCCCACCGTTCGAGCAGGGCATGAGCGCAGATGCCGATCCGTTGGGCGACTGATGACTCACGGCCGAGCCGGGGAGCAAAAAACTGCGGAACAACTGGATGCGCGTCCCGGGCGGCCTTCTGCAATCGTGACGGCGTGAGTGTTGTGGGCGTGCCACGATAGAGCGACCATTGGTCCCGACGGCGCCGATACCGCTCCAGCAGTGGTGCGAGTGCCGGCGTGGGCACGGGGGGTATGGCCCTGGGGGCATGGCCCCTCGTCCCCATCGAGGCAGGTGGGACGATTCGAGTAATGCGGCCTGCTCCCAACTCCAGCTCGGCGTTGCACGGAGACAACACCTCGTCACCCATGGCCTCCTGCATCAGCCCCCAGACCGTGTCCCTCCCCGCCGCTTGGGGCAACCCTCCAGACAGCACCAAGAGATCCCGTGCCCGCGTCATTCCAACGTACAACAGTCGCCGTTGCTCTGCCTCTTCGCGCGCGGCCATCTTAGCCGTGACTAGCACGGAGCCGAGGCTGCGCTGCGCGCCAGTGGTGAACCCATAGCAGCGGCTCGACCAATCGTGGTGGACCGCGGGACCCCTGCGAGGAGGCTTGGTTCCTTGGTGCAACCCGGGGAGGATCACGACCGGAAATTCCAAGCCTTTGGCTTTGTGGATGGTGAGGATGCGTACGGCCTCCAAGGATGGCTCCGAGAGGGCACTCTCCGCTTCCTCGGGCTGATCGAGCAACCGCCGCATCATCAATTCGATGAAACCCGTCAGTGTGACATGGGGGCGACCGGCGAGTTCCTCCGCCATGCTCCGCGCCTTGAGGAGATTCGCCACGGCCTGTTCGCCGTGCCGAGACGCAGCGGCCAGTTCGAGCAAGGGAAGCCGTTCGAAGACCAACGTCAGCACGTCCGGGAGGGGCAGCGTAGGGGATGCGCGATGCAGCTCCGCCAGGCGTCCGTAGAGGGTTCGGAAGGCCGCCGCTTGCTGAGGGGACCAGTGGGCCAGGGTTGTCGGGGTGGCCATGTGCAGGCCGCCGGATTGGCGTAGTCGCAGGATGTCTTGATCCGGTAGGCCCCCGAGCGGCGACCGGAGCACACCGACCAGTGCGATCACATCGTGCGGGTTCTCGATGGCGCGCAGGACGTTGACCAAATCGATGATCTCCTGACGCCGATAGAAATGTTTCTCGCCGTCCGTCAAATAGGCAATGCCATGGCGACGAAGGGCCTCGAGGTAGTCCTCCGCCTGAGTCAATTTTCTGAAGATGAGCGCGATGTGGCCGGGTTGCAATGGACCACCTCGCCCGTCTTGATCGGCGAGGACCGTCCCGGCCAACAGTTCGTGTTTGATCCATCGCGCGAGCCCCTCAGCCTCAGCCCGCGTGGCCGCGGCGGCATCGAAATCTTCCTCCTCATCGCCCGTGACCAGACGCATCTGAACGCCGGGCGAGGGCAGCTCCGGTTCGCGGTGCGGCCTCGGCGTCAGGCGTTCGTTGGCCGGTTGGAGATGCGGCTGTGCCTGGAAGAGCCGATCGAACACTTCATTGACCACCGCGAGCACGGTCTGGTCGCTTCGAAAATTCGTGCGCAATGAATAGGCGACGCCGCCTCCGACGAGAATCTTGTCCACCACACGCTGGAAGGCTTCAATGTCGGCTCGGCGGAACGCATAGATAGATTGCTTAGGGTCGCCGACGATGAACAGTTTCCCCGGCTCCAGGTCCAGGTCTTGCCACGACCGTTGCGCGACCCCTTCGCGTTCGGCGAGGTAGAGCATGATTTCATATTGCATCGGATCGGTGTCTTGGAACTCGTCCACCAAGATGGCGCGATACGACCGTTTGAGCCGGGCACGAACGGCGGGATGGTCTCGCAGGAGCGCTTTGGCGCGAACGAGTAACCCGTCGAAGGACATCCACCCTGACACGGCGAAGGCGCGATGCACGGTCGCGAGAAACGGGCGCACGAGGCTGAGGAGCTCCTGCACGAACGTCTGATCGACTGTCAGCAACTGCTGGGCCGCGGCGAGGGCGGCTCTTGCCTCAGCGAAGGCCGCCGCCGGCCATCCTGCTGTTGCCTTGCCGATGTCCTTCTGGAGCAGGCGCCGATCGTCGGGAGACAGGTGGTCTAGGGCCGCGGGACCCTGCTCGAGTAGCAACTCGAAGAGGCGGATCGCAGCCGCGAGCATCTGGTCGGTTTTCACCGGTTTCTCGTTCGCCCGGCCTGCCAGGAGGCGCGAGGTCGATGTGTGGAGTGTCTCTAACCACCGACGGACACCCTCCCCAAGTTCGGTGCCCCCGCATTGCCGTTCCAATTCGTTCAGGTCGATCGATTCAGCGGCCAAAAGCTCGGCAATCTCGTGCAGCAGCTCGATGTCCACCTTGCGAAGCACCCGCCGCCAACGAGCATGCTGTTGCCCGGTTGTGCCGAGTTCCTCGGCAAGCCACGCATCCCAGCGATGCTGAAACACTTCTATGAACTCTGCACCATCATCTTCTTGAAAAGATGGATCAATTCCAGATTCCAGTGGATGGAGGCGGAGGAGATGGGCGGCAAAGCTGTGGAGCGTGCCGATCTGGGCCTTTTCCAATTGCTCCAGCGCCGCGGTCGCTCGGTCGGCCACCTCCTGAGTCGACAGTTGGTATCGTGCGCGGAAGAGCGAGCTCAACGAGTCGGGCGCCTGCTCGGCCAGGGCCATCAACTCTCTTCTGAGCCGCTGTTTCATCTCCGTCGCGGCCTTGTTGGTGAACGTGAGGGCCACAATCTCGGTGATCGTGAGCGGGCGTGGGTCCCGCATCAGGAGGTTGAGTATGCGGTTGACGAGGATGGTGGTCTTCCCCGTCCCAGCGCCAGCCACGACCACGATGTTTCGGTCCCACGTGGTCTCGGCCAAGAGACGATCTTGCGCGTCCTGGAGGAGCGGCCCCTCACTCATCCTGCACCTTCTGCTTGCGAAGGCGCCGGAGCGCCCGTGCTTGGAGGGAACGATACGCACGCCACCAGGTCAGCTCGTCATGCCGTCGGCAGATCGGAGAAAAGTCGCAATGGTCGCACGAGTCGTTCGGCAGGATAAAGAATTCTCGGCGTTCGATGCCCTGAACCAACTGTGCAACCGTCCGACTGATGGCGGCTCCCGTCTGCCCCGTTAATTGGGACGCGTCAAACGAAGCGCGCACAAGAGGTGGGTTCCACTTGGGCGCCAGGAAGAGGAACTCCACAGCAGAGGGGGCCGGTAAATCGGCCAGCGACATCGACGCATAGAGCGGCGGCTGTAACTTCAGTCCACGCACCGCCGCCAGCAGAAGATTGCGGTCCGCCTGCCCCATCTCCCGACCGCGTTTGTACTTGTAGTCCACGATGCGCAGGGCCGGTGGGTTCAGACGCACGTCCACGCGATCCAGCCGTCCGCGGAGATGCAGTTCGGCGTGGCCGAGTGGAAGGCGGCCTTCCGCTTGCGTTTCGAAGGAATGGGGCCGGAATCCGCTCGTGTGGTATTCCTCGGTATCTGCCCTGAGCGCCGCACGGACGAGATCGACGATCTGCTCCTGCAACAGAACCCACAGGAGGTCATGGCCAGTACAGCGTGCCGCCGCATGGGCGGCGCACGTTTCGTGGGCGGCCGTGGAAACGGCCTCATCCAAGCGAGCATCATCGATCGCCCTGTCGGGCCAGCCCAGGTTCATAAGCCGTTCGTACGCCCGGCGCAGCGAGGCATGCAGCAGCGTGCCGACCGTGAGCGCATCGATCGAATCGTCCTCCGTCGGCCGTACGGACTCGAGATGGAGGATCTTGTCGGCAAAATAGCGGAAGGGGCAGCGGCCGTAGTCTTCGAGCGACGTCGGCGACAGCCAGGCTTGTTCGAACAGGGACCGGATCGGGGCCAGAGCATCGAGAAGGCCGTCGAAGCCGCCAAGCTCGACTGAATCGATCGCCCGTGTCCTTTGTACGGCCAGCCCGCTCTCGCAAAGCAGTCGGTCCTGCCGGGTCAGCTCGAGCACCGGGCCGGCTTCCTCGTCGCGCAAGAGCAGGGTGAGTGCGAGGTCCTGCGCCGGCAACAGCTCCTGTATCCTCGGGTGTGCGGCGACACGGGCCGTCAACTGGCGCGGTACCGTGATCTCCGGCGACGCAACAAATCGCGCGTCGCGCTGTGCCCGGTCGAGGAACGGCGAGGGCGCCAGAATGCGGCCGTCCTCGTCGGCCCGCTGATAGGAGAGAGCGAGGCGATGTGTGGCCGACTGACACAAGAGCTCGAACAGGAGCCGTTCCTCCTCATGGCCGGCCAGTTTCTCTTCAATGGGAAACCCTACCGTTGACGCCAAGACTTGGCGGTGTCGGTCTCGGAGCAACGCGTCCTCGCGAACGACGCGTGGGAAGACCTGTTCGTTCAGTCCGATCACGAACAAGGCACGAAACGTGAGTCCGCGCGCCTGCAGCGCATCGAGCACCCAGACGCCACGGTGCAGGTTCTCTCCGAGCGGCACGGTGGTATTCTCGACGACCTGGCGAAAGAGATCCGTCCATGCTTCCCACGATAGATTGGGATGCAGGGGGTCGAGGGCGACCAGGCGCGCCAGGGCCTGCCGCACGAGATGACCGATGCGCTCTGGCGCGCTTTTGAGTGGCACGTCATCGTCCATGTCAGTCCACCCGGGAATCGCAAAATGCCGTTCCACGAGGTGGAGAAACGCGTCTGTGAGTTGGCCGGCCGACCCACGTGGCGGCAAGGCATCGCACTCGTCCATCAAGCGGGTCACCAGCGACGCCAGGTGAGCCGTTTGGATCGGATCGATTGAAGCGAGTGGCGCGCGAGGGGCTCCATCCTCGCCGTCGCGTGAGTCATCCTCCAGGATGGAATGCACGGGGGGATCGGTGAGGCGCCGCCAATCGGCTCGGCCTCTGGTGACGCCGAGATGCGAGGTGGCAATGCGCCACTGGTCCGGACGTGGGTCGTCGAGACCTGGCTCGCCGAGAGTTCGGTCGCCAGGACGAGATTCGATAGACGGCCGCCTCCCCTGCTCGTTTTGGTACCACGGCGAAGAGACTACGTCGAGGACTGCCGATCGATGGAAGTCGTTCAACGGCAGCGACGCGAATTGCAACAGCGCCTTCACCAGGGGGTGCCAGGCCAGCGGCTGGCCGACCGTCGAGGTAAAGGGCACGAGATGCCGCTCGAAGACGGACGGCAACCGGCTTCGGTACAGGTCGAGGGAGCGCGCGACGACGCCGATCTCATCGAACTGATAGCCATGGACTTCCACGAGCGAGAGAATGTCGCGGCAGAGCGTGGCCAATTCTTCCTCGACCCCAACCACGTTGGTCTGGGTCAGCATCGTCCGTTGCCCCTCGGCCGGTCGCTGGTCCCCCAGGTCTACATGTGATTCAGCCAATGGAAGCAGCGAGCGGTCGAAGAAGCGGCGGGCAAATTCGTACGGGGGCCTGTGTTCGAGCGGCACATACAGGGTGACCGGAACCTGGCGTGCAACGGCTTCGACGAACGAGAGTTGAACCTGGAGGAAGTCGTAGAATCCGTAGTAGGAGATGCGGGCAAACCGGTGGAGCAATGGAGATCGCGGGAGCGCGTCACTGAGGGAGACCAACTGATCATCTGGGGATCCCACCGCCAAGGTCCGACTGGCTTCCAGTACGGCGGCGTGCAAAAGAAACAAGGCGCGTAGCCAGACCGCATCCTCTTCCTCGAAGGCGCCATCGGTAATGGCGCTGAGCACCGTCTCAGGTAGGACCGCGGCATCCTTGAGATCTCGAAGGGAAGACCACAGGGCCGCCCAGGTGCCGGGGGATGCCGGTAACCGTGACAGGGTTTCGAGACCTGGCAACGTCCGCTGCACCACGTGTCGGACAAGCTGCTCAAAGTAAAAGTCGTCGACGAGCTGGAGACAGGTCGACGATTCGCCCGCCGCGACGAGATCGTCGTCCAGCCGGAGCGAAAACTGGTGGAACGTCACCACATGGCAGTTCAGCGATGACAGGTGGGCCTGATGCGCGAGCAGGCGCTTCACCCGGCCGGCCAACGAAGTGGAAGGGACAACGATCGCAAGCGCGGTCAACGGGTCGCGGGCTTTGTGCGACCGGATGTCTTCGAGCAGGGCCTGTTCGAGAGTCGGGTGAAACGGCCCGGTAACGACGCGAAGCATCTTTCAAGGAAGTGGAAGCTATGAGGAAGTTCACCTACTCAGCCTGGACCTACGCCTCGGCCTTTGGCTCAGCCGGTTTCCGGCCCAAGGAGTTCGCCGTTGCAGTCGACGCAAGCCCAATCGCCGTCGATGAAACTCATCGGGTCTCCGCAGATTGGACAATCTGGCGGCGGGCCTTTGTCCAGAAGCGGTAAGGGCGGGAGTTCAAAATCGTCGTCTTCCATCGTGCTCCTAACCCTGCCGTTGTTTCATTTTCAGCTCCAGCGCCTTCTCCGCACTCTGCCGGCTTGGCACGCCGATGAAGGTCAGGCGTCCGTCGATGATTGTGGCCGGGACGGCGCGAACGGCGTGCCGTTCGGCAAGCTCCTGCCCGTCGGCAGTGGTAATGTCGATCTCGCGATAGCTGAAGCTGTATTTTGTGCGCAGCTCCTTCCAGAGGCTCTTCGCGGAGGGACAGGCACCGCAGGACGGAGAAACGAGGAGTGTAATATTCGGCATAGACAGACTCCGTGGTAGTGAGGGGCATGTTAACACCCGCTTCGAGACGGTCGCAAGGTTGCCCGAATTGCCGCGATCATCCCCTGTGCTGAGGGAACTGATCTCCCCGGCCAAGATCCCGATCCTGTGGATTGCAAGACGGAGCGGCTCTTGAGCGGAGGTGTCGCATCTACCGTGGGGCGCCTCACGAACTCACAGAGCTTGGCAGGTTGTTCCACGAGGGCGGCGCTGTGCACGGGGGAACCTTCGCACAACGGGTGAGCTTGAATAGACCGGAGGGCGCGGGGGGCTAGCGAGACGAGCGGCTGGCCGTGAGGTACAGACGGAGGCGATCCTGGTCGTCGGGGCGCACTTGCTTGAACTGAACCCCGAATTCCCCTGTTGAGGTCCACCGTACGTCTGCTTGGTCCACCTTCAGGAGCAATTTGCCGGCCTCGGTCTGCACGAACAGCGTCAAGGTGGACCCGATGGAGACGTTGATCAAGCTGGCGACAGCACATCCCCCTTCGGACAGATTGAACAGGCTTCCGCTCTTGAGCCCAACACCCTTGCTCTCTGGGGTCACGAACAATACGGGAAGGTCGACCCAAAAACGAGGATGATGCCGTTGTTCGGCCAGGTCCATTGTGGGGCCTCTCTGAGTGAATGATGCTGGTGTCGATGCTACAGGGCGGACGCGAAGCCGGCAACGAAACCTGTATTTCGTGCAAGTCTCCGGTCGCCTGACGCGCCAGCATGCGGCCCTGCCACGTTGTGGGGCTTCACAACGTAGGGCGAAGTCCCAGCCTCGGCAAGTGTCACCGTCCAGGTACTGGCGAGTTCCGTGCCCTGCTGGGATTCAGGGACAGTCCTGAGTCGCACAGCATCGACCATGTGGTCAGTGCCTGGCCCAGACCGAGCAGGAGAGTCGTGCGCCTTGGGATGTCCCGGAGTGTGGGACTGCGACCAAGGACAAGGCCCGAGGGTTGGGAAATCGTGCGTCTGGTCCTACACCGCTTGCCGTGGTCTGTCTCGTCCCCTAATCCAGCCAATCCTTCTCTTTGAGTTTCCGCGGGAGGTATTTCTTGGTGAGATACTGGAAGTCCTTGTTGGCCAGAGCATCGAGCTCGTACTTGAGTCCGGCCGCAAGCATGCGCTTGATCTCCGCCTGCCACGACGGTTTTTGAAACCACGTGTAGTTCAGCAGTTCCTTGGCGCGGCCGATGTCTTTGTCGTTGAGCTTGATGCCGACGTTCCGGGGCAACCCATACCGCTCGGGATCGGCGCTCGAGAGGCCGATGAACTTGGCCTTCGGAATGGCCATCCGTTGACTTTCGAATGCGAGATTGATCGAGCCCTGTTTCACGACGGAATAGATGTAGTAGCCCCAGGGATCGTTATCGACGAGGACATAAACGGGTAGCCGATACTCCTCGTGGAGGCGGCGGGCAAGGCGCCGCACGCCGCGTGGTGGCTGGCCGTTCCCGGTGAGCAACACGCAGTTGTAGCGTCGCCAGAACTTATCCTCCGAGAGCCGGTTCCACTGCGTGCCTTTCTCGACCAGCAGCACGAAGTCCGCGGTGCAGCGGCGTATCTCGAGATATTCCGGTTCGACGATCGACGGCACCGAGTAGCCACCTTTGCCGAGCCGCGCGCAGTCTACCCGATCGCCATCGTCTCCAAAGACCACGGGGCCCACGATGCTGCCGCTGTTTTCGGCACGCACGTGCAGCTCCTCGCGCAGGGTTTCCAACGACACTTCCAGATCCTCGATTACGGGATCTGATTCGTCCTGCGTATCGAAGGTGTTTTCGTGCGAGTCTTGGATAGTATGTTTCGTTCGGTAGTAGATTTCGCGCAATGAGGTGGTCAGTTCCGCGCGCTGCAGTTCCGCGAGCGCATCCGCCACCAGCACGGTCTGCATGAACTTCTTGGCCATGCCGACGTTAAAAAAGGAGCGCACCTGCTTCTTGCCCCCCATTTGGATCAGGCCCTTTTTCTCGTTGAACGAGACGTTGGATAGGGCGCGGATCGGGATGGAGAAGCTCGGGTCCTTGGACCGCTCAGCCGCCGTAATCACGACGTCGGCCAGACCGATCAATTTTTTTTCGACTGCGGTGGTCTTGTGTTGTTTTGTGGTCATGTGTCGCTACTTCTTTCCTTGGGCGGTGCGCCCCTTGGCCAGCTTGGGCGATCCCTTTCCCTTGGGTGGGGCTTGCTCGGCAAACAAGGCCATCTGGGACAGTTTCCTTTTGGCCGGCTTGGCAGGTGTCCCCTTGTGGGTCTGTGGCCTACGGGTGCGGCCCTTCCCTGGTTTCTCGCTGGAGTGTTGTTCTCCGAGCATTGTCGTCTCGCCTGGCAGCTCTGCGGTGCCCGCGTCGGCCTGGACCTGTGAGGCCAATTCGACTTCACCCTCGACGCCTTCTTCGGTGACGATGATGGAATGCGGCAGCCCCTCCGGTCCTGAACTGGTCTTGCCGAGCGCCTCGTCGGTCTTGAGGCCCCCTGTCCGAGAGGTGGCGATTTTCTGGAGCTGCGCCTTGAGTTTCTCCTTGGGCAGCTTCCCGCCCTTGAGGCGGTCGCAGGCCTCGACCACCTCCTCGATATAGAGTTCAAAGATATTGCGACGGCGGAACTCGCTCGCGGCCCGTTCACGTCTCCGCAAAAACAGGCCGAGTCGCCGACCACACTCCCGCAACGCCAGCGTAATTTCTTTCTGGATTTCGTCGTAGTCAGCAATCGCTTCCTTGGATTCGCTGGTGAAGGGCACCCAGACGGAAGCCATGTGTACGAAGATGACCATCGGGCCACCAGGAAGCGCGCCGCGCGACTGCGACACACCGTAATTCTTCCACGTGGTGCTGACGACGGCCTTGAAGGTCGAGCAGGCTGACTGTTGATAGAGGAGCGGGACGCGGTTGGCATAGCGGATCACCCGAGCCAGCTCCGAGTCGTCCTCGTCCTCCTCCCCTTCAGCCTTTGGGACGGCGGGCTGTTGTGGCTTGGCCTGATTCTCTGGTGGGTGGCCGAAGGCCAGCCCCGCCTCGATGACGAACGGGTTGCCGCGATAGACAGCCGGCGGTCGCGTCACCGCCGTGTAGAACTGTCCTTTGATCTGTTTGTACAGGCCCGACAAGATCGCCTTTTCACCAATAGGCGAAATGCAGTTGGTCGGTGGGGCCATGATCTTGGTGTTTTGAATCGTTTGGTAGAGGGTCTCCGCCGGATGGCCCTTGAGGTCTCGCGGTTTTGTGTTGGGCGACACTTTGGCCGTCTTGCAGATCTCCTCCGCCAATTGCGGGGAGACCCGGCAGAAGTCGCTGGCCAGGAAGCCGGACGCCGAATGGCTGTGGGTGTCCTGCAGCATCTTGAGGAACATGCCGAATTCGATGCCATAGGGATGCGGCTTGATCTCTCGCGGGGACGGAGGGAGCTCGTGGTAGGTCCGCGGGTACTCCTTGGTCTCGCCTTCCGGCGTGAGGTAGACGAGTTTGACGTGTGGGTTCGCTATGGACGTTTGTTCCAACCATTCGTCGACGGAGGCTCTGCCCTTTTGGTATTTGCCTTCCACCTCGAGCGTCACCTGTGTGCCACGTGGTTGGGTCCACTCGATTTGCTTGTTTTCGTGGACGAGCGGCTCGTTTTTCTTGGTATCGATTTGGACTTCGAAGAAGTGCGCGGCGGATTTCGGCCCCGTCCGTGAGATGATCTGGACGGGCTTGCCGGTGGTGAGCTGCCCGTACATGCCGGCGGCCGAAATGCCGATGCCCTGCTGCCCGCGGCTCATCCGCATGCGGTGAAACTTGGAGCCGTACAGGAGCTTCGCAAAAATCCGCGGGATGTGCTGGCGGACGATGCCCGGACCATTGTCGACGATCGTGATGCGGAACCGTGAAGCCTGGCTGGCAGGAGGAGCCGCGCCGCCAGTTCCGACGACTTCTAGCTTCACAGTGACGTCCGGCAGAATCCCGGCTTCTTCACAAGCGTCGAGCGCATTGTCGACGGCCTCCTTCACGCAAGTCAGCAGCGATTTGCGCGGGCTATCAAAACCAAGCAGGTGGCGGTTCTTCGTGAAGAATTCGGAGACCGAGATCTCTCGCTGGCGGGCGCCCATCTCCACGGCAGTGACGGTTTGGGCAGGCTTCCCACTAGACGCCTTCGGGGGCGGCGCATCTGCCATCGCGGTGCTGCCCGGGGATTTGACCGTGGTGGGTTTCGTGGACGCGGCGGATCGAGCCGGATGAGCCGAGGCCTTTTTGGTGGTCATTCACCCTCTCTCATGCCTCACCCGCAACGGTCCGGCCGATAGCACCAGCGGTGTGGGGACACTCTGTTGTTGGGGATAGGCAACCGATTGGACGTTCGGGCGCATTCTACACATTCTGGCCAAATTGGCAACAGGTACAGCGGCGCCGCCGTGTGGGCACTGCCTCGACTCCCCTGTTGCGGGTGGCGACTCCTACCCAAGCCGAACACGGCTGAGGGGATGGCCTCTGCCGGGTTGATCCCCCCATGCGCGGTGCACCCTTCGTAGGTAGACGTTCTATGGGGATTTGGTAGCCTCGGGAATAGACGTGGTGGCTCTTCCGCGGACGATTATGGATCTCCTTCACGAACTCGCGGCACATCCAATCGCCTGGGGCGTCTCGGCCGTGGCGTTGTTTGCCATCAGCCTCCTCATCAGGCGACCGGAGGGGCGGCGCTGGACGCTCGTGCTGAGTCTGTTTCTCTATGGCCGATACATGGCGTGGCGAGTCCTCTACACGATTCCGACGGACGACTTCGCCAGCATGTTCGCCGGCATCGTGGTGTACCTGGCGGAGCTCTACGGCTTGTTCCAGTTTTGTTTCTTCACCTACCAGTCCTGGTCGCCGTACGAACGCCGATCGGTCCCACCTAAGGAATTTCCCACGGTCGACATCATGGTCACAGTGGTAGACGAACCCTTGCAGATCCTGCGGCAAACCCTCATCGGTAGTCTCGCACAGGACTATCCAAAGGACCGTGTGTTGGTGCACGTGCTCGACGACGGGCATCGTGACGACGTGAAGGCGCTGGCGCAGTCTCTTGGGTGTCACTATCTCCGCCGCCCAGATCGCCCTCGTCACGCCAAGGCCGGGAATCTCAATCATGCGCTCCCTCTCACGAGGGGCGAACTGATCGCCGTCTTCGATGTCGACCACGTCCCCGCCCGAACTTTCTTAAAAGAAACCGTCGGATTTTTTGAGGACTCCAAGGTGGCCATCGTCCAGACGCCGCATCACTTCTATAATCCGGACGTATTCCAGAGAAATCTTGGGGTCGCAGAGGTTGTGAGCAATGAGCAAGCGTTGTTCTTTCGATCCCTCCAGGCTGGGCGTGATGCGCACAATAGCGCGTTCTTTGCCGGAAGCGGAGGTCTCTTCCGTCGGCGCCCCTTAATGGAGATCGGCGGGTTCCAGACGCAGACCATCACCGAGGACATTCACACCAGCATGAACCTTCATGCTCGGGGATACCGTTCCTGCTACCTGAACCGGGTCTTGTCCGCCGGGCTCATGCCGGAAACGTTCGAAGGGTATCTCAAGCAGCGCAAGCGATGGGCCATGGGGTGCATCCAGATGCTCCTCAAGGACAACCCTCTCACGAAGCGAGGCCTTTCGTGGCCTCAACGCATCGATTATTTCGGATCGGTGTTCTACTTCTTTTTCGGGATCCCCCGGCTGATCTGCCTCCTGGCGCCACTCGCCAGCCTGTTGTTCGCGACGCCGCCTGTGAAGGCGAATATCTGGGAGCTGTCGAACTATTTCTTTGCTTTTCTGATCGCCTCAGCGCTGATCATGCGCCCAATTAGTCGAGGTTCCCGGAATCCCTTCTGGTCGGACATCTATGAAATCGCGATGTGCTTCGCGCTGACGTCCGTCGCGGTGAAAGCTGTTTCAGCCCCCCGCAAGGAACGCCCATTCGAAGTGACGCCCAAGGGTCAACGGGTTCAGCGCCACGCGTCATCCGTATTCGCCTATGCGTGGCCACATCTGACGGCGTTCGGTCTGCTTATTCTCGGCCTGGTGTACGGAACGATCCGGTTTCGACAGGATCCTGGCGAGAACGGACTGCTCCTCAGCCTGTGGTGGGCAGGGGTCAATCTGATCTTCCTGACGGTTGCCATGTTTGTGGCCGGCGAGCAAGCCCAGTCACGTCACCGCTTCAGACTACGCCGCGATTTCGCAAGCGCCCTCTTTATTGACGGCGACTCCCACTCGGCGCGGATTGTCAACATCAGCGAAGAAGGAGTTGGGTTGTTGCTTGAGCGAGCAATCCTCTCGACCCAGCCCTATGCGACGTTGGCGCTCACGTCCGCCGAAGGCCGGTTGCTCAAGGTCGATGGGCGGCTCGTCAGGCAGGACCGGACTCCCGACGGAACCATTGAGGCTGGGTTTGAATTCCTTCACGTCAGCGATCCTATTCGGCAACAATTGATCGACAAGATGTTCGGGGACCCGGATAATTGGGAGAAGGCTCGCCCGGTCCAGGTGGCCAGTGGCATTGGCAGTAGTCTCGGGTCGATGGTGAGGGCCTTGGCGGCCCCGTGGCGAGGGACCGAAGCGGAGTTGCGGTGGATTCCACGAATTGAGGCCGAACTACCCTGCCGCTTTCGTACCGGCAAGGACTCCTATCTTGGTCGCGTCAAGGACATGTCCTACGCAGGCATCAGTGTCGTGCTCAGGACCAAACAGCAGGTGTTGGCTGATGGATGGCTGGATCTTCCAAAGGTGACACTGCGGGTCGCGCCAGTCTCTGTTGAGTGCACACCGCTCACCGCGATCGTGCGTTTTCGTGTCGAGTGCATTGAGAGAGGGGAATCACAATGGCGAGATGTGCACGAATCCTACTGGCAGCATGCCTCCTAGTCTGTCTTCCGGTCACCGGATGGGCAGGAGACGTGTTCACTGGATTTCAAATCGACAACAAGAGCCAGTATTTCGGCTATCTGGGGGTTCGAACGCCGTTGTATCAGATGGCGGGGGGTACGGACCTCTTCATCCAGGCCTTCTCAGCGGGCTTGGGCTATAGCTTCAAGGATCGCGGGCAAACGCTCGATGCGAACGTGCAGTTTATCGTGCCGTCGCTTGGCATCAGTCAAAAGCTCGGAAATTGGACGCTCTCGGCGTTGGCGGGGCCGCAGCTCCGCCGAATCGAGGAAGAGCGCCTTGGCACGAGTAGCCTCCTGCGGCATCAAGTGGGTGGGTATGGGCAACTCGAAGCCCTGTATTGGCATGAAAAGGGCAGCCTCCACATCATCGGGTCCTACGCCGATCTCGACGACTTTTTCTGGGGGCGCATCAGGGGCAAGCGGTTGATCTCCGACATCCCCAAGTCCGGTTGCTGTGCGCACTATCTAGGATACGACCTTGCGGCCATGGGGAACGGCGACTTTCGCGCCGTGCAGACTGGGCCGTTGTATGAGGTGGCCATCGGGAAGTTCTATGTGTTGGGCAAGGTCGGCTATCAGTACAGCAATGTGTTCCACAGCGGTGTGTATGGCGGCCTCGAAATCTACTTTCCGTTTTAGATCTCTCTCTGCCGCACCGAGTGAGATCCGGTCGTTCCTCCGGTCGTCATGCTGCCGAAAGAGTATCGGGAGGCAGAGAGTCTGGGTGCTTCAACACGACGTCGAGAGACCGCAGTCAAGCGCACCAGCCGGTCGGCAATGGTCGGCTCGCGTCCGCGAATGCGTGGGATCGGGGATGGAGTCTGCGAGACCTGGAAGGTTTAAGTGGGAGGAGCACGCACCTACCGAGGAGCCGTAGGTACGATGGAAGTCTTGGGAGGACTTTAGGCTTCCCAGTACAAGCTGGTCCTGCACACCATCCTCAGCGCTTGACCCCCTTATGAACCATATTCCCTCGGGGCGTTAACTCCCCCCACAGTGCTACGATAGGCCTCAGACGAGAGGCCGTCAAGCCAACACATGGTCCATTGATCGTTCACTTGTTTAGGAATGTGCCATAAGCTCATGATTTATCGTGGAGGTGGCCATATAAGCGAATTGCAGGAGGGGAACATCTTGAGTGCCTCTGCCATCCGGCATTGTGAGACGTTCTATTCGATCTCGGTCGGCGCTCCCTTGCACCTCGCCATTAGCGTTGTCGTGAGTACGTCCCGATAGTTCGGCCTGGACTAATATTGCCGGCTGATGCTTCATGGTGCGAGGTGAAGATAACGGTGTTTCCCTTTCAATCAAGTACTGCCGCCTGGCTTGTGTCGGAGGTCTTCACTCGCCTAGAATTTCGCGTGGTTTGTGAAAGAACTGCGAATGACATGAGTCCGTCGGCACCCGATTCTCCCCTGGCTGTTCCCCCTGCGAGCATGAGTATGGTTTCTGTTCAACAACCTGCTTCGTCTGGGAAGCCGGTCACACTGGACCGACTCCTGTCGAAGCTCGCCGTCGCCAGCCGGAAGACAGCTCAGGACTGGATCCGTGCCGGACGAGTTCGAGTCGATGGGCGGATCGTGCGCAAGCCTGCCACTTGGGTCAGGTGGCCCGGTGCCGCGGTACTGGTGGATGACCAGCGCGTTGAGGGGGCCGTCAAACGTCTGGTGCTCTTTCACAAACCAAGAGGCCTCATTACCACCCATTGTGACGAACAGGGGCGTGCCACCATCTTTGATGTGTTGCCGGCAGAGCTCCGCACGCTCCGTGCAGTTGGACGGCTTGACCAGGCGTCCAGTGGCTTGCTGCTGCTCACCAACGATACAGCGTTGTCGAACCAGCTCGCCGATCCTGCGAACAGAGTTCCGCGCCTGTATCAAGTGACAGTACGAGGGAAGGTGACGGAGGAGGCAGTGCAAAGGGCCACGCGCGGCATAATAGACGGCGATGAATGGCTTAAGTGCGAAGCCGTGACGATTCGGAAGCGGTCGGGGCGCGAGTCGCATCTCGTCGTGACGCTGGCGCAGGGGAAGAACCGCGAGATACGGCGGCTCTTTCGCTCCCTGGGCCATGAAGTGACGAAATTGCGGCGTACCCAATTTGGTCCCTTCGTGCTGGGCACACTACCCGTCGGGGCGTGGAAGGAAATTCCCATCGACGAGGCCCTTCAGGGAATGGCGGGCCGCACACGCGAGGAGGCGGGTGATGGCAATGCCTGAAGGCATGGGCCCTGCAGAGGTGCACGCCAACTGGCTGAGGCTCGCTCAGGAGATCCGGACGGCGGTCCTCCTCACGATGCGGAACGGCCGTCCCTTTGGTTCCCATGTGCCCTACCTGTTCGGCGCCGATTGGACGCGTGCCTACGTGCATGTGAGCGAGCTCGCTCTTCATACGCAACATCTCCGCGAGGACAAACGAGTCGGTCTCTTCATTGCCGAGGCCGATCGGCCAGGGAAGAATCCCTCGACCTTGCAACGCATGAATCTCCAGGGAGCCGCTGTGGTAGTCCCGGAATCACGCCCCGACTACTCCCTGGTAAAGGATCGCTATCTGGAACGCTTCCCTCAATCGGCGATGCTGTTCGGCTTTGGCGATTTCAGTCTCTGGGAGCTGACCTTCACCGATGCTCATCTCGTGTTGGGATTTGGGCATGCCTATCAAGCACAATCCTCTACCCCACTTCAGTGGGTGCATCAACGTCCAGAGGCGAAGTAGTGCTGAGGGCTCAGCCTGAGCCTCAGGTCCAGCCAATACGTTAGTCGCCGACCTCAGGCCTTCATCGATGGGAGTCCCACTCTGATCCGATAGCCACAGCCGATTCCTCCACGCACACTGCCGTTGACGTTTGCTACGCCCTCCCCCCCAAAGTGGGGCCGCCGCTACCATTGGCCGATGGTCCCTAGTATCCCAATTCGTTACGCTGCGACAGCTTCTTACACAGCAAAAGGAACGGGGCATGCGAAGCGACGATGTGCTGTGGGTAGGGCTGACTCTCTGGTACATGGCCGTGCTCGCGTTGTGCGCCACTGCTGCGCCGGGCGAGGGGTTATTTGGCCTCTTGTTGGCGACCATCCCTCCCACGGTACATACGTGGCTCTATGTCCCGACCGCCGGATTGTTGGCCTGGTTGTTGTTGCATAGCTTCGAGGCGAGACAGTGGCCTCGAAAAGTTGGACTCACAGGTAGTGCCGCCGTGGCATTGGGGTTCGCGATCGCCCTGGAGTGGACGCAAGCCTGGTTGGGCAACCGGGCTCCTGACCTGACCCACCTCGTGTGGGCGACAACGGGCATCCTGCTCACATGGATGCTCTGGGTACTTGGTGCTCGTAACACGGGGCGTACAGTGCAGCCGGCGGAGGTGGTTCCGCTACGGCTTGTCCCTGGGCGAACCCGGAAAGGATCTCTCCGATGAACTCACATTTCTCGACCCGCCTTAGCCGGCGCCTTCCTTTAGATTGTGCCGTGTACTATTCCAACGGCCGATGGCATGCGAGTGGGACCCTGCGGAACCTGTCTCGCTCGGGCGGCTGTGTTACGGGAACAGAACCAGTCTGTCCCGGGATGCACTTGCGCCTGTTCTTGGTCCCCCTCGGGTATGACGGCGCGATCATGGTCCAGGATGCCTTGGTCCGGTGGTCTAGCGGGGCGGCATTCGGTATCGAACTCCATGACCTGCCGCTGGATAGCCAGGTGCGGCTGGCCCGTCTCGTCAGTCAGGAACGGCCGGAATTGATCGCCAGCAGCCACTAGATCCCCTGGTTCCCTTTGCCAGCCCTCACGGGAGCCCGGCGCCAGGCCGGGCCTACCGCTCAAGTCTGCCGAACCACCGACCGACATCTCAACAAGAGGGTCGGTGGTGGATTGAAACCACCCTAGGCAGTTTTAAATTGAGTGGTAGAATTATCCCATGGCGACATCAAAGACTCAGCGGGGATCGAATTCAAACCCCCAGGATCGGGCCCGGCAAGGACTCCAGGAACTGCGGCGTAGCTTGCTGGAATTACACAAAGCCCTGATCGAGGCCGAACGGTTGACCTACGAGCGTGTCTTCGGCCGCGTAGCCTCGAACGGTCAACTGCTCCAGTTGGTCATGGACGATCCCTGGTTTACCTGGCTACACCCGTTGTCGCAGCTCGTAGTCCGGATCGACGAAGCCCTGGACAGTGAAGACACGACGTCGGAGATCGATCCCCGGGAGTTGATGCAGGAAACCCAGGCGCTCCTGCGGCCCTCCGAAGAGGGTGACGGCTGGGGACGTAGTTACTATGAAGCCCTCCAGCGCGCCCCCGACGTTGTCCTGGCACATTCCCACGTGAAGCAGCTGTTAGGCAGCGTCACCGCCGCCGCCGCCTAGAATCTACACTCTCCGCAGTTCCCGTCCCCAATCATGCCTGTTGGCCGACACGCGTTCACGCTCTACTCCGTCGCCCCCCGATCTCATTCGCCCTCACCCGCTCGCGACTACGCTCCGGTGGTATCTCCGAGCCTGGCGTGCCGATGGCAGCCGTCTTCTTCCCTAGCGAAACGGAGGCGGAGGGTTTTCTCCCGTAGAGAGAAATGCGGAACGCTTGCATCGTGCCTGGGGTTTGGCTATGCTGCGCCCCGCGATGGCGATCGGGCTCGCGCTTCAACTAGTCGGTGCCGGCGCGAGCGGTGCGCTCCTTCCCTACTGTTTTCCTGACACCAATCTGTACCCCCTTGCCTGGGTCGCGTTAGTCCCTCTGCACCTGGTGGTGGAACGGGTCGCGCCTGTGCGCGCTTTCTGGCTCGGATGGCTCAGCGGGACCGTTGCGTTTGCGGGCATCATGGCCTGGGTTGTGACGGCGATGCACGTCTACGGCAAAGTGCCACTTTTCGCCAGTTATGCCGTTCTGATCCTGTTTGCCCTCTATTTGGGGGTCTATACCGGGTTGTATGCCTGGGGGGTGGCGCGCCTCGCCTCGTCACAGCCCGGTTGGTTATGGCAGGCGGCACCCTGTTGGTGGGTGACGCTGGAACTGGCAAGGACGTACGTCTTATCCGGCATTCCCTGGGCCCTCCTCGCCTACTCCCAAGGGTCATGGTTGCCCATCATCCAGATCGCCGACCATACGGGGGCGTACGGCATTTCGTTTCTGATCGTACTCGTCAATATCGGGATCGCTACATTGCTCCGCCTACCGTTTCGCCAGGCACGCGAGTCGTTAGGGCAATCCCCTTGGATGCCCCCGGTTGCGGCCACCCTGGCAGCCACCTTGGCTTGGAACTACGGTGTCCAGGTATTGGAACAGGCGCCGGTGGGCCCGCAGGGACCAAACTGGCAATTTCCTTCCGTGACCGTCGGGGTGGTGCAGGGCAATATTGATCAATCGATCAAGTGGGACGAGCGATTCCGCCAGGACACCATCGAGCGCTACACGCGCCTGACGAAAGCCGCATCAAAGGGAGCCGATTTGCTCGTTTGGCCTGAAGCCGCAACCCCGTTTGTCTTCGAGATGGAGGGGGGATACCAACAAGTCATTGGGGTCCTTCTGCGCGAACTGGACACCCCACTCCTCTTCGGCAGTCCTGCCGTACGGCGATACCCCGACGGGCGCCCCTATCTACTCAACAGTGCGTACCTGCTCTCGCCCGTGGGAAAGATCGTGGGGCGGTACGACAAACAACACCTCGTGCCCTTCGGCGAGTACATCCCGTTCCACCATTCGCTTCTCTTTTTCCTCGACAAACTCGTGGAAGGGATTGGCGATTTCGAAGCGGGCCAGGAGGCGACCGTCCTCCCCGTCCCGCAGCGAATCCCGCGACCGTCCGAAAAATCCGGGCAGCCGACTCCGGCCGACAAAGGGCGATTCGGCGTGGCGATCTGTTACGAGGTCATTTTCCCCGAACTGGTCCGTCAATTCGTGACGCAGGGTGCGGAATTCATGGTCACGATTACGAACGACGCATGGTTCGGACAGTCGTCGGCTGCGGCGCAACACTTTGGCATGGTCGCGTTCCGGGCGGTGGAGAATCACCGCGCCTTCGCTCGCGCCGCCAACACCGGCATTTCGGGGTTCATCGATCCCTATGGACGCGTGATACAGGCCGGACCGATATTCACCGAACTCTCCATGATCGGCTCGCTACCTCTCAAGCGCGAGCAGACTTTTTACACCCGGTATGGGGATGTCTTTGCCTATGCCTGTGTTATAATCGCCGGACTATCGCTGGCGTTGGCCCGAAGGCGCGAGTCCTCCTCACGCCACTAGGTGGCCAGGCTGCTTGAAGAGAGGATGCCCCATGCTGGAAGAGAGCCGTGGACGTGTAAAACGGGTGGCCGAACAAGTTGCTGAACTCCGGGGGCATCTTTGACCTGCCTCGCTTGACCTCCGATCTCGAATTTCTCGAACGCCAAACGGAACAGCCTGATTTTTGGAAAGACCCCAAAGCCGCGGCGCGAATCAGCCGACAAAAAGCGACCGTGGAACGTGAGTTGCGCCGGTGGCGGGAGTTGGAACAAAAACAGTCCGATCTCCAGGCCATGGTGGAGTTGGTGGAAGAGGCGCGCGACGCCCAACTCGAGTCAGAGCTCAGTGGGGAGCTCGACAGGTTTGAGCAAGCCGTGCATCAGCTCCATATCGAGTTGTTGCTGTCCGGTGAGCTCGATCAAAACAACGCTCTCCTGGCCATCCACCCGGGAGCCGGGGGAACCGAGTCACAAGACTGGGCGCAGATGCTGCTGCGGATGTACGTGCGATGGGCGGAGCGCGCCGGTTACAAAGTCGACACCCTCGATCTCCAGGCCGGGGACGAGGCCGGCATCAAGAGCGTAACCATCTCCGTGAACGGGCCCTACGCATACGGGTATCTGAAAGCGGAAGCCGGGGTGCATCGGCTCGTTCGGATTTCTCCGTTCGATGCCAACAAGCGGCGGCATACCTCGTTCTCATCGGTGTTCGTGTATCCGGAGTTGAGCGAAGACATCGAATTGGTGATCGAAGACAAGGATCTGCGCATTGATACCTTTCGTGCGGGCGGAGCCGGCGGGCAGAACGTCAATAAGGTCGAGACCGCCATCCGTATCACCCATTTGCCGACCGGTATCGTCGTCCAATGCCAGAACGAACGCTCGCAGCTGCAGAATCGCATGGGGGCCATGAAAATTCTCAAGGCCCGTCTGTACGAGGTGGAGCAGCAGAAGAAAGAAGCCGAATTCAACGCGATTGTGGGCGAGAAGAAAGACATTGCGTGGGGAAGCCAGATTCGCTCGTATGTATTCCAACCCTATCAAATGGTGAAAGACCATCGGACAGGGCATGAAGTGGCGACGGTACACACCGTCATGGACGGCGACATTCAAGCCTTCATCGAGGCCTACTTGAAAAGAAAGCTCACACAGGGAGGCGAACAGCTCTCGACAGTCAGCCAAGATGAGGATGTCTAGGCTGGGGGCGGTGCGCTGAAGGCTATCTGGACCAATGGACGAACTCAACGATCAACGACAGCAACGACTGAAGAAATTGGAGACGCTGCAGGGCATGGGCATTGCGCCCTACGGAACCCGCTTTGCATGGAAGGACCGTGTCGGGGCGCTGCAGCGAGACCATGGCCACAAGACGAAGGAGCAACTCGAAGAGACCGTGATCTCTTGCGCGCTCGCCGGTCGCGTGGTCGGAATGCGCAAGTTCGGCAAGGCCGCCTTTGCCGTTCTGCAAGACGGCGCCAATCGGATGCAGGTCTATCTCAAGAAAGATATCCTCGGCGAGGACGGCCATCGCTTGGCTGAAGAACTTGATGTAGGCGACTGGGTCGGTGTGGCGGGCAAACTGTTCCGGACAAAGACCAATGAGCTGACGGCGGAGGTCCAGGCGCTCACGTTCTTGAGCAAGGCGTTGCGCCCACTTCCGGAAAAATGGCACGGACTGACCGACGTCGAGATGCGGTACCGTCAGCGCTACGTGGATCTGATCGCGAATCCCGAAGTGCAGCAGATTTTCGTCACCCGGAGTAAAATCATCGCTGGGATTCGGGCCTATCTCACCACGCGCGGTTACCTCGAAGTCGAAACGCCGATGATGCAGCCGATCCCCGGCGGGGCCACGGCGCGCCCCTTCGTCACGCATCACAACGCATTGGGGGTCGATCTCTACATGCGCATCGCGCCGGAACTGTATTTGAAGCGGCTGATCGTGGGCGGGTTCCCACGCGTCTTTGAAATTAATCGAAATTTCCGGAACGAGGGCATCTCCACGATTCACAATCCTGAATTTACGATGCTCGAGTTCTATACCGCCTATGCCGACTACAACGACCTCATCCTTCTCACCGAGGACATGATTTCCTCTCTGGCAAGCGCCGTATTGGGAACGACGACCATCGACTATCAGGGGCGGGAGATTCGTCTGGCGGCTCCATGGCGGCGGTGGTCTTACCGGCAGGCGGTCCTCGAGGTGAATCAACTTGCTCCCGAGGCGATTGCGGACAAGCCCCGCGCCCTGGATACCGCCAAGCAGTTGGGTCTCTCCGTCGATCCTAAGGCCGAACTCTATGAGATTATCAATGAGATCTTCGAGGAGACCGTCGAACCACAATTGATCCAGCCGACCTTCATTACCGATTACCCTATTGAGCTGTCACCGTTGGCCCGTCGTAAGGACAACGACCCGTCGCTCACCGACCGATTTGAGCTGTACATCGGGGGGCGGGAGATCGCCAATGCGTTCTCGGAGCTCAACGATCCCATCGATCAGCGCCAACGGTTCGAAGGCCAGGTGGCCAGGCGCGAGGCCGGCGACGTCGAGGCCCACTACCTCGACGAAGACTTTGTGCGGGCGCTGGAGTACGGCATGCCTCCGACCGCCGGGGAAGGCATCGGGATCGACCGGCTGGTAATGCTCTTGACCAACCAAGCCTCGATCCGGGACGTCATTCTGTTCCCGCAATTGCGGCCGGAGAAATAGGCGTGCAACTCCCCTACGAGGTCTTCATCGGCCTACGCTACCTCCGAGCCAAACGCCGGCAACGAACCATTTCACTCAATACCTTCGTGTCCGTGACCGGCATCACACTGGGGGTGGCGGCCCTCATCGGGACACTTGGGATCATGACCGGGTTCAAAGAAGACGTGCAGGCCAAAATCATCGGCACCACCTCCCACATCATCGTGCAAGACCGAACGAAGGACGGTCTCGGCGATTACGAGAATTTCGTGCAGCGGGTGGAGCAGGTCCCGAAGGTCGTGGCGGCGACGCCGTTCATCTACAAGCAGGTCCTGCTGAGCAGTCAAGCGGGTGTGCAAGGCATTGTCCTCCGCGGCGTTGACCCCAAGCGGGAGGGGCATGTGACCGAACTGGGCCGCAACCTCAAGATCGGCAAGCTGGAAGATCTGCTCAAGCCCATGGTCGTCTCAGTGCCGTCGGGAACCGAGGGGCAGATGGAGCAGTCTGCAAAGCCCGGCATCATTCTCGGGAAGGAACTCGGACTGCGACTCGGCGCCTTCGTCGGCGACGTCATCAATGTGGTGTCCCCCGTCGGCCCTGTGAGCGCGGTCAGCATCACCCCGAAAATCCGGACCTTTGCCGTCGTGGGCCTCTTCGAGTCCGGCATGTACGAATACGACTCGTCCCTCGCCTACATTGCCATTGAGGAGGCGCAGAAATTTTTCAACCTCGGCCAGACGGTCACCGGGATCGAAGTGAAGGTCACCGATATTTTCCAGGCCGCCGACGTGGCCCGCGAGATCGAGCATGCGCTGGGTTTTCCGTTTTCGGCGAGGGATTGGATGCAGTTGAACCGTAACTTATTTTCAGCGCTCAAGCTGGAGAAGACCATGATGTATCTCCTGCTTGTGCTGATCACCATCGTCGCGTCCTTCAACATCGTCAGTACGTTGACGATGATTGTGACGGAAAAACAGAGGGAAATTGCGATCCTGAAGGCGATGGGTGCGACCCGGAAAGCCATCATGCGGATCTTCATGCTGAATGGGCTGATTATCGGTTTGGCCGGCACGATCCTTGGCGTTCCCCTCGGCTACGCCTTTCTCTGGTTTATTCAGCACTATTGGACGTTCGATCCGACCGTGTACTACATCGCTAAGATCCCGGTGCATGTCCAGGCGTTGGATGTGGTCTTGGTGTCCGCAACTGCTATTCTGATTAGTTTCGCCGCGACCGTCTTCCCCTCGCTGCAGGCCTCGAAGATGGATCCAGCCGCCGCCTTGCGGTATGAGTGACGGGAGCCCTGAGGCCGAACGTGATCAAAGTTACTGACCTCACGAAGACGTTTCCAATGAACGGGCGGGAGCTCACCGTTCTGCGCGGATTGAATCTCGAAATTCAACGCGGCGAGTTCATTGCGATCGTAGGGGCGTCGGGGGCCGGGAAAAGTACGCTCATGCACATCTTGGGGACGCTCGATAAGCCGACGAACGGGACCGTCTATTTTGATGGCCAGGATCTGTTTCGGATGACCGAGCAGGAGCAAGCCTTGTTTCGCAACCGCAAGATCGGCTTCGTCTTTCAATTCCATCACCTGCTGCCGGAGTTTACGGCGTTGGAGAATGCCTGCTTCCCCGCCATTATTCAGGGTCGACCTCACACACAAGTCGAGGCCGAGGCCGCGGCTTTGCTCAGGGAAGTTGGCCTTGGGGATCGGCTGCAGCACAAGCCTGGGGAGCTGTCGGGCGGCGAGCAGCAGCGCGTTGCTGTGGCGCGTGCCCTCATGCAACAGCCCGATCTCGTTCTGGCTGACGAGCCGACTGGGAATCTTGATACCCACACCGGCGACGAGGTCTTTCACCTCATGCGCCAGTTGAACCGCAGTCGCGGCACCACGTTCATCATCGTCACTCACAATCCGAAACTGTCGGCTCAGGCCGATCGCATCCTCCAGATGGAAGACGGCCAACTCGTCTAGCTCCGCATCCTACGTTCCGGAACATCGTCCTGATGGTGAGATCCCTCAAAGGGGACGCACTCGTGTCGAGTGGTGCATTGGAGGGCGGTAGGAGGATAAGGAGCAGTTTTGCGCAATCTAGGCTGGAGAGACCGCGGATTGACGCATCGCGGTCTTAAGGGAATGAACAAACTCTCCGACACGCCCTGCCATGCCAGGGTCCTGTTGATGCTCGGCGATGCGCTTGACGATGGCCGTGCCGACAATCACCCCGTCGGCCAGTTTGGCGACGCGGGCTGCGTCTTCCGGGGTGGCCACTCCAAACCCGACCGAGATGGGCAGTTTGCACACCCGCCGGATCTGGGCGACGTTCTCGTCGACATTCCCCATATCCTTGAGCTGTGCGCCGGTGATCCCCGTGAGCGACACATAATAGACGAAGCCGCGTGAGATGCGTGCAATCGACGCGCGTCGGTTGGGCGTGCTGGTCGGCGCCAGTAAGAAGATCACATCCAAGCCGGCGGGCTCCGCCAAGGCCTGCAGCGGCCCTGCTTCCTCCTTCGGCATGTCCGGCACAATGACGCCATCAATCCCGGCCTGCACCGCGTCGCGGCAAAAGGCCGCCTCCCCATAGGCGTAGATGGTGTTGTAATAGGTCATCAACACCAAGGGAATTTGGGTGCGCGTCCGCAAGCCCCGTACCATCTTGAGGATCGTTCGGAGCGACGTGCCGCTCTTGAGTGCACGGTCAGCTGCTTGTTGAATCACAGGGCCGTCCGCAATTGGATCGGAGAAGGGCACGCCCAATTCGATGATGTTGGCTCCCGATTGTTCCAGACCCAACACGAGCTGTTCAGTTTCCTGTAGCGAAGGATCGCCTGCCATGATGTAGGTGATCAGGGCTTTCTCGCCCTTGGCGGCCAGTGCCTGGAAGGTGGCAGCGAGACGGCTCATCAGAGGGACACTCCTCTCAACCGCGCCACATGCTGCACATCTTTGTCGCCGCGTCCCGAGAGGTTGGCGAGGATGATCTGCCCCTTTTTCATGGTGGGGGCCAGCTTCACCACTTCGGCGATGGCGTGGGCGCTCTCTAACGCCGGCACAATCCCCTCCTCATGGGCAAGTAGATCGAATGCCGCCAGGGCCTCATCGTCGGTGACCGACGTGTAACGAATGCGTCCCTGATCGTGGTATAGCGCATGTTCCGGGCCGACCGCCGCGTAGTCGAGGCCGGCTGACACTGAGTGGGTCAGATTGATCTGGCCGTTGTCGTCCTGCAGCAAGTAGGTCATGGTTCCTTGGAGTACGCCGGGGCGGCCGCCGGAAAATCGCGCGGCATGTTTCCCGCTGGCGATGCCCAAGCCCCCGGCTTCGACGCCGGTCATTTGGACGCGCCGGTCCTTCAAAAACTCGTAAAACAGCCCGATTGAATTGCTCCCGCCCCCGACGCAGGCCACAAGATGATCCGGCAATCGCCCTTCCGCCGTCTTGATCTGACGCCTGGCCTCTCGTCCGATGACGGACTGAAAATCACGAATCATCATCGGATAGGGATGCGCGCCCAAGACGGACCCCAGGATGTAGTGAGTCGTCCGTACATTGGTCGTCCAGTCGCGCATCGCCTCGCTGATCGCATCTTTCAAGGTGCGGCTGCCCGCGTCGACCCCGGTGACTTTTGATCCTAAGAGCCGCATGCGGAAGACGTTGAGCGCCTGCCGCTGCATGTCTTCCGTGCCCATATAGATTTCACACTGCAGGCCGAACATCGCGGCGACGGTCGCCGTGGCCACGCCATGTTGGCCGGCTCCGGTCTCGGCAATCACCCGGGGTTTCTTCATTCGCTTGGCCAAGAGCGCCTGGCCGATCGCGTTGTTGATCTTGTGTGCGCCGGTGTGGCAGAGGTCTTCGCGTTTCAGGTAGATCTTGGCACCCCCGAGCTTCTTCGTGAGCCGGGCGGCGAAGTAGAGCGGCGTCGGGCGACCGACATATTCTTGAAGGTAACGTTGAAATTCACTCTGGAATGATTTGTCTTTCCGTGCCTTGTCGTACGCCTGTTCAAGGTCGAGCAAGGCAGGCATCAAGGTCTCGGGGACATAGCGTCCTCCGTAGGGGCCGAATCGTCCGTGTTCGTCTGGTATACGTTTCATAAGCGGCGTAAACCCTGGCGAAGTATAAATGGCACCCTAGGCGGATACAAGGCGGACGGCCTGGATGAAGGCGCGGAGCTTCTCATGGTCCTTCCGACCAGGCTCGCGCTCCACGCCGCTACTCACATCGACGCCGTAAGGTTGGACGGCGCGAATCGCCGCCCCGACGTTCTCAGGGGTCAAGCCGCCTGCCAGGAGGATGCGCGAGGTCCTCGCGACCTGCGCGGCCAAGGGCCAATCCGTCACCTGTCCCGTCCCGCCATAGGTATCCTCGCTGTAGGCGTCGATCAGAAACCCTCGGACCCCTGCCCGCCCCTGATATTCGGCCAGAGCCAGGAAGGTGGTTTTGTTCTTCAATCGAAAAGCCTTGAGGACGGGACGTCCCAGTTGCTCGCAATAGGCGGCTGATTCCTCACCATGGAGTTGGGCCAGCACCAGACCGCATTCATCCATGAGATCGCGCACGACCTTGGCTTCCTCATTCACAAACACACCGACGGGGATTACGAACGGGGGGAGCCGGGCCACGATCGCCTTCACCGCCTTGGGCTCCACGGCGCGCGGACTCTTGCGGTAGAACATGAAGCCGAGGGCGTCTGCGCCGGCGTCCACGGCGGCCAGCGCGTCGTTCTCGTTTGTGATGCCGCAGATCTTGATCGCCGTCATCCGTCGTCTCGCAGACTAGCGCTGGGCCCGTTCGTCGGTCCGGCCGAGAAGTTCGCGTATTTTTTCCGCCCGGTCATCGGCACGGATCAGCGATTCGCCGATCAGCATGGCGTGCACGCCGGCTTCTAACAGGCGCTGTACGTCGTCCCGCTTGTGAATGCCGCTTTCGCTGACAATGAGTTTCCCGGCTGGTATGCGCTTGGCCAATCGAAACGTGACCCCGAGATCGGTGGAAAATGTTTTCAGATCCCGGTTGTTGATGCCGATGAGCCGTGCGTCCGGGAGGTGCTCCAATACCGTATCAAGCTCCCGCTCGTGATGGGTTTCGATCAGCACGTCCAGCCGCAGCTCCTTGGCCAACGCATGGAAATCGATGAGTTGCCGGCGCTCGAGTCCCGCCACGATCAACAACACCGCGTCGGCTCCATACGCCCGCGCCTCGTAGAATTGAATCTCCCCGACCATGAACTCTTTGTTCAGGGCAGGGAGGCGGACGGTGCCCTTCACCTGGCGGAGGTACTCGAGGCTCCCTTTGAAAAATTCCTGGTCCGTCAAGATCGACAGGGCGGCGGCGCCATGGCTCTGGTAGGATTCGGCGATCCCCACCGGATCGAACTGCTGCTCGAACTCCGGACGAAGGTAACCCAGACTGGGCGAGGCTTTCTTGACCTCGCCAATCAGCGCCGGCGCCTGCGCCGACCTCATGGCGTCGAGGCTGTCTCCAAACCCCAACGGAGGTCCGGCATCACGGATCTTGGCCTTGAGCTCGCTCAGGTAGCCCCGGCTCTGTTTGTGCCGGAGCTCCGCCCGTTTGTGTTCAAGGATGCGCTCGAGAATCACGCTGTGGCCTTCCGCGTGAAGGTAATCAGCTGGTCGAGCTTGGCGATGGCTTTTCCCGAGTCGATCGCTTGGCCAGCCAAGTGGAACCCATCCCGTAACGTTTTCGCAAGGCCGCCGGCTACCAACGCAGGGGCCGCATTCATACAGACGATATCTCGCCGTGGTCCCTTGCGGCCTTGGAGGATCTCGCGGGTGATCTGGGCATTGTCCTCCGCTGAGCCCCCTTTCAATTCCTTCATCGCGACAGGGTCGAGCCCGAAATCCTTCGGGTCGACGACGTAGCTGGTGACGACACCGGCCTTTCCTTCGCTCACCTTGGTCTTGGTCGTCAGGGTCACCTCATCCAGCCCATCCATCCCGTGAACCACGAAGCAATGTTGTGTGCCGAGGTGGACGAGCACACGCGCCAGGAGGTCGGTTAACCGTTCGTCATACACGCCGACCACCTGGAGGGACGCACCTGCAGGGTTTGTCAGCGGGCCGAGGATGTTGAGGAGCGTGCGGATGCCCAACTCCTGCCGAGGAGCCGCACAGTGTTTCATAGCGCCGTGGAAGAGCGGAGCGAAGAGGAACCCGACCCCGACCTGGTCGATGCAATCTGCGACCCGATCAGTCGGCAGATCCAGTTTGACACCCAGCGCGCTCAGGACGTCGGCGCTGCCGCACTTCGACGAGACGGATCGATTGCCGTGTTTCGCGACCGTGAGGCCGGCTCCCGCCACGACGAACGCGGCCGTCGTGGAGATATTAAATGTATGGGCTCCGTCCCCGCCGGTGCCGCAGGTGTCCACAACCTTTGAGGCGCCGAGTCGGATTCTGGTCGCCTTGGACCGCATGGCTCGAACGGCCCCGGCGATCTCCTCCATCTTTTCACCCTTTACGCGCAGCCCCATCAGAAAGGCGGCAATCTGGGCCGAAGTCGCCTGCCCGTCCATGATGCCGAGCATAGTGTCTTCAGCCTCTTTTTCCGAGAGGTCGGTGCCGTCGGCCAGTTTGGCGATGGAGTCTTTGATCATGTGCCACGTTCAGCGTACGGCTGTCGGCTAGAGCTTCAAGAAGTTCCGCAAGAGATCTTTTCCCGCCGTGGTGAGGATCGACTCCGGGTGGAACTGCACGCCCTCGACGCCGAGGGTTTTGTGCCGCATGCCCATGATTTCACCCTCGGCCGTTTCAGCGGAGATCTCGAAGCAGGCAGGCAGATTCTCCCGCTTGACGATCAGCGAGTGGTATCGCGTGGCCTCGAAGGGATTCGGAAGCCCGTGGTAGAGCGTCTTGTCGTCGTGGCGTATCATGGAGGTTTTGCCATGCATTAGCCGGGGGGCACGGATCACCTCGCCCCCGAAGGCCACGGCCAGTGATTGATGACCCAGACACACGCCGAGCAGGGGCAGCTTCCCAGCAAATTGCTTGATGGTGTCGACCGACACCCCGGCTTCTTTTGGTGTGCAAGGGCCGGGCGAGATCACGATGCGGGCCGGGCGCATCGAGGCGATTTGATCGACCGTGATCTTGTCGTTGCGGTAGACCCGCACATCCTGCCCCAACTCGCCGAAATATTGGACGAGGTTGTAGGTAAACGAGTCGTAGTTGTCGATGACAAGTAGCATGATTGCAATGAGAGCTTATGGCCGATGGCTGCAGGTACAAGCGGGATTCGCGACAATCCATCCTCTTGCGATCAGCCATTCGCTATCTGCCATGTGTGCGTTCCTACTCTAACCCCTTCTCCGCCATTTCAATCGCCTTCATCATCGCACGCGCCTTGCTGCAAGTTTCTTTGTACTCGTACTCCGGGTTCGAGTCGGCCACGATGCCCGCCCCCGCCTGAATGTAGGCCTGTCGGCCCTTCAAGACGACGGTGCGGATGTTGATACAGACGTCCATATTTCCTGAGAAGCTGACATAGCCGACCGCTCCGGCATAGGGGCCGCGGCGCGTCGGTTCCAATTCTTCGATGATCTGCATGGCGCGGATCTTCGGTGCCCCGGAGACGGTGCCGGCCGGGAAACACGCGCGGAAGACGTCATAGGCGTCCTTCTCGGGGGCCAGCTCACCGCGCACGTGCGAGACGATGTGCATGACGTGCGAATAACGCTCGATCTGCATGAGGTGGTCCACGCGCACGGAGCCTTGCTTGGCCACGCGACCGAGATCATTACGTCCCAGATCGACGAGCATGACATGTTCGGCCCGCTCTTTCTCGTCTGCCAATAACTCCTGTGCGAGGGCGCGATCCTCCTCCGGCGTCTTTCCCCGCCGTCTGGTACCGGCGATCGGGCGCAGTGAAATCTGATCGTCCTCGCAGCGTACGAGGATCTCGGGTGAGGACCCGACCAACTCCACCCCGCCGATCCGTAGGTAATACAGATACGGAGAAGGATTGATGACCCGAAGCGCGCGGTACAACTCAAAGGGCTTAGCCTGCATGTTGGTCTCCCACCGCTGGGAGACGACGGCTTGGACGATATCGCCGGCCCGGATGTACTCCTGTGTCCGGGTGACCATCTTCTCAAAATCCGCCTTGCTCATGTTCGAGGTGAACGAAATCGCCGTGCGCCGGGACTTGGGGCGCGCGCGTCTCAATGGCCGGCGGAGCCTGGCGATAATACGCTCGATGCGTGCTGTGGCGTCCTTGTAGGCTTTCTTGACGGCCGCCTGGCGCCCGTTGGGTACATGTGCATTGGCCACGACCTTGATCGTCTGGGTCACACGGTCGAAGATGACCAACGTATCGGTGATCAGGAAGGCAAACTCCGGAACCCCCAGCCCCTCTTTCCGGCGGTACCCGATCTCTTCGAACGCGCGCACCGTGTCGTAGCCGACGTAGCCAACCGCGCCTCCGATGAATCTTGGCAAGCCCGGGACATCCACGGGACGGTACTTGGCCATCAGCTCGCGTAGGAGGTTCAGCGGGTCGCCCTGTTTCGACAGACGGCGCGTACGGGTGCCCTCCGTGATGACGACCGCTCCGCGATCTTCCCGAACGGTCACGGGAGAGCCGCTGCCGAGAAACGAATAGCGGGCCCAGTTCTCGCGTCCCTCGACGCTCTCCAGGAGATAGGCGGTCGGACCGTGGTCGATTTTGGCGAACGCCGAGACCGGCGTTTCAAAGTCGGCGAGAATTTCCCGGTACAGGGGGATCAGGTTGCCCTGGCCCGCCAGCGCGCGGAACTCGTCGAGAGACAGGGAATACTCAGGCGTGCCCATCTTCGTGACCGCTACTCAAACCCCACGATGATTTTCTGTCCCACTTCAAGCAGATCGTCCTGTCGATTATTCCACTCGCGTATCTTCTCGACCGTGACGCCGTACCGCCGGCTGAGCCGGTAGACGGTATCCCCGGGCTTCACCTCGTGGCGGATTGCCTTCCGGTTGCCCTGCTGGATGGCCGTATCCGACTTGGCGGCGGAAGCCAGGAGGGAATCGGACTTGGCTAGAACCTCCGGTTTGGTGGTGAACGGGGTGTCCCCGGACGATGGCGTATCCGGGAGCTTCAGATCAAGCGTGGGCGACAGGTCTGCCTTCGGCGTGGCCTCGGCGGGTTTCTCAGCGGGTTTGCGTTTGCTGCCCCCTGATGGCGACGATGGACCCGGGGTCGGCATGGGGACTGCTGCCCGTTTCATCTGCTCCTGAGCCTTTTGCTGCAGGGCAATCGATTCCCGGAGGGCATCGCTTTCTTCTTGCACGCGCGCCATCTGCTCACGCGCGGTCTGGACTTGCGCGGTCAGTTCGCGATTACGGGCTTCATAGTCCGCGGCGTCCCGTTTGATGCGTTTGAGCTCGCTATCCAGTTCGGCGGTCCGTTTCTCTTCCTGCGCCAGTAGCCGCTGAAAGTTCACTGCCCGGGTTTTTTCGGCCTCATGGGTCTCCTTGAGGACACAACCGGACATCGCCAAGAAACCAGAGGTGAGGGCGAGAGTGCATCCGATGACTTTGCCCATACCGTTCACCTTGCTGAAATTCACCCTCATGCCGCTCCATCCCTTTCTGCGGGCAGCCGCCCGTCCGATATGCCGCACGACCCAACCAGGGGCAGGCTGTTCTGCCAGAAAGTAGCCGATCCCTCAGTCTGATAAGCTGTACAGAATAGTCGGCCATCCGTGGAAAGTCAAAGCGTCACAGGGGGTTACGGGCGGTTTGACCGCTGCCAGGGCCTATGTTACGGTCCAGTCGCCGGCCCTGATTGGCGGCGCGTTCACGCCGGACGGTCATGTCGAGTACCCCTTCCCAACGAACTCATCACATCGACGGCGTGGCGCTCCACCTCGCCCAGTCGCTCTCTCGCGGTCAAGAGTGGATCGGCGACCGGGAAGTACTCACACAACTGTTGGCCTGTTGGCTGGTCGTCGATCCGCGTGATCTGCCGCTCTCCCCGCGCGTGACTGGCCCTCCGGGGATCGGCAAAACCACCCTGGCCATGACCGCGGCCCGCGACCGAAAACAGGACCTCTATGTGTTTCAGTGCACGGCCGACACCAGACCGGAAGACCTCCTCATCACTCCTGTGTTGGCGCAGTCCGGGACGATCATGTATCACGCCTCCCCGCTGGTAACGGCGATGTTGACCGGCGGAGTCTGTGTGCTCGACGAGGGCAATCGAATGAACGAGAAGAGTTGGGCCTCGCTCGCGAGCCTGCTCGACCATCGGCGTTGTGTGGAATCCATCGTGGCTGGAATCCTGATCGATGCCCACCCTGACTTTCGCTGTTGCGTGACCATGAACGAGGATGCCTCAACCTACGAGGTGCCGGACTATATCCTGTCGCGCCTGCAACCTACGCTGAATTTGGGGTTCCCGCGGCGCGAGGACGAATTGGCTATCCTGCGCTACCATTTGCCCTTCAGTTCGGCCGAATTGCTGGCGCTCACCGTAGATTTTCTCCAGCAGGCCCATCAACTCAATCTCGAATACTCCGTGCGAGACGGCATCCATCTGCTCCAATACGCGCTGAAGCGATTGGCGCAGGACCCCTCACATCCCCTGTCGCGGGACGACATCTGGCGGGAGGCGCTCAGCAAGGTTCTTGGGGACGAGGCCTTGGATCTGGAGGCGCAGGCCCGGCGCCGCACGCGCGCCCTTGGAGACCAGGCGCTCCCACGCGGATTGGGCGACTTTTTCTTTGGCAGTGACGATCCGCTTCACCCTGATCGTCCCTCGGATCGATGACCCCGCTGCGCCCCGCTGTCGACGACGCCCTCCAACTGTCTTCGCGCATCACCGTACTGCCGATCATTCACGGGAGTGGCGATATGGCCCAGGAGGTGCGGGAACGCTTGAGCGATGCCCAGTGGGATTGCGTCGCGGTTCCGTTGCCGCCCTCGCTCGAAACGGTACTCGAACGGGCGATCGACGCCTTGCCACAGATCCAGCTCGTCTGGCTCGAAGAGCCGCCCGATGAAGACGGGCGCCCGCAGGTGAATTTTGTGCCGGTGGATCCCTGTCAGCCGGTGGTGATGGCCATTCGCGGCGCCATGAGTGAGGGGATCCCACGGGCCTATATTGATCGGGAGGTGGCCGTGTTCGAGCCCTCGCCGGTCGTGACGCCTGATCCATACGCCCTCAAGAAAGTGTCGGTGGCAGCCTACGCGGCGGCGCTCATGTCCGTGGCTCCAGCCCCGCAACCGGCGAGCCAACGAGCCTCTCGGATTGCCTGGATGGCCTTCCGGCTGCATGAACTTGAGTTGGAGTCTCAACGCATTCTTTGCCTCTGTCCGGCCTCGGATTGGCCGTGGCTGCGGGATGCCTACCGGCTTCGGGCGCCATACGACCCACCCGAATCCGCTTCGGTCCCGTCACTGGCTACCGTGACACCCGCCACGTTGTACTTCGTGCTCGGTGAACTGCCCTTCCTGACGGAACTGTACGAACAGCGTCGGGCGGAACTCCGCTCGGACCGACATCTGACGATCGATGGGATCAAAGAGCTGCTCTTGGCTACCAGGGAACGCTGGCGCGCTGCCATGGAGAGGGACGGGGGGCCGGTCGCCAACTGGGTGACACCACAGACGCTCCAGATCTTTCTGCAATACGTTCGCAACCTCGCGTTGCTCGATCGCCGCCTCACGCCCGACCTCTATTCCATGGTCATTGCCGCCAAACAGATTGCCGGCGACACCTTTGCGGTGCGACTGCTCGAGACGGCGACCAGGTATGAGCCGCCGCAACTTGCCCCTCCCTCGCCCTCGTGGTCGCCGGAGGTGGAGGCCGGGATCGACCGACTCACCTTGGATGATGGTCGAACCGTCCAGGCGAAGAATCGCTTGGCGGGTCCACCGCTCCGGTGGCGATCCGTGTCGTTAAAACCGGAGCCCACGCGTCTCAGCCATCGGCGATGGGGGCTCCAGTGGAATCCGCATCGTCAGTGTTCCTGGCCACCGGAGGACCACAAGATCGAAAGTTTCGCCAGCCACGTCCGCGAACAGGCGCAGGCCATGCTCGGGGCGGATCTCGCCAAGGTCGACAAATTCACAACCTCGCTCAAGGATGGCATCGACCTGCGGGAGAGCCTGCGCAATTGGCCCCGCAAGCAACGGCCCGTTCGCACGGGCGAGATGCCGGCGCGGCTGACCGCGCACATGGACATCTATGTCAAAGAGATTCCTCCGGCGCGCAGCCACGTCGAAGTGGTCGTCTTTCTATTTGAAACCCCGGCTGATCCTGGCCGATACACCTGGCGGTCGACCTGGTACGCGGAGCACCAGCAGGAGTCGACGCTGTGTTTTTTCGCGACCGATTTTCTGGAACATTTGGTCGGACCCGGGGTCGGGCAGTCGCAATACGGCGGCGCCATGTTTCTGTATCCACCACGGCCGATCCCCGACATCTGGACGGATCCTGCGCTTGAGTTTGCACACACGCTGGAAGAGCGGTTGATCGCGGGCGCATCCTGCCACTCGCGCGAGCCCCATATTGTCTTGGTCTCGCCGGTGCCACCTCGGGCGGCATGGCGGCAGGTCGCTCGGCGATTCGGCAAACGGCTCGTTCCCTTGCCGCTCGGTCGTTTCAGCGGGCAGACCATTGATCGATTGCGACGATTTCATGTGCTGAACGGTCATGAGATCCGGAGCTATGCCGCGCGGTTCATCCACTGAAGATGTGAGTCGGAGATGTCCAAGGCCGAGGTCAAAGCCAAACTTGAAGCGCTGAGAAATGTCATCAGGGGGCACGACTACGCCTACTACGTCAAGGACCGACCGCTCATTTCAGACGCAGAGTATGATCGGCTCTTTCGCGAACTGCAGGACCTTGAGGCGGCGCATCCAGACCTGGTCACGTCGGATTCCCCTACCCAGCGGGTCGGCGGCGCACCGCTCGCAGAACTGACCAAAGTTGCGCACGAGCGGCCGATGTTGAGCCTCGACTCCATCACCGACGCGGAAGAGGTCCTGGCGTTCGACAAACGTGTCAAACGCGAGTTGGAACGGGAGGACGTGGCCTACACGGTTGAACCCAAGTTCGACGGGTTGTCCGTGGAACTCCTCTATGAGCATGGCCGATTCGCCCGCGGCGCCACCAGAGGCGACGGCCTCACTGGCGAGGACGTCACGGTCAACCTGCGCACGATTCGATCGCTCCCGCTCCAACTTCGCTCGTCTGCACAACCGCCGGCCCACTTGGTGGTGCGAGGCGAGGTGTACATGCGGCTTGCTGATTTCCAAGCGCTGAATAAACGGATGACGGAACGCGGAGAAGAAGCCTTTGCCAACCCGCGCAACGCCGCGTCCGGAGCCGTTCGGCAGCTCGACTCGCGCATGACCGCAGACCGGCCGCTGGTGGTGACCTGTTACGAGATCATGGCGCAATCGGGTACTCCAGCGGATTCCCATGCCACGGAACTGGAGGCCATGGCGGAGTGGGGCTTGTCGATCCCTACTGAGCGCCGCCTCTGTGACGATATCGCCAGTGTCATCGCCGCACATGCGGAGATGGCGCAGATCCGCGAGGACCTGCCCTTCGAAATCGACGGGATGGTCGTGAAACTGAATCGCCGTGACTGGCAGGACCAACTGGGCTTCAAGTCTCGCAGCCCGCGTTGGGCGATCGCGTTCAAATTCCCGCCCCGCAGAGAAATCACCGTCGTCCAGGATATCGTCGTGTCCGTCGGTCGGACGGGAACGCTCACTCCCCTGGCATTACTCAAGCCGGTCGAGGTCGGTGGGGTGACCATCAGCCGAGCGACCTTGCACAATGCCGACGAGGTCGCGAGGAAGGACATTCGGGTGGGCGATACGGTGAAGGTCGAGCGGGCCGGTGACGTGATTCCGGCGATTGCCGAACGGATCGAGGTGCCCGGGGAACGCCGGCAGACCCCCTTCACGATGCCGTCCCATTGTCCCGTCTGCGGCTCGGCAGTCGCGCGCGAAGGCGCCTATTACTATTGCACGGGGCAGGCGGTCTGCGAGGCCCAGATCAAAGGAGGGTTGCAGCACTTTGCATCCAAGTCAGCCGTCGACATCGATGGCATGGGAGAAAAGACCGTGGCGCAACTCGTCGACCGAGGTTTGGTTCATGACGTGGCCGATCTTTATCACCTGGGCAAGGAGCAGCTGCTCACGCTGGAAGGGTTCGCCGATCGCTCCGCGACCTTGCTCTTGGATGCGATCTCACGGCGGCGGACCATTCCCTTGGACCGGTTCCTCCTGGGACTGGGAATCCGGCAGGTAGGCCAGCATGTCGCACGGCTCTTGGCCGATCATTTCGGCTCGCTGGAGGCACTGATACGGGCCGACCAGGAGCAATTGCTCCAGATCCACGAGATTGGACCGGAAATCTCCGAGAGCGTCGAACGGTTTTTCCGGGAAGAGGGCAATCAGCGTGTCATTGCCAAGCTGCTGGCCTCAGGAGTGACTATCGAAGGCAAGCAGACCTCCGGTGGTCCGCTCAACGGGAAAACGTTCGTCTTTACGGGTGGCCTGGTTCGGTGGGGCCGCGAAGACGCCAAGAAGAAGGTAGAATCACTCGGAGGGCGCGTCGCCTCGAGTGTCAGTAAAAAAACCACCTACGTCGTGGCGGGCAGCGAGGCCGGCTCGAAGCTGGAGCAGGCGAAGTCGCTCGGTGTGCAGATCCTGGATGAGGACGGCTTCGAGCACTATCTCCGGGAGGCGGAGGCTGGGCGGTAGAGCCTGAGGCAACGGGGCGCGAGACTGTGCCAGCTCCTTCGCCCCTGGCCTCGACTGTGGGCTATCGGTGGACCTCGGTGTGCAGCCGAGGTCGGCCCCCGAGCAGAACGTGATTGGGCCGAGCGGACGGAGCGGAACGGGGGCAGTTCGGCCGACGGAGGGCGGTTAGTGCTCGCGAGCGGCGCCCTGGGTCACAGCTGGTACCGGCTCGGTAGTGGGAACTTCCGGATGCGACGGATGCTTTTCTTCTTTGAGGATCTGGACGCTCTTGATGAGCCGAGGATCTGCCTCGTGGACCACCAAACGGCAGTTCCCGATATGGATTTCCTCGCCGACCTTGGGAATACGCCCCAATTCGTGCTGAATGAGGCCGCTGATCGTGACGGCGTCGTCGCCGAGGTCGACTTTCAAGAAGTCGTTGACCTTCCGAACTTCGGTGCGACCGTGAACTAGGATCTGATTCTTGCCCAAACGTTTGATCAACTCCTCGGTTATGTCCGTCTCATCGACGATTTCGCCCACGACCTCCTCGAGCAAATCCTCGAGGGTGATCAGCCCCATCACACCGCCGAACTCATTGACCACGATCGCCATGTGCCGCTTGTCCTGCTGAAACTGCTTCATCAGGTCGTCGGCGGACTTCACGTGGGGAATAAACAGGGCCGGCTGGGCAAAGTCGCGCAATTTGGTCTCATGGTGGCCCTGGGCCAACCCGGTGAGCGCCTTGGTCTTGTAAAGAATGCCAATGATATTGTCGAGCGTCCCTTCATAGAGCGGGATGCGGGAGTACTTGGACTTGAAGAGAAGCTCCTGCGCTTCCTTGAGCTGGAGATTGCAGTCCAACGCAAACATGTAGATGCGGGGGGTCATGCAATCTTCAGCGGTAATGTCCTTGAGCTGGAAGACGTTCTTGATCATCTTCACTTCCTGAGCTTCGATGACCCCGCTCTTGCTGCTCTCGTCCAGGATGATCTTGAGTTCCTCTTCCGTGACGAACGGGACGTTCAGACCTTTTCCCCCCGTCAGCTTATAAATCAGGGGCACGACGAAATACATGATGGGCTTCAGCAACTGCTGGGCGGCATAGGCGGGATAGGCCATATTCAGGACAACCGGCACGGCGAACTTGGCGGCCAGCGTCTTGGGTACCAAGTCGGCGAATACCAGCAAGACGAACGTGAGGATACCCACCAGCAGGGCAAACGCCTCACCCAGGACCCCTTCGATTCCAAGACCCTGGTTGCCGAACTTGTTCAGGGCTATGATAGTCGCGAGGGAGGCGGTCGCCGTATCGACCAAGCGATCCGCAACGAGAATCGTGAGCAGGAGCCGCTGGGGATCGCTCCTGAGACGGAGCGCCATGGTGGCCCGCTTGCTTCCCGTGTCGGCCACCGCGCGTAGTTTGGTATCGTTGACCGAGTAAAATCCGACCTCGACCACGGAGATAACCGCCGATAAAACAATGAGTAATAGCAGGACAAGCACGTCCATCGGGGAGCCTCCCGCTTAGTTGATCTTGATCTGTGGCGCGTCCGGGCTCAGTGACTTGGGCGAGTCCGAACTCCGGTTAGAAGGAGTAGATGAATCGGTGGTTGTGAAGGCGATGAATTGAATATGCGCCTGGGACTTATGGCCTGTGGTATTCATTCGTGTAGTAATTCTGGCATAAGCACCCCTTGGCATCAAGAGAATTAGCCTATCGCGAAAGCCAAAAAAACATTCATGAAACCAATGACTTATGCGACTTATTGATCGACAATTCTTTGTCAATGGCCGCGTAAGAGTTCTCTGACAACGGTCAAAAGTCGTCCCGAACGATCAGCGGGTCCAGATGAAAAAGGGCTCCTAATCGTCGCGCTGCTGCCTCCGCCTGCTCCTCGGAATGAAAATAACCGGCTTGAACGCGATACCTGGCCCCCCCTCCCCGTTCCTCGGTTTGGACTATCCGCCCGTTAAAATGTGAGATCTCTAGCTGGGTGAGCATGGCCCGGGCCCGTTCCAACTCGGAGAACGAGGCCAACTGGACCCGCAGCGGGGCCTGATTGCCGGATCCCAGGTATTCGATGACCCGAATTTCAACACGATCTGTCCCGTTCCCAACCATGCCCAGGGCCTGGGCCCCGGCGAGCGAGAGATCGAGGATACGACCCCGGGCGAAGGGGCCTCGGTCATTGATCCGGACCATCACCTCGCTCCCGTTTGTCAGGGAACGAACCTTGACGACCGACCCCAAGGGCAAGGTCCGGTGGGCGGCCGTCAGCTGGTGCATGTCGTAGGTCTCCCCGTTGGCTGTCTTGTTGCCATGAAAACCGGGGCCATACCAGGAGGCCTCCCCGCGTTCGACGTACCCAACGGGGTAACCGGGAGGATAGCTCGTTTTTTGAGCGCGGGTGCCCGAACAGGCGCTCAGACCAAACACATAGAGGGGAATCAGCAGCGAGATCAGTAGTCGCGAAGGGTTTCCAGCCAGGACCATGATGGAACCAGTAAATGGACCCACCAAACGGGCAGTCGAACAAGGGTGACTTCGTGAACTTCAGGCCTGAACGATCTCTAGAATTCGTCCAGGGACTGGCCCCTCAAGAGCGTCAACGCTTTCGAGGTGTTAGAAAGGGTGAGCACAACGATGGCGCGACTGCCCTCCCTCGACGGGGTGCAATAGCCGCACTTGATATTGATCCTGGCCTTCCGGAGGACCTCCGCGACGTCAGAGAACGCTCCGGGGCGATTCTCGAGGCTGAGGATAAGGGCTGTTTCCTCACGGAACCTCACTTTGGCGGCCCGCAAGGCTTTACGCGCCAGGTCCAGATCGGATACCAGCATCCGAAGGTGGCCTTTTCCGGACACTTCAGGAGCGGAAAAGGCCTTGATGTTCACTTTAGTTTCGGCCAGCAACCCGACCACTTGAGCAAGAAACCCTGGCTTGCTGTGGCCGGCGATGACCAACTGACTCGCTATCGGCATGTGGAATTCTCCTGCACTGCTGTCTTGTACCCGTACAGCCACCTGGCCGTTGAGTTGCCCCTGTTTCGGACTGAGTGTCGCACGTGGGCGGGAATGAAGAGCTCCTCCCCGACCGCTGGGATGAAGGCGCGCCCGTCAATCTCGAACTCGACCTTGCCTTCCACGGTCATCACGAGTTCATCCGTGGAATGGACGTAATCCTCCCACACCTGACCGGGAGGATCAACCCATATCCCACAGGTAAAACCACGTGAGTGCCAGTGTTGGCGTACCGTCTCGATAGCTAGGGCCTCGGACATCGTCGCCCGGGGGCAGGTACCATCCCCCTGCTCAGCTGCAGCCGCTCGTCGCCCCGCAGTTCTCACACTTGAGACAGGTGCCGTTGCGCACCATCTTGAACT